>NZ_CP119421.1:0-1200000 GCF_030506305.1 Porifericola rhodea | reverse complement strand
ATTTTATCTGAAAGATAAAATGGATGGTACTGAGGAGTTGCGGAGAGAGATGATAAAACTGATTACTAAGCTATATGAGCTGATGAATATCGTGAAAAGAGTGGAAGTAGATGCAGATATTACTACCTTTGAGATCGGCCATAAAGTCGGTCTCTCGCTGGAGCAGGAGTATCAGCTTCTTAAGATAGAAAGAGAATACGATCGTCAGCTTTTTTTAGTCCAACACCTGAAAAAAACTATTCCTGTGTTGCAGGAAATGGAGCGAACCAAAGAGCGAATACGGATGAATGGCCATTTTAAGCATTTTGACCCTTTAGATTTTTAAATTTCAGAGTGCCCATATGATAAGCCAAGATACTCAGCTCTCAGCATTTAGCGTTATACTACTTTTTATCGTGGGTAGTGGCATTTTTGTGAGCATTGCGTTATTAACGGCAAAGATGATACGCCCTGACCGGCCAAATGCAGAAAAGAATACTACCTATGAATGTGGTGAAGATCCTAGCGGTTCTGCCTGGGGTCAGTTTAATTTTCGCTTCTACATTGTGGCTCTTATCTTTATCCTCTTTGATGTAGAAATTGTGTTCTTATTTCCGTGGGCAACCGTTTTTGGACAAAAGACCCTGATTGAAGGCACGCATGGGCTTTGGGGCTGGTTTTCTTTAGTAGAGATGCTGATCTTTATCGGAATACTTTCTTTGGGCTTAGCGTATGCCTGGGCTAAAGGATTTCTGGACTGGATAAAACCACAGGTTAACAAGCCCGAATACAACTCACATATACCTAAAGAACTTTACGATAGGGTTTCAGACAAGTATTAATACTGGCTCGCTCGTATCAATTTAAAATCAAGATTATTATAATCCGAAAAAGATAAAATGGGAGGTCTACTAGATCAGCAGTTTGGAAAAGGAGGCGTTATTGTTACCAAAATAGATGATATGGTAAATTGGGCAAGGCTATCTTCACTATGGCCTATGGGCTTTGGTTTGGCTTGCTGCGCCATAGAGATGATGTCTACCTACGCTTCGGGTTATGATCTTGATAGATTTGGCGTTATTCCTCGTCCTTCACCAAGACAGTCCGATGTAATGATTGTATCCGGTACAGTTACATTTAAAATGGCAGACCGGGTGCGCCGATTATACGAGCAAATGTCGGAGCCGCGCTATGTCATCTCTATGGGGTCCTGCTCCAATTGTGGTGGGCCTTACTGGCAACATGGCTATCATGTAGTGAAAGGTGTAGACCGTATTATTCCGGTAGATGTTTATGTGCCAGGCTGCCCTCCGCGTCCCGAAGCCTTGATAGGGGGAATACTCAAGCTGCAAGAGAAAATTCGTAAAGAAACTCTGATGGCCCCTACTGCTTTAGAAAAACTGATGGAAGACAAAGAACAATCAACCTGCCCGGAAAAACAGACTGTATGAGCCTGGATGAAATTAAAGAGATACTTATCAATAAGTTTGGAGAAGACATTCTATTAGAAAGCGAAGTAGAATCTACTCCTCCTATGCTTACTGTCGCTGCTAGTAGAATAGCAGAGGTATGTATGGAACTACACACCAACGAACACTGCTATTTTGACTATCTGGCCTGCCTGACGGGCTTAGACCACGGGCCTGAGCAGGCAAAAATGGAAGTGGTGTATCATCTGTATTCTATTCCCTATAATTTTCAACTGGCATTAAATATAGTTTTTCCTCGTACGGCAGAAGATACTGAGCTTTTTGAGGTGCCTACTGTAAGCCATATCTGGCGGACTGCTGACTGGCATGAGCGCGAGGCGTACGATTTGGTAGGTATTCACTTTAGCGGTCATCCTGATCCTAGAAGAATACTTCTCCCTGCCGACTGGGAAGGGCACCCCCTTCAAAAAGATTACAAAGAGCAGGATTACTATCACGGAATTAAGGTAATTTATTAAGCAGCATGGCTAATCCGATACAATATCAGTTTGATGAAGCACATTTAAGAAGATCTGCTCCTAACAAGTTCAGTCCTGAGGATTTAAAGGTAGAGGAGATGATAGTGAACGTAGGGCCTCAGCACCCCTCAACCCACGGCGTATTACGTCTTGAGGTAATTACAGATGGAGAAATAATAGTAGATGTAGTGCCTCATTTAGGTTATTTGCACCGCTGCTTTGAAAAACATGCTGAAAATCTGCCTTACAATCAGATTATTCCTTTTGTAGACCGCATGGACTATCTGGCCTCTATGAACTCCGAACATGCCTTTGCTATGGGAGTAGAGCAGATGCTAGGCATCAAAGACCAGGTTCCACCGCGGGTAGAATTTATAAGAGTGCTGGTAGCTGAGCTCAACCGACTAGCTTCACATTTTGTAGCTATTGGTACTTATGCGATGGATATTGGAGCTTATACTCCTTTCTTATGGCTGATGCGGGACAGAGAGCATATTATGCGTTTGCTGGAGTGGACTTGTGGGGCTCGTATGTTGTATAATTACATATGGGTCGGTGGTTTATTCTATGACTTGCCGGTAGGCTTTGAGAAACGTTGTTCAGAGTTTGTCCGTTATCTTAAACCAAAACTCGCAGAGCTCGAGAAGCTGGTGATGGAGAACAAAATATTTGTGGAGCGAACGGCCAATGTAGGTGTATTACCCTTAGACCTTGCTATTAATGCAGGTATCTCTGGTCCAATGTTACGAGGTTCAGGTCTTAAATTAGACCTGCGGAAAGTAGATGCGTATTCTGTTTATCCGGAGTTGGAGTTTGATGTGCCTGTGGGAGAAGGCCTGATGGGCACTATAGGTGACTGTTGGGATAGAACTCATGTGCGAGTAAGAGAGTGCTATGAGTCATTAAAGATTATTGAGCAGTGTCTGGATAGACTACAAAGCGATTTAGCTCGGACCAAAGAATTTGACCCCAGAGCTTTAGTACCTAAAAAAATACGTCCTAAAAAACAGGATTTATATGTGAGGGCAGAAAACCCCAGGGGTGAGCTTGGTTTCTACTTTCGTGCTGATGGTAAAAGTGATGTCCCTTTTCGGTGCAAGGCAAGAAGTAGTTGTTTTGTAAACCTTTCTATAATAGGAGCAATGGCCAAAGGCTGTATGATTGCTGACCTAATTGCTATTTTGGGGTCTATAGATATAGTGCTGGGTGAGGTGGATAGGTAGTGCAGTATTTTTATGTTAGACGGTCACGACGAGCTTGCCATAGTTTTCATTCTGAATTTTAGGATCCGGTAAGTATACCCAAACCTCAGTACCCATTTGTGGTGTGCTCTTTACTCTTATTTCTCCACCTAGTTTTTCTACGTGAGTTTTAACAATAAACATCCCTAAGCCAGAACCTTCGGTATGGTTGTGCCCTCTGTAAAACATATCAAATGCACGCTTCTGTAAATCTTTATCCATACCTAGCCCATTATCTTTTACCTTAACCTTTATTCCTTCACGGTATCTTCGTACTGAAACTTTAGTTACTGCATCTGCAATATTAGGCTTACGATATTTGATACTGTTTTCAATCAGGTTCTGCATAATAGATTGAAATAGCTTTTCTTCTGTATAAAAAGAAAAGTTTTCTGAAGCAGTAAGGTGGATAAGCACTTTATCTTTTCCGGGGTAAGACTGTAAGTCATGGATAATATCCTGTAGCTTTTCTCTAACCATGATAGGCTTGTACTCAATGGTATCTTTTTTTGATAAGCCCAATTCAAGCAAGCCCATCAGTTTTTCTTCCAGTCTCTGCGCACTTTTTTTGATCAGCTGCATATAGTTCTGACTGGCTTCTGGGTTGTCAGATTCTAATTCCATTAACTGAAAAAGCCCATTCATTGAAGCCAGGGGCCCCTTTAAGTCGTGAGAGATACGATAAATGAGAGTTTCTAATTCCGTATTTTTCTTTTTAAGCTCTTCCGTAGCCTTGGCTAACTGTCGATCATCCTTAGCAATCATTATAAAACCAGGAAAATCTTTAATAGGCATACAGGATAGTGAAAGTGATACAGGTAATTGTTTTTTACCACGTACACAAAAACATGATCTTCTATTATATACCTGACCATTTTCCAATACTTCCTGCTGAAGAGCCTCAAGAAACTCCGTTTGTTGCTTTGGAAATATCTCAGTAATATGAAAACCTACAATTTCTTCTGTCTTATAATTAAGTAATTGACTTGCTTTATCATTAATGTATGTGACAATAAAGTTTTGGTCAAATGAAATAACCATATCCGAAACACTCTTCCCTATACATTCGCAGGGACTAAAACTCTGCTTCGTTATGCCACCTACCTGTAACTGAAACTCCTCATTGCTTTGCTTATACATCGTCACTGTTAGTTTTATTAACCTCAAAAACTTAATTCATGTACTAAAGCTACGAAAAAAAAAGATAATTATAATTATTCTAATATTTGATATTACTATTAATAGAATGTACCTGAGGGATTAGAGCAGTTTTTTGACATTTTTTTGAGTAGGAATGATAAACATTACATGAATAAGCCTATCAAATGAATAAAATGAAAAAGTAAATATTTATAAATCTAGCTTTAAAGGCATATTTACTGGAAATTTTTAGATCAGAACATTACATCCCTCTTTTCAAGAAATTTCTATTCATTACTTATCTCGTAACAATAGCCACGGGAAAACACTAAAGGGATATAATATTTACTACTTAAGTAAGTGATTCTTATCTGGCAAGATTAATTTTTCAGTAAGCTAGTTAAAGTTCGTAGGTAAAACTTAAGCTTAGTCCTTAAAAATGTAGCGTCTTTTTATATATCCTTATATCTACTTAGTTAATCTTCTTAAGAAAGTCACATACGATCGCTAAAAAGTAAATAAACCGATGTTTCAGAAAATATTTGGTGTATTGTATTAAGGTATTTACTGCTTTAGTTATAATACTCCTTAGTATCTCCTTTTTCGGTCTGATTAAGCGCATATAATGAGCAGATTGTTGACTGTATGATATTGACTATGGTTGTACACTTTTGTAGAAAAACTTATAACTGACCTTATTATCATGCCAGCTTGAATAGTTATACAGCTTATTTGTTACATTTTTTTGTGTATAATTTGTACAATAATCATAAAAGTGTACTGCTGTGAAAGCAAATTATTCTTGCTTGGTCTGGGGTATCATCTTCACTTTATGCTTTAGCAGATGTGTGGAGGATAAGAAAGACTTTATAGAGCCTTTCGCTGATGTTAAAGAAGCTTCAGGAGTAAAGCCTAATAGCTTTATTGCCGAATGGAAAGCTTTTCCATCAGCGGAATACTACTTACTAGACGTTGCGTTGGATACAGCTTTTACAGAGAAAGTAGAAGATATATATCCGGTATCTGTAAAAGAGCTAACATATAAGGTAGACAATTTAAAGCCAAATACGCTCTACTATTACAGGGTAGGAGTAAAAACAACTTCTGGTACTAACATAAAATACTCTGAAACACAGCAAGTTTCCACTATTCAATTACCAAGCCCGGTAGCATTTGATCCTCTGAGTACAAATACAAATGAGCTTAACTTAGCATGGTCGTCCGTAGAAGAAGCAGAAGGATATAAGCTTGAAATATCTTCGCATATTGATTTCGTTGAAGTAGATAAAGTTTATCTTATTCAGGGTGCAAAGGATACAACTTATTTAGTTGATAACCTGGATGCCAAAGAGGCTTACTTTTACAGAGTAAGTGCCTTTCAGGGAGAACATTTTTCGTTACCGTCAAATATTAGATATGCAGCTACTACTCAACTAAAAAAACCTGAGGGGCTAAATGTAGCTGACTCTTCTTATACTACAATACTACTTAACTGGGAAAAAGTAATTTCTGCAGAAAGTTATGAAGTTGAACTTAGTTTAGATCCACTTTTTACAAATAATGCCTCTACTTTTTATCAGGTAGAAAATACTTCTTTACCTAGTATCAGTTTGAGCGATCTTGATGCTAATACAATATATTATGTAAGGGTAAGGGCTAAGGAGGCTTCATTGTTTTCTGTATACTCTTCTACTCTAAAAATAAAGACTAAAAGCTTAGCTGCACCTCTTGCACTTCAGGCAAGTGAAATTGGTAGCCGTACGTTTAAAGTTAGTTGGAATGAAGTAACAGAAGCCGAGGGCTATATACTTGAGTTAGCCACCGATAGAGAGTTCAAAAACAAAGTTAATAGTTATGCCTACGTAAATACTCTGGAGCTTATATACCTTTTTACCAACCTTCAGGCAAATACAGACTATTATTTCAGAATACGCACTCAGGCTTATAATTCGTTATCTCAATATTCTGATACACTTACCATCAGAACTGAAAATTTAAGCGCTCCATCTAGTGTAGACATTGTTGACCGTAAGTTAACCTCATTTACTTTGTCTTGGGGTTTAGTGGAAGGGGCAGAAAGCTATCTCTTAAGTATCGCTCAGGACAGTACTTTTTCTAACTTTTTAGAAGGTTATAGAGAAAAAGAAATCATTGACAATCAGTGGACACTTACTGGTTTAGATCCTTTTGAGAAGTATTATATCATTATTAAAAGTAAAAATGGAGAGGTAGTTTCTCAGGAAAAGCTACTTACATATGTTGGTGCAGCTATTCCAAATGCTTGTATGCTATCTTATAGGGCATGGGAAGATGGGTTAGAAGAACATTATATTTATGAAAATCGTCTGCTGGTAGGTATAGAAGGTAGCAGAAATGGTGTGTTAGCATACAGTTGGGAACTGCTGTATCAGGGAGAAAAGCTGGTAGAGGCCAAGAAACATACCGGTTCAGGTACTTTGTCTTTATCTGAAGTTTGGACGTTTGGGTATACTGAAGATAGCTGGATAAGCCTAGAGCGCGAAGACGAAAGTAAAAATACGCTTGAATATATAGCACTTGCATATGATGATGAGGGGAGGGTGTCTAAAATAGAAAAGTTTGAAGAAACGAATGCTACGAGCCCATTATCTGAAGAAAATTATACTTACATCAGCAGTCATGAAGTAGAAGCAAGAAATGCGGAAGGTGAGCTTATTAAAAAATGGAAGTACACTGAGTATATTAATCCTACCATAAAATTTACTCCTCAGGTAAATGCTTTGCTTTATGATTTAGTCGGTAATACACTAATAGGGAAGGCACCATTGTATACTTTAGGTTTATACCAAGAGAGTGATGGTTATGCTTGGAATAAACATGCCTATGTCTATGATACAAACGATTTGGGTGTCCCTGTAAAAGTGTATCCCGGTGATGAGTCTCCAACTCAAACATTTCATTTCCAATCATGCGGATTTTGATTTTGAACTTGAGATTTATAGCTGTAGTCATTTTTATTATGCTTGCTATAGGCTGCTATACCACCGTTTTCGCTCAAAGCTTAAGCGATAGCGTCAACATGTATCAGTTACAGATTAGTAAAGACTTGCCTTTAGATAAGGTGCTTCAAAAAAAAGAACCACAGTTTTATGTAGCTAATCGTAAGCTGGATAGTCTGAAAAACATCACTCAGAATATAAGTGTACTAACTAAAGAAACTCTTCAAAAAAGTGGTGTCAATAGCCTTGCAGAAGCATTACAGTTACTACCTGAGTTTATTGTAAAGCTTAAAACCAATGGTGTATATGAGGTGGAATATAGAGGTAGTAACAGTAATTTTAACAATCTAGGTAACGAAAATGCCCGTGAAAATTTACTTTTACTGCTAGATGCTGTTCCATTTAATGATGCCATGTCAGGGCAAATCTGGTGGGAGTCTGCACCAGTAGGCGTTGATGATATAGAACGTATAGAGGTGATTCACTCGCCAAATGCTAGCTGGTTTGGTTATGCAGGGGTATTAGCTGTGATCAACATAGTAACAAAAAACAATGCTCAGGTACCAGGTACACAAATCAAAGGCAATCTGCAGGCAGGTTCTTTTCATACATATCAATATCATGCAAGCCTTAACGTAGGCTTCAGCGATAAGCTCTCCTTCAGAATCGGAGGCAACTTCCAAACTCGTCCAAGATTTCAGGATACTTACTATATTCATTCGGAAAAACGCTATCTGGAAAGTGACTCTTTATTGTTTTATCTGCCAGAGGCCACCCAAACAAATACTTACACAGGCTCAGCCTTGGCGTCAACGGCCTTTTTGTTGAGTACCTCTTATAGCTGGGCAGATTTTGCGAGTATAGAAGTTGATATGGGTAGCCAGAATAGTAGAGCCCAGAGTATTTTTTTACCTGCCAGAGAAGTCCCCCTTTCAACCAGAAAATCTCAGAATAACTGGGTAAACCTTCATCTTAATTATAAGCTATGGAGGTCAAATCTGTATTATCAGTCAGGTGAAAAAGATTACGCTATAGGCTACACAGGATGGGACTACAATGCGCAAAAAGCAGGAGCGAGAGTAGAGCGTCACGTTGCTGTAAGCAAATTTGATTTTTTAGCTGGAGGTGAGTGGACAACGGATAGGTATATACCTAAAAGTAATGCATTTGTAGTATTACCTCTTTTAGAAGAAGGTATTGCTCAGGGAGATTGGACTAGAAATCAGGCTTCTGTTTACTTTCAACAGTCTACTCACTTTTTGAATAGGCAAGTTAAATTGAGTGCTGGACAAAAGGTTTACCAGCAGTTGCAGGGTGTAGACTTTCCTTTTGGTTATCATGGAGCTGTACTTTGGAACATTACACCTGCTACTACAATACGAGCAAACATTTCCAAGACTTATCAGAGCTTTCAATATCTTTTACAGGATACGACTGGGCATCAGGCACAAGAGCTACAAACCCAAGAGTTAAGTCTAGAGCAGCTGGTAGGATCCAAAGCTAAACTAAAAGCTACTTTTTTCAGACAAAAGCAGAAATTAGAAAAGCCTCCGCTTGAATATTTAGCTTTACCGGCGACAGGAGCTACTATAGCAGGAACGTTAGATATAGATCGTTGGTCTATGGATGGCTATGTATCATACCTTTTTGATAGTCAGGCAGAGGAAACAGTCTTGTATTATCCCCATTGGTCTGCTGTAATTAAGGTTAACTATTCTACTTTTTTTGACCGGGTAAACCTCAATGCAACAGCAAATTATCTAAGTGAGCATTACGAGCAGGTAAATACAAACCTCTATCAAATTAATGAACAGGTTCTTGTAAATAGCAAATGCTCGTACCAATTCAGGAACCAGTACTCTATCTATATCAACGTAAAAAATATACTCAACGAAAAGCAGTATGCCCTACCATTTACAGATCAGAACCATAGGTTATTTATGTTAGGAATAAACATACTGCTTTAATCAGTGATAAAAAGACAATTCCATATCGCCAAATCATCTTTAGTAGTATGTGTATTAATAAGCATATTTATACTTGTTACCACTAAAGAAAGTCAGGCACAGTTATCATCTGACACGTCTACTTTTCAACTCAATTTAGATAAATTCAGTGCCGATGACTCTATCTTGGCGGGAGAAAAATATTTAAACGAAGCGCGCAAAGCTTTTGGTAGTGGCGAAAAGCAATTGGCATTATCTTATGCTATTGCTGCTTTGCTAAAAGTGGAAGCTAGCAATCATACCCCTGTAAAAGCTTCTGTTTATAAGGTACTTGCAGGGATATACGAGGCTGATAAAATATATGAGCAAGCACTTTTTTATGAAAGACAGCTTGAAAAACTACTGCTTACTAACCCTTCCAATACGCATATTCTGGCACAGCTTAGGTTGCAGATGTGCGCTAAGTATTTAATACTAGGCAATCTGGATCAGGCTAAATTCTACGGTGAAAAAGCCCGGCATGCTTTCAAACAACATAATTCTACGGATCTGTTGCAGGAGGTAGACGAAGTTTTATTAAAAATAGCTCAGGAGAAAGAAGATTATGAGCAAGCTTTTAGTTACGCCAGACAATTAGAAGCTTCATATGCTGCACAACTAAAGTATGGGCACCAAATCGCTGCTTTGAACAACTTGGGGTTCCTTTTTTTACGAACTGGAGATAAAAGAAAAGCAGTTGAGCAATTTAAAAAAGCTACTGATCTAGGTGTAAATATTTCTGATAAGCCTACTGTATTGTTAATCAATCTTGGTCTGGCATATAGCAAGCTTGAGAACGATAAATTAGCCCTACATTACTATGAGCAAGCTTTAGAAGAAGCTCGACATGAAAATGATGAAGTAAAGGTTGCTGAAATACTAAATTATAAAGCATCTCATTTCTTTTTAAGTGGCAGGCAAAATGATGCCCTCGTACAGGCATTAACGGCAAGCCAGCTAGCGCTGGAGAAGAGAGCGTGGAAGACCTTGTTAGATAGTTATCACCTGCTTCAACTGATTTATCTTAAAGAGAAAAAGGATAGTAAAGCAAAGGAGTATAAAAGTAAATATGATGAGATAATTGCTTTGCTAGCTGCAGACACTGAAAAAAATCTTAAAGAGAGAGCAGATCAATATCAGCTAGCATTAGCTAATGAAGAACAAATTAAAGCCTACTGGAGCGAAAAAGAGCAAAATGCGCTAAGCCAGGAACGTAAAGAAACAAGGCTTAAGCTACAGGAACAGGAGCTTTCTATACTGAAAAAAGAGAAAGAGTTACAGAAGTTGGCTCTTTCCAAACAAATTCTGGAAAGTAATAATGCAAAGCAGGCACTTGCCTTAACTAGAGAAAAGCTACATGCAGAGCAGCAGAAAAGAAGGCTGGAAGAGTTGTCCAAAGAGAAAGAGCTTCAGGCGTTAAGGCTTAATCGCCAAAAACTGGAGCAGGAAAAGCAAAGGCAGACGATTGCGCTCTTAGAAACGGACCGAAAACTCAAGGAAGAACGCCTGACTCAGGAAGCTAAATTAAGAAAGTATGGCTACGCTATGCTTGCGCTTTGCATGCTAATTATCGTAGTGATTGCATTCAGCTTTTTTCAAAAAAACCGTGACAATAAAGTACTACAGCAACAGAAAGATGAAATCTTAAAGAAAAATGCTTTGCTACATCAAAATGAGCAAAAGCTTAAAACCCAGATGCACTATCTGGAGCAGGCTCGTAAAATGATGGCAGAGCAGAAGGAACAGCTGGAGTTTGTGCACAATCGTGTACAGGAAAGTATTGCGTATGCCAAGCAAATTCAGGAGTCTATATTGCCCGATCATGAATATCTAAAGCAGCTTTACCCAGATAGCTACCTCATCTTTATGCCTAAGGATGTGATATCAGGAGATTTTTACTGGCTATCCCATCATGGAAACTATCAGGTAATTATAGTTGCGGACTGTACAGGGCATGGTGTGCCGGGTGGACTTATCACCTTAGTTGGTCACAGTTTACTCACAGAAGCACTTCAGATACATAAGATGAGTGAACCAAGTGAGATTTTGTCATTTCTACACGAAAAGTTACGCCAACGTTTTCGCTACCATGAGTCCTCTCGTCTTCACGGCATGGATCTTGGAATTTGTATTGTGCGAAAAGTAGGTAATGAGCATAATATATCTTATGCCGGAGCAAAAAACACACTTTGGTATGTGAAAGAAGGCAAGCTTGAAAAACTTAAAGGCAATCGCTTTTCTCTTGGCTCTTCAAAAAGGCAGGCAAACTTTGACACCTACACATTAAAGCTATCAACTGGCGACAAAATATATATCAGCTCCGATGGCTTTATAGATCAGCCTAACCAGGACAGGAGGCGTTTTGGATCAGCAAAATTTGCAGAATGTTTACAGGAGTGGCACCATCTGCCAATGGAACAACAAAAGAAAATGCTCATGAATACTTATGCTGAACACACTGAATATACTGAGCAAAGAGACGATATCAGTTTAATTGGGGTATGTTTTAATTAATAAGAGATATGCAGGTTATTCATCCATTTGAAAAACTCTACATCAAGCAGACTCCAAACAGTCTGGTCTCTTATAAAGGGCCTATTACCCCAGAGGTAATAGTTAAAATAGTAGAGCAACTACGTGCTGGGCTGCCTAAACTGGGGCGTCTGAGTAAGAGAATTGCAGCTATAGCTATAGAGCTAGCGCAGAATATGCAAAACTATTCCTTGGAGCTGGTTCAATATGGAAATAGGCCAGAGCGAGTAGGTTGGTTTCAGGTAGAAGACAAATCGAAATATCTGGAAATCAACTGCGGGAATGCACTTAACAAAAAGGAAGTAGCCGAACTTGTTGCCCTTTGCAAAACTATAAGTGAGCTGGATAAAGAAGGCTTAAGAGGTTTTAAAAGGCAAAGAAGACGCATGAGACTGGTTCAACAAACAGATGGAGCAGGAATAGGCCTGATACAGGTTGCTATCCTTTCTGGTAGCTCTCCAAAAGTTGAAGTTGTAGACATTACTGATGATGTTGCCTGGATAATATTTAAAATAAACATTGAGAAGTAGTATGGAAGCCAAGACTTTAAAATCGCTTTCTATTAAAGGAGAGAAAAGTGTTTTTTATGTACCTGATGTGCATTTTGACGCAGAAACAGGTATTTGCAAAATTGAAGGAGAGTCCTATCTGGAAAACACCTGGGTTTTCTTTGATAATTTATTAGGGTGGCTTAAGCAGTTTGCAGAAACTAAAAAGCCAATCATATTTGAGTTTAGATTATCCTACTTCAATACAAGCTCTTCTAAAGGGATACTTCAGTTGTTAGAATTTCTTCAAACGTATGAACAGGATGGAGGAGAAATTAGTATTAACTGGTACTACCCCGCTCATGATGAGGATTTGAGAGAAGAAGCTGAAGATTTTATGATCGATACTAATTTACAGATCAACCTATACGCTATTTAAAGTGTGTTACTTCTTTAGGAAGTAACCGTAATTTTTTTGCAGTAGTATCACAACACCTATTTGTATGCAGGATCAGAAAAAAACTGTATTTGTAGTGGATGATGATGAAATCTTCACCGCTACTATAGCTGCCTTTTTAAAAAGAAAAGGATATAGCGTAAAGGAGTATTATACCGTAGAAGAATGCATGCTCAGTTTAGAAAAAGAGCAACCCTCTTTAATCATTACGGATTACAACTTTTCAGAGCAGGGTAAAAGCGCAAATGGTTTTCAGTTCTACACCTGGGCAACACAAAAATATGGAGATATTCCGTTCATAGTTTTTAGTGGACAGGATGATGGAGGCTTGGTACTTCGTATGGTAAGAGAAGGTGTTCGGCATTATATTGTTAAAGACAATAATATGTTTGACGAACTGGAAGAAAGCCTCATTGAGCTTTTTGGTGAACAACCTGATTAGAATAATGTAACTGGTTTTACGTCATTTACGGAGATAATATTTTTAGACTAATACGCAGTATGGCTATTATTTAGTTGTAGGTTTTTTTCTGACTATTTCTAATGCCATCAAATTAGTTTTTTGCCTTAGAGACATATATTGAGAATCTTCTGTGTATCCTTTCAAGCTCAGTAACTTCCTCAGTTTTTATCCTATAGTCTGACGCAGACGTATTGGTTTTGAAGAAAAGTATGCTGGTCATAGTAATTCTAATAGCATCTGATTAAAATTGCGTTGCCAAAAAATTAAAATACCTTTCTTATGCAGCAGTATCATGAGTTGATGAAGCACATCCTTGAAAACGGAGTTCAAAAAGGAGATCGTACGGGTACAGGTACAGTAAGTATTTTTGGGTATCAGATGCGATTTAATTTACAGGAAGGTTTTCCGCTCGTGACTACCAAGAAGCTGCATTTAAGGTCTATCATTCACGAGCTGTTATGGTTTCTACAGGGAGATACCAACATTCGCTACCTTAAAGAAAACAAAGTTAGAATTTGGGATGAATGGGCTGATGAAAATGGAGAGTTAGGCCCGGTTTACGGTTATCAGTGGCGAAGCTGGCCCACCCCAGAAGGTGAGCATATTGATCAAATCAGTCAGGTCGTAGAGCAGATTAAAAATAAGCCTGATTCCAGAAGAATTATCGTTTCCGCCTGGAATGTAGCCAATATTGAAGGGATGGCACTGCCTCCTTGCCATACGCTATTTCAGTTTTATGTAGCAGAAGGAAAATTGTCATGCCAACTTTATCAACGAAGCGCTGATGTTTTCTTAGGAGTGCCATTTAATATTGCATCTTATGCGCTTTTAACCATGATGATGGCTCAGGTATGTGATTTAGCTCCTGGCGACTTTGTGCATACTTTCGGAGATGCGCATTTATACAACAATCATCTCGATCAGGCAAAGCTTCAGTTAGCCAGGGAACTTCGGCCATTGCCACAAATGAAAATCAATCCAGCCGTAAAAGACATATTTTCCTTTAAATATGAAGATTTTACCTTGGAGAATTACAATCCGCATCCACATATTAAAGCAGAAGTATCGGTTTAGATTATACTAAAATAATTTAATATTGTACTATTTCTATTATATCTAGGGCTAAGGCATATTTTAGCTGCCTATGTTTGTTAAGCTAGCCTTTTCTTACACTTCTGATGAATAGTAATTATTGGTGAATCATTCCCCTTGAGTGGGCTTCATGTTTGATACAGTTGAACTAAGAATTTAAAAATTCTTAACCACAAAGTTTAACAGTATATCAGAAGGATCATGAAGAAAGTTTACATATTTCTTGCTCTACTTTTTGTTTCTCTCAATTTAATGGCTCTACCCGATTATGGGCTTTGGTGTGAGGGCAAAATTTTGATGGATGATGGCACCTTTTTAGAAGGTAAGGTAAGCTATGATCTGAGGTTTGAAGTCGTAAGACTTAAAAATAACGGTATGACCCAGGCATTTACCGCACAAAGCCTTTCATATTTTGAGTTGTATGATCAGGTAAAGCAAATCCACAGGAAATATGTGTCTGTAGACTCTCCTGTATATCCGGGTTATAAAAGAAAAGCTTTCTTTGAAGTAATCTCTCATGGCAAGTTGGCTATGCTTCGTAAAAGCAAATACGTTAGACGCCCAAGAGTTACAGAAGATATGCGTGCTCCCCATGTTTATTTAAATACCGTTTGTAAGCACTCTTATTATTTACATGAGGAGGAAAAAGGTCTTACGGCTATAGATAATTTTAAAGAGGAGGTATTGCCACTAATGGATGATTATGAGCATGAAGTTAATGGCTACATCAGTCGCTATAGGTTGAAGATGAAGAAGATACAGGAACAGCTTCGTGTAGTAAACTTATACAATATGCTCTACGAAAACGAAAGCAAACTGGCGTCTAACAAAACTGGTAAGGGTAAAGAAATCAGCTACAATTTTCATTAAGCTTAATAGTGCTCAGGGCTACGCCATAAGGTATAGTCCTGAGGAAATAACTCTTGCGTATCTACTGGAGCTTCAAATATACCATAAACCGTAGCGCCACTACCACTCATGCTGGCATAGCTAGCTCCAGCCTCATAAAGCTTATCTTTGATCTCTGCTATAGCTGGATATTTAGAAAAAATGCTGAGCTCAAAAGCATTGTTCACAAGTTCTTTCCATGCTTCAAGGGGTTTGTTTTCCAGCGTATCTTTAAGGGGGTGAGCATCAGGTTTGGGTTGTATACCTGCATAAGCTTCTGCTGTGGCTACATGTATAGGAGGGGTTACAAGCAGGATAAACTTATCTTTCAGCGAAAGTGATATCTCTTCAAACTCATTGCCTGTTCCGTATGCCATTACCGTTCTGTTCTGAATAAAAAAAGGACAGTCACTTCCTAATTTGGCGGCATACTCTTCAAGCAGATAGTCATCCAAAAAAAGGCCAAACATTTGATCCAGACACTTGAGCGTAAAGGAGGCATCTGAGGATCCTCCTCCCAGCCCGGCTCCAATTGGAATTACCTTGTGCAAATGAATTTTAACCTGCGGCAGATTGAAGTCCTTTTGTAGAAGCTTGTAGGCTTTAATGCAAAGGTTATTTTTCTCTTCTCCGGGTATAGAAAGACCACTACTGCTAAAACCAAACTTTTTGCTCTCTACAATCTCCAGAATATCAGTAAAGCCCACAGGCATAAAACAGGAAGCAATATCGTGGTAACCATCAGGCCTTTTACGAAGTATGTTTAGCCCTATGTTAATTTTAGCGTTAGGAAAAACAACCACAGCAGTGAATATTAATGAGGTAAAAAAGTAAAAGTGAGCATGGCAGCAAAGCAAATTGTAGCTCGTCTGCCCTACCCACTTTATATAAAAACAATAATTACTTAGTCAGGTCAGCAATAAGCTCTTCTGTAATACCAGAAGAAGAGAAACCGCCATCGTGCATTAAGTTTTGCATAGTAACCATACGGGTAAGATCAGAGAACATGGCTACTACGTAGTTTGCACAGTCTTCGCCAGTGGCATTTCCCAGAGGAGACATTTTATTAGCATAATCGTAGAATACGTCGAAGCCAGAAATGCCTGTACCTGCTGTAGTTTTGGTAGGCGACTGAGAGATAGTATTCACTCTTACTTTTTTAGACTTGGCAAAGCGGTATCCGTAGCTGCGAGCAATGGACTCTAACATTGCTTTTGCCTGTGCCATATCGCTATAGTCAGGGAAGGTACGCTGTGCGGCAATGTATGAAAGGGCCAGAATTGAACCCCATTCGTTCATTACATCCAGTTTTTCAGCCGTTTGCAATACTTTGTGAAAAGATAGGGCGGATATATCTAATGTTTTCTGGAACCAATCGTAGTTTAGGTTACCGTAATCGCGACCTTTACGTACATTAGGGCTCATACCAATAGCATGCAACACAAAGTCTAATTTGCCTCCCAATGTGTCCATAGATTCCTGATATAACTTTTCCAGATCTTCTACCGAAGTAGCATCCGCTGGTATTACTTTAGCCTCGCATTGTTCAGCTAACTCATTAATTTTACCCATCCGTAGTGCGATAGGGGCATTGGTAAGTGTAAAAGTTGCGCCTTCTTCACGAGCTTTCAGAGCAACTTTCCATGCGATTGAGTTTTCATCCAGGGCACCGAAGATGATGCCTTTCTTTCCAGCTAATAAGTTAGAAGCCATATTGGTTAATTGTAGTGAAAATTAATTTAGTGCTTGTGTTTACCGGCAAAGGTAAGAACAATTTATGAATTTGCTTCTGCAGAAGACAAGCCTAAACACAAGCCTCTTTTTAAGCTATTCCAGCTACAGTGGAGGCTTGTTTGCTGCTATCTGGTAAACTTCCAGGCTATCATTGTTTTTTACAAAAAACAGATGTTCCTGTTGTTTGATGTGCATGCTGAAGATCGCTCTTACATCACCTCTTACAGACAAACCACTCTTTGCATAGCTAATAGGCAAAAAAGTGCCTTTTTGGTTGTCTAAAGCTACGCCAAAGTTAGCATCATACCTACCTGTACTTACTCTGCTTAAAGACTGATTTCCGGCCAGCACCGGATCTGCTTGATTGTCTTGATTGATATCTAAGGCATGGATGGCATAGGTAGGTGAAAGCTGTGCAGCATCTGGTAGGGCCTTTATTTGTAAAGTGCCGCTTTCATTTTCCAGATAAACAGATTCAAGTAAATAAGCATAAAGCGTATCAGCGCCTTGCAACTGCTCTTTGGTGAAAAAGTCTTTGGGCAAAGTCTTTGAAAAAGACTTATAGTCAGAAAACTGTTTTTTTAGAGAGATAATCTGCCCTAAGAGCTCATCTTTACTGTAGGCAAAGACCTCTTCTCCTTCAAGATAATGTGTAAAGATAGGGTCAATAGAGCCATTGTTATCAAAGTCTTTATATATCATACGGGCTGGCTCACCATTGTTAACATGATAAAGATGATTACTCCCAAAGTTGCCGGCAATAAAGTCGGTATCTCCATCCTGGTCAAAGTCTGAGGCATAGAGTGTATTCCACCAGCCATGTGATTGCGAGAGAGTAGGCATTTCTTGTGCTTGAAGCTGGCTGCCATTATTGTTGCGATAAATCTGTATAGGCATCCACTCTCCAAGAAATATAAGGTCCACAAATCCATCCTGATCAATATCTTCAAATTGCGCATCGCTAACCATACCTACTTGCGATAGCTCAGGAGCAAAGCTCTGGGTAATATCGATAAACTGCCCTTCTCCGTTATTCTGAAGTAGATAGCTTTGGGGAGTACTTGGGTATCTGCCCGGTACCAGTCGCCCTCCCACAAACAAATCAGGATCACCATCATTATCTAAGTCTGCAACGCTTACAGTAGCTCCACTGCTTAACATTTCAGGCAGCTGATTTTGAGCAAGGCGGAATTTTCCATTACCATCGTTCAGGTAAAGCCTGTCTTGCAGAGCAGGATCATCAGTTTGAAAATCACTGCCACCACTTACCACATACAGGTCCAGGTCGTTATCCAGGTCAGCATCAAAAAACAGGGCATCAGTATCTTCAGACAAGGCATGTACCTCAAAGGGAGTATTCGTATCTCTGCTAAAATATCCCTGTGCGGATTGCAAATATAATTGGGCGCTCTGACCTTTGGCCCCTCCTAAAAACAGATCTTCGTACCCATCACCGTTTATATCGCCTTTAGCCACTGCCGGACCGAGGTTAGAGATACCGTAAGGCAGTTGTTTATCTCTTTTAAAGTCCAGAAAAGTGTTTTCCTGGTGCTTAAAATCTATGCCTAATCTATTTGGAACAGGAGTAAAATAAGCTGTTTGCCTGTCCGCGGGTTTTGTCTTGGGCTGTGTTTTAGCCTCCTGATATGACAGGCAAATCGTCTGGTTGGCTTGTAAAGCTTGCAGTGTCTGTTCTTTTCCGTCAGGCCAGATTACTTTAAGGCTGTCTATATTAGGCTTATTGCCCAGGCCAAAAACTAGCTCATGATGAACAGAAGACTGAAACCCCCTGCTTGTCATCATCTCCTGATACTGTGATTCTCCTGCTGAGTATAAATAAACTTTAGCGCCTATACCTAAAGAATTTAGTGTTGAACCCGACAAACGAACTTTCAAAAAATGGTTTTTAGTTAAGCTTTCGCTATTGTTCTGGTACACGTACACCTCTTCATTTACATTATTGACGATGAGGTCTAAATCTCCATCATTGTCAAAGTCTGCATAGGCTGCTCCGTTTGACTGTGTGTTTTCTGCCAGCCCCCAGTCTGAGGCCATATTTTTAAAGCGGATTCCTTTCTGGTTTTGGTATAGGTAGTTGGGTACATCTATGGATGGCATATTTTTTACCAAACCCATTATTTCAACTTCTGCTTTAGCCCGCTGGTTCTTGACCTGCTCACTTACAACATAGTTCATAAAATCCATATCCAGATAATTACGTGCATAGCCGTTACTAACAAAAATGTCTTTCCATCCATCCAGGTCATAGTCTGCGATGAGAGCCGCCCAGCTCCAGTCACTGCTGGAGACACCCGCCATTTGTCCTACTTCGCTAAAAGTATTGTTGCCATTGTTAAGTTGAAGCATGTTTCGCATAGTCTGATAGTGAAAGCCGCTATTAATCAGCCGCTGATACTTATCGTAGTTTTCCGGCCCCAACGACATTTTAATACGCTCATTGCTTTCGGGCAACATATCCAAACTTATCAGGTCGGGCAGAGCATCGTTGTTAATGTCAGCAGCATCGGAACCCATAGAGAAAAGGGAAACATGGTTCATGTACTGGCGAAGTGACTCGGCAAAAGTGCCATCCTGCTGATTAATGTAGAGGTAGTCTTCTTCATTATAGTCGTTGGAGATGTAGATATCGTACCAGCCGTCTGTATTTACATCCGTAATACTGATGCCCAGACCAAAGCCCAGCACATTCTGGATAATGCCGGCCTCCTTGCTTACGTCAGTAAAAAGAGGGTGTTCAGCTCCTTCCTCCATATCGTTGCGATAAAGTTTATCGCCAAGCGTACTGTTAGTTCGCAACTTTTGTTGGGCTGACAAATGGCTGAAACCCGCGTACTCCTGCACAGAATGATTAAGTACGTAGGCATCCAGGTCTCCATCTCGGTCATAATCAAAAAAAGCGGTTTGGGTGGTATAGCCCTGGTCTGCGAGTCCATAAGCTTCTGCCATCTCTTTAAAAGCAGGCTGCTTATCGCTATTTACCCCCTGATTAATAAACAGTAAGTTTTTTCTTTTAGCAGGAGCCTGTGCTGCTGAACGGCTAACGTATATGTCTAGCCAGCCATCACCGTTTACATCGGCCATACTTACACCTGTATTCCACAGACCTGCTGCGGCTACACCGGCTTCTTCGGTAACATCTTTAAATTGCCAGTTGCCTAGGTTGATATAAAGCTTACTGGCTACCAGGTTACCGCTGAGGTAGATATCTGGTAAGTTGTCGTTGTTAATATCGCCTACAGCTACGCCACCACCATTATAGAAGTAGCCGTATTTCATCACATTAAAATCTTCGGTTTCTCGCAGCACATTCGTAAACTCTATGCCGGTTTGGTGTGAGGGCATTCTGCTAAAAAGCTGATCGCTTGTATTCTGCTTACAGGAAGGCAAAATGCAAGAAAGTGCTACTAATAGAGCGAATAGTGAGGTGTGTAGTAAATTTTTTGCCATAGCTCAATATAAAAAAAGTGCCAGTGTAGACCGGCACTTTTATTAAGAAAGTATAGTATTAATTAGGGCTTAGCATCCCACCACAGTTTAGTAGCTCCGTTATCAGGACCACCCAGCTTGCTGGAAATTGCTTCATTAACAGCGTTGGCATTAGTGGTAAACTCACCGTCTACAAAAGGTACTCTTCTCGGCACAGTGTTTACTGGAATAGCCGGATTGTCAGTATTCAGGCGATCGTAGAATGTAGGGTATCCGGTTCTTCTTTTTTCTGCCCAGGCCTCTTGAGAATTAGGGTAGATAGAAATCCACTTTTGAGTGATAATTTGTTCAAGCTGTTGCTCCTTACTACCAGCAGCATTAAAAGCAACCGGCACCTCGGAGGCCGCTGGCACAGTACCATCAAAAGACGCAGGCGTGTTCGCACTCGCTACATAAGCATCGCCAGACAGATTGCTACCATCTAGACCATATTGCTCATGAGAGACTACAATACCTTGCTCGTACAAACTTTGGGCAGTACCTCCCATGTTCCAGCCTTCCAGGGCCCCTTCTGCTCTCAGGAAGTAAGACTCCGCAGCATTCATAACAACAAATGCAGGTCCGGCAGCACCAGCTTCGGTATAAGCTTCTGCCATATCCGAGGCCAGAGCGTTAAAGTTTATGCCCTGTTTGTCAACTTTAGACTGACCATTGCGCATACCCTCATAAGGGAATTCTACACCTGATGGGTCATCACTAGGGTCAGGGTCAGCAGCAGGAGCTGCGTAAAATGCCACTCTAGGGTCTTCGTATCCTTTAAGAATACTTTCCATATCGGCGCTCATACGAAACTCCCCCCATTGTGTAATAGTATTGTAAGGATTGGTAAAGTCGGGGGCGCTGGTAGCAATGCTCGCGATATCTTCGTTAGCTTCTAACAGAGGTGCGGCAGCAGACTTTTCAGCTTCAGTTTTACTAAGTGCCGGATCTACATACTTAACGCGCATTGCCAGGCGAAGGCGCAAGGTGTTGGCGAATCTTATCCACTGGTCTACATTACCTCCATAGAGTAGGTCATTAGAGCCCAAGAAAGAAGTAGTACCTGCATTGCTTTGCAATACTGGTATGGCTTCGTTAAGTGTGGTAAAAAAGTCCTGGTAAATTTCCTGCTGAGAGTCGTAAGGTACGGAGCGCTCGCCATTACCAAATTGCGAGTAAGGGATAGGTCCCCAGAAGTCTGTGATACGGTGATACGACCATACTCTCCAGACTTTCATCATGGCATTTTCCAGCTCATAGCCATTCTCTGCTGCAAAATCTTCTGCATACTTTATTTGTGGAGCGGCACTTCCGTAGAAATAATTGAACGCGCCATTTAGCCAGCCACCTACCAGTATGAATTTATCAGAGTCAAAATTAGGTGCAGTAGTGGCAAAGTAGCCTCCATAAATATCTGAAAACAAAGATTGCGTCAGCTGAAAAGGTCCCCGGGCAGAGTTTGGTAAAAAAGCCGGAGCGTACATAGCTGCTTTTACTACCGCGCCATACTCACTCTGAGAGAGGTTGTCTACGGTCAGGTTTTTAGGATCTGTATTTAGATCAGTAAAGTCGTCGGTACAACTGCTGACCAATAAGGTAAGGGCCAGAGCTGCCATAGATAATATATTACGATTCATTTTTATCATATTTTTCGCAATTAAAAACTAAGGTTTAATGATACACCAAAGCTTCTGGTAGTAGGAGGAGCAAAAGAGTTAAGACCTTCTGCGTTATTATCCACTGACTGTACAGCTTCCGGATCAAAGTATTCAGTCTTGTTGCTAAAGAAGAAAAGGTTTCTTCCTACAAGAGAGAGGCTGGCTTTTCTGAAAGGGAGTCTTTCTAGTGTACTTGTAGGCAAGTTGTAACTGAAAGAAAGCTCTCTTAAACGAATATTAGAAGCGTCTCTGATAAAGGCTTCACCTACAGGTGTATTTCTACCACCCAGGCGATTCCACAAGGCTTCTGAACTGATCTGGATGTTGTTAGGTGTTTCTGTAGGGCTGCCGGTTTCATCTACCAGCACGGCACTTTCTCCGCCAAATACATTTTCGCCAAAGACCAATGTTCCATCTCTACCTTCTTCGGTATAGTCTAACAGTCCGCTACCTGCCATAATAGCTTCGGTAAATACGGTTACTTCTCCACCCTGACGTATGTCTACCAATGCTCTCAAAGAAAAATCTTTGTATTTGAATGTATTGCTAAGACCCATTAACCAGTCAGGGTTAAAGTTGGCTACCGGCACAGTTTTACCTGAAGTAATTACGGGTAGGCCCTGTGAGTCTATTAGTACACGCCCCTGATCATCTCTGGCAAAGCCGCGAGAATACTGGTTTCCAAAAGGTTCTCCTTCCTGTATGCGATACTCATTCAAAAAGCCACTGCCCTGAATAAGTACATCTATATCATCAGAGATTTCTACTACCTCACTAACGTTCTTAGCAAAGTTAGCATTTAAGTCCCAGGAGAAGTTTGGACTACTAACTGGCGTAATACCTAATACAACCTCTACACCCTGATTTTGAATATCGGCTCCGTTAAGGAAGACACTCGTAACCCCGGATGCTACCGGCACATTGGTCGCAAACAGCTGGTCAAATGTATTGGACTTGTAATAGGTGAAGTCCAGACGAAGGTTGTCATCCAGGAATCGGGCATCAAATCCAGCTTCCCAGGTTCTGGTTCTTTCAGGCTTCAAATCTGCAAGAGGCAGAGTAGGGCTAAGTGAAATGGTACCTGCATTTACGATGGCCTGTCTAGATAAGCGATAAGGAGCGGTGTCGTTACCTACCTCTGCCCAAGACCCTCTAAGCTTTAAAAAGCTGATAGCCGAAGGCAAGCTTAGCAAGTCGCTGACAACGGCCGTTAGCCCGGCAGAAGGATAGCTGTAAGAGCGATTCTCTTCGGGCAGTGTTGAACTCCAGTCGTTTCTGAATGATCCGCTTAAGAAGACAGCATTTAAGAACCCAATTTCACCGAAGACATACACAGACTGTTGCTCTTTTTCAGCAAAGGTTTCGTTAGGTCTTGGCTGTAAAGTGTTGCCCAGAGCAAAGAGGTTTTCCACATTAAAGTTAGAGCCTGATCCTCCTACACTTTCAATTTTTGACTGTCTGAGGTTGGCACCGGCATTCAGTCCTAAAGAAATATTTTCAGTCAGGTCTTTCTGGAAGCTCGCCAGGATATCAGAGTTCCACTCCAGTCCGTAGCTAAAAGTTTTGGAATAAGAGCCAAAGTCAGCCGTAATGTAAGTGTCTGCATATCTTAGAAACTCCTCAAAAGTATTATCGCGGTCTATACCCGATCTTGCGAGTATAGATAGATCATCGGTAATCTGGTATTTAAGGGATACCAGGCCTAACACTCTTTCGGTAATACGAGGACGCTTTACATTGTTGACGGTCCAGTAAGGGTTGCCTGCTTCGTTGGAGCGAGGTACAAAAAAGTGCTGCTTTAACTGCCCGCCTTCATTTACAAACTGATAGTGCTCCAGATCTTCAGTACGAATATTTCTGGGTAAGATATAAGCGTATCTGAGGGGGTTATCAAAGTTTTCACCACTAAAAAGAACATCAGAGAAATCACTACGGATGTAATTGACCTTAGCATCTACCGTTAGCTTGTCAAAAAGGGTAGTGGTATTTCTTATGTTGATATAATGGCTGTTCAGATTGTTCTGTGGTATAATACCCTTACCGTCTGTATTGGTATAGTTGAAGCGCGTATTGGAGTTTTCGTTTTTAATGTTTACCCCTACACTTACAGCCATAGTGTGTCCATTCTGGAAAAAGTCTTTGACGTTATCCTGCTGCGGTACCAGTGCATAGGTGCCTCCTAATGCACTCAGGTAGTCAGGGTCATTAGACCAGTGGTCTACAATCTGACCGCTCATTTGGGGTCCCCATGAGGTAAATGCTGTTGGAGAGTAAACTCCGGCAGACCCTTGTGCGTAGCGGTTCTGGTACTTAGTAAGTAGAATAGGGGAGTTTATCTGGTAGTTGAAGCCAAGATCAGCAGAAACACCCATAGGGGCATTTTCACCAGACTTTGTCGTAACAATGATCGCCCCATTGTTGGCGCGGCTACCATAAAGGGCCGCGGCGTTTCCTCCTTTTAGTACTGAGATACTGGCTATATCGTTAGGTGAAATATTAGAAATATCCCCACCTACTGGTATACCATCAATTACATACAGAGGCTGGCTACCATTGCTTTGCAGAGAGCGGTTACCTCTAAGCACTACTTTAGCAGGAGCACCCACCCCCGCACCGGTGGTAGTAATGGCAATACCCGCCACTTTACCACTCAGGGCTTCGGCTACGTTTAGTGGGCGAGCCTCTTCTATGCCCTGGCTGGCCACCTCCTGTGTACTATAGGTAAGGGTACGTTTTTCTTTAGTTATACCCAGAGCTGTTACTACTACTTCACCCAACTGCTGAAGGTCCGAGCTAAGACTTACGTTAACCGTAGAGCGTCCATCAACTGCCACGCTTGTAGACTCAAAACCTACTGATGAAAAGACAAGGACAGGGTTGTCACCAGTAACGGAGATGCTATAGTTTCCTTCTACATCAGTTACGGTACCTACGGTAGTACCCTGCACCAGTACGTTTACTCCGGGGAGGTCGGTATTATCATCCTCCGAAGTTACTTTACCACTTACTGTGCGCGATTGTGCCTTAATATCGTAAGCGGACAGTAAGAGTAAAAAACAAATAAAAATTAGTAAGCGGTTTCTCATAGTAAAATTTAGTTAATCATATAAAAGAGTAATTGTCATTAAAAGGTAATAAGGGCTGTTTTCATATTATTATGTTTGGTGAAACATGTGTGTATTTGGTTATAATTATGTGTAGCGCATTAAATGCGGAATAATATATTAAATATTTTACACGTTTACGTTAACGTATTAATTAAAATTAATTTTTGTTGCCTTTTTGCGCTACCATGTATAAAAGAGTTGCTGTCCTTAAGACATTCATTCAGTTTGTGAGCCTAACTGTAAAAAAATCAGTTTCTGTAATTACTATTCCTGGCTATGCCGGCAAACTTGTCTGGTGGCTTCTTTGCCCAACGACTTAATCGTTTTACTTGATGGATTCTGTACATAACCGTAGTAATTAAATGTATGAAAAAAAAGGGTATGCTACTAACACTAGTAGGGGGAAATTACTAGTCTTACTAGTTTCATGTTTGTAGATGAACAGGTAAGCGTATTTTCCAAATCATACCGCTAGTCTCAATTACATAGACATCATTTTCAATCATAAGGGCGTCCGTAGGGCCTCTAAAACCTTCTACAATTCTGTAGCAGTTAACAGTATAGTTATCAGTCTCCGGGTCATATTGAAGCTTTAGGTGCATAAGGTCTCCTCCTAAGGTAGAAATGGGTCTCATTAGCGAAGAATACTCTCCAAAGGTGTAGCTAAGAACGAAACCTTCTCCGGTATAAGGGGGAGCCAGAAGGCTATCCTGATCAAAAAAAAGCCCCAGTGGCGAACGGTGCGCGGTAAATGTGCCTACTGCTTCACCAGTATCATCTCCGTCTTTTACTTCTCCTGTTTCGCGTTCTCTATAGAAATTGGCATCTGGACCGTAGTTTAGCACCGGGGGGGTAATATTTAATGTAGCTGGCTTTTTAGGAAAGTCAGGGTCATTTCTGAAGTAACGATGCGTATAGGCATGGGTGCGGGTGTTGATAAAAGGATCTTTTTCAGGATCAGCCTCCCAGTCAGCATATTGCTGGGGGTTGTCCATATTGCCCATGCGCCATGGAAAGCCATAATGGTGCCCCTCTCTAACCCAGAACATATCTTCTGGGTGGTCATAGTCAGACGAATTAGATACCGCAAATAAGTGGCCTTTAGGTGAAAAGTCCAGATCGTAAGCGTTTCGTATGCCTGCCGCAAAAAGGTAGCCTTCTTCAGCCAGAAAGGTAGAGTCATCTCTTAGTAAAACATTTTTGCCGTTTACCGGAAGCCTGAGAATACAGGCCGTCAGGTTAGACTCTCTTAAACCAGGAAACAGCCCATCATTGTCCTGTACCTCTCCATGGTCGGTACGGGCACCACTGTTAATGTATATGAACTGCTGATCAGGGCTTAGGGCTATGCCATTAAACTCATGGCTGTAAAGCGTTTTGGGTTTGCCGTAAGCTTCAGTTATCGCCAGTGTATCCCACTTATACTTCCCCTCCTGCGCTAGCTGGCCTCTCATCACTATTCCTTTGGTAGCTTTGTTGTCCTGATAGAATTTATTGCCTACCAGATAAAGGCTGCTATCTAAAAAGTACATACCCTGAAGAGACTCTATACCGTGATCTTTTACATCGTACAGCTTTTCGTCATAGAGAGAGTCAGCCTGCCGGTAGATACGGTAAATATCGCCTCTCATATTATTGTAAAAGAAGTCGCCACTAATAGGGTCAAGGCAGAGGCGTATGCCTCCGCGACCAATTTGCATAAAGGGTTCTACAGTAATCCCTTCTGCCAATGCAGTGGGCAGCCTTTCGGGAGTTTCCGGCTCCCCTGCTTCTATAGTAGCCTGCCGGCAACCCAGAGTGCCAAGCAGGAGTAGGCTCATGAGTATAGTAAGGTGCTTATTCATAGAGCTGTATGTTTTGGTTGGTAAACAAGCTCCTACTGCTTCACGAGCCAGTACGGACGCGATATGCCGTTAAGGTCGTAGACCACTTCACCTGCTCTAATGGTAAGCTCACAAACGAGTTTCTGGCTGCCATCCATCTTATAACCGCCAGCATCTATAAAGCCAAAGGCTCCTTCTTGCAGACTTAGTATGGCAATGTCAGCTTCAGTACCTACCGAAAGGTGTCCCAAATCTTCTCTTTTAATCACCTGTGCAGAATTCCAGCTAGATGCCGCAATTACTTCAGCCAATGGCATTTTCATGTTTAAAAACTTAGACATAACATTGAGCTGATCTTTCATACCTGCGTTCATACTGCCGGTGTGTAGGTCTGTACTAATGGTATTTGGTCTAAAGCCTTCTTCCAAGGCAGGTACGGCCTGCCGAAACAAAAAGCTTCCGCCACCGTGCCCTACGTCAAAGATGACCCCTCTTTTTTGGGCTTCATAAACATAAGGGCGAACATTTCCCCTTTCATCTACTACGGGTATTCGGCCAGTAACGTGAGCAAAAGTGTGGGTAAATATATCTCCGGGGCGTAGCTTTTCCATCAGTAAGTCTTCAAGAGAAAGCGGGGGAATATGGCCGCCGAAGTCTATCATAACAGGTACGTTGGCAATCTCTCCGGCAATAACTGCCTGCTCTACCGGCTTCCACTCTGGTCCTGAATAGTGGGCTACCTTAACTCCTACAATTTCAGGGTGCTGCTGTGCCATTTGCCCGGTTAATTTACCATCCATATCATCCAGGTTTTGCTCGTACAGTCCTCCACGCATACCTGACCCCACAATATTCAGAAATGAAAGCACTCTGGTTTTGGAGCGATCAATAGTCTGCTCTTTAAAAGTGGAGAAATTCTTCCATCCAGCGCCTCCTACGTCTACAACTGTAGTGACACCCGTACGAAAGCTGAAGCCATCCGGTGGTAGCGCGGTAAAGCTGTTACTCAGATATGCATCGGGCTCGGTGCCGTGGAAGTTGTGCGAGTGGAGATCTATTAGGCCTGGAACTACATAGAGGCCGCTGGCATTTACCACCAGTTCGGCTTCGCTTTCATCAATATTATTGGCAACCAGGGCTATAGTATCCGCATTAATAGCAATGTCCATAATGCCATCAATGTTATTTTTAGGATCAATGACATGGCCTCCTTTAAGAAGTAAAGAGTAATTTTGAGCATAGCTATGTAAAGCTATAAAGCCTAGCAAAAGCCCTATAATTGTAGATTTGAATCGCATGTTTAGGTTATGTTAGTGTATAAAAATGACAGCCAAAAAAACTGTCTTATCAGGCACTGGCCTCAGAGAGCACTTCCTGCAGTCTGCGGGCAACTATCCTTTCTTGCCCTGGCTTTAGCATCCAGGTAGTAATGCTGATAGAGTCTTTACCTCCTCCTGCTACTTCTATAGAGGGATGCCCTTTGCGAAGTACCTCTTTTAACTCATCGCCAGTAGTTCGTACCTTTTTTGTATCCCAAGAGACCCCCAGAGTAGGTACATGATTAGCGATAGGAGGAACATGAATATTAGTGCTTACTCCCTTTATTGTATTGGCAGCGTCGGCGATGAGACCCACCTGCTGCTCCCAGAGCTTCCAGTCACCTTCACGGTCTCCATTAAGGTAAGCTTCCAGGGCTGCCAGCATTCCCAGCACTTCTTCTTTATTTACTTTCATGCCTCTGCCCACGGTGTCGCCACGAGGAGGCGCACTTAAACGAGCAGCATCTATCAACTCTTTTTTGCCTAGTAAAAGTCCTGCGCTTTGAGGTCCTCTGATGCCTTTGCCTCCTGAAAAGCAAACCAGGTCGTAGCCCATCTCGGTAAACTTCCAGAGATTTTCTACCGGAGGTACATCTGCCGCACAGTCATTCATGGCGGGTAGATTGTTCTTTTTCGCTATTTTAAGCCACTCCTGGGCATTTATCTGACCGTTGGGCTCAAAGGCGTTGATAAAAATCATGAGCGCAGTTTTATCGCTAATCGCATTTTTGAGTTCTTCTTCCGTTTCTATCTCCACCATTTTTACCCCACAGTTACGTAAGGCATGAGCATAGCCGATGTTGTGCGACTTTTGTATGATGACTTCACTTTTCATACCGCTGCCTTCCAGTTGAGGAATCATCGCAGCTTTTTCGGCATCCATACCACTAAGTATGCCGGCAGTGCCCAAAGTCATGGCAGAAAAGGCACCAGAAGTGACCGTAGCTGCCTCACAGCCTATCAGTTCAGCAATTCTTTCGCCCACTTTGTCCTGGAGTTCGTCTAACATCACGTAGTTTTGCGATGCGTATTGGTAAGCGTCTTTTACTTCTTCTCTGAGCAGTGAGCCGGTCATAGAGGTGTAGGTACCGGCAGCATTAATAAACGTACGTACGCCTAGTTCAGCAAAGTAGTCACGATAAGGAAGAGAGTTTGTGGCAGCCTGCGCCATAGTACTACTGCCTAGCAGTCCACCCACAAAGGGTAGGGCGGACAAACGCTTGAGGAGTTGTCTGCGATCTAACATAAGATTAGGAATTAATAAGTGTTACATAAGTAGAGTTTGACAGAAAGGTGCCTGAAACAAGGGGGTAGAGGAGCCCTGCTCAGGCTAGATGTTTAGACTGAGGCAATGCAGTCAATTTCCACCAGAGAGTTGCCGGGGACCCCTCCGTAGGTGGCTATGGTTGTCCTTACCGGAGGATTTTTGCCAAAACGGCCACGGTATACTTCATTCATCTCGTGGTAGTCATTAAGGTCGTGTAGGTACACGTTCACCTTTACAACTTTATCCATAGAAGAACCTGCCTTTTTCAACTCTTTCTCTAACTCATTAAGTACATGGTCAGTATGTGCCTTAATATCCCCTTCAAAATGCGCTCCTTTGCCAGCCACAAATACAAAGCCTCCCTGCTTTACAGAACCGGAAAATAATGGGACTTCCTGCCCCGGCTCTGGCGTTGCGTTATATACTTCCTTATTTGAGTCTGGGGTAGTAGCAGCTTTAGCACTTATTCCTATCCCCGCGACACCGGCTACTGAGGCCATCAGCTTCTTCAAAATTGATCTGCGTGGTGTTTTCATGAAATGTAGATTGTGTTGATTTATATTAATAGTGTTGATTGTATCGTATTCAATTGGGCTGGCGATTACTTTCTTTCAAACACAGATCTTTATGAATTTTGCCAAGCTGCTATTAGACTAGTATAACCAAAAAAGTTGAATTCTCCACAGCTTTAAACTACAATCTGAAGCATTAGGGGTAAATTGTGCACTATCCTCATGTGCTACAGTAAAATTAATTAAGTGTTCTGAACATACTATAAAAGAAAATTTGGCAGTGGTTTTATAGAATTTGCCCTACATCTGGGTTTATTAAAATCAATTATATTCTATATTTTTCGTCTATCTTAATAAGGTAATTTTTTGGATATAACTATACAACAACCTATGGAACATCAAGGCAGAACAGCTATAATTACTGGCGCCAGTAAAGGAATTGGAGCCGCTACGGTAGAAGTATTTGTAAGAGAAGGGGCTAAAGTAATTATGCTGGATACGGATGCTGAACACGGAAAACAGGTAGCAGGTAAATTTGCCGGGCATGCAGTTTTTTACGACTGTGATGTCTCAAAAGAGAAGCAGGTAAAAGAAGCTATTGCTCAGGGGGTGGCCCAGTTTGGTAAGCCTAGCTATCTGGTCAACAATGCCGGAATACAGCGCTATGCTCCGGTTACAGAAACCAGCGAAGAAGAGTGGGATCTGTTGATGAATGTTAATGTGAAGAGTGCTTTCTTCTGCGCCAAATATGCTATCCCTCACATGCAGCAGATGGGCAAAGGAGTGGTCGTAAATGTATCCAGTGTGCAGGCAATGCTAAGCCAGGGTAATGTTTGTGCTTATGTAACTTCCAAGACGGCTATGATCGGGCTTACCCGTAGTATTGCAGTAGACTACGGCCCACAAGTACGCTGCGTAGCGGTATGCCCGGGCACAGTAGATACGCCTTTAGTCCGTTGGGGTTTTGAGCAGTCTCCCGATCCAGAAATTCCTTATCAGGAGTGTGTAAACATGCACCTGACCAAGCGTATAGCCCAGCCTGTAGAAGTAGGTGAATTTATATCTTACCTCTGTAGCGATAAAGCCGCATTTATGACGGGGCAAGCCTACCGTATAGATGGAGGTTTAGGAGTAATGATTCCCGGTAGTAAACAATAGTATAGTCCTGTATTGTTATTATTCTAATAATAGAGCTTTTCTTTAGGTAGATCTGTAAATTTTAATGGGTAATATGAAGAAAAATACAATACAAGTGAACCTTTGGCACAATCTTGAGGTTTAGCTTAGAGTTTTAAAATGAAAAGCTATGGATACCAGAAAAAGATATGCAATAGCGATTAAAGTAACGTTAGCCTGTGCTGCCTGGGCAGTATATTGTGTACTTTGATCATATGATAAAGTAATGCGAAGCGCTCCATAAGAGCGCTTTTTTTATTTGTGGATATTAAAAAATAGTCTGAGGATTTTATTCAGAAATATGTCTAATTAGCACTATTATCGTGTATTTATTCACAATCTATCCTTATTTTTAAGCTAAAGTCTTGAACTCTGATTTTACTAAAACTAACCTGAAATCTACACATGCCTCAATGTAGAGTGTACTCTCTTATCATCTTATTCTTACTACTTCCATTTACTACTCACGCTAAGGCAGATTTAGACAGCTTACTTCAACGATATGATAGTTTACAGCGTAATGCAAACTATCTTTCTTATAGTGAGAGTGTAGAGCTATTACTGGATTTGTCAGAAGCCTATACTTTTAATTATCCAGACTCTACGCTTTTGTTTAGTCAGCAGGCCTATCACTTAGCCAATGCCCAGGGTGATGCGCTAACAGAAATGGAGGCGATATTTTCCATTGCCCGGGCCTATTACATTAAAGGTTCGTACCCAAATGCATTAGACTTTTATATGCAAGGGATAGAGTATAGTGAAAAGCTTAAAGACCAGGAGGCATACGCTTTAGGTTTAAATGCTATTGGCATTATATATATTGGACAGCATAACTATGAAGCTGCTGTGCAGGAGTTGAGTAAAGCAATAAAAATCAACACGAGTCTTGACAACAGCAAATTGCTCACGAAAAACTATTTTAACATAGGCCTCTCTTATGACGAAAGCGGTAACTATGATAGTGCTGTTTACTACCTGAATAAGGTGATCGGGCTAGCAAAAGAAATAGATGACAAGCGTATGTTGGTAATGGGTTATGATCGTATGGGTGAAATCTATTACCACATGCAGGACTATAAAAAGGCTCTGACTTATTACCAAAAAGTTTTAGATGATACTACGTACCAGAGCAACTGGGAATATGCCTTTGCTTATTCAGGCATTGCTCAAACCCATTATGCCTTAGGGCAATATCAACAGGCAGTAGAGTATGCTAGAGAAAGCTATGCTTATGCTAAAAAGGTAAATGCTAAATGGGATCTTGAGCGAGCACTCGGTATTCTCGCCCAAGGCTATGCCGCTATTAATAAGTTTGATGAAGCTTATCATTATCATCAACTTTATAAAGCCTATAGTGATAGTTTATACAGCGAAGCAAAAGAGAGAGATCTCAATTTTTTGCACTTAAAACATAAGCAGGCTGAAAATGACCAGCTAGCTCGCGAAAACGCTATTCAACAGGAGAAAAACCGCCTGAATGAGATTGTCATCATTTTAATCAGTCTTTTGGCAATGTGTACTATTGTAGTAGCGGTGCTAATATATTTCAATTACAGAGGAAAGAACAGACTGAATCAACTACTGCTGGAGAAAAATAAAAACATTGCTTCTCAAAAAGAGAAGATTACCCGGCAAAATAAGGAACTCACTCAGCTTAATTCTACCAAAGATCAGTTGTTTTCTATCATAGGGCATGATTTAAAAAGTCCTTTTGCTTCTATCATGGGTACTTTTGAGTTAATTCATGAAGATTTACTATCCCCTCAGGAGCAGAAGACGGTCTTAAGAAAGCTTTATCTGAAGGTCTCTAGTGTGTCCGAAATGCTGAACAACATATTATACTGGGCTAATAGTCAGCAAAAAGGTATCAAAGCAGCTTTTAGTAGAGTAGAACTGCTAAGTATTACCAAAGATATCCTCTCTGTGGCATGTTTTATAGCTGGTGAAAAAAATATAAAAATTGAACATGCCAGTAATAGTATGTCACCAATTTATGCAGATGCAGACTATGTACGTATCATTCTCCAAAACTTGGTAGGGAATGCAATTAAGTTTACACCGCAGGGAGGAAATATACGAATTACCTATCTGGAAGAAGAAGAATATGTAGGTATAAGCATAAAAGATAATGGAGTAGGTATTCCGCAGGAAAAGTTGGATAAAATATTTGTATTAACAGGTAAGGATATTTCCAGTTGTGGTACCGATAGTGAAAAAGGTACCGGTATCGGTTTGGTGCTGGTACAGCAATTTGTAGAGTGTAATCATGCTAAACTTAAAGTGAAAAGTCAGCCAGGGAAAGGAACAGAGTTTATAGTTTTCTTCAGAAAGTATTTGCAAAAAGAACTTGAAGAGAAGGTAGAAATCTAGATGTTTTCTTTAATATTCATGCATCCTCAAGCAGTACTACACAATTTTATGTAAAAAGTATAATTCAGGTTGACTGATTTATATTACTGTAAGGCTTAATTCTTCAGAAAATTTGTTTGAGCTTATAAAGCTTCAAAAGGCTATTGGCTATCTTTGAAAGCTATATAGAAAGCGCACCAAAAGCTAAATATCGGTAGCAATAGTCCCGTTCTCATGAAAACTGAAGCTGCATACGAGATACAAAGAGAAATGAATGTGCTGGGAGCTCATGCTACTCCTTTTCTCTTTATCATTGATTTTCTGATGCAGAAACCGATGCTTTACCCCTTACATGATATAGCGAGAGAGCAAATTCTTTATAACTTTTGTGGCCAAAGCAATGCAGAATCATTACCTGCTCAAAACCTGCCTCCACTTCAGTTTGAGAAGTTTCCGCTTAACTTTAGTCAATACAAAAAGTCGTTTAACCTGGTAATGGAAAACCTTCGGGTAGGTAATTCTTTTCTGGTTAACCTTACCTTGCCTACGCCTATCGCGGTTAACAGAAGTTTAAAGCAAATATACCATCAAAGTCAGGCACGATATAAGCTATGGTATCAGGATGAGTTTGTGGTTTTCTCCCCTGAAACTTTTATTAAAATTGATAATGGCGTAGTTAGTACCTACCCCATGAAGGGTACTATTGATAGTAGCCTGCCCGGAGCAGAGCAAAAATTGTTGGCAGACCCCAAAGAGTTGGCTGAGCATGTTACCATTGTAGATTTGTTAAGAAATGACCTTAGCCAGTTTGCTACTGGGGTGGAAGTAAAGCGCTTTCGCTTTGTAGAGGAGCTTACCACTTATAAAGGGAAACTGCTGCAGGTAAGCTCGGAAGTAAGTGGGAAGCTACCAGCCAACTATCCATCAAAAATTGGCGACATTATCATGGGGATGTTACCCGCGGGCTCTGTAAGTGGCGCGCCCAAGCCTAAAACATTGCAGATCATTCAGGAGGCTGAAGGTTACGAAAGAGGCTATTACACTGGTGTAATGGGTATTTTTGATGGCGTTAAACTAGATAGCGCAGTAATGATACGCTATATAGAGCAGAAGAACGGCCAGTTTATATACAAAAGCGGTGGCGGAATTACCGCGCAAAGTATAGGCGAAAACGAATATCAGGAGCTAATAGACAAAGTGTATGTGCCTTTTACTTGAAACCATTAGCATTGAAAATGGCAAAGTAAGTTTATTAGCTTACCATCAGGAGCGGCTAAACCGAAGCCGGTACGAGCTGTGGAAAACGAAAAGCATACTTAGTTTAGAAGAAGTACTGGGGCCAATACTGCCCCACTATAGGCAGGGGCTTTATAAGTGCCGCCTGGTTTATGGCAAAAAGGTTGAGCAAGTTGAAGTCTTACCTTATCAGCGGCCTCAGATACAAAGCTTAAAAAAAGTTTACCATCCAACCGTTGACTATCATTTAAAATATAAAGATCGGGAATTACTGGCGCAGCTCTATGCTGATAAAGGTGAGTGCGACGATATTCTTATTATCAAAAAAGGTATAGTTACGGATAGTTATTTTGCTAACATTCTTTTCTCCGATGGTAAGCATTGGTTTACCTCTGACCAGCCTCTGCTTAAAGGTGTACAGCGTCAGTTTTTATTGGATACTGCAAGAGTAAAGGCAATTCCTATTCAAGAAGATGATCTGTCCAGATATCAGTTCTTTACCTTTGTAAATGCACTTAACCCACTAGCAGAAGGTAAAAAAATAGCGGTTGAGTATATTTATTAGTGGTTTTTTTAGTGTACCGATTCAGATATGATGAAAAAGTCTTCTTCCTTGCTTTATCTCCAGTCTTTCAGAATTCGTTCCTATGATGTAGACTTTAGGCGAAGGCGCCCTGATGTGCTCTGTGCTTTCTTTCAGGAGGTGGCCAGCGAGCATGCTCTTCAGCTGGGAGTAGGGTATAAGCAGTTTGATAAGCAACATCTGTTTTGGGTACTCTCTCGCCTCTTGCTTAAAGTAAAGCGTATGCCTCGCTGGCATGAGCAAATTATTATAGAAAGCTGGGCTAAAGGAACTGAGCGTTTGTTTGCAGTCAGAGATTTTTTGGTGCGCTCAGCAGAGGGAGAGATAATTGGCAGAGCAAGTTCGTATTGGCTGATACTGAATACGCAAAATAGAAGGCCCGTACGTCCCGATAGCTTTTTTTCTCATCTTAATTTTCAGCAAGATGCTATTGAAGAAGCGATAGAAAAACTACCTGAGCTTCGTAAGGGTAAAAAGCATATAGAACATGCTCGTTATTCAGATATTGATCATAATGCACACGTAAATAATATTCGTTATGTAGCCTGGATGCTCAATAGCTTTTCTACTGAGCATATGCGGCAGTATCAACTAGATAGTTTGCAGTTAAACTTTCTTACTGAGATCAAAGAAGGAGATTTGGTAGAAATTTACAAACAGGAGGAAGAAGGTATGTACTTGATTAATGGTTATCGCCAGGCAGAAGAGCAGCCCTGTTTTAGTGGTGCGCTAAAATGGAAGCAGGTATGATTATGCGTTCATTTTCTTTACTAGTTCTTCTTCCTGAATAATCTTAGGGAAGCATTGTATATCCAGCTTAAAAATATCCGGACGGTTGTAGTGGCCAGTAACATCAAAATCCAGTCGTGAAGGGATAATGTTATCCAAATCCAGTTCAGCAGAAAGCGCTCCACACCGATCGTAAAGAGGCCCTGCCATAATCTCTCCCATAGGTGAAATAATAACACTGCCGCCACGACACATCACTTCTTCATCATCTTCTACTAATGCTCGGTATTGTGTTGGGTACATGCTTCTCTCAAAGTACTGATTACAGGCGAGCACAAAGCAGCGCCCCTCCAAGGCAATGTGCTGCATGCTGGCAACCCATGCCGGACGAGCATCGGCGGTAGGAGCGAGATAAATCTCTACTCCCTGTTGGTACATAGCCATACGAGCCAGCGGCATGTAGTTTTCCCAACAGATAAGTCCGCCAAGTCTGCCAATTTTTGTCTGTACGCTAATTAATGATTCCCCTCCGGTTTCACTCCAGATAATACGCTCAGAGCCGGTTGGCTTAATCTTTCGGTGTACGCCCAGCAAACCCGCTAAAGGAGATATGTATAGCATACTACAGTACAGACTGGCATGTTGTGGGTCTTTTTCGGTAGCTCCAATAATCAGGTACACCTGATGCGTGCGAGCCAGCGCTTCAAGTCGCTTCAGGTCAGGACCAGAAAGGTCAAGGGCTTGTTGATGATATGCTGCGTATAACTGCCGGCCAGCTTTATCTCTACTGCCTATTTTGGTGCCAAAAGTAAAGCCTCTTGGGTAGCCAGGAATAAATGACTCAGGAAAAACAATAAGCTTACAGCCTTCTGTAGCGTATTTTTTTACCAGCTGCTCTATTTTTTGGAGGCAGGCTTCCCTGTCAAAAAAGACAGGGCTTTCCTGTACTACACAAGCTTTTACTTTTGTCACCAGTTTAGTTTTAATGTGCTCAAACTACAATTTGAGCGCTTAACCCTTAAAAAGCAATAACATCGGGCAGGTATTTAGAGGCAAGATCTTCATAATAAGGTCTTAGCTCAGCCACATTTGGTGCCTTTGGAGATTTAGTATACAAGTCATAAGGATTAAAAGTTTTAACCCACTTAAACATCTCATGATCGTGCTCATTCATTAAGTGGCTGTAGGCTTCTTCTTTATGCTGGGCATAAAATGAGTGATAACGAATGATGTACAATGCAGGCTCGGGCAGATAGTTCTTCATGGCAGCGTACAGGTACTCATCATGCCCCCAAGACATATGAACATTGTCCAGGCCGCAGTTGGGTTCATAAATACCGTACTTGGTATTAAAGCGCTGATCCAGATAATCAGGATTATCTTTGAAAAACTCAGGGTAAACAATTTTATCGGAATACTGGCAGCCTACCGGAAAGGTGTCGCCAACAACAGCCCACTGTGGCTCTCCAAAGAGGCATAGTATCTTCCCTAAATCATGAAGGAACCCTGTTAAAACCAGCCAGTCAGGTTGACCATCGGCGCGTATAGCTTCTGAGGTTTGTAGCAGATGCTGCGTTTGATCCAGGTCAATATCCGGGTCAGAGTCGTCTACCAGCGTATTCAGGAACTCTACAGCCTCCCAAAGCGTCATTTTTCTCTTATCCAGCTTCTTGTATTCTGCCTCTTTTTGCATCACAAAATCATAAGTCTGGTGGAGGTGGTTTTGGCGATAAAACTCCTTTACCGTATCCCTTCCCGGATTATCATAGTTTCTAAACTCTTCTTTCGCTTTTTTACCATCTTCAGGGTAGCGTGCTCTAAGGTCTTCTTCCCACAGATCTTCAATATCCAGTTGATCTTTCAGATTTTTCATAGCGTTTACGATTTATGCGTACAGTAATATTTTTTATCCTTATCTGTTTTACTGGCCAAGCCAGATGTAAATACCAACAATAATTATAGTAAGTAGTATGCTAAAAGGTTTGGTGTATTTCCATTGTTCAACCTCCAGCTCACCAGAAGCCTGAGGCTGGGTACAGATTTTTGTGTTGGGGTATATTCTGGAAACTACAAACATGACAAGCAGGTTTAGTAGAAATTCAATCCCCCAGATATGTACAAAATGAATGTCAACTTCCAGTATAAAGGTGGTAGTGATATAAAATGCCAGCCCTACAAAAAGAGCTACTTTGGCCCCCGCAGCAGATATTTGCGGAATAAACAAACCGGCAATCATAATAGAAGCTATAGGTATAAAGAAAATACCATTTAGCTGCTGAAGTAGCTGGTACAGTCCTTCAGGAGCGCTGGCAACCAGAGGAGCAGCCATAATGGCTACCAGTGCCAGTACTGTAGAACTAATTTTACCCGCCCTTACCAATTGAGTATCTGTGGCGCTCTTATCAATTAGCCTTTTGTATATACCTACGCTAAATATGGTAGCAGTACTGTTGAGTACACTATTAAAGGTGCTGAGTACTGCTCCCATTACTACGGCGGCAAAAAATCCGACCAGGCTTAAAGGGAGCACCTTCTTTACCAGTTCGGGATATATCATGTCCTGATTGTCGTACATAGCGTCGCCAAAGTAGTAGTAACCAATTACGCCGGGCAGTACTATAATAATAGGAACGAAAACTTTGAGCGCTCCGGTATAAAGTAACCCTTTTTGTGCTTCTACCAGATTTCTGGCACCTAAAGCTCTTTGTATGATGGTCTGGTTCATTCCCCAAAAGTACAGTTGGTTGATTACCAGCCCGGTAAAAAGTGTGCTGAAGGGTAGCACAGAATCTGGCGCTCCAATTACATTAAACTTTTCGGGGCTATGCTCATAAACTTTATTAAGCCCGTTGAGAAGATTACCTTCACCAATATCCCAAAGAGCTAATATAGGAACGAGCAAACCTCCAATAAACAGACCTATACCGTTTATTGTATCCGAATAGGCTACAGCTTTGAGCCCACCGAATATAGCATAGCAGGAGCCGATAAGCCCTATAACTACCACCGTTATCCATAGTCCCTCGTTCTTGCTTACCTCTAGCACTTCTGATACGTTGAAGATACTCTCCAGATTAATAGCACCGGTAAAGAGTACAATAGGCAGTAAGGTTACTACAAATGATACCATCAGAAAGAAAGCTACCAGTGTACGGGTAGCACTATCAAAGCGCGACTCCAGATATTGCGGTATAGTGGTCAGCCCCATCTTCAGATAAGTTGGTATAAAATAAATAGCCGCTACAATCAGTGCCAGAGCGGAGGTAACCTCCCAGGCAATGATGATAAACCCATTTTTATAAGAAGAGCCATTTAGCCCTATCAGGTGCTCTGTAGAAATATTGGTAAGAAGCATAGAGCCGGCAATGACAATTCCGGTCAGGCTTCGGCCTCCTAAAAAGTATCCATCACGTGAGGAGAGTGAGTCTTTTCGTAATTTAAACCACGAATAAAATGCTACGAAGGCCGTAAAGCCTACGAAGGACAATATAATCTGCATGTTGTTGTATTAGTCTAAAGCAGTGTACAATGTATAAGCGTTTCCGCTCACAGACAATTTAGCAGATTTATTTTTATGCACACGTTTGCATTAGGCATAATGCTTAGGATAGCCTCGGCGGCTGGTTTCTCTGATGATAAGCTCAGGACTTAGTAGTTGGGTTTGAGGAGTGTGGGCATCGTAGTTGTTAATTTGCCGGAGACAAAGCCGGGCAGCCATCTGGCCCATTTCACGTATTGGGCTTTTTACAGTAGAGATAGATGGACGAAAGAAGGGGCCATACGCAGCATTATCAAAGCCGATAATGGCAAGCTCATCAGGTATTTTTATTCCTTTTTGAATAGCCATATCTATACAGCCCATCGCCATTTCATCATTTACAGCAAAAATACCTTCGGGTAATGTAGCCTGCGAAAATACTTGCTTTACTGATTCAGCACTATTGCGGAGGCAAAAGTCGGAGTAGCTGATAAGCGAGGCCTCCGGGCTAAGGCCATTAGCCCGTAAGCACTGCTCATATCCTTTCTGACGGTTATGAGAGTTCAGGGCTTCTTTAGGACCGGCGATATGGGCAATGCGGCGGCAGCCTATGTCTATAAGGTGCTGGGTAGCCTGGTACGCGCCTTTTTGGTCATCCAGAAGAATCTGATGGCAGTCTATGCCTACAATCCCCCGGTCTACATTAACAAAGGGGATCTGATTTTTAAAAACGATCTGTAGGTGATTGTAATCTTTTGTCTGATGTGTAGGGGCATAAATAATTCCATCTACACGACTGGAAATAAGGTAGTCCAGCATATGCAGTTCTTTCTCATACTGCTCGGAGGCATTCATGATAAGCATATCATAGCCTTCAGGTTCCAGGATATCGTTGATTCCCTGAGCCAGCCGCGAAAAAGTATGGCTTACTACCTCCGGCATTAGTATGCCCAGGGTAAAAGTTTTGTGCTGGTGAAGACGAGAAGCATTCAGGTTTTTTTTGAAGCCAATCTCCTGTGCGTAATCCAGCACTCTTTTTTTAGTTTTAGCACTAATAGAGTAGTGGTCGTTCAAAGCTCGCGATACAGTGGAGGCAGAAAGACCCAGTGCTTTGGCAATATCTACAGTGCTTTGGTATTTACGCATAATCCATCTGCTGCTTACTTTTGCGACTTTTCAATCACTTTTTTTACCTGTATAATGCGGATAATACCCACCACAAGAGTAAGAACCGCCGCCAGCAGTAGTACAAAACCAAGAGTAGTGTATTCTTTAAAATAATCCAGCTCTACTATGCCCAATCCAGCCCCAAAAAGGGCGACAGCTGTCCTGAAATAGGCTAAAAAGGTTCTTTCGTTGGCCAGCTTTGTTCTTTCAACAGCCAGTAAATCTCTGAGAATAAGTTCTTTTTTTTCTTCCATACAATAGTCTGTAGCTGCTTTGCATGATTTTATTGAGGGCTTAATATACAATTTCTGTAAGAAGACTTATAATGCCTTTTACTTAGGCCATTATATTAAACCACAAAAGGTAAAACATGTAGGCGAGGTAGATGGCAAACAATAACCCCCCTTCCCAGCGCTGTAATACAAAGCCAGTACGAACCAGTGGTACCAGCAGGGCAGACAGGCCTAGCATAAGCAGACCATCGCTAAGAGCTATGCCGGAGGCGTACAATGGAGTAATCAGAGAAGAAGCACCCAGTATGATCAGAATATTGTAAATATTAGAGCCGACCACATTACCTAAAGCAATATCAGGCTGTTTTTTGATAGCGGCAACTACAGATGTTGCCAGCTCTGGCATGCTGGTGCCTGCTGCTACGATTGTTAAGCCAATAACTGCATCACTTATTCCAAACCTTCGGGCCAGGTTTACAGAATACTGAACCAATAGGTCTGAGCCAAAAAGAAGAACAGAAAGGCCTAGTATTATTAGCAATACATCTACTAGCCAGTAAGCTTGTTTTATAGGTAAGGCTACTGCAAACTCCTCTTTTACGGCAGCTTTAGCCTCACGGGCTTTTTTTACATTAAAATATGTGTAAGCCACACTGATAAGGAGAAAAATACTGCCTTCCCATCGGCTGATTTGAGCATCTATGAAAAAGAGAAGAAAGAGCAAAGCGGAAAACAGCATAAGGGGTATGTCGGTACGTAGAATGGCAGCGTGCACCACTATAGGATAGCACATGGCAGAAAGGCCAAGTATAATTCCAATATTAAAAATATTAGACCCTACTACATTGCCAACTGAGATGCCTCCATTGCCCTGCAACGCAGCTTTGATGCTTACCAGAAGCTCAGGCATACTGGTTCCCAGGGCCACTATGGTCAGCCCGATAATCAGAGGACTAATGCCTAGCCTGATGGCTATAGAGCTAGCGCCACTAATAAGCCAGCTGGCCCCAAAATACAGCAGTACCAGCGAGAGTACAATCAACAAAATTTCATTTAGCATACAGTAGTATTATGCCGAATGTATACGTGGATTGCACGAAGAAGTGAAACACTACATAAGAGAAAATATTTTGTTACACTTAGGCAGTAAAATATTTTCTCTGAGTGCTAAGCATAAGAGATTATGCTGTTGCTATGTGGTTTAATCATCAACGGACTGGCCTACGAGCTGCCTGAACCTCCAGCCAGTCTGGTCAGATACGGTCTTGCGGGTTTGCTTCATAATTATGCCTATCAGCTCCTCTTCCGGGTCGGCAAAATATTGGGTATTAAAATAGCCTCCCCAGTCAAATGTGCCCACACTACCTCTCCCTCCTGTGGCTTCACCTTTGTGATTTAGTACGCCAAATACCAGCCCGTAGTAGCGATCGTTGCCTTCCCAAAGCTGTCCGATCTGGTTAGACATAATTGTCTTGATGGTTGTGCGACTTAGGATGCGTGTGCCATTAAGCTCTCCACCATTCAGATACATTTGCAGGAATGTGGCATAGTCTTTTGCCGTGCTGCTTAAGCCAGCGCCTCCTGAAAAAAACCTCTTGGCTCCTTTAACTGGGTATTCAGGTTCGTAAAAGGTAGTAGGATAGTTCTTCCACTCATTGCCTTCAGGTGTTTGTATGGCTACTAAGCGCTTCGCTTTGCTTTGTGGCAGGTAAAACCAGGTGTCATCCATACCTAATGGGTTGAACAATCGCTCTCGCAGAAACTTATCAAAAGGCATTCCTGATACTATTTCAACAAAATAGCCCAGCACATCCAATCCTTCGCTGTATACGTAAGCCTCTCCGGGATGATGATGCAAGGGGAGCTTGACCAGACGCTTAACGCTTTCTTCTATGCTGATGTCTTTAGTAGTAAACAGGTCTACTACACCGGCCTTTTCATACATCATTTTAAAGCGCTCATCGCCATCTATTACTCCATAGCCTAAGCCAGAAGTGTGGGTAAGCAGGTGTCTGATTGTTATCTCTCGTTTAGCGGGCTCGGTAGTAAATGATGTGTCGCTATACTGAAAACGGTTTAATACCTGAGGATTTTTAAACTCAGGGATGAATTTTGAAATGGGGTCGTCTAGTCTGAAGCGGCCCTCTTCCCATAGCATCATTACGGCAGTAGCGGTAATAGCTTTGGTCTGTGATGCAATACGGAAAATATCATCTTTTTCCAGCTTCTCTCCTGAAGCATTTGCGGTTCCAAAAGCTTTATGGTATACAATTTTACCTTTGCGAGCTACCAGAGCTACTATGCCGGGCACCTCATTCTGGGCTATAGCCTGCCTGCACATTTCATCAATTCGCTCCAGTCGTTCGGCAGACATGCCTACTGAGGCAGGAGGCGCAACTTTTAGAGGAGCAGACTTTTGTATAGATTGAGTTTGAGCTGCCCCTATAAAAGCAAGGCACATAAAAAACAGAAAGAGAAGGTTAGTTTTCATTAAAGTGTAGTTGTTGTAATTAGTTGATCAAGATGTTAAAATATTAAAAAATGACAGATTGAGCCTACAAATAGCGGAAGTGTTGTCAATTTTATAGCTTCATCAGCTCAGGATGAAGAAAGAAAATTTCAGGTTTTAGCAAAGATTAGCGTAGTCAGCCAGGTAAATATTATGCTAATTGCTTGATGAATACAGCTTACAAATAGATTTAAATTATAAATTGGGTGAATTAATACTAATACGTGCATATTCATGAGCAACCAACCTAAAACCCCTATACTTCCTTTTGTTCTGATTACCAGTTTGTTTCTGATGTGGGGACTGGCCAACAATATGACAGATACCCTGCTGGCAGCTTTTAAAAGGATTATGAGCATGTCTGATTTTCAGACCAGCTGGATTCAAATAGCCTTTTATGGTTCTTATTTTTGTCTGGCACTTCCGGCAGCTTTAATTATTAAAAGGTTTACTTATAAGAGTGGAGTGCTCCTTGGCCTTGGTCTTTTTATAGGCGGCTCGCTACTCTTTTACCCGGCTAGCCAGACAATGGTATACGGACATTTTCTGGCGGCGCTCTTTATTCTGGCTGGTGGACTTTCCATACTGGAAACTTCTGCCAACCCCTATATTATTGCCATGGGACCAGAAGAGAGTGGCACCCGCCGACTTAACCTGGCGCAATCATTCAACCCTATAGGTTCTATCGTTGGCGTATTACTGAGTAAAGTGTTCATCCTCTCCCAACTGAACGCTGCCAGTGCTGAGGAGCGTGCCGGTATGTCTCCCGAAGAGCTACAGTCTGTTCAAGCAGAAGAGTTGAGTGCCGTAATGGGGCCTTATGTAGGAGTAGCCGTACTATTGCTGTTGCTGTGGCTGGTAATTGCTTTTACTAAAATGCCTAAGGCATCTGACGCTAATGACAAGGTAGAGCTATTGCCTACGCTGAAAAGGTTAGTGAAAAACCCTAACTATGTATGGGGCGTAGTGGCGCAGTTTTTCTATGTGGGAGCTCAGATTGGCGTATGGTCATTTACAATACGCTATGTCATGCTGGAGCTACAGATAGATGAAGATTCTGCAGCTACCTATTATCTCGCTGCTTTGGTTCTCTTTACGCTTAGTCGTTTTGTATGTACAGCCTTAATGAAGGTGATCTCTCCCGGTAACTTATTAGCATTATTGTCGGTGCTGGCAGTCTTATGTACTTTTGTTGTAGTGATCTCCGGAGGTTATGTGGGGGTATACGCTCTGGTAGCCATTTCTGCTTGTATGTCGCTTATGTTCCCGACCATTTATGGTTTGGCGGTAAGAGGCCTTGGCGATGATACCAAACTTGGTGGTTCGGGTCTTATTATGGCAATACTAGGAGGAGCGGTGCTTACCTCTGTGCAGGGGCAGGTATCTGATATGACGGGCAGCATCCATCTGGCGTATCTGGTGCCTATGTTTTGTTTTGTGGTGGTTGCTGTCTATGGCCGACTATCCAGAAGAAACGCTAAACAGGAGGCTGCAACGAGCAGCGTAGCAGAGGAGGTATAAAAAAAGGAGACTTAATTAAGTCTCCTTACAAAATTTATAGGTTCTACTTACTTACGGTTATCACCTCTGGGGCAGTCATTTACCTGAGGTTTCTGACAAGGCTCTACAGCATTAGCATTGCACTTTGGGCAGTGGGCGATGTCTTCCGAACGAAGGATTTCTTTCTTTTCCATAGCTTTAAAAAATTTGGTGTTTCCTAATAACTGAATATACAACAATTAACCTGAAAATGGTATGTTCAGTTTAACCCAAAAGCTAATTTAGGATAAGTCTAATTTAAAGTGAATCAGTTAGTTAGCTAGTAGAGCTGAGCAAAAGAATCTTCTCCTGTTAGCTCTTCTACATGAGCGCCACTTTTTACATTTTCAATTTCTATATCCAGTAACCCCTGGTGTAAAGTAGCAATTTGAGCGCCACTTTCCAGGCTCTGCCAGCCTTCCCAGCTAAACTCTACACCACCCACCGGAATAATATTTACCCAGAGCTTCCAGGCTTTGGGGCGTTGGTTCTCATCCAGTAGCCAAAGGTATGAGTCGCCGGGTGTTACTCCGCCAGAGGTATACGTGATCAGGAGTGCTGGTGATCCATTTTCCTGCTCAACTATTTTTCTTTCTGTGCCCGGATCAAAAACCTTGTTTGGAGCATTAAGCCAGAAAGAATCATTTGCCCAGTATTCCCATGCTTTTTGTACCAGCTCCTGAGATTCTTCCTCATCGGTAATTCGCTTTCCTTCTTCGTAAGCTATTCCTTTAATGGAGTCTAGCTGAAGGAGTACCTCATAATCATCCCAACGGACTCTGGCCATATGCCTTTCCTTATCCCAGAGGTGCTCGTGCCCGCCGGGAAAACTCCACTGCACAGCTCCGGTTGCCTCCCAGGCTTTATGATTTATGGCTTTTAGCATATTGCTGGCTAGTGTATCGGCTTCGGCACCGGCTTTTCCTTCCGGTAAAGGCTCATTCCAGACAAAATAGCCAACTGCTACCAGCGCTACCAGAGCGATAAATATACCGAGTACAATTTTCTTCATAGGATATGTGGGTTAATTGAAAGCTTGTTAGCTTTGAATAATATATTATGACAGTTCAATTACTTAATTGTGATCAAAAAGTTTATATACGGTATACTGATTCTTCTGTTGGGCCTTTTGGTATTGCTGATAGCTTGTGTCGCTCCTATTGATTATACAGCTTATCAGGAGCAGGCTTACTATCGGGCCAGCCTGCAAGCCATGGATAGCCTGGAAAAAGTTTTACCTCCACTAAAAGGGGATACGGTTGAAGCCGGCTGGAGCAAGAAGAACATCACTCCTACCCAACCTGCCAAGCTTATGGGGTATGGCTGGAAAGGAGAATACGAAAGAGTACACGACTCTCTTAAGGTGCATACTGTAGTATTTACTAATGGTGTTCAATCTGTAGCGGTTCTTTCCTATGATTTGATGATTGTGCACCCTGATCTCGCAAAAGCTATTCACCTGGCAGTAGAAGAGGCAGACCTACCTCTACGAAACATTTACTTTTCTGCTGTGCATACACATAATGGTTTTGGCGAATGGGCAGAAGGGGTAGGAGGACTACTTACGGCCGGTGGTTATGACGATGAACTGGTGCAGTACGTGGCACGGCAAAGTGTAGCTTCTATAGAAGAAGCCTTACATAAAAGAAGACCAGTTAAGATCGGTTATGCTGAATTTGAAGTGCCCGCTCTGGTGAAGAACCGACTGATCAAAGAGGGAGAGGTAGACGATAAGCTTAGGGTAATAAAACTGACACAAGACTCTGGAAAGACGGCTCTTTTATGTACGTACTCTGCTCACGCCACTTTTTTAAATAGCAAACGTATGGATTTGTCTGCCGATTATCCTTCGGCGCTCCGGCAGTATCTGGAGGCTGACAGCACTGTAGCTTTTGCCAGCTTTGCGGCCGGAGCAGTAGGTAGCCATAGTGCAGTACGCGAAGGTGAGTTTAGCTACGAAAAAATGGAAGCCTATGCTCGCCAGTTGGCAACGCCTTTGCTAAATGGTTTGGGTAGTATTATTGGTGAGTATACCACTCAACTTTTATATGTTGAGGCGCCTCTTTACATGGGTGAGCCTCAGCTAAAATTAATAAGCGGTTGGAGAGTACGCCCCTGGCTTTATCATGCTGTGTTGGGTGAACATAAGCCTTATCTAAGTGGACTTAGGTTGGGTGAAATAAATATGTTGGGGGTGCCTGCAGATTATTCCGGTATGTTGTATCAGAAACTTAACAAGCATGATTATCCTTTGGTGGTAAGTAGCTTCAATGGCAACTACATGGGTTATGTTATTCCGGATGAGTATTATAAGCAAGCCCACCGTGAAGCCAGAGAGCTCAACTGGTATGGACCCTACACTGGTTCTTACGTTACTGAAATGATGAATCGCCTCAACCATATTCTGATCAAAGCAGACTAAAAGGCAAAAAAAAAGCGGACAGAGTCCGCATGTTCAGTTTTGGTAATTTAGGTGATAATTATCTTTATTAGCTTTCCTTTTTTGTTGAATCGGAGTTGAGTACTCTTTTCATCTTTGTTAAGCGTTAGTAGATAGGTTTCTTCTACAAGCTGGCTTTTGGAGTAGTCATTTACTACCTGGGCAATCATGTTAGAAACCTGCTTAGCAGGTACCATATGCGCTTCTGCTATTGCGTATTTTCCAAAAGGGCTTTTTGCAAAACTTTTAAGCACATCATAAGGCAGTTCAGAAGCCTTAATAGGTTTTAGCTCTAGCTTGTTCTCAACTGACTGCTCAGTCTGTAAGTAATTTTGGTAAAAGTCTGAGTCCGTAATTCTGTCCTCAGCCAAAACAAACCCTGTGATGGAGATTGTACTTACAAGTAGAAAAAATAACATGAATTTCATAAACCCTCCTTTTCATTAATTACCTGCTTAGTAAAAGGAAAAAACCGTACCACCTGTGCCAAAACGCCAAAAATGAAGCTTTTGAGGCAAAATAGAGTGATTATAAAGGTACTGTGTGGAATGTTTTTCCCCACTGATTACACAATTTACTGTGGAGTGTTCCCCAGTGTAGAGCAAGGGCTTGCTAGAAAAGCGTAGTGTCTGCTGTAGCTGTTGTGTTAGGAAAGCTCAAAGAAAAGCTGGTGGACTGGCCAGGTACTGAGTTCACTTGTATCTTTCCTCCGTGTTGACTCATCATGTTTCTGGATAAGCTTAGCCCTATGCCTGAACCCTGAGCTTTGGTAGAAAAGAAAGGTATAAAAATCTGGTTGAGCTTATCTTCGCTTATGCCTGTGCCATTGTCTTTTACAATAATTAGCAGCTGCCCGCCTTCTTCATAAGCAGATAGCTCTAGTTTGGGAGCAGGATTGTTTGCCATTGCCTGTATGCTATTAGAAATCAGGTTAATAAGAATTTGCTCCAGCTGCTTACGGTCGGCATTAAGTACCAGGCCTTCTTTTGCAATATGTATACTAAGCTCAATATTGTTTTTTTTAAGTTCGGCACGCATAAGCTGGGTGGTGCTTTCCAGAATTTCTTCTACCATTAATATCTCCTTCTGAGGCAGTGGAATTCTACTTAACTTACGGTAATCTTCCACAAAACCCAGCAGACCATCGCTTCGCTTCTGAATGGTACGTAAAGAGAAGGCGAGATCTTCTACCAGCTCATCATTCAGTTGATTACTACTTTTAAGTATCCCTTCTTTATGGTAGAGCAGCATAAGCATAGTCTCCGTTAATGAAGATATAGGAGTAACAGAATTCATAATCTCATGGGTGAGTATGCGTATTAACTTATGCCAGGCATCAAGTTCACTCTGGTTAATTTCCTGCTCAATATCCTGAAAGGTAAGGATACGGTACGATTCTCCCAGCAGTATGGCTGAGCTTAGGTGGGCGGATAACCTTTTGATCTTTCCATTTACCTTAACCTCTATGAGCCGACTCTCATTTTCTTTGAGCAGCTCTACCTCCTGTACAAAGCCGGGGTGGCTATGCTTAAGGTTTCTCCAGTAATGGAAACTGTCGGTCTGTAATATATCCAGCGCAGGCTGGTTCATAAGTACAATCTCATCTTCATCTTTAAGAGATATGATACCTACATTTATATACTTAACTATGAGCTTGAGATAAGCAAACTGGGCTTCTTTCTCAATTCTAACTTGTTTGTACGCTTCTATAATTTCTCTACAGGCCGCATTTAACTCTTTAAAATGACGATCATTTTTACGAGGGCTAAAGTTTATGGTAAAGTCAGAATTTTTGATGGAAAGCAATAGTTTAGCTATCTCCCTGTTCGTTCTCTGAACATAATAAGTAAGCTCATATATCTGCACTCCAATAATTACAATCAGAATGATATGGTTAAAAAATAGCTCTACTCTCCCAAAAATGTAGGCTAGCGCCGTAAGTGATGCCAGCAGGAGAAGCACTCTGATGATGATATTTAGCGAAAAAGATTTCATGCGAGTTGCGCCACTGCTTTTTATAGCCCGTACTTGTCCAGCCTGCGGTAAAGGGCAGTACGAGTAAGCCCTAGTTCTTTAGCTGTATGGGTTACATTACCATGGTTACGTGCCAGAGCCTTTTGAATGAACAGTCTTTCGTTATCATCCAGAGTTTGGGGTTGGTCATCGCTTAAATTGACATTGTGCATAGGTTTATCTATCTGGCTCAGCACAAAGTCCTCTGCCTGTAAGCTGTCGTCCTGGCTCAGTATTACGGCTCGCTCAATGGCATGCTGAAGCTCTCGTACATTGCCCGGCCAGTTGTAGCGCTGTAGTTTTTTTGTGGCGGCTGCACTCAACTTTACATAAGGCTTACTATATTTTTCTCCGTAAATTTTAAGAAAGTGAGCGCCAAGCAGAGGTATATCTTCTTTACGATTTCTTAAAGAGGGCACAACTATTTCTACGGTATTAATTCGGTAGAGTAAATCCTGACGAAAGCTTTCATTTTCTTTAGCCATATCATAAAGGGACATGTTAGTAGCACAGATTAGCCGTATGTTCAGGGGGGTACTCACATTGCTACCTACTCGGCTAAAACTGCGATTTTGTAGCACGCTAAGCAACTTTACCTGTTGGCTTGGCGGAAGGTTACCAATCTCATCCAGCAAAAGGGTACCGCCTTCGGCAGCTTCAAACTTACCGGCCTTATCCTGGTATGCATCCGTAAATGCGCCTTTCTGATGCCCAAAAAGTTCACTTTCTACCAGGTTTTCGGGTATGGCTCCCATATCAACGCTCACCAGTGGTCCCTGCCTTCGTAAAGATTTTTGATGAAGCGCCTGAGCTACCAATGCTTTTCCGGTGCCGTTTTCACCTAGTATCAGTACATTGGCATCGGTAGCAGCTACTTTGTCTATCATATCAAGTACCTGAAGCATAGCCGCAGATTGGGCAATCATTTGAGGAGGATCCGGCTTCAGCATAGTGCTTTTTTGCCCGCCCTGTTTACTCAATGCTTTATTTATGCTGTCCAGCAGCTTAGCATTTTTCCAGGGCTTAAGCACAAAATCAGTCGCGCCCAGGCGCATGGCTTCCACAGCCAGTTCTATATCTCCATAAGCAGTTATTAGTACCACTGCGGTATGAGGCGCGATAGTAAGTATACGTTCCAGCCAGTAGAGCCCTTCGCGTCCGTTGTGCTCTCCTCTTCTAAAGTTCATATCCAGCAGAATCAAATCATACCTGCTACGAGAAACCAGACTGTTAATTTGTGTAGGATCTTTCTCGGTATCTACCTGTAAAAAGAACTGCTTAAGAAACATGCGGGCAGTGCTAAGTACATCAGTATCATCGTCTATGATCAAAAGTTTTTTATCCTTCTTATCCACTGTGCAGACTTGTTTTCACTAAAAATAGTAAAATTAGACTGCATGACAAGCCGGGTACCACTTTGCAGAACAATGTCATAAAAGCGTACACCAGAGTGTAACGTTTTCGTTACAGCAAATCTTTCTGGTAGAAACAGAAGGCGTGTAAATTGTTCATATACAGTGGCTTATATATAAATTAAATTTCTGGTAACTTACTTGCCATGCTTTATACAAACTTGCGAGCCATGATGTATAAAAGTTCTGTACGCAACCTCTGGAAAAACAAAAGCCATACGCTCATCAATATTTTGGGCCTTACGCTAGGTATCAGCTGTAGTATAGTGCTCTTTCTGCTAATACGTTTTTGGTTAAGTTTTGACACTTATCATAGCAAGGCGGATCGGATATACCGTATGGTAAGCCAGACTACCTACCAGGGAAATACTGATTATACGGCAGGTATGCCAGTGCCTATGGCCGATGCATTGCGTCTGGATTTTCCGGAACTGGAAGAAATACTGTTTATTTCTTTTTTCCGTTATGGCTTGGTCACCATCCATCCGGGAGAAGAAGAGGCTGAGAGTTTTGCGGAAGAGAATGGTCTTGCCTACGCGGATGAGAATTTCTTTAAAGTACTTGATCGTAAGCTCCTTCAGGGAAATGTTGAAAAAGTGCTGGATGGCCCAAACCAGGCTGTGCTTTCTGTCTCTCTGGCAGAAAAATACTTTGGTAAAAACTGGCCCGGTAAATCTATTGTAGGAAAAAACATCTCGTTGAATAAAGAAACAGGGCTTAAGATTAGCGGAGTGATGGAAGATTACCCAAGACACACCGATTTTCCTTTCAGCATGTTAGTCTCTTTTGCTACTGTAAAAAAACAGATGCTGGAAGAAGGCTGGGGAAGTATTGATAGCGATGATCAAATTTATATACTACTACCTGAGGGACAATCTGCACAAGCTGTTAATGACCGCCTGGGGGCATTTATGGAAAAGCACGATAGCGAAAGTGTAGAAGAGATGCAAACGGTATTATCTCTACAGCCCCTTAAAGATATCCATTTTGATGAAAGGAGAAGCGCCTACAGCTTTAGTACTGTGCCTATGCCTATAATCTACTCACTGGCAGCGGTAGCACTATTTATGGTACTCATTGCCTGTATTAACTTCATTAATCTGGCTACAGCTATTGCGACAAAACGAGCCCGGGAGGTTGGTATACGCAAAGTTCTCGGTAGCAGCAAAGCGCAGCTTATGCGCATTTTTATGAGCGAGGCGGTACTTATTACTTTGCTTTCTATCATTATTGCTTTGGGTGTAGCCGAGTTAACGCTTGTTAAAATGAATGATTTTCTGGGCTTAAGTTTAGAAATCAATCTATTTGAAGATGCTTCCCTGATCGTATTCCTTCTGTTAGTTTTAGTGGTGGTAAGCTTTTTCTCGGGCACTTATCCTTCCTGGGTTTTAGCCAGGTTTGAGCCTAGCAGAGTCCTTAAAACCAGCCTTTCTGTGGGGCGTCGTAAGGGCTTTAATATGCGAAGGGGCTTGGTTATATTTCAGTTTATTATTGCTCAGGCATTCATCATAGGTACGCTGGTACTTATTAGTCAGACACGCTATATGCGTCAGGCTGACCTCGGCTTTACGCAGCGTGGAATTGTTAAAATCTATCTGCCAGAAGAAAATAACGAAAAGAAAAAAAGCCTTAAAAATGAGTTCTTACGAATTGCGGGTGTAGATAAAGTGAGCCTGGCCTATAGCAGCCCAACCTCTGGTTCAGTTTCCGTAACTTCTGTCCACCTGGAAGGTGACCCTACCATGTATCACACCCAGGTAAAATACACAGACCAGCATTATACCGATGTGTATGGCATTGATCTGCTTAGCGGTGAAGGACTAAGTGAGGTAGATACGATGAGCAGAGTGGTGGTTAACGAGCAGTTTCTGAAAAAAGTAGGCATACCGACTCCTGAAGATGCTATCGGAAAAACGGTTAAGATATGGGGGCAGGGCTTACCAATAGTGGGAGTGATGAAAGATTTTCATACCGTCTCTTTAAGAGGAAGTATAGAACCTACTGTACTGATAGATCAGGCTAACTATCGTTTCGCACACCTTAGTCTCAATACACAAAACCTTAGCCGTACGATGACGGCTCTTCAACAAGAGTGGGAGTTGCTCTACCCTGAGTATACCTTTGACTATAAATTTGTTGAAGATGAGATTGCGCAGTTTTACGATAGCGAACGCCAGATGGCAATGGTACTGACCATTGCCTCTATTGTTGTCATCTTTATAGGCTGTCTGGGGCTCTACGGACTGATCACCTTTATGGCAGAGCAGAAGACGAAAGAGGTAGGCGTGCGCAAAGTACTGGGGGCTTCAGTGGCTAGTATTGTAGGCCTGTTTTCTATGGAGTTTATTAAGTTAATCTTGCTCGCTTTTCTGCTTGCGGCTCCATTAGCTTACTACGTTATGGGACTTTGGCTACAAAACTTTGAGTATAAAATTGAGCTGGGCGTTGAGCTGTTCTTTTCAGGAGTTATTTTAACATTAGTAATTGCTTTGGCTACCATTACCTATCGCTCATTAAAAGCTGCACATGCCAATCCGGCGCAGTCTCTGCGCAACGACTAGCTGCTCTCCCCTTGTTTACGGGAATTTGAACAAACGGAAAGTATTAGCGGCATATCAACTTGGAGGGTATGGAGCAAAAGGAGTAAATTCTATACGATAACCCAAATTTATACGCCATGAAAAAACTCCATCAAACACTATTGTTAGCATGTGCTTGCCTATTCTTTTGCACACGTCTTTATGCCCAATCCGTTAGTTTACCGCCTAGCGGAGACAACCAGAAAAGTATAGTTACCCAGTATATTGGCTCACTGGCGCATGTAAGCATACAATACAACAGCCCGGATGTAACTGGTTCAAATGGAGAAAGCCGAGCCGGACAGATATGGGGGCAACTGGTTCCTTATGGTCTTACCAACTTAGGTTTTGGCAGTGCCCAAGCTTCTCCCTGGCGGGCAGGAGCCAACGAAAATACGGTTATTACTTTTTCTCATGATATGGAGGTAGAAGGTAAGCCAATCCGGGCAGGTAGTTATGGCCTGCATATGATAGTTGAAGAAAACCAGCCCTGGGTAATGATTCTGTCTAAAAACTCTTCTGCCTGGGGTAGCTACTTTTATGATGAAAAGGAAGATGCGCTGCGAGTAGAATTGCAACCGCAGGAAAATGAGTATCGTGAGTGGCTTACCTATGAATTTACAGACCGTCAGCCTGAGCATACGGTGGCCGCACTCATGTGGGAAAACCTCAAAATACCATTTACTATCCGTGTACCCAATATGAATGCGCTTTATGTAAATAATATGCGAAAAGAGTTGCAGTCTGCGGCTGGCTTTACCTGGCAGGGCTGGAATCAGGCTGCTACTTACTGTTTGCAAAATGATACCCATTTGGAAGAAGCACTAAGCTGGGCCGACAATGCTATTAGCATGCCTTACATCGGGCAGGAAAACTTTACCACTTTACAAACCAAAGCCAGCATTTTACACAAGCTGAACAGGGTTGAGGAGGCGACTCAACTCATGGCCAAAGCTATTGAACACCCTACAGCTAACCCACTACAAATACATGCTTACGGCAGACAACTGATTAGCCAGGGAGAAAAAGCTAAGGCATTGGAAGTGTTTAAACACAATGCCAAAAAGTTTCCTGACACCTGGCCGGTTAATGTTGGTCTGGCAAGGGGGTATTCTGCTACCGGCGACTATAAAAAGGCTTTAAAATACGCTAAAATAGCGCATGAAGAAGCACCAGACGAGCTCAACAAAAATAGCTTGCAGGCAGCCATTCAGTCGCTGGAAAAAGGAGAAGATATTAACTAACATAGTGTGCATAGTAGTATATGTCTTACCAACTTAGTTTTGCTACGTGCCCCTGATCTCCACTAAGCCAGGCTATGGATGCTCCGGGTACAGGCTGAATACTATGGTAGCCTACAGTATCTATTTTTTTCCAGCTTTTGCCATAATCAGTGGAGTAGTCTGTGCCATTGGATCCTACTGCTATAAAAAGCTGATCTTTAGAGAAGTAGGCTACTCCTGAGCGGTAGCCGGAAGGCATCTGTACAGCCGGTTGCCAGTTCTTACCTCCATCATTGGTATAGCAGGCAATTTTGCTACAGTCATCTGGGGCCAGATAATTACCTCCTACTGCTACGCCTCTTAATGTATCAGCAAACGCCAAAGAAAAAATGCCCTGAGAGGCCTCTCCTTGCTGTACTGGGGTAGGGCTGTGGTGCCAGCTTTTGCCAGCGTCAGTGGTATAAAACACCCTAGAGGCTCCACCACCGCTGGCAAACCAGGCATGCTGGCTTGCCTTACTTACTATATTAGTGCCGCTGGCCGCAAAACCTGCTTCTTTATTTTTGGGTTCAGGTAAGGCTTCCGACTTCAGGCGCGTCCAGTTTTTTCCGCCATCTGTAGTTTTTAGCATAGTAAAGTAGCCATCAGTAGGATCGCCCATTACCAGGCCAGTCTCCTCATTCCAGAAAGCCATTCCATCAAGAAAAATATCTGGGCGGTTGTTCTCATATTGTAGCTTCCAGGTCTTACCATAATTGTTGGTCTTGTAGATGAGCGCAGGAGAGCCCGCACTTAGCAGATAAGCAGTACCATTATCAAATGCTTCTATATCTCTAAATTGCAGAGAGTCTGCTACGTTTAAGTTAAAAGTCTGCCAGTTTTTACCAGCATCGGTGGTAAGCAGGCAACTTGCCTGGCTTCCGCCAAGCCAAAGTTCTTTCTCACTAACTACTGATAAGCCACGGAAGCTAGCCTGAGTAGGTGTCTTGAGCCTTTCCCATTTAAACTGAAAAGTATTATTTTGATTTTCTGACAGAGGGCTCTGGCATCCTGCCAGGGTCAGAAGCAGTGAAGCTATGAATAAAGCTGTAGTTTTCATGCCTTAAAGATAATAATATGCCAGAAGCTGTTACGAAAGCAGACACTAGGTGTCACGAAAACGATACACTTTGCCAAATGAAAAATTAAATATTTTTAGTGTAAGTTTTTGGTTGTCAGTATTTTGTAATAATGCAGTGACTCGTGGAAAGAAAATTGAACACTTATATACAAGACGAGATAAAAGCTAAGGCAAAAGAGACAGCATATGTTCAACAGTTTTCTGAAAATAGCCATACGTAACCTGCAAAAAAGACCTTTCTATTCTTTCATTAATATTCTTGGGCTATCTATTGGCATGGCTTGCACCTTGCTTATTGCAGTGTATATCACTCATGAGCTTAGCTATGATCGTTTTCATGACAAAGCAGATAGAATTTATCGTTTGGGGTCTGATCTGGAAGTAGGTAGCGGAGGATTTAAAGGGGCAGCAGTAGCTTCTGGTGTAGCTCAGGTTTTAGAGGCAGAAGTACCTGCCGTAGAAATGGCAGTAAGAATAGACCAGTCTGATGACAGACTTTTTCAGAGAGGCGATATAATTATCAAAGAAGACAAAGTGTTGTCAGCAGACCCTGAGTTTTTCCGTATGTTTAGTTTTCAGTTGCTGGAGGGTGATCCTGCTACGGCTTTAGCTGAACCCCGGTCTATAGTAATGACTGAAGAGATAGCACGTAAATACGTTCCTGAAGGTAAGTTAATAGGGCAAAGTCTACAGATGGATGGGGTGTTGTATCAAATTACCGGGCTTATGCGGCCTGTTCCGGAAGCTTCACACATGCAGTTTAAAATTGTATACTCTTTCCTTTCTAACCCAAAGCACCAACAAGAAGGCTGGGGAGATTTGAATACAGCCACTTATTTCTTGCTACATAAAAATGCAACTATTGAAGAAGTAAATGCCCAGCTCACACCTTTACTGGCCAAGTACTTTGAGGAGTATGAGCTCTTCCAGCAGTTGGGTTATAAGGTAGAAATGTTTACCCAGGCCCTTACAGACATTCACCTGCACTCACATTTGCTGGGAGAATTTGAGCCAAATGCTAATGCAAAATATCTCTACATCTTCGGGGCTATCGCTGCTTTTATTCTACTACTCGCCTGCATCAACTTTATGAACCTGGCTACTGCACGCTCTGCCGAAAGAGCTAAAGAAGTAGGGGTAAGAAAGTCTATGGGCTCAGCACGGAGCCTGCTCATACGTCAGTTTTTAGGAGAATCATTACTGCTCAGCATCATATCTGTAATTTTGGCCATAGCTCTTGCAGAGCTTTTAAGCCTACCGTTTAGTCAATTGGCAGAAAAAGAACTACAACTTCCGATACAATCCTTCTGGTTTATTCCTTCGGTACTCTTATTAGGCATAGTGGCAGGAGTTATAGCGGGTAGTTATCCTGCCTTTTACCTTACACGCTTTCGTCCGGCAGAGGTGCTCAGAGGTAGACTTGCCATTGGCAACAAGAACATCTTGTTACGCAATACTCTTGTTGTTTTTCAGTTTGTAGTATCTATTGTGCTTATCGTTTGTACGCTGGGCGTATTTGAGCAGCTACAGTTTATCCGAAATAAAGATCTGGGTTTTGATAGAGAGAATATAATCATACTCAAAGGTGGCAAAGCCCTGAGCGCAGGTCGGGAGGGTTTTTATAACGCCCTAATGCAGCAGGCAGAAGTGAAAAGTTTAAGCTTTTCTGACTCATCTCCGCTAGAGCAGCATGATGGTAGCGTGTTTATTCCTTCCGTTCAGGATGATAGTGAAAGAGGCTTCACTTTTCGTGATGAAGATGCACAGGTACTACAGTATATGCAGGTAAGCTACGACTATATAAGCACTATGGGCATACGCCTGAAGGAAGGGCGTAATTTCTCACGAGAAGCTACCTCAGACTCTATGAACTATGCTTTAATTATTAATGAAGCCGCAGCTCGTCAGCTTGGTTTAAAAGAACCAGTAGGTAGTATTGTAATGGCAGCCAGTGAGTTTGAAGCAGAAGTGGTAGGCGTAACCGAAGACTATCATTACGAATCTCTACACCATAAAGTGCAGCCCTTCGTCCTTTTACTTTCTGATGCGCAAAATTATGTAGAGGTAAAGGTGCAATCCGAAAATCTAACCCATACGCTCAGTATGCTTGAGGAGCAGTGGAACCTACACTCAGATGGTACACCCTTTGATTATAGCTTCCTGAACGAAGATTTTGAAGCGCTCTTTAGGGCAGATCAGCAGGTTGGGAAAATTTTTGGGGCGTTCACTAGCCTGGCAATCTTTATCGCTTGTATAGGTTTACTGGCGCTGGCTTCTTTTATGGCGGAGCAGCGTACTAAAGAGATTGGGATCAGAAAGGTACTCGGAGCTTCAGTCAAAAGCATTATACTATTACTGTCCAAAGATTTTACTCGCCTGATAATGTTGGCTTTTGTATTGGCGGTGCCCCTTGCATACTGGGCTATGCGTACCTGGCTCAACGATTTTGCCTACCGTATCCACATCGGCATCAGCTCATTTATTGTGGCCGGCAGTCTGGCACTGCTTATCGCGCTGCTCACTGTAAGTTATCAGTCTTTTAAGGCAGCAGTTGTCAATCCGGTCAAAAGTTTACGAAACGAATAGAAGATCAACTTTACTCACCTAAGCTATAGCACTATGATACAGAACTACCTGAAGATAGCATCTCGTAACCTCCTCAAGCATAAGTTCAATACCTTGGTTAATATATTGGGGCTAATGGTCGGTATTGCCAGTAGCTTACTCATTGGCTGGTATGTGCTGGACGAACTAAGCTACGATGACTTTCATCAGGAGGCAGAGCAGGTGTTTCGTATAACTACTTTTGGGGGGGAGTACTACCATCTGGCTACTACGCCACCGCCACTCTATGAAGCTATCAAAACCAATATACCAGAAGTAGAGCACCTGGCCAGGGTTTTTACCTGGAACCACTCTACCATGCGACTGCCACTGGAAGAAGATGAAAGTCAGGAGGTTGTATTTCGTGAAACCAGGGTTTTTATTGCCGATCCTGAGTTTTTGCAGGTACTGGATTTTAACATTATTGCAGGGGATGCGACAAATGCATTGCGGACGCCCAACGCTCTCGTATTAAGCAAAGCTACGGCAGAGCGCTATTTTGGAGAGGGCGCAGTTGAGAGAGGAGAGGTATTGGGCAAAGAGATTCTTTTTGGTGGAAGCAGAGAGGCACGGCAGGTAAGTGCAGTAGTAGACCCTCCACAAAGCACACATTTCCATTTTGACATGTTAGTTGCACCTACTGGCTACAGCGAAATAACTGACACCGACAACTGGTCGTGGAACATTATGCATACCTACATTAAAGTGAGGGCAGAGGTGCTGCAAGGTGATGGCCTGGCCCAATTGTCTAAAAAACTAGACCAAATAGCTAAGCAGTATGCTATGCCTTACCTAAAAAGTGGAGAGTCTGGTCCGTCAGAGAGTACTGAACTCCGTTATGAGCTTCAGCCAGTGCAGGATATTCACCTGACGTCTGATTTGCTCCGCGAGCATGAGGCTAATGCCAGTATAGAAACGGTTTACGTACTTACTATTGTGGCAGTGCTTATAGTGCTGCTGGCCTGTATTAATTTTATGAACCTGTCAACAGCACAGGCTATTAAGAGAGCGAAAGAAGTAGGGGTAAGGAAGGTGTTAGGCTCTCGCCGTACACAGCTGATTATTCAGTTTTTGCTGGAGTCAGTATTGCTAAGCTTTTTTGCTATGCTTTTAGCTTTAGGCGTGGTAGAGGCACTACGCTTGCCCTTTAATGAGTTAGTAGGCAAAAATCTGGCTTTTGACTGGTGGAGCCACTGGGATATGCTACTTATTCTGGTGGGTGGTATGCTGGTGGTAGGTTTACTTTCGGGGAGCTATCCTGCTTTTTTTCTCTCGGGATTTCGCCCGGCTAGTGTGCTTAAGGGTAAAATGAGCACATTATCTAAAAATAGTCTGCTCAGAAACACCCTTATTGTCTTTCAGTTTGTTGTGTCTATCGGTCTTATTATTTCTACAGCTTTGGTAGTACAGCAACTGCATTTTATACAAACCAAAGATTTAGGGTATGAGCGAGAGAATGTACTAATTATAAAAAACGACAAAGAGATACAAGGTGAGTGGAAAGCTTTTAAAGCATCGCTGCTTCAGCTATCTCAGGTAAAAGAGGTAAGCTTTGCTACCGGGGTACCTTCTCAATCTTTGGCAACAGTAGCCATGCGCGATTTTCGGCAGGAGGGAGCAGATAATGGTCAGGGCATGCAATGGTTTTTGGTAGACCCTGACTACATCTCTACCATGGGTATGGAGGTAATTGCAGGGCGAAATTTTAAAGAAGAGTTGAGTTCTGACCAGCAGCAGGGCTTGCTGTTAAATGAAGCTGCTGTAAAAGCACTAGGTCTGGAAGAGCCCGTTGGAAAAACTATTATTAAAAATCTGGGTAAGAATGATGAGCAAAAACTAGAGGTAATTGGTATAGTTAAAGATTTTCATGTAGAAACATTCGACCGCCAGGTTAAGCCGATAGCTATACAATACTTTACCCCCAGCTTCCTTAGTGATTATGTAGTAGTGCGTACACAGGCAGAAAATACAACTGAAAGTGTTAGCGCAGTGGAGAGCGTATGGTCCAGGTTTGAACCGGAGAATCCTTTTGTTTATTCCTTTTTGGATCAGGATTTTGATCATATGTTTAGAGCAGAGCAGCGACTGGGCGATGTGCTAAAAGTATTTACCTTCTTGGCAATATTAGTAGCATGCCTGGGACTATTTGGCTTAGTAGCTTTTGTAACCTCTCAGCGCACTAAAGAGATAGGAGTTCGCAAAGTACTGGGAGCTACGGTGCTTCAAATTAATAATCTGCTGGCACTGGATTTTTTACGCCTGGTGCTTCTGGCATTTTCGTTAGCTGCCCCACTAGCATATCTTGCCATTGAGCGTTGGCTGAACAACTTCGCGTATCGTACCGAAATCAGCTGGAGTATATTTTTGGTGGCGGGTTTGGCAGCTGTAATTATCGCCTGGCTTACCATCAGTGTTCAATCTGTGCGAGCGGCACTTGCTAATCCGGTGAATTCTTTAAGAGATGAGTAACCAACTACTTTTAGAACTCTTATCATATGCTTAGAAGTTATTTCAAAATCGCTTTGAGAAATTTATGGAAACATAAAACTCAATCAATTGTCAGCATATTCGGCTTGTCATTGGGTATTGCCCGTGCTATTGTAATATTTCTGATTGTAAACTACGAGCTTAGCTTTGATAACTTCCACTCAAAGGCTGACCAGACATACCGGATTGTAACTGATTTTGAGCACAGTGGCAGTAACTTTGGTAGTGCAGGCGTCCCTAGGCCGTTGCCTGAGTCTTTAGCACAACGCTTTGGAGATGATTTAGAGGCTATAATTCCTCTTGAAATATACAATGCCCACAGAAGGGTACAGATAGACGATAAAGTTCATTTTGTTGATGGCGTAGTGGCGTATACAGTGACTACCTTCAAGTATTTGACTTCATACGTTTTGGCTCACAACCCCTCTCGCTTATTATTTGGTTCGTGTTTGGCTGCAAAGTTTTGCTTATCAAATAGACATTGGCCTTTCTGTTTTTGTAATTTGTTTGATGTTAATACTGCTTTCAGTATTAATTACAGTAGGGTACCACTCATTTAAAGTTGCACTAGCCAATCCGGTAAATGCCCTAAAAAGTGATTGATACAAGTCAAAAAATGTCCGTAGCCATTGTGGTGGCTACGGACATAAAACTATTATATTAACGCTAAATTAAATCTTAAGTGATAAGATTGCCATCGTCATCCCATTGAGCTATATCTTCTCTTTTGGATTGGTCTACACACTTGGCTACCCACTCTTTTTCATAGGCCATACCATGCTCTTTGAGCACTTCCTCTGGCACTCCATCCCAGACATTGGGGCGGTTGCCCTGATAACCTAATTCCTCTATACCCATTTTAGAAGTATAATAACCGGTAAGGGTAAGGTCTCGTATCATACTAAAAAACTTAACACCCTGAGCTACTTCAGGACTGGCCTTTTCAGGATAAGCAATTTCGTCTAGTATCGCTTTTTGTTGTTCTATACTACAGCTATCAAAAGAGGTATCAAACTTTTTATTGGCCCTGCTATTGAGCCACATGAGGCCTCCTCTTAAGGGAGTCTGATAGGTTTCAATATCCTTAACGATGAAGGCTATAAAATCATGAACGCCAGCATCAGTCGCAGAGCCAAAGTCGCCATTGGCTGGCAATATAAGATCGCAAAGCGTAGCAATAGTACCTAACTCAGCCTTGGTCAGGAATTCAGCTTCCAAGAGGCGCAGGTCTCGAGCTTTTTCTGCCGGTGTACGACCATAAACACCTGTTTGCGCGGCAGGAGGAGGTGCCAGTTCTGCTTCTTCCGGCTTACAACTACTTAGTACCAACCCACCTGCCAGGGAGCCGAGCAGCATTGATTTTAAAGATTCTCTTCTATCCATGATGTGATTGAGTTAGATGTTACGCTTTTTAAGTTGGTCCATAATGTAGTCTGATGTCTTCCATGAAAGTGCCAGGATGGTCCAGGTAGGGTTTTTATCTGCCTGCGACACAAAGGGACCGCCATCAACTACAAATACGTTTTTTGCTTCATGTAGCTGCTGATGCTTATTGACCACAGAATTTTTGGGATCGTTGCCCATACGGGTAGTCCCAACCTCATGAATTATCCGACCGGGAGCGTGTAGCCCATAATCTTCGTCTTTACCCGGCGCATCGCCAAGTACTGTAGCTCCCATCGCATGGAAAATCTCTTCAAAAGTTTCATGCATATGTTTTGCCTGCAAGCGTTCATGGTCAGACCAGGTATAGTTAAAACGCAATACCGGAATGCCCCATTCATCTACCACATTAGGGTCAATCTCACAGTAGTTATCTTCTCTGGCAATGCACTCGCCCCTACCGGCTACTCCTATAAAGGCACCATAAAACCTTTTTACATCTTCTCTTAATTTATCGCCATAACCACCAGCCTGCTGACCAATAAATTTATTCATCTCCGTAACGCCAAACCCAAAGCCGTAGGATGGCATACTCATGCCGCCGCCTACCTCTATATGGTATCCGCGGGCAAAGTCCAGATTTTTATTATCCAGCCACCAGGGAGTGTATACGTGCATGCCACTTACACCATCTTCGTTGTAGCGTTTACGATCCATCAGTTCGGGGATAAAAGCACTACGGCTGCTTCCGGTGGAGTCATGTAAATACTTTCCTACAACGTCGAAGCCATTGCCTAAACCATTGGGGTGTTGTTTACTCTTGGAGTTTAGTAGTATGCGTGCTGAGCTACAGGCGGAAGCTGCGAGCACTACTGTACGTCCTTTGAGCTGGTACTCCTGTCTGTCTTCTTTGTTGATATAGGATACACCGGTGGCAATACCTTCTTCATTGGTTGTTACTTCTCGTACTACCGAATTGACAAAAAGATCTACGTTACCGGTTTGTTGTGCAGGAAAAACCAGTGAGGTGCCCGAAGAAAAATCTGCTTTGACTGAACATGATCTTCCGCATTGCTTACAATAAAAGCAGACTCCTCTTTCATTATTAAGTCTTTTAGTGAGTACAGATTTTCTGGCAGGGATAACCGGTACGCCTGCTTTTCTGGCTCCTTTAATATAGTAAAGTTCATGCAACCTGGGTTTAGGTGCAGGTAAAAAGAAGCCATCCGGCTCATTGTATATGTTTTCTTTGCTGCCAAATACTCCTATGAGCTTATCTACCTTATCATAGTAAGGCTTAACATCATCATAGCTTATAGGCCAGTTATCTCCCAGTCCATCAATATCTTTTCGCTTAAAATCGTTAGGGCCGAAGCGTAAGGATATACGCCCCCAGTGGTTAGTTCTACCGCCCAGCATATGGGCTCTAAACCAGTCAAACTCGGTACCGGAGGTTTTGGTATAAGGCTCGCCCTCTATTTCCCATCCGCCATAGGCTGCATCAAAATCCCCGAAAGCTCGGGTAGTACTGGCACCTCGGCGGGGTGACTCCCAGGGCCATTTAAGCTGGGTCATTTGTGCCGGATCGGTGGGGTCAAAAAAGGGGCCCGCCTCTACGATGGCAATGCTTAGACCATTTTCGGCCATAATTTTAGCTGCCATACCGCCCCCTGCGCCTGAGCCTACAATAATAGCATCATAGACTTTTGATGATTTGACGATTTGCATGAAAGAGTTGTGTTAGGTTGTATTGATTAGTTGTAGCCCTGGTTTTCTCCTGATCAGGTAGAGTTAACATGGGCTTTGTCTATATAAATAAGCAGCTTTTTGGGAGAATTCTAAGTGATCTGCTCAAAACTTTAGGTTGGCGACTAAAAAAGAGAGATATAATTTTGAACCTTGAATGTTAGAAATAAAAAAAGGCTGCCCGAATGAGCAGCCTTTCACTATATAGTATTATAGCAGTGTTTAGTAAAACTTATAACGCTCGTCTTCAATATCTGAAAATTCGCGTACAGCTTCAGCAATATTAAAGCCACTGCGCTGACTAGCCTGGCGTTGTAGTTGTTCCTTATAGCTAGCATAATCCGCAATCTCCGGAGCTTCAGTGCGCGCGTTTAACTGAATCATAACCACGCCATTTTCTCCCTGAATTGGTTCAGAAACTTCTCCTTCTTTAAGAGCAAAAGCTTTGCCTACAGCTTTAGGAGCAAAACCTACATTGGGCAAGGTATTGCTGCTCATCTTAAGATCACTGGTGTTGTATACGCTAGCATCCTGACCAAAGGCGCTGGCAATTTCGTCTAGTGAGCCTGATAGTCCTTTAAGCTTTTCGGTAATTTGCTGACCTTTAAGCTCTGCTCTTACTTTAGTAGCTACTTCATCTCTTACGGACTCCAGTGAGGCTGTCCCTTCTTCTGTTTTGCCGGTAAGTACCGCCACTACATAAGCATCATCCAGTTCAAATACTTCTGAAACCTGACCTACAGATGCGTCATTGTAGGCCCAGCGAACAATCTGGCGAGCATCGCCTAATCCACGAACGTTTTGTGCTGAGCTAGCAATATTGTCAGCCGTTTGTACACTTAAGTTTTCTTCCTGTGCCTGCTTGCTAAACTCATCTGCATTAGCTACGCTGCTGGCAAAGTAGTCTGCCTGACGATAAGCCTGGTCGCGTGTGGCATCGCTAGGGTAAAGCTCTCTTACTACTGAAGCAATTTTATAAACCTGATTGGTAGGCGCTTCAGTTACATTGATAATATGGTAACCATAATCGGTTTTGATCAGTTTTCTTATCAGTCCGCTGCTATTGCTGGAGAATATTGCATCTTCAAACTCTGGTACCATGCGGCCTTCAGGGAACCAGCCCAGATCACCACCACGAGAGGCTGTTACATCTTCGCTATTCTGGCGGGCCAGTTCGGCAAAGTCTGCGCCATTAAGTAGCTGGTTGAGTACATCCTGAGCTTTTTTACGAGCTTCAGATTCTTCCACATTGTCTGTTTTAAACAGGATGTGGCTGGCTTTAGCATACGAAACGGTGTCTTCTGTTACCTCTGATACTTTGTACAGTGTATACGCACCATTGTTTGTAAAAGGGCCATACACTTCACCTTCCTGTAGATCTACATCCTGAAGCTGAGCAGGCATTTGACCAGGAGCGTAGGTTCTGTAAGCTTGGCCGGTACCATCGGTATTAACTGCAGCAAAAGATGAGTCATTAGCTGCGCTAGCAAAGTTACCTTTCAGCTGCTCAATTTCTTGCATAAAGTATGTAGAGTCCTCTGCGGAAGGTGCTATAGAGAATGTAACATAGCGAATAGATCTTCCTGCCTCCACTTTAAACTCATCTTCGTGCTCATTAAGGTATGCCTGAAGCTGAGAATCAGTAACGTTAACAGCAGTATCGCTGATAGCATAGAAGGGTACATATAGGTACTTTACCTCTGCTACAGTATTTTCAGCAATGTATTGTTGCTTGGCCTCCTGGTTAGTAACATAGTCAGCATAAGTAATCAGGTTATCATACTTGATTCTTCTGCGACCAGTTTTCAGGTTGTTTTCAAACACCTGCCAGGCGAGTTGCTGCTGAGGCTGTAGTTGTGGTAAGTTTTGCAGGTAACTAATAACCTGCTCGCGGCTAAACTCGCCAGTTTCAGGATTAGTAAAAGCCTGACGAATTTCAGGAGTGATGTTATTGCCCTGTACCATGTCTACAAGTTCGCTTTCGGTAACTTCTATGCCCAGCTCTTCAAACTGCGCGGTAAAAGCGATGTCAGCGATAAGCTTGTCCCAGGCTTGCTGGCGTATTGCTATCATTTCCCTTTCGGAGGGGTTACGACCGGTATTTACGGAGAAGTTATACTTAACTTCTTCTATTGCCTGCTGATACTCCTGAATAGAAATATCTACTTCTGCAATTTCTCCTACTTCGTTTTGCTCACGGCCAAAAAAGCCAGAGCTTGAAGTAAAAATATCCGCCGCAATAAATAGGAAAAGACCTAGCGCAACAAACCCTACGACTAAGGCAGTCTTCTCACGAATCTTACTGATTAATGCCATTGTTTATACACTTTGTAAAAAGAAGTCCAAAATAAATGGTTTCAGCCTTAATTTCAAAGCTAAACACCTACTGAAGGTTAATGATTCCTACATGAAACCAACTCTTTTTCAGTAAGATCTAAATTAGTTTAGTTTGAGAGGCTGGTGTTGACCTTGACCTTAACGTTGTCTATGCGGTTTTCGTGCATAGACATTATGGTAAAGGTAAATGGTGGCGCGTTAATAATGTCGCCGGTAGAAGGAATCTCGCCTGTTAGAGATAGTATGTACCCTCCCAGGGTATCATAGTCTCCGGTAGGGATTACCCAGTTAAATTTTTCGTTTAGATAGTCAATTTCATGTCGAGCACTAATCAAATAATTGTTTTCGTCCAACTGCATTTCTACCCAGTCTTCAGCATCATGCTCATCCTGTATGTCACCGAAAATTTCTTCTATGATATCTTCCATACTTACGATACCAGCAGTACCCCCAAATTCGTCTACCACTAGTGCCAAGCTTTTATGCTCAGTAATAAACTGTATCATCAGCTCATTAGCAGGAATGGTCTCTGGAACAATAATAATAGGAGTAAGTATCTGGCTGATGGTTTCTGGTTTTTTAAAAAGCTCTAAAGAATGGCAGTAACCAATTACTTCATCAATAGATTCTTTATAGACGATAATTTTAGAGTGCCCGCTTTGCATAAAGGCTTCTTTGAGCTCTTCAATTTCATCTTCAATATCTACAGCTACCACCTCGGTACGTGGAATCATGCACTCCCTAACCTTTACGGTTTTAAACTCTAGCGCATTACTGAAAATTTTAGTGTCTACCCGGGGCGGGGTTTGTTGGGCATGCCTTTTATGGCTCTCTTGCAGCACATCTTCGCTCAGTGTATTCTTAATGTAGTTGTTCAGGTCGGTTAGACCAAAAACCGGTTTGTCTTCTCTGTATTTGAAGCCCAGCACGTGTATAATTACAAACTGAGAGACCTTATCTATGAGCCATACTATGGGGTACATAATGTAGTAAATGATACTCATAGGAATAGCAAAGAGCGAAAGCAGGCCATTGGGGTCTATCAGGAACGCACTTTTGGGGGTGAATTCTGCCACTATTAATACTACAATAGTGGCGAGTATGGTCTGAAGTACCAGAACAAATATGTCGTTGTTTATAATATCTGGTAGTTGCATTGCCAGCCATGGCTCTAGCAAATTGGCCATAAAGATACCATAAAGTACCAGTGCAATGTTGTTTCCTACCAGTGTAGTGCCTATGAAGCGGGAAGGCTTTTGTAAAAAGTTAGCCAGTAATTTCCCTGAAAATACCCCTTGTTTGCTAGCTAGTTCTATTCTAAGTTTATCAGCAGAGATAAACGCGATCTCTATGCCCGAAAAGAAAGCAGAAAATAAAAGGCAGATTAATACTATGGTGATACTATAATAGTCCATGTAAAGGTTAAGCAATTACTAACTTAGAAGTGTGTAAGTACAAACCTAGCAGTTTTATCTTACTTAGGTTTTCTTTTCTTTTGGTTTTTATCTTTATTTTTTTTGTCTACCTGATCCTGAGTACGACTTTTTCTACGTACTCTGTGCCAAAAGAGTAATATCAGCGATACCATAAAAAAAACATAGGCATTGGCTACGCCTTCGCTCACACTCTGGCTTCCAACCATAGTTTGGTGTACACCTATGATAAAAAACGCGACACTCAGGGATAGTAAAATGGCATCTAACAGCCTCATAATTATTTGTTCTCTTCTTCGGTAATGGAAAGTGTTCCTTTAGGTTTTAAAATTTTCCAGTTGGTAAACGATTCGTCGGCAGTAAGGCCTTCGCCCATCAGTATATCGCCATTGGTAGTAATCTCTACATAACGATCCGTATAGATTTCGTTCTTATTGGGCTCCCAATGTAGCTCCTCAGTCTCTAATTTCTCTCCACTCTTAAAGTTTTGTACTACTACATCTCCGGTAGCTGTGTATTTATTTTCTTTTTTGTTAAAAAAACCCTGATTAGCGGTGATAGAAGCATTTTTGCTTTCATCTTTTTTTTCGTAGAACTCAATATGGATACCTTCAGGAAACTCACGGTCGCCACTTTCAAACTCAAGCTGTCGGTCAGCGGTAAGCCTGATAATTACTACTGCGGAGTCGCTATGCAGTAACTCTACATCGGTAGCCTCCATCACTGGTCCTTCGTATTCTTTAAAATCGTCGGGGCTGCTTTCTTCAGCGCAAGCCGCCAGTACGATAAGCATACCCAATACAATAAGTATGTCTTTTAGCATCATTCTTTTTTGTGATTGATAAAGTATATACCCGAATTTATGCGGAATAGTTCTACGAAAAAAGCCATTCTCCCAATAGAGAGAATGGCTTATGAAGGAATGATTTATAGTATTACTAGTCCCTGGTCTGGATTTGAGCGCTTTCGCCTATCCAGCAGCCTACTGATATGCTATCGCCAACTTTGTAGTTGTAAGTAAACACTTCTTCTTTTGAAGGGAACTGAGCTTTAGACTGAGCCATACCAGATGAGTTTCCTGCTTTTCTGTACATATCGTAAGCCGCAAGGAATACCGCACGGTCTTTCACCATGTCTTCTCCACCTTTGCATTGCTCATAGCTGGTAAAGTACATATTACCTACCATATTGTAAGCTTTCTCTGCTACCTCTGAGCTTAGAGAAGCAGCTTTAAGTGCATGATTACGAGCACTAGACTTATTGCCAGCTTTTGAGTCTATAGCCGCCATATCCATGTAGATATCTGCTTTTTGAGCATCGTCGGTAGAAAGTTCAAGAGCTTTGTTAAACCACTCTTTAGCTCCTTGCATATCATCGCTCTGCATTTTGCGAGAAGCAATAGTTTTAGCCAGACCGGCATTAGGCTCTTTGTTGAAAGTTGCCTCTGCTGCCTGTGTAAAGAACGGCATGTCTGTACAAGAAGAAGAAAGAGAAAGAGCAATTATCTTCTTAGCAAGATCCAGATCGTCAGGGTTAGCCTCTAATTTAGGCACCATATTGTCCTGAATGTAGTCGCAGCTTACCGTAACAGTAGAAGTGAAAATGGCATCAATTTTCTCCTGCTGGTCTGCATATTTAGAAGCATACTTGCTTCCGCTGTCAATATTGTTCTGATTGATTTCACTTAACTGATCGTAGATTCCAATAACATCTTCAGCTTCAAACTTACCGCGCTCATACTGCACCTTAGCGATGTTCATATAAGGAGTTACGTTGTAGTAAGCGAATTTATCGCCAGAGACATCCAGTGTTTCTTTGTAGATGTCGTAAAGCTGGTCGTAATTGCTTTTGTTGCTATACATCAGCTTCATAGCGGTACTTGCCTTACGGTTAAGTACGTTTACCTCACCTCCAAAATGCTCTATGCGCTGGTCGTACATGCTGAGCGTTTTGTCTATATACTCCTGCTTCTTTTGGGGTTCTTTAGTTTTAAGAGCAAGTTCTTCGTATATATCAGCTCCGTTGATATAAATAGAGCTATTTAGGTTTGGCGCGTTTTCAAACAACCAGTTCAGGGGCGGCAGAGCTGCTTCGTAGTTCTTAGCTTTCTTCATGTCAGTGTAAAGCACTACTTTCTCTTGCGCAGTTGCTTTGTCCTCAGGCCAATTCCATCCATCTTGTGCATTAGCTACTGTAGCAAACAGGGTGAACAGAAGGCAGGCCGACCAGAATGATTTTTGATTCAGCATAAAATTCATGATTCCTTCTTTATTAGTGAATAGATGATTTTTAACAATTTATTTGTCAATAAGATGCATTGACTTTTAAACAAAAAACAAAATTGTTTATGTAAAGTTGCAATGTGTTTAAGACTTTAGGAATAAATAGATTCATAAATCATTCCAAAAAGTTACATGCACTTTATAGACGAAAATACAAAAATAGCGCCTAAAGCTCACAAATTCAAAATAAATATTTATAAAACCCAATAAAAGCTTTGTGAAATACCATCGTTTAGCCTGCCAGGACTAATTTAATAAAACTTAAAAGGAAATATTTTTACCAGGTGATTTTTTGTAGAAAAAACCTCTTGCAAGTTAAGCAAGAGGCAATGGCTTAATCATATTTTCTTCTGATAAACCAACGGTCGTTAAAGCTTATGCCAAGTCCTGCTTTAAAATAATTTTCACGAATCAGGTTGTTATCTGTAGTGCCTAGAGTACCTGCTTCAAAAGAAAGGTTAAGGCTGGAGAAATTGCGCATAGGAAGCGTAAAACCGAAAGTAATACCCATATTGGTAATTTGAGTACCTTCTACATTAAATGGTGTATTGCTGTAGCGTAAGCCGGCACGGTAAGCAATGCGTTTGAGGTAGCTGTCTACAGAGTTAATATCAGGAATAATCTGTCCACCCACTGCAATGGTGTAGGCATTTAGCATATTATCGTTGCTTCGCTCACCAGAAGCATTATCTGCCTGGTAGGCTCCATAATTTTCCCACTCCTGCATTGTAAAGTCTACGCCTACCATGTATTTGTATGCCTTATCCAGGGCAAGGCCAATACCTATTTTTTGAGGGAGTACTGCATTGCCATCTTCATTGTGGAGGATGGTATCTCTACTTACCAATTGCCCGCTACCAATCTGGCTGTTCTCAAAACTGATGTTTTTTTCGGCATTAATGGTGGTTTCAGGCTGATATACCGCTCCAAAGTTAAGGCTAGTTGTATTGTTTAGCTTTAGTGCGTAGTGTATAGCAGGCTCTATGACAATACCTCTATAAAAAACGTTTTCGGTATAAGTAGTAATAAGGTTAAGGTCATCTCCGGTAATTGGAAGGATACTCAGCTTGTCTTCTATCGCTCCAAATAGATATGTAGCTTTAAGCCCCAGGGCCAGACCTTTGTAGATATGAACTCCATTAGAGAAATGGATTCTGCTCAAACCTCCGCTACCTTCTTTGGTAAGACTGGCTACATCATCATTGCTGGTAACTGTGCGGGGCTCCTCTATTTTGTAGTCTACCTGAGTGTAGGGCGAAATACCAATACTCATAGACCAGCGATTGTTAATAATCGGAAAGGCAAAAACACCATAGGCCAGGCCTCCACTCAGGTTAGAAGCTGAAGCTCCATCTTTTGACATATTTTTGTACTCTACCTTAAGGGCTGCGTCAAAAGAGCTGAGACTGTTCTGATATAGCAAGGCAGGGTTTACATTGTTAATATGCAAGCCCGAACCGCTGGCAATACCTACGCCTGCCATACCTTCATTATGTATGAGTGCGGAACCAGACATACTGCCAAGGCCCTGAGAAGAGTAAGGAGTTCTGTCGGTCTGCGCCAATGCTGTACCGAAGCTTAACAACATAAAAAGGCAGGTGTGAATAAATTTATGAGACATTATATTCTAAAATTCTGTTGAGTCCAATCAAAATAAGTTCCGGTACGGTAGTATGAGCCACATCAATACCCTGACTTAGCAGGTCTGCATCTCCTCCACACAATACAACCTCCAAATTTCTAAATTTGTCTGCATACATCCGAATCATTTGCGTTATTTCTGCCTGAGTGCCAAATAATGCCCCGCTTTGCAATGCAGTTTGGGTATTGTAGCCTATAAGCGGAATATGAGCAGCTTCAGCTTGTTCTACATGCACTAACGGCAAACGAGCGGTAAAAGTATGCATGGCTTTGGCTCTCATCTGCAAGCCAGGAGAAATATTGCCGCCCAGGTAGTTTTTTTTGCCATCGGCTACATCGTAGGTAATGCAGGTGCCTGCATCAATAGCTAACACAGGCCGATCAGGAAAAAGTGCAATTGCGCCGGCTATGGCTGCTATACGATCGGTGCCTAATGTGCGCGGAGTCTGATAGGTATTTATAAAGGGTAAGGGAGTATTTGCATTGAGAAAAATCACCTGAGCATCTTTTTCATCTACTTTGATAATGTCTTCTAATTGGCTTGAAACAGAAGAAATTATAAGCCCATTATAGCTTTTTTTGCCAATAAGTGTAGGGACTTCTTGCAGGGGTAGGTGAGAATATGTATGTTCAAGTTTGCCATGCAAAAAGAGGCCTGCTTTGGCAAAAGTATTACCGATATCTATGACTAAATTTTCCAAAAAAATGCCGGGTTTATCAATTTTAAATTCAAAAACTTTACGATTATACTATCTTTGCTCATATCTGACCTAAACTTTAAAGTATTTAATCGTACATGATATAGTAAGAGCTTGTAGCAGTTTTTTTTACAAGCTTATTGAAAATAACTACACAAACTAACCAATCTAGATGAGCAAGGGTGCCTATACTTTTTTCATTGTTCTTATCTTAACATTATTCTCTGTTCCCACACTTAAGGCTGATCCTTTAAACGAACTTACTCTTTCTGAACAATCAGCCTCTACGTCAGTGCATAGCATTTCACAAGAGCCTGAGCAAACACATGAGGCAGAAGAAGGAGAGGCGGCGCATGCTGAAGAAGCTGAGGGTGCTCACCATGAGAGTGCTCCGCCCTGGACCGTTATTCCTTTTGTAGTACTGTTACTCATGATTGCTACTGGTCCTCTTTTCTACGAACACTTCTGGCATAAAAATTATCCCATAGTTGCGGTGCTTCTTGCAGTAATTGTAGTGTCATACTATCTTTTAGTCCTGCATAACCAGCACGACCCCATACACGCTCTGGCAGAGTATATGCAGTTTATTGCTCTGCTCTCTTCACTCTACATAGCTTCTGGTGGTATACTGATAAAGGTAGATAAAAAAGCGACGCCTATGGCCAATTCGGTACTGCTGATAATTGGTTCTGTTATAGCTAACCTTATCGGTACTACTGGTGCCTCTATGCTATTGATCCGTCCCTTTATTCGCCTCAATAAGAATAGAGTTAAAGCCTACCATATCGTATTTTTTATTTTTATGGTAAGTAACATAGGTGGAGCGTTAACGCCTATTGGTGATCCTCCACTTTTTCTTGGTTTCTTAAGAGGAGTGCCGTTCTTCTGGACTATGGAGCATAACTTTGTAGAGTGGATAGCTGCCCTGCTGGTTATTGTTGTAATCTTTTATGTAATTGATAGCCGAAACAAATCTGAAAATGATATAGAAGAGGAACCTCAAACCTATTCTAATAAAATTACGCTGATTGGTACTAAAAACTTTCTGTGGTTAGGTCTAATAATTATCGCTGTATTTATTGACCCCAATAAGTTTGATTTCGTGCCCGGTATAGAGTACCATGGCGTTACTTTTTCTTTTGTGCGTGAGCTAATTATGTTCTCAGTAGCTTATCTGTCATACCGCTTTGCCAGCAAAGAGGCAATAAAGGGGAATGATTTTAACTTTGAGCCTATTCGCGAGGTAGCTTTTATTTTCATTGGTATTTTTGGAACCATGATGCCTGCTCTGGAACTGGTAGGAAACTTTGCCCGCTCAGAAGCTGGAGCGGCACTTATCACCCATAATACTCTTTACTGGGGTACGGGCCTACTTTCTGGCTTTCTGGATAATGCTCCTACTTATCTAAACTTTCTGGCAGCCGCTATGGCTTCTCAGGGAGCTAGTATAGGTAATTCAGCAGAAGTTATTGCTTTTGCAAACGGTGAGTACGTAAATAGTGTGCTCCGTCTGACCGCTATATCGGTAGCTTCTGTGTTTTTTGGTGCCATGACCTACATCGGTAATGGTCCTAACTTTATGGTAAAGTCTATAGCTGAGCAGATTGGCATTAAGATGCCTTCATTCTTCGGGTACATCATCCGCTTCTCTTTGCCCTTTCTGCTGCCAACGCTTATACTCATCTGGGTTATCTTCTTTGCTTTTCAATAGGCGAATAATAAATAGAGAAAAAGCTACATATTATCCGTATGGGTGACCTTACCCTGTTGAATAGTAAAAACTTTCTTATCTGCCTGTATGGGCTTAAAAATCTGATATGTGCGTTCGGGGCGTGCATCGGTAACAAAAAGCTGCCCAAAAGAGTGGGCGGCTACCATTTCGCTTAGCTTCGCGATGCGAAAATCGTCTAGTTTATCAAAAATATCGTCTAGCAGTAGAATAGGCTTACTCTTTATTTCATCCTTAATCACGTCAAACTGGCTTAGCTTTAAAGCAATAACAAAAGATTTTTGCTGACCTTGTGAGCCATACTTTTTTACCGGAAAGCCATTTATCTCAAAAAGGTAGTCATCCTTATGTATACCTAGTGTAGTACGCTGGACTATCATATCTCTGCGGTAATTGCGGTAAAACTTCTCTTTAAACCCTTCTTCCTCAAAGTCTGACTGGTAGCTTATCTTTACTTCTTCTTTCTGCCCGGAGAGATTGTTATAGTGCTGTATAAAAGCTGGGAAAAACTTTTCCAAAAAAGCTTTACGGTAGTTGTATATCTGCTGTCCGGTATCTACCAACTGATCGCTATATGAGTCTAGTAGCTCTTTTTCATAATAATTGTGCTCGGCAAACTGCTTTAGTAAGCTGTTTCTCTGCTTTAGGTTATGGTTATAGCGCAATAGCTTTTCCAGATAGTCGCTATTGATCTGAGAGAGTATACCATCAAAAAACTTACGGCGAATTTCGCTACCAGCCTTTATAATATCTGTATCATCAGGCGTAATCAGTACCACCGGAAAAAGTCCAATATGCTCACTCAACTTATCGTAAGGGATACGGCTATTCTTAAACTGTTTCTTTTGGCCCTGCTGTAGGCTAAACTGCACATTGTGCTTTTCGTCCTGCTTGAAAAAAGAGCCTTTGACCATAAAAAAGGGTGCTTCATGCTTAATATTCTGTGCTTCTGTACTACTAAAGGCACTTTTAGTTAGCGATAAGTAGTAGATAGCATCCAGCAGGTTGGTCTTGCCGCTCCCGTTCTCTCCAACCAGGCAGTTTATCTGCTCAGAGAAGCTTAAATCAAGTTCTTCGTAATTCTTGAAGTTGAGCAAACTGATATTTTCAAGCCACATTAGTTCGTAGTTGAATGTTTTTGTGTTATTTTGCGCTGGTAAAACAGTGACACATGGCATGTGTTTACTTCCATGAAGAACTCCATTATTTAATTATTAAAGAATTATGGCTGTAAGTAGTACAAAGGAAAAGTCAAAAACTAAGAAATCATCTTCTAAAGCCCAAAAAACTGAATTTTCTAAGGAAACCTATATGTGGTGGTACGAGATGATGTACTTGTTGAGAAGATTTGAGGAGAAAGCGGGTCAGCAGTACGGCCGCCAGAAAATCAAAGGTTTTTGCCACTTATATATCGGACAGGAAGCTTGTGTTGCCGGTGCAGTTTCTGCCCTAAAAAAAGGAGACAAATATATTACTGCCTATCGTGATCATGCACATCCTATAGCTTTAGGTACAGACCCTAAGTACATCATGGCTGAGCTGTTTGGCAAAATAACTGGTGTTTCTAAAGGTAAAGGAGGCTCTATGCACATGTTTGATGTAGAAAATCACTTTTATGGTGGACATGGTATTGTAGGTGGTCAGATTCCTCTGGGAGCTGGTTTAGCTTTTGCTGAAAAATATAAAGGTACAGATCATGTATGCGCTACTTATATGGGTGATGGTGCTACCCGCCAGGGAGCTTTCCACGAAACCCTGAACATGGCTATGACCTTTAAGTTACCAGTAATCTTTATCATAGAAAACAATGGCTATGCCATGGGTACTTCTGTAAAGCGTACCAGTAACGTTACTGAACTGTATACCCTGGGAGAGTCTTACGATATTCCTTCATTCCCGGTAGATGCCATGAATGTAGAGAGTGTGCACCATGCCGTAGCAGAAGCAGCGGAGCGTGCTCGTAGTGGTGAAGGGCCTACTTTATTAGAGTTCAGAACTTATCGTTACAAAGGACACTCAATCTCTGACCCCGCAAAGTACCGTACTAAAGAGGAGCTGGAAGAGTATAAGCAGCAAGACCCTATTTTGCAGTGCATGAACTCAATCCTGGATAAGAAGTATGCATCTGAAGACGACCTTAAAGCTATAGAAGATAAAGTGAAAGAGCAGGTAGAAGAATGCATTAAGTTTGCCGATGAATCTCCTTTCCCTGATGCTGAAGAAGCACTAAAAGATGTGTATGCTCAGGAAGATTACCCTTTTATTTTGGATTAATTGACTTTAGATAAAATTTTAAAAGAGCTTTGCTAAGAAACGTAAAGCTCTTTTTTTATGTTTAGAAGAAATTAATGTAGATTTGCACCCTTAAATCTTATAAGATGGCGAATAGAGTAAAAGGAAACAAGCAGAAGTCGGCTAAGGGTAGTGAACAGCACGAAAGTACCGAGCTACTGGAAAGTCCTGATGCACTTAGAGATACCCTGGTTGACAAAACCGGATCATTCTTCAAAAGTAAGAAAAACCAAAATATTGCCTTTGGTATTGGCGCAGCCATAGCTTTGGTAATAGCCGGTATATTTGGCTATACCTATTATATGGATAGCCAAAACGAAGCAGCTCAGGATGAGATGTTTCAGGCGGTATTCTACTTTGAAGCTGATAGCCTGGACCGTGCCCTGAATGGGGATGGCAACAACTTCGGGTTTTTAGAAATTATTGATGAATACGGTGGTACAGGTGCTGCTAACCTGGCTCATTACTATGCTGGTATTGCGCTTTTAAAACAGGGCAATTATAATCAGGCTATAGACCATCTTACCAGCTTTAGCGCCTCCGACCTTTTGGTGCAGGCACGTGCTTATGCATTGGTAGGAGATGCTTATATGGAGCTGCAAAACTACAGCGAAGCCGCTAACTATTACAATAAAGCTATTAGCTATAAGCCTAACCGCTTCTTTACCCCACAGTATTTGGTAAAAGCAGCTTTGGCCTATGAGGAGATGGGAGAGTTTGAAGAGGCTGCGGAAAGCTATGGAAGAATAGTAGAAGAGTTTCCTGAAGCTACAGAATACCAGCAGGCACTCAAACAGCAGGTGAGACTACAAAGCCTGGCTGCCGGAGAATAGATTTAGAAAAAGAATAATCAAATAGAGGGAGGATAAGGCTGTGCGGTGATAATTTACCGCTCCATAGTCTTATCCTTTTTTTTAATACCTAATTGATACAAACGTATGTCTACGGCTCATAAAAACTTAAGCGATCACAAAACGGATCAGCTACCAGATATATCAACCAAGAAGTTTGCTATTGTTACCTCCGAATGGAACGAAGAGATTACAGGAGCTTTATATCAGGGCGCATTTGATACTCTGGTAAAGCACGGAGCTAAAGAGGCTAACATTGTTAGCAAATGGGTGCCAGGGAGCTTTGAGTTAAGCCTGGGAGCACAGTGGCTTGCCTCTGATTCCTCTGTAGATGCAGTTATTGCTTTGGGCTGTGTAATTCAGGGAGAGACACCTCATTTCGACTATATCTGCCAGGCAGTAGCCCAAGGTATAAAAGATGTAAACCTAAAATATAACAAGCCCGTCATATTTGGTGTATTAACTACTGATAACCTAGAGCAGGCTCAGGATAGGGCAGGAGGTAAGCATGGTAATAAAGGAGATGAGGCCGCCTATACTGCTATCAAGTTGCTCGGTTTCTGGTAAATCATTTAAGCTCAGTAATTTTTTCAAATAAATACCTAATTCCACTATGAAAGTTCTCAAGTTTGGAGGTACCTCATTGGGCAGTCCTGAAAGGATGCAAAATGTTGCTGACCTAATCACCAAAGAAAGCGGGAAAAAAATTGTTGTTTTATCCGCCGTTTCTGGTACCACCAACACCTTAGTGAGCATTGCTGCTGCTCTTTCCAAAGAAAACTCTGAAGAGGCAGGCAATATTATTCACCAGCTTTACGGCTCCTATCAGGCTTATTGTAAAAACCTGCTACCCCAGGCAGATAGCCTGAAAGAAGGGCTGGAAATTGTAGAAGCTCATTTTACGGTGTTACGTTCTATGCTTGAGACCCCCTATAGTGCGGATGTAGAAAAGGAGATACTAGCCCAGGGCGAGCTTTTGTCTACCAAGCTTTTCGTAACTTACCTGGCTCAGGAAGGTATAAAGGCTACTTTGCTTCCTGCGTTAGAGTTTATGCGAATAGACGAAGAGAATGAACCTGATACTCTTTATATCCGTGAGCGTTTGCAGCACCTGCTGGATGGGTTTGCAGAGCAAGACCTGTTTGTTACACAGGGATACATTTGCCTTAACAGTAAAAAAGGTATAGACAATCTACAAAGAGGAGGTAGCGACTATACAGCTTCTTTAGTAGGAGAGGCAGTAAGTGCTTCTGAAATACAGATTTGGACAGATATAGATGGTATGCATAACAATGACCCTCGTATTGTAAAGCACACTTACCCAATCCCTACCCTGTCTTTTGACGAAGCAGCAGAGCTGGCATATTTTGGAGCGAAGATCTTGCATCCCTCTTCCATCCGTCCTGCGCAGCATGCTAACATTCCGGTAAAGCTGCTTAATACCATGAAGCCTGAAGCCGCTGGAACTACTATTACAGCTTCTGTAGACGATGCGCGGCAGTTTACAGCCGTAGCCGCTAAAGATGGAATTACGGCTATTAAGGTAAAATCTTCTCGTATGTTGCTGGCCTATGGCTTCCTCAGGAAAGTATTTGAGATTTTTGAAAAATACAAGACTCCGATAGATCTGATCACTACCTCTGAGGTAGCAGTATCTTTAACTATAGACAACCAGACACATCTGAAATCTATTAAAGAGGAGCTGGAAGATTTTGGAGATGTAGAGGTACATACCGATCATTCTATCATATGTGTGGTAGGTAATATGCCTTTCACTAAAGTTGGAATGCTAAAAAAAGTGTTGGATGCTATTGATGATATTCCCATCAGAATGGTATCCTACGGAGGTAGTAAATACAATATTTCACTGCTGATAGATAGTGAATACAAGACTGAAACACTTACCCGACTCAACGAAAAAATATTCGGGCAGAGCCGCTAGGCTAAGTGCTTGTTTGCTAGAATTTTAACTGTTTGTCAAAATTAAATAGCTGAGTTTTTTGCGTACTTAGGTATAGCAATGCTCAGCTATATTTTTATCTTTAGACCAAGCTAACCGTAAAAAACTTTCAATGTCGTACCAAAGATGGAATAAGGTGCAGTCTGGACGTAGAGCAGAAACATCTACTGTGGGTGAGGCTATGCGAGAGCTACTAGATGCCTATAAACTGAAGGCAAAGTTTGAGCAGACGCAGCTAATCAACTCATGGGAGAGGTTAATGGGAGCGCCTATAGCGCGGCGTACTGACAAAATCTTTATCAAAGACCGTAAACTGTATGTAAAGTTAAGCTCAGCTGCGCTGAAGCAGGAGCTAAACATGTCTAAATCAAAAATATTGTCAATTTTCCTGAGAGAGTTTGGCGAAGTAGTAGTAGAGGATGTAGTGTTCTTGTAGGGAGAGTGGAAGAGAGACCGTTTTGAGTGGCCTGGCATTTGTCAGGCTTTTTTATTGGCAAAAACCGGAGGCTTGGGAGAGAAGGAGATGCTTTTTCTTAAGCGATAGATATTATGGCGCTTTTTACTACAACAGTCAAATTCTATCTTATCCATTATACGCCTGACCAGCATTAGGCCTACACCACCTTTACGTTTGGTGCCGATAATATCGCTTAGTTCGGGTTCTTTGTAGTCACAAATGTTAAAGCCTGCGCCTTCATCTCTAATCTCAAAGGTGATGCTTGAACCTTCATCTATGTTAATAATAAGCTCTAAGCTTTCGTCTGGATTGCAATGATGAGAATGAATCATAAGATTAGCGCATACCTCATCTACAGCTAATACCAGCTGGTGGGCATCCACATCAGATAAATCGTAATGACCCAAAATATTGGTTACAAAGTCTCTGATGCTTTGCAGCTTATCCTTACAACACGGTACTTTAAATGTGTAATTCATTCGACAAAATCTTTCTTAGCCTCTTCTTCTGTATCCACTATAGTTAACAACTGATGCAGGCCTAAAATTTCAAAAACTTTATATACCTTTTCATTCATATTAAAAAGGACAAGCTTTTTATCGTTAGCTTCCAGCTCCTGAATGTAGGACATAAACACGCCCAATCCGGCTGATGAAATGTAGCGCAGATTAAGGCAATCTACTAAAATTTTTGGACATTCAGCGTTTACAGCCCTCTGCATAGCCTCATCAAGGTGTATAGATGAACTGGCATCTACCTCTCCGTCTATTTTTATTAAACAGTATTTATCACCAAAATCTATACTTACGTCTACCATAACTAATTAGTTATACGCTACTTAGCGTTTTAAGTTCCTTCAGCCTATTTGAACTTGATGATTAAGGCTGTGTAGTCATCGTCAAGGGCATTTCCATTGCAAAAGCTAAAAATACTGTTAAGCAATGCTTCCTGTATAGCCTTAGGGTTTTCAGTAGCGTGTTGCTCTACAAAGTTTCTCAGTCTTTCGTAGCCAAACTGTTCGTGCTCCCGATTAGCAGCTTCGGTAATACCGTCAGTGTATAGCATTACGATATCTCCCGGTGAATAGTTGACTTTTGTAACTTCTATATATTGATTAAATTTTTCGCTGCGTATTATACCTAGACCAAGCCCCTGATTTTCCAGGAAGCTAGCTTTATTTGCAGTGTTATCGTAAAACAAAGTTGGGCAATGCCCTGCGCGCGCAAATTCTATTGTAGACTGCTGGGTATCTACTACAAAAAATGAGGCAGTAATAAATGAGGTTTTTTCCAGGCAGCGGCTCAATGCGCTATTTGCATAAATTAGAAACTGATCAGGTGACAGGTTGAGTTGAGCAAGACTATGGAAGACACCTTTCATCTGGGCCATATTAAATGCTGCTGAAGTTCCTTTACCTGATACGTCACCTATAATGATGATAAATTTGTGCTCAGAAATCTGGTAAATATCATAGTAGTCTCCTCCCACCTGATCTGCAGCTTCAGAAAAAGCGGCTATGTCAAATACTTCATTGGAAACGGGCTCCTTAGGCAGCAGGCTTTGATGTACCCGGTTGGCAATCTCTAACTCTTCTTTATAGCGCTCGTTTTCAATGGTTTCGCTAAGGAGTTGAAAGTTTTCTACAGAAATACATGCCTGGCTGGCAAAGGTACCAATGATGCTTACCATTTCTTTGTTAAAACCATCAGACACTTCTTTAAGCACCACTAAGGTACCGATGTTGTTGTTTTTGACTACTAAAGGTATCCAGAGTACAGATTTGTAATCAGGAAGCTGAAGCAGGCGATGTTTTTTCCTTGATTTCCGGTAGTCTTTTCTCTGAAGCAGAGGTTTTCCCAGGCCACTTTTGTTACCATCAGATTGTAAGGCTCCCTCTCTGATTTGCTCTTTTAAGACGGGCACCTTATCCGCACTTACCTGCTTAGTGAGCAGTATCTGTTGATCTTCATGTTCTACTTCTATCCAAGCAGCATCGGCAAATACAGCCTTGACGGAGCTCTCCAACAAAATTTCAAATATTTGATCCACTTTGTAGCCTGCCTGTGTAGATTGGCTAAGCCTCTGGAAGTTGATCACCTCTTCCAGTTTTTGCTCAAATACTGAGGAAGTAGGCAGGTTAAACAGGATAACCAAGAGAGAAAATATGTTGTAGACAAAAGTAAAGCCGAACATAGCTAGTATGTAAGCTACATTCATCATATCGGTAGGGAGCAGTGGATAACTTTCTGAGTCTATATCGCTGACTGAGTACCTGCCCAGGGTATAAAAGAAGAATAGGGTAAAAAAGGCAATGGCAAGCATGATAATGATGCTTTTCCATTTTTGCTTAAAATCCAGATAAGCAACCCATTTTAGGTTTATGGATAGTATAACACCCAAGATAAAAAGAAGGGCAAGGATAATATTGTTGAGTAGCTGAAAATTAGCAGCGGGAAAAAAGCTTAGTAAGATGCTTATGAGTAAAACATACTCAAACATTTGCCAGAGGCGAATCAGTCGTTTAGACTTTTGGTAGAGAATGAGCTCTTTCCAGACCATTATGGTAGAGGTTAGGAAAGCTGTGATAAGCCCAATGTTTATATGATAGAAAAAGCTTTTTAGAAATAAGTTCTCTGATAAGCGGCTGTCTCCTAATAAATTATAAAATAATACTATGGTAAGAGAGACAATGGTTGCCAGCAAACCTGTGGCAAAGACACGCCATAGCAGGTCAATAAAGTTGATCCTCTCTGCCCTCCCCGTAATGTAGCGATAGTAGAAGAAGAGAGAAACAAAAAATAAGCTTAGCAAAACCAGCCTTGTTTCAGCAGGTATGCCAGGCCTCATATTGTTGATGTCCGCAAATAGCAGGGAAAGATCAGTGACCACAAGTAGAGTCCAACTGATAATACCCAGAAAAAGCGTTATACGGATGACATTTTTATGAAAGCGCATGTAGCATCAGGACTTTGCAAAAAGTGTATGCTGTAAGGAAATTTCCTTACAGCATACAACCTGCTAATACAAAGCTAATATAAAATATGAAATGGAAAAGTGACCTTTAGTGTAATTCAACTACGTTCAGGGACTGTAATTAGGAGCCTCACGTGTAATGGTAATATCATGAGGATGGCTCTCTCTGGAGCCTGCATTGGTAATTTTGACAAAACGAGCTTTTTGTAGGGCAGGAATATCCTGTGCGCCACAATAACCCATACCTGCCTGTATACCACCAATGAGCTGATATAGCACCTCATCAACCAATCCTTTATAGGGTACGCGGCCTACAATACCCTCAGGTACCAGCTTTTTAATATCGTCTTCAGCATCCTGGAAGTAGCGATCTTTAGATCCTTCATCCATAGCCTCAACCGAGCCCATACCACGATAAGATTTGAATTTACGTCCTTCGTAAAGAATTACTTCACCGGGAGCTTCATCAGTACCTGCTAGCAAAGAGCCAATCATAATGCTGCTTGCTCCGGCAGCTATAGCTTTTACGGCATCGCCAGAGAAGCGTATACCACCATCAGCAATAATAGGTACACCACTGCCCTCTATAGCTTTTGCAGATTCGTACACTGCAGATAGCTGAGGTACCCCAACACCCGCAATAATACGAGTAGTACAGATACTTCCGGGGCCTACACCTACTTTTATAGCGTCAGCACCAGCCTTTACCAAGGCTTTGGCTGCTTCGGCAGTAGCTATGTTTCCTACTACCAATTCAACTTCAGGGAAGGCTTGCTTTACTTTTCGTGCGGTGTCAATAACTCCTTTTGAGTGGCCATGTGCAGTATCAATACTGATAATATCAACTCCAGCGCTTTTGAGCATCTTTACTCTATCCAGAATATCATGCGTAACTCCAACAGCCGCTCCTACTCTCAACCTGCCATATTCATCTTTACAGGCATGAGGGCGGTCTTTGTTTTTGAGAATATCTTTGTAGGTAATAAGCCCACTTAGCTTTCCATCTTTGTCAATAATAGGAAGCTTTTCAATTTTATACTCCTGTAGTATGTCTTCCGCTTTTTCCAGTCCCACGCCCAGCTCGGCAGTTACCAGGTTCTCACGCGTCATGATGTCCTTCACTGGCTGCTTCAGGTCTTTCAGAAAACGCAAATCACGATTAGTAATGATACCCAAAAGACGACGGTCTTTGTCCACTACCGGAATACCACCAATTTTGTTTTCGCGCATGATAGTTTTGGCGTCAAAGACTGTGGCATTGATATCCAACGTAATGGGGTCCAGAATCATCCCGCTTTGCGAGCGTTTCACTTTTCTGACCTGATGCGCCTGGGCATCAATAGACATGTTTTTATGAATAAAACCTATACCACCAGATAAGGCAATAGAAATAGCCAGCTCAAACTCTGTTACCGTATCCATAGCAGCAGAGACGAGAGGAATGTTCAGCCTGATGTTTTTGGTAAGTAGGGTAGAAGTGTCTGTGTTTCTGGGAAGTACCTCTGAATAGTCGGGCACGAGCAGCACATCATCATAGGTGAGTGCTTCGTACAAAAACTTAGAAGTGTCAGTCATCATAGGCAAATAAGAAGATTTATTTGCCGGTCAAAGTTACTTACATTCCACGATAAATTAAAATATTATTTATCACTCCTGATGATTTATTTTTTAACAAGCCTTTGCATGCCCACAAAAGTCCATTTAATTGGGAATTTAATAGGTTAACAAACTATCTGTAAAAAGAAAGTATTAGAATATAAAGCCAGGAAATATGAGAGGACTTCCTTTAATAGACAGGTCAGAGGTGCAACACTCCTCCCGCATTGAATTGAGCCAGAGTGCATTACAAAACAATGTGGACTTTGTGAGAGAGAAGGTGGGGCCAGACCCTATAATATCTGCGGTAGTCAAATCCAATGCTTATGGACATGGTACCCGCTATTTTATCCCTATGCTAACCAAATGTGGTGTTAAGCATTTTTCGGTGGCCTCTAGCTTTGAAGCTCAGGAAGTGCTTAAGGCATGCTTGCCAGACTGTGAGATTGTAATTATGGGGATACTGTACTCTAAAGATCTGGAATGGGCTATTTACCACAATATTCAATATTATGTGTTTGATCTGGAACGTATCCGGCAATCTGTAGAGGCCGCCAAGCGAGTAGGCAAAAAAGCAGTAGTGCATCTGGAGGTAGAGACCGGTGGCAATCGTACGGGGCTCCCCATTGAGCAGATGGAAGAAGCTCTGGACTTGCTCAAAGCCAATGCAAAGTATATAGACTTTAGAGGGCTATGTACACATCTGGCAGGAGCTGAAACCCTGGCCAATCAGTTTCGCATAAGACGACAGATAATTCGCTACAACGAATTTTACGATCTGGCGGAACAGAAGGGGTACTTACCCAGTCTAAAGCACATTGCTTCTTCGGCAGCAGCGCTTACCCTTCCTGAAGCGCGTATGGATATGGTAAGAGTGGGTATCGCTTTGTATGGTTTATGGCCCAGTCCAGATGTGTATAATATGCACCTGGTAGAAATAAATCAGATGAGCGATAACCCACTGCACAGGGTAATCTCCTGGAAGACTGATATTATGCACTTAAAAGATGTAAAAGAAGGGGAGTTTATTGGCTATGGAACCAGCTATCAGGCACTTAGAGATATGAAGGTCGCCGTAATACCTCTGGGCTACGCAAATGGTTATTCTCGCTCTTTATCAAACAAAGGTTTTGTGCTCATTAGAGGAAAGCGAGCGAATATTTGCGGCCTTATTAACATGAACCTGTTTATGGTAGATGTTACTTATATAGAAGATGCCGAAGTTGGTGATGAAGTAGTACTAATTGGAAACCAGGCCAGTAATAGTATAACTATTAGCTCTTTTTCTGACTTTGCTAACCAGCTGAACAATGAGCTCATGAGTCGTTTGCCATCTGACATTCCTCGCTGTATTGTAGAGTAAAAAGTACAACATTTTTGGTAGATAGGGGTTTTTAAGTTGAGTTATAATTTTTTAAGCTATCATTTACCAATTTTTATGAGTGTCAGAAGCAAGATTAAAAGCAAACTAAAAGAGAGAGAAGAACAAAGAAAGCAAAGTGTGTGGGTTTTTGTGATTAGTGGTGCTGTAATATTGGCACTAATCCTTTCATACTTTTTTATTCCTAGTGTACAGAATTTTATGACAAATGCCTACGAAGTGCTTACCAGCGATGATAAACAACGCATCAAAGACTGGGTAAGCGGATTTGGGTACTGGGGACCAGTAATTATTATCGGAGCTATGGTATTACAAATGTTTCTAATCGTGATACCCTCTCCTTTACTAATGATCGTTTCTACCCTGGCATATGGCCCATGGTGGGGTTCAGTGATTTCTTTTGTGGCAGTATTGGTAGCTGCTACTATCGCGTATTTTATTGGGTACCATGCCAGCAACGCCTTTGTAGATAAAATAATAGGTCAGAAGTCAGGTGAGAAGGTAAATAAGTACATTCAGAAGTATGGAGTTTGGGCTGTGGTTCTTTTTAGGGTTTCACCCTTTCTTTCTAACGATGCCATTAGCTTTGTGGCAGGTCTTGGCGAAATGCGTTATGTAAAATTTATTACTGCAACTACTGCCGGTATTATTCCTTTAATAGCCATGATTGCCTTTTTAGGAAAGAATACTGACCGACTACAAAACGGTATGCTTTGGATTTCAGGAATTACTATATTAGGTTTTGCCATCTACTTTTTGGTTAAACGCTATCGCAATAAAGAAACTCAAGCCGCCTGATATTTGCCCTCTGTGTAGCTCAATAGCTTCGGAAACTATAGCTACTCAGAACCAGCGCCTTTACTACTGTTGTAAACAATGCAAACTGATTTTCTTACATAGAAGCCAGTTGCCTGATGCAGTAAGCGAAAAAGCACGCTATACACAGCACCAAAACACAATAGAGGATTTAGGCTATATCAGCTTTTTACAAAAAGTAATACGACCTGTCTCTCAATATATTACCCCTTCCCTCTCTTGTCTGGATTATGGTTGTGGCCCATCTCCGGTGTTAGCAAAAATGTTAGCCAGAGATTATCAGCTAAAAGTACAGTCTTATGATCCTTTCTTTTACCCTATTGCTCTGAAAGAAGAGTATGATATGATTTTTTCTACTGAAGTGTTTGAGCATTTTCATCAGCCAGCTAAAGAAATTGAGCGTTTGCATCAGCTTCTAAAAAAAGGAGGCTATTTGGGGATTATGACAAATATGTATGGCAAATTAGAAGAATTTGAAGACTGGTGGTATCGAAGGGATGTAACTCACGTCAGTTTTTATCATCCGGAGACTTTCAACTTTATCACGCATAAATATGGTTTTAAAGTATGTTGGCAAGACTACAAGCAGGTAATAATCCTACAAAAGACTTGAAATTTTGATATGGGTGGACTCAGCGAAATTTGTAACTTTGAAGCAATTAATAACATTGCTACGAGCATAAGCTAATATTACCATTATGAATAAACTTTTTCAGGGTACATACACAGCCATTATAACGCCTTTTACTCAAGACAATAAAATAGATTGGCCTGCCTTTGAAAAACTGGTTGAAGCTCAGATAGCTTCTAAAGTGGAGGGAATTGTGTTTGTGGGTACTACCGGAGAAAGTCCTACACTATCTCATCAGGAGCATATGGACATTCTTCGCTGGTCGGTAAAAACTATTAATGGCAGATGCCAGGTGATTCACGGAACAGGCTCAAATAATACCCGAGAAAGTATTGAGCTGGCAAACGTGGCTTCCGAGGCAGGAGCAGACGGCCATTTGGTAATCAACCCATATTATAATAAGCCTACAGCTGAAGGACTGTATCGTCATTTTAAAGCAATAGCGGATGCTGTAGATCTGCCTATTATTATGTATAATATTAAGGGGAGAACGGCAGTTAATCTGGAAACAGACACCCTTCTTAGGTTAGCTGAACACAAAAATATTGTAGGTGTAAAAGAGGCAAGTGGTGATATACATCAGATGATGGATGTAATGCGCCGTACAGGTGACGATTTTTGCGTATTAGTCGGAGATGACGCACTTACCCTGCCTTTTATGGCTTGTGGAGGTGATGGGCTCATTTCTGTGGTATCTAACTGTCTCCCACGCTCAACCTCAGATATGGTTAGAGCTTGCCTGGCTGGAGAGTGGGATACTGCTCGCACTTCCTTTTATAAGATTTTAGACATAATGAATCTTACCATGGCCGAAACTAACCCAATACCTATTAAAGCAATTATGCACAAACTGGGTTACTGCGATACTAATATTCGTCTGCCATTATGTGAGCCTACTCAGGCTACCAATCTAATGATTGATAAGCAATTAGAACTTATAAAAGAGCTGGAGAAATAAATCTGGCTTACAACTTTAACCTGACCGTTTAGTGTCTATCTAACAAATGCATTTTGCGCTCAGGTTACAATTTAAAAAGGATAACATAAAACCGACAGAGATTTTGTTTGTCGGTTTTTTTGCATTTTCTATAACAGCACAAAGATTAGCGCTATCGTACTTTTTATAGTCACCCTAAATTTTTTGCTCAAAAATTAACTTTCATCTTTATGAAAAAGAAATTGTTTAATGTTTCCTTCATCATTTGTGTACTTTCTTTAGCTTTTAGTTGCAGAAGTGCCAAAAACGGAAGGGCAGACGAAAATTTTGATGAGTTTTACGAAAAATTCCTGACGGATAGTAGCTTTCAGATGGAGCGTATACAGTTTCCGCTTAAAGGAATAAAAGCTGATGAAGGTGAAGACTCCACCTACTATTGGCACAAGGAAGACTGGGTAATGCTTAAGAAACCTAATCTGGATGGAACTGATTTTAAAAGAGATTTGCAGGTTAGCGATACCGTAGCTACTGACGAAATTTTTATGGAGAACGCTGGCTTTTATTTCAAAATGGTATATGAACCAATCAAGAGAAAGTGGCATCTGGTGTACATGATAGACGGAGGGCTATAAATCATAAAAAACTCAGCCTTAAATTTGCTCGTTATATAGATAATCCTTTTAAACGTACGGATTCATGATTGATAAAATTACTTTTTCTCCTGAAATTATGGAGAAGCTGGAAAAATTATCAGATAAGTTTGCCAAGCAAGGACAAAGCCTATCTGACTATCTTGATGGTCTTTTGCATGCCGACTATCTTTCTTATTGGGAATACATTGAGTTGGAAACGCTGCTGACGTTGCAAAAGCCCCGTACGGAACATAAAGATGAGATGATATTTGTTACTTATCATCAAATTACCGAGCTGTATTTTAAACTAATACTTTGGGAGTTAGAGCAGATTAATGCGGGAGAGGTAAAGGACGCCGCTACATTTTTAGACAAGATCAAACGCATTAACCGTTATTTTGGCCAACTAACAGACTCTTTTACAATCATGACCGAGGGCCTCAATCGCGAGCAGTTTGCCCAGTTCAGAATGAGTCTTCTTCCTTCCAGTGGTTTTCAGTCGGTTCAATATCGTTTAATAGAAATTCTTTCTACAGACCTTATCAATCTGGTGCATGCAGATTATGTGCTTTGGCTTTCTCCTGACGATCCGGTAGAAGCTTATATGGATAATTTGTACTGGAAAGCAGGGGCACGCGACATGAAAACGGGTAAGAAAACGCTTACACTTCGGCAGTTTGAAGAAAAATATAATGAAATGATGCTCCGAAAGGCTCAGCAGTACAAGCAGCATAACCTGCGTAAGCGCATGCAGAAATTTGTGCGTTCTGGAGATGTAGATATCATCGCTGAACTTAGGGCTTTTGATCATTGGGCTAATGTGCATTGGCCACTTTCACATTTCCGGGCTGCTGTGAGACACTTAGTAAGTAACAACAAAGTAAAAGATGCTACCGGAGGCACCAATTGGCGCAAATATCTCCCTCCACGTTTTCAGAGAGTAGTATTTTTTCCTGAACTCTGGTCTGAAGAAGAAAAAGACAATTGGGGCAAATCGTGGGTAATCAAACAGTTGGAAAATTAATTTTTACAATTTACCTGTTTGTATTTAAGCACCTCCTCTTAGTTTATGTGAGCAAGCTGTTGTGGATACACCCTATTTAAGTTAAGAGTGTATTATTAATTTTTACGCAAAAATTTGCCATTCGGAGTTGTGTTATTTTTACTTGCTACTACAAAAGTGTATTTTCCTGCCATACTTTACTGTTAAGCTAGCTTATTACACTTTCATTTATCACCTCTATGAAACGCAGAATATTTATCAAACAGTCTGTAGTCCTGAGTGCGGGCATAGGCGTAGCAGGCTTTGCCTGTACGAGTTCTACTCAGCAGGCGAATAACGAAAAGCCATCTGAAAATGCTACCTCAGGCTCAAAAGAGCCGCTTTTCAAAATCTCATTAGCGGAGTGGTCACTCAATAGTTATCTTTTTAATCCGGATATACGGAGCATTCCATACAATGAAATCATCGCTAAGTTTAAAAACGACTACAATTCCATTATTACCAATAGTAAAATTAGCAACCTTGATTTTCCTGCAAAAGCACGAGAGTTGGGCGTAGAAGGTGTGGAATTTGTAAACCAGTTCTTTTTTGATAAAGCCAAAGACACAGCATACCTCACAGAGCTAAAGAACCGCTGTAATAATGAAGGAGTAGAGCCACTTTTAATTATGTGTGATCTGGAAGGTGAGCTGGGGGCTCCTGATACGGCAGAAAGGCAAAAAGCTGTTGAAAATCATTACAAATGGGTAGACGCTGCTAAATTTTTAGGCTGCCATTCTATAAGAGTAAACGCCTCTAGCAAGGGTTCTTTTGAAGAACAGCAAAAACTAGCAGCTGATGGGCTTAGCTCGTTAACAGAGTATGCACAAAAAGCGGGAGTAAATGTTCTGGTAGAAAACCATGGAGGCCTATCTAGCAACGGAGAGTGGTTAGCTGGAGTCATGAAAATGGTAGGTAATGAATATGTAGGCACTCTTCCAGATTTTGGTAACTTCTGTATTAAAAGAGAAGGTTATTCTCCTGAAAATCCCAATCCTGAGTGCTTGGATGAGTACGATAGGTACAAAGGAGTAAAAGAGCTAATGCCTTTTGCCAAAGGAGTAAGCGCCAAGACCCATGATTTTAATGATAGTGGAGAAGAGGTGCATACTGACTACGAGAAAATGATGCGAATAGTACTGGATGCAGGCTATAGAGGCTATGTAGGTATAGAGTATGAAGGTAATGATATGGAAGCAGTAGAGGGCATAAAAGCTACAAAAACACTACTGGAAAAGGTAAGAGAAAAGCTATCTTCAGAATACAGTTAAAAAAATAAAGCCCCTGTTTTTTAGCAGGGGCTTTTATTGTTAAGCGTTTACCCTGGCAGGGGTAGGCAAAAACATCTTCAGTTGATCTTCATATAAGCGATATACCAGACGATCTTCAGGGTATACAATATCGTCAAATGTAACGGCTTTATCCTTAGGAACATTTCTTTTTAGCACCACATCTTCGGCCAGACCTATAGGTAGCAGGTTTTCTTCACGTGCTACATCGTAGTTTTCGCATACGCCGTATGAAAGGTAGCCGCCGTACCCATCTAAAGTTTCTCCGGCTTTCAAATCACGTTTTGCAATAGCCACAACTTCTACTACCGGACCTGCTTTAGGGTACATAACTGGGTCACCAAAATGAAAAGCTCTTGCGATCGAGCTGGGAATGTCAAAGAAGCACAGGTGGTAAGGCGTATAAAAGCTATACAAAGGTCCTGGCCCCATCTTCAAATATTTAAGATAGTCTTTTACCATAGGGTCATTGGTAGCACCATAAACGTATACTCCAGGTCCTGGTTTGGCACCTACCACAAAATCTACTATTCCTCCCAGACTCTTCAGCTCTTCTACATCATGAATGGAAGTGAGTTTATCAATATGTTCCTTAGAACGATAAGCACTCATTCCTCTTTTAGCTACACCCATACCTGTAGCGTTAGCAACAGACGCCTGTTCAAACGAAAGCTTAGTACCATCTGTGAAATTGGTAATCATACGAGTTCCCTGGTTAACATTACGAGCAAACTCCTCCATATCAGTAGGGGTTTTGTGCTCATCCAGAAAACCTTTAATATTACCACAAACCAGTGGAGTTAGCCCTAGACCTTTTACATATCTGAAAAGGTTCATGATTACGCCTGGCTGATCTCCATCTGTCTGGCTAAGCATCACCTCTGCTTTATCGGCATAGTGTTTTAATATAGGGCCTACAGTAGCATCAAGTTCAGGGTTAAGCATAAGGATAGGCTTTCCGGCTTTGATAGCTGTAAGAATAACCGATGCGCCATACTCTATAGCGCCGGTGGCCTCAACTATAATATCTACTTCCTCAGCTTGGCAAAGAGTCTCGGGACTTTCGCAAATACTATACTTCTTTGCAATGATATTCTCATTAATCTGTTGAGGGGTATCACAAACTTCTACATTGCTTACACCCGCTTTTTCATAACACTTAACAGCACGATCCAAAGTACGGTTGCAGATAGCTACGACTTTCATGCCTGGAGTATGCCTCTCAATTTGGTTAATTAGGCCTACTGACATAAAGCCAGCACCCACAACACCTACTTTAATAGGGTTGTCAACTTCCTCACGGAAGGATAAAGCGTTATCAACAATAATCATAATATGAGTTTTTTTATCAAAAATATGAAAAATCTAACAAGTATGCCTATTGTAAAAGAAAATAATTTGAAAAAATGAAACTCGTTTATTTTATGGTTTCTTTATTTTCACTTTTTAATAACCAATAAATTTTGAGGAGATTGCTTGCTAGTTAGAAGGTTGTTCCTGAAGTATATACTAAAGATAATGTAGAAATTTGATTTTTCTAAAAATATCTTACTACAAGTACAATTATTTAAGAAATGCGCTTAGGTATGCCTGTCACATTTTTAGTTATATTTGCTTATTAAAAAGGTGGTAAGTGCTTATTACGTAACTCCTATAGTTTTATTAAATTGAATTACTTTTTCACTTGAGACCAGCATTTTTTGATATAAGATAATGAGAGCCCGGCACATAGTCGGGCTCTTTATATTTAAAGCTCTCTCCCAATTATTTGGAAAAGCCACCCGTATAATCACCACTAATTGCCTTAAATAATTGTAAAAACAATAGTGAACGTGAAGGCTAATAGAAGCACTACATTTGGGCTAATAGATGGTAAAATTTCATTAACTTTGACCTAATTTACTAAACAAATAATTGCAATATTTTACATGATTTGGGCATTCATGAAATGTATTAGTGTGTGAAGGGTGTTGTACCTATTAATGTAAATGATATAGCTTAAAGATAGAGAAAAGCACATCCTATGTACCTAATCTTTGATACAGAAACTACCGGACTTCCAAGGGATTATAATGCGCCAATAACAGATACTGATAACTGGCCTCGTATTGTACAGCTTTCATGGCAGCTACACGCTGCTGATGGTAAACTACTAAACCAGCAGGACTATATAGTTAAACCTGATGGCTTTACTATTCCTTTTAATTCAGAAAAAGTTCATGGAATTTCCACCGAACGAGCTTTAAAAGAAGGATATCCCCTGGAAGAAGTGCTTAAAATTTTCAATAAAGATCTGGAGAGAACCCAGTTAGTTATTGGACATAATGTAGATTTTGATATCAATATCACCGGGGCAGAGTTGGTAAGAACAAGTTTACCTACTGACTTGATGAATATCCAGAAATTGGATACAAAAGATGAGTCCACTGACTATTGCAAAATTCCTGGCGGAAGAGGAGGTAAATATAAGTGGCCTACCCTTTCAGAGCTACACAAAAAATTGTTTGGAGTTGGCTTTGACGAAGCGCACAACTCGGCTTTTGACGTAGATGCTACTGCTCGTTGCTTCTTTGGTTTGCTTAAAGAAAAAGTAGTCAGGCCGTATACAGAAGAAATTCCTTTAGAAAAAATTCAGTACGAAGCGCCTGATCTGGAAGAAGCCAGCCGTGCTGCTGACAAAAAGAAAGAGTCTGAGTCTCCTACCATACCTGTAAGTTCTCAGCCTGCCAAGGAGATCAAGACTGCCCCTTTCAGTCATCTTCATGTACATTCTCAGTACTCAATTTTGCAAAGCACGGCTAATATTAAAAGTATTATTGCTACTGCAAAAGAGCAGGAAATGCCTGCCGTAGCAATCACCGACCTTGGCAACTTATTTGGGGCATTTAAGGCAGTTACCGAAGGGAAAAAACAGGGCATTAAAGTTATAATTGGCTGTGATGTCTATGTGGTAGAAGATCGTCACCAGAAGAAGTTTACTAAAGACATGAAAGATCAGCGTAGCTTACAGCTATTGCTGGCCAAAGACCAGAATGGATACCGTAATCTTTCCAAACTTTGTTCATTGGGCTTTATTGAAGGGTATTATGCCGGGTACCCGCGTGTAGATAAGGAACTTATTGAAAAGTACAAGGAAGGGCTTATTGCCACCACAGGTAGTATAACTGCAGAAATACCTAACCTTATTCTTAACGTAGGTGAACATCAGGCAGAGGAGGCTTTTGTCTGGTGGAAAGATACGTTTGGAGAGGATTTTTATGTAGAGCTACAGCGCCATGGTTTGGAAGAAGAGAATCGCGTAAATGATGTGCTTTTGCGGTTTGCCAACAAATACAATGTAAAAGTAATTGCAACTAATGATGTTTATTATACCAAAAAAGCTGATGCGAATGCTCATGATACCTTGCTCTGTGTAAAGAATGGTGATGTAATGTCAATGCCTAAAGGTAGAGGTCGGGGCTTCCGCTTTGGTATGCCTAACGATGAATTCTACTTTAAGTCTGAGGATGAGATGAAGCGTCTTTTCCAGGACTTGCCAGAGGCTATTACGAACACCTATGAGATTGTAGAAAAAACAAGCGAACTTACGCTTGAGCGAGATATACTTTTACCCCGTTTTGAGATACCCGATGAGTTTGAAGATCAGGATGATTATCTGCGTCACCTAACTTATGAGGGAGCTAAAAGCCATTATGGAGAAGTTACTGCCGAAATAAGGGAACGGATTGACCATGAGCTAAAAATTATTAAAGACATGGGGTTTCCGGGCTATTTCCTGATTGTACAGGACTTTATTAACGCTGCACGTAGCATGGGAGTTAAAGTAGGTCCCGGCCGGGGGTCTGCGGCAGGTTCTGTGGTTGCTTTTTGTACGGGTATTACCAATATAGATCCTATCAAATATGATCTGCTGTTTGAGCGTTTCCTAAATCCGGAGCGTATCTCAATGCCAGATATTGATATTGACTTTGATGATGATGGACGACAGGATGTAATTGAATATGTAATCAAAAAATATGGACGTAATCAGGTAGCTCAAATTGTTACCTTCGGTACCATGGCTCCTAAAATGTCTATCCGAGATGTTGCCAGAGTAAGTGAACTACCTTTGCCAGAAGCTAATAGAATAGCGAAATTAGTTCCCGAAAAGCCAGGGACCTCTTTTGAACAAGCACTTGCTGAGGTTCCTGAATTGCAGGAGATTAAAAGAGGGAGAGGAAAACCTTCAGAGGTAGTAAATCTAGCTCATACACTGGTAGGCTCTGTAAGAGGAACTGGTATACATGCCGCAGGGGTTATTATTGCTCCAGATGACCTGTTGGAGTATATCCCAGTAAAAACTGATAAAGATTCTGATCTTTTCATCACACAGTTTGACGGCTCTGTCGTTGAGTCAGCAGGAATGTTAAAGATGGACTTTCTGGGGCTAAAAACCCTTACCATCATTAAAACTGCGCTGGAAAATATAAAGCAAAACCATGGGGTAGAAATAGATATTGATACCATCCCTCTTGATGATGAGGAAACTTACAAACTTTATCAGAGAGGAGATACTGTGGGCACCTTTCAGTTTGAGTCTGAAGGCATGCGTCAGTGGCTGCAAAAACTCAAGCCTACCAACATAGAGGATCTTATTGCTATGAACGCACTCTATCGTCCTGGCCCAATGCAGTTCATTCCTAACTTTATTGACCGTAAACACGGTAGAGAAGAGGTGGAATACCCTCATGAACTACTGGAGGGCATCTTAAAAAATACCTATGGTATTATGGTGTACCAGGAGCAGATTATGCAAACGGCACAAATACTAGGTGGCTACTCGCTTGGTGGCGCGGATTTGCTGCGTAGAGCCATGGGTAAGAAAAAGATTGAGGAGATGAACAAGCAAAGAGTCATCTTCGTAAAGGGTGCCTATGAAAAACATGGTATTGAGAAAGCTAAAGCTGAAGAGGTCTTCTCCATCATGGAAAAATTTGCGCAGTATGGTTTTAACCGTTCGCACTCTGCTGCTTATTCCGTTGTAGCTTATCAAACAGGTTACCTCAAGGCTAACTATCCGGCAGAATACATGGCTGCCGTACTTACACACAATATGAACAACTCTGATAAGGTAACTGCCTTCCTGGATGAGTGTAAGCGTCAGGGAATAAGTGTGTTAGGGCCAGATGTGAACGAGAGTCGTTATTTCTTTGGGGTAAATAAAGAAGGACAGATACGTTTTGGCTTAGGCGCTGTAAAAGGAGCTGGTGAAAATGCAGTAAGTGCTATTATTGAAGAGCGTGATGAAAAAGGCTTATATCAAGATATTTTTGAGTTTACCAAAAGAATTAACCTTCGCCAGGTCAATAAAAAAACACTGGAAGTGCTGGCAATGGCTGGGGCCTTTGATTGTTTTGATAGTGCCCATCGCAGGCAATATTTGTATGCAGAAGATGGTGAGATTAGCCTGATAGAAAAAGCATCTAAATATGCTTTAACGCTTCAGCAGGAAGAGCAGGCTGCCCAGCAATCGTTGTTCGGAGGTAGCGGGGGGCTAGAGGTTCCTGTGCCAAAAATACCTGACTGTGAACCATATAGCGAAATTGAAAAGCTGAAAATAGAAAAAGAAGTTATAGGTTTCTACATCTCTGGTCATCCACTGGACCAGTTTAAAATTGAGATAGAAAACTTTTGTACCTGTACAGTAGATAATATTACTAACTATAAAAATCAGGATATTGCCGTAGCAGGTATTGTTACCAGTTATCAGGAACGTCAAACCCGAACGGGAAAGCCTTTTGGTCTGGTATCAATTGAAGATTATCAGAGCTCGCTTAATCTGGCTTTTTTCGGTGAGGATTTTCTCAGCAACCGTCACCGTTTATCGGTAGGGGAGTTTGTGTACGTCAGGGGCAAAGTAGAAGAGCGATATAACCAACCAGATGTATGGGAACTTAGGCCACAAAGTGTACAGCTACTTAGCGAAATTCGCGAGAAAATGACTAAAGGCGTACAGCTCAATATTCCAGTAGAAGTACTTGATGAAAGCCTGATTACCAATTTGGAAAGCTTACTTAAGGACTATCAAGGATCATGTTCGCTTAAAGTGTATTTAAGAGATGGTCTGGACAACCTGAATGTAGACACAATGTCTAGGAAATATAAAGTGAATCCAGTGAATGGTTTTTTTGAAAAGATTGAAAAATTAAAAGACATCACTTATAAAATAGATAATTAGGCTTCTGTGGTTTGTTTTATAAATTTCTTTTCAAATTGATTGTCATCTTGATTATATACATGTTCTAAAAATATGTATGAGTCTGATATTCAGTTTGTTAATCAATCTATATCTCTGTGAATATGAATATGAGTATTCTATGAAAGTATCACGTAACTGCTATTTAAAGCTAAACTCTGGCAATTGTATTTTTGCTTATTTTGATATAAATATCACGTGAACTATATAATTAGTCTTTGTGTTTAATTCTCTTAGTTTTTTAGTCATGTTTTACTAAGTGTTAGTAAACATATAGTACTATTCTTATTCATACTCAAATATTTTTTGCATTATTCTAATTTTTTTGTGCGATTTTATTCTTATAGCTGTTCTGTAGGTAAAATAGTGAGCTTTATTTATAAATAAGTCTTCTCTTTCATCATAAATTTTACTTACAGGTTCATTTTTTTGTATTTTACTAAGCTTGAATTGCTTTCAGTATTATTGTATCCCGATAAGTTGAATTAAGATCATTAGGATATGATGAAAGCCCTACAAGTTTGTGAAAAGCTTTTGCTAAAAGCTGTTTTAGTCTTGGTAATAGGAGGTATTTGTGCTGATTTGGCCACTGCCCAGACAGGTCCTGGTGGAGTTGGAAATGCAGGCGGAATTAACAGTCAACCAAAAAATACCCTATGGCTAGATGCGGCATCCCTTAGTCAGGCTGATGGAACAGACGTAAATTCTTGGCCCGATCGTTCTGGTAATACCAATGACTTTGGTGGTTCTTCTGCTAGTTCAAGTGGGTACCCAGCATTTAGAACTAGCCCTTTTAACTACCTGGAGTTTGTAGATACAGAGCACGATCGCTTGGTAAAAAATACTTTCTCAGGTTTTCCTGCATCAAACATTACTACATTCATCATTTATAATACTACCACTACTGGTAGTGGCGAAGGAGTTATATCATATGCAGTAAGTGGAGAGAGTAATGAGTATCTATGGATAAATAATGACAACTTTTCAATTTATCTGGATGGGAGTTCAAAAAATCCGGGAACAAAATTTAACGATGGCAGCTGGAATGTTGCTATGAATAGTTGGCGAAATAGTGATGGTCTGATTACACTGTACAAAAATGGTACTGAAGAAGCTATCTCTGGAAATACTAACTTCAAAACTGGTGTAAACCTGGTTAGTGGAGGTACGCTGGCTATTGGTGGCGAACAAGATGCAATTGACGGTGGGTATCAGACTAATCAGGATCTTAATGGTAATATCGCAGAAGTTGTTGTATATGATGCTTACTTAAATGATGCACAGCGCATAATCGTAGAAAATTACTTTAATTCAAAGTATAACATTGCAATTGCTAATGACTACTATAATGGAGATCAGGGAACAAATGGCGACTATGATTTTGATGTGGCAGGTATCGGTTATGAAGGAGGAACAGAGCATGCCGAGGCTAATTCTTCTGGTTTTATCTTGTCAACATACAACACCTCACTTAATACTAATGGTGAGTTTCTTATCACAGGTCACGATAACACAACCAATGCTACAGTAACAACAAATTTGCAGGCAGGTATAGAAGAACGATTTGCAAAAACGTGGTATGTTGACAAAACCGGCTCATTTGATGCCGCCCTTACCTTTGATATTAATCAAGCATATGCAGGAGGACAATATCCATATAAAAAGGAAAATTATGTATTGCTTCGCTATAACAGTGGATCTACGCAATACGAAGAGGTTAATATAGACAATACTGATAAAGAAGTTTCTGGTAGTAAAATTACATTTAGGGTAGCTGATGCTGAGCTCTCTGATGGTGTGTATACACTAGGCACTAAAAATGCTACAGAAAGTCCGGTAGCGGGCTCTCCTAATCGTACCTGGTATAGCTACCAGTCAGGGCTATGGAGCGATCATGAAGTATGGACATTAGATGGTAGTGCCTCTCCTCTTTTGGTTAACCCAGATTCAGAAACGCCAGCTTCAGCAGATTTAGTCATAATAACCTCAGGACGTACAGTAACTTCTGATATCAACAACATTACGATTGGTGGTATTGAAGTCATTGGGACAGTAGACATTGCAAATACTTCGGGGCATAACTTTAATACTATTATAGGGAGCGGGCGTATACGAATGGCAGGAAGTGGCGGTATAGACAATTTCCCTTCAGGAGAAGCAAGCGGATTCGTAGATGCAACTGATGGTGGAACTTTAGAAATATACGGCCCGACCGATATTGAATTTAATCAGAAGAGAAGCTTTAATGATGTGCTAATAGATATGAGCACTGGGAGTGATCAGCTTACTCTACTAAATGATTTTACAGTTAATGGAGATTTAAGACTTAAAGTTGGTACCCTTCGGATAAACGACAATACAACTACTAATTCAGTCAATATTACTGTATATGGAGACTATACTATAGATCCGGGGGCTCAACAAACTGTTGGTACTGCTAATGCTCGCCATGAGTTTAATTTTTTCGGAGATTTTACTAACAATGGTATTGCTTATTTTTCGCAGCGTACTTCTCAGGTGGCTAATAGTGAAGCTACAAACGGAATTGTAGACGCAAACTTTTTAGCAGACAATCAGGATCAACGTGTTGATGCTAATAATAGTACTTACTTCTACAGAATAGTATGTGATAAAGGTTTTGACCCAACATATATTCTAGACCTTCAAACTTCTAATAGTAGTAGATTTGTACTTACTGGACCGGTAGACTACAATGTAGATCTGGATGTTGATGAAGAATCAGATAATAACAATGCTTTAGCACTCATTAACGGTACTACTAAAATTGGTACAAATGTAATTATAAACCCGCTTAACAATACTGGTAATTATTCTATAGGCTCAAACGCTCGTTTGTGGGTAGACGGAGGTACGGTTACCAAAACTGGTGGTGCGGCCATTGTCCCTTATGGAATTGTAGAAGTTTCAGGAGGACGCTTAATTGTTACATCACATAGTGGAATCACTACTCGGGGAACAGGTCAGTTCAAATGTTCTGACGGAACTGTAGCTATACCACAGCTACGTACTTCTGTACTGGGAGACAGTCAGATAGGTGGTTTTGAGCAGTCGGGGGGTGAAGTAAGAGTAGGCGTATTTACTCCTAATTCTGACTTTCCAGGATTAGGCTTACCAACTAATAGTAGTAGTCCAAATAGTAACTATTATACCTTCTCGTTGACTTATGGCGGAAACAGCTTTATCATGTCAGGGGGAACACTTAAAGTAAAAGATGCTACGAACAAAGGGCTTATTTTTATTAACAGTGACCCAATCAATGTTAGTGTAAGTGGAGGTACTATTATTGCAGAGTCAAGCAACACAAATCTGGCTAAATTAACATCAAGAGCTCACTTTTATGATCTTGTTATTAACAACTCTGTTAATAGCACAGATGCAAATGCCAGAGTTGCAGTTACTACTGGTAGTTCTGGAGTAGGTGGCGATGCTCGTACTATTATTGATCCAGACTTAAGAGTGCTGAATAACTTAACATTACAAACAGGTACCACCCGTACAGAAAGTAATGGTACTTACGGTGCTTATCTTGATCTTTGTAATGGAGGAAACTGTAACGACCTTGCAATAGGAAGAGACCTTACAATCAATGATAATACTGTATTAGATATTTGGAGTGGCGAAACAGACAATGCCAATAGCTCCACAGTTACATTCAACGGAAATGTTAACGCTACATTATACTTTGGTGATATTACTACTTATAAAAGAAATCTGGTTGGTTATACTGACCCAGAGAATAATCAAGCCTTTGAACGCTGGGAGCACCCTTTTTACAACTTGATAATTGATAAGCCTGGCGATACGCTTTTCTTGGAAGCTAAAAACCCTATCGATGAAAACTCTTCAGACTTTAAAGCTGCCAATGGAGGTAAAAACGTTAATTCCTGGCGTAACAATATCTTTCTGGTAACTAATGAATTTACACTTACTGAGGGAACAGTACTTAATCAGGTAGACCAGAATACAGCAGGTGTAGGATATAGTATAAGGCTATATGGTAGTGCCATAACCAACAATGGTACTTGCTTTATATATGAAGATGGTATTACTCCTAAAAACGCTCAGGTAAAGTTTAGAGTAGGTGGTGGTGATATTACATTAAATACCATTGATGGTTCTGAGTTTGGAAATATCAGAGTAAACTCAGGTTCAGACATAGTCTATCTTACCAGTGATGTATACATTAAAAGATTAGAATATCGTCATGGTACAATAAATATTGAATCACATAACCTGAAAGTTGATGTATTTGATATTAATCTTGCTAATGGGCAGACACGATCTGGTGGTGGAAACCGAATTTTCAGCACAGAAGATATGATCGTAATGTCCGGAAATGCTTCTGATGGTGGTCTTTCCTTAAAACTCGATAAAAATACGAATACCAACTTCCCTCAATTTGAAGGGAACCGAGTTATAGAATATAATAGCGATGACTGGCTGTGGTTCCCAATAGGTACAAACGCAAATGCTTCTTCAAGATATACACCTGCGGTATGCTATATTAACACCGTAGGTACATACGATGGCGATGAGTATATTACTGTTAGAGTAGTTGATAGAGAACTACAAACTACCGACTTATCTGGAGGGGATATACTTTCATATTATTGGAATGTGGATTTTGAGGGGATGACTTCTGGAGAAGAACCAGAGGTATCTTGGCTGTTTCAATACGCTGAAGCAGATGTAGTGGGCGCAGAAGCTAATTATGTGCCCGGTAAAGTATTAAATGGTGGTAGCTATAGCCGCTCAGATGATGGAGGTTCATTAGCTGTGAAGGAAGCAGGGGATGCTGGCAATGAAGGAGATATATTAGGGAACAATCCTCGGAATATCATTATTTTCAATGGAATTGGCTCAAATGCTACTCCTGACGCAAATGACGATATAGATACCAATACTAATGATAATATATTTCAAAACGGTCCTAATGTAGATAATCAGTGGAGAGATGCATATTCAAATCCTGCAGGCTTCACTTTAGAGAAAGCCAACTATACAGCTGGTGAACCTAATAGGTTTGTAGGAGCTCCTGAAGTGTTTTATAGTAGAAGAGTATCTTCAAACTATAACATTACAGGTATGCCTCAATGGAGCGATGGAAACACATGGTCAAAAATATCACATACCGGCGCAGCAGCTGGTGACTGGCCTCAGGATGGTGACGTTGCTATTGTAGGCTTTGGTGGTTCTGGTGGCGGTTCTGGTGGTAACAGACATCATGTCGCTTACAGGAATACTGATAATTACAACTTGGCGTCAGTAGTTATTGATGCGAGCGAAACAGCAGGGGTATGGGATAGTCGTCTATTCATACAAGAAGGCTCTACAATTGATATGGGAGTAGTAGATGGAGATGGTACAATAGAAGTGCGTCTGGATGTAAGTTCTCCTTCTACTATAAATGGGGACTTTGGCTTATTTAGTAACAATGGAGATGAAGGCGCAAGGTTTTTATTTCATTGCGAAAACGGAAGTGTTATTGAAATTCCACAGATTACAGATGTATTTCCTAACGTAAGAATTGAGGGTGGTGGAAATAGAGAGGTGTATTTCCCTACAGCAGTTACAATCAATAACGAATTGAGAGTAGATTCAGAAGCTACCATACGGCCAAGGTTTGACCTACACGTGTTGGGAGATTTCAGATTAGGTAACTACAGAGAAGGCAAGCTCTTATTTCCAGATGATACAGAAATAACTGTTACAGTGGATGGGAGGCTTAGACTATTGAGTGACAACCAATCTGCTGTAAATGTAGAAAACGATAATAGTAATCCGACCTTAGTTCATAGGTTAATTATTAAAGGCAATATTGAGCTATCTCAGGGAAATCGTTTTGATCTATTTAACGGTACTGAGGCTAATGATGATAATTGTATATTAGAAATAAAAGGAGAAGAAAATACATCTATTTTCAATAGTGATAATATGCCTGTTGAACTGTATCAGCTTGTGATAAACAAAGGCAACAGTGCAACTCCTACATTTACGATTGAAGATAACTCTGGAAGCAACGCCCCTAACTTTGGTGCTTCCGCTACTGCTACTCATCTTCCTTTAGAAGTTCTTAATGGTACCCTAATCATTGATGATCCACAAGTAAACTGGAACATTGCTAACGGTACTAGTTTTCGTTTACCTAATACGACTAACTTAGAGGCCTCATCTGGTTCTGGAGCAATAGATTTACGACAGGGAGTGTTAAGTGTAGAAGGTAATAATACAGGTATTCTTTTAGATGGTTTACTACATGTTAATGGGGGTGAACTTGATATGGATGATAACGTTAATAACGGTAATAATTTTATAGAATATTCATCTTCAGGAAACGCAGTGCTTCAGGTCAGCAGCGGATTGGTGAATGTAGGCTCACATATACGTAGAACAACTACTAATGCTACTGGCGTATTAAAATACAGACAGAGTGGTGGTACAGTGCAGATCGGAACACAATCAGCACCTCTAAATGATCGTGGTCTCTTTGAAGTTGTAAATTCTGGTAGTGAGTTTACTCACACAGGAGGAGATTTTATAATCCACAGGCAGAACGGAACAACTGCTAGCGTAGCCACACTATTGCTGGCTCCAAGCAACTATAACTTAGCTGGTTCTATTATCAATTTGGGTGGAACAGAAACGCCGGCAAGTCAGACGATTACAATAAACTCTGAGATTCCACTAAATCAGCTCGTAGTTAATACTAACAATAGTCCTGTCGCACAAATTGTAGGGCGTACATTAACCATAAACAGTGAGCTCAATATCAATACAGGGGCAGCTTTTGATGCCAACGCCTGGGACTTGACTATCAATGGAGATCTGGTAACAGATGGCATCTATACGGCCAACGGAAACAATACAATCTTTAGTGGTAGCTCTGCCCAACAGCTTAGTGGTGCTGTTTCTCCAACATTCTATGACTTTACCAAACAGTCTAGTAGTACACTTAGCCTCAATAGTACAGATATAACAGTAGAGAATGACTTATATTTATATGAAGGTATCTTAAATGATGGTGGACAGACTATTACCTTGTTGGGTAATATGGTTCATGATGCAGTTCATGCTACTCCAAATGCTACTGGGGGTGAAGGTATTGTATTTGCAGGAGTAAGTCCTCAGGAGTTAAGTAGAACTACTAACGGTAATAGTAGTTTTGGTAAAATTACTGTTAATAACCCTAATGATGTAATTGTTCCTAATGGTAATGGCTATAACTTTACTATCAATAATGCCCTCAGACTAAGTACTGGCATCTTTGATATTGGCGGAAGCCTCTTAACTATTACCGCAGATGCGAATATCGTAGAGGTAAATAGTTTTGGGGTAAACAATATGATACAAACCAATAGCTCATTTACAGATAATGGTGTAAAGAGATTTTTCAATGCCGTTTCTACACCAACTGATTTAATCTTTCCTCTTGGACAAACTAAATATACACCAGTAGTTTTCTCTATCTCAAATAGTGATGCCGGTAGTTTTACTGTACGTCCTGCTAATGAAAGACACCCTACCATTATTGACGATACTGAAAGTCCTGAAATTGATGATTTGCAAAATGTATTACAATATCACTGGATCATTAAAGCGGAAGATGTAACTAACTTCAGCGGTGAAGCTAATATGACATATGCACAGGCAGATGTTAGTGTGACTGGTAGTAATGCGGAGAGTGACTATATACCAGCCAGAATTTATGCAAATGATACTTTCTGGGATAAATCATTGAGCCCGATAGATGTTAATACTAGTACAAATGTTATTACTTTCCCTTTCAGTAATATTGATGCTGGAAATATCACTGGTGATTATACTGCTGGTATCCCCAATGCAATTCCTGATCAGGTTCCTACATATGAAAGTACCGGGAGTGGGGGCGATTATACTGCAAGTGGTACCTGGACACCCGTAGGCTCAGCCCCATCAATTACTGATGGAGTAGGTCCGATAGGAGCAGTAATTATTGTCAAAAATGGGGATGTTGTTAATCTTGACCAGGATGATATCAGAATATACAGAACAGTAATTGAAAGCGGTGCTACTCTAGAAATAAATGGTACGATCAATCATGGCTTAGGGGCGGTTACTGGGACTGGTACTTTAAGAGTAGTAAGTAATACGAGCAGTGCAGTTCTGCCCGCTGGCTATTATACCGAATTCTTTGATTGTAGCGGAGGCGGGCTTGAATACGCTGGAAGCGGAAACTATGACATTTTGGGAGGTATTTCTTCACTAAGAAGCCTTACATTAAGTGGATCGGGCTCTCGGACTTTACCCAGCAACAACGTTACAATTTGTGATGACTTAATAGTTAACGGCCCTCTATTAGCAAATGCCAACAACAAAGTTATTACTGTGCAAAACGATTTTATACTAACTAATGGAAGTTACGAAAATGATAATGGAGAGCTGAACATAGACAATAATCTCAATATTAATAGCGGCTCTTTTGATGGAGGTATAGGAAATCAGAATGTTGTAGGAAACGTGAATTTGACTAATGGTACCCTTAATGTGGGTACTGGCGGAATGATGACTGTTCAGGGTAACTTTACCTACAGTGGAGGTACTTTTGATGGTGGTAGTGGTAATGCTAAAGTAACCTTAATGGGAAGCAGTCAGCAAACCCTTACTGGGAACTTTACCGGTGTGAACCGTTTTCACCGTCTGGAGGTAAACAATGCTGGAGGTATGAGCTTAAGTGGAAGTATTGACATAGCTGATGAACTTCTACTGACAAACGGAATAATTCGTACCAATGGAGGTAGCTTTTTATTAGAGCAGGATGCTACAGTATCTCCGGTTGGGGGAAAAAACAGCTCTTATGTGAATGGTAGAGTACATAAAGTAATTCTTAACAACTCTGACTTCGTCTTCCCTACTGGTAATGGAAGCAGGTATGGAAGACTTAGCATTACAAATGTTAACTCTAGCCCTGCCGCTAACCATACATGGTACGCACAGTATTACAATCAGGGAGCTGTAGAAGCAGGAGCAACTAGTACTTATGATGCTGCGGACACTGATGCGACCAAAACTGTAAGTAGAGGAGAGCATTGGATAATTGGTGATGATGCTCCGGGAACAAGTACAGTAACTGCAAATATAGGACTTAGATGGGATAACAATAGTGATGTATCTCCGGATACAGAAGATCATTCAGAGCTAAATGTAATAGCATGGAACCCAACTAATTCAAACTGGGATAATTATGGAGGAACTGGGCATAATCCCAGTACAAAAACCTTCCAGAGTTCCAGCTTATTATCTTTTTCTGAAAAAGTAGTAACACTTGGTTCAGGTAGCCCTGCTAACCCTTTACCTGTAGAGCTTATCGACTTTACAGTAAAGCTGAAAAATAATAAAGCCTTACTACAATGGAAAACAGCTTCTGAAAAGAACAATGATTATTTTGAGGTACAGCGTTCAGAAGATGGCCAGTCATGGGCTAATTTAGGTAAAATTGAAGGAGCGGGAGATAGTCATGAAGAGTTAGACTATAAATTTACAGATGAGAACCCTCTTTATGGCGTAAGTTATTACCGATTACGCCAGGTAGATTATGATGGACAATACGATTTTTCAAATATTATAGTATTGGAAAACTTCAAAAACAATGTTGTTCAGTCTGAACCAGAATTGCATCTTTACCCTAACCCTACTCAGTTAGAGGAGTTGGTGATACGTGCTCTGAATTTAGACCCTTGGCAGCAAGTTGAAGTTAGTCTGTCAGATATTTATGGAAAGCAATATCTGAAGGAAGTAGTGGAGGGTAATATTCTGGAGCAGGGAATCCAGTTTAAAACCAGTGTTAGACTTTCTAGTGGTTTGTACCTTGTTAGTGTTAAACAAAACAATACGCTATTGCAGAAGAAAGTAATTATTAAGAAGTAACAATAACTCGCGTTTAATAAAAATCGCTACTAATAAAAGAGGCTACCTTAATTTTAAGATAGCCTCTTTTACTTTGAAGACTAAAACAACGAGACAGTAAGTCCAACTGTTAAAGTGTTGCCGCTTGGTCCTTCATCCTCTACAAAGATTCCTGAGAACATGTACTGACCGGTTAAAGTAATTCCTCTGAAACCAACTCTGGCGGTAGCTCCATATCTCCAGGGATTAATGTTGAAATCCTTTTTACTCTTCTCATATTCGTTATCGTTAAATTTAACTTTTGAGTAAGAAAGCAAACGACGACCAACCACACCACCCAGAGCAGCAGTAAATCCACGATAATCTTCGTCAGAGAAGAAACGAAACTCAGCAGGTATATTAATGTAGTGGACAGAAAACTTGGTTTTATCTATACCAGGGTAAGCATCAGCATCTAACTCTACTATTTCGGTAGGTGTATCAGTATTAAGTGTTACATTATTCTCGAAAGTGTAGTTGTGTGAAGAAACCCCAAGGCCCGGATAAAAAGAAAATTTAGATTCTCCCAGAGAAATAGGATAGAGGTAGTGGAAACCAATACTACGAGAGCGTATGGTGTTTATCTCAAAATCATCTGGAGCATCCATAAGTATGTTAACGCCATAATCAAACAATAGCATACCAGGTAAATCGGGTTGAGCGCTACTAACTCCTCTCTGCTCCTGTGCCTGGACTAATGAAAAGGTAAATATTAACGACAATATCAATAAGACTTTTTTCATGTCATTTAGTAAGGTTAAGTTTTTAAACATCTTGTCTTTAACAAAGGTATTGAGTTTTTGTAAGTATGAAACAGCCTGTCTAGAATATACTGCGAAAGCACAACGTATGTTCTCATGAATAAGTATGTGCTCAGCAGTTGGCAAGTAGGCATCTCCACTTATCAACATATCTTTCCTTAATGATGCGATAACTTTTAGAAAAGTTGCATAACTAAAAAGTAAGAATTTTAAACTTGTATTATCTAAGCTGAATGCTCAACTTGCCTCAAATCGGAGAAGTCTTATGCATATAGAATTTTTTGAAGGTGATCGTGCCACTCAATATGATGACAGCATTCCTACCTGGGTGCCTAACTATAAATTTATTCAGCAATCTATTCCTAGCATTCTTACTACTTATTTAAGTGCAGAGATTGCCCCTAAGATATTAGTTGTTGGATGTGGTACAGGGCAAGAGATATCGGAAATTAAAAAGCGTAAGCCTTTATGGAAAGTGTTGGGTATAGACCCTTCTCCACAAATGATTAAACTGGCACAGATGAAGCTGGCTTATCGTGAAAATGACCCTAAACTTGACCTTAAAACAGGAATAGTTAGCGATTTGCCTCTACAAGCTAAATACGATGCAGCTACACTTATTCTTGTGCTACACTTTATACCTAATACAGATGACGGTAAATTAGCCTTACTAAAAAACATTGCTGAGCGGCTTCAGCCAGGGGCGCCTTTAGTTATCTCGGATATTTATCAGTCAGAAACTTTTGAGGAGCAGAAAGCTCTTTTTAAACACTACATGATTGCTAAAGGTATTAGCGCAGAAATGGTAGAAGAAGGCTTACAACATGTCATGAAAGATACCCACCGCCTGAGCTCTGTTCAATTTAATGAGCTGCTGCAGGAGGCGGGCTTTGGCAAGCCACAAATGTTCAGTAAAGCATATTACTATGGAGGTTGGGTAGCCGTTAAACGCTAAACATCACATATGCGAATACTTGCTTCCAATGAAGCCAAAGGGTCTTCTTTTGGAATGAACTCCTGGGCCAGAAAACCATTAAAACCTGTGTCTACGATAGCCTGAACTATAGCTGGGTAATATAACTCCTGCGTTTCGTCTATCTCTGCCCGTCCTGGTACTCCCCCGGTATGGTAATGAGAAATATATGGATGATATTTCTGTATAGTGGCTATAACATCTCCCTCCATAATCTGCATATGGTAGATATCATATAGCAGTTTAAAATTATCGGAGCCTACCATTTTGCACAGTTCTACACCCCACTCTGTATGATCACACATATAGTCTGGATGGTTTACCTTGCTGTTCAGGAGTTCCATCACGATAGTGATGCCGTGTTTTTCAGCAATAGGCATAATTTTTTTTAAGCCTTCTGCGCAGTTTTTCATGCCTGTTTCATCATCCATACCATCACGATTTCCTGAAAAGGTGATAAGCTGAGTAAGCCCTGCTTTAGCAGCCATAGGAATACTTTCAGCATATAAATCATAAAGCTTTTGGTGATACTCTTTTCTATTATAACATTTAGCAATACCAAAACCATCTGTCCAGTATGCACCTAACGCACACTCCAAACCATGCTTGTTTAAAGTAGGCCACTCTTCAGGACCAAGCAACTCTACTGACTGTATGCCCATCTTTTTAACTGCTGCACAAAATTCATCTAGAGGTACATCGCGGTAACACCACTTACATACGGAATGCTTAATATTACCTTTTAGAGGAACAAAAGTAGAGGGCAGGTTTTTAAAACTAAAGCTTGCTAAAGGCACTGCTGCTGCGCTGCCGGCCATCTTTTTAAGCATACTTCTTCTATTCTCTGTTTTCATGATCAAATAATTATAGGTTGTGTATGTGGAAGATAAAACTTTCCATACTTAAGCAAAAGTTTTACAACAAATGTGTGGGCTTTTGCTTAAATTCAGTAAGACACAACTGATATTTTTTAAACTTAAAGACATGAATAGCACACAAAGAAAACTTTTCTGGGCAGCAGCAGGCATTACATCTATAGCACTTACTCGCTTACTTACTCATAAAGAGCGACGCTTCAACATCGACCAAAAAGTTTGCCTGGTAACAGGAGGGTCCAGAGGTTTAGGGCTGGAGATATCACGACTTCTGGTCAAAGAAGGAGCAAGACTGGCAATTTGTGCCAGAGACAAAAGTGAGCTCAAGAGTGCTAAAAAAGATCTGGACGAACTAGGAGCTTCTTACGGAAGCGAAGGTGTCTATGCTATTCCCTGCGATATTACCAATCCCGAGCAGGTTACAAATATGTTTAGACTGATCAGGAAGCGTTTTGGCGCAGTAGAAGTATTGATTAACAATGCAGGAGTCATTCAGATAGCCCCGGCGGAGGAAATGGAAATGCAGGAATATGAAGAGGCTATGAACTTGCATTTCTGGGCACCGTTACGGCTGATGGAAGCAGTATTACCCGAGATGAGAAAGAAAAAAGAGGGTAGAATAGTTAACATTGCCTCCTTGGCGGGCAAAGTAATTGTGCCCCACTTAGCCCCTTATACGGCGAGCAAACATGCATTGGTTGGCTTGTCCGAAAGTTTGCATGCCGAAATGCAGAAATATAATATCTATATTACTACCGTATGCCCTGGGCTGATGCGTACGGGTAGTGTTCGCCAGATGATTCATAAAGGTCAGCATGAGAAAGAACATGCATTAGCAGAAGTAGTATCCTCTCAACCTTTGACCCCTATGAATGCAAAGAGAGCTGCTGAAGCCATAGTTACAGCTTGTAAACACGGGGAAACTTCACTCATAATACCCTTGCAGGCCAAAGTGCTTACTGCTGCAAACGGTATTTTTCCTGGCTTATTTGCCGACGCTATGGGATTGCTAAATCGTTTTTTACCCGCACCTGGAGGAATTGGTAATGAGTGGGTACGTGGCTACGAAAGTGAAACAGATCTAGTACCGGCAATACTAAAGTCAGTTAATGAAAAAGCAGCACGAAGAAATAATGAGTATAATCAGGAGTAGTAAATTATCTTAACACACACGCATCTATAAAACTGTCATGCTTGTTTATGCTCCCCTTCTGGTTCGGGTAGTTACGGCAAACTTTGCCAGAGCTATTACGCTATACCCATTTGTACTTATTCGCAGAAAGGAGGATAAGCATAACCAACGTCTGCTTAACCATGAACGCATTCACTTAAAACAACAGAAGGAGCTTTGGGTACTGCCTTTCTACATTTGCTACTTATGGGAATACCTAAAAGGAAGGTTCAGTGGGAAAAATCATTATCAGGCATACCGAAATATTAGTTTTGAGAAAGAAGCTTTCGGTAATGAAAACGATTCTGAATATTTATCACGACGGAAGCGTTTGGCTTTTCGTAGATATAGATAAAAAAACAGCCACCTGAAATGAAATAGTCAAGACATAATCTGACAGTTTAGGTAAATTGAGATTGACGAGATCATTTCATTTACTTAAACCCGATTACATCATGACTACCGAAGACAAAGTTATTAAGAACAAATTAGGATTACTAAACCTGGCTGAGATGCTAGGCAATGTATCTCAAGCCTGTAAGGTGATGGGCTACAGTAGAGATTCTTTCTACCGCTTTAAAGAGCTCTACGAACAAGGCGGTAGCGCGGCTCTGCAAGAGATGAGCCGCAAGAAGCCTAATGCTAAGAACCGCGTAGCGGCATCCGTTGAACAGGCAGTAGTCGAGCTGGCCATTGAACAACCGGCCTTGGGGCAGGTACGCGTTTCCAACGAGCTGAAGAAGAACCACGTTTTCATCTCCCCCGGTGGGGTTCGCTCAGTGTGGTTGCGTCATCAGCTAGAGACTTTTCCCAAACGCTTGAAAGCATTAGAAGCCAAAGTAGCCCAAGAAGGACTCATTCTCACTGAGGCACAACTGGCGGCGATGGAAAAAGCTAAAGAAGAGAAAGTAGCCCATGGGGAAATAGAAACGTATCACCCTGGCTACTTAGGATCGCAGGACACCTACTACGTAGGCTATATCAAAGGGGTAGGCAAAATCTATCAGCAGACCTTTGTAGATACTTACACCAAGGTAGCCCACGCTAAGCTCTATGATCGTAAGAACGCCCTGGTAGCGGCTGATCTGCTCAATGATCGCGTTGTTCCTTTCTACGAGCAGTATGAGATTCCATTGTTGCGCATCTTAACGGATCGGGGTAGTGAGTACTGCGGTAATCGCGAGCATCACGAGTACCAGTTGTACTTAGCCATAGAGGATGTAGATCACAGCAAAACCAAAGCGAAGAGTCCACAAACCAATGGTATCTGTGAACGATTACACCGCACCATGCAGAACGAATTCTATTCAGTAGCCTTTCGTAAAAAGGTCTACAAAACGCTGGAAGAGTTACAACAGGATTTGGACCTGTGGCTTAACTATTATAATGAGCAAAGAACTCACAGCGGGAAGCATTGCAATGGTAGGACCCCAATGCAAACTTGGCAAGAAGATTTACATCTGACAAAGGAGAAAATGTTACAAACTCATCATCAGAATTTTATACCTTTACTAGTGTCAGACGAAGCGGAAGCGGGCCCTGATGGCGAGCAACCCGCCAGGAATAGTCTGACTGACTGGAATGGTCAAGGGGCTCTGAGGAGACCCTCCCAAAAAGCTGAACATTCCAAGAATCAGATGCCTTAGAAGCGCATCTCATAGGCCTCGACTGTCAGAGGTAATCTTGACTATTACACCTGAAAGTAGCTGTTTACAGAATTATTATTCGGCTTCCAGTTCGTATTCTCGTAAGTCTACCGGTACTACCTTTGAGACCCCCTGTTCTATCATCGTTACTCCATAAATAACATCTGTACTGGCCATTGTACGTTTATTATGTGTTACTATAATAAACTGCGAGTCTTTACTAAAAGTCTTGATAATGTTGTTAAACTTATCAATGTTGGCATCATCCAGGGGTGCATCTACCTCATCAAAAATACAAAATGGGGCAGGTTTTAGCAGGTAGATCGCAAATAGAAGAGAAGTTGCTGTCAGCGTTTTTTCACCTCCGGATAACTGGTTGATAGTAAGGGGACGCTTTCCTTTAGGGCGTGCAATAATATCAATACTGCTTTCTAAAGGGTCGTCGGGGTTGGTAAGTTTAAGATCACAGTCATCTTCTTCAGTAAAGAGGGAGCGAAACACTTTTACGAAGTTCTCTTTAATCTTTTCGTAAGCTTCCATAAAAGTAGCACGGGCTACCGTATCTATTTCATCTATGGTAGTAATGAGCGACTCTTTTGCCTGAATAAGATCTGCCTTCTCCTTATTGATAAAGTCGTAACGCTCCTTAATTTCTTCATAAGCTTCCATCGCCATAGGATTGATAGGGCCTATGCGTTGTAAACGATCTTTAATTTTAGTGAGCTTTTCTCTCAGAGCTTCCGGGTCAAGGTTGGCTTTTTCCTCTTCAGTAACCTCCTCTTTCATCAGTTCGTCCAGGTCTAGCTCAAACTCTACAGAAAGCCTTTCTTTTACTCCGCTAAGCTCAAGCTTGGTGCTGTTGATCTGGTTCTGTACTTCAAGCAGTATAGAGTCACTGTTTTCGCGTTGATTACGAATTTCGCGAGTTGCCTTTTCATTTTTATCAATCTCTCCGCGTACGGCGTAGTAATCCTTTTCTGCTTCATTTACGCCTATCTCAATTTGCTCCTTTTCTTCGTACATAGCCAGCAACTCATCCTCACTCACATCACTACTTTCTAATAACTGCTTTACGCTGGACTCACACTCTTGTAAAGCCTGCTGGTTTTTAGCAATACTGTTTTCGCTACCCTGATACGCTTCTTCTTTAAAATTAATTTCCTGCGCAATGCTACTTACTCGGTTTTCCTGCTGATAAAACTGGATGTTTTCCTGATTAAAGTTAGCGGACTTTTCACTCAGAATCTCATTTTCTTCAGCCAGCCTTTCTTTAAGCTCAGCGATTTTGCTCTCCAAAGCACTGAGTTCACCCTCTTTGGCAGATACTTGAGGCTCAAGCTCGGCACAGGCTTCATACAGCTCCTGAATATGATCTTCAGTATCTTCACGCTTTTGCGCATTGCTATTAAGCATCTCTGTCAGCTGCTCTTTTTTAGTTTTTACCGAAACATATTCCTGGCTGGTTTGGCTCAACTCTTTCTGCAAAGCAGAAATCTTCTCTTTAGGCGAGCTTTGCTTAAGGCTGGAAAGCTGAAGTTGCTGCTCCTGTATGGCTTCCTGCTGACTACTCACCTGCTGCTCAAGATCCTTCAACTGTTCTTTGAGCTTTTCCAGATTTTTAGCCCGGCCAATTCTCTTCCCTTCAAACAAGCCTACCGAACCTCCCGCAATGCTAAAAGGATGCTGTACGATACGGCCGTCTTTGGTAATAAAAGATTCCTCACTGTCTTCGGGGATAGCGGCACCTTCATGAACGATATAAGCTTTATTCAGCACATGCTGAACCAGCGCCTGGTAAGTAGCATCATACTCAACAATATCTGCCGCTGCTACTGCTTCAGAAAAGTCTTTTTTTGCTGCGGGTGTAAAGTGAGAGAACTCGTCCAGTATGAAGAAGTTAGCTTTGCCTTTAGATGCATCACTCAATAAGTTGATCGCTTCCATGGCTTCGGTTCGGGTCTGAACTACATAATAGTTCATATACTGGCTCAGGTAGTTTTCAATACATACCCGATATTCTTCGCTACAGCTGATGATATCAGAGAGGAGGGGCGCTTTTTTTGCCCAATCCACATTCTTCTTAATAAACTTAATAGCTTCTGGAAAACCCTCCAGATTATCTACCAGAGATTTGGTAAGGTTATATTCGTTTTGAAGGGCATCGCGAGTTCTGTTTAGGCGAGACAGATTTTCTTTGTCAGCTTCTATACTCTCGGCCAGAGACTCCATGCGCTGCTGTAGGTCCTGCTCTTCCTGCTCGGCTGTCGCTAACTCATTTTTGATGGCCTCAATTTCGTTCTCAAGCTCAGAGGTACGCTCATCGTAGCGCCCTAAATCAGCTTCCTGAGCATTGGTATCCGCAGAAGTTTTTTCCAGATCCTGACGAGTAGAGCTAAGTTGCATCTGCTTAATTTCCAGGCTTTTCTTAATCTGGTATACTTCGTCCTGCTTCTCGCGTAGCATACGGTCGGCACCGGCTACCTCCTCTTTAAGAGTATTGGTTTTGGTTTTGTACTCTTCGTACTCCTGTTTTAGCTGCTCAACTTTTTCTTTGGTAACTTCTAAAGCTTCAGCCGCTTCGGACTTTTGCCAGCGTAGTCCCTCCAGGCTTTCGCTAATCTGGTCAATATTATACCTGTCGCGTTCCAGCTGCTCAGTTAGTTGTAACTGGCGATCTTGCAGCAAACGTAGCTTTTCATTTTTTACCTGCTTGTCGCTTTCGTAATTACGAATTTGCTCTACATGCTGGTTTAAGGATTTCTGTCGGGAGGAGAGTAGCTTTTCTTTGTTTACCAGGTCTGTTTTAAGCTGCTCTATCAGTGCTTCCTTTTCAGTAAGCTGTCGGCTAAGGCTCAGTTTACGATCGCTCTCCGCTTCTGACTGACGGTTTAGGTTTTGCAGCTTTTCTCTCTGTGTACTTACCGTCACCTTTGCCAGCTGTATGCTTAAGGTTTTATATTCCTCTTTGGTCTTGTAATATCGCTCAGCCTGTTTGGCCTGTTTCTCCAGAGATTTCAGGTTTTTCTCAATCTCAAAAAGCAGGTCTTCTACACGCTCCAGGTCAGCATCGGTATCGCTAAGCTTACGCAGGGTTTCCTTTTTGCGGGTACGAAACTTACTGATACCCGCGGCTTCTTCAAAGAGGTTGCGTCTGGAGTTATCTTTGTCATTGAGAATTTCATCCACCATCTTCAGCTCTATAATTGCGTAGCTGTTAGAGGCGATACCCGTATCCATAAAGAGATTGGTGATGTCTTTAAGACGGCAGGTAACTCCATTGAGCAGGTACTCGCTATCACCAGAGCGGTAATAACGACGGGTAATAGTTACCTGGGTGTACTCCGTAGGAATAAGGTTTTTGGTATTATCAAAGGTAAGCGATACCTCAGCCATTTGGGTGGGTTTACGCTTTTTAGTACCATTGAAAATGATATTTTCCATCTTGTCTGAGCGGAGCATCCTGGTTTTCTGCTCACCCAGTACCCAACGGATAGAGTCTACTACATTGGACTTACCGCAGCCATTCGGGCCGACTACTCCGGTAATCCCCTTGTCAAAGTTAATGATAACTTTGTCAGCGAAACTCTTAAAGCCTTTGATCTCAAGTCTAGTTAACTGCATATCATGTCCTGAGGAAAAGCAACAAACTTAAAAATAATTTTTAGATTTGTTTAGTGATTAGGTACTTAAAAAGCCACTTTTCTATGTGTCAAAGACATTTTTTTTCTTTAACTATAATACTGATAACATAATGTTATTTTCAAAGCTGAAATAATAATCTGAGTTAGTTAAAAGTTGAACGTTCAGCATATATGAAGTTTTTACTATGGATGAAATAATACAAATAGCACTATTTGCCCTCTTTGCAATTTTCTCGCTGGTCTCTAATCTGCTTAAAAAAAGGAAGCAACAGCAGGCAGAAACTCGTAAGGGAAAGGAGCTTACCGAAGACGATACGCTAAGGCCTTATTCAGAAACCGAAGTGGTAGACCAGGAGGGCCCCCGTACTCCTGAACGCCCTAAAACTTTTGAGGATATTATCAGAGAACTGAGTGGTGGAGCAGAAAGCCGAAAGCAAAGAGAAGTGTCAGTACCTGAACAAGAAGAGGAAGAGGACGACTATGAGCACCCTTTTTCTTCTGCCCGAGACAGAGCCCGAGAAGAAGCCCGAAAACGTAGACAGCAGGTAGAGCATAAAGCGCAGTCCATAGAACAGTTTGAAGGTAAAGTAAATAAAATGGGGAAGCAGGCTGTGCAACGTATTAGTGACAAGATTACGATAGATGATAAGCCTCGGCCTAAGAAAGTAGTTATTAAGATTTCCGGTAAAAAGTCCAAAAGTAAAAACCTGGCCAGGAGCGTTGCGGCTTCTCTTAAAAATCCGCAGAGTGCTCGCAAGGCAATCATCCTTAGCGAGATTCTAAACAAGAAACATTTTTGAAATGCTGGAGCACTTCTTTACCTGCCCCTACTGCCTGGCGGAGATCTCCATGTTACTGGATACTTCCATCTCCAGACAGAGCTATATTGAAGACTGCGAGCTGTGTTGTAATCCTATACAACTTAACTTTACTGTAGATGCAGCCGAAGAAAGCGTGACCAGCTTTGATGCTCAGCAATTAGACTAACTACTTCAATTAATTATTTCAAACTTACCAAAACATCTATTTTGACAGCTAAGCAACGTACCAATTTACTTCGGATAACAGCGGCGATTGTCACTTATCTTATAGTAACTTTTTTACTTTACTGGGCTGAGGCAGATCAGGAGGGAAGCAACATACAATCTTTGCCAGATGCGTTCTGGTATACTATTGTAACTCTTACTACGGTAGGCTACGGAGACTACTACCCGGTAAGCCTGGGCGGTAGGGTTGTCAGTCTTATTTTTGTGCTAGGAAGTGTAGGTATCATCGGTTATCTTATCAGTCAGCTTACAAATCAGATTTCAGCTTATTTAGAGAAAAAACGTTTAGGACTATTGGGAACCAACTTTGAACATCACATCATCGTAATCGGCTGGGACAAATTCGGCAAACAGGTAGTAAATGAGGTAGTAGGTTCAGGCAAGCAGGTAGCTATTATCGTTAACGACAAATCTGCTGTAGACCTGATTCATGAAGCTTATTCTAACAAAGAGGTGTTTGTGCTTTATACGGATTATAGTAATCTGGATGCATTTACCAAAGCAAATATTCAGCAGGCGGCTACTGTCTTTATCAATTTTCCTGATGATACGGAAGTACTGATTTACTTACTCAATCTGAAAAAGAGATATCCAGACCTCAATTATGTGGTATCTCTTAATAACCCGAGCCTGAAAGAAACTTTTGCATCGGCAGGCGTGCGCTATGTTGTATCAAAAACAGAGATTGCCTCTCGTCTGGTGGCTAGCTATACTTTTGAGCCAGATGTAGCCCTAATGGCTGAGTCTATGATGACCACCGCGCTGGAGGGTGAAGACTACGATCTGCTGGAGTTTTATGTAAATGAGAGTAATCCGTACGTGGGTAAAGATTATGTAGACTCATTTATAGACCTTAAGCTAAAGCATGATGTAATATTGGTAGGCATCAACAAAAAAACCAACGGAAGTAGAGTTTTAATGAAAAACCCATCTAAGGGGGTAACTATTGAAGCAGATGATTATCTGGTGATGATTTGTAGTGGAGCTTCCAAGCAGCAGATTAAAAAAATATTTAAGGCTACAGAAGGAAGAGTGTTAGATAGAGGAAACACTGATGAGGTGAAGTAAAATCTGACAGGCGAAAACTCTCCTGCCAGATCATTACACTTTGCTTATCAGAAATTAGTTGTAGCCAACTACTACCATTTCGTCCATATTTGTATGGGGGGGTGTTTTTTGTGAAGCAAAAGGCGCTTTCTTCTCTGTGTCTTTGCCGTCGTCCAGTTTAAAAGTGATAGGAAGCACCATTCTTACTTTTACAGCTCTACCCCTTTGGCGTCCGGGCTTCCAGGCCGGAGCAGACTCAATTACACGAATGGCTTCTTCATCGCAGTGTTTGCCTATGCCCTTAAGGGCTTCAACAGAAGTGAGTTCGCCATTTTTGTCCACGACAAACTGTACGAATACTTTTCCTTCTATACCCTGGCGGCGTGCCTCAGAAGGGTAGCGTATACTCTGGGCCACATATTGGTAGAAAGCTTTTATTCCTCCTTCAGGTTCAGGTGGGGCTTCCACAACCATAAACACTTCTTCTGCGTCGGGGAGCTTCATTCTCTCTTCCATTGTTTGTGCTTGATCATACTGGCTCTTTAGCTGATCCAGAGAAGTTGTTTCTAAATCAGGCTCACAAGAAAATGTAACGAAAAGTGCGAGAAATAGAGGTAGGCTAAGTAACAGCTTATACCTTGGTGTCTGTTGCTGGCTGATGTGCATCATCTTGATCCTCTTTAAAGTTCTGGATGTATAAAAATGATTTACGAGAGATAATTGTAAGCCGGCAAACATGCGCCGGGTAAGCAGGCGTGCATAACCAGATGGATGGTGTTGGCCGAGGGCGTTTGCATCAGCTGCAAACTCGTGTACATCTACCAAAGCCCGCTCGTATAGGTGCACCAGCGGATGGAACCAGAACAAAGTTTTTAGTACTGCCATGTAGAGTACATCATAGCTATGTTTTTGACTGATATGTGCCTCTTCGTGTGCTATTATTAGTGCAGCTTCCTTTTGGGTTAGCTTTTGGGTATTGTCCCAGAAGAGGTATCCAAAAAATGATGCTGTAGATAACTTACCCTCCGTGTATATAAGGCGGTAGCCTTTACGGAAGGTGCTTCTGTATTGGCGAATGGCCTTAATCAACTGAATTGCCTGATTGGTATAAAATACTATACTGAGCAACACACCCACACAATAAATAAGTAGTAAAATATTTTGCCAACTGAGTAGACTATAAATATCAAACCCTTCTGAAGCAGAGCTTTGTAGAAAGGCAGGGTCAAGTAAAATATAATTTTGGTATCCGCCGGTCACCTGACTTACCCTCTCACCAAAAAGTACAGGCACCTGTAACAAAGGAAGGATAAACGATAGGCTGGAAGTTAGTAAAAGGTATAACCTATTGTATTGATGACTGGGCTGATCGTGCAGTACCATCAGATAAAAAAGGTAAAATACGCCTAGACAAATGCTGGCTTCCAGTAGGTAGATAAGCAAGTGGTTCATATTCTGATAGTTTAAGTGTTGTTAAAAAATATTACTGGCCGGGTATAGATCGGATATACTGAGTTGTAGTTTGCCTTCTTCGTCAAAATCGAAAAAGAAGCTTATACCTACTCTGGTATTTACAAGTTGCTGACCCTTAGTAGCAAGCTGAAAACGCACTTTAACTTCATTCAGGACTTTTACAATCAGTCCATCTAGTTTGTGTGCTTCGTCTCTGTTTGCATAACGAGTGCTAAATCCTTCTATTATCTGTGGAGAACTGGCCTTAAATCCAATAGTAAATTCAGCTTTCACTTCACCCTTCATATCATAAAAGTTAAAATAAGAGAGTTTGTCTTCCATGTCTTTTTTTAGCACCTGATGAAAATACTCCCAGCCTCTTATAGGTTTAGGTATGTCATCTACGTTTGCCAGCGTATGTGTTTGTCCATCTTCGGTATTTTTACTTTTTTGGGCGCGGTAAAATGCCCATGACTTAAATATGCCAATTCTTAGTTTTCTAAGATCTGCTTCTTTCTCAGGTAGAACATATTGCATAGAAAGAGGATACCTATAATTTAGGATGAGCTGGCGGTCTCTTACCATACGCTGGTAATCAGGATGAGACTTTACAAAAACACTATAACCATAATGTTCCTCTATCCTTTGATTAACTAGCTGCAAAAGTGCCTGTTGTTTTACAGGTTGGGACTCAATCAGCTCATGTTCAGGGTTATCGTGTATAAAGTAATGCATGTTGATATCCTCCATATCAAAGTAGTAGTAAAACCTATAGCCAAATGTTGAGTCTTTTGAAACTTCCAGCATTCGCTTTTTAAGTTCTTCTGGTATCAGATCATAGTCTGGAAAACCAGTCAGAGGAAATTCTTCTACTGACGAGGGGATCTTAGTTCGTTTAACTTTCTGCTCTTGGTGAAGCAATGGCAATAAGAGAAAAGCACCTAATAGTAGTAATGGAATAATAATGATTTTCTTTGATTCCTGCTGTACCATAGCTTTCTACTTTGGCTCATCACTCTGTGGTTTATCATCCTTAATATCCTGCTCCACGTATTTCATCATTTCTTCAAATTCGTGGATATCCATGTCGTTTTCACGCGCAAAAAAAGATACCAGTTTGTGGAAGGAGCCACCAAAATAGCTACCCACAAAATTCTTAAGAAAATAGCTGCTATATTCCTTTTTGCTAATCAGTGGGTAGTACTCATGAGTTTTACCGTAAGCTTTATAAGCTACAAAGCCCTTCTTTTCTAGTATGCGTACAATAGTAGAAACAGTATTGTAGGCAGGTTTGGGGGGCGGTATTTCTTCCCGTATGTCTTTTACAAACCCTTTTTTTATCTGCCAGAGAATCTGCATTACCTGTTCTTCCGCTTTGGTTAGCTCTTTTACGTTTGGTTTTTTATCGCTCATCGGTATTCTAAAATATTACTGTAAACTAAAGACAACGGGCATATTCATCTGTACCCTTACCGGTCTGCCACGTTGTTTTCCCGGATTCCACTTTGGAGCATTGGCCAGTACACGAAGTGCTTCTTTATCACAGGCCGGGCTTATGCCTTTGAGTACTTTTAGATCGGTAAGAGAGCCATCCGTATTTACTACAAATTGTACATATACTTTGCCCTCCACTCCAGCTCTAACCGCTTGTTTAGGATATTTAAGATTGTTGCTGAGGTATTTGTAGAAAGACTGCATACCTCCAGTAGGGCTGGGTTGATGCTCTACAAAAATAAAAGGTTGATCACTCTCCTCATCTTCAGGAATATCGTCAGGAACGTATTCCGAAATTGCGGTTTCAGTGCTAATATCTATTTCTAAAGAAAAATCTAGCTCTACATCAGGGTCCTGCTCATTAGGAATTTCTAGTATTATGGGAAGTTGTACTTTAGGTTTAGGAGGAGTTTGTACAGTTACAGGTATAGGTTTCTCATGTTCAAAAACGTGGGTTTTGCTTCCAAGATCTACGATAGGGCCTCTGTCGTACGATTTCCATTCAAAAGCAAGGGTAACCATAGCTACACTAAGTACCAGGCCAATGCTTAAGTACAAACCTCGTTTGCTCTCCAGTCTGATTTGTGTGTTCTTTTTGTCTTCCATAAGAGTAGTTATTGATGATATAACTTAATGTATAACTAATTATTTAGTTTGTCAACTAATTTTTTAGTTAATAAAATTACCTCTTAGAAAAATCTTAGTTTTCTGCATAGCAGAAGGCATAAAAAAACCGCCTTTTGCTATGCAGAAGGCGGTTAAGGTAAGCTTTAAAAGTTTAAGCTTTTTTCAACTTTTTAACTTTAATAATCTGAAATGTTTCTAACATTTTAATGACCGGATAGCTTGGGTCTACTTCAAACCACTTGGCAGCAAAGTCCAGGCGTTTGGGCAGGCGGTGGTGGTTATTCTGAAACAACTCTCCCAGCATCAGAAAATCAAACACCAAAGTGTTTTTAGATTTATCGCGATTGTCATAGTTACTGTAACCATACATATGACCACACCAGTTTACAATAGCTCCGTGTACAGGACCCATCAGGTAATGGATAGGAAGCAGGCCATACATTAGCCAGTGAGTACCGGGTAGTTCGGCAATAGAGATAGCCCAAATGTAGAAAAGAGAGTAAGCAACGCCCCAGGCCACACGTACCATCCAGTTATCTGCAATTTTTTCAAAAGAATCCCACTCTGGTAGATCCTTTGCAAAACGAGGTTCCGGCTCTACTTCATGGTTTACATACTCATTATAAATGTTTTTGGTTTTCCACATCATATCAAAAAGGTTTTCGCTATGATGAGGCGAGTGTGGGTCGTGCTCGGTATCACTGTAGGCATGGTGCATACGGTGAAGGATAGCGTAAGCGCGAGGGCTCAGGTACGATGAGCCTTGCCACACCCATGTAAAGATGAAGAAAAAACGCTCCCAAAAGCGGTTCATCGTAAACAACTTATGCGCCGCATAGCGGTGTAAGAAGAAGGTCTGGCAAAAGAGAGAGAAGTACCAGTGGGCAATAAAGAATGCAATAATAATCACTGAGTCGAGAATTTAGTATGAATAATATTTTGAGAAACTTGATTTATATGCTTATGGTTAAAAAAAGCATGTCTAATATAAATAAAAGATCGGATAATTAATCTTGTGTAAAGGCAAATGCAATGATATTTGCACCCATCTGAAGTGCCCTCTGCCTCACCTCTTCAGGATCGTTGTGTATGCGTTGATCTTCCCAACCATTACCGAGGTCACTTTCATAAGAATAAAAGCATACCAAACGGCCTTCATAAATCAGACCAAATCCCTGAGAAGGTTCCCCATCATGTTCATGAATTTTAGGTAAGCCCTTAGGGAAACTAAATTTTTGCGAATAAATCGCATGACCATCAGGCAACTCTACAAATTCAAGTTCAGGAAATACCTTTTTCATTTCTATTCTTACAAACTCATCTAGTCCGTAATTATCATCAATATGGAGAAAGCCTCCTGAAATGAGGTACTTACGCAGGTTTTCAGCTTCGTCTTCAGAAAAAACAACATTACCGTGCCCAGTCATATAAACGTAGGGGTACAAAAATAATTCAGGGCTCCCTACTTCTACCACTTCTTCTTCAGCGGCCAGGTTGGTATTGATAGAAGAGTTGCAAAAGCTAATAAGATTAGGCAGCGCTGTTTTATTGGCATACCAGTCGCCTCCGCCATTGTACTTGAGCTTGGCTATTTTAATGCCTCCATTTTGGGCATACAAGCTGCTGGCAGCCGTAATGCTGAAAAGAAGGAGTAAGGAGAAGACTTTTTTTACCATGCGCGTTGTCATCTTAAGGAAGGCATGTTCTGCCTACCATTTTGTTACTAGTAAATTAATATTTACTCAACTTGGTTCAATCTAGATAGCATAAATTAAAAATAGAAGACACATAGACGCAATATGTGCCTTCTGCTTTTTACAATTTTACATTTTAAGCTCAGAATAGAGTTTTTCTATAGTAAGGTCGGTAAAGTCATCTATAATGTAGTCCATATTTTCGCCTTCTAGCTCTTCGCGCTTATGAGTGGTGGCAAGGGCTACTACTTTCATTCCCGCATTTTTACCTGCCTGCATTCCTAATATTGCATCTTCAAAAACCACACAGCGTGCCGGGGCCATATCTAATTTTTTAGCAGCAGTAAGGTAAACCTCCGGATCGGGCTTGCCCTTAGTAACCATAGTAGAGTCTACAATGGTAGGGAAGAAGTGGCGAAGTTTGGTGTATTCCATGGTAAAGTCCACATTGACAGTAGGGGCAGAGGTAGCCACGGCACGAGGTACATTTCTTTCTTCCAGCTCTTTAAGAAAGACCGCCAGGCCATCTGTAGGTTTAATGTGCGGACGGTAAATGTCCCGATAAACTGACTCTTTCTCTTCGCCTAAAGCAGTTAGTTCATCTTTAGGCAGATCTTTGTTCATGATGTTGGTCAGAATTTCTTCCATAGTACGACCATTGACTTTCTGCTTGTATTCCTCTTCAGTCATAGAAATATTGTGTTTTTCAAAAAACTGAAGCCATGATTTAAGATGATAATTGTGGTTGTCCACAATCACGCCATCCATATCAAATATAATTGCAATGTTGGTGTTCATGTTTATATGGTTTTACTAATTGTGTAGTGTATTGATAACACTCAAATATACAGTAGATGTTATAATTATTGGTAAGGAAATATATCGGCATAGGCATCGCTATCGCCAACCATACGTTCATCGGCAGGGGCATCGTAAACTACCATTATTTTCTCATCTTCAGTAAGGGTTATGCCTTCTGCCTTGTCTTTACCGTAGGGCGTTTCATGGCCCATAGCTATGTTGAATAGTTGCTCTATACCTTCTTCGTGAGTAATGCTTTCTTTTTTGTCTTTTGGTCCCCCCTTCATACGATAAAGACCAATGGTACCATCACAGTCCATTGTTGGGCCTGCCAGTATAAGAAGGTCATCCTTAGCATAAGCCAGCTCTCGTATGCCCATTCCCCGCAAGTGTACAAAGTGTTTACGGTATTTATTTTTGTGTTTACCAATCTTTTTCAACTTAAGCTTGCCTTTCTTCTCTTCTACCGCTATTTCTATAATCAGAGCATACCCTCTGAGGACCGGACCTCTTAGCCCCAGCATAATACGACCATTACGTACGGCTATACCTTCTATATCCATACCATTATCTTTACCAGGTATATGCATAAAAGGGCCAATGTGCTTATCCTTACGAAGAGCTTGGCTAAGCTTACTATTTTTTTTACCAGCTTTAATTTTGGTAGCTCTCAAAATTTCTTTAGGCTTATCGGGGTTTGGATGTTGCTTATATAGCTGATACTCGCCTGTTTTTTCATTAAGAATAACCGGTATACGAGCGATAGTATAGCGGTTAGGGTCGTTCTTTACTTTAGCCAGTGATTTTATCTGCTTGGTTACGGAGTCTTTTTCTTTATCCGGCTTACTACGCTTAAGGCTATGTGAGCCTGCAAGCCAGAGGTAATGGTCAGCATAAGCAATACCCTCTATATCTATCTCTTCATCTTCGGCGGGTAGAGAGATGTAGTCGCTTAACAGAAAGCGGGTGTGCTTACTGTAGGTTTTATCATTTATACTTAAGCGCTCCAGACCAGCTCCTTCGTCAAAAGCCAGCCAAAGGTTACTGCCGGTACGGGCAATGGTAGAAAGCTCACTTCTAATTTCGCAGTCCGCTACATTACTTTCTTCATCAAATTGCAGAAGGATTTTTTCATGTTTAGGAGTATGCATAAGTTTTATTTTTTAATTCGGTCTGGGTTATCTGCTACAAAAGCCTTCCAGCTTTTAGCCTGTCTGGCAGGGGTAGCTTTCTGATAATGGTGGCAGAGGGCTACTGCCAAAGCATCGGTAGCATCTAAAAGCTGCTGATCGGCAGAGGGCTGGCTGGGAAATTTGAGCAGGCTTTGTAACATATTAGCTACCTGTTCTTTAGAAGCGTTGCCATTGCCGGTTACAGATTGTTTTACTTTTTTAGGAGCATATTCTACAATGGGAATCTGCCTGCTAAGAGCAGCAGCCATTGCTACACCCTGTGCTCGTCCTAGTTTAAGCATAGACTGTACATTTTTACCGTAAAAAGGGGCTTCCAATGCTACTTCATCGGGCACATATTCATCAATAAGACCAAGTACCCTCTCAAAAATCTTTTTTAGCTTCAACTCATGCTGCTTATACTTTGTAAGGCGGATTACACCATATTGTAAAAGCTCAAGCTGTTTGTGTTTTTTCTGATCGTAGCTAATCATCAATATGCCATAGCCCATAATTTGGGTACCGGGGTCTATACCTAAGATAATTTTCTCCTGCAGTCTTTCCTTTTGCATTCCTGGCTTTTTACGAGTTTACTCAGATGCAGCAAGATACTACCCATATAATTACAAACCAATGTTGAGGAAGGAGTGGAGGTTTGGAAGAAAGATCTCTACCATTGAGCAATTAGGGGAAAGTTTTTATTAGCTACCAATTTTAAATTTAGTGCAATACCTTTGTGAGTATGCTCTATCTAGGCCTGGCTATTAGTTTGCTCACATTTATTTATGCGCTGTTTATACTATATCTCTGGCATTTCTGGAGAAAGGTAGAACCCTTTAAACTTGAAACGTCTGAGAAAAATAGTAGTAGGCTTAGTATAGTTATTCCGGTAAGAAATGAAGCCTCTAATATCATTAACCTTTTGCAAGATTTAGATAGGCAGCGTTGGCCAGATGGTAGTTCTTTTGCTCAAGGTCAGGTAGAAGTTATTGTAGTTGATGATCATTCTGAGGATAGTACTAAAGAGTTGGTTCAAAATTTTGATAATCAGTGTATTAAGCTGCGTGTTTTGTCGCTGAACTTGCCTGATGATTTTAAGGGCTCGCACAAAAAAGCTGCAATTAGTAAGGCAATTGCTATAGCACAAGGGAAGTACATAATTACTACCGATGGAGACTGTAGAGTGGATAAAAACTGGTTAGCTGCTTATCTTCAGTTTTTTGCCAGGCAGCAGGCAGTAATGATTTCGGCCCCTGTCACTTTTTCTCCAACCCATAGCCTTTTTGAGAAAATGCAGCAGATAGAGTTTGCCAGTCTTATTGGTACTGGTGGAGCATGCCTTAGTGCAGGCTACCCTAATATGTGCAATGGAGCTAATCTCGCGTTTTCAAAAGAGGCGTTTATCGCTGTAGATGGCTATTTGGGCAATATGCATATTCCTTCTGGTGACGATGAGTTTCTGATTCAGAAGCTCAGTCGCCACTACCCGGGGCAAATTCATTTTATGAAATCTTCGGCCGCATTGATATGCACTACGGCCCAACAAAGTTTAAGAAATTTTTACTACCAACGTAAGCGTTGGGCAAGCAAGTGGAAGTTGCACAAAAGCATGACTACAGCATTTTTAGCCTTATTTGTCTTTAGCTTTCATGCTTTACTTATAGTAACTGTATTATGTTCGATCGCAGGTTTTTTTGCCTGGCAGTGGGCTTTGTGTTTGCTAGGACTTAAAGCCGGACTAGAATTGCTCTTTTTAAGAGCAGTATTAAAGGATATGAAACAGGTAATTTCCTTCAGAATATTCCTGCTTCTCCAGTTAATTTATTCTCCATATGCTGTTTTCTTTGGGATAGTCGCTAACTTTGGCGGCTACCAGTGGAAAAAGAGGCGTTATGCCTAACACTCAACAGATTTGTTTATGACAGACCATGAATTTGACGTGCTGGATGAGCTTTACTTCGTCACTAGCTTTACTCAACTCTCTGAAGAGGTAGGCTTAACTGAGGATGTGTTGAAAGAAACTTTACAGCAGTTACTGGATAAAGGTTGGGTAAAATGTTTTCTGAATGCTTCTGAAGAGGCAGTTGAAAGTAAAATAGATTTTAAGAAAAATTATAAAGATTATTTCTATCTGGCCAGCAAAGCTGGATTGCTGGCACATAATGGTAGATAGCAAAAACAGAGCGTATGACATTAGATAGAAGAGTAGCACCTCCTGCCAGACCCATCCGACACGTAGAATTTTTGGAAGCAGAAACTATAAAGCTTTCCAATGGTATACCCGTGCATATGATAAAATCAGGTAAGCAGGAGGTAGTAGGTTTGGAGCTGATATTCAGAAGTGGGGGGGTACGGCACGAGCAAAAAAGCGGTGTGGCTTTCTTTACCAATAAAATGCTGGCTGAGGGTACTGCTACTAATAATTCTGAACAGATTTCGCATGAAATAGATAAGTACGGAGCCTATTTACAGCTCTCTCCCAGTCTGGACTACTCCACCGTTGATCTGTACATGTTAAGTAGGCATGCCCAGCCTTTACTGTCTACATTGAGATCCCTCATTACTGACTCTCAGTTTCCTGAAGATGAGCTGGACAAACTAAAAACAATACAGCAGCAGCACCTTAAAGTAAGTAATCAGAAATCAAATATACTGGCTTCTAAAAAGCTACGAGCTGCACTCTTTGGCGAAGAGCATCCTTACGGTCGTGCACTTACTGAGGAGGCTATAGAAGCTGTAAATCAGGACGATCTGCAAAGTTTCTACCGTCAACAACTGCGTAACCATCTTGAGATCGTAATCTCAGGAGATGTAAATACAGAAGTGTTGCAGATTGTTGAGCAGTATTTTGGGAATATTTCGTTGGTAGATAGCGCTCCTGCAGAAGATACTTTGCCTGCTGTTAGTATCACATCTGAAAAGAGGGTATTAATAGAGCGCCCGGATAATTTGCAATCCTCTATTCGTATCGGTAAGCCTTTGCTCACAAAAGAGCATCCAGATTACCACAAAATGCAGGTGCTAAACACTGTGTTTGGGGGGTATTTTGGTTCTAGGCTTATGCGTAATATTCGCGAAGAAAAAGGCTTAACTTACGGAATCAACTCAGGACAGGTAACGCTGCAAGATGCCGGATATTTTGTAATAGGTACTGAGGTTAAAAAGGAGTTTACGGCTCAGGTGATAGCGGAAATTCATAAAGAAATGGCTCATTTACGTGACTTTCCTCTAGATAATAGTGAACTAAATACCGTAAAAAACTACATGGCTGGAAGATTGCTCTCATCTGTTGACACTCCCTTCGCTTTAGCAGAAAAATTTAAAAATATCCATCTTTATGGTCTTACCTATGATTTCTATAAAAACTACCTGAATACCATCAATACAATTGATGCCAAAACTCTGCAAGAAACCGCTCAGAAGTATCTTACAGAAGAAAATATGGTAGATGTTATCATAGGAGCCTACCAGTAGTATTAGATAAGCATGTGGTGAGAAGTTGCCTTTTATGTTGATTATTTGGCAACTTCAATCCTTATTTTTTCAATTCTCTCTTTTGCTTTTCCTGGAAGCCAGCAAAGCTTTTCTTGTAAAGAATTTTGGCCGTACTATAATTTCTTACCCAATCCTCGGCTTGCTGTTATCAACATTACATACTCATCTCACTAGCTGAGCCTTAGCAATATCAGCCTTATAGGTTTTTGGCTTATTTTGCAATGCTATGATACCAAAAGCGCCTGCCGCTGAGTCGGTATTTGTTTCAATTTATTCAGTATAAGAGCTTACGATAGAAAGAGCATGATGTCCAGTATAGGAGATAACAGAACATTTAACAGCAAGATGCAGGAAATAGAGATTGCCGATATAAGACGAATCACAGAAGTAGTAAAAAGCCGTTATGGCTACGATTTTACCGACTATGCCATGTCTTCTTTTAAAAGGAGGATGCAACGTATACTGGAGCTTTACAAATTTACCAGTGCGGATCAGTTAATCAAGAAAATTGAGACTGACTCCCAGTTCTTTGAGACCTTTCTGGCAGAAATTACTGTCAACGTAACTGAGATGTTCCGTGATCCTTCGTTCTGGAGAGAAATACGTGATCATATCATTCCTAATATTTTACTTAACCATGATAGTTTCAGTATCTGGCATGCAGGGTGTTCATCTGGAGAAGAAGTAATTTCAATGACTATCCTTCTTAAGGAAATGGGAATACTGGACAAAGTAAATATCATAGCTACAGATATAGATAAGCCAATTCTGGATAGGGCCATGCGAGCAGAGTACTCACTGAAAAATATGGAACTAAACGAGAAAAATTATATCCGCTTTCAAGGTACCGAGTCAGTAAAAAGCTATTATGAGGAAAAGAATGGAATCGCAGCATTTGATAAATCTCTGATAGAGAAAGTCTCTTTCCGTAATTTTGACCTGGTAAGAGGAAACCCCTTCAATAAATTTGATCTGATATTGTGTCGGAATGTCATGATCTATTTCAACCAAAATCTTCAAAACAATGTGCTTAAAAAGCTACACGAAAGCTTATTTAAGTATGGCTACCTGGCTATAGGCTCTAAAGAGTCTCTTATCTGGTGTGAGATAGCAAACCGCTTTATTGTAGCCAATAACGAAGAAAAGATTTACAAGAAGATTAAGGAATAAGGTCTGGATAAGGGAAGAAAATAACATGAGCCAATACAACTTAAGTAACATTTATAAAGCTGTTGTTATCGGAGGGTCGGCCGGAAGTTTTCAGGGCGTCACCAAGCTGTTATCATGCCTGCCCGAAGACTTTGAGCTTCCTATTATTATGTGCTTACATCGGCTCAAGCATGTTCGTAATGGGTTTGTAGAAGCTTTGTCTATCAAGAGTATAAAGGAAGTTACAGAACCTATTGACAAAGAAAGCATAAAAAAAGGAGGTGTCTATCTGGCTCCATCTAACTACCACCTTTCTGTGGAGCTTGGTAACAGGTTTTCTCTCTCTACTGAAGAGATGTTCAATAATTCCCGCCCTGCTATAGATATCACCCTGGAAACAGCCGCTTATGTGTACAAGCAGAAGCTGGTAGGTATATTACTCTCGGGGGCAAATAAAGATGGTGCTATTGGCATGATGAAGATAAAGCAAAGAGGAGGGATGACAATTGTGCAAGATCCAGAAGAGTGCATGATAGATACCATGCCGAAAGCCGCACTTGAGCTTACTGAAATAGATCATGTATTAAAAATAGATCAGATTTTGAATTTTCTTATCGAGTTAAACAAACAATATAAATAGAGTTATGCAAGCTATTACAAAGAAGCTAGGCTTTACCTTCACTATCTTATTTTTTATAGGAGTAGCTTACTCAGCCTATAGTTTATACGAACTACCCAGTCAGATGATGCACGCTGCAACAGTAGTAGATTTAAATGTGATAGGCCAGTTACAGCCCACCCTATTCAAGTTATATATCATTTGTGGCGCTACCGCCTTGGTAGGTTTGGCAGCGATTACTTTTAACAGTATAAACTCACGCTCACATCAATCTGCTGCTTTAGCTACCAGCAAGAAGTCTGAAGCTAAATCGGAAGCACAGTCTGCAGAAGAGATACAGCATGCAGAAGGTAAAATACAAATTGATAGCAATGCTATTGAGGAAGTTATGAGTGAAGAAGAGGATAAGTCAGTTGTATTCAATAAAGTCCTTTCTTTGATATGCAATGAAGTAGAGGCTAGTCAGGCTGCTGCTTATATAACTCGAGAGGAAGAAGATGCTCACTTTATAGATCTTTTTGCGTCTTACGCTTACCATGTTCCAGAAGGAGAAAAGAAATCGTTCCGCTATGGTGAAGGCCTTGCTGGACAGGTAGCTAAGGAAGGAAAGCTGGTAAATATCGATGCAATTCCAGAAGGTTACATCAAGATACTTTCAGGTTTGGGAAGCGCATCCCCCAGACATCTGCTTATTATCCCTCTTAAAGAAGCGGATAAGGTAGTAGGCGTAGTAGAAATTGCTTCTTTTCACGCATTCAGCCGTCATCATGAGTCTGCTCTTCAGCATGCTTTTGACAAACTGGCACTAAAACTAGTAAATGATGACAATGTAAGTTTAGAAAAAGCTAAGCGCTAAAAAAAAGTCATATAACTCGCAATTTGCAGTAGCTTAATTACTGCTCATTTAGCTTAAGTCAATTTTATCATCTAAGTCATAGATTGAAATATGTTTAAAAAAATAAACATAAGCAGCAAGGTAACTACATTAGTACTCACAGTGGTGCTGGTCACTGTAGTAGCTATCAGTTTTACTGCTTACAACCTGGTAAATGGCAACTTACAGGACCAGTATCTTAAAAGACTGGGCGTGATTACCCGTCTTAAAAAAGATCAGGTTGAGACATTTTTTAGCCAGCAAAAATCTGATGCCGGTAAACTGGTACAGAAACTATCTGTTGCGCAGGTAGTAGCGAATATGAACAGTTTTGAGAGTAGCGAAGATAGTGCAGCAGTGTATGAGCTTGTAGCTAGCGAGATTAACAGCTTACTCAACAGCAATCAAAACTTACAAAATATTTACCTTCTTAGTCCACAGGGCAAAATATTGCATAGTACAGATGATAACCCTAGTCAGCAAACAGGAGAGCACTTTATGGATCCTGATGGAAATGTACTGACTGAGTCACTATCAGGTATACACTTTAGCCATATCTACAAGAAGAATGATAAATACTACCTTCTAATGGGTACTCCACTTGAAGACAAAAGTGGAATTGTAATGTCCGAAATCAAGGCAGAGCCTATTTTTGCCTTGGTAAACGATACTACAGGCTTAGGTAGTAGTGGCGAAATATTACTAAGCAGGCTCTATAAAGACAAAGCTATATTCTTAAGCCCTTCAAGGCACATAGGTACTTCTTCCTTATCAAAAAGTATTTCATTTAATGATACTAAGCAGCAGGCGGTACAGAGAGCTGTACAACAGACTGCAGGCGCTACAATTGATACAGATTACAGAGCTCAGGAAGTTTTAGCTGCCTGGGATTATATTCCTACTGTAGAGTGGGGAATTGTAAGTAAAGTAGATGTGAGCGAGGTAAATGGAGATCTCAGAGCAATCATTATCAAGTTCTTTATTGCAGGGGTAGTTGTTGTGTTGATAGCACTCCTGATTAGTGCCCTCTTCTCGCGCCGACTTATAGAGCCTCTTCTATCACTAAAGGATACATTCACTTTAATGAATCAGGGTATACTGCCTGAGAGTGTGGCTAAACAAAGTGAAGATGAGATTGGTCAGATGGCTGAAATTACCGGACAGTTTACAAAATCTTTGCGCCGTACTGCAGAATTTGCCCATGAGATAGGGGAAGGAGATTTTGATACAGAGTTTCAGCCACTTAGTGAAGAGGATACACTTGGCAATGCTCTGATCAATATGCGTAACAGCATTCAGGAGTCAGAAAGAAGAGACAAAGAAAGAAACTGGATTGTAACAGGTGTAGCTGAGATAGGAGATATACTTCGTTCTCACAACAATCTGAATGAGTTAGGAGACGCGGTAGTAGCATACGTTACTGACAAGATTAACGCAGTGCAGGGTGCTTTCTATGTTGTCAATGATGAAGATAAAGACAACACCTTTATTGAAATGAAGGCTAGCTATGCCTACAATAAGAAAAAACACCTTAAAGGTCAGTTTAAGTTTGCAGAAGGCTTAGTAGGTCAGTCAGCCATAGAGCAGGATACTATTCTTAGAACAGAAATTCCATATGACTATGTTACAGTTACCTCTGGTCTTTTAGGAGACCAGCGTCCTGAGGCATTATTGATAGTTCCGCTTATCGCCAACGAACAAGTGTACGGAGTTTTAGAATTTGCTGGCTTTGAGAAGTTTAGTGCACGTGATGTTAAGTTTGTAGAAGAGATTAGTCTGATTATCGCTCGTACGGTGTTTAACATTAAAGTTAACGAAAAGACACGTCGCTTATTGAGTGAGTCTCAGAAGATGAGTAATGAGCTACAGGAACAACAGGAAGTACTGAGACAAAATGCTGAAGAAATGCAAGCAACTCAGGAAGAATTGCAGCGCACCAACCAGCAATTAGAAGAGCAAATTGATGAGGTGGAACGTACCCAGAAACGTATGGCTTCACTTCTTGAAAATGCATCTGAAGTTATTACAATCTATGAGGAAGACGGAAGCATACGCTACATAAGCCCTTCAGTAAAGAGAATATTTGGCTATACTCAACAGGATATGATTGGGCAAAGTGATGCTCAATATATTAAAGGTGATGGAGAGGAAGTGTTTAAGCAAATGTTCCAGACACTTCTAGACAATCCTAAAGAGTCAGTTACAGTACAGTATATCTACCAGACCAAAGATGGAAATGAAGTATGGGTAGAAACTACCGGAAACAACCTTCTTGATGACCCTGCTGTAGAAGGTATAGTACTTAACTCTCGTGATATTACGGAAAGAAAAAGAGCAGAACAGGAAGAGCGTATGCGAAGTAAAATGCAAGCTCTTTCAGAGAACTCTCCTGACTTAATTACTCGTTTTGACCAGGAAGGTACATTCTTCTATATTAATCCTACTATTGAAAGCTATACTGGCAAAAAGCCAGATCATTTCTTGCATAAAAATGTTATAGATGCAGACCTGAATACTACGGTAGTAGAGCAGTGGCTACAAATATTGAGTGATGTAAAAGAAACTCAGGATAAGGTAGCTAAAGAGATTGATTTTCCTGCCGAAGATGGTGAGCACATTATGCACGTCAATGCGATTCCTGAATTTGATGAAGAAAACGCCTTGGAGTCAGTACTTGTGGTCTCACACGATATTACTGAGCGTAAACTGATTGAGCTGGAAATTCAGAATAAGAATAAAAAGATCAACGATAGTATAAACTATGCTCAAAGAATCCAGGGCGCTATACTACCGGATAATAAAATCATAAGAAGTGTATTTCCAGACTCCTTTATTTTCTACAAGGCTCGTGATGTTGTAAGTGGAGACTTTCCTTGGTTCCTACAGAGAGGGGAAGATGTCTTTATCGCTGCGGTAGACTGTACAGGTCATGGAGTACCAGGAGCTTTAATATCGTTAATCGGTTATTTCCTATTGAATGATATTGTAAGAAGTAGAAAAATTACTGACCCGGGCATGATTCTAGACCAGTTAGACGAAGGTGTAACTCAGACACTTCGCCAAGATAGTGACGAATCTAAGTCTAAGGATGGAATGGATATCTCAATCTGCCGGATCAACAAAAATGAAGTTCAGTATGCAGGAGCGCACCGTCCACTTTACCATATGAAGGAGGGAGAGATGAATGAGATTAAAGGTGATAAATTCCCTATTGGTGGTGGTATTTTTAAGAACCAAACAAACTTTACTACACATACGCTTAAAATGAGCAAAGGAGACTCTATCTATTTCTGTTCAGATGGCTTCCCAGATCAGTTTGGCGGGCCTGATAACCGAAAGTTTGGCCCTAAACGTACCAGAGCTCTTATAGCAGAAAATCATGAACGTTCTATGGACGAAGTGGGAGAGGCCCTGGCAACAGCCTGGACAGACTGGAAAGGCGAAGAGAAACAGACAGATGATGTATTAATGATCGGTATTAAGTTTTAATAAATTAGTTGAAAGTAACCAAAATCACAGAGTCATGAAATATGTGTATGACTTACACAAATCGATGCGAGAGCAGAATCTGATTTTAGTGTATGAAGGAGAGTTTACTCAAGAAATTACTAAATCTGTATTGGCCATGGCTGAGCGTAATATGGATTCAATGGGTGAAGAGTCTTCTATCAAAAGAAAAGTATTTAATGTTATGGTTGAGTGCTTGCAGAATATTGTAAAGCATGGAGAAGGCTACAAAGTTGACGAAAGTGTCAGTTACGATGCTGTCTTCATGATTGGAAAGAAGGATGAGGAGTACATTATTGCTTCTGGAAATCCACTTTACAACAATGATGTAGAAAAGCTAAGGTGTAAGCTAGACCAGGTTAACGAGCTTGATAAAGATGGGTTAAAGCAGCTTTATAAGGAGATTATCAAAAGTACCACTATTTCAGACAAAGGTGGTGCAGGGCTTGGGTTCGTAGATATGGCTAGAAAGTCAGGCAGAAAGCTGGAGTATGACTTTATTCCCGTTGACGAAGAGCGCTCTTTCTTTGCATTGAGAACTACTATTGGTAGAGAATAATTTTCTTAAATATCAAATGTTTTAATCCAAATAAAACAATCAGAAATGGAAATTTTAAATTTAGAAGGAACAGAAGATACCCCAAAAATTATATTAGACAAAGCGAACGGTATTTTTGAAATTTCAGGCCGTTCACTGCCAGAAGATTCAGCAGAATTTTATCAGCCTGTTCTTGATTGGCTGGAGGCATATGCGTCTGAGCCTAACCCAAGCAGTGAGTTTGTGTTCAAGCTTGAGTATTTCAATACCGCCTCTTCTAAACTAATTCTGGATGTATTATCCAAATTAGAAGATATAAGCGGAGCTAAAATTCATTGGTACTTCCACGAAGACGATGAAGATATGGAAGAAGCTGGACAAGAGTTTTCCGAGCTTGTGGAAGTATCTTTTGAGTTTAGTACTTACTGATTTTGCTTTCTGCCTAGCAAGAATTGTGTAGTATTAAGATATAGCAAATATTCAAAGAATGTTTGCTATCTCCATTCTCTTTATGGTTTTCCTCTGGAAAGCACCACAAAAAAAGTACATCTATATCAGACCCAGTAGAATCACATGAGCGAGGAAATACTAAAAGCGTTAACGCAGCTTTTTGCTATTATTACCAAGCAGGATGGAGGAGTTACAGACCGTGAACGTGACTTCGTCATCAACTTCTTTAAGCAAGAACTGGATCATGACTCTATCAAAGAATATGTAGAGTTGTATGATAAGTTTGCAGAATATGGAAAAGAAGAGGAAGCAGAAGGCGAAGTTCAGGTAAAAAAGAAGAAGCTAACTTCAGTAAAAGATTCTGTTAAGACACTTGCAATTTGTAAGAAGATTAACAAAACTCTTACTCAAAAGCAAAAAGTTGTAGTTCTTGTAAAACTACTGGAACTTGTTGGCTCTGATGGTAACTTCACAGAGCAGCGTATGGATATTATTGATACCGTATCGCGGGCTTTTAATATTGTTAAAGATGAGTTTAAGCTAATTGAAGGCTTTGCTCTTAATTTGCCAGAAAGCCGTAATAAGTTTGAAGATATCTTAGTAGCCAGTACAGTCGTTGATGAAACTTCAGTCGCTAAACATATTCATGCGGATATTAGGGGTGAAATTATCTTTCTTAAAGTAAAGAGTGTAGATCTGTATTTTACCAAGTATATCGGACAAGACGATGTAGTTTTGAATGGCTTCATCATGAAGTCTGGACAGTCGTACTTATTTTCTAATGGAAGTACGATAAAAACACCAACTGGTACTGCTTTATATTATAGCGACCTGATAAGACACTTTATATCGGAAGTGTCAACTACCAAAATCTCTTTTAACGCAAAGGAATTAGAGTTTCGTTTTCCTAACAATGCCATTGGCTTACGTGATATCAACATTGCAGAGGGGCCGGGTAAGTTAATTGGAATAATGGGGGCAAGTGGTGCTGGTAAAACCACTTTGCTTAATGTTTTGGCAGGAATAGAAACCCCTTCATCGGGAGCTGTCACTATCAATGGGTTCAATATCCATCTACAAAAAGAACATATCCAAGGAGTAATAGGCTATGTCTCCCAGGATGATCTCCTGATAGAGGAGTTGACAGTGTATGAGAACCTGTATTACAATGCTAAACTTTGCTTTGACGACAAATCAGAAGAAGAAATTCAGAAGCTGGTACTGTCAACACTGGAAAGTTTAGGGCTGGAGCACCGCAAAGACTTAAAGGTTGGTAGTGTTTTAGACAAAACTATCAGTGGTGGTCAGCGCAAAAGGCTAAATATTGCTCTGGAACTCATTCGTGAACCTGCTGTTATGTTCGTTGATGAGCCTACTTCTGGTTTGTCATCTCGCGACTCTGAAAACGTAATTGACTTACTCAAAGAACTTACCTTAAAAGGCAAATTAATATTTGTGGTAATCCACCAGCCATCTTCAGATATCTATAAGATGTTTGATAAGATGTATATACTTGATACTGGTGGTTATCCTATCTTTTATGGTAATCCTGTGGAGGCGGTTACTTATTTTAAAAAGTCCTCAAACCAGGTAGATGCCGAACGTGGGCAGTGTCACGAATGTGGTAATGTAAACCCTGAGCAGGTATTTAATATTATTGAGGCTAAAGTAGTAGATGAATACGGGCAGTTTACTAACAAACGAAAAGTTTCACCTCCTCAGTGGTACGAAATGTATCAGGAAAACTTTGATATAGAAAGTGTTAAAGAAGAGAAAGAAGCCCCTCCGAAATCTTTAAGTATTCCTTCCAGAATAAAACAGACAGTAATCTTTACTGTGAGGGATACACTTTCAAAAATAAGTAATAAGCAGTATATGCTTATTAATTTCTTGGAAGCTCCAGTACTTGCTATATTCTTATCCTTGATTATTAAGTATAAAGATGCTGGAAGTTTAGACTACTCATTTCGTTTCAACGAAAACATTCCTGCCTACTTACTAATGTCTATCGTTGTTGCGCTCTTTATGGGGCTTACAGTAAGTGCAGAAGAAATTATACGCGACAGGAAAATCTTAAAACGTGAGTCATTCCTTAACCTAAGTTGGAATAGCTACCTGTCATCAAAAGTGGTTATTCTTTTTGTGCTTTCCGCGATACAGACGCTCACCTTTGTGCTTATTGGTAATTTAGTGCTAGAGATTGAAGGGATGACACTAAGTTTTTGGCTGGTATTATTTTCAGTATCTTGTTTCGCCTGTATTCTTGGGCTCAACGTATCGGCTACATTTAACTCAGCAGTTACAGTTTATATTCTGATACCTCTACTATTAATACCTCAGCTGATTTTATGCGGTTTGCTGTTTAATTTTGATAAGTTAAATAGCTTTATCAGTTCTAAAGGAGAAGTGCCAATTGTGGCTGATATGATGGCTTCTCGTTGGGCGTATGAGGCTATGGCAGTTTACCAGTTCAAAGAAAACGCTTTTGAAAGACCATATTACGAGCTTGAAAAGCAGGAGCGTCAGGCTGATTTTAAATCTGCCTATATGATTCCTTCCTTGGAGAGTAAACTGCAATATGTGATAGATAACATTAAGAGTGATAGTGACTCTGTTCAGAACTTGGTTTCTAAAGATCTTGCTATTGTTTTAACGGAGATTAGTAAAGAGCCGTTTCAGGAAGGTTTAGAGGAAATAAACTTCCAGGAGCTAGCTAATCCTGCCAAATTTGATGAAGCAACTTCTGCTAAACTATTAGCTTATTTGGAAGGCATGAAGAAACACTACAGGCAGATTTTCAATAAAGCGGTAGAAAATCAGGAAAAACTAGTTTATTACTTTGAAAACCAGCCTGGACTAGATTATAATCTTAACGAGTATAAGAATCAATACTATAATGAAAGCTTGGCTGATCTAGTAAGGAATATTAATGTCTCTGACCGTATCATTGAATATGAAGGGAAGCTACTACAACGTATTGACCCTGTGTTTAATGAGCCTTTAACCTCAGCTGGTTTTTTCAATTATAGAACACATTTCTTTGCTCCTAAAAAACAGTTTGCAGGTAAGTTATTTGATACTTTTTACTTCAATATAACTGTAATCTGGCTTATGACTGTGCTGCTTTATGTAGCATTGTATTACGAGTTGTTCGCTAAGCTTATGCAACGCATGAGTAACCTTAAATTGCCAGGCTTGAATAAATAATCTGTTTTGAATTGGAAACAATTCATACGTAATAAATCACAATAATTTGGGTTTGGCTGTATTGGCCCTTAAACTACATTTGTCCATCTAAAAACTTTGAAGATATTCATGAAAAGACTGCTGCTATTGTCCTTAGGAATATTCTCGTTTTCACTTTGGTCTTGCGATTCTGGTTCCAATCTGAACGAGCAGGCATTTCTGGATAGCCTTAATACCGCTTCTAGTAATAGCTCTGTTATTTCCGATGATGTGCTGGAGAGTATACTTCAGCAAATACCTTCTCCTCTGGAGATTTCTGTTTTGCTAAAAGAATCTGGTACGAACTACAACAAAGAGTTTTTGAACGAAACAGACAAAATCTCTTCGTACAACAGTAACTTTAAAAAAGCTCTAAACTTAGGTGTGTACGGTACAGATCTAGGCTATACAAACATTTATGAGCAAAACCAAGATGCTATCTTTTATCTAAATGCTATCCGCGATTTATCGGACGGGCTAAGCATTGGACAGTTCTTTAATTTTGGAACTATTAAAAGATTAGCTACAAACAGCAGAAATCTGGACTCACTTTTGCTTATTACCACAAAAAACTTCAACAGTATAAACTCTTATTTGCAGCAGCAACAGCGATCTAATTTGAGTGTGTTGTTATTGACGGGTGGTTGGATAGAAGCCCTGCATATTATCTGCCAGGTTTCTCAAAAAAACCCTGATAACCAGGAACTGGTGGAAAGAATTGGAGAGCAGAAAATAATTCTAGAAAGTATCATGCTGTTACTATCTTTTTATAGTGACTCAGACCCTAATATAGGTGATCTCACAAAGCAGATGGCTACTCTTCAGTCTCAGTTTGAAAACATTCAGATTACTCAGACTTATGCTGAATCAACTCTGGAAGAAGTGAATGGGATAGTGACTATTACTAACAAAAGTACTAGCTCTATCAATATCACGGATGAGGACGTGAAGAAGATTGCGGCAACTACTGCTCAAATCAGAGATTATATTATTAATTAAAAACATTAATGAGTTACATGAAAACTTTAATATCCCTGTTTGGCATAGTTTCGTTGATACTCATGTTGAATTTAGATGTACAGGCACAGTGTGATCCGGCAAAACATACTGAAGCTTGTATTCCTCAACTAGCAGATGGCTTTAACTTTGTTAAAAGCTACGAAATTAATGGCGAAGGTGGTGCCAAAGACAAGATAGAGTATTCTTATGTGTTTGCTAAAGGTACTCAATACTTCATTAGTATTTGTGCAGAAGGCGAAGGTACTGATGGTATCATTCTAAATTTGTACGACTCTAATCGTAAGCAAGTAGGTACTAGTTATGCTAATGGTAACTTTAACAAAGGAATAATCTACCCCTGTAATGCTACTGGTATCTACTATATAACCTTTACATTTGAAGGTTCTCAAAATCACTGTGGAGGTGCAGTACTCGGTTTTAAACGCTAAACTTCCCCACAAAGATTTACTATATTAGCCTCTTTACAGAGGCTTTTTTTATGGACATACGACAAGATCAAGTAGCGTTTACTTTCCATGCCTCCGTATATAGTTTAGGGAATTCTGCATCTGACAAACTTTGGTTTGTATTTCATGGGTATGGACAGTTAGCTTCTTATTTTATAAAGAAATTTGAATTTCTTCATTCTGACTCCTTTATAATTGCTCCGCAGGCTTTATCATATTTCTATCTGAAAGGGACAGGCGGAAGGGTAGGAACTTCCTGGATGACTACTGCAAATCGAGCTGTTGCAATAGACAATTATATATCTTACTTAAATAGCATTTATCAAAGTATTGGTAAGGAAGATAAAAATGGTAGCAAAAAGATTAGTATGTTGGGGTTTTCTCAAGGCGTATCTACGCTAATAAGGTGGGTAGTAAAATCAGAAATACAATTTGATAAGCTAATTATGTGTGCTGGTTCTTTCCCCGAAGATATTGAGCTAGCAAAAGCAAGGCATATATTTGACGGTAAGGATTGCTATTATCTTTATGGAGATAAAGACCCTTATATTAAACCTGGAGATATAGAAAAATTAAGATTGTTGTATTTGAAATATGGCCTGAGTGTGAAGTTTATTCAGTTTGAAGGAAAGCATGAAGTTCCCATAAACTTGGTGCAAAAGTTATAAAAAAAACCGTTACTAAAGATAGCAACGGTTCATGAATGAGAATAGTAGCAGAATGTTATTCTTTATCTTCTGAACTTAGTTCAGCTTCACTTTTGTTTTCTTCTTCTGCTTCGTCCAGACCCAAGCCACTAATGGTCGTTCTGATTTTTCCTTCGATTTCACCCATAAGCTCAGGGTTATCCAGTAAGATATTTTTAACGGCATCTCTACCTTGACCTAGCTTTTCCGTGCCGTAGGAGAACCAGGATCCAGATTTTTTCACAATATCCATTTCTACTCCCAGGTCAAGAATTTCTCCTACTTTGGATATTCCTTCGCCATACATAATATCAAATTCTACGACTTTGAACGGAGGAGCAACTTTGTTCTTAACTACTTTCACTCTCGTACGGTTACCCATCACGTTATCCGCTCCTTCTTTAATCTGTCCTATTCTTCTGATATCTAAACGCACAGAAGCATAGAACTTGAGAGCATTACCACCAGTTGTAGTCTCAGGGTTTCCAAACATAACACCTATCTTCTCACGCAACTGGTTGATAAAGATACATGCACATTTGGTTTTGTTAATAGCCCCAGTAAGCTTACGTAAAGCTTGTGACATCAAACGAGCCTGTAAACCCATTTTACTATCACCCATGTCGCCTTCAAGTTCACCACGAGGTACAAGGGCAGCCACAGAGTCAATAACTATAATATCTATAGCTCCTGAACGGATAAGGTGTTCTGCAATTTCTAAAGCCTGCTCTCCATTATCTGGTTGAGATATTAATAAGTTTTCAGTATCAATACCTAACTTTTCAGCATAACTTTTGTCAAACGCATGCTCTGCATCTACAATAGCAGCTATACCTCCTTTCTTTTGAGCTTCGGCAATACAGTGCATGGCTAATGTAGTCTTACCAGAAGACTCAGGACCATATATTTCAACTACTCGGCCTCTGGGGATACCTCCGATACCCAAAGCTATATCCAAACCTAATGAACCTGTAGAAATGGAGGGCACATTAACTACGCGCTCATCGCTAAGCTTCATTACAGTACCTTTTCCGTAGGTCTTATCTAGTTTGTCTATAGTAAGCTGTAAAGCTTTTAGTTTTTCCGATTGATCACTCATATATTCTTTACTTTGTTATTAAATGAAGGTACTATATTTAGGATACTTTTCACAAGTTACTTTGTTAAAAGGCAACACAACAGAGGTGTATTTATAAACGCAAATATACTTATTTTAAGTATAAAAACAATACTCATGATAAGTATTTATAGATGTTTAGCTTGCTAAGCTTAAACCGTGATTTAAGTCACTCAATACAACAAAGATACGGAAGAGAAAATCACATTTAAATGATAAAAAAAATACTATGGGGACTCGCTATCATTCTGCTGGTATTGTTGGTATGGCAGCATAAATTAGTCATCTACGGATGGGGGCAGGCAAAAGGACAGATAAAAATTATCTGGGGAGCTCGACCAATAGAAGAAGTGATGAGTGACCCACAAGTAGCAGACTCATTAAAACAGAAAATAAAACTTACTCAAGAAATAAGAGAGTTTGCTATTGATTCGTTAGGTGTAAACGATTCAGATAGCTACCAGAGCGTGTACGATCAAAAAGGTAAACCAGTACTATGGGTAGTTACCGCATGTGAACCTTATTCGCTAAAGGACAAAAAATGGAGCTTTCCTATTTTAGGTAGCTTTTCGTATAAAGGTTTTTTTGACTACAAAAAGGCCCTGGCAGAAAAGGCTAAATGGGATGCTGAAGGTTACGATACAGGTATTCGTACTGTAAGTGCTTGGAGTACCTTAGGTATTTTGGATGATCCGATTATGTCAGGTTTGCTTTTTAGAAGTGAGGGAGAACTTGCCAATACCATAATTCATGAGCTGACCCACGCTACTATCTTTGTAAAAGATGATCTAAAGTTTAATGAAAACCTGGCATCATTTATAGGAGATAAAGGATCCGTGGCTTTTTTAAAACACAAATATGGCGAAAATGCCACACCCTACCAGGAGTATATCAACATACGACACGATAGAAAGCTATTTGTAGCTCAAATGCTAAAAGGAGTAAAACAGCTGGAAACTCTTTACGCTTCATTTACTCAAGCCACCTCCACTAAAGAAAAACAAGTACTAAAAGAAAAAGAGATACGTTCTATTCTATCCGAAGCTGAAGAGTTAGCATTTAAGGGAGAGCGATATCATCGCTATTCTAAAAGCTTACTCAAACGTGATTCTTTGCCCAATAATACATTTTTTAAAAGCTATGTAAGGTATCAGTCAGCTGTAGATTCTCTGGAAACTGCTTATAAAGAGAATTATAATGCTGATATTAAGCTATTTTTAAGTGAAATGAAAAAGAAATACGGCAAGTGATATCCAAAAGAGAAAGTTGGGCTTAACAGCTGTTTCTAAAATATTTAATCTGATGTTTTCGTCATATAAGTAAACAACATTTTTAAGAGAACGTATGGGGGCAAGTAAGATTGATACCTGCAAATTGTGCTTTTAATAAATGAAAGCGTTAAAGATCTATGAGCTTAAGTAGTTTTATCACACGAGATGGCGGGATATTTGTAAAACACTAAACATAACACATTACGTAAAGATGAATGGTGGCGTGTTTATTGATTATGTAAAGCTGATATGAAACGACTTATTTCATTAATACTGCCATATTTTATACTCATAATAACAACCTCATCAGGACAGGATCATTATCGGTATATAGAAAATGAAAGCTTTGGACCTGGTGAAGAGCTTAAGTTTAGAGTGCATTGGAAGTTTATCAATGCAGCAGAAGCTGTGATGAGAGTAAGCGATGGGCATTACAATGTAAATGGCAGACCTTGTTACAAGATAGATGTCTATGGTACTACTACTGGTTTGGTAGATGTGATGGTAAGAGTGCGGGATAATTGGGGCGCCTATGTAGATACGGCTTCAATACTCCCACAGAAAGCTTACCGGTATATAGAAGAAGGTAAGTATAGAAAAAACGAAATGATCAATTTTGATCATGCTAGTGACAAAGCTACAGTGCTTCGTCTTGACAAAAAGACCCGAAAGCTGAAAGAAAAAGAAACCTTTGAAGTACCTAACAATGTACTTGATATAGTAGGAGGGTACTATTTTTTACGCACCCTAGACTACGAAAAATATGATAAAGGGGATATAATTAAAGTAAGTGGCTTTTTTGATGATGAAATTTACAACCTAGAAGTGAAGTTCCTGGGTAGAGAAGAACTAAAAACCAAGCTAGGTACATTTAATACAGTCGTAATTGCTCCAATTATACCAGAAAACGATTTTTTTAACGGTAAAGAACCAGTAAAAGCATGGATTTCTGATGATCTAAACAAGGTGCCATTAAAAATTCAGGCAGAGTTAGGAGTTGGCGCACTGGAAATAGATATAAAAGAAATGAATAATCTACGAAATTAACCCTCACTTTTGCGATTCATTTCTCTTCTACGCATAGGCATAGCGTCTATAGTACCAAATAGCTGCTCAATACTAAGTAGCTTATTTTGTTTAATTTTTTGTGTTCCATCTTTTCCTATGAGTATTACAAAAAAAGTATCTGTGTTTACTTTATAGTAATTTAGTAAAGCCTGTTTATTTTCATTAGTGTAATTTGTGCTTTCAGATGTTTTAATGTCCTTTTCTGTAATATAAAATACAATAAGGTCTCTCTCCGTTAAATCAGCTTTATGTTTATTCAATTGTTTTAACTGCTGCTGATAGGTTGTATTATGAGTAGGAGAAAAAAGTAATAAAAGTCTGTTTTTCCACTCATATTTCTTTAGAATTGATGAGTCTTGAGCCATACTTACATGAAATGAACTTATAAAAAAGAGGAAAAGAACAAAAAATGAAGTTTTCATCATGCATTTTTTGATGAAGAACATGCAAAATGATGTCTTGTTTATTGCTTCTTTTTCAAAATCTGTTTAAATAGTTATTGTATTTAACTTTTTTTATAAAAAATTGGAAATAAAATATATTTTAACTACTTTGTTAAAGTAATTTCGTTTTAATACAAAACATTACACGCCTCAAAAATCTTACTTATTACATGTCTTACTTTTTAATAACATAAAGATGGTTATACTAGAAAATGTAACTACCCCCACCGATCAAACTAAACAGCAAAAGTATAAAATGCTGTTTCAGCAGATTAGAGACATTGTTTCCAAGGAAGAAGACCTTACAGCTAACCTGGGAAATATAGCAGCAGTAGTACATTATACCATGGAATTTGACTGGACAGGTTTTTATAAAGTGAAAAATGGTGAACTAGTATTAGGACCATTCCAAGGACCTGCTGCTGTATCGCGTATTGCCTTAGGCGAGGGTGTTTGTGGTACTGCTTACGCTAAAGAATGCACTATTGTAGTAGATGATGTAGAACAGTTTGTAGGGTATGTACCATGCTCTGAACTTGATAAATCAGAAATTTCACTACCTGCTTTCCATAAAGGAGAGGTAGCGCTGATCTTTAATATTAATAGTCATAAAATGAAAAATTTTGACGATACCGATCGCCGATATCTTGAGGAGCTAATGCACTTACTTGAAGAGATACTTTGATCAGTAGCTGTCAAACAGTGATATGAATACGAAGCCATCATTTTGATGGCTTTTTTTGTTGCTAAACCTCTGCCTACTACAAATAAAATGTGATTAGCCACAGAATTAGTTAAGTTTGCACAAACGCATTACATAATAAAATGGCTATGAAACTGTTATCAGGAAAAAACGCACTTGTTACCGGTGCTTCAAAAGGAATTGGTAAAGCGGTAGCACTCAAATACGCTCAACAGGGAGCTAATGTAGCTTTTACGTATCTTTCTAGTGTAGAGCAGGGAGAAGCTCTGGAGAAAGAGTTGAAAGCTTTAGGAGTAGATGCTAAAGGTTACCGTTCGGATGCTTCTGACTTTGCTGCTGCTGAGAAACTTATTAACGATGTAGTTGCTGATTTTGGCTCACTTGACATTTTGGTGAACAATGCTGGTATTACTCAGGATAACCTTCTGATGCGTATGAATGAAGAAATGTGGGATAAGGTAATAAATGTTAACCTGAAGTCTGTTTTTAATACCGTTAAGGCTGCTACCAGAACCTTTATGAAACAAAAAAGTGGTTCTATCATTAATATGACATCTGTAGTAGGTATTAAAGGAAATGCCGGACAGGCAAACTATGCCGCATCTAAATCTGGTATCATTGGGTTTACAAAATCTGTGGCCCTGGAACTTGGTTCAAGAAATATACGTGCCAATGCTATTGCTCCAGGTTTTATTGAAACAGAAATGACCGCCAAGCTTGACGAAAAAACTGTGCAGAGCTGGAGAGATGCAATTCCGCTAAAAAGAGGGGGCAGTCCGGAAGATGTAGCAGACTGTGCCGTATTTCTTGCTTCAGATATGTCTGCTTATATGACTGGGCAGGTACTTCAGGTAGATGGCGGAATGCTTACCTAATGGATAATATTTATGCAACAAGTACAACTACTGTTTGAAAACTCTCCCTGGCTTACTATTCCATGCCTACTGGTAGGTGCTATTTATGCAGCATTGCTTTATATAAAAAGCCAAGGCTTTAGACATCAGAGTTGGGGAAAACAAATTAATTATCTGCTGACAGGACTAAGGTTTCTGTTGGTGAGCCTGTTGTGCTTGTTGCTGATTGGTCCATTTATCAAACAAATAAAAAACACTCTTGAGAAGCCTACTATCGTAATGGCTATAGATAATTCTGCCTCTATAGCTTCAGTACAGGATAGTGCTTCAATACAGGCTCTCAAAGCCTCTCTAGATAATACGGCTCAACAACTAGAAGAAAATGGTTATCAGCTAGAGTACCGTTCATTTAGTGGAGCTGAGCGCCTGGATTCAGTAAGCTTCCATAATGAAAGCAGTGACTTAAGCCGTATGCTCGGTGATATTGCAACCGACTATGAGGGCAGAAACCTGGCATCTGTTGTACTTCTGTCAGATGGAATTTATAATGAGGGGGTGTCCCCCTCTTATCGTCCGTATAGCTATAGGCTCAATACCGTAGGTCTTGGAGATACCATTCCCAAGCAGGATATTAATATCCGAAACCTATTTTACAATAAAATAGCATATCAGGGCAACAAATTTCCTCTGGTAGCAGAACTCGCCAATACAGGTTTTGAAGGAGAAACTGTCAATATTACTGTTAAAAACAAAGGGAATGTAGTGGCCAGCGAAACACTAACCTTCTCTAATAACAGAGATGTTAATACTATAGAATTTTTACTGGAAGCCAATAGCGAGGGCATGCAACGCTACGAGGTAGAAGTGCAGTCTCTTGAAGGAGAATTTACGAATCAGAATAATACAAGTCAGGCATTTGTAGAAATTATAGAAGGGAAGGAAAACATCTTGTTACTGGCTTCATCACCTCATCCCGATATCAAAGCTATTCGCCTGGCTATTGAGAGCAATAAAAACTACGAGCTCCGCACGGCAATATTAAGTGTAGAAGATCTTAATGAGTCTCTGTTATCAGAAATAAAATATGATTTAGTAATCTTCCATCAACTACCTGCCAAAAACAGAGATAATGCTATAGTACGAAAATACATGGAAGAGGCATCCGCTCGCTGGTTTATTGTGGGTAGCCAGACAGATCTGTTTACACTTAGCCGGAACAACAATATTTTAAATGTTGCGAGTGTAAATAATGATACCGACGAGGTAAGTGCGGTTTATAATAACAGCTTCAATGGGTTTCAGCTGGATGTTGAAAGCCAGGCTATTATTGAAGAGTATCTTCCACTAACCGTCCCCTTTGGGAGAATTGAGCTAAAAAACAATCCAGAGGTTATACTATACCAGAAAGTAGGCACAGTTGAAACCAGTAAACCCCTTTTAGTTAGTGGAGAAATTGAAGGAAAGAAAACATCAGTTATGCTAGCTGAAGGGTTGTGGCAGTGGAGGTTGCAGGAGTATGCAAAAAATGATAATACTCAGGCCTTTGATGGCTTTATTAGTAAGCTCACTCAGTTTCTCTCTGCAAAAGAAGATAAGAGGCGCTTTAGGGTTTATCCTGAAAAAGATGAATTTGTAGACACCGAGGCAGTAGTATTCCAGACAGAAATCTACAATGAAATTTATGAAGAGGTTTATGGCTATAACATTTCACTTAGCATAAAGGATGAAACTGAAGAAGAGCGTAAGTACAGCTATCAAACGAATGAAAGTAATACCCAATATAGGGTAAGTAATCTGCCTGAAGGGGTGTATCAATATACTGCTACTGCTGAAATTAATGGAGAACAAATGCAAAGTTCAGGAGAGTTTACAGTACGTAGTTTGCAGATAGAAAACCTTAACCTAACAGCCAACCATCAACTGCTGCGAGAACTATCCTCAAATACTGGTGGGAAGTTTTTTACACAAAACAATTTAGGTCAGCTAGCCGCACAGTTGCAAACCCAAGAGGCAAGGGGAAAAATTTATACCAGCCAAGCATTCCTCCCCATCATTAATCTTAAATGGTTATTTTTTGTATTGCTAATTCTGGTAAGTCTGGAGTGGGGGCTAAGGAAGTATATGGGGAGCTACTAAAAAAAGCCACCCATAGGGGGTGGCTCATTACTTTACTGCACGCTCTTTCTGTATCTCTTATTCCGTATATTGATAATCCATATCGTTGTGAACGTAATTAGGATAAATAGTAAAGAATTTATCCGACACCTTATCGAAGATAGCTTGCCTTAGCTTATCAATATTGAGTTTGTCCACTGCGGAGATAAAGATGGCATCCTTTTCTCCTCTACCCATATAGGTAGCCTCCAACTGCTCTAAAGTCAATGGAGGATGATAATCCGTTTCTGAGTCATCAACATAGATCAGCTCTTCCTCATCTTCTGCTTGTGGTAAGTCTTCTTCTTTCATCAACTTGTCTACCTTATTAAACACTAGTAAGGTAGGTTTGTCACTCACCCCAATTTCAGCGAGCGTATTGTTAACTACATTTATCTGTTCTTCAAAAGAAGGGTGTGAGGCATCAACTACATGAAGCAATACATCGGCTTCTCGGATCTCGTCTAGCGTAGACTTAAAACACTCTATTAAAGCGTGAGGGAGTTTTCTTATAAATCCTACAGTATCAGTAAGCAAGAAAGGTATTCTGTTAATAACCACCTTACGAACTGTGGAGTCTACTGTAGCAAAAAGTTTATTTTCAGCAAACACATCAGACTTAGAAAGCAAACGCATTAAAGTAGACTTACCTACGTTGGTATATCCTACCAAAGCTACACGAACTACCTGCTGTCGCGACTTTCTACGGGTAGCATTTTGCTTATCTATTTTTTCAAGCTTTTTATTAAAGAGCGCAATCTTGTCACGTACTATACGACGGTCAGTTTCCAACTCTTTCTCACCGGGTCCTCTCATACCAATTCCCCCTTTTTGTTTAGAAAGGTGAGTCCACATTTTGGTTAAGCGAGGTAAAATATATTGGTACTGGGCTAACTCTACTTGAGTTTTAGCCTGTGCGGTTTTAGCCCGGATAGAGAAGATATTGAGTATTAATAAACTTCTGTCCAGAATTTTACATTTAAGTTTGTTTTCAAGGTTACGGACTTGTGAGGGAGAAAGGTCATCATCAAAAATGACCATATCAATCTCATTAGCCTGTACATAAGCTTTAATCTCTTCAAGCTTTCCCTTTCCTACAAAAAAGGTAACATCAGGCTTATCTAGCTTTTGGGTAAACTTCTTTTTAGTAATGGCGCCAGAGGTCTCAGCCAGAAATGCTAACTCGTCAAGATACTCTTCAACTTTGTAGTCAGGCTGTGCCTGATTCACTATTGCCACCAATACAGCGGTCTCTTTTCTCTTGGCAGTTGAAAAAGGTTCTATCATTCAGTGATATTTAATAAATAAAGTATGTATATATTAAAAAATATTACAAATAATAAAGTTCAAAAACTACAGTTAATCCTAAAAAAACTATTAACAATTACTATTGTCTTAGTATTCTCAAGTTGTCTTCTCTGATAAATGCGATTTCTCCATTCCACTCTACTTTAGTCCAAATGTCTTCCTGACCAGCAATTTTAACTCTATGCCCCTTATTACTCACGTTTAAAACGTCTGCTCCCGCAGAGGGACCTGACATAATGAAGGTATTATTCTCTGTAATAATTGCATGATCGTTAGTAAGCGGAAAGTTAACTAAATAGAACAGCAAAGATAAAATTAGCACATAAGCAACCCCTAAACCGTAGGGCTTTTCTAACTGATTCTTTCTAAAAAAGAGAAAATAGCTCAGCCCCACTAAAGCAATAAACAGTAGCGAATAGATAAATACATACTGATTTTTTTTGAAAAAACTTTGAATAAGCTCTGTATCAGTAAATTCATAACCCCGCAGATTATGTTCTGCAGAAAGTTTAGAGATTTTCTCTACTACAGTATCATCCGAAGTCAATAAATAATATTCACTAAGAAAATATAGAGCCTGGCTATACTCCCCTAAGCCCTCTTGAATAAAGGCCATTCTAAGAAGCATAGCAGGAGAAGCCTTTTTTTCATTCTTATAAATGTGCTCATAAATTTTATACGACTCCGTGTATTGCTTGTTTGCAAACAAAGAATCGGCACTTTTCAAGCTGTTTTGAGCTTTTTGCGCATAGTTTTCTTTAGCTCCTACTAGTAGCGCTAAACTAAAAAATGTAAAAACTATGATTTTTTTTCTGTACTGCTGTTGGATTTTCATTTTATGACTCTTACCTTTGCAACGCAATTACGGGGAAACGCCCCAAAAAATCAAAAAAAAGAATCCGTAGCTCAGCTGGTAGAGCAACGCCCTTTTAAGGCGTGGGTCCTGGGTTCGAGCCCCAGCGGGTTCACTAAAGCCTTGTCAGTGTTTCTGGCAAGGCTTTTTTATTGATTAGTAGAAAAATAAGAAAATATCTATTTTACCTAAAAGCACTAAAAAATATTTTTTCACTATCAGCCTTCTTTAATCTGTTTCATCAATACACTTTTCTTTACCATTTAACTCCAAAAATGCTCCGATAGCATGTAATATCTAGAGAGCATTCAGAATAGAAAGTCATCCCCACTCTTCTAAATCTACCTGATAAAACTCATTTTTTGCGCTGTATTAAACTGTATTTGTATAGGTAAGTATACGTGAAGTAAGATGGCTAGAGAAAGCGTAAAATTATCCTTACTTATAAGCTAAATGTGTGTTTAACGATAGTTATGACTACTATCAATAGTATTATTTATGATAATTATGTAATTATATAAATTTGCTTAGGTATAGTTATCTATAAAATTTAGCATTATACATATATACTTACACATTTTCCTTGCTCTAAAACCTGCACCAATACCCCATAAATTGTCTATAACATGAATTGGTACTAGCATTGACCATGTCGGTATGATAACGCGAGTGTACCATGAAGTATGTTTTATCAGTTATATTAACATTTGTATTTGCATCTGCCTGGGCGCAGAACGCATGTAATAACCGTTCTACTTTCAATTGGGATGATCATCCAGGTGATCCCAGAAACCAGACATACGCTGATGAAGGGGTAGATTTTACATTTACGCTTAGTGACCCTAACAACAGAGTTGATGGAGCAGATTTTGAAGTAGATGGAACGTATCAGTTTATCTATGGAGTAAACTCACTAAGGTGGGAGCAAAACCTGGCCAATAATACAGAGTCCTCAACTATTACGGTGGACTTCAATAATATTGCGCTTAATGACTTTTGCTTTTATGTACTAGGTATCAATAACAATGATGTCATTACAGTTAGTGGATCTTTTAATTCTAATAACGTAACTTTTTCTACTACAGAAGTTGTAAATGAAGCATTTCGTTACTGCTTTAACGGACCAGTAGATGAGATTTCTGTAACTTTTAGCAGTAATGCCGGAGGCAATCCACCAAATCAGATTGTAGGACTTTGGAACTTTGAATGGTGCGATATAGACTTTGATGATGATGGTATCAGAGATGCAATTGACCTGGATAGTGACAATGATGGTCTTTTAGATACTCAGGAAGATAACAACGCAGCCGGAGACTCAGATAATGATGGTATACCTGATTACAGTGACCCTAGCTTTCCTGGCTATACTGATGCTGATGCCAACAACGTAAACGACAATATTGATATGGATGGCGATGGGTACCCCAACTCATTAGACATTGACTCTGATGGTGATGGTATACCTGATAATATTGAAGGCCCTACCACGGCCGCTTACATAGCTCCTACTGGTAATGATACTGACAATGATGGTCTGGATGATGCTTACGACTCTGATAATGGTGGCAGCACGGTTGCTCTGGTAGATACAGATGGAGATGGTACGAATGATTATCTAGATCAGGACTCTGATGGTGATGGCGTTTCTGATCTGATAGAAGGTAATGACATAGACTTTAACGGCTTGGCAGATCTTACTCCTGACACGGGTGGTAACCGAAACCCCTCTGGTACAGATGCTGATGGAGATGGTTTAGATGATAGTTTTGATGTGATCATAGGTAGAAACTTGACGGATAATCCAACTGTACTGGGTCGTAATACTATTCCTGAAAGTCTGTTGGATGCTAATTCTGAATACAATTTTAGAGATACAGATGATGATGGGGATGGAGTACTTACCAGTGCTGAACTCACCGATACAAACGGTGATGGTATTCCTGAATACATACAGGCATGTGGTGATGGCTCTATCCTGGATTTTGACGACTATACTGTAGGGTCAACTCCTGGTCCATTTAACATAGATGGTGTAACAATCACTTTTGAATTCTCAGATGCCTCTGGTAATGTATTGAGCTATACGGTAGATAGAGATGAACTGGATGCTGCTAATAATATCTATAGTGAAAACTATGTAAGGGTTTTACAGAACTTGGACAATGCCTCTCAATACAGCTTATTAAAAGTTAAGTTTAACCGACCGCTTAAGGGTTTTAGGTTCAACTTATTAGATATTGATAAAGCCTCTCCCCAATTTACAGATTACCTTTCAGTCAATGTGTATTCAGATGCCGATGTCATAGTACTAGATGGAAATAACATTCTGCCGGGGAGGTATAACCGTCTAAATGATAACAACTTTATTGAGGGCTTAAACAATACTAATGACGAGGATTATTTCGGTAATGTACATATTGCCATTGGTCAAACTGTAGATTCCCTTGTAATCCGATACGCTAACCTGGATGCAGGTCTAAATGGTGGAAACAACAATCAGGCAGTAGGTCTCGGTGACTTTACATGGTGTGGTATTGATAGTGATTTTGATGAGGTGCTAGATTTTGTTGATAATGATGACAATAACAATGGTATTCTGGACATCATAGAAGCTGGTGGAACAGAAGGAGTAGACCCAGATCCTTCTGGAGATGCGGATGGCGACAAAATTCCTAACTATCAGGATCCTGACTTTGCCGGCTTTACAGACGTAAACGCAGATGGCATAGATGATAACTATGATTATGATCTGGATGGAATCCCTGATCACCTGGATAAAGATACTGATAACGATGGCTTACCAGATGCGGTAGAAGCTAATGGAGGCACTCTGCCAGAAAATATGGATACCGATGGTAGTTATTCCGCTGCCTATGTAGCAACGACTACTGATGCTGATGGAGATGGTATTATCGCAGAACTGGATCCTGATGAAGGAGGTACAGCACTACCCGTTAACAATTCTGACAATGATGCAGTCAATGATTTTAGAGACCTGGATTCAGATAACGATGGTATTGCTGACCTGGTAGAGGCTGGTGGAACAGATACAAATGGAGACGGACAGGTAGATGACTTTGTAGATGTAGATACTGATGGTATGGCGGATCAGTATGATCCTGATAGCTTTGCCGAAGGGCTGTTAGAAGGCTCACTAACCAAGAAAGCTAAAGATACCGATAGAGACGGGTATCCTAACTATCGAGATGCCGATTCCGATGCCGATGGGATTACGGATAATGTAGAAGCACAAACCACAGCAGGATATGTAGCTGCAGGTAGTACGGATACTGATGGTGACGGTTGGCTTGATGAATATGACTCTGATAATGGAGGTACGCCAATCAGTCTGGTAGACAATGATGGTGATGGTACTCAGGACTATATCGATACAGACTCTGATGGTGATGGGGTGCTAGACAGAATTGAAGCAAGAGATGCGAACAGAGATGGTCGGAGAGATATCAATCCGGCTAATAATGATACTGATCAGGATGGTCTAGATGATAATTATGATCCTGACAATGGAGGAACTTTGGCTCCGCTTTTATCATCAGATACTGACCTTATCCCTGACTATCGTGATATTGACGATGACAACGATGGCATCTTAACTCAAGATGAAGACAGCAATGCCAATGGCCGCCTGAACGACGACTTTGCTCAGGGGGGAGGTTCAGTACCAGATTATCTCTACAATACGGATGACCCTGACAGTGATAATATAGTCAATGATATTGATCAGGATGACAACAATGATGGGATACCGGATATAGAGCAGGGCTATGGCGTAAATCCTGGTGCGGATGCTGATAATGATGGTACACCTAATTATCTGGATACCGATTTTGTACATCCAACCTATGGTGCATTTGTAGATGCAAATGGTGATGGTGTAAACGATACTTTTGATACCGACCGAGATGGAGTACCTAACCATTTTGATCTGGACTCTGATGGTGATGGTATTCCAAATGCCGTAGAAGCAAATGATGGAATTTTACCACCAAATATGACTGAAAATGGTCAGTACGATTATGCTTATGTACGTGCTAATGATCATGATGGAGACGGACTTGTAAATGACCTTGATCCAGATTTTGGAGGGACACCTTTAAGCAATTCTGATTTTGATGGCGATGGCCTCCCTGATGCACTTGATCAGGATGCTGATGGCGATGGCATTCCTGATGCTATCGAAGCACAGGCTACAGACACGAACAACAATGGAGTCAATGACACATACCTGGACTCTGATGGTGACGGTAATGCTGACTATAGAGATAGTGATGCTGATAATGATGGTATTACTGATGCTATAGAAGGAAGAGCTAGCGGAGTAACAGCAAGTGGTAATGATACAGATCTGGATGGTCTGGATGATGCTTTTGATCCAGATAACGGTGGCGCGGAGTTGACCGGCTATGACCATGATAATGATGGTACACCAGATTATCTTGATAGTGATTCAGATAATGATGGTATAGCTGATATTATAGAAGGCAACGATGCAGACGGGAATGGTGTAGCAGATGCTAATCTAAGCAATGTGGATAGTGATGGCGATGGAATTGATAATAACTTCGAAGGAGGAGTAGCGCTTCAAAACACGGATAGCAATGGAGAGCCTGATTTTCGCGATGTAGACGATGATGGCGATGGTATTCCTACTGCAGATGAGTCCTTAGACCAAAGTCCGGCTAATGGTACTCCCGATTATTTGGAAGCAAGTTCCGAGCTATGTGGTCCTGGTTTTACAGCAATAGACAGGTATGGAGATGCTGTGGCTGCAAACAATGGAGGTACACGCTCCAATGCTGCAGTAGGCGCTCCAAATTATAACCCGGCTACTGACAACTTTACTGCTATGGCTTATACCAATGGAGCTAACCAGTATATAATATTAGACTTAGGCGAGAATGTACCGGAAGGTAGAGTTATTGAAATGTATGTTTCATCTAACCAGGCGGGTTCTGCCTGGAGAGTACAAAGCTCACTTACTGGTGCTGGTTTCGGAAATACAGTTGATTATACAGGCCTGGTACAACGAACAAACATAGAAGTTAGAACTTACACTGTACCTGCCGGTGGTATAAGATATATCGCTTTTATATGGAATGCAGGACTGCCCTATATAGATGGAGTTGTGTTTGAAAGTTGCATCTTAGATACTGATAATGATGAGATTGCTGACATCAACGATAACGATAGTGACAACGATGGTTTATCAGATGCGCAGGAAGGAAATGGCATAGACCCTACCGCAGATGCCGATGGTGATGGTATTGCTAACTATTTAGATAGCTCTTTTGCTGGGTTTGAAGACCTGAACGGAGATGGCGTTAATGACAATTTTGATTTTGACCTGGATGGTATAGCTAACCATCTTGATCTTGATTCTGATAATGATGGTATACCCGATGCAGTGGAGGCTAATAATGGATCGCTACCTGCTAATATGACGAATGAGGGTACTTATCTGATATCTTATGTACTGGCTAATGATACTGATGGCGATGGTTATGCAAATGATGTAGATGCTTCCAACGGGGGAACTGCTCTTGCAAACCCTGATACCGATGGGGATGGCTTGAACGACTTTACCGATCGTGACTCTGATAATGATGGAATTACAGATACTGTCGAAGCCGGAGGTACTGATAATAACCGTGATGGTATAATTGATAATTTTGCCGATACCGATGGTGATGGTTTAGCAGATCTAGTAGATACCGACAATGGAGGGACTCAGCTAACGATTATCAATACTGATGGTACGGATAACCCTGATTATATAGATACGGACTCTGATAATGACAGTGGAGGAGGATCTCCGGGTTTGCCGGACCTTTATGAAGCACATGACAGTGACTTTGATGGTACACCTTCCTGGGATGATAATGGCAACCTACTGTTGGATCCTAATGAAGGAAATGTGGACCTTGATGGCGATGGTATATTGGATGCGTTTGATCCTAGCGAAGGTGGTATCGGTGCTTCTCTACCAGATGTTGATAAGGATGGGGTGTATAATTACAGAGATGACGATGATGATGACGATGGTATTCCTACGTCTGCTGAAGATGCGAACGGAGATGGTAACTTCTTTAACGATTTCTCAGAAGGTCAGGATACCAGCTATGGTGGAAGGTACAGCTTCGTCCCAGACTATTTGTATAATCCACTGTCTCCTCTCCCAGTAGATTTAGTAAGCTTTGAAGCCTACTGGGACTCCAAAGTTGTAATGTTAGAATGGGAGACTGCCTCTGAGAAAAACAACGATTACTTTGAAGTTGAGCGCTCTGACAATGGCTATCAATATACTGCTGTAGGAAAGGTAAAAGGAAAAGGTACCACCGATGAGCTAAGTACTTATAGTTATGCAGATGAAGTAAGCAGCAATGGTGAATATTTCTACCGCCTGAAGCAGGTAGACTTTGACGGAGCTATTAGCTACTCACTAATTCGTTACGTAAAAGTAGAGCTATCTACTACTACCAAAGTAGATGTATATCCAAACCCCACTACAGACTATTGCAATGTAGTGGTAGAAGGAGTCGGTGGCGATATCTCATATACCATTCTGGATCTGAGTGGAAGGTCACTTCAAAGAGGTAGCTTCCAGAAAGCTGTCAAATTAGATCTACAGAGGATGAATACCGGAAGCTATATTATCCAGCTCTACAATGTAAACTTCCAGAAGGCTATTCAGATTGTGAAGAAGTAATATTTCAGCAATCAACTTGAGGAGGAGCTGTACCATGAGGTGCTGCTCCTTTTTTTATGGAAGGTATTATTATCCCTGTAGTTAGAAGAAGTACAAATAATTAGAGTTGACCAATAGGGTACAGTTCTTTTTGCAGAATACTCACTGTAAATTTAACCTTCTACCTATGAGAGTATCTAATAAAGAGCAGTGTTTGATTGGCGGTAGAGATAATTTTGTACCTGTTGTGTCAGGGCTTGCTAGCAAGGTAGAACAGAGAGAATGCTGAGCTATTCAGCAGACTTAAAAGCATAAAAAGCCACCTTTTATATTATAGGTGGCCTAAAAGTATTACTTATTAACCAATTTTACTTTTACTTTTCTTTCTACTGAAAGCCAGAGTATAATATAGAGCCATAGGAACACGAATAATAATTGGCTTCCCAATCATTCCGCTATACAGCCTTCTCACTTTCAGGACAATCTCTCTTATCAATACTATAGTTTTTACGTCACCATCTTCGTGTATTTGCTTAAGCCTGTACATGGCATGTAGACCAAGAAGCAGAGTCAGTACAAAAAGAAAATCCAGGTGACGAAGACTTAGTACCGTAACAGAGCCTAATGATAAATTTGTTGTCAAAGTCCAGTCCCAATGGGTTGTATATTCAGCAAGTAAGCCTGCAAGAATAGGTGCAGTACCAGCAGCAAGCGCATTCGTAAGGCTAAGCACCGAAAGATAAGCTACAGAATGCTTTCTTGGAGCGAGTGCCATGCCAATACTACTGGAAGCTAAACCAGTACCTGCTGTAGCGATTCCTGCGATAAGGTATAAAGTAATCAACAATGGTAAAGTAAAGGCATGTGTGTTTGGCAGAGTACAGAATACAGTAGCCGCTAAAGCCAGAATATACAAAGGAGCACTCAGTTTTAAGATCGTTTTGTTACTGTATCTGTCAGAATAATAACCCCAGAACCTGAAGAAAATAATGTTGCCTAGCTGACTTAAAGTGGTCAGCCCTATTACATAGGTCATAGATAGGCCCAGGGTCTGTAGTAGGTATACTGTAAGAAAAGGAACTGCCATGTTTACTGCAAAATTCCAGGAAGCCATGTAAGCCATAAGTTTTCTGAAATTTTTGTGTTTAAACGGCAGAGATAATAATGAAACCAAAGGTTCTTTGGCATCAGTCTGTATAGGCTCCGGCGTTTTGTATAGTAAAAGGGAGCCCATTACACCTGCCAGGGAACCAATCATAAATAGGGAAGCATATACATACAGGTCTTGCCCGGGATAGTACTGCTCAATAAAATCCAGCATAATAGCTACTCCAATACTTAGAAGCACAGACAGTATTTGAGTACAAAAAAGGCGGTAAGAGAGAAAACGACCACGTGTTTTGCCAGGTATTAAGTCGCGCATCCACGAACTCCAGCTTCCGTTTGAAATAGCTCCCATACCATGCTGAACCGCCAAAGCCATCATCATCACATACAGGCGATAGTCTTCTCCAGGCATAAAAGGAAGAAGAGCAATACCTGCGTACGCACTACGCCCGATAAAAGTACCAATTACAACTACTTTTTTACGGCTCTTCCAGCGCGATACCAGTTCTATAGATAGTATTTGGAGTACATTAGAATAAAGAGGTATGGCGCTTATAATTCCTATCTGGAGAGGCGTGGCTCCCAGAGCCAATGCAAATGCAATTAGAAATGTGCCGCTGGTAAGGATAATCATGCTCTGTGTGGCCATGCCCTCTCGCAGCACTAAATTCAGGCCCTTTTCAGTATCTTTCTCGTTTAATGTAGTCTCTGGCTTATGCATGGGATATAGTTTTTTTTATCCCTGCCAATAGGCCACCAAATCAATATTTTACTTTACCAATGCCTAAGCATGAAGTACAGATGTAATATTTTAACGCAAATGTTTAAGATGATTTTTCTCTTCTTGTTTTGTGCTCAGCATATCTGCTGCTAAGAGACTGAAACAGAGTTGCAGGCAGTTTAATCATGGCACGCGCACCGGTGATGGTAGATAAGTTTTTCATTTCTTTTTGTAATTCATAGCGTATTTCCTGCAATAATACCTTTTCCTCTACATCTCCTTCTTCCTGAATAAATCCCAAACGATAGAGCGCCAGCAGTCCGAAGAAGAAAGCAAATACAAAAAAGAAGTCCAGTGCCTGTAAGTTAAGCGCCTGTATAACTGTATTGCGTGTAGTTCCTTTCCAGCTTAGTACCAGAGACAGTTCCTGAGATACAAAAAAATCTGCGAGTAGTCCGCCTATAATAGGAGCTACACCCGCAGTGACAGCATTCGTCATACTGATAACAGATAAGTATACGACGGACTGCTCTTTAGGGGCCAGTTTAAGTCCTATTCCACTGGCAGCAAGTCCGGTACCTCCACTCGCGAAGCCCATTAGCAAATGAAGCAAAATGAGTAGAGGAAAAGTAAACAAATGTTTTTGAGGTAAAGTAGTGAAAGTCCATCCTAAAACCCCAAAAAGGTAAAGAGGTGCGCAAATACCCAGAATTACCTTAAAACTATACTGGTCAGCGTATTTGCCCCATAGCCTCAGGCTTACGATAGTAGTGATTTGGCTAATAACAGTAAGCACAATTACGATAGATACGCTATAATTTAACCTTTGAAGTAAGTATACGGTGAAGAAAGGAGCGGCCAGATTAGTAGAGAAATTCCATAACCCATTGTACCAAATCAGGTTTCTGAACGGACGGTGTTGAAACGGGAGTTTTAACATATCTTTAAAGCGAATGTGGGCTATGCTCGCCTGAGGTTCAGGAGTTTGGGCAAGGAAAAATATACCCGCATAACCTACTAAGCCTCCTAAAAGAAAGAGTAGGGCATAAGAAGCAACTTCCTGCTCGGGGTAGAATGCTTTAATATAATCCAGTGCCAGTGCTATTAGCAGGCTAAGACCTACCCCTACAGCTTGCGAAACACGCATGCGCTTTGAAAAAAATGTACCAGTCTGGTCAGAAGGGATCAGGTCGCGCATCCATGACGACCAGCACCCGGCAGATATTGCTGCCAGGCTTTGTAGTAATGCAGCAGCAGTAATAAGCAGAACCACCGGATAACCCACATTTAAAAATGGGATTACAGCCATAATAAAAAAAGCGAAGCGACCTACCAAAAGTGAGTATACAATAGTCTTCCGGCGATTGGTATAGCGCTCTACCAGGCGAATAGATAGCAGCTGAAAAATATTTGAGAGCGTAGGAATGGCAGCCAGAAAACCAATCTGTGCGTTGGATGCGCCCAGTTTTAAGGCGTAAGCTACCAAGAAAGCTCCTCCGGTTAAAGTTAGCATGGCCTGAGAAGCAACACCATCCCTAAGTACCCATTTAAGACCTTTTTCTTGCTCCTGAGCAGTTAATGTAGTTTTTGTAGAAAGTGAAAACATTTAGCTTAAATTACCTATCTATTATTCCGTAACACTTTTTAATCTTATATGAAATCTATCAGTTTAGTTACCCTGGTTCATAGCCGAAAAAAGCATTTGTATAACCTCGTTTTAGGGCTTAATCAATCAAATGTTTTTCCCTCAGAGTTAATCATTATATACATGAATGAATCAGAGTTTTATGATCTGCCACCTACTTCTATACCGCTAAAGCAGTTCCATATTAAATCAGAAGCTACTAAGATTCCTCTGGCTGCCGCTCGTAATATGGGAGCCGCTCACGCATCACACGACTTGCTGGTATTTTTGGACGTAGATTGTATTTCAGCGCCTGATCTGATATCAAATTACCTCTCCATTCAACAGCAAACTGAGGCTTTGGTTATGGGAGAAATTATGTATCTGCCTCCGGCCTTTACACATGGTACATGGAACATGAGCATGCTTAGAGAGGTTGCTGTAGCACATCCCAGACGTCCTAAAATTTCCCGTTTATGGAGAATAGAGCAGGCGTATGAACTCTTCTGGTCTCTTAATTTTAGTATAAGCAAACATCTCTTTGCACAGATAAATGGCTTTGATACACAATATCAGGGGTATGGAGCAGAAGATACCGACTTTGCTTTTATGGCTCGTAAGCTTGACATCCCTTTCGTTTTGGGGCAGGCCAGAGCTTATCATCAGCACCACCCCGTATATCGTCCGCCACTTCAGCACTTTAAAGACATCATTGTTAATGCCCGGAGGTTTTACGAAAAGTGGAACATATGGCCTATGGATGCCTGGCTCCAGGCTTTTGCCGAACTAAAACTAATCAGCTGGAACAAAAAAAGTAGCACCATTGAAATTATCCGCCATCCATCTGATGAAGAAGTAAAAGCCGCCTACCACGAAGCTCCTGCAGGTTTTTAGCAGCTATTTATACCTTCAGGCTTAGTGCTTGCTCCAAAATATGCTGAGCTGCTTTTTGAGCAGCTCCTTCATTTATAATTTGCCCAAGAGCCTCTGTATCAGTCTCCATAACTCGCTTTAAATAGTAAGGCCACTGCTCTGCCTCTGGCCAGGCATCCAACACCAGAGCAGCATTTTTTTGCTGCAATATTTTGGCTTTACTGTGCTGCTCCTGAAATGGGCGTTCTTCTGCCAAACAGATATAATGTGCCTGCAACTGAGCTACTTCCATAACGGTGTTGTTACCAGCAGCAGCAATGACTACATCTGCCCCTCTCAAAAAAGGATAGGGATCGTTCTGTATACCCCAGAATTTCAAGTTTGAAGGAGCCGACGCACTGGCAGGCACTGGTCCTAGTACCCACCATTGCCACTCGCTGTTTTCTTCTGCAGTTTGTTTTAGTTTTTTATACCAGTCTCCTGAGCCACCAAAACCACTCATCAGTACCGCATAGGGTTTTGCTTCTTCCATCTCCAACTGGGTACGGGCTTCATCCTTCGTAAGAGAATGAGTACTAAAGCGGCTGAAGCCACCTGCATAAAATGTTTTTTGCCTTACCCAGGCCGGCATATCAGGCTCATCCCAGTCTGCCGGATAAGGTGCCAGTAGTGAGCTGGCACTTTCAAAAGCCATACAATGTGCGGCATCTGTTCGGTAGCCATGTTGGCGCATATAAATCGTAGGTACACCACATAAACGAGCTAGCATGGCAATCTCTACAGATACGTCTACCACCAGCAAATCAATATTAAACTGGTCAAAATACCGGGTAAGCAAGTGCGTTCTTTCTCTTATGCCTTTGATACCTAAAGGAGCATAATGTAGAGCTTCAGGCCAGTCTTCCTTCACGGCTTTGCGTTCATCTACATCCGAAGGGAGGTGTACCTTTACAAATCGCTCATCCTGTGGAGCAGAAAATAGTGATAAATCTGACCCAAAAAGGTAGACTTCTGCTTCTAGTTGACGAGCAATCTCACGCGTACGGTTGGCATGGCCCTGTCCGTGATGATGCACATAAAAACCTATACGGCAGTCGGACATACAATCTCCATGGGGTTAAGTATGCTATCGTACAGAGATACATACTGGTCTACCATTCTATCCAGTGAGCAGATGTTTTCGGCATGCCGTCTGCAATTTTCTCTGCTTAAGCTCTGCGCTTCTTTCGCGGCTTGTGCCAGTGCGTCTATACTGTTAGGTGTAGCTAGCCTTCCGGTATCTTCATTTAAGATTTCCGGCAGAGCCCCTCTGCGAAATGCTGCCACAGGTGTACCACATGCTAATGACTCCGCTACTACTAATCCGTAGGGTTCTTCCCAGCAGGGTGTACACAAAAAGACGCTACCTATACCTATTACCTCAGTAAGCTCTTGGTGAGAGAGGTGGCCGAGGTAACGGTCATCATCATTAAGGTAAGGGCTTACCTGCTCTGCGTAGTAATCCTGATCAAAGACTGGTCCGGCAAGATAAATACGCATACCTGCCTCGTGGGCAGCATGAATAGCCAGATGTGTGCCCTTTTCAGGAGTAATTCTACCAAACCATACGGCCAAACCCTCTTCTGCTCTGGGGCTATATCGCCATTTGTTTAAATCAATACCATTGTAAATAATCTCCTCTACTGATAAATAGGGCTCCCATGATGTGGCATTTTGTTTAGATACAGTGGTATATCTTACTTTTTTGTGCATCTGCTCGCATAATACTGCACTCTGCAGCCACGAAAAAGGAGGTGTGTGCAGTGTGGTAATCATAGGGGTGCGTATGGTATGGGCCATAGAAAGAGGCACATAGTTCAGTGAGTTATTATGTATAACATCAAAATCTTCATTAGCCAGCCTGAGCATAAGGTTCATATACGCATGGTGTTCCTGCACAAACTGCTGACTGAAGTAGTCTGGGTTAGGTTCATGATTTCTGAACGACTCACAGTCCAGTGCACTGAGGTGCATTGGGTCTATATTAAGGCTTACGTCCGAATCAGAAGGAGCAAAAAGCTTTACATCATGCCCTCTTTGAATCAATCCATTAGCTAGTGCATAAGTATGCATTTCCAGCCCACCCGCAAAAGGTTCTTTTATGGGATATTTTAAGTGTGATATTATACCGATCTTCATCTTTCAAAAAATACTAAGATTAAAAAAAATGTTGTTCTGAGAATATGATCATTTTTAGATAGGCTTTTGTTTATACTTTTTGAAAAAATAGGAAAATAATAGTGATTGATACGCGATTTTACAGGTAGTAACTATTACAGAAAAAAGATAAGTGAGAAGAAAGTATGGCTGCTAAGTGCGGCGAATGCTGTACTAAAAATACCCCTGCTTTTTGCTTTCAGATGGGTAATACTATTAGCCTACAAAACAGGAACATTAAAAATTAATAAGAAAAGGAGTAAAAGGAGGAGAGTAATGTTCTGAATTGTTTTTCAGAATTATGGTAAGTCAAAATGAATAGAGAAAAAAGGGTGCCGAATTATTTTGATAGCCTTAACATTTTATAGTTTGCCTTCTTCGGAATTGTATTTGAGTCTGAGCTTTACTTATGACGGTGGGATGATGATCCTACACTTAATGAATCTGATGAGAGTCTATAATTTCTGCGATATAATTATTTTTCAGAGGCTTGTCAAAATAGCCTTTAACAACTTCATACTCTTTGGAGCGCAATTTGTCTCTGGTATCCAGTGATGATGTCAGAATATACACATTAGACTTATGTACGCTCAGTTTTTGATATTCTTCCAGAAAGTCCCAACCGTTCATTTCAGGCATATTCAGGTCTAGCAGGATAATATCAAATTCATTTTCCTGCTGCTCTTCCAGATAAGTAAGTGCCTGTGCGGCACTGGTAAACTCAGTAAACTCAAGTTGGCTTACCTGTTTAGATATGAGCTTGCGACTAATCAGCAAGTCCAGCTCGTTGTCGTCAATCATGAGTACTTTCATAGTGAAAAAATAGGGAGAAATATCATACCAATACAAACGAAGAAAGGTCTATTTCTCATGTTAAGTAGATTTGGAAAAGGCTGTGTATGTAATGTTTTAGTGGTATCGTAGGGTTTTGCTATCAATACTCAGGAATTAATAATAGTATAGTTATAACGTAATGTAAAGTATACAGGGGTATTTTTGTTCAAAAAAAACCAGACCCTAAGGGCCAGGATATTGATATGTAAGAATATGATGCTTTTGCCTAACCGAAGATTTCTTCTAGCTTTTTTTCTAAAGATTTGCCTCTCAGGTTTTTAGCAATAATGTTACCCTCTTTGTCTAGGAGAATAGTAGCCGGGATTGCATTAATATTATATAAGGCGGCAGCTTCTGAGTCAAAATACTTTAAGTCAGACACGTGAGTCCATCCTAATTGATCATCTTTAATGGCTTCTACCCAGTCCTGCTTAGTTCTGTCCAGCGAAACGCCGTAAATCTCAAAGCCTTGATCTTTGTACTTTTTGTAGAGACGCACAACATTGGGGTTTTCCATACGGCAGGGTTTACACCAGGCTGCCCAGAAGTCAATCATTACATAATTACCTCTTAGCGAAGAGAGTTTTACCGTATCACCTTTAGGGTTGGGTAGTGCAATGTCAGGAGCTTGTTGTCCTATAGCCAGCTTACTTAGCTCTTCCACCTGCTCTACAAACTGCTGCGTATAACGTGAGTCTGGTAGGTTCTTCTTAAATCTTTCTGCCAGTTCGCTTAGGTAGGCAAACTGCTTTTCAGCATCCAGAAAGTTAACGGCATAGAAAGCGGCAATAGAAGTCCCCATCTCGTCAATTTTGGCCTTCAGCTTATCCGCGTTCTCTTTCTCCAGGCTTTGGTAGCGACTGTCTACAGACTCCATAGCTTCCATATCTTCATCGGCACGTGCCTTCATAAAATCTGCATTGAGCTCGTTTACTTTCTGCTGAAATTCACGCATCAGTTCGTTGACTTCGTAAAAGTAGTCGGTATCTGTAGAACCACTAACCTTAACAAACCCATCCGGACGGTTGCCATCCGCTTCTATACTTACATCCTCTTTATCCAGTATCAGGTTGACGTATTGCTTGTCGTATAAGTTGAGGCGATAAAAGCCGGGCGTTTTGTTTTCCAGGCTGTAGCGGAAAGTACTGTCGCTAGATACCATCAAAGTATCTACTACATCAATATTATCCTGCCCTATTTTCTCCAGTACTACAAAACCCTTATCGGAGGGGTGCTTGATGCTACCCTTAATCTGCACATGTCCGTTTTTCTCTATAGGAGTAGCCTCATCGGATGATTTGCCGGTCGAGCAAGCCGAAAACAGAGATACACTTAAGACTGTAATACTACAATATTTTAAAAATCTCATAAGTTGTTTAGATTCAATGTCTGTTAGATCAATCTAATTCTTTTCGAAGTAGTTCATTAGCTACTTTAGGGTTGGCCTTACCACCACTTCTTTTCATAACTTCACCCATAAACATGCCCAGTAAGCCTTTTTTACCTTTACGGTACTGCTCCACTTTCTGAGGGAATGCAGCCAGAACCTCTTCTACCAGGGGTTGTATCTGATCGGAGCCACTTTCATGGATCAGGTTCATTTCTTCTGCCAACTGGGCAGGGGTTTTATCTTGCTCCTCCAGCATGCGAGGAAAAACCTTCTGTGAAGCTATCGCAAAGCTTACTTTATCAGCAGCTACCAGCTCAGTAAGTGCAGCCAATCGGCTCGGACTTAGCGGCATCTTCTCTATGCTGACAGAGCTATCGTTGAGGTAAGACTTGACTGGGCCCATCATCCAGTTAGACGCTGCCTTGTAATTCTTAGTATGCTGGCAGACCTCCTCAAAATAAGTGGCCATTGCCCTGGTCTCGGTAAGCACTTCGGCATCATAAGCTGGCAGACCATACAAATCAACGAATTTTTTCCAGAGTTCGTGTGGCAAGGCAGGCATACCCGCTTTAATTTTTGCCAGCCACTCTTCTGACACTACCAAAGGGCTCAGGTCCGGTTCGGGAAAATAGCGGTAGTCGTTGAGCTCTTCTTTGGTACGCATACCATATGTTTTGCCATTGTCAGCATTGAAGAGACGTGTTTCCGAAGCGATACTCTGCCCTTCTTCCAGCAGCATAATCTGACGCTCCACCTCATAGTCTATAGCACGCTGCACATTTCGGATAGAGTTCATGTTCTTTACTTCTACCTTTTTGCCATACTCGCTAGCCTCGTTCAGCATAACCGACACATTGGCGTCGCAGCGCATAGAGCCTTCCTCCATATTACCATCGCAGATATCCAGATAGCGTACCAGCTTGCGTATTTCGGTAAGCATTGCTGCGGCTTCCTCAGAGCTACGTATGTCAGGGTTGGTCACAATCTCTATCAAAGGTACACCTGCACGGTTAAAGTCTACCAGTGTTTCGGTTTCGTGGTCCAGGTGCATAGACTTGCCGGCATCTTCTTCCAGGTGTATATGGTGAAGCTGTATGGTTTTTTCTTCGTCCTCTACACGTATATGCACGCCGCCCCCCATGCAGATAGGAGTTTTGTCCTGCATAATCTGGTAGCCTTTAGGCAGGTCTGGGTAGAAATAATTTTTACGGTCAAATATGTTGTAGCGGGTAATCTCAGAGCCGCAGGCAAGGCCCATGCGAATGGCGTACTCAATTACTTCTTTGTTAATACGAGGCAGCGTACCGGGGTGCCCAAGCGTAATGGCACTGATATTGGTGTTTGGAGAGGCTCCGTACTGGTTAACATCTGATGAAAAAATTTTGCTTTTGGTCTGTAGCTGGGCGTGTACTTCCAGTCCTACAACCACCGTATATTTTGCTCGGGTACTTTTATCCAACATGATACGCTAATGTAGCTTTTTTTGCAAACTTACGTTTTTTTCTGTCAGTTATGCAATGGTAGAGGGCCTCCTTTGGCAGAAAGCTGTTCAAGAAACTGGCTGACTTCCTGAGGCTTACGGGTACTGAACAGAATTTTCTTTCCATTTAGTTTTACCACCTCCCATGCCTGCCCCTTGTCTTCCATTACATTATAGGCTTTGTTTCCTTTAAAATTAAAGCGTATGCCCCAGCCTCCAAACTCACGCCAGGCACTGTATTTTCTGCTATATACCTGCTGTATCTCTGACCATTTTAGCTGCTGCGTTCTAAAATGAAAAGGAGAGTAGCGGTACTGTATACCCTGTTCATCTATCTGAATATGTAAGCGGGCCAGGTATAATAATAAAAAAGCCAGTAGCAGTGTAAAAGCAAGCACCAGCAAAGCTGGTTCAAGGTCAGAGCCTTCTAGCTTCCTTGCCGGATTAAGCTGCCAGGCCTGGCTGGCATAGATCAGTAGCGTACTAATAAGAGCAAGGCCGCCGAGTATGGTAAGGGCTCGCCACCCAGAGCAAAGCTTAAGCTTCTCCTGATACTTCATAGCTCAGCAGATTTAAGAACTCGTTTTCAGAAATAAGGCAGACCTGAGTACCCTGCGAAGAAAGACTTCTGGCCTGTTTGACTTTATTATTACTTACCCCGTTTTCTATATTTAAAAAGATGCGTTCGCTCAGCACCAGGTAGTTGGTACGGTCATCTACAAAATTGGTAGAGTGTCCACCGGCTTCTATCACACATTTTTGCGCCTCTGCCCTCGACATACTTTTGAGTGAGCCGGTAAAAACCACTGACTTGCCATAGAGGGGGTGCGACTTACTGACTTTGGACAAGTCCAGCGTCATGCTTTGTAAGTTGGGCTTTTTCTTTTTTTGTGGACGGATACGGCCGGAAGGGATATAACCGTGAGCATAAAGCTTTCCTACCCGCAGGCCAAAAGCCTCCTCAATATCTTCAAACTTTGATAAGCCATGATCGGAGAACGCCTTCAGCATAATATGGGCACTGGCTTCAGCATCAGAGCCGGCAGCGTGGTGGTTTAGAGAAATACCAAACCGCTCGGAAAGGGCGCTAAGCCCGTAGGAGTGAAAGCCTCGCCAGGCCCGTCTGGCCACCTGCAAACTACAGGCATAGTTAAGATCAGGAAAAGGAATATCGTATTGGCTAAGCACATGACGCAGCACGCTAAGATCAAAACTGGCATTATGTGCTACAACATTTGCCCCATCAAAATAATGGCCCACCTGCTGCCATATCTCATCAAACTCAGGCTCCATAGCCACTTTTGCCGCATCTATACCATGGATACGGGTATTCATACTGTTAAACCAGTTGTTGCGAGGCTTCACCAGCCACGACTTTTGCTCCTGTACACTACCGCCTTCTACGATAGCAATACCAATTTCACAAACACTCTCTCGCTGGTGGTTGGCTGTCTCAAAATCCAATGCCACAAAATCCATGGGTCAGTATACTCTAGTTTTAATAGGTAACGATTATAACAAAGTTTTCTATATTTATGCAAACTAACCTCATTCCTATGCTAAAAATTCATCAACTCAGTTTTTTATTAGCCTTTCTGATATTGGCCGCATGCCAGCCCTCACAGTCTCCTGAGGTAAAAGAAGCAGGATTCAGCCAGTCTGAAGATATTGAACAGAAGCTGAAAGATATGGGCGTTGAGCTTTATGAACTGCCCCAGCCCGAAGCAAATTTCGTAAGAGCAGTACAAACGGGTAAGCTGGTTTTTTTAGCCGGCCATGGCCCCATGACCCCCGAGGGTAAGTATATAACAGGTAAACTGGGTCAGGACCTGAGCATAGAAGAAGGGCAGCAGGCCGCTCGCTACACGGGTATTACTTTGCTCTCTGCTCTTAAAGCAGAAATCGGTGACCTGAACAAGGTAAGCAGAATAGTAAAGGTGCATGGTATGGTAAACGGCACCAGCGACTTTACAGATCAGCCAAAAGTAATGAATGGCTTCTCCGATTTTATTGTAGAGGTGTTTGGTGAAAAAGGTAAGCATGCCCGCGCGGCAGTAGGTATGGGCTCCCTGCCTTCTAATATTGCGGTAGAGATAGAGATGATCGTAGAAGTAGAAGAGTAAACACGCCAAAATAATTTAGCAGTATAGTAAGTGCGCTTCTTGCAGGCGCTGCTCACCCTGCCAGCGGTAGCCTACCAGCAGGGGCTGCTCCTCCAGATTATAATCCAGACAGCTATAGTTGTCAGCTAAGAGCCGAGGCTTGCCAGGTAGGTTGTAGTGTCCGAAGAAGAATGGCGGAGCTTCCTTAGGGTAGGTATACGTATTTACCTCCTCCCGCCCGTATGATATATGTGGGTTTCCCAATGAAGTATCGGGGCGTATAGCCAGGCTCTGGTATGCATGGCTAAGGCCTACATGCCACCACTTCGTTTTAAAAGGAATGTCGCCACCGGCTGTTGGCAGTTTTAGCTTAAGCCCAACAAGCAATTCATCTACGGCCTTGGCAGTGGGGCTGCCAGGTGTCATGTTTCGCAATAATGCGTCGTGCAGACTTACCCTTTCATAGTTTTGTTGTAGAAAGTCAATGCTCTCCTGATGCCAGTAAGCATGAGCCAGACGGATGCCGTCTATTTCCAGATAGAGAGGCAGGGTTTTCATCCAGTCAATATAGTGATGGAGCAGGGGCTGCTCTCCGGTAAAAGACTGGAAAGTAGGCACATGCTGATCCGTATTCTTTTCGGTGTGCGGCCTGATGTATTCGCCCTCATCATGTTTTTGAAAGTAGCCGATGAGGTTTAGCTCATGATTTCCCACTACCGCATAGGCATATCCCTGCTCCACCATCGGGCGTACAATCTGTAGCACTTCTTTGGTATGAGGACCTTTGTTAATAAAGTCTCCTAAAAAGATAGCTTTCCTTTCGGTATGCTGATAAACACCACTATGCTTAGTGTAGGCTAGCTTCTCCAGCATCTGCTGCAATAAGGCTGCGCGTCCGTGTATGTCTCCTATTATATCGTACAAGTTCTTTTTATGGATAATACTCGCTACCTACCAATTATGTTATAGCAAGCCTAAAGAATATAGTGGTCAATTGCACAGGCAAATTAATAAGTAATCTTCCCCCTGCTAATGAGTATTAAGTTTTATGATATGCAAATGTTACATCGCTAGATTTTACTAGTAATCTAAAAGGAACGGCATACACACAAAGTCTAAATTTGTATTTATACTAGAGTTAGCTTCGTATGAATACATTGCAGGAAACAAAAGAAAGGGTTCGCCAACTGGAACAAGAGCTGGAAGCAGTTCGCAATATGCAGGATAACAAAATCCACTGCCTGGAATCGCAGCTGAAAGAAGCGCAGGAGTTTGCCGGCATAGGCTGGTGGACGATGGAGATGGGCAGCAGATGCCTGAGCTGGTCCGAGGAGGTATACCGTCAGTGCGGAAGAAAACCTGAAGAAGGCTCACCCTCAGTAGAAGAATATTATGCCATGCTGCACCCTAAAGACAGAAAGCTGGTTAAGGAAACGCTGGAGTCGGGTAGCCTGGATGAAAAAGCTACGTTTGAGCTGCGCCTCTTTACGCCTGATCAGGAGCTCCGCTATATCAAGATAAACGTAAAGCCCTGGGCTGACGAAGACGGCCGTAAAATTGGGCTGTTCGGCACTAGCCTGGATGTTACAGATATACGTGAGGCAGAAGAAGCTCTGCGTAAAGAAAAAGAAAAGTACAAGCTGATTACCGATCATGCTCAGGATCTGATAGCCATGCACCAGCCGGATGCTACCTTCACCTACGTTTCTCCCTCGGTAAGGACAATACTGGGTTTTGAGCCGGAAGAGCTAATCGGCATCAACCCCTATACCATGAGCCATCCTGATGATATACAGAACATTGAGGATGCGCACTTTAACCATACCATTAAAGGGAAGTGCAAAAAATGGATGGAATACCGCCTGCGCCGGAAAGACGGGCACTATGTGTGGCTGCAAACGGTGATGACGCCCATCATACAGGATAACCAGGTGATCGCCTTCCAGACCGTATCGCGCGATATTACAGCACAGCGACATGCACAGGAGAAGCTGGAGATCAGCGAGCGCAACTATCGCAGGCTGGCAGCCAACATACCGGAGACCGATGTTTTTCTTTTCGACAATGAGCTGCGCTATATCGTAGCCGACGGTACCAGCATGCAAAAGCATGGGCTGAGCCCCGAAAGGTTTGAAGGTAAAACCCTGCATGAAGCCCTGGAAGGTAATATGCTGGCCTACCTAAAGCCTATCTATGAAGCAACGCTCAAAGGAGAATACGTGCACTCCGATATACTGCATGAGGGAGAGCATTACAACCACCGCACCGTACCTCTACGTGATGAGGAGGGCGAGATTGAAGGTGGATTGCTGGTGAGCCAGAATGTAAGCGACCGCAAAAGAACAGAGGAGGCTCTCCTCAAAGTAAAAGAAGAGCTGGAAGAAGCTCAGGAGCTGGCCCGTATTGGCAGCTGGGAGCTAGACGTAAAAAGCGGTAAGCTTAGCCTGTCTCCTCAGTTTAAGAAGCTCATCAACGTATCGCAGGACTTCTGCCCCAGCATTAATCATGGACTAAACTTCCTGACCAAGCGCTCCAAGCAGCTGTTTCAGCGCTACCTGCGCAAAACTATAGCCGAAGGCGTTAGCTTTGATGTGGAGCTGGAAATGTATATTGGCAACAGCTACGAGCGCCTTTGGGTGCGTACCGTAGGCAAACCCCTTACGCGCAGCCGCAAAGCGTACAAGGTAAAAGGAATCTTTCAGGATATTAGTAAGTCTAAAAAGGCAGAGCTGCGGCAGAAACGCTTTCAGAAGGGCATGAAAGCCCTGAACCTGATTGCCTCTCGCGGCAACCTGGAGTTTGAAGAGCAGATAGACAAGTCCCTGGTAGAAGTGTCTGCCTTTTTGGGTATGCCTCTCGGACTTATCAGCCGCATAGAAGATGGGCAGTGCTTCGTAGAGCATTCGGTAAGGACCGCCATTGGGCTGCCTGACCTCAGAAACAGGGTTTCGCCACTGAGCCACGGTTACTGTAGCATCGCCTATCGTGAAAATGACATTGTCTCCATCCGCCATTTGAGCGAGTCCGAATATGCTAACCATCCCGCTCATGCAGAGATTAAGATGGAAAGCTATATAGGTGTTCCCATCCGCGTGGAGGATAAGGTATACGGCATCGTAAACTTTATGGATATTTCCCCGCGGGCGCAGGACTTCTCAGAAGAAGAGCGTGAGTTTGTATGCCTCTTTGCGCGTTGGGTTGGCTCTACGATAGAAAGAAGAAGAAAAGAGCTGGAGATTATACAGGCCAAGAAGCAGGCCGAGCAGGCATCGCTGGCCAAGGCACAGTTCCTCTCTACCATGAGCCATGAGATCCGTACTCCTTTGAATGCGGTCATTGGTATTTCGCACCTGCTGTTACAGGACGACCCCAAGCCGGAGCAGGTAGAAAACCTACAGGCGCTGCGCTTCTCAGGAGAAAACCTACTGGCACTTATCAACGATATCCTGGATTTTAGTAAGATAGAAGCAGGTAAGATAGAATTTGAAAAAGCAGATTTCAGCATCAAACAGTTACTGACTGGTATACAAAAGTCACTATCGGTAAAGGCAGAAGAAAAAGGTATCAGCCTGGAGGTAAGCCAGGCGGTAGATGTGCCCGGCACGCTGGTAGGCGACCCTACCCGTTTGTCGCAGATCATGAACAACCTGGTGAGCAATGCCATCAAGTTTACTCCTGAAGGTAGTGTAAAGGCACAGGTGAAGCTGCTCTCCCAGACCGATAAAGAGGTAGAGCTTTACTTTGAAGTGCTGGATACCGGTATTGGTATTCCGGAAGATAAGCAGAGCCATATCTTTGATAGTTTTTCTCAGGCGAGTTCTGATACTACCCGTAACTATGGGGGCACCGGGCTGGGCCTTGCCATCACCAAAAAGCTGCTGGAGCTACAGGGCAGTGCCATAGAGCTGGAAAGTAAGCCCGGAGAGGGTTCACGCTTCCACTTTAAGCTAAGCTTTCTTAAAAGTGAGCAGAACCTGGAAGATAAGTCAGTCTTTATCAAAGGGGCAGAAGGCTACAAAAGCCTGAAAGGTTTTAAAGTACTGCTGGTAGAAGACAACAATATGAATGTGATTGTTGCCCGACAGTTCCTCAACAAATGGCAGCTGGACTTTGAACATGCCGGCAACGGACAAGAGGCGGTAGATATGGTCACTAGTGCTGATGTCTACGACCTTGTACTGATGGACTTACAGATGCCGGTAATGGATGGCTATAATGCCACGCTGGCAATCCGGGAGAAATACCCTGACCTGCCGATCATCGCCCTGACGGCCTCTGCCATGCTGGAGATACAGGAAAAGGTATATAAAGTGGGGATGAACGACTTCGTAACCAAGCCATTTAACCCCAAAGAGCTGTACCAGAAGATTGTCAGGCATCTGGATAAAGCCAGCGTCCGCACTTAAAATTAATCCACATCCACAACTCAGGTCGTCTTCCTACTCTGGAAGGCGGCCTTTTTTTTGCTTATACCAGAGAATAAGAGGGGAGGGCTGCTACCCTTAGGGCAGGGGCTGGCTCCTGACTGCCCGGCCGGGCCTCTTCAGCATACAGCTTTTGAGCTTTAGATAAAAGGGGAGCTCATCTTTTGTAACTGCTTCTTTTCTACAACTTTAGCATCAGTAAGTCGGCGGGAGAATTTGCATAAGTCGCTATTTTGAGTATTTATGTCTGTCATAAAAGAGCTAACATACATACGATACCATGAAACATTTTTTACTAAGCCTTACTTTTCTATGGGGCCTCAGCCCTGCTTTTGCCCAGGAGCCCGCACCTCAGAAGAAGTTCCAGGGGCAGGGTGAAGTAGAGGCGGTGCCGACTACCCCTCGCCCGGTACAGCTACAGCATCGTACTACCTACCACTTTACTGATCTGGGGGTATCCGTAAGCAATGAGTTTCCCGGAGCCCGCCTCAATGGAATGTTGCAGCGTGAAGATACCCTCATCGCCTGGATTACCGCAGAAAACTCACCTATCAATCCCAGCCCCTGGTATGCTTTCAAACTCTGGGCCGAGCAGCCCCGGGAGCTGTACATCAAGCTGACTTATGAAGGGGCCAGGCATCGCTACTATCCCAAGTTAAGCAAAGATGGAGTCCATTGGTCGGCGCTGGATTCTGCCCACTACCAGCCCTTTAGGCAGGGGGATGCTGACTTTGGCGTAGGCTCACTGCCAGAATATGTCCGAATTAAGGTAGAAGTAGGGCCGGATACCCTTTGGCTGGCCGGACAGGAGTTATGGAACAGCCCCCGGGTACATGCCTGGGTAGATAGCCTGAGCCAACTGGACTTTGTGCGTTCCGAAGTGTTTGGCGAGAGCCGTATGGGTAAACCTATGGAGGTGATGACCATAGGAGAAGCCAAAAAGCAGAATAAGGTGGTGCTGGCCATCAGCAGGCAACACCCTCCCGAGGTAAGCGGGTTTCTGGCCATGAAATCCTTTATCGAGACCATCTGTGGCGACAGCCGCCTGGCACGTAAGTTCAGGAAGCAGTACACCCTGCTGGCGATTCCTTTAATGAATCCTGACGGGGTAGATATGGGCCACTGGAGGCACAATGCCGGTGGAGTAGACCTCAACCGCGACTGGAGCCAGCGCCACCATCCTGAAACCCGGGCGGTGAAAGCCCTGCTGGACCAGAGGTTGAAGGCTGATGACAGCCAGCTGTATTTCGGAATAGACTTTCACTCCACCTGGGACGATATCTACTATACGCTGGACTCTACCGTAAATACCAATGCCCCCGGCCTGATCGCCGAATGGCTAAGCAGCCTGGAGAATGAGCTGCCCGACTATAGCGTAAACGCCAAGGGTAACATCAGTGCGGCAGGCGTCTCCAAGAACTTTATGTATTTTGAGTATGGCGCAGAAAGCCTGGTTTATGAGGTAGGGGACAATACCCCACGACCTTTTATACAGCAAAAAGGCGAAGTAGCCGCGCAGCAACTTATGCGCCTGCTTCTGGAAGCCGACTGAAAAAGGGTGTTTGTAAATAGTATAAATGAGTGGGTATTAGGGTGTTATATAAGATGTGTAGGGGGTAATTATGTAATATTCAGTGAGTACTTAAGATTGTTGCAGTGAAATACTTAAGCGTTTTGTCTAAACTTTTGTAGGTGCAAAATGGAGTCATGCAGTAAATTACGAGCAGTCAATAGAGTGTTATTTATGAGAATCAGCTTGGTTTAATACTTAACTATTTTAAGTTTTAGTGAAAAAGTGAAAAATAATACTAAAATTGTTCAGTTGAATAGTTTGTTTTTACTAGGTAATTGCTATTGTGTATTTCAGGGGTTTTTAAGCTTGTATTACCGCATCTTTGGGTATGTTACATTAAAAATAGAATGACGATGAGTTTGAAGTATTACCTGGTGGATAACACCCTGACGTCCGATCCTAACGATTTTCGGGCAGTAACCCTGAGTGGCAACAGCAATAACATGGAGGATATCATTGAGATGATGATGCACCGCTCAGTAGGCATATCCAAAGGAGAAACCACCTCTGTGATAGAGGAATTATTTTTAGCGATGGAGTTTCTGCTCAAAAGAGGAGAAAGCATTACTACACCTTTGTTTAAGATCAGTCCGGTAATCAGTGGGGTATTTGAAGACAATCTGGAAGCCTTTGACAGCCAGAAGCATAAGATCAAGATTAAAGTAAGTGCCGGAACCCGCCTGAGCAAGATTTCTCAGGAGGTAAGTGTAGAAAGGGTAGACGCTAAAGTCAGTACTCCTATAGTGCACACTTTTCTGGATATGGACAGCAATATTAAAGACAAGATGCTGACTTCCGGTCAGCCGGGCCGTGTCTTTGGCAGCAAGCTTAAGTTTGACGCTAACGATCCTCAGCAGGGCATATTCCTGACACATGTGGGTTCAGGTACAGAAACCAAGGCAGATTTTATTCTGGACAATATGCCCAAAACCATTACTTTTATCATTCCTGATGGGCTGCCTGTAGGCGACTATCAACTGGAATTACGCTCTACTATGGGTGGAGCTAACTTAAGGAAAGGCATACTGCGCACGCTGCTCAACATCAGCTAAGCGCTTTACATTCTCTTTTTTGGATTGCCCCGGCCCCGGCCGGGGCTTTTTTTATGCCCTTTGCCCTAAGCTTGAGGGCTATTTTTTTGCTTAATTTTACCGGACTTCTGCTTGCTTTCCCGAAGCTGATTCTTCTCTTACCTTATCTTTTGCCTTCTGATTTTCCTGCTACATACCCCTGGGGGCTTGTCTGCTTACTTAAGGCTGGCTTAAGCCTAACTTAGACCTTGACGTACCCTAACTTAGGTTGAGCCTTACTCTAACCTAGACCCTGCCGTACCCTAACTTAGGTTGAGCCTTACTCTAACCTAGACCCTGCCGTACCCTAACTTAGGTTGGGCCTTACTCTAACCTAGACCCTGCCGTACCCTAACTTAGGTTGGGCCTTACCCTAACTTAGACCCTGCCGTACCCTAACTTAGGTTGAGCCTTACTCTAACTTAGATTTTACCGTACCCTAACTTAGGGCAGGCTGTAACTTAGATAATAGCTGATATTGAAGCCCGGCCTATAGGCGAAAAGTTAGTGTTACTCAAAACAATACGTAATTATCCTTATTACCTGCTAGGGTTTTTCCTATAGCCTCCTCAAAATGTACTGAATATAGATGTGCATGCGGCACAGCCCTAAAAAGTACTGCTTAGTGTTATCATTTCAAACTAGAGTACAATTACCATAGCGTAGAGTAGTGCTAAATACAGTCTTATATTTACAAACCTGATTTTTAAGTTACGCCTGTAATAAAAGTACAGACTGGTAAATTCTTAGCATAAAAACAGGGTAGGGCTACCTATAAATACTTAGTGCAAACTTATCAATTTGCATATTTTAATATTTTTTTTGGAGTAGACATTTAATAGGCTTTAAATGAAGTATTGTATAAACAAATTGACTATTTGGTAAATAATAATATTATATATTAGTAATTAAAAGTGGTGTTTAATAGCTATTAGATATAGTATTTAAGATAAATATAGGATTGATAAACTATTGTAAATGTAAAATATAAATTTACTATATTTTATTTATGGGTACAGGAAAATACCTAACTCCCTATAGGTAGATGTAAGAAGTAGTCAAAAAAATAGAAAATTTATCCCATTGTTTGATTCAAGTTTAAGTGTTAGCTTAGGTATTGTAATAAAAAGCTTACTTTATTGAGAATATGATTGTAAAGTAAGCCTCCCGATAGACAAATGTTAGAATAATACAGTTTTTATTAATAAGCCTATATCAGTAACCTAATTCACTAGCTAAACCTATAAACTACCTGACAAAGCAGACAACTGATTAGTTTGGGATTTTAAAAAAAAGGAGCGACTTCCTTAACAGGAAAACTATGCTCAATGAAAATGACAATCTGTCAATTGTTAAGCGGGTAAGCTATGCCTGCTCGTAAGGACAATATGTCGACTGTCTGGACAGGATAGTTATGTACAAAAAGAGAAGCATCTAATTATGCTCAGTGTAAAGCCTACTTATTCCCGGATGTGCACCCTGATATTGGCACTTCCCGATCTGCTCTTCTTTGCCCTCTGGTGTAGTCTACAGGCATATGAAGGGCTGCCTCCCTGGATGTATACCCCTCCGGCAGCCAGCTATATGCTGTTCCTCTGCTGGTTGTGTTTTTCCTACTGCCTGGGACTGTACCGTCCCGATAAGATTATCTCCAAAAAACGGCTGGCGCTGCGTACCCTTGCCGCTATGGCCGGAGAGGGGCTGGTGCTGCACTTCCTGTTGGGCCTCGGTCTGCTAAGCAGAGAGGAGTCCGGTATACTTTTCTTCTGTATACTGCTGCTGGCAGCCGGACTGGGAGCCAGGCTATGCCTGCTGCTGGCCTACAGCCGCCTTTCGGCCAAAGAGAAAAGCTGCAAACGCTTTGTCATATTAGGCTATACTCCGGAGAGCCGTATGCTCAAAGAGTACCTCTGCCATAGCGCCCATAGTCATCATTTTCTGGGTTATTTTGATGATACCTACAACAGCCCGGTAGTCAATGGCAGACTGGAGGCAGTACAACAATTCTGCCTCAACAATCAGGTGAACGAAATTTATATCTGCGGTGGCAGTGCCGACTATCTACAGAAGATGTACGACTTTGCCAATCGTCAGTTTATCTATCTGTATTATCTGCATCCGGGGCGGCTGCCCCAAAAGCGAGTGCAGCATCTGGCACTGGAAGAAGACCTTTCGGTGCTCTGGTATAAGCCCTCATTACGACGGCAGTGGTTGAGCCGCTGGCGTACGCCTACGACACCCAAAGGAAGACTAACAACCATTACTCATTAGCAATTTACTCCAACGCTAAACCCTAGACCTTACTTATGAAAATTCTTGTATATGGCATCAACTACTACCCGGAACTGACAGGCATTGGAAAGTATACTACCGAGATGTGCGAATGGCTGGTACAGCAGGGGCATCAGATAGAGGTTATCTCTGCCCTGCCTTATTATCCCGAATGGCGGGTGCATGCCGGCTATCGTCATAAAGGCTGGCATAGCGAAACTATTAATGGGGTAAAGGTCCATAGAGGGCCATTTTATGTGCCCAAAAATGTCAATGGCTATACCCGCCTGGTGCATGAGTTCTCTTTTCTGGCCAGCTCGGCCATATCGTGGATAAAGAAGCTGCCGCGCAATTTTGACCTGGTGCTTTGTATCTACCCACCTTTGCCTATTGGTATATTTCCTCTGCTTGCGAAGTGGCTCAGGGGTACGCCTTATGTGTTTCATATACAGGACTTGCAGGTAGATGCTGCGCGCCAGTTGGGCATCATCCGCCGCGAAGGTTTACTGCGCTTTCTGGAGAATTTTGAGCGTTACTTTATGCGCCGTGCCGATCTGGTCACTACCATTAGCGAAGGCATGAAAGCCAAAGTGCTGGCTAAGGGCGTAGCCAAAGAAAAGCTCAGGCTCTTCCCAAACTGGGTAGATACCGCTACGCTCTACCCTTATGAAAAGGAAGAAAAAGACAGCTTAAAAGAAAAATACGGCTACAATAGCTGGGATAAGGTAGTGCTCTATAGCGGTAATATTGGTCGTAAGCAGGGGCTGGATACCCTGCTCAATACCGCGGCTATGGCAGAAGAAAGGGGGCTGGACCTGCACTTCTTTATCGTAGGAGAGGGTGCAGCAAAAAGAGAGCTGCTGGCACAAAAAGAGGAGCTCAGGCTCAGCCATGTGCGCTTTGCCCCCCTGGTGCCTAAAGAAGAGCTGCCCGACCTGCTCAATATGGCCGATCTGCACGTGATTTTACAGAAGAAGGGGGCCACCGACCTGGTGATGCCCTCCAAGCTGAGCGGCATACTGGCCTGTGGAGGTGTGCCGCTGGTAGCGGCCGAAGAGGGTTCCGGCCTGCGCCGCCTGATAGAGAAAGAGAAGCTTGGTGTTTGTGCCGACGCGGAAAATGAGCCGGGTCTGCTCTATGCTTTGCGGCAGTATTTTGAGCAGGAGCCCGCACATAGCTATGCTTACCATGCCCGTAGCTATGCCCAGCAGCATATGAGCATAGAAAGTCTGCTGCCTCGCTTTGAGGCTTACCTCTATGAGCTAAGCGGGCAGATTGTAGTAGGGGAGCCGGCAAACAGCTATAATACCCGATTAGGCTCTCGTTTTTAGCAGGCTGAGAATTTAGGAGTTTATTGCAAGGCATACAGAAAAAGTCGTATATTTGTTATGATACCTCTTATAAAAGTAATCCTGATTTAACAATTTAATAATGCCGGAAGCAGGATTTGCAGAAGTAAAAAACAGAAATTAGCCCGGGGCAGGTAAAGTAGCTAACCTGAGACTTGCCTCCCTCTAAACCTTTGAGTACAGATTAATTGACATAAGCTAAACTGGCAAGCGGCTGTAGCCCAGATAATTTGCCGCATTGCCAGCCCTGGACGTCCAGTATAGACTAAAAATTGCACACATATGAAGGAGCAAGACAGCGCCCTTTGGCAGATGGAAGAAGCCGAACCTATAGACCTTAAAGCCCTCATTCGTAAATACCTGCGCTACTGGCATTGGTTTGCTATTGGCCTCATCTTTAGTGTAGGCGCGGCCTTTCTGTATCTCCGCTACACTACCCCCGAATACAATATCAGTGGCACCATACTTATTAAAGATGATGAAAAAGGACCCAGTTTCTCTAGCGAGGAGCTGTTTGCCGAACTGGATATTTTTCAGACCTCCAAAAACCTGGAAAATGAGATAGAAATACTGCGCTCCAAAAGCCTGATGCAAAGGGTGCTGGGCGAACTGGGCCTGCAAACCTCTTATTTTGTGAAAGGCCGTATACGGGATGTAGAAGTGTATGGGAAAAATGCTCCGGTAAAAGCAATTATCAGCCAACTGGACTCTTCCGCTTATGAGAAAAGCATTGTTATACGGACCAGAGGAAATAATTTTGAACTGGAGGAAGAGGATGAAGCCGGCAATATCAATGTCTTCCCTTATAAGCTAGGGCAGCAGGTAGAGCGCCCCTATGCTACCTTTACCCTGGTAGGCCAGCCCAATATGCTGGAAGAGAAGGAAATCATCATACAGTTTCATGACTTACGCATACTGGCAAGGGACTATGTGGAGAAACTATCGGTGAACCCGGTAAATAAAGATGCCAGTGTGCTACAGTTAAGTATGGTAGATGCAGTACCTTCTAAAGCGGAAGATATACTGGGCCGCTTAATAGAAGTCTATAATAGGGAAGCGGTAGAGGATAAGAACCAGATGGCGGCCAATACCATTTCCTTTATAGATGAGAGGCTCAGCTACCTCACCACTGAGCTATCGGATGTAGAAAAGGATGTAGAGCTTTACAAGCGCAGAAATGAGCTGACCAACGTAAGCTCAGAAGCGGAGCTTTACCTGGAGCAGGCCAGTGAATACAATAAGCAGATTGCCGAACTGAGTATACAAATAGACGTACTTAGCTCTATAGAAAGCTATATTGTTAATGAAGAGAATGAATTTGAACTGGTGCCCAGTAGCCTGAGTATAGAAGATGCCACCCTGCTGGGGCTGATTACCAAATTTAATGAGCTGCTCCTGGAAAGAGTCAAAATCTTACGCAATACCCAGCCTAACCACCCTATGGTACAGTCTATAGATGAGCAACTGGCCAATCTGCGAATTAATATAGAAGAGAACCTTAAGAACATACGCCGGGGGCTGGAGATTACCCTCAAAAATTTACAAGCCAATTCGGGCCGCTTTGAGTCCCGCATACGTCAGGTGCCCCTGATGGAGCGGGAGCTACTGGAAATTAACCGCCAGCAGAGCATCAAGCAGGAGCTTTACCTCTTTTTGCTACAAAAGCGGGAAGAAGCTGCCCTCTCCCAGGCTTCTACTATCGCTAATTCTCGCACCATTGACCCTCCTCAGGCAGATGAGATTCCAGTCAATCCTAAGAAGAAAATTGTGTTGTTAATTGCCTTGATGTTAGGTATAGGATTTCCTTTTAGTATAGTTTATGTCAAAGAAATGCTGAATGATAAGGTAAGTGAGCAGAGAGATGTAGAAAAAATTACGGCTACCCCTATACTGGGTGAGGTGATGCATAGTGAGGTAAAAGATGCCTTGGTGGTAGCGGAAGACAAGCATGCCCCCATTACCGAGATGTTTCGCCTGATACGGGCCAATCTGCACTTTGCTACCCTGGGTAAAGAAAATAAGGTGATACTGATTACCTCCAGCCGCTCGGGAGAGGGAAAGACCTTTTTTAGTATTAACCTGGGGGCCAGCCTGGCGCTCTCTGGCAAAAAGGTGATCATCCTCAGTTTTGACCTGCGCAAACCCCGCCTGATGCAAGACTTAAGGCTGAAAAACAATCTGGGCATTAGCAATTATCTGGTGAGTGAAGATTTGAGTGTAGATAGCCTGGTACAGGCAGTACCCGAAGTACCTGGTTTGTATGCCCTGGGCTCCGGCCCTATACCCCCAAATCCGGCAGAACTGATGATGGGCGTAAAGGTACAGCGTCTTATAGATACCCTCAAAAAGCAGTATGACCATATTATTTTGGACAGCCCTCCGGTAGGGCAGGTAGCCGATGCTTTTAACCTGGCCCCCTATATAGACTCTACCCTTTATATCGTACGCTATAATTATACCTTCAAAGAGCAATTAGTAATTGCGGAGGATATCTACCAGCAAAAGAAACTCAACCATCCGATGTTGGTATTGAATGATGCCAAAAAGAGAAATGGTAGTACTTATGGCTATGGGTACGGCTATGGGTACGGACACAATGGAAATTACAAAAATTACAATAAAAGTGTTTTAGCAAGGTAATATAACACTGAAGTGATGCTAGATAAGTTTTTTTGCTCCTCCGGAATACTGGAAAAATATGGATGAATAGGAAAGACTGAGATTATTGGAACAGGTAAGAACTTTATGTCTAGAAAAGAAAATAATAATATATCAGGTCGAAATAGACAAAGGGAACTTATCTATTTGACCTAATACATTTTCATGCTTAACCTAGCTTAGTCCAACTAAAGATTGAAAAAAGTAACAATTAATAAGTATAGTTTAACATTATATAATTGCTTTCAAGCCTCAAATTAATTTTACCTAAAGTAAAAAATAGCTCTTTTTTCAAATCATCTACTCTGACGTCAGCTGTTAGAGGAGGCGGGATGTTTGTTAATTTACTGTTAACTATATTTATAAGCAAGCTTATAAGTGCTGAAGGATTGGGTTTAATAAATCTATCCAATCAGATTATTAATATTATAATCATGATAGTATTGTTAGGCTTTCAAACAGTAATTGTAAAAGAAACAGCCATAGCAAAAAGCAGGAGTAACCTAAATAGAATTCATAGTGTAATTTATTCATGTATAGTAACAACATTTCCTTTAGTTATAGGCTTTTATGTTTTACGCTATTTTTTTGGTGATAATGTATTAGGTTATTTTTTCGATGATAGTTTAATTTCTCCATTTAATATTATTTCTTCTGCAATTGTATTTCAGATTTTTTCGAGGATTTTTTCTTCTGTTCTTAATGGTGTTGGCAAAGTATGGCAAAGTAGTTTGGTTGACGAAAGTTTAAACTTGCTAATTGTTTTAGTCTTAATAGGTATCCTCTATACCTCAAAAGCCACAATAAACATCGTAACAATAGCAGCTTGCTATTTAATATCTAGGATAATAGTTTTTATAGTAATTTATATCTATTGGAGGTTTGGTAATGAAGAGTATAGTACGAAGGGGTCACTATCAAAAAAATATGTAGGGGGTAGTTTGTTAAAAGCAGGGCTACCTCTTTTGTTTGTTCAAGCTACTCACAATATAGCAAATAGTATAGATACAATAATGATAGGAGGATACTTAACTCCCAAAGATGTAGGAATATATTCTATTGCCTACAAACTAGCATTTGTGTCCTCCTTTATTTTGCAGATTACCAATGCTGTTTTGGCTCCCCGTATAGCATCTATGTATGCCAATGACCAAATACCCGCTATGCAGAAGATGATTAGTAAAGTTAATATAGGCCTATTTATTGCCGGAGCAGGTAGCTTTTTAGTATTGGTATTAGCCGGTAAATTTATGTTACGAATTTGGGGGAGTGAGTTTGATGATGGATATATTCCATTACTTATCTTAGGAGTAGGTCAATTTATTAATGTTATCACAGGATGTGTAGGACTAATCATTACTTTATGTGGGCAAGAAAAAGCCTGGGGAGTGATGACTCTAATTTCTGCCATTGCTAATACATTACTTAATATTTTGTTAATTAATTTTTTAGGCATAATTGGCGCTGCTCTAGCCACAGCAACAACTATGGCTTTGTTAAATATTTTTGGTGTTTATTTTGTGAAAAAACGAGTTGGTGTTAGCACAATGTTTTTTTTAAATAGAAAAAAATGAAGGCGTTAGTAGTTCATATAGGCTATCCAAAAACTGCCACCACATCTATCCAGCTAAATCTTTTAGCTGCATTGCATAGTGCAGGTAAAATAGAATACCTTAATCATTTAAATAAAGAGTCGGACTATTTAGGTCCTTTTTATTGCAGAAATGTTCTGAATTATGTTATGAGTGGTGAGTATACTATGGATGTAGAAAAAGAATTAAATGAATTAAAGAAAATAGATTCTGATATTAGTGTCGTCTCTAATGAGAATATCTCTTTTTTTTGCGAAAATTTTTCCTGGGCATATAGTAGTGGAAAAGCCGTTGACAATGTTCAAAGACTGAAGGAGGTTTTTAAAGATATTTTTGATGAGGTTAAAATTTTAATGACATTGAGATGTCAATTAACTATGATCCCATCTTTTTATACACAACAATATTTTTCTATCATTGGTGAGCAACCCAAATTTAAGGACTATGGAAACTGGATAACCGAAAACTTTGGGAATGAAAGGTCTCTGGAAAATCTTATCTTTAATTATGCAGAAATGTATAAGGCTTACAAGGATTCATTTGGTGCTGAAAATGTATATGTATTATTGTTTGAGGATCTAAAAAAAGATAAAAGAACTAGCTATGGGTTGTTGGGCCAAGTTTTTAATGTGTCCATAGAATTTGTATATAACACTATGGTTAATGCCTCACAAAACATATCTAAGAAAGGTAAGGAAAGTCTATATGTAGACAATCCAACTCTGGAAAAAGTAATTAAGAATAATGTAAAGTTAACTTTGAAAAAAATTCTCCCTGAGGATACTATTGTAACAGTAGGTAGATTATTTAAAAAATTGATACCGGTATCACTATTAAATAAACAGATTAATAAGAAGGTTGAAGTAAGGGCCTTAACTGCAGAAGAGATGTTATATCTTCAAAGTAGGTTTTGTGACTCTAACAAAAAACTGGCTGATGAATTGTCATTGGATAGTAAGAAACTAAAAGAATATGGTTATATATTAAGTTAGTTATGAAATTTAAGGATATACTAATTAGAGGTTTAAAAAAAGGATACAGACTTGTTATCAGGAAACAATTTTTAAATCCTATATGCGATTTGGATCGTCAATCATCCAATAACAAAATTTATGATTTATTGATATCCGATAAACCATGTATGATATCAAGATTTGGAACTACCGAAATAAACGCAATAAACAATTATTTAACAGTTAGTTCTAAAGACCCATTCTTCAAAAAATATGTGAGATACATAACTGATAAAACGCACACACCTTGGTGGAGTACATCTCATTTCAAATATATGAGTATGTATTCAGGTATTTTTCCACCATCTCAAGAAACTGCAGAAAAATTTTCAGAACGTTATTTACATGACATTCCTGAAATTGACTTACTAGGGTGTCATCAATATTACGAAAAGTATATGCCTCTTAGGGATGATGTTTTAAAAGTACAGCTAGAGATGTTATACCCTTTTTTTGTAAACCAACCTTGGACAAGGGTGCTAAAAAAGAAAAAGGTTTTGGTAGTACATCCTTTTGACCGCTCAATTCAAAGTCAGTATAGGAAAAGAGAAAAGTTGTTTCAAGATAAGAACGTCTTACCAGATTTTGAGTTAATAACTTTACGTGCAGTGCAATCAATTGCTGATAGTAAAGTTCCTTTTGAAAATTGGTTTGACGCCCTGAAGTATATGGAAAACCTAATAGAAAAGATTGATTTTGATATTTGCCTTTTAGGGTGTGGAGCTTACGGATTGCCTTTAGCTGCCCATGTGAAAAGAATAGGCAAGAAAGCAGTTCATATTGGTGGAGGTCTTCAATTATTATTTGGTATAAAAGGGAAAAGGTGGGAAGAACAGTATGATGAAGTCTTACATTATCGTCCAGGAGAAAATATAGCAGTTAATTATAAAACATTATTTAATAAAAATTGGGAATACCCAGATTCAAGTGAACGACCCCAAAAAGCAATTAATGTAGAGGGGGCTTGTTATTGGTAATTTTATTAGTAACTGAAGTTACACAAAGAAAAACATATAGTTTGTAAAAATAGAATTACAATTGGTGGAATAAAGACATCTTCTTGGTTAGAGGAAAATAACCACTTATTACGTGAAATAGATGCTTTACTAGCATATATAAATAATAAAGATGTAAAATGTTAAAAACGATTAAGTTTACGGAATTCATACTTTTAATAGTTGTGTTTTCCGTGACACCAGCCATATTTCTGTTTTTTTTTCCAGATAGGATTGTAGGAATTAGTTTGATTCAGTTAGTATTACTGTTTTTAGTCGCCTTTATATTTTTATCTGAAAGAAAGGATTTTTTCTTGTCTTTTTTTAAACAAAATCACAGGGCAATAAATATTTTTTATTTACTCAATTTGATAACAATTGCTAGAGGTTTTTGGATAGCAAAAACATCAGATGATTTAAAAATATTAATGTATTCAGGCATGTTAGATATGGTGCTTTTTCCATTTATAATAATCATGTCGTCTAAAAGAGAATATTGGGTGTTTTTTTTCAAATTTTATTGGAAATACGGGTTACTTCTAGCGTTAGTATTGTTAATTCCGATTAATCGTCATTTGAATATCTACGACTTTGCTCATTATTCTGCACCTATTTATGTATTTATTTTATTGATACCCTTTGTCCAAAAAAAGTATAAAATACTAATAATTGTTATTTCTATTTTATCTTTTTTTAGTGATCTAGAAGTACGATCCAATCTCATTAATATTTTAGTGTCCTATCTTATTATGTTTTCTTTTTATTTTCCCAGGCTATCATTAGCCAAATGGTGGATAGCAAGTCTTAGATTTATATTTATTTTTTCTCCTCCTCTATTTTTAGTATTAGCATTAACAACTTCTTTCAATGTTTTTAAAATTAGTAGTTACCTCAACTTAAGTTCCGAACAGAAAAAAATTGCGGTTGATTCTCGAACAGGTATATATACTGATGTATTGGCTTCATTAGATAAAAATGACGCTAGTTTGTATGGGTTAGGTGCGTACGGTAGAACAGAAACTTTTTTAACGGAGTTAGAAAATCGTAACTTTGATGAAAAATATAAAGGGGGAAGACCTGGAACTGAATCTGGAATGCTCAATTTTTATCAGTATTCAGGATTAATAGGAGTTATTATTTATTATAGTCTTTTTGTTTTAGGATCTTATAAACTCATTTACCAGTCAAAAAATTGGTTTTGTATAATGTTAGGATGCTGGCTAGCATTCAAAGGATTGTTTTCTTTTATCGAGGATAGAATAGTGTTTAATCCTAACATTTTGTTTTTGTTCATAGTGATAGGCCTTGCATTTAATATTAACTTAAAATCAATGTCTAATATAGAATTATATCAAAAAATCAAGTTTATATTTAAATAATGAACTCAATTAGCGACAATGCCGCGAACAAGTGATCTTTACAAAGATAGGATAAGTGCTTATATAAAAAGAGTGTATAAGTATTCTGTGATCAAGTTACAAACAAAAGAAAGGTAAATTGCTGAAGTATTAAAATAAAAAATTGCTGAGCTAAGTACAGCTCTTACTTGGTATATACCAAATTTTGTTTAGTAAACAGAGAGACCTTTGCTCGTTTACAGGCTAGTTATATACTTAACTAAGTGCAACTTGATTAATAAAAAAACGAACTTCAGGCTTATAAGGGCAAAAAATTACTTTGTTTAAATCAAATAGATTTTTCCGAAAACATGGACAAAATCGCTATACTTTTGACTTGTTTTAATCGTAAAGATAAAACCCTGACATGTTTAAATGCATTGTATCAGTTTGATTTGAATTTTGATGTTTTTTTAGTTGATGATGGTTCTACAGATGGTACTTCTGATGCTATAAAGAAACGATTTCCTAAGGTGAATATTATATCTGGGAGTGGTAATTTGTTTTGGAGTAGAGGAATGCGATTGGCTTGGGAAGTTGCGTCAAAGCATAATTATACTTTTTATATATGGTTAAATGATGATGTTTTTCTTTATCCAAATGCATTTAGAGAATTACTAGAATGTTCAAAAATTCAAAATGATAGAGCTATTATTTCAGGTATAATAGAGTCTGAGTCAGGAGAAGTTTTATATGGAGGATTTAGTGAAAACAGAGAAATTATTAGTGCAAATAATGAGCTGAATCCAATTCGGAGTTTAAACGGAAATGCTGTCCTTGTTCCTCAATTTGTATTTGATAGAATTGGGTTATTTGATAATGTGTTTCACCATGATTTAGGAGATGTAGACTATGGACTTAGAGCTTTAAGTAATGGGATAAAAGTATTATCAACAAGGGTTGCTATAGCTCAAGGTGAAAAAAATCTCATATGTAGAGAAAGGTTGAATAATTCCACCTTATCCCAGAGGCTTAAAAAGTTATACTCTCCCTTAGGTAGTAATCCTAATATCAATTTTTATTTCAGAAAAAAACATAAATCTGTACTGAATGCCATTGCCTATTATTTGTTTCAACATTTTTTAAATATTATTCCAGATTCACTGAACAAAATATTATTCAAAAACAAATATCAATCAATTATCCCATGAAAATTCTCACAATAGTTCCCTCTTATAAACCTGCCTATATCTATGGAGGACCTATTGAATCGGTAGCTCGATTATGTGAGGGATTGGTAAGTTCGGGTAATGTAGTGGATGTGTTTACTACCACAGCCAATGGAAATAAAGAATTAGAGGTTAAACCAGGATCTACTGTAAATGTAGATGGTGTGAGTGTAACTTATTTTAGGAGGATTACTAAAGATCATACTCATATTTCACCAGCACTATGGAAATCTTTGAATAATAATGTTAAGAAGTATGATATAGTGCATATTCACTCCTGGTGGAACATCTTAGTAATGGTGGCAGCATGGATATGCCACCAAAGTGGAGTTAAGGTAATTATATCTCCCAGAGGGATGTTAAGTGCCTACATTATCAATACTACCCATAGTATTCCAAAGAAAATTCTACATAAGTCATTCGGAAGAAAGGCTTTAGCTAAAGCAGTTTTTCATGCTACAGCTGTTTCTGAAAAGAATGAGTGTGAGGGTCTGATTCCCAATTGGAAGGGCTTTCTACTGCCCAACATACTTAACTTGCCCGAAAGTATTATCATAAAACCAGATAATGAGACTTTTACGCTGGTTTTTTTGTCGCGTATACATCCAAAAAAAGGGATAGAGCTTTTACTGGAGGCAGTAGCACAGTGTAAGTTACCCTTAAAGTTAGAAATTGCGGGCTCTGGAGAACAAACCTATATATCAGAACTTCAGGCCAAGACTGCTATTTTAGGGATAGAAGAAAAGGTAGATTGGATTGGCTGGAAAAACTATGAGGAAAAATTTGATGTGCTCATGCAGGCAGACCTCTTTGTGTTGACTTCTTATAATGAAAATTTTGCAAATGTAGTAATAGAGGCGCTGCATGTGGGAACGCCAGTGCTTATTTCTGAACAAGTTGGTTTAGCCTCTTTTGTACAGGAGAATAATTTAGGGTGGGTAAGTGCATTAAAGGTATCAGCTATTAAAGCTGCGATTGAAGAAGCTTACTGGGATAAAGAAAAAAGGGCATACATAAATATACACGCTAAGGACACTATACATAAAAATTTCTCTCAGGAAGTCCTGATTAAAGAGTATGAGAATAACTATAGATCCTTAATGGCTTAAAAGTACCTAATAATATGAATTCGCTTAGCATTATCATCCTAACCTATAATGAAGAGAAGCATATAGAGCGCTGTATACGTAACTTACAGCGTATTAGCTCTCAAATCTATATAGTAGATAGCTACTCTAGCGATAGAACCTGTGAAATTGCTGAAGCTTTGGGCGCAGCAGTGTATCAGAACCCATGGACTAATCATGCTACGCAGTTTAACTGGGCGCTAGAGCAACTCCCTATCAATACCGAATGGACTATGCGTATGGATTGCGATGAGTATCTGACTGAAGAGCTTATTGCAGAAATTAATGAGAGCTTGCCTGTAACTAATGCAGCTACCGGAGGCTTTATCATTAAAAGGAGGGTGTATTTTATGAATCGTTGGATAAAGCATGGAGGCTGGTATCCTCATCGTTTGCTCAGAATATGGCGTACGGGTAAAGCTAAGGTAGAAGAACGCTGGATGGATGAACATGTAGTGCTGGAGGAGGGTGAGCTGGAAAGTATGACATATGATATGGTAGATCATAACCTGAACGACCTGAGCTGGTGGATTACTAAGCATAACAATTACGCCAGCCGCGAGCTTAAAGATTTGATTAACATACAGCAGAAGACAACTTCTGCACAGAATGTGGAGGTTACTCTAAGGGGCGAGCAGTACTCCCGTAAGCGCTGGCTTAAGGAAAAGGTATACAGTAAAATTCCTCTCTTTGTCAGGCCTTTCTTCTACTTCTTTTATCGTTACTTTTTATTATTAGGCTTTCTGGATGGTATGCCAGGCTTAATGTGGCATTTTCTGCAGGGGTGCTGGTATCGCTTTTTGGTAGATGCCAAGATGTATGAATTAAAGCATATACAACATAATCATACCTCTGTTGAGGTACAGGACGAGTCTGTACTTAGTAAATCTACAGTCTGAAAGCGCTATTTTATCTTATACTTTAATCATAGCAGCGATGTCTTTTGTACTTAAAAGAACCTTATGGATAATATGCTGTCTGTGCCCTGTTTTTCTTAAGGCACAGTTTCTGGATTCTCTTCAGCTACAAATAGGTACTAACTTTACGCTGGCGCAAAAAGATTATCAACCTCTATGGTTGGTTGCTAATAGGTATGCAACTATTAGTGAAGAAAAAACAGATGTAAGCAGCTATCTGTATTTTTCTAATCAGCATATATTCAATTCTTCTGGAAAGTATATCAAGGCAAAGCCTTATCTGGCTTTAGATTATGGTATGGCAGTGTATAACAATGCACATTTCAAAATCAATATCGTGCAGCAGGCCTATATGCGCTTTAGTTATGGGAAGTGGGCTTTGCGTGCCGGGCGGTATGAGCAAAGCATTGGCGAGGTACATCAGGAACTTTCCAGTGGCTCATTAGGCATAAGCCAGAATGCCTTGCCTATTCCCAAGATTAGTATTGCCAATTCCGATTATGTAGAGGTTCCATTTACTAATGGCTGGCTACAGTTTAAAGGTGTGTTTAGCCACGGGTGGATGGGAAAAGAAAGACAAATGCAGCGTGCTTTTCTACATGAGAAGGCATTGCACCTGAGGGTAGGTAAAAATAAGCTGATGCTTTATGGAGGAGTACAGCACTATGGAATATGGGGAGGCATAGAAAGTGACACTTTTAAAATGGATAGATCATTCCAGGGCTTTATGAATGTAGTACTGGTTAAAGAAGCGGATGATGGAAGTGTGCATAGGTTTCACCCTGATATAAGACCAAATAGGGCAGGCATGCAAAGAGGTTCGGTAGATGGAGGGGTACTCTATGAAGGGGAGTATTTTCTATTTCACTTTTATACCCAGACTCCTATAGAAACGGGTACCAGCATTACCTTCAGAAACATAGATAGATTAGTAGGTATATCATTAGATAATAAAAACAGAACAGGTGTTATACAGTCAGTCCTCTTAGAGTTTTTGTATACCAAGCAGATGAGTAATTTTAAGGGGGCTAAAGAACCTTATCATTATTATGTCAATGGAGTATACCAGACTGGTTGGGAGTATATGCAACAGGTAATTGGCTCTCCTCTGATTATCAACCGAACACGAGCCAGTAAGTACTTTGAAGAAATTGAAGCACCGCAATGGAACCCTGAAGTGCAGTATCCTATGAACTATAATATGCCCGGTAATAGAGTAGTTGCCGCTCATCTAGGTTTGCTGGCAAGTCCGTTTCCTAAACTCAAGACAAAGACTTTGCTAAGCTTTGCTCGCTATTATCCGAATAAGGATAGTCAGGATATTTTAGCTCCTCATAAGAACCAAGGCTATGCGTTGCAGCAATTAACTTATCAGGCAGGTCCTATGCTTACCATGAATGCTGATGTAGGTATAGACTGGGGGGATTTGTCCAGGAATACAGGGCTCATGCTGGGCTTGGTCTGGCATATTCGTCCTTATATAATTTCAGACATTTCAAAAAGAAAATAGCTTAAAGCTTATGCGTACCCTTCTTATAGATCAGGAAATAGTTTATCAACAACCGGACAAATTTCAACTCCCGCCAAATTTTAGAGGTAAGTCCGGCGTGCTGGTACAAGTCTGGTGGCTGGTACAAAACCTTTTGTTTAAACCTTCTCCCCAGTTTATGTATGGCTGGCGAAGGTGGTTGCTTCGTTCTTTAAGAGTTAAAGAAGAATAGGTAGTATTTTCAGAACTTATTATCCGTACACCATGCTTTGAAGGGTATATAAGAGATTGTAGCTAGGAATAGGAGCAGGAATGGTTTTGTATTGATTCAATTTAAATATACATTATTATGAGAATTAGAGTTATCCTATTCTTAATATTATTGATTTGTGCTTTTGAGATTGGTTTAAGGTTCGTTGGATTCCGCAACGCTCCACTATATTATGCAAGTGATCAATATGAGTATATGTATGTTCCTGATCAAAACAGAGTGCGTTTTGGAAATCATATTTTAGTAAATGAGCATTCAATGCGAAGTGCTCCTCTGAGCCAAAGGGATAGTGTAAGAATTTTACTTATAGGAGACTCTGTAATTGATGGTGGAGTTATGACAACACATGATAGCTTGGCAGCAAGTATCTTGGAAAGTAAACTTTCTGATCAGTTTCACCAACCAATACGTGTACTTAATCTGGCAGCAAAATCATGGGGTCCTGATAATGCTGCTGCATTTATTAACAAGTATGGAAACTTTGGAGCCTCATTGATTTGCCTGATATTTAGTAGCCACGATGCTTACGATAATATGACTTTTGAACCAGTGGTAGGTATTAGCCCAGACCATCCAAAACAGCAATATGCATTAGCGATAGTCGAGTTGTTTGATAGATATTTGATTCCACGATATGTGGATCCTATTTTTAATACAAAGAAGAAGAGGCAGTTATCAAATGAAACTGATGAATCTAAGCCATTCAATACAGGATGGAAGTTCTTTATAGACTATTGTAAGCAACATAATATAGAGCTTTTGGTATATCTACATGCGGAACGAGGAGAACTTATGCAAACAAAGTATATTAACGATACTATTATCCATTTACTAGATAAATACGATATACCCTATATATTAGAACTTAATACTGGTCTTGAAGAGAAATTCTATGATGATAACATACATTTTAACGAGCTTGGACAAAAGCATATTGCTAATATCTTATACCCAGAGTTAGCAAAAAGAGTAACATTTTTTTACTCTAGTAACTAATCATTTAGAAAATTAAATATATTCTAAATTTATATGTTTCCACCAATATTTAAAAATGTGATAGAATTTCAACAACTGGACAAATTTCAACTCCCGCCAAATTTTAGAGGTAAATCCGGTGTGCTGGTACAAGTCTGGTGGCTGGTACAAAACATTTTATTTAAACCTTCTCCCCAGTTTATGTATGGCTGGCGAAGGTGGTTGCTTCGTTCTTTTGGGGCTAAAGTAGGTAAAGGTGTCATTCTCAGGCCTAGTTGTACAGTAACTTATCCCTGGAAGGTAGAGATTGGAGACTATAGCTGGATTGGAGATGAAGTAGTGCTATACAGTTTAGGAAATATACATATTGGAAAGAATACAGTTATCTCTCAGCGCTCTTACATTTGCACTGGTTCTCATGATTATAGTGCTCCTCACTTTGATATATACGAAAAGCCTATACATATAGAAGATGAATGCTGGCTGGCCACGGATGTATATGTAGCTCCCGGAATACGCATTGGCAGAGGGGCGGTAGTAGGTGCACGGAGTTCGGTATACAAAGACTTGCCGGGTGCTAAAATTTATGTGGGAAACCCTGCTAAGATGATAAAGGAGCGCTATGCTTCGGTGCATCAGTTCTCCTTAAATAATGAATCTTGAAGTTAAAAATACTACTCACTTTTACTTCCTTTTTTTGGCTACCGATAGTAGGTGTGGCACAGAGCGAGATAGCTTTTTTTATTCTGGGAGGGCGAGATAATGCGGGTCACTTAGCTCAGGCTTATTTATCCCCTTTAGCTAATGCGGCGCAAGCTAATCTGGGCAATGGCTGGCTAATAATTAATGATACTATATCCTCTGGCAAAATTAATATCAGCCTTCAAACTACTGTTTCCTTAACACCACAAAAAGATAGATATTTTGATGTCAACCAACTGGCATTAAGCCCTGATGTGCATACTAGCCAAAATGGTAAAACACTTTCCCCTACTGCCTTAGGGGCTAGTCATAATGGACAGCATATCGTTGTTACTACTGCCCGCCCTCAGGATGGAGAGGAGATGTACCTTACAGAGTTTAGCCTACCTGAAGGGCTTGGGTTATCTTTCATTCCACAACCTTCCATACAAGCACAAATAGGAGTATTTAAATACAGCAGCATTTTATTGCGTGGGCTACCCGGTATCCACATAGATTATGAGAATACTGATTATTATACCTATATGTATGGTGTTGGAATTCTACAATCCTTAAACCCGCTAATAGCTCCTCTTGAAGAACAAAGCATACACTTATCTTTTCTATTTACCTATAGCCATCAGTATGCTCGGTCAAGCTTGAGTAGAACTCAGGCCTGGTACTGGCACCATGGTCATATTACTGTACTAACAGAAGAACAAAAGAAAGAAGAATGGTATGATGGACAAAAACTTGATGTAAAGGCAAATAACTATGTAATGCAGCTTTATATTTCTAAAACTGTAAAACATTGGAGGTTCTACGCTTGCGTAAACAGGTATGTTGGCTCCACTATAATAAATACCTATGGAAGGTATCCACGCAGGGATATTCGGGCTAAGGAAGAGGAGCCTTATTATGAATACTTCTTTCATGATGAGCTTAACCCTGTGGCTTTGTCCCTGCCTCATAGGCAGTGGCGCCTGGGGCTGGGGTTTAGTGTGCAAGTGGGCGCCATAGGTTTGCATACGGAGGCTAGCCTGTCCGATTATAAGAACCTGAGTGCAGGCATAAGCTATCAGTTTTAGTCGGTATAATATTTGTCAGTCAGTAGGTGCACTAACACCGCCTAATATAAAGCAGATGAAGAAACGTATATATTACTTATGCATTGTATTGTACCTGGCCGCCGCTGCCTGGATACTTTTTTTCTTTCCTTTTAACAGCGCATCCCGCCTGGATACGTCAATTCGCCGATATGTCAATCCCATCCCCCTGGAAACCACTACCCGCTACTTTCATAATGCGATATACCGGGATGCCGCGGTGCATACACAAGCACTTATTCTCAACGTTGGGGGTAACATTCTGCTCTTTGTGCCTATGGGTATACTGCTATACAATCTGCGGCAGCGCTTGGGGTATAAGGCTTTGCCCTTCTGGGGAGCGGCCCTGATCAGCCTTTCGGTAGAGAGCATACAGATACTTTGTCGGGTAGGTAATTTTGATGTGGACGATATTATACTCAATACTTTGGGGAGCCTGCTGGGTGCCAGCCTGGCGGCCCTGCTTCCTCTGCTTCAGGTCTATACTGCTGAGCCTTAAGTGCTTTGCGCGTCTGGCTTAAGTAGTCTTCTTTTTAATAATGAGTACACGCCTTAATGTATTAGGTATAAAGAGCTAATGGCAAAGGGTTAAACTGCTATAATGGAACTAATTTTGGAAAGAAAAATCTTGTATAAAACAAAGATCTAATCTTCCGAAACAAAGAAATTAATAAGTAGTTATTAGAGTGCATATTAAAAAAATACAGTTCCTGCAAATCTCAGATACTTTGCAAGTATTTAAATATGCCCTTAGTTTCGCCTGATGATGTGCTTTTTGCTGCCGCATAGTACTTTTTCGTGTAATATGTCTCGGCTTATTGATAAAATGCAATAGGCCTTAAAATCAGCTTTTAGGTTATTTAGTATTAATTTTGCATTAAACGAATGTTAACACAAAAAACTTTTAATCTGCTTGATAAATAATCTAATTAGCGTTAAAATTGCTAGATATTTACGTAATGTAAGTAATTTTTTAATTTTTTGTTCTATTCAGTCCCATATAGGCGGTGTGGGGCGCTCCAAAAGTATTGACCGCTTACTCATGCACAATCAGATAATATGAAGGTATTCTACAGGTATTTTTTGTTGCTTTTCTGCTGGCTGGCTTCCCTGATAGGGGTACACGCACAGTCCACTACATTTAGTGCCAAAATTAACTTCCAGGATCAGGCCAGTACGCCCCCGGTAGATTATTTGGTAGACTATGGGCTGGCTTATCAGCTACAGACCAATGGCGAAAGCTACGGCTGGCTGAGCGTAGCCAGCGGTAATCCTATAAACCTGACAAGCCCTGACGATGGGGTAGGGCGCAACCGTAATATTAGCGGAGTATCTGCTCTGCAAAATACCCTGGTTTATATGCAGGGTAATGATATTGCTGCCTGGACCGGCAATCGCGCTACCGAAGCATACTGGGAGATAGCCGTACCTAATGGCTCTTATAAAGTAACGCTGAGTGTAGGCGACCCTATGGCAGAGCCCAATGCTTCGGAAGTACCCATACACCATATTAATGTAGAAGGTGCTATCGCTATCAATGAGTTTACGGTAGATAACAGCCTGCCGGAAGGAGACCCCTCTCGCTTTCGTACCGCCAGCGTTACCGTAGAAGTAACGGATGGTAAGCTAACCATAGATCCTGTTAGCACCAATGCCAGAAATACCAAAATCAATTCTGTAGAAATACTGCCTGCTACCAGCGGAGGCGAAGAAAGCCTGGAGTTTTCTGATGCCAGCCTGAGCGTCAGCATACCCGAAGGAGGCTCTTCCAAAGAGGCCAGTAACTTTATTTCGGCCACTAATTTTGTTCCTTCACCTATAGATATCAGCCTGAGCGCGAGTGAAGGCGGTAGCGTACCAAGCTGGCTTAAGGTAAACGGGCAGCTGCTCAACGGCAGCCCTACCCACAATACCGCCGAGGCGGAGATTGTATTTGAGTTTGACCCCAGCGGTCTCAGCGAGGGTACGTATCAGGCTACAGTAACAGCCAGCGGCCCCAATGCCACTACGGCCAGCTTTACTGCCAATCTGGAAGTGAGCGCTGCCTTTGTGCAGAGCTTTCCGGTACAGGTCAACTTTCAGGATGAGGGTAGTGCCACCCCTGCCACCTGGGTAAAAGATTTTGGTGAGGCTTACGGCCTGCGCACTTCCGGCTATACCTATGGCTGGGTGAGTGCCGACGGTAGCCACACCCCTCTGAGCCTGGTGGGCAATGGGCGTAACCGTAATCGTTCGGGCTTTACGCTACAGGAAAACACCCTCATGCACATGCAGTACAATCATGTAGGCGGTAGCAGTGGCGTAAGTCAGGAGGGAGTATGGGAGATAGCGGTGCCCAATGGCGACTATGAAGTAACGATTACTGCCGGAGACCTCTCCAACGAGAACCTGAGCGGCACCAAACACCATATTAATGTAGAAGGCAAAAATGTACTTTCTTATGATGCGCAGATCGGGCAGATCAATCTGCAAAGCCGCATGGATATCATCAAAGTAAATGATGGTAAGCTTACCCTGGACGCCAGTGGCGGCTATAACAGCAAAATCATGTCGGTAGTTATAGACGAGTCTGCCAACAGTACCCAACCCCAGGTGCTGGGTATAAATATAGAAGATGGTGCTACGGATGTGGAGCTACTGCCTACCATAAGCAGCTTAAACCTTTACCTGCCGAATGCCGGGGTAGAGCCTGCCACCCTGAACAACTCTAATGTAAGGCTGTACCAGATAGTCAACGATCCTGAGATTGCCGGAGGCGAGACTGAAGTAAATGTGCTTTCTACCATAGGTACTTCTGGTGGTTTTGACGTAATTAGTCTTACCCCTAACGATCCGCTGGAGCCTAATAGCCAGTACAAATTTGAAGTGACGGCCAATTTGACTGACCAGACCGATGTGCCCTTTATCCCCTTTGTCTCTTACTTTACTACTGGTGATGGTTCATCATCTTATACGGGGCCTATAGAGTTTGTAAACAGCACTACCGTAGCGAGCGGTGGCAATGGATATACCTCGCTGGAGATTGGTCCTGACGAAAAACTATATGGCGTTACCTCCGATGGCTTTATCAGACGCTGGGAGATAGACCGTACTACCGGCCTGCTCAAAAATGGTGAGCTGATTACTACCATACGGGATGCCGAGGGCGGCGACCGACTGGTAATCGGGATGGACTTTGCCCCTGATGCCACCGCCGAAAACCCTGAGCTATGGATATCTCATACCAAATATGGTTTCTCTGACCAGCCTGACTTTCAGGGTAAAATCAGTAAGCTGGATGGTGCTGCCCTGCAGAACATCACCGACTACGTGATACACCTGCCCCGCTCTAAAAAAGACCACGTTACCAATAGTATTAAGTTTGGCCCGGATGGCGCACTTTATATATTGCAGGGTTCTAACTCTGCTATGGGGGCTTATGATAATGCCTGGCGCCGCCATGAGATGCTACTCTCCGGCGCTTTGCTCAAGTTGGATATTGCGCTGGCCGACGCAGGGAGCCTGCCCATAGATGCCAAAACAGAAGAAGGTGGTAGCTATAATCCTTATGCCGTTAATGCCCCGCTCAGCATATATGCCAGCGGAGTACGTAATGCGTATGATCTGGAGTGGCACAGCAACGGGCAGGTATATGTGCCTACGAATGGCTCTGCCGGTCTGGCCAATGCTCCGGGCTCAGATCCGGGCAGCACTGACTATCGCGAACCGCAGTTTCAGTCGTACAGCGGTCCGGTGGTCCCTTATGTGTCGGGTATCACTACCCAGAACGACTTCCTCTTCCGTGTAGAGGAGGATGGTTACTATGGCCACCCTAACCCTCGCCGTGCAGAATATGTGCTTAATGCCGGTAATCCTGGTAGTACGAGCGACTGGCCGGAAGCGGTAGTATCTGAATATCCTGAAGGTACGCAGCCGGATGCTGACTACAAAGGATACTCTGCTGATCTGGGTAAGAACAAGTCGCCCAACGGTATTATAGAATATAAGAGTGATGCCTTTAATGGCGCCCTGGCCGGTAAGCTGATCAACGTCTGGTATGTACCTGGCAAGCTGGTGGTGATGGAGCCGGGCAACGCCCCAGACTATGATATTGTTAATGTGATAGATAATATTCCCAGCCTGGCAGGTTTTAACAAGCCGCTGGATGTGGTGGAAGATGTAGTAACGGGTAATCTGTATGTATCCGAGTACCAGGATTTTCAGGGAGGTAATGGTAAAATTACATTGATTAAACCGGCGGTGCCGCCTTCAAATGTAGAGCCTATCAGTGAGCTGCACATCAACTTTCAGGATGAAAGCAGTGCTACACCTTCGGGCTACTTTAAAGATTTTGGAGAACCTTATGGGGTTCGCAGTCCGGTATCTCAGGGAGGGGGGCAGTTTACCTATGGCTGGCTGGCTACCGACAACAGTAGTCCGCTGGATTTGAGTAACCCTGGTAATGGCCGCACCCGTAGCACTACCAGCAACACACTACAGGCAAGCTTTATGCATATGCAGGGGAACGATATCCCCAACTGGACGGACGGTACTCCGGAAGAAGGTATATGGGGTGTAGCGCTGGAGAATGGCTTTTATGAGGTAACGGTATCGGTAGGCGATGCAGACGAAACGTCTAGCGTGCACCATATCAATGCGGAGGGTGTAAACCTGATTGATCAGTTTGTGCCTTCAGGGGCTAATGGCTCTGCCCAGCGTTTTGCTACCGCTACGGCCTCCGTACATGTCACTGATGGAGTGCTTAACCTCTCCGCTATGGAAGGTGGTACCAATACTAAAATTAATTCGGTAAGCATAGTACCGCTGGATTCCAGCCTGGCACCGCCCAGCATACAGGCGAACTTAAGCGGAGACCATTTTCAGCAAAACTACCTGAACCAGGTGGATGTAAGCCTGACGTCTTCTGCCAACGCTACCGGCGCCAGCCAGGTGAGCATAAGCTATACCTTATATGATGGTAGCGGTACCAGCATCAAGACAGGTACTGCCAATGACAGCTGGACTATAGATGAACCCGGTGAGTATACATTGGTGGTAAACGGAACGGATGACTCTCCTGAGGCTAACCAAAGTACGGTTATCAGAAGATTTAGCGTAGAGTTCGCCTCCGGGGCTATGATCGGCCTGGAGAATATGAACAAAATTCCCGGTACCACGATTGGCTTCCCCGGAGATAGTGTATATGCCTTTCAGCATACTCGCGATCCTTTCAACTTTAGTGATCAGGAGTCTCTGATACACAATACGAATACGATGCGTATCCATAATCCGGGTACCTCTGCTCTGACAATCAATGGCTTTAGCATGTCAGATGAGACTGAGTTTATCATTAATAGCATTGATGGTACAGCATATGCGAGTGTTAGCTTTCCTATAAGTATTGCTCCTAATGATCATATTGATGTATTACTGGAGTTTATAGAAGAGAGTGGACCAAAAGGCTCTCGCGAGCAGGAGCTTACCATACACTCCAATGCAGACAATGGCGCTAACTATAAAGTGGTGCTGGTTGGTAACTATATGACCAATCCCGAAAGTGTGTATGAAGTAAGCGTAGTAGAAATTTTAAAGGCCTTAGGGGTAAAAACTTCAATCGGAGGCGATCCTACGCCTAGTTCAGACCACCCTACGGCAGAAGATGTAAACAATGGCGTACATGGAGACCTGATACTTTCTTCGGTTTTTGAAGTAGCTGACCCTTCTCAGCCGGTAAGGGCTTTCCAACTGGCAGCCTATCGTGGTGTAGGTAATGCGACTACCGAACTGATAGAAGTAAACACCGACAATAGGGTAAGCGGTAATGGCGGCCAGACCCTGGCCTATGCCTACGGCACACGCTGGCACCAGAGCCTTTTCCCTAAAACTAACAACAACCGTAGCAATACGGTAATAGCCGGAGATGCAGTATCGGGTATAAGTGTACCTTTCCGCATACAGGTAGCAGACTACCGAAGCAGCGGAGGTAACCCCAGTGGCAATCTGGAAGACGAAGTTTTAGGTATACGTATATATAAGGTATACAATTATGATGGAGAGCTTATTCCTAATCACTATATCGTATTGCAGGATTATGTAGGTAATGGCTGTGGAGGAGGCAGTAACAACTGCGACTGGAATGATAACATCCAGTACTTTATGAACATCAAGCCCGTGGCGGATCCTTTTGTGTCTACTGCGCTTCAGGATATGACTGCCGCTACCGCAGAAACTTTTGTCTACGATGCTACTACTGCCTTTGACAGAGGCTATGCTGGTAATGAGTTTACTTATACTGCCCGACTTACCAATGGCAATCCGCTGCCTGGTTGGATTTCTATTGATGAAAACACCGGAGAAGTGAGAGGAACCGTACCGGTGGGTGCGCCGGCAAGCCTGGATATACAGGTAACCGCTACCGACCTTAATGGCATTGTAGTAACAGACAGCGAGCTGAGCAGCTTCAGGATTAATATACAGGAAGTGCCGCTGGCAGAAGACATCTGGCTGGAAGCCGAATGCGGTATAGTAGGTGCTAACTGGAATGTAGAAAACGATACGAATGCATCAGGCGGCAGCTATGCTACCATACGCGCAGGCTTGAATAGCTATACTGCTGCTCCCGGTTCAGTAGAAGACTACATCAGCCATACCTTTACGGTGACTGATGGTGGTAACTATGTCGCTTTTGGTCGTGTGAGAGCTGGGAACAACTCAGACAATTCCTTTTGGATGCGTCTGGACAATGGCAGCTGGCAACAGTTTGACATCTCCCCTCTAAGTGGTAGCTTCACCTGGCGCGAGCTGAGCATGCTATCGGGTAGCTTTGCCGCAGGTAGTACACATACCATAGACATTGCTTATCGTGAAGATGGCGCTGCTATAGATAAGCTATACTTAACTGCAAATGGCACTGTACCGGAAGGCCTGGGCGAAGCGGCCCCTGGCTGTGGAGGCGGCAGCAATGCTTTGCCAGTAGCCGATGCAGGTACCGACATTACGGTAACCGATAGTGATGGAAACAATGTAGAGAGCGTTACACTGGACGGTAGCAATTCAGTAGACAGTGATGGAAGCATTGTAAGCTATAGCTGGAGCGATGGCAGTACTGAGGTGGCGACCACCGCGGTAGCGACACTAGATGCACCGGTAGGCACGACTACCTATACCTTGACAGTCACTGATGACCAGGGTGCCAAAGCCAGTGATGGTGTAGTAGTAACGGTGAACGATGCGAGCTTTGGTGCCAGCGACATCTGGCTGGAAGCCGAATGCGGTATAGTAGGAGCTAACTGGAATGTAGAGAGTTCAGCTAATGCTTCAGCAGGCAGCTATGTAACAATACGTGCGGGACTGAATGCTCAGGGAGGAGCTTCCAACTCCGTATCAGATCATTTAAGTTATAGTTTTACAGTTACCGAAGGAGGTACGTATGCTTTGTATGGCAGGGTGATCGCTCCAAGCTCTTCGGATGATTCCTTCTGGGTACGACTGGATGGTGGAAGCTGGCAGCTATGGGGCATAACGCCAGCCACGGGAAGCTTTGCCTGGCGAGAGGTAGGCGTATTAAACCTGAACTTTACCGCAGGTAGTATACATACGATAGATTTTGCTTATCGTGAAGATGGTGCAGCTATAGATAAGCTATACTTAACTGCAAATGGCACTGTACCGGAAGGCCTGGGCGAAGCGGCCCCTGGCTGTGGAGGCGGCAGCAATGCCTTGCCAGTAGCCGATGCAGGTGCTGACATTACCGTAACCGATAGTGATGGAAACAATGTAGAGAGCGTTACACTGGACGGTAGCAATTCAGTAGACAGTGATGGAAGCATTGTAAGCTATAGCTGGAGTGATGGCAGCACTGAGGTGGCGACCACCGCGGTAGCGACACTAGATGCACCGGTAGGCACGACTACCTATACCTTGACAGTGACTGATGACCAGGGTGCCAAAGCCAGTGATGGAGTAGTAGTAACGGTGAACGATGCGGGCTTTGGCAGCAGCGATATCTGGTTAGAAGCTGAATGCGGTATAGTAGGAACGAACTGGAATGTAGAGAGTTCAGCTGATGCTTCAGCAGGAAGCTATGTAACAATACGTGCGGGACTGAATGCCCAGGGAGGTGCTTCCAACTCCGTATCAGATCATTTAAGTTATAGTTTTACAGTTAACGAAGGTGGTACGTATGCTTTGTATGGCAGGGTGATCGCTCCAAGCTCTTCGGATGATTCCTTCTGGGTACGACTGGATGGTGGAAGCTGGCAGCTATGGGGCATAACGCCAGCCACGGGAAGCTTTGCCTGGCGAGAGGTAGGCGTATTAAACCTGAACTTTACCGCAGGTAGTATACATACGATAGATTTTGCTTATCGTGAAGATGGCGCTGCTATAGATAAGCTATACTTAACTGCAAATGGCACTGTACCGGAAGGCCTGGGCGAAGCGGCCCCTGGCTGTGGAGGCGGCAGCAATGCCTTGCCAGTAGCCGATGCAGGTGCTGACATTACCGTAACCGATAGTGATGGAAACAATGTAGAGAGCGTTACACTGGACGGTAGCAATTCAGTAGACAGTGATGGAAGCATTGTAAGCTATAGCTGGAGTGATGGCAGTACTGAGGTGGCGACCACCGCGGTAGCGACGCTAGATGCACCGGTAGGCACGACTACCTATACCTTGACAGTGACTGATGACCAGGGTGCCAAAGCCAGTGATGGAGTAGTAGTAACGGTGAACGATGCGGGCTTTGGCAGCAGCGATATCTGGTTAGAAGCTGAATGCGGTATAGTAGGAACGAACTGGAATGTAGAGAGTTCAGCTGATGCTTCAGCAGGAAGCTATGTAACCATTAAGCCCGGATATAACGCTCATTCGGGAGCCTCCAGCTCGGCTAATGATCATCTAAGCTATACATTTACAGTGAGCCAGGCAGGTGAATATGGACTTTACGGGCGAGTAATAGTTCCTAGCTCTTCGGATGATTCCTTCTGGATACGTTTGGATGGAGGGAATTGGCAGCTATGGGGCATAACGCCAGCCACGGGAAGCTTTGCCTGGCGAGAGGTAGGCGTATTAAACCTGAACTTTACCGCAGGTAGTACACATACGATAGACATTGCTTATCGTGAAGATGGTGCTATACTGGATAAGCTGTACCTGACGAAAGATGGTCAGGCACCTATTGGTATAGGCGAAGATGCCGGAAGTTGTGATACGTCTGCCAGGGTAAACAAACCAGGAATTGAAGATGAGCTTTCAGGAGAAGATGAGGGAGAAGAAGGCGGAGCTTGTACCGGCTGTGCTGAGATCAGGGTTTATCCTAACCCTCTGGTAGATAGTGACCTGTATATAGAGCTGATTAATATGAAAGATCTCAATTCATTAGAGATGCGTATTGTCAGTGCCAGCGGACAAATTGTTCGTCAGAGCAAATACCTTGATGTGGTTAATCTGGACCGATTGGAGATTGATTTAGGTGAGATCGGTAGCGGCATGTATGTCGTACAGATCATAACCCGAGGCAAAGTATACCAGAAACAGTTTATCAAGCTGTAAGCAAAAATATAAAGTCATGCCAAAAGCCATTTCCATTGAGGGAGTGGCTTTTGTTATTGGTGGAGGACTGGAGATTTGTACAAAATAGCTTTATCCAGATCAGTTTTAGGAATATGCCTGTTTTATCAAAAAGCAAATGATAAGGATGCTTAGTAAATTCAGGTAAAAAGTGTCTAAGGGCTCGTTTAAGGGGGATTATGCTGGTTTCTTAAGCCTCTTATACAGGCTTATCACTTGTTAGTGTCTTTGATTAACACATCGGTAATACTATAGAAAATGTCTGTGAGCGGTAGATGCACTCAGATATATTTGCGAATACTGTATTGTAAGTTGTATTAGTGCAATAACTTATCTGCGAAATATCATATTAAATCAAGCCTAATGTATATCAACAGGCTTTTTTGTCTATTTGATTTAAATGCACATGAAAATGTTACAAGCGCCTGTTTTTCAAATTGATAAGGTGTTATCATATTAATAAGTCAGTATAGATTAATAAGTGTAACAACACTAGATTATTTATAAATCAGCCAAGAGAAAAAGAGTGGTAAATTTTCTTTGGAATTAATTTGCTGCCAGAATTTACTTCTTTAATACATCTTGTTTGTATGGCAGAGGCTTGGAGTGTTTTTTGAAAGGTGAGTAAAAAATGCTTAGCATATTTAAGTAATCCTTCATAAAACATTTACTATGAACCCTAGTTTACAGTCGCGAAACTATTTAACATCCATCACACTAATATGCTGTCTGCTTTTTTCCCTTATAGGCAATGCCCAGCCTAGCGGACAGTATGGCCCTACTAACACTACCTATCCTGTACCCGGAGGTGCTTATTTCGCTTCGCCTAATGGCAAAGGTGGCGCACCCTGTAGTGAAGGTAATCCCTGTTCTTTATCTACAGCATTACAAAAAGTTCCTCGTGGGGGTACTATTGTTCTAAAAGAAGGTATTTACCGTACCAGTAAATACAATACTACTATACGTAGAAAGATGACAATTCAACCTTATCCAGGGGCTACTGTTATTCTTAAAGGTAGTGAAGTAGAAAAGGGGTGGATCGCTTCTGGGAATACTTGGAAAGCATACTGGAGCGAGTTGTTTGGAAAGCCTAATAATGATGATGGGCGCGCTATATCTGACAACCCAATGGCAGATCACCGTGATATGGTATATGTAGATGGCCAGCCGCTCAAACAAGTTAGTTCTAAGAGTCAGGTTAGTTCTGGAAAGTTCTATATCGACTACTCAAGTAAAACGGTTTACATTGGTAACAACCCATCTGGAAAACAGGTAGAAATTAGCGCTGAATGGTGGGGGTTTAATACTTATGATGTAGCAGAAAGTGGAATTACCATTCGTGGTTTAAAATTTATGCATTACACTGATGCAGGTATATTTATTGGTTCTCCTGGTGCTGTGATAGAAAACAATGAAATAATGTGGAATGGGGCAGCTGGGATAAGAGTTCAGCATGCAAGTGATGTGGTTTTAAAAAACAATTTATTCGCATACAATGCTTGTCAGGGTGGAGGATTGTCATATGCTGATAGGATTAAGCTGATAGGTAATAAGTTTATTGAAAATAATTTTGAAGATTACAATCGTAATAGTTGGTCTGCCTCCGGAGTAAAGATATTACATTCAATAGGAGTAGAGGTAAACAATAACTTATTTGAGAATAATGATGCTAATGGTCTGTGGCTTGATGAAAGAAGTAATAAAGGAATTGTTGTAAACAATTTTGTGAAAAACAGCTCCAGAAACGGTATTCATTGTGAAATTTCAAATGATGTTATTATTGCTGGTAATGTAGTGATTGAAAGTGGTAAGAGTACAAAATTTTTAGGAAAAGGAATATCAGTTGCTAACTCTTCTCGTGCTAAAGTTTACAACAATACATTGCATAACAATGAGTTAGCACTTGATGTGGTAGAAGGAACCAGAGGAGATCAAAAAGATCCAAACGACCCTTACATAACACGAGATGTAGTAGTAAAAAACAACATATTGTCAGAAGCTTTTTTAGATGAATACCCTTCTGCATTATACCACATGAAGAAACAAAAATGTAGTGATAATGCTATCAAAGAACAAGATAATAATGCTTACTATCGCTCCAAAGCTGGTGACCCAAGTTTAGCGGTGAGGTGGAAGGTTAATAATAATAGTTGTAATGATGAACAACGTCTTGAAACAGTGCAAGAGTTTAGGAGCAAACTAGGGTATGAGAAAAATGGTTTTGGTATTCAGGGCGGCAGTAATCCTTTTTTTCTAAACGCTAATGCCGATGATCTAAGACTAAAGTCATCATCTTTAGCTATTCAGGCAGGGGCACCACTCCCATCAGATATTGCTAAGGCCTTGGGTTGGGATAGTGGAAAGGTAGTGGATATAGGAGCATACCAAACAGGTTCTGGTAATTCAAGCCCTTCTCCTGCACCAGAACCTTCTAATGGAAGTTTGCCTTGGAAAGAAACTTTCTCTATAAATGATGGGGCGGTATCTGATAATGGTTTAAGTGATGGTAGTGCATGGAATTTAGACAGGGGAACGATGTCGAGCAATGCTGCTTTTAAAGTGGAGGATAATAGACTAGTTGCTAGAGGTGCAGCAGGTGAAGGAACTTGGAAATCAGAATCTATCGATATAGAGGGCAAAACAGCAAGCTTATCTTTGATGCTGTATTCAAAAGGAAATCTTGAAGATCCTTCAGATTATATTAAAGTATATACACGTATAGATGGTACTCAAAAGTTGATCTCGGAGGTTAACGGCATTATAGGTAGTAATGGAAAAAAAATTACTGCTTCTAATATTAAAGGGAAAGCATTAGAGCTTATTCTTAAAATCAAAAATAGTGACTACACTGAGAATTATTATGTGGATAATATCAATATAGAAGCTTCTTCTGTAAGTACACCTAGTAATGTTATTGAAGGAATGTCTCTAGTGGTAGAAAGTAGCCAACAAAAGGTTAGTGGGTATACCTCTATTACAAATGGTGAGACAATTCGTCTGTCGGACTTACCTTCTTCAGATCTCAATATCAATGCACAGATTTCCGGAAAAGTAGGAAGCATAGTATTTGACTATAATGGAACAAGTCGTTATCAGGTAGAGGGAGCGTCTCCATATGCTCTTCAGGGTAATGGTAGTGGTTATCGTAAGCTGTCATTTAAGACTGGCTCAAACAGCATAACAATAAAGGCGTATAGCGAGTCTGGAGGAAAAGGTACTTTGCTAGATGAAAAGACTATCAATTTCAATGTTGAGGGTAGCAGTGGGGATAATAATGTACCCTCACAAAAAGGAAAAATTATTGAAGGAATGTCTCTAGTGGTAGAAAGTAGCCAACAAAAGGTTAGTGGGTATACCTCTATTACAAATGGTGAGACAATTCGTCTGTCGGACTTACCTTCTTCAGATCTCAATATCAATGCACAGATTTCCGGAAAAGTAGGAAGCATAGTATTTGACTATAATGGAACAAGTCGTTATCAGGTAGAGGGAGCGTCTCCATATGCTCTTCAGGGTAATGGTAGTGGTTATCGTAAGCTGTCATTTAAGACTGGCTCAAACAGCATAACAATAAAGGCGTATAGCGAGTCTGGAGGAAAAGGTACTTTGCTAGATGAAAAGACTATCAATTTCAATGTTGAGGGTAGCAGCGGGGGGAACAACTCAAGCATGAATGTTATGTGGGAAGAAAACTTTTCGCTTAACGATGGTGCAAAAAGTGATAAGGGGGCTACTTCTTGGGTGTTGGATGAAGGTAAAGTTAATACTTCAACTCCTACTTATTCAGTATCAAACGGAGTATTGAGATTATCTGAAACTTCTGCGCAAAATACAACAGGGTATGTTGTTTGGCAGTCAGAAAAGATTGACATTTCAGGAGCTTCCGGAATAAAAGCACGAATTAATGTTAGTCACGAAGGAAAAATGGAAAAAGATGGGCTTATGGGTGATTATCTTAAAGTTTATTATAGGGTTGATGGACAAGCTTTACAACCAATCCTTAATCAAGAAGGAGGGTTTGAGAATGAAAATAAATGGTATACTTTTGAACGTAGCAATATTAATGGGAGTAGCTTAGAAGTAATAGTTCATGCCCGAACGACTACTACCTCTGAAAGTTACTTTATAGATGATGTTTACGTAGGAAACCACGAAAACTCATTAAGCTCGGCATCTTCTAGAGTGGATACTAAGCTTGAAAACCCTTTGAAGGCAAGTGTTTCACCTAATCCTTTTGTTAATGATCTTAATCTAGTTGTAGACGGGGCTATGGGTGAGCAGATAAGTATACAAATAACTGATTATCTAGGAAACGAAGTATTTAGTAAAAATCATATTAGTTCTGATCACCCTATCAATTTAAATTTAGGTCACCTTCCTTCTAAAATTTATTTACTGAGAATAATTGATGAGCTAGGGAATTTACAAATTATACGTTTGCAAAAGGATTAATGTATAGTTATGATAAGTTACGGAGGAGGTCAACTCATATGGGTTGACCTTTTTTTTTGTGTATCCATAATTTATACAATTGGAAGGTTTGTGTTTTTATGTTGAAAAAACATATTATATACCATTTGAACATGTGAAATTGATATAGGGTTAAGATTCATCATATTGTAATATAATAATAAGAAGTATATATGCTAATGTCTGGTATTAGTATATATTCTTTACATATACTATATTATAGTATTTAAAATGTACGTAATAGTGATATTTATTTATGTATGTAATTTGTATAAAACCACTAATGTCTTGTCCTTTGTTGATCAAATATTATAAGTTACATTAATGATATATATGTGTAAAGTACAAAACTAGCTCGACAAGTTGGTAGCTCATTTGATATTGGAATAGTACAATAATAAATGAGTGGTTATGAATAAAAACTTTACACTATTAAAGCAAAAACTCACTTTAGAGTTATTTGGCAAGGCCATAAGCTGTTTGCTTATATGCTGCTGGTCTAGTTTGTTAATAGCACAGCCAAGCGGAAAGTATGGGCCTCAAAAAACTAATTATGAGGTACCAGGAGGAGCATATTTTGTTTCACCCACAGGAACTGGTAAAGCGCCATGCACAGAGGGAAAGCCCTGTTCTTTAGCTACTGCTTTAAAAGAAGCACCTAGAGGATCTACATTGGTTCTTAAAGATGGAATTTATCGTACTAGTAAATATAGTACTACAATTAAAAGACAAATAATTATACAGCCCTATCCTGGAGCAAATGTTATTTTAAAAGGTAGTGAAGTTGCTAAAGATTGGCAAGAGTCAGGAAATACATGGAGAGTTAGGTGGAATGATTTATATGGTAAACCTAATAATGACGATGGTAGAGCAGTAGGCATAGAAAATCCGATGGCAGATCATAGAGATATGGTATTTATAGATGGAGTTTATCAGAAACAAGTAGAATCTATAGCTATGCTCGGACCTGGTAAATTTTATGTGGATTATAATGATAAGATGGTTTACCTGGGAAGTAATCCATCAGGTAAAGAAGTAGAGATAAGTGCAGAATGGTGGGGACTGAATACTTATGGACTATCTGAAACGGGTGTGATTATACGTGGTCTGCAGTTTATGCATTATGCAGATGCAGGTATCTTTATCGGATCTCCGGCAGCTATAGTTGAAAATAGCGAGTCAACATGGAATGGTGCCGCAGGGATACGTGTTCAACTTGCCAGTGATGTAGTATTAAAAAATAACTTGTTCGCTTATAATGCTTGCCAGGGAGGAGGGTTGTCTTATGCTGACCGTATAAAACTTATAGGTAATAGTTTTTCAAATAATAATATAGAAAAACTAAACAGAAATAGTTGGTCAGCATCAGGAGTGAAAATTCTCTGGGCAAAAGAAGTAGAAGTTTATAATAACTTATTTGAGAACAATGATGCAAATGGTCTATGGCTAGACGAAAAGTGTAATGGGTCTATATTAGCAAATAATTACCTTAAAAATAATACTAGAAACGGCATTCACTGTGAAATTTCTGACGATGTAATTATTGCTGGTAATGTAGTATTAGAAAGTGGTAGAAGTAATAAATATATAGGAGTGGGCATATCCGTTGCAAATGCTTCTGATGTTAGGGTTTACAATAATACGCTACATAATAATGAGGTGGCGCTTGATGTCATTGAAAGTACAAGAGGCGATGAAAAAGATCCTAATGATCCTTATATCACTCGCAACACAGTAATTAAGAACAATATACTATCAGAAGCATTTGTAGATGATTATCCTTCAGCTCTTTATCACATGAAGAAGAAAAAGTGTAGTGATGAAGCTATTAAAGAGCAAGATAACAATGCATATTATCGCTCGAATCCAGGAAGCCCAAGTCTAGCTGTACGTTGGAAAATTAATGACAATAGTTGTAACGACGAACAACGTCTAGAGACTATAAAAGAATTTAGAGAAAAATTGGGGTATGAACAAAACGGCTTTGGTATACAAGGAGGAAGTAACCCTTTCTTCATTAATGCTGAAAAGGAAGATTTTAGGTTAACTTCTACTTCTTTGGCTATTAAATCGGGGGCTCCTTTACCAGAAGACGTAGCGAAAGCAATTGGATGGAAGAGTGGGGTAGTAGTTGATATAGGCGCATATCAGACTAATATTAGCGAAGCACCAGCTCCCAACACAGGAAGTCTACCTTGGAAAGAAACATTTACCACTAGCAATGGAGCTACAGATGACAATGGGTACAGTGATGGAAGTGCATGGTTAATTGATAGAGGAAATATGAGTACAAATGGTGCTTTAAAAGTAGAAAATCAGAAGCTTATGGCCAGAGGTACAGTAGGTGAAGGGGTTTGGTACTCTGAGCAAATCCGCATAAAGGATCATCAAGTCAATCTCTCTCTTAATTTATATTCACAGGGAGAGCTTGAAAATAGAATTGTACCAGACTATGTAAAAGTTTATACTATTATAGATGGTAAAGAAGAATTGTTAACAGAAGTATTAGGCGGTATACCTAAGGGTGAGATGAAAATAGAAACCTCTAATATAATTGGGGAGAGCTTACAAATTGCTATTAAGTTTAAAAACAGTGATTATGCTGAGTTTTACTATGTAGATAATATTGAAGTATATAGTACTGGTAGTACTATTCCTGAAGCAGAGATTACTGGTTTAAGTTTGGTAGAAAAACAGACTTCAACTTCTACTTATCAAAACAAGGCTGGAGAAGTTGATGTGTCTTTACTTTCTCCTGAAGAACTTGATTTACTCGCTGAAGCTGAAGGCGATGTAGGTAGTGTAGTATTTGAATACGAAGGAAATTCACAATATCAAGTAGACAATGATGCGCCCTATTATTTATTTGGAAACAATACTCAGGGTAGTTTTAAGCTTGGTAATAATTCAGTATTTGTTAAAGTTTATAGTAAAGCAAATGGAGAAGGAGAGTTATTAAGCGAAAAAGACTATACTTTTACACTTAAGCAGGTAAAGAGTGACGAAGCGATAGTTCGCTGGCATGAAGATTTTTCTTTATCTAATGGAGTAAGAAATGATGAAGGTATTACTGCCTGGCATTTTGAAGAATCTACAGTAAGTGATAGTAAAGAATTGTATGAAGTGAAGGATGGAATGCTTTGGTTATCAGAAACTTCAAAAAAATCTGACAATGGATATGTTACTTGGAAGTCTGAAACAATCAATATTAGTGGGCAGAGTGCTAAATTAAGCTTACTTCTAAAACATCAAGGTAAGATGGAGAATGATCTTGCTACAGGTGATTATGTTAAAGTATCTTATAAAGTAGATGACCAACCTGTAAGAGAACTTATGCATCATTTTGGAGGCTTCACTAATGAAGATGAATGGTATGAGTTTGAGGAAAGCGATATTAGAGGCGATGAATTACAAATATTTATTAGCGCCAGAACAACTACAGATACTGAAAGCTACTTTGTAGATAATATTAAAGTAACTGAAGATAAAGTAGAGCGTTTCGCCCAACATATACCTTGGAATGAAGATTTTAATGTAAAAGAGGAAGTACTTCAACAACAAGACGAAACAGCTTGGTTCTTTAGCAGTAGTAAAGAAAATCAAAATGATCGTTTTGGTTTAAAAGATGAAGCACTCTACATTTCGGCGAATGCAAGGCCAATAAAATGGGCAAGCTATCCTATACATATTGCTGACGTAGAAAGCGTAAAGATAAGTATAGACATTAAAGAAAAAGGAGGGTTAGAATCAAAAGCTAAAGATCATGATTTTCTTTATATTTATTATAGAGTAAACAAAGAGGATTGGCAGCCGATTTTATTACAAAACGGAAACTTAGCAATTGATGATCATTGGTTTAATATAGAGGAGAAAGGAATTAAGGGTGATACATTAGAAATCATGATTGAAGGTAAAACATCTTCTTGGACAGAGACCTACTATGTTGATAATATAAGTGTTGAAAGCGAAACTGATGAAGTGGTTTTACAGAGTATTCCTTGGGTAGAAAACTTTTTAGGTGCTGATAAACTATTAAAACAAGATGATGAAACAGCTTGGTTCTTTGAAAATACTGATACTGAGGCGATTTATGGAGTTCATAATGAGCACATTCAAATTTCAAAAGCTACTTATTCTACAAAGTGGACTAGTAGTAAAATAGATATCTCTACTGCAGAAAACATAAAGATTAGTTTTGATATCAAAGAAACTGGGGAATTGGAACCATCGGGTGAAACTAAAGACTATTTAAATTTTTATTATAAAGTTGACGATGGGGAACTAAACCCCGTTCTCTTGCAAAATGGAAATTTAATAAAAGATGATTATTGGTATCATTTTGAAAAAGAAGGAATAAAAGGTACAACACTTCAGTTAGTTGTTGAAGGCCAAACCTCTGCTAGATCTGAAGTTTATTATATTGATAATATTGAGGTTTTGGAAGTAGATCAGAGTAATGAAAGTCCTGAAATAAGTGTTCTTACAATTTTTGCGGCTGGAAAATCTGGTTATGAAACAATGGAGTTGAAAGTTGATGGACAAGTTGTAAAAACCTGGACTGGTGTAGGAGGTAATGTATATGATCCAATTTTTGAAGAGTATGTGTATGAGCATGTTGGAAACTTAGAGCCTAAACAAATACAAATAACATATGTAAATGAAAATGGGCCACAACCATATACTGGATTAAGAGTAGATAAGATAAACATAAATGGAGTTGAATATGAAACTGAGGCTTCTACTACATATGGATCAGGTATATTAGTAGATGGTGTGTGTAAAGAAGGCTTTTTAGAAACTGAAAGTTTGGACTGTGGTGGTTATTTTAAGTACATGGCCTCAAGTCAGAATGATTATTTCTTAGATATTAATGCCTTTCCAAACCCTGCAAAAAGTATTCAGATGTTAGAGTTTACAACAAACATAAAAAGTGTAGACGTAAGGATCATTGACATGCAGGGAGTAGAAAGAATAAAATACCCTCAAACTAATACCGGTAATACTCTACAGCTTGATTTAAGTTCCTTAGAATCAGGATTATACGTAATTCATGTTATTGGTGAAGGTGAATTTGCGGAAATGAGAATATACAAAGAGTAAATTATTAAATAATAGTTTTTATAGGTAGGGGCATTATACCCCTACCTTTTTTTATAGTTACTCTCTGAACTGCTAAGAGCAGATTAATTCAGCTTTAGCATTATCCATTCTTTGATTTTTGCATATGTCTTGACGTAATATATACAGATCAATAGTGTGACAAGTTTTACTTTTTGCCATATTGAAAGTTGATCTAAAATACTTGAAGATTTTACTTTCTTTATTGAGCTTGTTATTGCTAAAGGAAATGCAAGCAGCTCAAGTATGTACTTGAACAAACGAATATTTTTTGTCCTGTCATTTTGAAGCTTCGTATTATAGTTTCTATTTACTCTATAACTTTTTCTTATTATTTCTTTAATTGAGCTACGAGTAGGGTGTTTAACAATTGTATTACCTGAGAAGTGTTGTTTATAGCCAGCAAAAAATACTCTCCGCCCCCACTCATAATCGCCTCCAGAATACATGCTACTTGCAAACATGCCAACTTTGTGAAAAACCTCTGTTCTTGTAAACATATTTGCAGTGGCTGCAAAATGGTTGTGATTTACATAGTGTTTTTGAGGAAAGGCAAAGCTCAAATCGAAAATATCGCCTAAAGTTAGGTTTGTATTATTCGTAAATAGTTTGATGCTACCTCCAAGTAAGCCAATTTCAGGATGGATCGCTAATTTAGAAAGACCTGACTCAAGCCAATTTGTATCTGGTATGCAATCTGAATCAGTAAAAGCAAGAAATGGTCCCTTTGCAACACTCACTCCTTTATTTCTAGCTGCATATGATCCTTTGGCAGATTCAAATATGTATCGGGCGCCATATTCACCACAGAGACCTTCAATATTTTCAGTAGAGTTATTATCTACTACAATAACTTCATAATCAAATTGGGTATTATATATAACTTGATTCTTTAAAGCTTGTAAACACAGTTTAAGGCGGTAAGAGTCATTGAAGACAGGTATTATTACTGAAACAAACAATGAATTGTCATTATATAGCGGCTGCATAATCTAATCCAATAGCAAGAGTTAAAAAGTGGAATATTTGTAATTTTTAAATAAGAAAAAAATATAATCAGATAACATTATTTTTATCATTTATGTGATAAGTTCAAAAAAATATAAAAAAAAATTAAAGTAAGTTTTAAATATATTTACGATACTTTATTCTAAATAAGAAACAAAAGATAAATAGTTATAGGCTTAAAAATTTAATAATAAATTTACCGTTGTGTAGCAATGTTTATTATCATTTGCAAGAATTGTTTTGTAGGTTTGTATTTTATTTACTTAAAAGTAATAAGTATCAAAATTAGTTGAAATAAGTTTTTTGTCTAAAAAAATATGTAAGAAATGTTCAATTATATTAATTTTATTGTCATTAAGCCAAAATGAGATGATCATTTTTTATTAGTAAAAATACAAATAAAAAATTGCACTTAATGATTTTGAGGTTTTGGTCTTATTGGATGTAGAACCTTTTCTATAACATGCTCTTCATTCCATTTTAAAGAGTATTTTTTCAATATGCCGTGTTAGGTATTCAGTTATATTTCAAACTATATAAAGTTGCTTGTTCATTTAAGTTCAGCTACTCAAAAATTACAAAATGAAAAGAAACCTTCTAGAAGACAATCTTAACTTTAAGGTAATTATTCAAAGCTGTGTCAATAAGTGGTATTATTTTGTTATTTCTTTAATTGTTACTACTACTTTCGCTTTGGTATATCTAAAGACTACCTCTCCGGTATATGAAGTTGTTGCATCTGTTAAGTTAAGTGATAGACAAAGCCAACCTAAGTTAGAAGCTGAAACAGCTGCATTGGCATCTCTTGGTGGGACACCTGAAGTTGATGATGAAATAGGACTGTTATCTTCATTTTTTATGGTTGAAAAAGCTATTTCTCAATTAGATTTTACTACTAGTTATTTTCATGAACGAAGTTTCTTTGGCATAGATCATTCAGAAGAATTGTACAATAGAATAGGTGTTTATTTGGATTTTGCTAATGTACAACCTATTAATGTCCCTATTTATTTAACGAGAATTGATGAACAGCAACTTCAAGTACGGATAGATGCTGATGATGTGCAGCTTTACAATATGCTTGATGATAAGATGGAAGAAGAGGTTCTTGAAGAATTAGAGTTACTAAAAGTTATTAATATCAATGACACGTTAGAAAGTCAATTTGTGAAATTTGTAGTTGATAGTAAAAGTATTTCTCATATGGATGTAGGTGAGAATTATTATTTTATTATCCGTACAAAAGATGATGTTATAAAACATTACTATGAAAATTTAGAAGTCGTTAAACTTACTGAAGATTCTAATATTATTGAAGTTTCGACTTCAGGGTCAGTAATAGAAAAGGAGATAGACTTCATAAATACACTTATAAAGTCATATATAGACTTTGACTTGGCAACTAAGAATCAATATGGAGTTAAGACAATACAGTTTATCGATAATCAACTATCGGTCGTTTCTGACTCTCTTAAAACTGCTGAAAGCAATCTGCAAGAATATCGTACCACAAATAATGTCGTAGATATAGGCATGCAATCGGAGCGCCTTACTAAACGTTTAAGTGACTTAGAGGTGCAAGAAGAAAAATTAAGAATACAGTACGAGTATTATAAAAATATGGCTCAATATCTAAGCAACGATCCTAGCTTTGATAATGTAATTGCTCCTGCCTCTGTGGGTATAGACGACCCGCTATTAAGTAACTTAATAATTGAGCTATCACAGTTAAATAGAGAAAAAGTATCCATAGAGTATAGTTCAAATACAAACAATCCTGTTTTAAAGGTAATAAATAGAAAGATAGATAATGCAAGAGAGGCATTAAAAGAAAACGTGGACAATCAGATTAAGTCTACTCAATTAGCTCTTAGTGAAGTAAAGAGAAATATACAAACTATAGAGAGACAGTTTAATAAGCTCCCTCAAAGTGAAAGAAATTTAGTAGATATTCAAAGAAAGTTTACACTGAATAATAATGTTTATAATTATTTGCTACAAAAGAAAGCAGAAGCAGGTATTGCTATAGCAGCTAACGTAAGTGATAAAATGCTAATAGATGAGGCAAGAAAAATTAGCGATAAGCCTGTATCACCTAACCCTTTGAAAGCATTATTCTTGGCTGTTTTTTCTGGTTTATTTTTTCCGTTAGGTTTTATCCTAATAAAGGATATGTTTAATGAAAATGTTAGTAGTGTTGAAGACTTGCAAAGAGTTGCTAATGTTCCGGTGTTAGAAGTTATTCCTTTAGAAAAGAAAAAAAACAAAAAGCAATTTATCTCTAAAGACCCAGTTATTAGTGAAAGTTTTAAGTTTGCACGTTTACATTTGACTAGATTTTTTGAGGGAAATGAAGGCAAAATTATAGGAGTAACCTCATCCGAAGAAGGAGAAGGAAAGACTTATTGTACTGCACATTTAGGAACTTCGTTTGCTTTGTCTGGTAGAAAGACATTAATAGTGTCAAGTGACCTACATCGTCCTAAGCTCAATAATTATTTCAATGTAAAACCAGTTCCGGGTATATCTGATTATCTAGCAGATAAAGCAAATTTGCAGGAGGTTATTCAAAAGACACAAATTGCTGATTTGGAAATGTTAAGTCCAGGTAGTGTTAACTATACTGACCCCTCTGGGTTATTGGAGAGTAAAAAGTTTCATGACCTACTTAACTCTCTTAAACACAAGTATCAATATATTATTATTGATACTCCTCCTATTGGCTATATAGCAGACTATCTGTTCATGGAGCCTTTATTTGATGTAAACATATTGATTGCAAGACAAAAGCTCACTTCTATATCTGTATATCAGTCTACAGTTAAGATGCTCGAAAAAAGAGAAGTAAAGAATCTGTATGTAATTTACAACGGTGTAGGTACCTCTACAGACAATGACTATGGATACAGAAAAAACATAACCTCGTACCACAAAGTATGATAACTGCAATCCAGAGAAGCAAGAGAGTATGGCTTAAACTCATGAAAAGCGATATGCTGCAAAAAGTTTCTGCTAATATGTCTTGGTTGTTTTTTGAACGCTTGATAATGATGGCTGTTACATTAGCAGTAGGGGTGTATGTAGCTCGTTATTTAGGTCCTAAACTATATGGAATCTTAAACTTTGGTATCAGCTTTATAGCCCTTTTTATTGCTATTGCAAATTTAGGCCTACAAAATGTATTGGTTAAAGAGTTAGTAGAGCACAATGAGGAACATAACAGTTTTATGGGAAGTGCTTTTCTTATGAAACTAGGGGGGAGTTTGGTTTTACTCTTAATAGTGTTTTGTACTAGTCAATTAATGACATTAGATGCCGCTACAAAAATAGTAGTCTTAATTATTGGGTTGGGGATTGTGTTTAAGACATTTGATATAATAGGCTTCTTTTTTCAGTCTAAAGTACTTTCCAAATATGAGGCGATTGCTAGAACAACCTCATTGTTAAGTATTTCAGCTATCAAAGTAGCACTTATATGGCTTGAAGCACCTTTGGTATACTTTGCATTAGTATACATGATAGAGCATGCTATTACTTCAGTAGTACTTCTTTTCTTTTACAAAAAACAAGGCAATAGCCTTTTTAGATGGCAGTTCAGTAAGAAAAAAATTTTTTACTTATTAGAAGAATGTTGGCCTATTATTATTACAGGGTTAGTAGTATCAGTGCATATGAAAGTTGATCAAGTTATGATTAATCAGATGTTAGGAGATGAGGAAGTGGGATATTATGCTGCTGCAGCAAAAATTTCAGATGTATGGTACTTTATTCCTATTATTATTATGAGTTCTGTATTCCCTGTAATTGTTAAAACAAAAGCGCAATCTGAAAAAAGGTTTAAGGAGCAATTGCATATGCTCTACGATATAATGGTTATTCTTTCTTTAAGTGTAGCCATCCCTTTTTCTTTTCTATCAGACTGGTTCATTGAGTTACTTTATGGTCCAGAATACCTTATGACAGGTAAGGTGTTATCTATACATATATGGTCAGCGGTATTTGGTTTTTTAAATGTGGTTCGAGGGAAGTGGGCAGTAATTGAAAAACAGCAAAAATTTGGCGTCTTTATTCAGGGTAGTGGTGCATTTGTGAATGTTTTCTTAAACCTATTTTTAATACCTACATACGGCATAATTGGTGCCGCTATGGCAACTCTTATTACACTTGCACTAAACGTAGTTATTGCGCCACTTTTTATTAATAAACATTATAGAGGGCAAGTAAGACTAATTATTCAATCTCTTAACCTCTTTAGTCTTGTACCAAGAGTTATAAAGCAGATTAGAGTAATGTTTAAAGATACTGAAGACTATAGCGTAGCTAATCGTTGACGAGCTTGTTTTAGAACAAACTGAAGTAACAAAATTGTAAAAATTATGAGAATAGAGTTTGCAGTTATAGGAGGACAGAAATCAGGGTCTACTTACATTCAGAGTATATTAGCGGCTCACCCTCAGGTTTTTATGCCAGAGGGTGAAATCCCTTACTTTGAGGATCCTGATTATTTAGAAGGAGGGGTTCAAAAATTAAATGAACTCTTTAAAAACCAAAACAGTGATTTAGTTTGGGGAATTAAACGTCCTAATCTGCTCGGAAGCTCTCAATATGCATCAAGGTTAGCAAATGAAATAGGAAAAGCTAAACTAATAGTTATACTACGTAATCCAGTGGTGCGTCTTGTTTCAGCTTATTATCATTATATGAAAGATGGATTTTTACCTCCTTTGGAATTTTCTAAAGGAATAGAAAAAATACTAAACAAGGATAAAAGCGAATATGGGCGTAGCCCTGAAGTATTAGAGTTTGGTCTTTATTATAAGCATCTACAAGAGTATTTTAAATACTTCTCTAAAGACCAGATACTGATCCTTCTCTATGATGATTTAAAAAATGATAAATTTAAAATTATCAAAAAGGTCTATCAATTTATTGGAGTCGATGATTCGTTTAATCCTAATTCTGTAATTAATAAAACTCCACAAAAAGTAATTTACTCAATTAAGCGTCAAAGTTTTGTTAGAATAGCTAACAATTTAAAGTATAATTATAATTCGGACCGTACTAGATGTCATTATAAAGATCAATCTTTTGTAGAAGGTGTAACATGCAAATTAATAAAGGGAATAGATAAAGTTATACTTTCAAATTTATTCAAAAATGAGAAGCCTAAACTTAATAATCAGATCCACCAAAAACTATATGATTACTACAAAGCCGACATTGAAAATCTAGAAAAGCTGATTAATAAAGATTTAACTAAATGGAAATACCAATCCTCTAAAACCTTATTAGTCTCCTGATGGCTCCAATTGTCCTATTTGTATTTAAAAGACTAGACCATACATTGAAAGTTATTGAAGCTTTAAAAAACTGTATGGAGGCAAATGATAGTATTTTATACATATACTCAGATGCAGCTCGTACACCTGAAGAGAAGCCCGTTGTGGAAAAATTAAGGAGCTCCCTTAGGGAAATTGATGGTTTTAAAAAAGTTTATCTTATTGAGAGAGAATGTAATAGGGGCTTAGCATATAATATTATTCATGGAGTATCTGAAGTAATTAAAGAAGAAGGGAAAGTAATTGTTCTGGAGGACGATATTATTTGTAGTCCATATTTTTTACGGTACATGAATGACTGTTTGGATAAATACAAAGAATGTAAAGATATATTTTCAATAAGTGCTTATCACCCTATTGTAAAAAACCATAAGGGCACTAATATAGAAGTTTACAAAAACCCTAGAAATTCTTCATGGGGTTGGGGAACATGGAAAGATAGATGGGAAAAAGTAGATTGGGAAGTCTTGGACTTCAAAAATTTTATTGGAAATAAAAGAAAAAGAAAAGAATTTAATATTGGAGGTGAAGATCTAAGCTGGATGCTTTGGAAGCAAATGAAAGGTAAACTTGACTCTTGGTCAATACGCTTTACTTATGCACAATACAAAAACAAAGCATATACTATTTACCCGGTACAATCACTTGTTTCAAATATTGGATTTGATGGTAGTGGAAGCCATAGTGATGTAACTGATAAATATGCAGTAAACTTAAACGTTGACTCTAAAAAAGTTTCGCTACCAAATAAGCCTGAGGTATGTGAAACATTGCTATCAGAGTTCAAAACATACTACGACTTGACTTTTAAAAAGAAATTGAAAAAAGTCATATTAATGGACCTTTTAGATGGATGGAATAGATAATTCAAAGAGTAGTCAAAGTTTTAATATAGCTTACAAACTATTACTAATATTATTACTCACAAGGTTCTTTTTGCCTATAATACAGTCTAACGCTTTAGGTGAAGTTAGTTCAGAAGTTGGTATTGAAGGCTATATAAGGGTATTGTCTTTAGGGATATTAAGTATATTTCTACTTCACCAAATGAGTCGGTTTTCATTTATCTTTACTTATGAAAAAGGGATTAGTTTGATTGCTATTGCCTTTGTTATATTGGTAGGAGTACAGTTTTTTATATTAGGTGATAAAAGCTTCAACTTACAGGGTGCTGTAAAGTATTTTTTCTATTTTTCGTTCATTATAGTATCTTTGTTTAGTGCAATTAATCATCCTGAGCATACTATAAATACAATAGTAAAAATATCGCTAATACTTTTTGTAACAGTACTTATTTTTTATCCTTATTTAATTATAGAGTCAGGTATTGATCCTGTGTCTGCACTTTTATACAATGAGCATCGCTTACATTTTTTATTACATGCTTCAAATGAAGATGCGCACTTCATGACAACTTTTTTTCTATTGGCCTTATATAAAGTACGTAAATACCCTGTTTGGATTCTAATACTTAGTATTCTTTTTATTGTAGCATTAATTTACAATGGTACGCGCTCAGCTTTTATAATTGCACTCATATTACCAATATTGTACTTTATCCTCTATAAAAGAAGGTTTATACTATCAACAATAATTGCTGGCGTTATTTTCATAGTAAGCTTTTCGTATGTATCTGAATATATAGAAGTCAAATTTGAAGAAGATTTAAGAGTATTCGAACAGTCAGAAAAAGTACTCTCGGGTAAAGAAGTAGGAGGGTCATTTTCATACCGTATAGCACATTTATGGATTCCAATGTTAACATATACTACTCAAGAATCTCCTATAATTGGTAATGGTAGTAACGGTTGGGATATAGTTGCAGTAAACATCCTAAACAATAAAAAAATAGAATCTCCTCACAATACATTTGTTTGGGCTTATGTAAATTGGGGCATTATTGGTGTAATCGGAATTACGTTACTACTATCTATTCCTTTCTTTTCCTTGATAAAGTTATATATGCGTAGCAATGGAGGAAAATATCAGTCTCTCATAATTATTTTAATTTGTACATGGATTGAATTCTTCGTTTGGTCAATGATTGCGAATGCATATACTGTACATGGATGGGTAGTATTGTCTTTATTGATTGTTTTATCAGTAGCAGTGAAGTATGCTGTCTACAACACTTTTGATCATGAAAAAGAATCTCAAAGTCTTAATTATAAGTACTCGTGACAAGGTTGGCGGAGCTGCAAAAGCTGCTTATCGGTTGCACCAAAGTTTTTTAAGCAGTGGCATAGATTCCTATATGCTAGTTTTGTCAAAGACTACTACTGAAGATAGGATATTAGGACCCGAAGGAATAAAAGATACAATACTTTCAAAAGTTACACCTAGTTTAAATAGTCTTTATCTTAATTATATAAGTAGAAAAAAAAGCAGAAGAGTTTTTTCTACAACATATTCGTTGTACTCTATTAGCCAAAAAATTAAAAAAATAGATCCAGACATAGTTAATTTTCATTGGGTAGGTGATGGTTTTTTTTCTATGAATCAACTTAAAAATATAAACTATCCAATTTTTTGGACTCTTCACGATATGTGGCCTTTTACGGGAGGATGTCATTATGCTATGGAATGCGAAAATTATCAAAGTAAGTGTGGTAAATGTCCAGCTTTAAGTTCTAATAAAGCTCATGATTTAAGTAGCACTTTGTTTGAGCATAAGCAAAACTCTTATGGAAAATGCAACATAACAGTAGTTGCACTTAGTAATTGGCTAGCAGAATGTGCTAGAAAAAGTGCCCTGTTCAATAAAAATGATATTGTTGTGCTTCCAAACCCAATCAATACGCATATATACAAACCGTTAGATAAAACAAGCGCGCGAAAATTATTAAATTTACCTGTAGAGGGTAGACTTGTGCTCTTTGGAGCTATGAATCAGAGTAGTCCGATAAAAGGTTTTAACAAACTTGTGGAAGCAGTAGGAGCATTGCCAAAAGGCAAACTAGAGCTAGTCATATTGGGTGCTTCTCAACCTCAAGAGATATTTGAAGCAAAACATAAAGTACACTATTTAGGAAGGCTGGTAGATGACATATCGCTTGTTGCAGCTTACTCTGCTGCGGATGTTGTTGTAGTTCCTTCAATTTATGAAAACCTTTCAAATGTTATAATGGAGTCATTAGCCTGCGGTACCCCTGTAGCAGCTTTTGATATTGGAGGAAACAGCGACTTAATTACACATGAAGAAAATGGTTATCTAGCTAAGCCCTATGATACCAAAGATTTAGCACAAGGTATAAATTGGATTATTGAAAAAGATGAAAGGAGACTTTCATTACAAACAAATTCTAGAAATAGTGTACTAAAAAAGTATAACTCGAAATTTGTTGCAGAAGCCTACATTTCACTGTTTCAAAAAAAATTAGACCTAAGTACCCTAACCCGCTTTACCGAAAATGAAACCTATTAAAATATCCATTGTCACCCCATCTTTTAATCAAGGTAAGTTTATAGAAGATGCTATCAAAAGTGTTAAAAATCAGAATTATGAAAACTTTGAGCATATAATAGTAGATAATTGTTCAAGTGATGAGACCTCTGAAATTCTTAAAAGATACCCTCATCTTAAAATAATCTCAGAACCAGATGAGGGGCAAAGTGATGCTTTAAACAAAGGCTTTAAGTTGGCCACTGGAGGAATAATAGGATGGTTAAATGCTGATGATTTTTATTACCCCAATACTTTTCAGGTTGTAAATCAACAATTTAGTAATACCAATGCCGATGCAATCTATTCTAATGTTAAGTTTATTAATTCTTCAGGTGATGTTATTAGAACACTAAGGTCTCACTATCCAGTAAAATGGTTAGGATTCTTTATAACCTTTATTCAGTCCACCTCATTCTTTTTCAAGAAAGAGATTATTGACGACGGTAATTTGATTGACAAAGATTTACATTTATGTATGGATAGGGACTTCTTTTTAAGGTTGCTGTATAAACCCTATAAATTTAAGTTTGTTAATGATTGTTTTGCAGCTTTTAGATGGCATGACACTAACAAATCCATTTCTGGAGATCATATCAATATAGGGGCAAAGGAATATTTTTACATTATCAATAAGAACACAGGATTTAAACTTAAATCTACACCAAGTAACATACTTTTTTATCGTTTAATAGTATTAACAATAGCTAAACCAGTGCGTAGGATGTTAAAAATAGCTGGAATGTTCAAAAGTAATTAGCTCAGATACATATTAAATCAATATTTACACTCTAGAAAAAATATAATGAATCAAAGTTTTGATATTCAATATATATTTTTTTGTTTTTTTGTTAAGATAAATAAAATCAAATAGACTGTTTTTAAACTTGTTTTTAAAAGAATGTTATATGTGAATATTATAACTTTTCATTATACTTAAAACTATTTGATGACATAATTAATTATTACTATTTTGTGCTGATTGTGTTACTAATAAAATGAAATGGAGAAGATAAACAGTGATATATTTATATATTCATTTTTCTCAAGTGGTATTAGCCCAATTTTTTAAGCTAAAATTATTATAATGAAGATACTATTGTCAGCATATTCATGTGCGCCTGATTCTGGAAGTGAACCAGGGTGTGGGTGGAACTGGGCCATAGAGTTAGCAAAAGAAGGTAATACAGTCTATTGTTTAACAGCCAGTAACAACAAAAGCAAAATTGAAAAAAAAATGCTTTCGTTGAAAATTAGGAATCTACATTTTATATACATATTTCTCCCTAGGTGGGTGGAGTCAACAAAAACGTTAAATATCTTTCCACTTTCTTACTTTCATTATATCCTTTGGCAGCTATATGCCTATAGAATGGCTGTTCAAATGCACAAAAATATAGTTTTTGATATAGTACATCATGTTACATTTGGATCTTTGCAATTAGGATCATTCATGTGGAAGCTTCCTATTCCTTTTGTCTTTGGCCCAGTAGGGGGAGGGGAAAAGATACCAGCAGAGCTTAAAAAGTTTTCTACAGTTGGATTCTTTAGAGAATCATTAAGAAAGTTAACTAGCTTTTTCATTATGAATGTACTTAGAAATACAAAAGCAGCATCTGAAGCATCCTTATTGTTAACTACTAGCTGTGATACTGCAGACTTAGCAAAAAGTCTTGGTGCAGAAAATGTCAAGCTTTTTTTAGATTGTGGAATATCAGAAGATTTTATGCCTAAAGCCTATTCAAAGAATAAAGAAAGTCAAGAAATTCAGGTCTTGTGGGTGGGGAAATTTTTACCACAAAAAGGCTTATCTTTGGTTTTGGAAGTATTTAATAACCTAAAAGAATATGAAAATATTAAACTTACTATTGTAGGTGATGGTCCTATGAGACCCGACTACGAAAATTTTGTAAGAACGAATAATTTAAGTGAGAAAGTCTCATTTGTAGGGATGATATCATATGGTGCCCTAAAGAACTATTATTTGAATTATGACATACTTATCTTTTGTCCCTTAAGGAATGCTTTTGGTATTCAATTGTTAGAAGCAATGGCATGTGGTCTACCAGTTATTACACTTGATCAGCACGGTGCAGGTACTCTGATTCCAGAAGGAGTTTGTATAAAAGTAAATCCTAAAGAAGATAACTTAATTCTTAAGTTAAAGGAAAACATTGTTAATCTAGCTGTAGATAAAAAGTATAGACAGCTTCTGTCACTGAGGGGTAGAAATTTTGCAGAAAAGAACACATGGAGAAAAAAAGTAGAATTTATATCTAACGAATATGAAATGTTACTTTTAAATAAGAATATAAGAAAGAAACATGTAACATCACATTAGGACAATGCTTTTGTCAGAATATCATTACTATAGATATTCTCTACAGTTGTATTAATTAAAAATCGTTTTGCATAATTATTTGTATTTTTTTTAAGCTTATTAATAGTTCTCTTATCTTTAATGAGATGGTGTAGTTCCTGATAAAGCTCTTGTATAACTTGGGATTTATTTTTTCCTTTAGTAGAAATAATGCGTCCACATTTGTTATTTACTACCTGGGAAGGACCACCTAGATCTAAGCAAATTACTGGGAGATTATATGCTAAAGCCTCAATAACTACATTTCCTCCAGCTTCCCTCATGCTAGGAAATACCATCATATCAAAGGTTGAATACAATTCAAATAACTCATTTTGAGGAATACTATTGACCCATTTTATATTTGCTGTTAAACCAAGGCTTTTTGACTTATCAGTAAGCCATTCTTTATCTTTACCGTTACCTATTATTGTAAGCTCTGATAAGGGAAAATCCTTTATAATTTCAGCAAAGGCTTCAAATACAAGATGAAGCCCCTTCCAATAAACTAATCTTCCTGTAAAAAGCAATTTGACCCCATGTTTCTTACAATTTGATTTTACATGAGAGGCATTAGATACATAATTAAGTCCCATTTCAGTACTAACGATACATTTTTTGTGAAACTTATTTGGTACTCTGTTTAGAGTTTCTTGCGTTTTACAAACAATCAAGGTGCTTTTCCAGTATGTTAACCATAATAATGGATTTACTGTTGAAAGGGTGTTATTTATATCTCGTAATATATCTAATAAGTGATGACGCAACTTAATACCATATCTTAATTTAATAGGGAACTTTTCACCTCCACCCACTGGACCAAAAATAAAAGGAATGTTTAAGAGGACTAATAGAGAGGGTACTCGGAATACACCATATGTCAAGTGATGAATAAGTTGTATGTTGTGGTCTTTAACCCAATTTTTAGCATGAAAGAACATTCCTACCTGCCAGAAAAAGTAGAAAAAATAAATTGTAAAGGAGCGAGGATCTCGGAAACCGAACCATGAAGGCAAATCATAGTAAAAGAAAGTAATATTAGCTGTAGAGTGTGGGTGTTTATCTGTCCACTCTTTGATACTTAATCTGTTTTCAGTGCGAGTGACTAAGTATACATTGTGTTTTTTAGATAACTCACAAGCAAAATTCCACCCTACTCCAGGTTCACTCCCCCGATTTGGCATGCATGCAAAAGCAGATAAAAGAATATTCATTATTGACTTTCAACACTAAGTATTTCTTCAATATCGGACAAAAAGCGTGTGAGCTTAAACTTTTTTAAGTAACGTTCTCTTCCAGCATTTCCAAAATGTAATCTTGTAGATGGAGAATGGATTAAGTGTGATAGTTTCAAAGCTAATAAATTAGCATCTTTGGGAGGAACAAGCCAACCAGTATTGCCATCATCAATAATATCGGGAATACCTCTCCAATTAGTTACTACTGTTGGCAAACTAAACATCATTGCTTCAACAACTACATTTGGTAATGCTTCTGACTCATAGTGTGTTGGAAAACAAAAAATATCAGCTTTTATGAATTGTTGCCATTTAGGTTCACCGTGAAGCATCCCTTCCCATTTAACTATATGATCAAGGTTGTTTTTGTGGCAATAATCTTGAACTTCTTTCTCAAAGCTTTGAGTTGAAAAGGATCCGACAAAATGGACTTTTATTCTCTCATTCTTAATTTTATTCACAGCTTCCAGTAAAACTTTTACGCCTTTACTTTCACTAAGCATACCCACAAAAAGTATGTGAATAATATCGTCATTGTCATTGTTTTTCTGTCTTAACTCTAAACGTGTCTCTCCTTCGTCTTCTAAGCCATTTGGAAGAATATATATTTTTTTTGCAGAAAAATATGCTCCATCTGGAGGGTTCAATGATGAAAGTTGTATAGCTGCTTTTGGCTTGTTGTAAACATATTTAGCAATTCTTTTAATTAGTAGATTTTGGGTGTCTACATAATTGGATAATCCTGCAGCTCTAAAGTGAAATATAACTGCTGGGTAAAAAAGGCGCAGAACCCCTAAAATCCCAAAATCCCTTAAGATAGGGGTTCTCGCTGGGCCAGCAGGCATGTAGTATAATGTCTTTACTCCGTATCTAAATCTTATAAATAGCCCTTTAACTATAACCTCGACCATATGAAATACCTTTGAGAGTCCTGCTTTTCCGACATCGCTAATGTTTTTTGAAAAAGATAGTCTGATAAAATAAATCTTAATATTAGGTAAGTTAGCTTTGATAAGTCGCTCTGTCATTAGGGCCTGTCCATGATAAGGGGGAGGAGTTTGACCAATCACCAAAATTTTTTTCATGTGGCGAAAATAAATGAGAATAATTAAAAATCTGAATGTTAAGCAACTAATGTAATTGGGAAAAATTAATCAACTCTTAGCCCTAAATAGTTTTGTTTTAATTACTGTCTGTAATTTCTAAAAAAAAAATCATAGTGTAAGTTAGAAATAGATTAGTTCTAAGATTACAGTTAATGTAATATTTTAAAGAACAAACAAAAAAAACATAAATAATACTGAAATAAAAAAGGTGAGTTTAACAGAATTTATATTATTGCCACTTTACAAATGAATAGGAAAAAAATATTCATTTGTTTTTTTAATAATATTATAATACATAACAATTTGAAATTAAATGATTGAATAGTAATATTGTAATGAAAAAAGAGTATTTTTGTGCAAATCATAGTACTTGTCATAGAACAAGTATATTTTGTGTTTGTATAAGGAAAACATATTGCTAAATGTTTTTGTCAGAACCTGATAAGAATAGTTAAAGTACACATTTAGCTTAATTATAGTTTGAGGTTGAGATTCAGCTTTTTTTTCAAGCATGTTAAAAATTAATGTTTGAGCTGTTGTTCAAACTACAGAGTAAATACACGTACTGCTACAACGACCATTGCTAAGATTTAATAACGTGATTGTTATTCAATTTTTCTTAGATACTTTTTTGCTGTCAAACTAACCAAACTAAGCATGAAAATGCAGAGCCACTATCATAACCTTAAAAAGTTTCAGTATTCGACCGCCCTTCCTTTATTTCTAATGTTAACTGATGCTTTCGTTATTTATTGTGTAACTAAAGGTTGGTATCAATTAGATGCTGAATTGTCATCATCGTTTGCGGGGACACAAAACATTGTATTTGTGCTTCTTTCCTTAAGTTGGGTTATTTCAGGTTTGATTGCGTCTACGTATCAGGTAGAACACCTGGGAACGTTTGAAAAAATATATTACTACTCTGCAAATACAGGGCTCCTGTATGCTATTCTGCTGTTTAGTCTAAAGTTTACACAGGTGTTACCCTCTTTTTCGTGGGTATATTTGGGATTGTTATTTCTTAGTACGGGTGGGGCTGTAGTTCTAGGCCGTAGCATTATGCTGCATGTGTATCGCTATTACAGAAATCTACCATTCAATAAAAAGCCATGCATCGTTATTGGTACCAATCCTACAGCAATCAACCTGTATCGTTATTTTCAAAACAATAGTCTTCCCCAAAGTTTTCAAGGTTTTTTTGATGACCAATATCCCGAAAATCAGAAAGCAAAAGACTGGTATCTGGGTAGTCTGGAAGATGTTCAAGCTTATTGTCTGGAAAAAGGAATCAAAGAAATCTACTATACCAAACCTAACAACAAGATTTATTTGAATGAACTTCAGGACTTTGCGGAAAAGCATTTTATCTATTTAGGCATAGTGCCTGATCTTGATAGCGATGAAAAGAGAAAAATTGATGCCCAGCTATTTGATGATGGTAAAATTCCAGTAATCTCTTTTAGAAATACACCGCTAAGGCTTATTGTTAATGCCCAGATTAAGAGACTTTTTGATATCGTATTTTCATTTTTGGTGCTATTTATTCTTTCTGCCAGCGTATTTCCTGTTATAGCGCTATTGATAAAGATAAGTTCGCCAGGGCCAGTGTTCTTTAGACAGTTAAGACCCGGGCGTAACAACCGCTTGTTCTGGTGCTATAAATTCAGAACGATGAAAGTCAACAATCAATCTGAAACTCAGGCTACCAAAAATGATACTCGTATTACACGTATCGGTGCTTTTCTTCGCAAAACCAGTCTGGATGAACTGCCACAGTTTTACAATGTGCTGATTGGAGATATGTCAGTAGTTGGGCCACGCCCAAATATGCAGAATCAGCTTGTCTACTATTCGGAGCATATACCCGAGTACCCAATCCGTCATACAATTTCTCCGGGAATAACAGGCTATGCCCAGGTAAGCGGCTATCGGGGTGAAACAAAAGAACTATATCTGATGCAAAAAAGGGTTGAGTACGATCTGGAATACATGCAAAACTGGAGTTTGAGTCTAGATATTAAAATCATTGGGCTTACTGTTTGGAATATTATTAAAGGCGAAGAAACAGCCTACTAAATAGTTCTAGCTAGACATCTATTATTTACATTTTATCTATGATCAGAAGTAGTACGCAGGAAATCGTTCCTCTTCAAAAGAAAAAACTTATTGACTGTGAAGTAAGTACTGGCAGCTATCAACAGATATTGTCTAAAATAATAGAACTGGCACAAGCTAAAGTATCATCATATGTCTGTTTTGCCAATGTTCATATGTTGTCAGAGGCAAACTGGAATTTAGGTTTCAGAAACATTGTAAATCAGGCTGATATTGTAAGCCCTGACGGTAAGCCACTATCTGTACTTATGCGCTATCAGTACGGAATGCCTCAAGAAAGAGCTTGCGGAATGGACCTGTTTCCTGATATTCTTCAGCAGGCAGATGAAAAAGGTTTAACGGTCTTCTTATATGGAAGTACTGATGATTTACTTCAAACTATTATAACAAAGGCTGAGCAGCAGTACAGCAACAAAGTAATTGCAGGTGCCTATGCCCCCCCTTTTCGTCCGCTAAGTACGGAAGAGGATAGTGAAGTTGTACGTATGATCAATAACTCTGGGGCGGATCTGGTTTTCGTTTCTTTGGGATGTCCAAAGCAGGAGACCTGGATGTATGAGCATAAAGGTAAAATTAATGCTTGCATGTTAGGATTAGGACAGGCATTTAGAACATATGCTGGTGTAGAAAAAAGATTGCCAAAATGGGCAAGAGACTATGCTTTAGAGTGGTTGTATAGGCTTACTTTAGAGCCTAAAAGATTATGGAAAAGATACCTGATTGGTAATAGTTGGTTTGTTTGGAAGTCTTTTAAAAGCATTCTGAAATACAGGTTGCAAAAACAGTAGTCAGCGTACTACGTGTTTATCTTTCTCCATTAAGGAAACATAACGAAGTCAATGGGTAATACCATAACAGAATTAACAGCTTTTCCGTCTTGTTTTCCTGCTTCCCATCGGATTAACATTTTGCTCAATGACTTTTTTATATGCATTTCAAAATCTAAGTCAACTTCATTTAGTACGGTTGGGTCCTCCAGTTTTCCTTTTTGAGTAATTGTAAACATAATTAATACTCTTGCTTCTCGCCCTTTTTTTGCTGCGCTAGGTGGGTATCGTAAAGAAGAATATAACTTAGAATACCATCGGTTGTATCCTTTTCTAGGTTTGGGAGGAGTCTTAAGGGCTAATCCATAAGGAAGTAAATGTTGATCAGGGATTTCAAAAAGGTGTGATGGTAAGTCATCATCGTGAAAGATTTCTATAGCCTGATCTGTCTTATCATAAGTATTTGTTTTAACAATAGCAGCGAGTACTAAGCTTTCAGCATAGTTTTTATAATCAAGTGTATCTGCCAGAAAGGGTAAGTATGCTGACTGAACTAGTAAATGCGGATGGAGGAAAAACTCAGAAGTCTCTTTAGGGTCCTCATCTCCAGTGTTAATAATCAGTCTATCGCAAGAAACATTTAAAGTTTCAAGTGCGTCTTTTTCTCTGGTTATTTCTACTACTTTACTTTGATGACGTTTATCTAAAGCATACCATGCTACAGTTGTAGTTCCAGGATATTTAGTGTAGAAGGTCTGAGTTTTACTATCAAATAAGGTAGTATACAGTATTTTTTCGTTATAACGAATCACTTTTCTGCTAACACTACCATTTGTGTAAAAATCTATAAAATTACCCTGTGCTTTGTCTAGTATATCGGGGCGATACCCACCCTTTTTATATCATAGTGTGTCTTATAGCGTACTACCCCTTTAAATACTTGTGCTGATACAAAAGTAAGTGATAGGGCGAGGAGGCAGGGCACAATTACTAGAATCTTTGTCATTTGTTGTAAAGATCAAAGTAGCTTTGCAACTATAAAAGTCTGTTTATTGAAAAAACAAACGAGGTCCTGTTACAGGATAAAAAACTTAAGATGAGAAGCTGCAATAAAAAAAGCCACTTACAATTTTGTAAGTGGCTTGTGTCAAAGTCGGGGCGGCAGGATTCGAACCTGCGACCCCCTGCTCCCAAAGCAGGTACGCTAACCGGACTGCGCTACGCCCCGATGACTTAAGTTTTTTATAGGCCATTTGCCTAATCAGTGCGGAGAGAGGGGGATTCGAACCCCCGGTACGTTATGACACGTACGACAGTTTAGCAAACTGCTGGTTTAAGCCACTCACCCATCTCTCCGTGGCTTATAAAAAGGAAAACTAAAAACAGTCCCCCGTTTTTGGAAGTGCAAATATAGCATAAGATTTTTTAGATCTCCAAAGTATTGAGGAGAAATTTCTAATCTAATGTATATTCAGCTTTTTATCCGAATTTCATATTTCTGCATTGGAGGCTGTCTCTAAATTTTGCACTTTGAGCCTAATTTTTTCGTTATACAGTGTAATTTTGTTCAGAAGGAATAATCTATGGAGTGGTATCATCAATTTGGAAAAACAGAGTATGTATTCATTAGCCTCTTTCTGTTAGGCTATGTGTTGTACATCACGCGTATGATCAAAATTAGCCGCATACTAAAGACGAGCTTCCCGGCTATAGTTGCTAAGGTACTATTACGTACTCTTTATTTTCTGCTTTTTATGGTGGCTCTTTTGGGACCTCTTATGGGTAATGCGACTAAAGAGATACAGGCAGTAGGTAAAGATATATTTGTGGCGGTAGATTTGTCTCAATCCATGAATGCTACAGATATACAGCCCAGTAGGTTAGAGAAGCTAAAGTTTGAGCTTCGTGATCTGGTGAAATCATTTAGTTCTGATAGAATAGGACTTATTATCTTTTCTTCTGAAGCTTTCGTTCAATGCCCTCTTACTTATGATCAGAGTGCATTAAACTTGTTTATTGAAACACTGAACACCGGATTGGTACCTAATAGCGGAACTGATTTTGCCCCACCTTTACGTATGGCTTTATCTAAGCTGAAGGGGGATGAAAGTGTTCCCTCTCAACAAAAATCTAAAGTCATTATCTTGATTAGCGATGGCGAAGATTTTGGCGATGAAACTTCCGAGGTGGCCCAGGAAATTAAAAATGCAGGTATTAAACTTTTTACTTTAGGAGTAGGTACTAATGAAGGGAGTCAGATTTTGATGAGGGGTATACCTAAAACAGACCAGGAAGGCAATGTGGTAGTAACTAAGTTGGAAAGTGGGTCTCTACAGCAGTTGGCTGATGAAACTGGAGGTAAATACTTTGAAATTAATAACCGAAGAGATGATTCATCACGGCTAATTAATGCAATCAGCCAGATAGAAGGAGAGCTGAGAGATTCACGTCAGGTAGACACCTCATCCAACAAATACATCTATTTTTTAGTAGCAGGGGCTATACTATTCGCTATTGATCATTTGTTTAAATTTAAAACAGTAAAAATATGAAGTTAATCGTAGGCTTAATCGTTGTAGCGTTTACCGCCTTCGGAATCATAGCTAATATAGCTACCGTTAATCGTTTAAAAAAAGAGGCAGCGGCAGCTTACCAAAATGGTGAATACGAAAAAGCAATAGCTAACTATCAAACTCTTTTAGATTCATTAAACATAGAAGACCCGAATATTCGCCTGAATTTAGCACATTCATTAATTCAGGCCGGCGATACAGTTTCTGCTCAAAGAAACTACAATCGTTTACTAAGAACTGAGGATACTAACATCAAGTCGGTTGCATATCAGCAAATGGGAGTGATAGCCAGTGGTCAAAAGAAATATGAGGAGGCCTTAAGCATTTTTAAAGAGTCATTGAAAGCTAACCCTAGTAACGAAGAGGCTCGGTACAATTATGAGTTGGTCAAAGAGCTGCTAAAAAAGCAGGAAGAGCAGCAGCAAAATCAGGAGAATCAACAAAACCAGAACCAGCAGAACGACCAGCAAAAAGATAAAAACCAACAGGAGCAGCAACAAGAGCAAGATCAGCAACAAAACCAAAAAGGAGAGGAAGGAGAGCAGTCAGAGCAAAATGAGGAAGGACAGAAGCAGGAGCAGCAACAAGAGCAGCAAGGAGAAAGTGAAGGTGATCCACAAGACGCTGAGGAACAAAATACGCAACAGGGAGAGCAACAGGAAGAAGGTGACAAAAGCGATGAAGAGCAATCTGCTTCTCAGATGAGCGAACGTCTGAAGGAAATGAACATAAGTGAAGAAAAAGCGCGTATGATTCTGGAAGCTATGCGAAACAACGAAATGCAATATATTCAACAAAACCGCCGCCGTCAGGAAAAAGCCCGTGACCGAACAAAGCCAGATTGGTAGGTAGTTAGAATTTTTTAACCTAAAACAAACAACCCAAAAAAATGGAAGAAGTATATATCGTGTCAGCAGTGCGAACACCCATTGGTTCTTTTGGAGGGAGCCTCTCTGCACTAAGTGCAATTGAACTGGGCGCAGTCGCTATCAAAGGAGCTTTACAAAGAGCAAAACTTGAGCCTCAACAGGTACAGGAAGTACTGATGGGAAATGTAGTGTCTGCCAATTTAGGTCAGGCCCCTGCTCGTCAGGCTGCGGTAGCGGCCGGCATACCTTATGAGGTCCCCTGCACTACAATCAATAAAGTATGTTCCTCAGGCATGAAGTCAGTAATGTTTGCTGCACAATCTATTATGCTGGGGCAGCAAGACATTATAGTTGCTGGAGGTATGGAAAGTATGAGCAATATACCCTATTACCTGCCTAAGGCTCGCTTTGGCTATAAGTACGGCGGAGGTGAGCTGGTAGATGGGCTTGAAAAAGATGGCTTGTTTGAAGCTTACTATAAGTTTGCAATGGGTAATTGTGCTGATAATACGGCTAAAGAAATGCAGATAAGTCGTGAAGAGCAGGATGAATATGCTGTTAATTCTTACAAAAGAGTAGCTGCTGCTACAGAGTCCGGTCAACTTGGAGAGGAGATTGTGCCAGTTGATGTGCCACAGAGAAAGGGAGAACCTTTGATAATACAGGAAGATGAAGAATATAAAAGAGTTAACTACGAGAAAATTCCTTCATTACGTCCTGTCTTTTCAAAAGAAGGGACGGTAACTGCCGCCAATGCCTCTACTATTAATGATGGAGCTTCTGCATTGATACTCATGAGTAAAAAGAAGGCAGATGAACTTAACATTAAGCCTCTCGCTAAAATCAGAAGCTTTGCTGATGCAGCCCAAGATCCCCTCTGGTTTACTACCGCACCTTCACTGGCCATACCTAAAGCTATGAAGATGGCAGACATCAGCCAGGCAGATGTAGATTTCTTTGAGATAAACGAAGCTTTTTCTGCCGTTGCCATAGCCAATACCAGAAAGCTGGAGTTGAATCCGGAAAAGGTAAATGTTTTCGGCGGTGCCGTTGCTTTAGGACACCCTCTAGGTTGTTCTGGAGCTAGAATTATCACAACTTTAAACAATGTACTTAATCAAAAAGACGGGAGTATAGGAGTAGCAGGCATATGTAATGGTGGCGGTGGTGCCTCGGCTATCGTCATTGAGCGTATGAGCTAAACAGCCAGAAATTAGTAAATCCTTACGGAAACTTTTTAATATCACTTTGACTCACTAATATAGTGTTGCAAGCCATCTTATCGCTGTTCTGTGTAAGCAGAAGAGAGGAAAGTCCGGGCAGCACAGAGCGCCGTACTTCCTAACAGGAAGGATTCTGACTGGAGACGGTCAGGGTACAGATAGTGCCACAGAAAATATACCGTCTGCCATGGGCAGATAAGGGTGAAAAGGTGAGGTAAGAGCTCACCGCCCTGCTGGTGACAGCGGGGGCAGGGTAAACCTTACGGGCTGAAAGGTCAAATAAGCTGACATGTAGTAACATCTTGTTGCTCAATAGGGCTGCTCGTCCGTGTCAGCGGGTAGACCGATAGATCCTGTTAGTAATAGCAGGGCTAGATAGATGATAAGACGTTTTGTTCGCAAAACGACAGAACCCGGCTTATCGGCTTGCAACATTATTATTTTTATTACCAAATTTTTACTATGGCCAAAATCTTAATAATAGATGATGAAAAGGCGATACGTGGTTCTCTGAAAGAAATTCTTGAGTACGAAAAGTACAAAGTAGATGAAGCTGAAGATGGAGAGCAGGGGCTAAAGATGTTGAGCAAAGATCAGTACGATCTTGTACTACTTGACATTAAGATGCCCAATATGGATGGTATGGAAGTGCTGCAAAAAGCGATGGATGCCGGACATAGTGCTCAGTTTATTATGATTTCAGCTCATGGAAACATAGAGACTGCTGTAGAAGCTACCAAAATCGGAGCTTTTGATTTTATAGAGAAGCCGCCGGATCTTAATCGTTTGCTGGTTACTATTAAAAATGCATTGGATAAGTCTGACCTGGTGGCTGAAACTAAAGTCTTACGGAAGAAAATTTCTGGTGTAGTAGATATTGTGGGTGAGTCAGAACCCATCCACGAAGTAAAAAATACAATTGAACGTGTTGCACCTACAGAGGCTCGTGTACTTATAACCGGCCCTAACGGAACCGGTAAAGAACTGGTTGCTAAATGGCTGCATGCTCTCAGTAACCGTGCCTCGGCCCCTCTGGTGGAAGTAAACTGTGCTGCAATTCCTTCAGAACTGATCGAAAGCGAACTCTTTGGCCATGAGAAAGGCTCGTTTACCTCAGCGATCAAACAGAAAAAGGGAAGGTTTGAACAGGCCCACGGAGGTACTTTATTTCTGGACGAAATAGGGGATATGAGTCTGTCGGCTCAGGCAAAAGTGTTGCGAGCTCTGCAAGAACATAAGATTACCCGGGTAGGAGGGGATAAGGCAATCAATGTAGATGTTCGGGTCTTGGCGGCTACCAACAAAGATCTTAAAAAAGAGATTGAAGAAGGTAACTTTCGTGAAGATCTTTACCACCGCCTGAGTGTGATACTAATACATGTGCCTCCACTTAAGGAGCGTAAAGATGATATACCTCTGCTGGTTGATAAGTTTCTTAACGACATAGCAGGTGAGTATGGAGCGCCACCCAAAACAATTACAGCAGATGCCTTAAAAGAACTTCAAAGTTTTGAATGGACAGGTAATATCCGTGAATTACGAAACGTGGTAGAACGACTGGTAATTATGTGTGATACAGAAATTACCGCTCAGGACGTTTCAAAATATGCCTGAACCAACAAAAGAGCAGCCTGTGTTGCTCTTTTGCTGTTTTATTACATATTTCTTTCTGCTTCTACCTGCTTTTGCACAATAGGGGCTTTTTTATCTATAGCGTATGCAGGGCAAGAAACTCTAGGTGCACAAGAAGCTGCAGATATCATAATTATAGCGGCAAAAAGTAATACTGATTTCATGTCTGAGTTGTTTTTGTTATATTCTATAATTCAAATATACAATAAACATTACATGTGTCAAATATTTTATTAGAAAAGTTAAATTTTATTGCATCGCTATAGTGCTACCATCAGGTTACATCCTCTGACATCAGATTGATCAAATCGTCCTAAAACCTCAAAATAGCCAGTTTCATGATGATACCTTCCTAAATCCTGAGTTTCTATAAATGCACAAGAATGTACATTTGCCAGATCTATTACATTGATGCCGCCATAGCGTAGGCTTTGATCCAGGCAAAAGGGATCATTGATATCTCTGATTAGTACACGCATCCAGGAAGGACATTGAAACAAACCTTTATAATGTGCATAGGCCTGAGAAAGCAATTCCGTCATACCATATTCTGAGTGGATATGATTAAGCTGGAATCCATTTGTAAGTATGTAGTGTAGTTCTTGCCTGATCATCTCCTTCCTTCTGCCTTTCATGCCTCCGGTTTCCATAACAATTACCCCCTCCAACTTAGGACTATAATTTTCTGCAAGCTCCAGCAAGGCAAACGTAACCCCTAGCAATAGTACCTTTCTGCCAGTTTTTTTGGCTTCTTGTATCTGAGCAAGAAGCCTGTCGTATTCGTTTAGGTAAAAGCCGGAAAGATCGGATTGGCTGAGTTGAATAAAATGATCAGCCATAGCTACCAACGAGGCATGTTTTCTTTCCAGGTAAGATGGGAGCAAAGCAAACACATGAAAATCTTCTAACTTTCCGTATTGTGTCTCAAAAATTTGCCGACATACTTTTAAATAAAACTCAGTATCTGCAAGGTAGTGCCTGCTTCTTTGCTGTCCCGTAGTACCACTACTTTCATAATATGTGTAGCTTTCTGTCTTTTCTGTTTCATCAATGCTAACCACTTTATGATCTTTAAAAAAAGCGATAGGCAAAAAAGGTATATGCTCCAGGCGTTTGACCTCCTCAACCCGAATACTTAAATTTTCTATGTAAAGCTTATATACAGGGTTGTGCTCTGCCTGCCATCTGAAAAGTGAGAGAGCATACTCTTCAAAGTTTTGAGCATTTATGCTGAATAAGTTATCTTTAAAAAATTGCGCATTTTGCATAGCGGTGTATATCAAAAGGGTGTTTGATGCGTTAATATGATACTATCTGTTAAGCTACTAATATGAAAAATAATTCTTCCCTATTGTTAGTTTTTATACTGCTTCTTGGGTTTAGCAGTTGCTACGATGAGCCTGAATTTCCTAACGAGCCATTTATTGTAGGGTATGATGGAGATAGAGGCCTGGTATTTAAGGAGGTAGAAGAAACTGGTAAACCTGATACCCTGGCTATCAGAGTACAGATTCAGGATGGAAATGGCGATTTGGGCATAAATGATGACAGCTCACCATTTTTTTATCCAGTAGATAACCAGGGTAACTATATTCGGTTTGACCCCGAAAAAGATGAGTTTGACTGTCGTGTGTTCAATTTTCAGACCTATATAGGTACAGATAGTGTTTTTGATACGATACAATACCAGCTTAACCCTGACTACTATAATTTTTTAGTAGATATATATGTGAAGGGGGAAGAAGAGTATGAGCTTTATGATTTTAGAGCCAACTGTCAGTCTCCTCCCAGTGGACGTTTTCCTCCTCTGAAGAAAAGTTTTGAAAATAATAAGCCTATTGAAGGAGTAATTCAGTACAACCTGCCTTCTTTTGGACTTCTTCCACTGTTTAGAAATGACTCATTGAAGATAAGTGTACAGATTATAGATAGAGCAGGTAATAAGAGTAATGTTAAAGTCAGTGAGCCTTTTACTTTAAGAGGGGTGCAGGTAGATAGTGAAGATGAAGGTTAGGCTTCGCTCCACTGCTTTTTTAACTGATAAAAATATTGAATTAATTTTTCGCGGCTAAGCATTAAGCTTGGCCTTTTTTTATGCGCTGCTTGTAATATGTTTACATAGGAGGCATCTTCTCTTTCTAAAGTTTCTAAAGCATCTAGCAAGCTAATATTATCCTGTAAATCAATACACATAGAATGAACTTGCTCTATCTCGTTTGTTATTAAAGGTACAATGTCTTTAAGATTAACAACCTGAAGCTCCAGACGAAATCTTTGGGTGTTGAAAAAGCTTTTGACAAAACTGTTTTTAGGTCTAAATATTAGCTCCTGTGCGCTACCTTGCTGCTGAATTTTACCTTTATCCATCAAGCAGATTTTATCTCCTAATGTTATTGCTTCAAATACATCATGACTCACCATTAGCATAGTTTTGTTTTTAATCGTGTCTAGCCGGAGAAATTCTTTCAGTATTTGCTGTTTAGTAATAGGGTCTAATGCTCCGAAAGGTTCATCAAGCAAAATAAGTTCTGGATCGGCAGCTAGTGCTCTGGCAAGGCCTACTCTTTGTTGTTGTCCCCCGCTAAGTTCGTGAGGAAAGCGTGTTAACATAGTTTCGGGTAGCCCCATAAGATGCATTAATTCTGTACAGCGCTCTTTTGTTCTCTTTTTTGACCATTCCAGGAGAGAGGGTACAAGCCCAATATTTTGCTCAACGGTGTAGTGAGGAAACAAACCTACACTTTGAATAACATAGCCAATATTTCTCCTAAGCTCTTCAGGAGTTTGTAATTTCACATCTTTTCCACCAACATAAACACTACCACTGGAAGGCTCTATTAGGCGGTTAATCATTTTTAGGGTAGTAGTTTTACCACAACCGCTAGTGCCCAGCAATACCATAGTTTCCCCTTCAGGTATCTGAAAGGAGATTCCATCAACTGCTGTTTTACCTTCAAAAATTTTACTTAGTGCTTTTACTTCTATCATGGGAGCTATGTGCCGGAGTGTAGCAATGCTGCTTATTAATGCAACTTGCAGATACTCAATAAGTATGAATTATGACCAATATATCACTTAAGTATAGAAAGGCCATACTAGGATTATTTTAATCATGGCATGCTAATGATATTGCGTAGTGTTTTAGAAATATCCCTGTCAAAGGTCTACTATGTGTATGAATAAACTCTTTACCCCAAAACGCTTAAAGACTACAGCTTTTGCCGCCGCTACCTTGCTGGCAGCTAGCTGTATGCCTGAAGATGATTTTCAGGATATAGAGGTATTGGCTCCTTCGCCTTCCCTCTCATTACCTATCCTGAATACAAATTTAAAAGTAAGTGACCTCATCAGAACAGATGATGGTGGGCTGCTTGAGGAAAACTCTGATAACAGCTATAGCTTATTTTACAGACAAAATATTCAGAGCCAACCCGTAGGAGCATATTTTCCTCCAATTCCCGATCAGCAATACGATGAAAGCTTTTCGCTAGGAATCAGTGCTCCTGCTTTCAACTGGTCTCCTGAGCCAGTAACTGTAGATGGAAAAATTCCTATGAATACTGGAGATCTGGCACTATATGGTATTGAGTGCAAATCTGGTGCTTTGCAAATAAGTATGAGTTCAGATTATGACCACAACATTAGCATTATCCTTACACTTTTAGATCTGGTAGATGCAAATCAGGAGCCTATGGTTTTTGAATTTGACCTGGTTTGGGGAAATCGTTACAGTGTACAGAGTAAAGAGCTTGCGGGCTATATGCTTAATATAGATAACGAAGAGATAAGATATACAATGGAGATAGGTATTAGTGGATCAGGTAATGCGATTAACTCCTATGAGCAAATCTATATGGGCTTAAATATGTCTGATATAGATTTTTCTTTTCTTAAAGGAAACTTCAGCAATATTACAATTCCTGTAAAAGCAGATACTCTGGAAATACCATTCCTTGCCAATGCTATCAACGGAGAAGTAGCTTTAAACCCTAACTTCAAAGTAGATTTTGTAAACAGCTTTGGAGTACCTGTATCTCCAGACCTAAGCAATATTTACGTAGAAAGAAATAGCGGAAACGTGAGACTTCAGGATGAAGGAGATAGTGAGTTTTTCAGTGGTAACTTTGAATTTCCTTATTTACAGGACCGTAATGATCTTCCCGCGGTTAAGTCGCAGTTGGTAGACGAAAATAACTCAAATCTGGAAGATGCTTTTGCAGAACTTCCCAGAGGGATTGCTTACTGGTTCGGCTTTACTATGAACAGTGGAGAGCAAGACACAAGCTTTGTTACTGATGAAAGTATGATAGGTGTTGATTTAGAAGTAGAGTTACCACTGGAGGGGAGGTTTGATGTGTTACTTGAAGACACCATAGATGTAGATCTGGACTTTGAGCAGGAAGTAGAAGAACTTAAAGTTCTGATTAAAACTGAAAATGAATTTCCGATAGATGCCGGCTTACAGGTTTTCTTCCTAGACGCTGAAGGTAACAGGCTATATGATACCAGCGGTGAGCCTATTAAGTTGTTTGCCGATGAAGCCAAGTTTCTGGAAGCGGCTCAGATTACAAATTCTAGCACTGGCGAAACTAAGGCTACATCTATAGATATGCCTATCTCTGCTACTATCAGCCAGGAAAAATATGAGCTTATCAAACAGGCAGGTAGCATTCTAATACAAGCGGGCTTAAAGAGCAAGAGTGAAGAAGAAGATAGAATCAGATTGTATTCTTTCTACAACATACGCTTTAGCATGGCCATGCAAGTCAAATCCTCTCTTAATATTTCAAACTAATTGGCGAAGATGAAATATATTTACTTAACAGGCCTTTTATTAGCAACATTTATACAGACGGCATGGGCACAGCAGGAGCTAACGCTTCATAATATGAGCAGTATTTTCCAGTCTGCGCATACCAACCCTGCGATGCAGCATAAGCATAAGGTTATCATCTCTTTGGCATCATCGTACCAGATAAACGCTAAAAATACCGGTTTTACTTACAATCAGCTACTGGCTCAGGTAGAAACTGACGAAACAGGGCAGAGAGTATTGGATCTAGGTCAGTTAGCAGATCAACTCAAATTAAATGGTAAAGACTATGTACATACCAGTGCTTCATTAGATGTATTTGGTTTGAGCTTTAAAGCAGGTAAAAACCGCTTTTCATTAAATGTAACTGAACATATGCAGGCTCGTCTAGGCTACTCAGATGCAATTTTAAATCTAGCGGTAAATGGAAATGTACCTGGCAGCACTATCAATCTTGATGGTTATACATTCAATGGTACCCACTACAGAGAAATTGGTTTAGGTTATAACAGGAAGATATTAGAAGATGACAAACTGATTGTGGGTGGACGAGTAAAATCGCTATTTGGGATGTCTAATGTGAGAACTGTTCGTTCAGATGTTGGTCTTACTACTGCTGAGGAAAATGACCTTTACGAAATAACTGCTAATGCTGACATTTTGGTACGAACTTCAGGTATTGAAATGCTGGAAGAGGGAGAGACTGACTACATCACAAATATGGATAACAAGGGTCTTGGGGTTGATTTAGGGGCAAGCTATCGTTATTCAGACAAATGGACTTTTAGTGCGTCAGTGATTAATCTGGGGTATATCAGCTGGAAGAAAGGAGTGACCAATTATGAGTCTAAAGGAGAGTACGTGTTTAGCGGTATAGATAACGACGAACTCTTTAACGGTAACTTTGATTTTGATGCGACCGAAGTGTTAGACTCTATCACCAGCATATTTGAATTTGACGAAACCGAAGGGAAGTATACTACTTCTTTACCTACTCAGGTTTATTTGTCTGGTTTTTATCAGTTAGCTCATAAAACTACGGCTTCAGCTACTTTGTATTCAGACTTCGTAGGAGGTTTCCGTAAAGGAATGTCATTAGGAGTTACTCAAACTGTAGGCCGTTGGTTTCAGGCTTCAGCTACTTATACCATGCACGCTCGTTCTTATAACAACCTGGGGCTTGGTATAGCGGTAGGTACGGGCTTCCAACTATATGCAGTTACTGATAACATTATTTCGCTAATGCAGCCAGGAAATGCCAAGCTGGTAAATATGAGAGCTGGATTTAACTTTCTTTTTTAATGGCGAAATAACCTAACAGTACGCCTAAGAGTGCTCCTGCTACATATAATGCGGTTTTCCAGGTGAGCTGTTGCTTAAGGTAGGAAGGCGCAATCTTAAAATACTTTATTGCTGCTTTAGAGTTACGTCCCAAGACAATCCAGTCTTCATGGGCTACTCTAACAATTACAGGCTGACGCTGCTCCAAAAGGGCAGCGTTAGTTTTTCCTATGGCTTTCAGACTTGGTTTAAAAGGTAGTGGAATCTGGGTGAAGCTATTAAAGCTTTGTCTGTTAGGGAAGTCCAGTACCAGACTGCCATCCTGTTCATTCTGCACCTTAATCTCACCTGCTTTACTTTGAATACTCAGATCAGCAAAAACTTTTACTGGCTTAGCCATAACGGAGATATTTAAAATATAAAAAATATAGGCAAAAGCTTTTGTCAGCCCTTGCCCATTACTCTTGTCTGCTTACTGATTTACGTTATCAGTCGTAGTAATTTTTATTGTACCGTTCATTTTCCAATGTGCGGCATCAGCGTCGTTTGCTCCTGCTTTGCTCGGAACAAATAGTTCAAAATCATCAAATTTATAAGTGATTTCTGCATTACGACCTGTTAGCTTATCATATAAACCTATAGCTAGCTCTGGCCAGGTTTTAGTTTCTTCTTGTGCCATAGTAATAATAGTTTAATTAGTGAATTAATTTCCAAATTGGCTTATATCTAATACCAGAAAAACCTTAAAATGTTTATGGTTTTTCTGTCAGCGAGATATCAATTTATATGTATTCACATAAAATTTCTTATCTTATATTAGCGCTCTGAGCAGCACATTATCTGCACTTGGGATTGTCATTACTACCACTTCACCTATGAAAACATTGCTGATCTATAGATTTTGGCTATTTTGTTTGTGCTGGCCATGTGTGCTACAGGCTCAGTTTGAACTCAGGGGAACTGCTGACTATATGCCTTCTGGTTGCATCATGCTTACACCAGATGAACCATATGCCGAAGGGATTGCCTATAGTACCAATAAACTTGATCTGGCTGATTATTTTGAGATAGAATTTGATATTTATTTGGGAAACAAAGATGAGTATGGTGCAGATGGTATTGCATTTGTCATCCATAATGACCCCCGTGGGTTTAATGCATTTGGTACCTATGGTGAAGGAATAGGTTATGGGCGATTTAATCCGGCGTTTGCTTCAGGTAATTTTATTGCTCCCTCTATTGCCGTTGAGTTTGACACCTATTACAACCCCATCCAAAATGATCCGCCCGAAGATCATGTAGCTTATCTGGAAAATGGAAGTAGCTACCACGAAGATTACTGGAGTGGTAATGATGAAAGCTTTGACATGGAAGATGATCGTATGCATAACTTCCGATTTAGTTGGAACCCGGAAACCACCGAAGTAATAGTTACTCTGGACAACAATATTGTTTTTCAAGGGAAGAGAAACCTGGTAGAAGATGTATTTAATGGAGACACTGAAGTAATATGGGGGTTTACAGCCTCTACAGGGCGTAAATATAACCTTCAGTACTTCTGTTTCCGAAGGATTGCCTACCATAAGCCCAAAACTAACCCACTCTTAGCCGAGAAATAGCCTGTCTTTCTTACAAAGTCATATTAAAACTACTTAGGATAAAATATTATATCGCTCCCTTTGTATTTTTAGATAGGAAATATTGAAGAGAGTATGTTGAAGTGGGTTCCCTATCCTTTTCTAAGACTATGTCCCGTATTCATTTGTGGTATATTGCTCGCTCAGGTAGCTACCAGCAGATTACCAGTTGCTTTGTTATGCATAATTGCATTCTTATATGCATTTATAGCTTTTGCCCTGCCTAAACGTTTACGCTTTCAGTGGAGTAGTATTGTTGGTATGCTTGGCTTACTTTGGCTATTATTTACCTCAGTCTATTATACCCAATATCGCCAGGAAACTATTCATCCCTATCACCTTAGTCAGTTAGAAGAAAGCTACTCATTCTATGAGGCTGTGGTGATGGAACCTGCTACACCAAAGGCCAATTCTTACAAAAGTTTGCTCAAAGTGAGGCATGTGGTAGTTGAAGATAGTAGTGGTTTAAATGTTAAGCCTGCTAAAGCTACTATAATCGTCTATCAACCTAAGGCTGATAGTCTGAAGCTTCTCAACTACGGAGATATTATATTGGTAAAAGCCAGGCCGCAGAAAGTAAAAGCTCCTGCCAACCCTAACGAATTTGATTATCGCCAGTTTTTATCATATCAGCAAGTGTACCACCAGCAATATCTAAAGGGTGATGACTGGGTGTTAAAAGAAAAAACTTCTGGGAATGTAGTTATGGCATTTGCCTATCAGCTAAGAGAGAATTGCCGTAAAATATTTGAAGAAGGAATACAAGACAGGCAGGCAAGGAGTATTGCTCTGGCTTTGGTATTAGGTATCAAGTCTGAACTGGATCATGAAATCAGGAGTGCTTATGCAGCAGCGGGGGCAATGCATGTACTAGCCGTCTCTGGTTTGCATGTTGGTATCATTTATATGGTTTTGCTTTTCTTTTTAAAACCTATAAAGAAATCGGGTAAGTGGGGTAGAGTACTCATAGCAGTTCTAAGTCTACTTTTGTTATGGGCTTATGCTTTACTTACAGGTTTATCTCCTTCGGTTATGCGCGCTGCTACAATGTTTAGCTTTATAGTTATTGCCGATGCTAGCAGAAGACAAACCAATATTTACAATACTATAGCGGCATCAGCATTTTTCTTACTACTCTACAATCCCTTCCTACTTATGTCAGTTGGCTTTCAGCTTTCGTATCTGGCGGTATTAGGCATTGTATATTTACAGCCCAAAATATCCAACTGGGTTACTGTAGAAAGTAGGTTTTTAAACTGGTGCTGGGAGTTAACAGCCGTTTCTTTAGCAGCACAGATAGTCACGTTCCCTTTAGGTTTACTGTATTTCCAGCAGTTTCCGGTATATTTCTGGCTGTCTAATTTGTTGGTAATACCTGCTGCCTATGCTATACTTTCTCTGGCTTTGTGCTGTTTTACGATAAGTGCCATACTTCCTTCTGTGGTAGTTTACTTTACTGCTTTGCTAGAGCATGTAATACTGTCTGTAAATTATGGGGTAAAGCTTATAGAAAAATTTCCGTACAGTGTTATTCAAGATGTTTATTTTAGTCGTTGGGAAGCTATTCTTCTTTATCTGGGAATAGTTTTTTTATTGTTATTACTCCACTATCGGCAGTTTAAATATATGTTGTGTCTCTGCACAGTTTTTCTGCTGATGTTTTCCTTACGCTGGCTTCATATTTATCAGGAATACAATACTCAAAGCATTACTTTTTATCATGTAAAAAAAGATACGCATATTGATTTTACTACCAAACGTACCAATATCCATTTAGGAGAAACAAATGAAAAACTGGCTTACCATATTAAACCTAATCAGATCTACAAGGGGGTTAAAAATACCCTCTCAGGGGAAGAGCTAGCTTCCCAAAGTATGGCAGTAAAAGATTGGAGAAACTTCAGGTTTCTGGTTTGGAAGGGTCAAAAAATAGCAATGATTACTCAGCCTTTAGACGCTCAGTATCTTCTGTCCGAATCTCTTTCAGTAGATATACTATTGGTTTGCAATAATGCTATCTCCTCCTTAAGCGAATTAGGTAAACTTCTTTCGTACAAGCAGCTGGTTATAGATAGTTCAAATACTTACTACCATGCGCTTAAACTTTCTCAGGAGGCTGAGGAACTAAAATTGAACTATCATTGTGTACCTCTTCAGGGTGCATATGAGTATCAGTTAAATTGAAACCTATTCAAATCTTTTATTCCGAAAAATACCACTACGCTTTGCCTGAAGGACATCGCTTCCCTATTGACAAATACGTACTGGTAAAAGAACAACTACTTTACCAGGGAATTATCCAACCTGAACAATTGAACGATCCCGGTTTGGTTGAAGACGAAACTATTTATTTGGTTCACACTCAGGAATACTGGCAACAGGTAAAATCGCTCAATCTCCCTCCATGCATGGTGCGTCGTATAGGCTTACCTAATACGGATGTATCTGTACTCCGTGCCAGATGTAGTGTAAATGGCACCATTAAAGCTGCTCAGGCGGCTTTAAAAAACGGTATAGGTATGAATCTGGCCGGTGGTACTCATCACGCCTATCCAGATAGGGGAGAGGGCTTTAGTACACTCAATGATATAGCTATTGCATCTACTTTTTTGCTAAAAGAAGAGCTGGTAAAACGTATACTTATTATTGACCTGGATGTACATCAGGGCAATGGAAACGCATTTATATTTGGGCAAAACCCTTTTGTGTTTACCTTTAGTATGCATGGGAAAGATAACTACCCCATACCTAAGGAAAACTCTGATCTGGATATAGCTCTGAGTACCGGAACAGGAGATAAAGAGTACTTGGAAATATTGGGTCGCACACTCCCGGATCTTTTTATCCATCATTGTCCTGATATTGTTTTTTATCAGGCTGGAGTAGATGTGCTGGAAACAGATAAGTTGGGAAAGCTCTCTTTGACCAAAGAAGGCTGTCTAACGCGCGACAGAATTGTTTTTCAGGCTTGTCAAAAGTATGGCGTACCACTTGCTACGAGTATGGGTGGAGGGTATTCCGCTAAAATCGCCGATATTGTAGATGCACATAGTAACACATTTAAAGTAGCACACGAAATATTTGCTTAGTGCAAAAGCTCCTGAAGCCTGCTAAGTGCCTGCTGATTTTTGGGGTGCTGTATGTTGTTGGTAATATTATCTTTTTCGCGGCTGGTGAGGTGCCAGCTTAAAGAGGGGCGCTCCCTGATAATTTCGATATTTTTATTACTTAGATGGTCCCAATGGGGGTAGTACTCTAGGTTAATCTGCTCAAAAGGTACATCCAGCCAGCTTTGCATATACTCCAGGCGGTCGTCATTGTTAATATCCTGGGTATCAAAAAGGTTGTTGTAAAGGAAACGGAAAGGAGCTGTCATCCGCTTTAGAAGAGAGCTGCCACTAGGCTTCTGTACAGGTTCAATCTTCTCTGAGTCGCGAATGCATACAAACACCACTCCCGAAGTGTTTTCATTGATCCACTCCTTAAAAACATAGAGAAAACGAATAGCATCAGCAATACCAAAGTTATCTGTAAGGCCAGCATCTACTATTTGAACTCTTGGCTCGGTAGGCATACTAATGTTAGGAGTAACGTAAGGGAAAGCGGCATTCATTCTTAAGGCTGTCAGGTAACGTAGATTGCCAGCATCATGATTTTCAAAAAAGCGCATAAAATCTACACCTTTTAACTTTTTATGATGTCCGGCTATACCGATTTCTGGCTCTGAATTCATATACGATACATGCTGAGGGGAGATGTATAGCTTTCTCCCATCATTTACAATTACCGGAGAGAGAAATATCATAGGAATCATAGATGAGCGCTCCGGTTCCCGATAGTCAATTAGCTTTTTGTCTAGTATGCCTTCGGTATTTTTGTTGAGCTGCTGCTCAAAGGCATACCCTCTATCTTTTAGATAGCGTTTGCCCTCTACCTCAAAGGGCTGAAGGCGTACAAACAGATCGTTTACCAGTAAGGTAAAGATGATAGCATTTAGGTTATCCCTTCCTAGCTGTTCTATATACTTAGGGCTGTATACCGAAGGCAACAGGCTTTCTTTCTGAGATACAAACTGTACAATAGGTTCATGGGTAGTTTGTTGCTCCCTCAACTTTTCTCTTAGTATAAGTTCACGAAAATAAGACGCACCTACCAGGCCACCTGATGCGCCACTAATAAGCTGGGTATGGTTCATGAGCTTGCCATGCGTCAGGCTATCTGCCGTTTGCAGAGCTACCATCGTCCAGAGTGCTGCCCGCAGTCCGCCACCGCTGGTACAGATAAAGCTTATTTTTGGTTTAGATGCTGTATCGGACAGGCTAACTTTATTTTTCCAGTTTTCCAGAATTTGCTGTGTAGAGGCCTTGTCCTGATTGTAATGCAGACTATCATTCTGCTGATACAATTCATCCAGAGTGTACTTGGAGTAGGGAATTTCGTAGTTGAGGCCAAATGCTTTGTAAGTCGTACTCACCCAATTGTTTTTTACGGCTGCATTAAGTAAGAAAAATATCAATATAACTACCGTAGTTGCCCAACCCCTAAGCCAGTAGGTAAGCGCGCCAATCAGCATCATAATAATAGTTAGCAGCAAAACGCTGCTGGCCGCTGCAGGAATCTGAAAAAGAGGACGATCATGAAAAAAGCCTAAAGCAAAAATTACGACAAGTATAACTGCTTCTATTATAATAGAGTTGAGGTGATTTTGGTCAAAGACTTTGGTAACAAGTTCTTTGTCATACGAGCCGGTTGGCGCTTTACGAAGTTTGCAGTTGATATCTATATAATGGACTACACGCTTCTGCTTCTTTCTTGCGGCGGTCAGGTTTTGCATAATTCGCTTTCGCGAGATCGTTACCTTTTTAAGCTGGCGATTAACGTTGGAGGCTACAAATTTGAAAATATCAACATTAGTAAGCTTAAAATAGGCAAACAGGAATACCATCATGAGCAAAAAGCCACAAAGCAGTCCCGCAACTTTGAGAAAGATATCCCAATGAGTATTATACTCATACTCCAGCTGAAAGCTGATGATCTTGAAAATATAAGTGATCAGAAATGCGAATGGAATGATCGCATTGTTAAAAGCCAGCTTGGCAAAAGGGCGAGACAATACGCCTAAAAAGCTGAAACTATTACCATCAAGAATATAGCAGGTGATATGGTAAGCCATAGTCAACCCCCCAATGGCAATACCCACAATAAAGAAGCTGAAGAAATCAACCCGGCCCAAATACTCAGGATCCAGAAAAAGATACGGAATACCCAGGTTTTTGCCCACACTACCCGTAACCGCAGAGAAAAGAAAGACCCAGCTTAGCAGCAAGAGCTGATTTTTACGCAAGTGCAGCACCAATAGCTGTACTGGTAATGAGTAGTAAACGGGGTCAATTATCTTTTCTTTATATCGCTTCATCGCTGTCTCTACAATAATGTAGCCTCACCTTTTTCCAGTATACAATTCGTATTCCAAAAGCCTGGAATCAATCTTCCCATTCAGAAATTCCATACGTCGGCGAGTTCTAAGCCCAACTTGCTTGGATAAGTTGAGATTGCCGGTAAAAATGTAACCCTGGTAGCCAGCACATTTCTGCTTAAAAAAGTCTCCCATCTCTTTATACAGCTCTGCTAACTGTTGTTCTTCGCCCAGCCTTTCTCCATAAGGCGGGTTGATAACTACCACTGCTTTTCCATCTTGCTCATCTGGGGCAGGAGGAAGTTCAGTCTCACTAAATTCTGAGATCTCAAAACGAATTAGGCCGGCTACACCTGCTTTAGCTGCATTTTGTCGTGCTGCCATAATCGCCTGAGGGTCGCGATCCGTTGCAATAATGCTAGGAAGCTGGTTTGTATAAGCATTAATAGACTTTTTAAAAGTCTTTGAAGCCTCAAAGCGCATATCTTCCCATACTTTCTGGTCAAATGTTTTTAAATGCATAAAGGCAAAGTTAGTTCTTAGCAAGCCTGGCGCTTTATTTACCTTAAGCAGAGCCGCCTCTATAGCTAGCGTACCGCTACCACACATAGGGTTAACAAACGGAAGCTCAACATTCCACTTTGTAGATTTAACAATAGCAGCAGCCAGGGCCTCTTGCATAGGGGCTTCTACAGTTACTTTACGATAGCTATGACGAGCAATACTCTCACCAGAAGTATCCAGAAAGATACCTGCTTCACGATCTTTCCAGTGCAGAAAAACTACAATCTGATCTTGGCGTGGGCCACTGTCGGGTCGCTTACCGTAACGGTCCTGCAAATGATCTACTATAGCATCTTTTACTTTCAGGTTAGCAAAACGGGTATCGCGTATACTTGGATTTTTGACGAAGGAACTCACGCTAAAATATGAGCTGGCAGGGATGTAATCTTTCCACGCTATGGTTCTCAATTGCCGGTAAAGCTGATCGGCATTGGCAGAACGAAAACGCTTAATTTGGTACAAAACGCGGTGTGCTGTACGCAAATGCAAATTAAGGTACATGCAATCTTTTAAGCTGCCTTCGGTGGTTACCTCTAATATACTACTTGCTTTTACGGGATAGCCTAATGCTTTTACCTCTTCGGCCAAAATCTGACTGATATGGGGGGCACAGGTTATTACAATGGTTCTTTTTTCATTCATCTGACAAAGTTGGTATCAATAAATATGAATCAAAAGAACTTTTGAGGTTCTTCCACGGCAGAACGTGGCTTAGTTTTGATGTATTGAGTAGTCTGGGCGTCAGTCTGTGTTGAAATAAAAAAATGACTGATCTAAAAAAATGCTTATGTCTATTATTATATACGTACTTAAGCTTGGCAAAGGTTTTGGCAAGTATGGAAAGAAGCGCGTTATCTAAAAACGAATAAAGCCTCTGGCTTGATGGAAACCTAGCCAGAGACCTTCATAATAGCTTACACCTGCTATTTGTGCTTGTGTTTTTTCTTTCTGCGATCTACTTTCTTCAACAAATAAAGAGAACGAGAGTGTAGGGTTAGTTCTTCTGAAACCAGCTTATCTTCTTCCATACGTTCTGGTTGGTAAGAATCTACGAGTACATCCCAGTGGGCATTTCTCAGACGTTTAGGAAATGTAAAGGGCACATCTTCCCAGTAACTGTTGACCAGCAATAGGTACACGCCATCACTAATTTGGTTACCTCTTTCATCATATTCTTCCATAGCCTTACCGTTTAGCTGCATTCCCAGGCATCGTACGTACGAGGAGTTCCAGTCTTTCTTCGTCATATCTTTACCGTCGGTACGTAACCACCGTATGTCTTTAACGCCAGAGCCATGCACTTTTCTACCCAGAAAAAACCTTCTCCTACGCATAATAGGTGAGCTGGTACGGATCTCTATTAGGCGACGGGTAAACTCATAAAAAGCCTGATGTTTCTCGTCCCAGTTCCAGTTAAACCAGCTAATTTCATTGTCTTGGCAATAGACATTGTTATTACCATGCTGAGTACGGCCATATTCATCTCCCATACTAATCATGGGTATACCCTGGCTAAAGATAAGAGTAGACATAAAGTTACGCTTCTGCCTCTCTCTCAGCTCAATAATATCCGGATCATCAGTAGGACCTTCTACTCCACAGTTCCAGCTCAGGTTATGAGACTCTCCATCATTGTTACCCTCCTGGTTAGCTTCATTATGTTTTTCGTTATAACTCACCAAATCGTGAAGGGTAAAACCATCGTGCGCAGTTATAAAGTTGATGCTGGCTGTAGGTTTTCTTCCGGTAGACTCATACAAATCGCTACTTCCGCTAAGTCGGTTAGCTAACTCACCTACTTGGCTTTCATCTCCCTTCCAGAAGCGGCGTACACTATCACGATACTTACCATTCCACTCACCCCACTGTACCGGAAAATTACCCACCTGATAACCTCCTTCACCTACGTCCCAGGGTTCTGCGATCAGCTTTACCTGCGAAACAATAGGGTCCTGATGGATCGTATCCAAAAAGGTAGACAGCTTACCTACTGCGTGTAAGCCTCTTGCAAGTGTAGAGGCCAGGTCAAACCGGAAGCCATCTATCTGCATCTCAGTTACCCAGTATCGTAGGCTATCCATTACTAGCTGTAGTGAACGAGCATTCAGCATATTAAGGCTGTTACCAGTACCCGTATAATCCATATAATAGCGACGATTATCTTCTACCAGGCGATAGTACGCAGCATTGTCTATACCCTTAAAGCATAGAGTAGGGCCATAGTGGTTGCCTTCTGCCGTATGGTTGTATACTACATCCAGTATTACTTCAATACCAGCCTGATGGTAAGCTTTAATCATCTCTTTAAACTCTATCACCTGCTCACCCATATTGCCAGATGAAGAATATTCTGAGTAAGGAGCAAAAAAGCCAATACTATTATAACCCCAGTAGTTACTCAGCCCTTTGTCGTCCAGGTCTTTATCGTTTACAAAATGGTGTATGGGTAGTAGCTCAATAGCAGTAACCCCCAATTGCTTAAAGTATTCAATTACCTGGGGTTGAGCCATACCCTTGTATGTGCCTCTAAGCTCTGGATCTATATCCGGGTGTTGGGCGGTAAAGCCTTTTACGTGTACCTCATAAATAATAGTTTTGTGCAGTGGCGTATTGGGCTTTTCTATACCTTCCCAATCAAATCCAGAGTCAATAACTATAGATTTATTCATACCTGCCGCACTGTTTTCAGTGTCCATGATCAGGTCACGGTCTTCTTCTTCGGAGCTAATGGGGTAGCCAAAGATAGCGCTGCTCCACTCTATTTTTCCGTTAATAGCTTTAGCATAGGGGTCTATTAACAGTTTATGTTGGTTAAAGCGCACGCCATTTTGCGGATCATAAGGTCCATCTACCCGATAACCATAGAGCTGACCCGGCTGCATATCTGGTATGTAGATGTGCCATACGTGGTCTGTCTGCTCTGTAAGCTTAATGCAGGCATGCTCTTCTTTATCAGAAGAGTTGTCAAACAGGCAAAGATATACTGCGGAGGCATTTTCACTAAAAAGAGCAAAATTTACTCCCTGACCATCATAGGTAGCTCCTAATGGATAAGGCTTTCCGGGCCAGGTTTTATAGTCTGTATTTTTTGAGTAAGAAATCTCTGAGATCTCTGGTTCCATTGTTTCGGGCATACGATTAAAAAATAATGTGTTATGTTCACTCCTACTGTAACCAATAATTTTGATAAAGGTTGTAGTGTATGAAAAATATAAAAAGACTATTGGTTATATGGGTTTTTATGTGAGTTACTATGATAATTTCACTAATTAGGGTTGGTTTTTAAGGAATATGTAGAGAGATTTTAGTTCTTCATCAGTAAATTCTTTTGTCATTTGCCAGGGCATAAACTCATTTTGCATATGCTTACCTTCGGGTGTTTGTCCGGTACGAAGGGCCTGTATAAAATCCCTTTCTGACCACCGGGCCAGATTACCACTGGAAGTAATATCCGCCACAGGAGGAGAGTTAGGGATTTGCGGACTGCCACCCTTGAAATTACTGTAATGGCAGCCGGTACAACTAACGGCAAGGTATTCCCCGAATGCTGGGGATACACTTTTGTCCATATCAGCGGGTGGGAGAAAGTCATGGTCAATCATTTCTACCGGAAACATATGCATTTTTCCAAAAAAGTTAAGAAGCTTTCCTATAGGTCTTATCTCTAGCTGTGGTAGTTGCTGATCTACTGCGGCAACTTGCGTGCAGTAGGCGAGCAAAGCGGACATATCTCTATCAGTCATGTTGGCAGTTTCATGGGCTGGCATAAAAAGCAGGGGCTTCTGGTCGGGGCCAACTCCATGACGAAGGGCTCTTACCCAATCTTGCAAACTATATTGGGCTCCGATTCCGCCTTCACCTCTGGTAAGGTTAGAGGGAACAAGTCGTCCGAGAGCCGGGTCATCTATCATTACTTTGCCTCCAAGGTCCTGCCCATGGCAGTCAGTACATCCTTTGATAATAGCCAGGTGTTTACCCAACACCAGGTTGGTAGAATCATATACTACTTCGGGTGCATGGGCCTCATAGGAGTAGGATTGGTTTGCCCGCTGAGCAAAGTCCCAGGATACAAAAGCGTAAAAGGCCAAAATGATAATTAAGAGACTTACAACGGTTAACAGGAGAAATTTTAATATGCGCTTAACCATAGCATTATAGTTTAGGTTGATTATACAGGAAAATAATAAAGTGCTGACTATGGTAGAAGGGCTAATGCTGAATAGGGGGACTTAGTGCCCGTACTTAATCTTAGTAAAGCCATGTGACTTAGAAGTGAACTTAAAAAATTTTTAAAATTTCTCCAAATAATATTGTTAGTAGCTTATGTTTTAAGCTACAATTAGGCCTATGCTTATCTGTACTTAATATAGCAGAACCGTTGTGCTAAGAGTAAAGCCATACATTTTACCCAATTATATATGAGTTTTAAGGTAAGCTCCTTTGAATTTGTACAAATTACTTTTAGCTTGACTTGATTAAGCTACTAAGACAACTATTACAACAACCTAGATTTACCAAACCTATGGGGAAAAGAGATAACGCAAACACGCTCCCACTACAATGGGAAGAGGTGTACGTAGAGTTTGGCCCTATGCTCTATAATTACGGACGCAAAATTACTCCGAACATAACACTAATAGAAGATAGTATACATGATGTATTTGTAAAACTACTTAAGAAGCCAGAGAGCCTTAAATCTATTAAGAATACTAAAGCATATCTTTTTCAGTCGTTTCGCAGAGAGCTTTTAAGTAAACTAAAAGATAGTCAGCGAAACTCCTCCTTTACTGTAGAAAAGGAGTTAGCACTTTTTGATATTGAGCTTTCTAAAGAAACTATTCAAATTGCCGAGGAAACATTTGCTGAACAGGAGCAAAAACTAAAGCATGCGCTGCAACAACTTTCCCCCCGCCAGAAAGAAGCTATCTATCTTAAGTTTTATGAGAATTACAGCTACGAAGAAGTAGCAGAAATTATGAAACTAGACAAAGCTGCACTCTATACGATGGTTTATAAGTCTTTGAGTCAGCTTAGAAAATCCTTACATGCCAGTTCATCAAGACCTCTTTCGCTCAAGTACAATACCTTATTTAAATTATGCTGTTGTATTTTTTACCTGTAACTTTCGGTTAAATTGTTATTAATATGTGTTGTTTTTTATAAAATTGTTAATAATAGCAATAGTATGTTAACGGTAGTGAAATAGTTATAAATTTTTTCTGATTTCTTGGTCAAATTTTATAGCAAAGCTGCTCTATACTAATATACTAGAGCAAGCATGACCTACAACGACTACTCAGCATTAGATTTCGCTGCCGATGAGCATTTTCAGCAGTGGGTGCTCACCCAGAATGCAGAAGCCACAGATTTCTGGCAAACCTGGATACAGCTGCACCCAGAAAAACAGTCGGTTATTAACGAAGCACGTCTTCTGCTGGAGGCTAATCGTTACGAGAAAGACGTATGGCCTTTTGAGCGAATGCAAGCAACTCGCGAACGAATTGAGGCAAGCTTGAAAAAAAATAAAAGCGCTGATACAGCGCCATCTAAAGTACATACTTTTCGTTCTTGGTATTCCATAGCTGCTTCCGTAGCATTATTGCTGAGCGTAAGTTTGGGAATATATTTTTTTTACCAGGGAGAGCAAAAGTTTACTACTACCTATGGGGAAACCATGCAGCTAAAACTACCAGATGGGTCTGAAGTAATGCTCAATGCTAATTCCAGTTTAAGATTTTCCGAAAACTGGCAGGAAAAAGGAGAAAGAAATGTATGGCTGGACGGAGAAGCATTTTTTAAAGTAAACAGACATACCGCTGGTAATGCAAAAGAGGCGGTCAAATTTATAGTTCATCTGGAGGATATTGATGTAGAGGTAGTAGGTACCATTTTTAATGTTAACAATCGGGCAGGCAAAGTAGAAGTAGTGCTGGATGAAGGTATTGTAGACCTGAAAATGACAGGTGGAGAAAGGCTGAGAATGGAACCTGGAGATATGGTTGCTTATTCTGCCGAGACTCAATTGATAGATAAAACTAATGCTAATCTTACTAAAGTAAAAGCCTGGCAAAACCATCAAATGATACTAGATGGACAGCCTCTTTCTGAACTGGCTGTACTTATTAAAAACTACTATGGATTGGAAGTGGACTTTGCTTCCAGGCAGGTGGCTGAAAAAAAGGTGAAAGCTACCTTACCTACAGATAATCTGGAGCTGGTACTGGAAACCTTAGAACTTATGCTCAATGTGCGGTCTGAAAAAGAAGACAACCGAATAATACTAAGATAACAATCACAATTTTTTCACACGCAAATTAAACTACTCATGTTATGAAGAAAAAACTACCGTTTCGTGTGCAGTTAGCGTGCTTACTGGCTATAGTCTATAGTCTGAGCTACGTAATACTGCCCCAGCAACAAGCTGTTGCCGGTAATCTTACCAATAACTATCTGACTGAAAAAGATAGTGGCAAAGCACAGGATAAGAATAAGCGAACGCTCAAAAGCGTATTGGAGCATTTACAATCAGAGTACAAAGTATATTTTACCTATGATATCACATTGGTAGAAGATCAGAAAGTAGAAGTTTCTGAAAACAATGCGAAAGGTTCTGTAGACGATATCTTAGAAGGCTATCTTTCTCCCCTTGACTTGCAATACCGTAAGACAGGAGAAAAGTATTATGTGATTTATCGAGAAAAATCTAAGGTAGATAAAATACAGCGTACTGCGCCTCAGCAGGGAGAAGCTCAGCAAGCAGATCCTCGTCATAAGAAAGATGCTCAGCCCTGGTTAAGCTCTACCGAAGCTCTACCTCATCAGGTAAAAGCCATGGAAAAAAACATCTCTGGTACAGTAACCGATGCTGACGATGGTTCAGGGCTACCAGGAGTTAACATTCTAGCTAAAGGTACTACCATAGGAACCATTACTGATGTAGATGGTAACTATAATCTAAGTGTTCCAGATGAAACTACCACTCTGGTTTTCTCTTCTGTAGGCTACGAAACTGTAGAAGAAGAAATAAACGGCCGTACTACGATTGATATGGCGCTGATGCCCGATATACAATCTCTCTCTGAGGTGGTAGTTGTAGGCTACGGCGAGCAGAAGAAAGTAACAGTAACTGGTTCGGTGGCCGCAGTTGAAGGTCAGGAACTGACTAAGTCTCCTACAGTTAACCTTTCAAACTCTTTGGCAGGACGTATACCCGGGGTATTTGCCATAAACAGAAGTGGTGAACCTGGCGCTGATGGTTCTGCTATTCGTATCAGAGGCTCAAATACTTTAGGTAATAATGATGCTTTGATTGTAATTGATGGTGTACCTGCCAGAGCTGGAGGTTTTGAAAGGTTAAATCCTGCCGACATAGAAAGTGTATCAGTTCTTAAGGATGCATCTGCTGCAATTTATGGAGCACGTGCGGCAAATGGAGTAATCTTAATTACTACAAAGCGTGGTAAAAGTGGTAAGCCAGAGCTTTCCTATTCTGTCAATCAAGGTTGGGCACAACCTACACGAGTTCCTGATCTGGCGAATGCATCTCAGTTTGCAGAGATGAGAAATGAGCTGGAGATTTTTAACTTGCCCGTAGAAGAGTGGGGAGCAGCTCAGGCTGCGTTTGACTCAGAAGGAAGCTACACACGTGCTAATGGTTCGGTAGTAGAGGCGCCCTACACTCCTGAAGACTTTGAGTTATTTAGAAATGGTTCCGACCCCTGGGGGCACCCTAATACCGACTGGTACGATGCCACACTAAAGAACTGGTCTCCTCAGGTGCAGCATAATTTGCAGCTTTCTGGTGGTACAGAAGATTTTAGGTATCTGGCCTCGTTAGGGTACCAAAATCAGGATGCTTTTTACAAAGATGCAGCCACCGGCTACAAGCAGTATGATATCCGAATCAACCTGGATGGAAATATTAATGAGTACATCAAAACCTCTATTGGTATTCTAGGGCGTCAGGAGAATCGTTTTTATCCTACTGTTTCTGCAGGGCAGATATTCAGAATGCAGATGAGAGGAATACCTACTTCACCTGCTTACTGGCCTAATGGTTTGCCTGGGCCGGATATTGAAAACGGAACCAACCCTGTTGTAGTAACCACCAACCAAACCGGCTATGATGAAGATACTCAGAACTATATCCAGACGAATGGCTCATTGGAGATATCTATACCAGGTGTAGAAGGATTAAAAGTAACAGCTACAGCTGCGGTTGATAAGCGCATCCGCCAAACCAAAAGATGGAACACCCCCTGGTTCTTATACACCTGGGACGGAGTTACCTACGGTGACGATGGAGACCCTCTACTAGTAAAAGGTGCTAGAGGACCGGCCGAGCCCAATCTGAGCCAGGGGAACGAAGACCAGCTTAACATACTTTTAGGCGCTACGGCTAATTATACAAAAACATTTGGAGAACATAATGTAACTCTTCTCGCGGGTGTTAATAGAGAGACTATTGAGTATAGTGGGTTTAACGCTTACCGCCGTTTCTTTATCTCTGATGCAATTGACCAGCTATTTGCTGGAGGAGATGAGCAAAAAGACAATGGTGGAAGTGCCTGGGAGCGTGCACGTCTAAACTATTTCGGTCGTGTAGCCTACAACTATCAGGAAAAATATCTTGCTGAATTCTTGTGGAGGTTTGATGGGTCTTATATGTTTCCTGAAGATACCCGTTATGGATTTTTTCCTGGTGTGCTAGCTGGCTGGGTTGTTTCAGAAGAAAACTTCTGGAAAGATAATATAAGCTTTATGGACTTCTTCAAAATACGAGGTTCGTGGGGGCAGATGGGTAATGACCGTATTTATTATGATGCTAACAGCAATGGTAATATTGATGGAGATGAACCATTACAGGAATATAGATACCTTTCTACTTATGGCTTTGATAGCTATATTATAGGTGGACAACCCGTAAAAACATTATATGAGACTTGGGTGCCAAATCAAAGTATAACATGGGAGGTAGCTAACAACGCTAACTTTGGGGTAGAAGGTCAGATGCTGGAAGGTAGAATCTTCTTTGAATTTGATTATTTCATAAATAAGCGTACAAATATTCTTTGGCCTACATACGGCTCTGTACCTCAGTCTACAGGTATGACGCTGCCACCGCAAAATGTTGGCGAAGTTAAAAACCAGGGGTACGATTTTAATGTAGGTTATAATGGTGAAATCGGTGACTTAAGCTTCAGTGCGAGTGTAAATGGAGGCTATGCACAGAACGAGATTCTCTTCTGGGATGAAGCTCCTGGCGCTCCGGCCTGGCAAAGAACTACAGGTCGCCCAATGTATACATATCAACTGTATGAATACGATGGAGTATTTGCTTCTCAGGAAGAAATAGATGCAAATACTATAGATTATAGCGCGCTAACTAATACACTGCGGCCCGGTGATATGAAATACAAGGATATTTATGGGCCGGATGGAGTGCCTGATGGTAAAATTACTCCAGATGATCAGATCAGAACGGACTTTACTTCTAACCCTACTTTCCAGGGAGGGATTAACCTAAGCGCCAACTATAAGAATTTTGACCTGACAGTATTATTTCAAGGTGCTACAGGAGCAAAACTATTTGTAATTACTGAATCTGGAAGTATAGGAAACTACCTGCTGGATACTTACGAAAATCGCTGGCAGATAGACAATCCTAGCAGTGTGCATCCGAGAATTGCCGACAGAAACAATCAGTGGTACTCTACCAACAATACCTACTGGTTAAGAGATGCGGATTACCTTCGTCTGAAAAACTTTGAAGTTGGTTACAACCTTCCTCAGGGTATTCTGGAAAGAGTGGGTATTGGTAACATGAGGGTATATGCTAACGGACTAAACCTGTTTACGATTGATAAACTCAAAGTGTTAGATCCAGAGTCTGGAAGTCAGTCTGGACAGTATTACCCTCAGTCACGCATCATCAACTTAGGTGCTACTGTTACATTTTAAGCATAAATCAAAGCAAAGAAATGAACAAAATTAAATATATATACATCACGCTCTTTGCATCTCTGGCGGTAGCTACGAGCTGTAATGATGATTTTGTAAACACTAAACCGCTAGATCTGGTACCTGCTGAAGATACCTGGGTTGATGGCGGTTTATCTGAAGCCTTTGTTACGAATATATATTCAGGCTTTGGCAATGGTGGGTTTGATGAGCAAATGCTTGCTTCTCTTACAGACGAAGCTTTATTCACACACCCTGGAAGAGGTATCAATACAATCACTGAGTCTCGTTCAAACCCTGCTGATAGGGGGTGGATCAATAATACGATTGACTGGGATGATATGTATAGGTATATCAGAGCGGCTAACGTAGCTTTAAGCAATCTGGAAACGCCTCAGTTTGAAAATACAGAGCTTGCCACGCGCCTTAGAGGTGAGGCTCATTTTATGAGAGCCTACTATTATCATCAGATTCTTCGTTATTTTGGAGGATTTCCTATTGTTGATAGAGTTTATGAATTAGATGAAGAAAGTTACTCCTTGCCTCGGAGCTCCTTTGAAGACTGCGTTGATTTTATTGTATCAGACCTGAATTCCGCAGCAGAGCTATTAGAAGGTATGAATATGGAAGCAGGGAGAGCAAGTGTAGAAGCTGCAATGGCACTAAAAGCTCGTGTATTGTTATATGCGGCAAGTGACCTTCATCATATACCTACTGCTTCTGCACAGTCAAGTACTATAAGTGGTTTCTCTAATCAGGAACTTCTGGGCTATACAAGCGGTGATCAAATGTCGCGTTGGCAGGCAGCAAAAGATGCAGCTAAAGCAGTATTGGATAGAGGTAGTGGATATAAAACAGATTTAATGGAGCCTGTATCGCCGGAAGAAGGAGAGCAGAATTATGAAAATATTTCTTTAGCGCAAGAGGGGGGAGAAGATGAACTTATTATGGCTCGCTACTTCGTGAATCAAAAGCAAGAAAATGGCGGAAGAATAGGTTTATATAATGGCCCTAACGGATACCATAACTGGGCAGGAAATACCCCTACTCAAAACTTAGTGGACGATTATCAAATGATGGATGGAAGTGAGTTTGACTGGAGCAATCCTGATCATGCAAACAACCCTTACGAAAACAGGGATCCTCGCTTTTATGCTTCAATTTTGTACGATGGTGCAGACTGGAAACCTCGTACAGCTGATGTAGCTGCTAAAGATCCTGCTAACCAGATTCAGACAGGCTCTTACGAGATTGTGCAGGATGGTGAAGTAGTTACTTTCTTTGGATTGGATACTCGTCAAAGCTCAGTGGAAGACTGGAACGGTACGCGTACTGGCTATTATATGCACAAGTTTATTAATAAAGATCCAGACATAGTAGACCAGAACACCTGGCAGGAGGTTCCGTGGCCTATTCTGCGTTACACTGAGGCCATATTAAACTATGTAGAAGCTTGTATTGAATTAGGAGAAGAGGCTGAGGCTAGAGCCTGGTTAAACAAAATCCGTTTCCGTGCAGGTATGCCAGCTATTACTTCTTCTGGTGACGAGCTAATGGAAGAATATAGAAACGAAAGAAGAGTAGAGCTAGTGTTTGAAGAGCATCGCTACCATGATGCCCGTCGCTGGATGATCGCGGACGAAACTATAGGACAGCAAGTTGAAATTATTAGTATAGAAGGTACTCTTAAACCGGGTGAGAGCGTAAGTCTATACAAGTACGATCCCGAAAAATACAACTATGAGTATACTGTTCAGCAGATAGATCCCGGTATAGAAAATCGCCAGTGGCTGGATAAGATGTATTTCTTACCTATCTCTCGCGATGAAATGAACCGAAACGAGGCATTGGTCCAAAATCCAGGATATTAATCAGCTAATCACTTTGAACTTTTTTAAAATCTATGCTAGTTGTAAAATACTAGCATAGATTTTCTGTTTAAAGGCACCTCTAAAGTTTCATTAAATTGATTCGTACTACACACAACCTAATCTATCGGCTATGCCTCTTAGCTGTATTGGCTATGGTTAGCCCGGCTTGCGATAACAATACCCCCGAAAAACAAAGGCAGGTCAATGAAAACAACACCTCCTCTGAGCCTCCATTGTTTTCGCTTCTCTCCCCACAACAAACGAACATAGACTTTAATAATCAGCTTACCGAAGGGTTAAATACTAACGTAATGGCCTATGAGTATTTTTATAATGGAGGGGGTGTAGCTGTAGGCGATGTTAATAACGATGGGTGGGAAGATATTTATTTCTCAGCTAATATGGTCTCCAATAAACTATATCTAAATGAGGGACTAGCTGAAGGTAGCGAGACCGTTACTTTTCAGGATATTACTGAAGTAGCTGGAGTAAGTGGTAAAAAAGCCCCATGGAAAACTGGAGTGAGCATGGCAGATGTTAATGCTGATGGCTGGCTGGATATTTATGTGTGCTATTCTGGCAATGTGAAGCCCGAAAACCGGAAAAATCAGCTGTTTATCAATCAGGGAACGGACTCACTAGGGATTCCATCTTTTAAAGAAATGGCCGAAGAGTATGGCCTGGCAAGTGCCTCTACCAGTACCCAAGCCTCCTTTTTTGACTATGACCTGGATGGTGACCTGGATATGTTTTTGCTAAATCACAGTCCATTTCCTTTGCCCGTGTTAGATGAAGCCTCCACAGCGGACTTGCTCAGTAAAGAAGATGCTACCAATGGTCCCCGCCTGTTTAGAAATGAAGGAGGGCAGCAACCCCACTTTACAGATGTAACGGGCCAGGCTGGTATTCTGAGTACATCTCTCTCTTATGGATTGGGCGTAGGTGTTTCTGATATAAATAATGACGGCTGGCCTGATATCTATATTTCTAATGACTACTCTATACCCGACTTTCTTTATATTAATAATCAGAAGGGTGGGTTTACGGATCAGATACAGTCGCAGCTAAGCTATACCTCGCACTTTTCTATGGGCAACGACATTGCGGATGTCAATAACGATGGTCTGCACGATATTTATACGCTGGATATGCTGCCCGAAGATAATAGAAGACAAAAGTTACTTTTTGCACCGGATAATTATGAGCTGTTTGACTTAAACCTCAGAGTAGGTTTTTATTATCAGTATATGCGGAATATGCTGCACATCAATAATGGTTATGTAAACAGCCGCCAACCTTCTTTTAGCGAAGTGGGGCAAATGTCGGGTGTGTCAAATACCGATTGGAGTTGGGCTGCACTTCTGGCAGATTATGATAATGATGGATGGAAAGATCTCTTTGTAACTAATGGATATGTCAGAGACTTCACCAATATGGACTTTATGAAGTATATGGGAGACTATCTTAAGCGTAGGGAAGGAAACCTTATGCGAAAAGATATTCTGGAGTTGGTGTATCAGATGCCTTCATCCAATGTGGTCAACTACATTTATAAAAATGAAGGGGGCCAAAGTGCCGTTAATACTTTCTCTGACAAAACTACTTCCTGGGGGATGCGAATTCCCTCCAATAGCAATGGTGCAGCTTATACGGATCTGGATAATGATGGAGATTTGGATTTGGTAGTTAACAATATCAACAAAGCTGCATTCGTATTTCAAAATGAATCAAACCGTTTATCGGACCACCATTATCTTCAGGTAAAGCTGGAGGGAGCACGTAAAAACCCCTTCGGAATAGGTGCAAAGGTAATGTTATATGCCCAGGGCGAAACACAGTCACTGGAGCAGATCCCTTCTCGTGGCTACCAGTCCAGCGTCTCTCCGGTTTTACATTTTGGCTTAGGGCATAAAGACAAGATTGATTCTGTAAGCGTCATATGGCCAGGTGGAAGTAAGCAGGTATTAGACACAGTCAGAGCTAATCAGCGAATTGTTTTAAGAGAACAGCATGCAACACAGCAACATGCTTATAAGCATAATACTCAGGCTATAGCGAAAGAAGTACAACCTCCACTTTCTTTTAGTCATCAAAGAAACAAAATCAACGACTTTAAGAGGCAGCCACTAATGGTAAATCCGCTTTCTTTTTCTGGCCCTTGCCTGATTAAAGGAGATGTAAACAGCGATGGTCTGGTTGATATTTTTGTGGGGGGGAGCAGTGGTCAGGTAGCAGCTGTTTACTTACAGCAGGCGTCAGGCAAGTTTATCAAAACACCTGGCCCGGCATTTGAAGAAGATAAATTTAGCGAAGATGTAGACGCAGTCTTCTTTGATGCGAATGCAGATGGCGCTTTGGACCTGTACGTATGTAGCGGTGGGTACAACAATTTTATGCCGGAAGATAAAGCTCTTCAGGACAGATTGTACCTTAATAACGGTAGTGGAGGCTTTACCAAAGCAGCAGATGCGCTACCGGATATGCTGAGTAGTAGCAGTTGTGCGAGAATTACCGATCTTGATAAAGATGGAAGCCCGGACATTTTTGTAGGAGGAAGGGTTATCCCTGGTCGCTATCCGGAAACCCCAAAAAGTTATATCCTTATTAACGACGGATCAGGCAAATTTAAAGACGCTTCGGCACAGACAGCTCCCCAACTTAGTTCACTGGGTATGGTTACCGATGCCGCCTGGGTAGACCTGGATGCCGATGAACAGGACGAACTAATAGTGATAGGAGAGTGGATGCCAATACAGGTATACAGCTATAAAGATGGTGCATTAATAGAAAATACATCCAGCTATTTTAACAAGGAGTATAGCGGATGGTGGAACAAGCTTCTTGTAGAAGACCTGAATGCGGATGGTAAAGTAGAGTTAGTATTGGGCAATATGGGGCTTAACACCCAATGCAAAGCAAGTGATAGTCAGCCTGCCGAACTGTTTTACAAGGACTTTGACAATAATGGCTCTGTAGATCCTGTTTTTTGTTTTTATATACAAGGTAAAAGCTATCCGGCAGTAACCAGAGACGAATTTTTAGATCAGATCACTATGCTTAGAACTCGTTTTCCCGACTATAAAAGTTATGCAGACGCACAGCTAAATGATATTTTTACCGAAGAAGAGTTAGAAGGGGTAAATCAACTCAAAGCTAATGAACTGAGAACTTCCCTTTTTGAAATGGGCAATGATGGTAAATTTATTTCCAAAGCTTTGCCCGAAGTGGTACAAGCTTCTCCAGTATTTGCCATCAGTACTTTAGACTACAATAATGATGGACACAAAGATTTACTACTTGGTGGCAACATTAGTAATGCGCGATTACGCTTCGGCAGGTGTAATGCTAACTATGGCATGTTGCTACAGAATGATGGAAAGGGTAATTTTTCTTATATACCTCAACAAGAATCTGGCTTTGACCTAAAAGGAGATATGAGAAGCATTGTTAAGCTAGATAATACGCTACTTTTTGGAATGAACCAGAATGAACTAAAAGCCTATCAACTGAAGTAGATATGAAGAAAAGTTTAATGGTACAACTACTAAGTGTAGCTCTGCTGATGTTGGGCTGTAGCCCTAAACCGGAAGACCTGCCGCAGTTTAGTAATGCAGACATCAGCAAACTTATGACTAAGGTTACTGAAGTTATGGTTCATGATGTAACTAACCCACCGCTGGCAGCTCGCTTTTTTGCCTACATCAACCTCTCCGCATACGAAGTAATGGCGCAGCACGATACCAGTCTGAATAGCATGCATGGCACCCTTAATGTGTTTCCAAAAATCATCGCTCCTGAGGCTGCTAACTATTCTCCCTCGCTAAGTGCGATCTTAGCCATGATGCATACTGCTAGTAAAGTACAGCCTTCTGGTAGCATGATTCTGGACTTTGAACAACAGTTTCTGGACTCTTGCCTGGAGCTTGGATATACAGAAGAAATAATCCTACAGTCAAAAAAATATGGCGAGGAGGTAAGTAAACAGTTACTGGCATATGTTTCTGAAGATGGGTACAATAAGATTAGTAACTTTCCTAAATACACGCCTGTAGAAGGAAAAGGGTATTGGTATCCTACACCTCCGGCTTATTTTGCGGCAGTTGAGCCCCACTTTAATACCGTTCGTACGCTCACATTGGATTCTGCCAGTCAGTTTAAGCCAGCTCCGCCTGTAGCTTTTAGCGAAGACAAAAATTCGCCATACTTCAAAATGCTGATGGAAGTATACGAAGAGGGTAAGGAGCTTCCACTAGAGCATAGAAAAATTGCTTCCTTCTGGGATTGTAATCCTTTCGCAATGGAAAAGAGTGGCCACCTGATGGTAGGCCTAAAAAAAATATCGCCTGGAGCTCATTGGATCGGGATCACAGGTATTGCCTGCGACAAAGCCGGCAAAAGCTTTAGTGAAGCAGTGAAAATACATACTGTAGTGGCAGTAGGCTTAATGGATGCATTCATCTCCTGTTGGGACGAGAAATACCGTAGTAATCGTATTCGTCCGGAAACAGCAATTCGTAAATATATAGATCCTACATGGGAGCCTCTCTTACAAACGCCACCGTTCCCTGAATACACCAGTGGGCACTCCACCATATCTGGTGCAGCAGCAGTAATTCTTACTCACTATTTTGGTGATAATTTTAGTTTTACGGATGATGTGGAGGTAAGCTATGGCATACCTGCACGAGATTTTCCTTCATTTATAACCGCAGCTAAGGAAGCGGCTGTATCCAGGTTATATGGTGGTATTCATTATCGTGATGCTAACGAAAACGGTACTGCTCAAGGGCTTAAAATAGGTGAGTGGGTGATAAACAGAGTGGAAAAAGAGAAAGCTATGCCGGTAGCCATTGACCAACATTAAAATAAATAAGCACATAAAAAAAGCTGAGAAACAATTTCTCAGCTTTAAAATTCTTTAAAGCTCAGTTTTACTCATTCCACAGGCTTTCCAAAGTGTACGAGTTGTCTTCCATCGCCCAGAATGCACCATCTATAAAACGGTAATGCTTATCCAGATCTGCGATAGTTTGCAGGTCCTCTTCACTTAAATTGATTTTTGCAGAGTCTATATTCTGCTGTATACGCTCAGGGTTTACAGACTTAGGAATAACAGCAGTGCCTCTATTAACAGCCCAGCTGATAAGCACCTGTGCTGCAGAACAGCCATGCTTTTTAGCAATACTGTGGATAGTTTTGTCTTCCATCAGTACAGGAGCATCTTCTTTTTTAGAACGTGCAGGGCGATCACCAGAACCTAGAGGAGAATAAGCCGTCATATGAATACCTTCGCTTTCGCAAAAAGAGACCAGCTCCTTCTGCTGAAGGTAAGGGTGCATCTCTACCTGATTCATCTCTGGCTTTATGGTGCATGCTTTAACCAGATCCTGAATCTTCTTCTTGCTAAAGTTAGACACACCAATGTGCTTAGCCAGACCTTCTTGATTAGCCTGCTCCATACCCTTCCACGTTTCAGTAAGAGGTACTTCATCCAGGCTCAGAAATTTATCTGCTCCATCAGGGAAACCCAGCCCTACTTCGTTTTTCAGAGCTACCGGCCAGTGTACCAGATATAGGTCTACGTACTCTAGCTGTAAGTCTTCCAGCGTTTTTTTAAGTGCGGGAAGTACCTCCTCCTGTCGGTGAGAGTTGTTCCATAGCTTGGAGGTAATCCAAAGCTCCTCACGTTTTACAATTCCGTCATTAAATACTTGCTGTAGCGCTTTACCTACTTCAGGCTCATTACCATAAATAGCAGCGCAGTCAATATGGCGATAACCACTTTTAATAGCCGCAATTACCGCATTGTATACATCACCCGGATCAGACTTCCAGGTTCCAAGCCCTATGGCGGGCATTTTATCTCCGTTTTTAAAAGTTAAATTTTCCATACTTTTAGGAATAAGGTTGAACTTAAAATGTTTGAAAAAATATAAATAGTGTGCCCCTCAAGCTCAGGGAGCCTTGCTTTTAAAGCTTTAGCCATATGTATTTCTCCAGCGGTAGGCCTGTGTATCTATTGCTCTCTGAGTAGCTAATATGCCTTCCAGATGATCATATTCATGCTGGAGAAGTTCTGCTATACTGTCTTTTGCTTTTATCTGTTGAGCTTCGAAACTATCATTGTAATAATCCATCACACAATGTCGGTGTCTGGCTACTTTTACCAGCAGGTTCGGAAAGCACATACAGTCGTCCCAAACTTCAAACTTTTCTTCACTCAGATAGCTAAATATCGGGTTAATAATGACCACAGGCTTGTCAATGTGCATATAAATCAAACGAATCTGGTAACCTAACTGGGGCGCCGCTATGGCGCGAAAAGCGCCGTATTTTGCTTTAAACTCAAAAAGCACTTCCTGTAGTTCCTGCACCACAGACTGTATAAGTGGTAAGTCTTTTTCTTCAAGTATTCTGGACTTTTCGTACAGACGGGCATCACCTAATAGTAAAACTTTACTTTCGTGTCTAGTTTGCTCCATATAGCAATCAAAAAATTACCAGTCTAATATGTTTAGTTAGCCTGGCAAACTATTATAAATTTATAGAATAAGTTATAGCTAACCTACCTAAGGGTCTACGGTCATATGGTAGTAAAGATAGGGGAGCTTTTCTTTTTGCCAGTATAAAATTCATTCAGATTTAATATCACTTTCTAAACAAAGTTTGATAAAAGCAGTAAATACATGTATATACAACTATTTTTTTTTAAACCCTTAATACCATGAGTTACAAAGAGAAAGCACAAGACCTGTACAACATGATTGGCCAGGGCCAACTTCTGGAAGGTTTTGACAAGTATTATGCAGAAAATGTAGTAATGACCGAACCACGCGGCACTCGCGAAGGTAAGAGTAGCTGCCGTGACTATGAAGTTCAGTTTCTAAACAGTGTAGAAGCTTTTCACGGGCAGGAAATTAAAAGCATTGCCGCTGATGAAGACAAAGGCGTAGTTTTTATTGAGGTAGCGATGGATGTTACTTTTAAAGGCGGACCACGTGTTAATATGGAGCAGGTAGCCGTACAGCAATGGGAAGGAGATAAGATCGTACACGAACGCTTCTACTATGACAATGCCCAATAGTGAGCAAAAGCGTAGTTAAATTTTAAGTAAAGAAACAACCGGCCAAAGCGCCGGTTTTTTATTGTTTGCCTGCAATTAATCTTTTAACTTGAAAGTTTTAAATCTGCAACTACCAACAACCTAAATCATTAGACAATGGAAATCCGCACAAGTCTTGTATTATGTGCATTTGTTTTAGCCTTATGCTTCTCCTGCTCTGGCCCGCAGAAAGAAGAGGCCAGCAACCCTGAAAAAAGAAAGCCAAATATTGTATTTATTCTGGCAGATGACCTGGGCTATGGCGATCTGAGTGTGTATGGGCAAACACATTTTCAGACACCCAATATTGACCAACTTGCTAAGGAAGGCATGCTGTTTACCCAACACTATTCTGGAAGCACCGTATGCGCTCCCTCCCGCTCTGTTATCATGACTGGTCTGCATACCGGACACACCTATATTCGTGGGAATAAAGAAGTAAAACCCGAAGGTCAGCATCCTCTGGCGGATAGCGTACGTACACTACCTGAATTGTTAAAGGAACATGGCTATGTTACCGGAGCTTTTGGCAAGTGGGGGCTGGGGTATCCTGCCTCTGAAGGAGATCCCCTCAACCAGGGCTTTGATCGCTTTTATGGCTACAACTGTCAGCGGCTAGGGCATAACTATTACCCTTATCATCTGTGGGATAATGAAGAGAGGGTAATGCTGGAGGCGAATGCCGACACCGCCAAAGGTACTTATGCTCCCGATCTGATCCATAAAGAAACGCTTAGTTTTATTGAACAGAATAAAGATACTAGCTTCTTTCTGTATGTGCCTTCTATCATTCCTCATGCAGAGTTAGCTGCTCCTGAGGCTTATATGGAAAAGTATAGAGGTAAATTGGAGCCAGAAAAATCATATGAGGGATATGACGAAGGTCCGGAATATCGCCTAGGACCCTATGAGTCGCAGGAAGAAACGCATGCTGCTTTTGCTGCGATGGTTAATGTGCTGGACGATCAGGTAGGTGAGATCATGGCTAAATTAAAAGAACTGGGCATAGATGACAATACCTTGGTAGTATTCTCCAGCGACAATGGGCCGCACCAGGAGGGTGGTGCCGATCCTGAATATTTCAATAGCAATGGTCCTCTAAAAGGCTTCAAACGCGACCTGTACGAAGGAGGTATTCGGGTACCTACTATAGCCCGCTGGCCTTCTAAAATTGCTGCCGGTAGTGAGAGTGATCATATTTCTGCTTTTTGGGATTTGTACCCCACTTTTGCTGAAGTAGCAGAAATACCGGTAGAAAAGAATATTGATGGTATCTCTATGCTACCTACTCTTTTGGGTAAAGATGGTCAGCAGCGACACGAATACTTGTACTGGGAGTTTCACGAAAAGGGGGGACGCATAGCAGTACGTAAAGGTGACTGGAAAGCCGTACGTTATGGCGTGCTTAAAAACCCTGACAGCCCTCTGGAACTTTATAACCTGGCAGAAGATATAGGTGAAGAAAACAATGTGGCTGAACAACATCCAGAACTTATTGCGGAAATGAACGAGATTATCCAGAATGCACGTACGTCTTCAGATGTGTTTGCCTTTGGGGCTGACACATATTTGGGATCAAAATAATTTATTGAAAACAGTGCTTAAAGCCTCATAATACCAAATTATGAGGCTTTTTTGTTGAGGTACAAACCCCTTCTAACTCTTTTGTACTTTATTGCTTATATACTGCGCCAGGCATACTAAAATAAACACATGCCAGTATTTAATCTCATTCTCACGAGTAATGTAGATTTGATGATTATAGAAATGACTGGTATATACTTTTGTGGATTGCTTAACAGCTTATAAAAACCAGCAGGAATACAGCCTCATGCGTGCATTAACATTGATCAAATACTAGCCCAGCCTATGATATAAATTCACTGGTATCCTGAAGATTTTTTAAGAACACGGGTTTTCAGTCTTACAATTTCCTTTAGATTTGAAGAAGTAACTTTTTAAACTGTAAATCAATAGCTATGGAAAGCTCATTCTCTCTGATAGAAGTTTTTAATGATCCTGATAGGGGGTATAAAGGTAATACCTCCACTGTTGTGTGGCTAGATAAGGTGCTAGACGAAAATAGTATGCAGGCGATAGCGGCTGACTTTAACCAACCGGCCACTACTTTTCTATGGCAGACCGAAGATCAGAAGTACCATGTACGCTGGTTTGCTCCGGATGCGGAAATTAATCTTTGTGGGCATGGCTCGCTGGCAGCTATCGTATACCTTTCTCAATACCGTGCTTTAAAGGGAGCTGTAGTCCTGCATTTTCAGGAAGGGCAGCTGGAAGGTGAACTTAAAGATGAGGGTAGCTGCGCGATTACGCTGGACGAAATACCTGTCCTATCCGAGGAGGAGGCTCCCGATGTGCTGGAAGAGGGTTTGGGAATAGCCGTGAAAGGCTACTATGTCACTCCCAACAAGAATATTGTATTAGTAGACAATGAAGAGGCACTGTATAATATGAAGCCCGACTTTGCTAAACTTCGTGAGTCAGCAGCTTTTGGATATGCTGTTACAGCTCCTGGCAATGAGGTAGATTTTGTAAGTAGAACACTGGTGCCTCACGTACAGCAACTGGAAGACCCTGCTACAGGCTCTTCTCATGCCGCTCTGGCTCCTTTCTGGGCACAAAGGTTAGGCAAGCGACTTATGGTTGGCCATCAGTTGAGCAAAAGAGGAGGAAGGTTTAACTGCGAGCTTCTGGAAGATAAAGTAGTATTGAGCGGACAGTTTAGCATACTGGCAGAGGGCAAATGGCACCAGCGCTAGCCATCAAAAGCAAAACAATTACTATTCAAACCTATAAATTTTATTATGGAAAACTCATCTGAACTACTACATCATGTATTTTTCTGGCTTAACAATCCTTCTTCCGAAGAAGACTTGAATCGTCTTATTAAGGGAGTAAAAGGGCTGCGTGAGATTGACCCTCAGAAAAAAGTGAATGTAGGAGTACCGGCTAAAACGCCTAAGCGCGATGTCATAGACGACTCATATGATGTATCACTACTAATTTCATTTAATAGTGTAGAAGAGCATGATGCTTATCAGGACCACCCGCTCCACCATAAATTTATTGATGAATGTGCTTCTCTATGGAAGAAAGTACAGGTTTATGACTCGCAGGACGTATAATGCCTGAAGAATAGCAACTACACTTGTAAAATGCTGTAACACTGGGTGTTTTCAGTAGTACATACACAACCACCTATGTTACAGCATTTTATTTTTTCCTTCTTAAGCAAGAAGCATTTATCAACTTTTCTCTGTTTACTTATAGCTTTTTGTTAAGACGCTTTGCTTCTGGCACAGCCTTCTCAAAGTGTACCTCCTAATATCGTATTTTTACTTACCACCGACCAGCGGTGGGATGCGCTGGGCTATGCCGGCCACCCTATCATTCATATTCATGAGATAGACAGGCTAAGACAGCAGGGGCTCTACTTGTCACTACACCAATATGTGCTGCCAGCGGGACCCGTTTCCCTACAGGACTGTATGAGAGTAGCCATGGCTATACCTTGCTAAAGTAAGCACCAGATAATCACCTAAACCTTTAGACATAAAAAAAACCTGCCTTAACGCTAAGCAAGGCAGGTTTTGGTTTAGTTGTTTGTATAAAAACAGATTACTCTACTGGGTTACCCTCAGCATCGTAAGTTACGGTACTAGTGTCAGTACCATCAGAGATGCTTAGCTCGTACTGTATACCTTCGTCTGTTTGCACTTCGTATACGGCAGTTACTTCCATTTCGCTGTTCTCTGACTCTTCAAAAGCAGTTTTAACAGCCTGAGGAAGTTCCTCATAAGTAATTTCTTTGCGGTTGTCCTGAGCAAATTCCGCTACAACGTCCTGCTTTACTGGCAAAGCAAATGCAGTGGCAGAAGCAAATGAAAAAGTAACTAAAGCACTGAAAACGATAATTGAACGTTTCATAATTAAAAATTTTAATGAGGAAAAATAAATTAGGTTATGCGCGCAGTAAATTTAGGATTAACAATCGTGCCAGTCATATGCAAAGTGTAAGTGTTTGTTATTTAGATGTTTAAGAAATAAATCTGGATTAGTTTAATGACCTCATTTTGTGGTAGAGCCACGTGTTTGTGCCCAATGTGGGGAATGTTTCTACATGATGGAAAAGCTTTGGCACCAGCTCGTAATTTTAATTTCTGACAAACCTACCCAAAATTGGACTTTTGATCTGTACACCTATCCTTTACTTATTCCATGTACTCAAGTTAGAGGTGTACAGTTATGCTTAAGATTTTACTAAAATTTTTCTTTTTGTAGATAAGCTAAACACAGACAATACGTTCTACTCTCATAACTGAACATAAACTAGAATATCTGATATAAGAATATTTACGCCATAAAGCCTGAAACCTATGGCTTTTTATACCTGATTCTCGTTAACTATTTAAACTAAACAGAAGCCTATGTTTGGGAGTAATGGCACTATTGACCAGCAGATCATCTATACTCGGGAAGAAATTTACGTACGCTTGAAGCAAGAACTTGCAGAGGCACGCTCCGAGATACTTATCGCCGCAGAGCGATTTACTCATCAGGAACTCTATCAACTCCTCAAAGAAAGGCTGAGTGCCGGGCTAAAGGTAGAAATTATAGTAGAGAACTACGATAGAGACAACTCGCCTACACTAAACCAACTGATGTTACAGGGCGCGAGTGTGCTTAGCTTACCGTCCGAAGGCAATGAGTTATTGCCTCAAAAGTTCTGTATTGTGGATAAAAAACTAGCGATCTACGGTAGCTATGAGTGGTACCTGCAAGAGTCCTGGACCAGTCAGCAGGAGAGTATTATGCTGAGCCATCATCAGCCCACAGTAAATGGACTGTTGGATGAGTTTACTTCCTTAAAAAACAAAGCTTTTAGGCTGGAAGGTGCTAAAAAGCCATTGCTCCATCAGTTACGAGCTTTTTTTGGGTTACGCCCAGCCCGACAGCTCAAAGATAGTAGCCCTCGGCTTAGCGAAAACGCTGTTCAACCTATAGTGGCAGCAAAAGATAAGTACGAAGACTATGAGCAGGTGCTGGATAGTATGATTGCTGCCGAAGTAAGCAACTTTGACCGTGAACTTGTACGCCGACAGGGTTACGAACGTGCCCAGGCCAACAATGGCGATGCGCAGGTGCTTCACAAAGCATTGGATAGCGTATATTCAGTCTTTGTCAACGAAATTAATCTGGTAGAAGGCAAAAAGAACAGGCTGCTCAGCAAAATAGAGGAGCAGCGTATTAAAAGCACCGAAAAGCTAAAGGAACAGCAAAGCCTGCAACTCTCTACCCTGGAAGCTCAGTGTGATGCCAGAGGTGAAGGACTTCGCCATAAAGTTACCAAACTGGAATCGCAGATTGCGGTACATGAAAAAGAGATAGAGGGTATCCGTCAGCATAAAATTCCTGCCCTGGAAGACAAAAAGCAGCAGATAGATTATCAGATAAAAGCACAGGAGAGAGAACATATTAAGCCTGCATTTAAATGGTTTGAGTTTATTCCGGTGGTGTTTATTAATTTGGGACTGCTGTTTTACCTTTTCTTTTTCTACTCCTCTGCGGCATATATCCTCTTATTTAGTGAACTGGATGCGAAAGAAGCGCGCCTGAGAGGCATCACTGTCAACCCACCGGAAGTATTTAATCCTGAAGCAATAGCTATGGCCACCGAAAAAGGCGGCTCCGCTCTTCTGTTTATCACCCTCTTTGTCTTTGTTCCGCTGTCCCTTGCGCTGATAGGCAGGTTTGTAAAAGACCTGAAATGGTGGGGTAGTGCCCTTATGATACTGGGTATTATACTGGTAGATGCCTTTATTGCTTACAAGGTGGCCGAGGCCATACACAATGTTGACTACCTAACCGGAAATGTAGATGTGCTTTGGGAGTTTCCGATGGCTTTTGAAGATCTGAATTTCTATCTGGTATTTATATTAGGCGCTTTAGGCTTAATGCTCTTTAAAATTACCTTTGAAAAGTTGATGCGCTTTTTTGAAGAGCGTAATCCTGACCTTAATGCTCAGAGGAACCGGCAGCACATACGCCATCTGGAAGAGGAAGCCGCCAGGCAACAACAACACAAACTGGAGCAGGAAGAAGAAATAGCACGCATAGAGAAAGAGATCATTGCCCTAAAAGCTGAAATCAATATCTGCACTGAAGAAATTAGCAAGCTGCCGGCCCATAAGACACAACAGGCAGAAAATAAAAAGATGGAGATTGCCCGCCAAATGCAAGCTGTAGAACGCATAACGGATGTGTACAAAACTCATCTGGAAAATGACATACTGCCAATCTCGGTAGACTCCGTAAAAGACCGCATCAATGTTTTTCTGGAAGGCTGGAATGACTACCTGCATAGCGAGTATGCAGTAAAGCGTGCGATAGAAAAATCACAGGCCGCTGCCGAAGTTGCCAGCCGTTGGCAATCTGAAAAACTAAGTGCCAAGCGATACGACCAAAGAATTAAAACCTAGTCTATGAACTGTAAAAAACTGATATGTGGCTCTGGCCCCAACTCATTGTTAGCTGATCAAATGCTCAAATCATGGGTGTTATTGAGCCTTGCGCTTTGTATGATGACGGCCTGTGCCAGCAAGAGTGAGAAGCTCAACGAAGAAAAGTCTGCCGATGAGGTGGCGCTTACTCATTTTAATGTGGTCTTTGCCCCAGACCTCTCTAACCGTATCAATAGCAAGATGCACCCTCGCCCTTTGCACGACCCTCAGATTGTAAGCAGGGTGCTAAACAATATTTACCCGAAAATTCTCAACCATCAGCGTTCAGATAACCAACTGGATAAGTTCTCTGTCTCTCTGATCAACAAAAAGCTGCTCAACGAGTATAATATTAACAAATCAGAGCTAAACATTGACTTTAGCAGGTTTAAAAACCAGCGTGAGCGAATAGACTATATCAAAGGTAGAAGCGAGGCTAGTCTGGAGACTGATGTGCAAAAGTTTGAAGAGGAGTTTAACCGCCTGAACCAGATCGCTGCCGAGCGTACTTTTGGTGCTGATGTCTGGTCTTACCTTCATGCAGGTGTAGATAACCTTATTGTGCAGGAAGAGAAAGACCCAATCATTTTTAACGGCACTACCTATCGTAATCAGTTCAGGAATGTGCTCATACTACTGACCGATGGCTATATAGAAGCAGGTATTTACAATAAACAGGGCTGCCCCGAAGATAATGCCTGCTATTACCTGAGTGGCGACAGAGTAAGCCGGTTTAGACAGGCTTTTAAAAAATCTGGCGCAAAAGATATGAAAGCATTTTTTGATGATAATAACTACGGCATAGTGCCGGTAGACAACCCTCACCTGGCAGAACTGGAAGTACTGGTGCTGGAAATGTACGATCGCTCGCTCTCACAGAGCGGCAGCGCTACTGTACACCCTACTGATACCGAAATTCTAAAGCTCTTCTGGTCCGACTGGCTTGAGAAGTCCGGAGTTAAGCGTTATGAGTTGCGCTCCATGATGACTACCGAAGAAGAGGTAGAGGAAATAGTGCTGGACTTTATGGGTATCCGTTAATCCAAACAGAGGCGTAAGCAGGTAAGAAGTCTGGCTTACACCTCCATATATTGGGTACGCTAGAAATCCGAATATTCAGCCGGACGTAAGAAAATCAGGTCAGCCTTAGATACATTATTCTGGTATTCCTGCATGCTTTTGAGCTCGTTCCAGGCAGAGTCATCACTGAAGTTCTGCCAAAGCTGATCCCGGTGCTCACGGCTTTTAAAAGTGGTCATGTACATCAGGTTAGGCATGCGGCTGCCAATCAGCACTTCGCCATAAAAGACGGCATTAAAGCCTAGTCTGTTAAATATGCTGATTTCATCGCCAGTGTTAAACATATCTACTTTATTATTGTAAAGCGCCTCGGTAGGGCCTTCGTAGCTGCGCAACTCGTAGAAGCGTTCCGACATAGGCGTTGTCAGATCGGGCTCCTCAGCCTGGGGCATTCCTTCAAAAGCTCGTAAAAGAATGGTCTCAATACGCTCATAAGGTGCATTATCGTGAGTGGCAGCCAGGTAGTCTTTTCCGCTATTCCTGTACTTACGATCCTTTTCCAGTGTCTCTTCTACAGAGAGCATCTCTTCCATAGAGGCAAAGGGCAGAAAAACATAGGTTTTGGGCTGTTCATCTTCTATGGTATGGAATACGCCTATCCGTTCTACTCCTGCACGATGCAAAGCAGGAACATAAGCCGTTTCCAGAAACTGGTCTACCCGTTCCCGCTGGCTTTCGTCAGTAAAATGATACACTTTAAACTGATAGTAATAGCGCTCCCTGTCTTGTGCGTAACTGCTGCTAATAGAAAAAAGTAAGCAAAAACTTAGAGCAAATAGGTTGATTTGAAAAATTTTCACAGTATTTATCTTTTGGTAATACATCAAGTATAGTAAGCAATCACCAAAAAACCTCAACATCATCTCATACCTAATTGAAAACAGTAAAAGCTTACTTCATAAATTATAGCTTTTAAAAACATAATTATTAGACAGTAGAAAGGACCATTTTTCTATTAAGAAAAGGAGACCCTACTTAGTTTTACTTTTCTTGTTGTTTGTTTACCTACTCTTGTTACTAAATAAAGTAAGCAAAAAAGAGCCATAGGTGTTAGGGCTGCTCTTCTTCAGAGAGCTGTTGCAGTAGCTGCTGCAAACGATCCAGCTGACGTGCGGCTTCTTCAAAATCTTTATCTCCGGTAGATTCCAGATATTGTTCAAAAGCCTCATTAGCCTGCTGAACCAAGGTTTGAGGGCTGTCATCGGTAGTTTCCTCTTCAGCTTCTGCCGCCCTCTGTTCTGTCTGGCTCTCCGGTAACATGCCGCTTACGGTAGATTCTACAGCGCCCCCTGAAGAACCATCAAAAATACCTTGTAGGGCATCTTCAAAATTATCGGCATAGCTGAGTTCATCGTTGTGCATAACTACCACCAGCCTAAGCTCCGGATAAGCGGCCGTTTCGGATTGTAGGTAGATAGGCTCTACATAAATGATGGTCTCATCTACCGGAATAGCCAGTACATTGCCTCTGATTACATTTGAACCTCGCTGATCCCACAGGCTTAGCTGGGAGGACAAAAAGCTATTCTGGTCAATTTTAGTTTCTACCTGCTGAGGCCCCAGTACCCTTTTTTCTTTAGGAAACTGATACGCAATAAAGCGTCCGTAATTATCGGCATCACTGAGGCCGGCGATCCAGCCAATGAGTACCTGCCGGTTTTTAGGGGTAAAGGGCTGTATAAGAGTAAAGTCCAGCTTATCTGAGCCGGGTAGCTGCCACATAATATAGTAAGGCTGTACCGGCTGTACCTGATTGTAATACTTTTCGGTAGCCCTGATCCATAGGTCTTCCTGATTGTAAAATACCTCGGGGTCAGTCATATGATACTTGGCATATACCAGCCCCTGGGTCAAAAGCATTTTTTCCGGATAGCGAACATGCTCCATCAGGGCCACAGGCATCTCCTCTTTTGGCTTAAACACCTCTGGGAAAATACGATCCCATACCTGTATTAGCGGATCTTCATCATCAAAAACATAGAAATCTACATGACCATTATAGGCATCTACTACCGCTTTCACCGAATTACGAATGTAGTTTACACCCCTTAGCTGATTATCCAGTCGGGTCACCAGCATACGGCGGTTGTCTCCCTCCTGGTACTCAATGTTTTCCTGCGCATTAAAGGGTTCGCTATAAGGATAGTTGCGAGAGGTAGTATAGGCATCAATAATCCACTTCAGCTCACCATTAACCAGTACGATATAGGGGTCGTTCTCAAACTGAAGGAAAGGTGCCAGCGTCTTTACCCGCTCAGATACTTTACGGTTAAACATGATACGGCTTTCGCTGGTAGGGTAGGTAGAAAATAGCAGGCGCGAACCATCAAACATATAGCCGTAAATAAACTTTCTGAAGAAATTACTGATCTGTACTCCTCCGCTACCCTGGTATTTAACATAGACATTCTGCTCTCCCTGAGGGTAGTCAAACTCGCTTTCTTCAGAGTTTACAATAACATGGGTATCCGTAAGTTCTCCGTAGTAAATCTCTGGCCGCTCTACCTTCAGGCTTTCGTGCGTACTTTCCGGAGGTATATTCTTGATTAGCAGATTGGGTAGCCCCTGCGGAGTAAACTCATTGACATTGGTGAGGGTAATACCATAGCCATGCGTATACTTAAAACGCTCATTGACAAAAGTCTGACTCTGTGCAGGCAGGTTGCCGGGCTCCATCTCCCGGGCAGATATCATCACCTGACGGTATTCTCCGTCTATCATGTAGCGGTCTATATCCACATCGGTAAATTCATAATAAAGCCTGATCTCCTGAAACTGCCGGTATACGTCATCCAGAGCACGCCAGTCCCAGAGCCTGATGTTGTTAAAAATCTGCTGGTTGCCGCTCACCATCTCCGGGCTAAAGGTATTGCTGGCAGGAAACTCTCTCTCCTCTACCTCATGCAGCTTGAAGCCGCGTCTGGTAAAAGCTATATTATTTTCTATGTAGGGCTTTTCAAAAGTAATCTCATTAGGCTCTACCCTTAACCACTGAAAGAGACCGGGAATTACTGAAAGTGCGACAAACCAAAAGAGAAACACAAGCGGAAACATAAGCAGCCCTACTACGGGATAAGCCTGTAGGGGCATAAATTGCTTGCGCATAAGCCAGTGCCTGAAGCGCTCGCGTATAGAAGGAATCAGGAGGCAGAGGCCTGCCAGAAAGGTAAGTATGATTACGATGATGTACACCGGAAGACGAATATGGTCGTCAGTCCATCCGGGGCCGTGTACTGCTCCTGTCTTGGAATACATAAGCTGAAAACGGTCCAGATATTTACCTGCCGCCAATACCATAAGCAGTATGCCGCTGTTCAGAAAAACAGAAGTGATCAGTTTGTTATCTATTTCGCTGGGGTGGTGCGGGCTTACAAACTCAAAAGTAGCCTGCCCGCTTCGGTTTACAAAGATAGAAAGCACCGACACGGCAAGGGCAATGGTGACCAGCGCCACCAGCAAAATGTACGAAGAGTTTAAGAAAGGTAGTTTGAACAGATAAAAGCCGATGTCTTTGCCCAGGATAGGGTCTACAGTACCAGTATCTACTGCATACCAGAATTTAAGGAATACCTCCCAGCTGGCATAGCCCCATACCGCACTGATAAACGCGCCTATGGCAATGCCCAGCCTTTTGATGTATCGGTTCTGGTAAGTTACAGTGCGGGATAGCAGCCATACCAGGCCTCCGCCTACTAGCAGGCTAACCAGAGCGGTGCCCCACTGGCTGAGGTTGGCAATCCAGAAGCGCTCTCCAAAACCTATGGCCTGGAACCAGAGTAGCTCTCCCCAGAAGTTCATCAGGCCGGAGAGAGAGGCCGTAAACAGGCCCAGTATGGCCCCGGCAAAGATTTTTGCTTTCTGCTCTCTCTGAAAGCCCTGGTAAATCAGAAAAAATGATATAACGGCAAGTACAATAAAAATAGCTGTATACATGAGTTGTCTTTGAGGTTATGTTATGTATAAAGGCCCGGCACCGCGTTTTGTTTGTTTGCCGGCCAGTGCGGTATCAGACTTAGGTAAGGCTTTTTCTTTTGCGCTAAGATAGCTTTGGGTAGCAGCTGGCCAAATGCATGCTGCTGCTGGGCTACTCTTCATTTTTTTCAGCCTTCTGCTGCTCTCCTAAGTCTATCGCCTGTATGCTGTAGGTAAGATAGTATTCTCTGGGAATAATTTTATACTCCGTATGCGGATGCGCCCCCCAGCTGTTATCTCCTCCTACACCTCTTTGTCCGTAGTCTATATTTAGCCAGATATCCTCATACTTTTTGATATCGGTAGTATGCAGGTACTGGCGAGTAGCCTCGTTGGAGAAGTCCTGGCGATCGTAATAGTGGGCGTTGAAGCAGAAAAGCGGAGCGCCACTAAAGCGCAGGCCACGCCCCTGAGCATCAGTCAGCTCCAGCCAGCGTACATCTGTACGGTAGCCATTCTCCTGCGGTCGTATGTAGGGGAAGTATAGTTCTTCTACCGCCATCGCATACTTACCTACCAGAGCAGAAGTCTTACGGTCGCTGTAGTTTTCGTGCGGCCCCCTGCCGTACCACCTGGCCTGGGAGAGCGAGCCGTCAACTTTCATCTGAGTGCCAAAGCGAGGCATCTCTTTAAGTCCATGAAAGGGCGGAGTAATAAAGCTGATAGATACCTCTACACTGGCCTGAGGGCTTACGGTATAGTCTACATAATAGGCTGCGTTTATCTCCGGAAAGCGGGCAATCGTACGTAGCTTTATATGCTCTTGGGTCTCTTCCACAATAATATCTTCCAGCTCCAGGCTCTGATGGCGCGTTCTCCACTCTCCCAGCTCTGTAGGCATATGGTTGCCATAATCATTATCTGTAGGTATACGCCAGAAGTCAGGGCGAAGGGGGCTGCTCAGTAGTTCCGCTCCCCGATATCTGAAGCCCATAAGCTGGCCACTTTGCTTATCCCAGCTTACAGAAAAATCCTGACCGCTCACCTCTATTCTGCGCCGATCTTCTTTAAGCTGCAACGGAGAGTGCGGCTTGGTATCATCTTTATTGCTACGCATAGGCACACCAGACGCTGACCTCACTAGCAGTTGTTCTACCCCCAGCACATGGCCGGCAGCTATCATTTCGGTAGCCTCTTTCTGCTGTAAATATACTGTGAGCCAAAGCTCTCCCTGCTGCTGCTGCAACTGATAAGGGAGACTCAGTTCCATACTACTTTGCGGAGCGAGTGATAGGTTAAAGCTGCCCTCCTCTATAGTATTACCGTTCTCTTGCAGGGTCCAGCTAAGCTCGTAAGCATCCAGATTGCTAAAGGAGAACTCATTGGTAAGGAGGATTTTTCCCGCAGACAAGTCTACAGGTTCCACTTTAAAATTCTGGTATACCTTCTTTACTTCGTAGAGGTGGGGGTTAGGCTTACGTTCGGGGTTTACCAGTCCGTTGAGGCAAAAGTTATGATCGCTACGGATGTCTTCGGGGCCAAAGTCGCCTCCGTAGCCGAAGTACTTCTCTCCATCTTCATGAGTCTTGCTCAGGCCCTGGTCTACCCAGTCCCAGATGAAGCCTCCCTGTAGTAGAGGGTAGGCCTCTATCAAATCCCAATAGTCTTGCAGATTACCTACGCTATTGCCCATAGCATGCGCATACTCGCACTGAATTAAGGGCCTGCTGGCCGTAGGGTCCAGCGCATAGTTTTTCATATCTTCCATAGACATATACATAGGCGTAAAAATATCGGTATGGGGGCGAAGCCTTGCCTGCTCAAACTGTACCGGGCGGCTGTCTCTTTCTTTTAGCCATTGATAAGCTTTCACAAAGTTAGAACCGTCCCCGGCCTCATTGCCCAGCGACCAGATGATTACCGAAGGGTGGTTCTTATCTCTTTCATACATGCGCTCTACCCTGTCCAGGTGAGCCTTCTCCCACAATGGGTCATCGGCAATGTGGCGTTCCGGGTCGTAGGCGTTTTGCTGGGCAGCTCCCAGGCCATGCGACTCTATATTGGCTTCGTCTACTACATAGAGGCCGTATTGGTCGCAGAGCTTATACCAGTAGGGGTCATTGGGGTAGTGGCTGGTACGTACCGCGTTAATATTGTACTGCTTCATAAGCCGGATGTCTTCTTCCATACTCTCTTTAGGGATGTAATGCGCGTAGTCCGGGTGATGCTCATGTCGGTTTACCCCTTTAACCAGTACCGCCTGCCCGTTCACCAGCAATTGTCCACCCTTAATTTCTACGCTGCGAAAACCTACCTTCTGGCTGCTGCTCTCTCTCAGCCTGCCTTCAGTATCATAATGTTCTATCAGGAAAGTATAGAGGTAAGGAGACTCTGCTGACCAGGGGCGGCAATCTGCCAGGCTGCTGCTCAACTGTACGCTGGTGTACTCATTCTGAGGAATACTTATGCTGCGCTCTTCTTCGTAAACAGTGCTGCCCTCCGCATCCAGCAGGCTAAACATTAGGCGGCTCTGAGCATCTGTTTCGCTCACATTACTTAAGGTAACCTCTGTGTTAAACATACCCTGCTCGTAGTTTTCATCCAGCTTCGCCAGTAGGTCCAGGTCTTCTACATGGACTTTAGGAGGCGCGTAGAGGTAGACATCACGCTCTATACCGCTTAGTCTCCAGAAGTCCTGACACTCTAGATAAGAGCCAGAGGCAATACGGTACACCTCGCAGGCCAGTATGTTTTCTCCTTCCTGCAAGTAGTCTGTAATATCCCACTCTGCCGGGGTTTTAGAGTCTTCTGAGTAGCCTACATACTGCCCGTTTACCCACACATAAAAGGCTGTTTTTACTCCTCCGAAGTGTAGCCTAACCTGCCGGTCACCCCAGCTTTTAGGTATGCTAAAGTTGCGGCGGTAAGAGCCCACAGGATTCCAGTTGAAGGGGACTGCGGGTGGCCTGGGCTGCCGCACTTCCGGGCTGTCGCTGTTTAATGGCTGCTGGGGCGCATTCTCAGCGGTAGTAAACTCATAAGGGTGGTTGAGGTAGATAGGAATATCATAGCCTTCCATCTGCCAGTCGGCAGGTACCTGTATCTCGTCCCACTTCCTCACATTGTATTCGGGCAGGTAAAAGTCCAGCGGACGCTCGTCGGGCTTTTCCGAGAAATAAAATTTCCACTTGCCATTAAGGAGCTGATAATAAGGTGATGCCTCGGGGGTATCTTCTAGTGCCTGTTTCTTGTCAGCATAGGGGATCAGTAGGCTATGGGGTGCCAGCTTATTGATACCTACTATATTCGGGTCTTGTATCTCACTACCATCTGCTTGCTGTGCCATAGCGGTTAAAGTTGAAAAAAAGAGGGATATACTTGTGCCAATCACAATGGCTAAAGGGCTGGTCATAGAAGTACGCATAGCAGTTAATAGGTTGATGTGTATGGTAAGGTAAAGTTTTTTGGATGATGTAAGAAGAATTTTTTCTATCCCTTAAAGTCTAAATCTGGGGGTTTGGTTATAAATTATGCTTCAAAGCGCATAACATTTACTATAGAGCATAGAGATGCTAAATTTCAAATTCTGTTGAAATACGTTTTAGCTTACAGCTTGGAGTAGCCATATCTGTTTGATTTACAGTAGTAAATGAATAAATTAATGTAAAGCTCACAGCTAGTTATAGCTGAGCCGGAATGCTGCTTTTATAAGTATGTACTTCGGGCTTTAGCAGTTGGCCTGGTAGGTATACATATCCTTTTGCTTGAGGCTGGCTGACAAAACAGCATGGCCAGAGCAGAGATACAAAGGCACATATCGTGTAAAGCTGGCGAATCTTCAGCTAAAACTTACGAAGCTTAGCCCTGTGGCTATCTGGCATACATTTATTTATTCTCATTTCTCAGCTTCCGCTCACTTATTTCGCACACTGCGCTCATCAATTTCGCAGGCTTAGAAATGGTATTTCGCACACTGCGAACGTACTATGCCTAGGTTAGACTATACCAGTCTTTAAGTTAGACTCTGCCACACTCTAACTTAGGTTGAGCCTACTCCTAACTTAGGTTGAGCCTGTCCCTAACTTAGAGTATGCCTTACACTAACTTATACCATAGCTGTCTTTAAGTGAGTTTGTGCTATCTTCTAAGCAACTTATAACTGCTTTTCAACGGAGGTGCCACCTCCATCTTTATTTTAACAGCCTGCGCTGTTCATGCTGCCCGGCTAGCCTGTACTCAGGCCCAGGCAGAGAAAGACTTATGCCACTGGTATTCAGAGTACAGAAGAAAATGTATATTTAAAGGTATAATCTGATTGACGTACACGAACACACGCTAGCAACCTAATCTCATGAAAACCTTATGCTCTCAGCTTTTGCTCTGCCTCTCTGCTATTTTGCTATTAAGCCATTGCGTTACGGTAGGGGAAGAGCAGCCTGCTCACCCCAATATTATATATATTAACGTAGATGATCTGGGTTGGAAAGACCTGGGTTTTATGGGCAGCAGTTATTACGAAACTCCCAACCTGGACCAGCTGGCGCAGCAAAGTATGCGCTTTAGCCAGGCTTATGCCGGAGCGGCCAATTGTGCTCCCAGCCGTGCCTGCCTGATCTCCGGTATGAATACGCCCCGGCATGGTATCTATACCGTAAGCCCTTCGGATAGAGGCGACGACAGAACTCGCAGGATTATTCCTACGCCGAACACCAATATTCTGGCTGATACAGTATATACTCTGGCAGAGATGCTTCAGGACCAGGGCTATGTAACGGCAAGTATTGGTAAGTGGCATCTTGGGGAAAATCCTGAAAGCCAGGGTTTTGATGTGAATGTAGGAGGCAGTAAGCGCGGTAATCCCGGTAAAGGTGGCTACTTTAGCCCCTATAAAATTCAGCATATCAGTGATGGGCCGGAAGGAGAGTACCTGACCGACCGCCTTACCGATGAAGCCATGCAGTTTGTAAGACAGCATCGCGATAGCAGCTTCTTTCTTTACCTGCCTTATTATACAGTGCATACTCCTATTATGGGCAAAGAGTCATTGGTAAAGAAATTTGAAAACAAAAGCCCCTCTAAAGGACAGGATAGAGCCGACTATGCTGCTATGGTAGCCTCTATGGACGAAAATCTGGGGCGGCTACTGGCTCTGCTGGATGAGCTTGAGCTAAGAGAGAATACCCTTATTATTTTTAGCTCAGACAACGGAGGAATACGGTCTATCTCCAGTCAGGAGCCTCTTCGTGCGGGCAAAGGTTCTTATTACGAAGGAGGTATACGGGTACCTATGCTGGTCTCCTGGCCCGGACAAATTGAAGAAGGTAGTCAGTGTGATGTACCAGTGAGTAATCTGGATATTTATCCCAGTATACAGGCCTTGCTGGGCATCCAAAACAATAACCCCCTGCTGGATGGAGACGATATCAGCCCTCTCTGGTACGGCAAGTCAATTCAGGAAAGGCCTTTGTTCTGGCACTTTCCTATCTATCTGGAGGCTTATAGTATGCAGGATGACGATGGTCGGGACCCGATTTTTCGTACTCGTCCCGGCTCCGTCATACGTATGGGAGACTGGAAGCTACACGAATACTTTGAAGACGGAAGCCTGGAACTGTACCGACTGTCAGATGACTTAGGAGAAAGAAACAACCTGGCAGAAGAGCATCCGCAGAAGACAGCGGAGCTACACCAGATGCTCAAAGACTGGCGCTTGCGCACCCATGCTCCTGTACCTGAGGCTGCTAACCCCCATTATGATGCTGCCTACGAAGCTCAGCTGCTGGAAGGGGTAGGGCGCTAGGAGGAGGAGATAAGTTTTTATCTGGGCATATACACATTATTGACAAAGCCCCCTTTACAGTCTCTGGGGTCAGGAATATGACGGCGTGCTTTCATAGTTTCCGGCCAGGAGGAACCTGAACGAAAGTCTGAGAACTTAAGGGTAAGCGTAAGCTCATGAGCTCCCCCGGTGGTACTCAGCCGGGAGACCGTCATGTCATAGCTATATACCAGCTGAAATATATGATGCCAGAGGGGAGAGCTCTTATTACTGATTCCGTTAGGCCAGGAAAGAGAAGCATTAAGGATAACTGCATCCCGAGAAGATAGCCCCTCAAAAGTTTGTACCAGGCCACGGTAACCTCCACCCAGCCCCAGTACAATATCAGCAGGCTTCTGCCCATATTGCGGGCGGTAGGCCAGGCTTATACCACTTTCCCACTGCCTTACACTGGCACGCGAGCGGTAGTTAAAATAACTGCTAAAAAAGAGCTGGTTGGGCAGTATATAGCGGTAATAGCTACCGTGCGCGGATATTCTGCCGTAGTAGCCATCGGCAGTTCGGCTGGAACTGATCAGCCCGTAAGGGCTATAGTTATTGAGTCCGGGGTTGGGTAGGAAATCTTTTAAAGAAAGCCCCAGCCAGAAGGTACGGTGGATAAACAGCAGCCCGGTAGAGAGGTTGAAGTACTGGTTGTTGATGCTCTGGTTAGTAGCGCTGATATCGGTCTGCTGGTTGAGGTAGTCATCTACCCAGATGTAATCTTCTCCTAAGTTCTGATGGTAATAGCTGCCCTGAAAGCCAATAACGAGATCGGCATGCTGACTGATATTGGTGCCATAAGAAACAGACATAGAGGCATGCCTGGTCTTGAGTGGGGTACTTCCTGCCTCATCGGAATAGGCAGTAAAGCCTACGCCAAATTTGCTAAAGGCATAGTCCGCAGAAACAAAAGCAGTAGAGAAGCTGCCTACTTTTTGCCATTGCCTTCTAAGGTCGGCAGTGATACGATACTGATAGTCTGAACGTCCGCTAAAGGCAGGGTTAGTATAGAGATGAGTGGCATAAAAGTTACTGAACTGAGGTTCCTGGGCATAGCTGTCTGTAGCCCATAGGCCGCCAAATATAATGGTAAGTACGATAGTAATTGCTCTCATGCTTAATAGCTTAAAATTCATCTAAAAGGAGGTAAAGTTGTAATACCTCGTTTCCGCTTCGTCCGGCACAGTTGGTATAAGATACCTGCACATTATATAAGCCGGCAGGGGCCAGACTTCCCCGGTAATAGCCATCCCAGCTCTGCTTCGGGTCATCTGTTTTAAAAACTTCTATGCCCTCTCTGGAATATATTCTCAGGTCAATATCCGATAGTTGTTGATAGTTTAGGCGAAAGCTGTTGTTGGTAGAGGCTGTCGGAGAGAAGGCCAGTGGTTTATTACCTTCAGGCCTTACCACTCCAACAAATGAAGCTACTTCTACCTCCTGCGTATAGGTTTGCGTACAACCCTCTGCGCTTACGCTCAGACTAATGGTATAGGAAGAAGTGCCGTTTTCAGGGTAAGGGTACAGCTGAGCGGGAACCTGCCCACTGCCATTGTAGGTATTGCCATTACCAAAGTCCCAGTAATAATTACCTTCTTCCCCGGGGTAGCTAGTCAGGTTGTCAAAGATAATACTATCGCCCTGGCAGGCGGAAGATCTGCTAATGCTAAAATAAGGTTCCGCAGGTTGAGAGATGTAAATAGTTTTGCTGAGCTGATCTGTACAGGCCTCTTCGCTGCTGTTAGTATAGGCAGTCAGGCTTAGCTCATAAGTACCAGCCTGCGTAAAAGTATAGTTGAGCTCACGCTCTGTTGATATTACGCCCAAGCCGCTGGCACGCCACTCAAAATGTGAAGCCCCGCTGGACATATTGCTTATGCTGATGACATCTGCCTGGCAGTAGGCTTCTTCGCTCACTTCAAAGCTGGCTACAGGGAGGGGCATCACCTCTATCTGGCGGCTAAATGTTTCACTGGTACAGCCTTGCGGGTTAGCGGTAGTCAGGCTAATGGTATAGGTGCCACTCTGGGTGTAGGTAAAGGCAGGTGGCGTAGTACCCTGGTGCGTACGTCCGTCCCCGAAGTCCCATTCACTATTGACGGCATGGGAAGAGGTGTTGCTCAGCTCAAGGGTGTCGCCTGCACATATTCGTTCGGGCGCGCTGAAGCTGGCTGTAGGGCTAGGGTAAACCTGAATTACGCTTCCGCAGTCCGGGTCTTCCGGCCCTCCACAGGTATCTATGCTACAGCCATTCTGCACGATAAGCTTAGGGTAATAGGTGCCGGGAGTACGGTATACATGAGTAGCTGCTATTTGGGCACGGGTAGTATCTCCATCGCCCCAAATGTAGGTAATCTGGTTGCCGCTGGCTGCTATCTGGTTAGAGGTTAGAGTAACTTCCAGTGGGCCACAGCCCTGTATACTGTTATTATGGTAAAAAGCTTCTACTGTATTGGGCGTTACTACCAAAGGGCGGGTGAGGGTATCGGTGCCACACATGTTTTTAGCTACCAGAGTAACATAGTAAGTAGTATCTGTGGTGCCTTCATAAGGAAAAGCCTGGCTAAAGGTTTCGGTAGTATAGCTGAGCTTTGGAGGTCGCGTATTGTCAAAGCCGAAGTACCATTCAAACTCGGTGGAAGACCCGGCACTATAGTTATTGATATTGAGAGGGTAGCCGGCACAAATTGTATCCCGGGCAAAAAGGAAGTTAGCTACCGGAGGCGGCTTCACCCATACCGTATCTGTAAAAGCAACGTTGGTGCAGGCGTTGCTTACCTCTAACTTAACGACATAAGAGGTATCTCCCAGCATACTGGGAGCAAAAGTGACGGGCGGAGGCTCCTGCTCCTGGCTGCTTTCTCCATTGCCAAAATCCCAGTGATAGCTGAGCAGCTCTCCCTGGCTCTCATTCGTAAACGTAGCAGTAAGGGGTCCGCACAGAGATGCAGGAGCTACGCTAGTGCTAAATGCTGCTTTTGGCGCTGCTACTACCTGAACCTTCTGGGAGGTAGAGTCTATACAGCCGGAAGTAGTTTCGGCATAGAGCCAGATTACCGCTTCGCTGGCTACTGCCTGAAAGCTATGGGTAGGGCTCTCTTCTGCGTAACTGCTATTCTCTACCTTCCAGCGATAGCTGTAGTTGCCCTCGGTCTGGTTGCTAAACTCTACCGCTTCGTTTACACAAACTACCGGAGGTACACTAAAGGCGGGCTCGGGTAGTGGGCTGACGATTACCCTTTTGGTAAAGGAGGAGGCGCAGGCTAGCGCGTCATCGGTAATAAAGGTAAAGGTGAGCGTATGCCCCTCGGTACTAAGGCCAGCTAGCGCAGGATTAAATATACCTTCGGGGGTAAGGCTGCCATCAGGAAGCTGAGGTGCCGACCAACTGCCCGATATACCTTCGGGTAGACTCAAAGAGAGGGTAAAAGGCGGATCACTGATACATACGGTTTCATCTTCGGCGCTAAGGCCCGGGATACTGCGTACTTCTATACTGAGCGTAGCGGTATCGGCACAGGCCTTATCATTAAAGCCTACCACCTGAAAGGTGCTGCTTTCGGTGGGGAATGCCAAGGCCTGTCCATCAGTCATCTGTTCCAGAGAGGGATGCCCCTGCCAGGTGTAAGTACTGCCGCCACTTGCCTGTAAAATTACCGTATCGCCGGGGCATATCAGCACTTTGGAGGCGCTAGCCTGGATTTCTGGCTTTTCCAGTACTTTTACCGTAAGCGTAGTATCCCTTTCGCAGCTACCAGAGATGGCAGTAATGGTATATTCGGTGTCTGCTTCCGGCTGTATGCTTACTGTACTACCTTCAGTAGCACTTAAGCCGATGGCAGGTGACCAGATATATTTTTCTGCATTGCCTTGCAGACTCAGGCTGATAGATTCACCGGCACATACTTCAGGGAGGCTTATACTGGGCCGCCAGTCTGGTAAGGGGCGCACACTAATGTCTATGGCTTCGCTAAAGGAAGTGCAACTACCCTCCAGTGACAAGGCCAGGCGATAGCTACCGGGAGCACTACCCTCATAAGTAGCGTTATTAGCTCCATCAATGTCCGCCCAGTCACTGCCATCGCAAAGGCTACAGCTTTGCCATTGTTTATTAGCGGTGGTCGGTTGAATATTTGGAGCTTCCAGCCGGAAGGCTACCGTTTCGCCCTCGCAGAAAACACTTTGGCTGGCAACAATAGCATCAGATGTGGCAGGAGATACCACCCTTATGGTAACTGTTTCTGACTTAATGAGACAGCCTCCTTGCTGTGCACTAATGTGGTATACATATTCTCCGGCAGTACTGTGGGTAGTGCTAAGACTGGCGGACTGCTCCCCGGGTATTTGTGTGTCATTGAGAAACCATTCATATGCGGTAGCAGCCTCATCATTTGCGGTAATGGTGAATTCTTCGTTAGTACAGACCGTTAGCTTGTCGGCAGAGAGCGTAATTACAGGGGCAGGGTTCACCTCAAGTGTCAGAGGTTCAGCGTTTAGTGCACCACAGCTGTTTTCATAGCTAAGGTTAAGGGTATAGCTTCCTGCTGCCATGCCTGCTATCTGCAAAGTATCTTTTCCGTTCTCAGGAATGCTAAGCAGGTTTCCATCGCTGTCAGTCAGTTGCCACTCCAGTTTGCTTACATCGCTCATGTCAATAGGGGTGCTGCCATTAAGTGCTGCGGCTATCAGTTCACTGCCTTCACATATCGGCCCCGGGCTATCTATCTGTAAGTCAGGAGAATCTTTGACGCTAATATTGACACAGGCGATAGAGCTACCGCTGAGCCCATCGGCACAGTTATCTGTAACCTTTAAGCTTAGCTTGTACTGGCCTGCCTTGCTAAAGGTAATCGTATTATTCAGGAGGCTATGGTCTTTACTGGCAAAGCTGGCGACTCCATCGGGAGAGCTAACTACCCATTCAAACACGGTAGTGGGGTTTACATCTTCAGTAGTGTTGAGCAGTGGCAGGCTCAGTTCCGCACAGGCATCAGCAGGCTTGCTAAATGTAAACTCAAGCTCATCGCTACAGTTTTCTACACTGAGCAGATCACTTCCTGCTCCTATGTCAAATTTAGCTTTGGGCACACTGAGCACAGTTACCTCTTTGATGATTTCGTCGGGCCCGCATACATTCCGAGGGTTCTGGTAGCCCAGCAGGCGTATCTTTTTGACTCCGGGTGTAGCAAAGCCGGGATGCGTAACTGGCGCACCCAGCCCGGTAGTAGTCAGGTCTATGGTGCCATCATTGTTAAAGTCCCACTGGTACTCTGCATCGCGGGTACAGTCGGAGTTGTAACCTTCCTGCGACTGGTTGATAATGCTAAAGCTCTCGTTGGTACAGACCACATCATTGGTGGTAAAGTCAGCGATCAGGGGTTCCAGTACTCTTATTTCGCCGGCAGCTATACTATTGGTACAGTCTCCGTTGGGGTTAAGTACATTTACAGAAACCGGGAATACAAGATTGGGGTCTGGACAGGTAACACTCTTATAAGGGTGGCACACCAACCTCTGGTCTCCAAAGATTCCTCCATTAGCGGGGATGTTTAGTAGCTGCTGGTGAGTAAGCGTATCTATAGTACCATCTCCCCAGGAGAAAATGTACAGAGTTTCCGGAGGGTTTACTAAAAATGCTTTCCCTACTTCAATACATTTTTCATTATTCAGGCAGGTAAGGCCTCCGGGCGTATCTCCGGAAAAGCTCGGCTGGCAAATGGTACCGGATGGTACATTGCCCTGGCTGGCATAAATGTCTTTACACTCCAGGCAGTCTTGGGCAAAGCTCAGGCCGCCGTAGAGACACAAAATGAGTGTAAATACTATTTTTTGGTAGTACATAGTATCCAGGTTTAGGCCAACATGTATAGTAGCGTATGTTTCTTCGCAGCTTCAGTTTTCCCTCACATAGGTATGCTCAGGAATACTGTCTTTAGTATTTTTCCTTCGCACTAAAGTGATAGCGTTTGTAAGATTTGTGTGTATCTAACTTAAGAGATTATCACAGGGATTGCAAAAAATAATAAGGATAAAGCGACAAAAAAATCCCCTTGATACGGATTGATTCACTAACCAGCCATACCTTCCTTTTTGCACTAACTCCTAAGTTAAGTTGAAGCCAAGCTCATCTGCTTTTCAGTAATCTCCCGGGCGTGTAGGACAAAGGATCAACCTGTCCTTATTGCATATTCCTGAAATAGAGGGAGAGTTTCCTTCGTATTAGAAACTGAAATATATAGGCAGGTTTAGTATAACAAATTCAGGTAGTAAACATATTGGTATGGAATATATTCCTGGTGCTGGCCAATGTACATATACTTCAGGGGCTAAGCCTTAGGAATAGATAGAGTTGTGAGGAATACTTCTAACAAAAGTGCTATTCATGATGACAAAATGGCCTAAATTTCTTGCCAAAATCCTAGCTCTATTTATGTGGGTTAGGAGCAATAAGTAATAAGCAGGCATAGGTGGACTTCATGATAAGCTGTACAGATCAGAAGATATGGAAGGTACTATTAATTTTGAAGCCAGACCTCTGCATCTGTCACGAAAAGCTGCTATATTGAAAACAGTAGTAGCCACTAATAATAGTGCTCTTGCGTACCTCTTCTAATACCTGAGACATTTTATATACGAACAACTTATGAGCTTTGTAAAGGGAATGTTGCTGATCCTGTTGCTAATGCCTCTGCCTTACGCATATGCACAGTTTAGCTTTGTAGAAGTGCTTAGAGATAATGTAGAAGGAGTGGATGGCCTCTCGGAGGCCCGTGATGTAGCAGTTAGTCCCGACAACCAATTTGTGTACGTGGCGGCTCAGGGAGAGGATGCCATTGGCATATTTAAGCGCGATCTTATCAGTGGGGAGCTTACATATATGGGTAAGGCAGAAGATGGGGTAGAAGGTGTAGGTGGGCTGGCAGGCGTAGTCGCACTGGCAGTGAGCGCTGATGGTAACTACCTCTACAGCGTGGCGGAAGAAGATCATAGCATCAACACATTCAGCATAGATGAAGAAGGTAGGCTTACATTACTGCAAACACTTAGCGATGGTAGCGGGGGCGTAGATGGACTTGCCGGAGCCAGAGCGCTGAGCCTCAGCCCTGAGGGTAACAATATTTATGTGGCGGCTTACGAAGATCACGCAGTTTCGGTATTTGCGGTAAATGCTAGCGATGGGCGCCTTAGTTTTGTGCAGGCAATAGTAGATCAGTCCGCCATGAAGCTGCAAACCGCCAATGCAGTAGCCTGTAGTCCGGATGGCAAACATGTATATGTTACAGCTTACCTGGATGATGGTATAAGTGTGTTTGAGAGAGATAGTGAAGGAAAGCTAAACAATGTACAGAATATAGATAACTGGGCACAGTACCTGGGCTTTGGTAATGCACGGCCTACCGACATTTGTATAAGTGCAAGCAATACAGAAGTATATGTTTCTGGCTATGGAGGTAGTACTTCAGGTAACCTGACGGTCTTTTCCAGAAATACCGATAATGGTACGCTGAGCAAGGTACAGGGCTTTACGGATGACTCCTCTCTGGACGATGTAAACTTTACCCGCCTGGCCCCTTTAGGGAGGCTGACCTCCGTAGCCCTAAATCCTGAAAACTCTTATGTGTTTACTACCGGCGATGAAAGCAGTGGCGATACAGGAGCAGATTTCAGGGTTTCTTCTTTTCAGAGAGCGGAGGCGGATGGCAGGCTTACGCCCTATCAGGGCTTTGGAGAGGCTACTGTAGAGGGCGTAGCCCAGCCCAAAGCTGTAGCCTTCAGTCAGGATGGTAATTACTTTTATGTAGCCAGTGCAGAAGGAGCCTTATCAGTACTAAACTTTCTGTTGCCGGAGATAAGCAGCATTAGCCCTCAAGAGGCTTATGTCGGTATGCAGCTAAGCCTGAGCGGCAAAGGCTTCGGTCATGAGCAGGCTAATAGCACAGTTAAATTCGGAGAGGCTGAAGTTACAAAAATCATCTCGTGGACAGATACGCTAATCTTACTTGAGTTACCAGAGATGGAAGCCTCTGCAGTAGATGTCAGCCTAACGGTAAACAACTATAGTTATGTGTTTTCGGAAAAGTTTATTGTAAAAGACAAGCCTTTGGTACTCAGCATTGGCTCCCTGAGCGCAGCACAGGGCAAAAGTGGTAGTGAGCTAACGATTACAGGTACTAAATTTGGCAGTGGAGAAGACAGCTTTAAAGTCCTTTTTGGTGAAAAGGAAGCTGCCAGTGCCAATCGCGTATCCGAAGAGGAAATACGTGCTACAGTACCTGAGATGAAGGAGGCCAGTTTACCTATAGCCCTTATTGTGAATGGCGATACTGTATTTAGCCCTACTAACTTTCGGGTAGACAATACCGCTCCGCAGGGTGAATTGTGGATGAGTGATGCGGATGGCTTTGTGCGGAAAGGACAGTCCATTTTCTTCAGGGCCAGCTTTAATGAGGATATGTTGCCCACTGTGGCGGTAGAGCTGGACTTTATACTGGCGGATGAGCGTCGCCTTTCTTTTAAGATGAACAGAAGCTCAGCCAGGGAATATACGCTGGAATACGAAGTAGGGAACGAAGCAGGAGAAGTACGGCTGGCATTTAGCGGCGGAGCGGACTTAAGTGCTAATTCCGTACAGGCAGAGCCATTGAGTTTACAATCCTATGTGATTTTAGATGTCTCACCGAAGCCCACTTTTAGCCCGGCAGACAAATCTGTGGGTGTAGCTGTGAATAGCAAGCTTAGCATACAGTTTGACAAGCCTGTCAGAACAACAAATAACAAAACTCCAGACACTAATTACCTGGCTCAGGCGCTTGTTCTGGAAGAGGTAAGACAAGAGGGAAATGCCGCACTTCCGTTTACGGCAAGCTATAATAGTACTACATATTCCATTCAGCTAACTCCCAACAACCTGGAGGACAACAAGGTCTATCGCTTTAGCCTCCAAGAAGGTTATCTGGAAGACCTGGCAGACCACGCAGTGGCAGCAGAGCAGGTTATATTTTCTACCGGCGATACCCAGGAATTGATAGTTATTCCTCAGCATTTCGCATTGGGCAAAGATAATAGCGGGCAGGTTCTGCTCAATGTCAATGATGCTTCCTTTATTAAAAAAGCACTACTCTATGTCAGGGGAATCACCAATTATGCTCCCTGGGTAGGTCCCCTGAATCTGCTTGATATTGAGCGTATTCCTTCCGGAGATGCATTCTATTATCCATTTGAAGCACTTGACGACCCTATCGGGTTAGAGTATTACTATGAGTTTACAGATAAGTTTGATCAGCTGAAAAAAGATACGGTCTATCTGTACAAAAAATATGAAGATGGCATAGACATACCCGTCAGGGCAGGTAGAAACCAGGCTGACTACAGGCTTGTATCTTTCCCTTTGGTACTGGAAGATAAGGGGGTAGAACAAACATTGAAAGCGCTGGGCAGATATGATAAAGAAAAGTGGCGCTTCTTTCGGCTGGGGAAGGAAAATAAGTTTGAAGAGTACGATAGTTTCCATACGCTAAGCAGTGGCAAGGCTTATCTTCTGCTGCACACTTATGAGGCATTGGAAAAAATTAATAGTGGTAGTGGAGAGACTGTAAAGGTTCATAAACAGAAAGATTATAAAATAGCATTACAGCCTGGCTGGAATATGATTGGCAATCCTTTTCCTTTTGATATTGACTGGGAAAAAGTGCGAATCCATCCCGACAATCAACACTTGTCTCTTAAGCAAGATTTGCGGGGCTATAGCGAAAACTGGGATTCTGTGGTATATGAGCTGCCTGTAGGTAGTGGGGCGCTCCTGCATGTTGAGGAAGGGGGTACTCAGCTATCCATACCCATTAGTGCCAGGCAACACAGCGATGCTCAGAGCAGAGTCAGGAGAGCTACTGCCAAAACCGCGGGCTGGCAGTTAGGTTTGCATGCCAGGGCAGTAAGTTTCCGCCTGAAGCGTACGCTGAGTGGTTTGGGCATGCACCCAGATGCCTCTGAAAGTTTAGATGCTTATGACCTCCTAAGCCCTCCCGCCTTTGGTCACTATCTGAACCTTAACTTCAGGACTGATAAGGCGAGCAAAAACGCGATCACAAAAAGTATAGTACCTACACAAAACCAGTATGCATGGAGCTTTGAGGTAGACACTGATGTTCGGACTAGTATAGTGCTAAGCTGGAATAGTGAGCAACTTCCAGCCGATAGGCAGGCGGTATTTCTGCACGACAGCCAAACCGAACGGCTAATAAATATGCGTATCCAGAATAGTTACACTTTTGAATATACTGCTACACGGCGATTTAGTGTAGTGTATGGTCCGGATGCCTTCCTTAAGGAGCAGTTGCAGCCCACTTCTGTTAGCCTAAACCCACTCTACCCTAACCCATTTCACTCTTTGGTCAATATTCCTTTTGCCTTACCCAATGCCGACCAGCCTTATGAGGTACGAGTGATCATCTATAATAATCAGGGTAAAAGAGTGAGGGAGCTTTATGGAGGCATACTTGAAGGAGGTTTTCATTCCCTGAAATGGGATGGTACAAACTCATCAGGCCATAAACTAGCTTCTGGTGTTTACTTCTGCAGTTTGCGGGTAAGCACGGCAGGTCAGCTAATTGAAAGGAGACAAAAAGTAATTATTGGCCCCTGAGCTATTATTCCGGAGCTTTGGTTGCCGAAGCTTGTCTTTTTATAAAAATAAAGTCTCCTCCTTCATCACCTACATCCTGAATGACCCCGTACTGCGGTATTGTAGCCTGGTTCGTATTGTTGATGACAGGTAGCTTTAAACGGTTAAATAAATTTTCTGCCGGAAAAAAATCATCACGATTATCTGCCAGATAGGCAAGCAGGTAGCTCATAAATTTGCTCTGGTCCGGTACTGTTTGCAGGTTGCCACTGGTCATGGCTCTTCGGCTCGGGGCATTATAGAGGGCATTATAGGTCATCAGCTCATCGCTGCTTACGCCCCGGCTGCTAAAAATGCTACCCCCGAAGCAGGCATCGGTAATAAGCAGGGTATGTTTGGAGTTAATTTCTTTGATATAATCTCTTACCGTACTATTTCTGACCCAGGTAGAGGCTTTGTCCAGGCGGGCGTTGGCTGGTAGCCATGAGCCGGTTTGCGAGTCTTCATTCCAGTAGCCATGTCCGGCATAAAAGATAAGCAGATTGTCCTGCTCACCTACAATCTCTTTTAGTTCGTCCAACTTACGCTCAATCTCAGACTTGGTAGGGTTACTTAAAAGCTGCACGTTTTCGGGTTCAAAAGTATAGAGGTTAATCAGGGTATGGCTTAGCTGTATCATATCCTCTACCGGGTAGGTAAGGTCTTCAATTTCATCATCTTCATAGTTTTGCACCCCTATCATCAGAGCATAGTAGCTGGCATCAAACATGGAGGCTATGGCTTTGGGTTGGCTTACAGGAATTACGCCTCTTTGCAATTGTCCTCTTTCATCCAGGGCAAAGGTTTCTTCGTAAGTGTTGCCTTTAAGGTCAGTGGCCTTGAGCCAGTACATATTGGAGTGGCTTTTTGGTCTCGAAAAAGTATAGCTGGTATCCTTTGGGGGGATGATGATGTCTTCGTTAAACCAGAGGGTATCCAGCCCTACCTGATCGTTTAGGGAGATATGAAGCAGGTGCTTGTCTGCGCTTATATGCACCTGCGGAGGGGTATCGTCCTGAGGCGTATGAACGTTAAATGCAGCACTGGTTGTGGAGTTAGATTGCGCGCAAACTGAAAGCAGGGTGCAGCTTAGGCTTATTATCGTCAGGAGGAGCTTCATAGTTCAGGTTTTTGCTGATTTTGAGTAGAGGTTGATCTACTTTTCGTGGGTTTAAAAGGTAATTAGTCATCAAGTGTAAATGGCATAGGCAGCTCGTTGCTTTCTTCTGGTTTTAATATAAAATAGGCAAAAGCAGCAGCGCTCAGCCCTATACCTACTGCCCTGAGCCCTAAAGAAAACCTTCTTTTTACCCGAAAGTGTGAGCTATATGCCGCCTGCTGTTCGCTTTGCCAGAAGCGTATACGGTACTCTTCGTCCAGCGCCAGCTTAGGAAGCCGAAGGTCAGTTTGTTTAGCAGGCAGTTTACCCCTGCTGTGCACTCGCCGTTTGCTATCAATAATATCATAGCTTACTTCTGAGGGGTAGCTAGTATTAAGTGCCAGCTTCACTTTCCTTTTATACTCTTTTTTTGCCAGAAAAACAGATGAGTAGGGAGGTATCAGTTGGTAGGTCAGTTCTATCTGCATGGCTCCACGGTACGAAGTCAGCTCTCTATGGTAATACCATCTGATAGATTTGTGCTGCCCTGCACTAACGTTTGCCCCCAGGTCTCCTTCTGCCTTTTGTATTTTGTGTTTGCTCCCCAGACTATCCAGATAATAAGGGGTAACAGTAAAAGAGAGGCCTGCCTCGGTAGCTAACAGATCGTAGGTAATCTGTATAAACTTATCTCCTTCCTTTACCTCAAGGTTTTTTATAGACTCCTGTGCCGGTGCGGGTAAGCTTACTACCAGTAGGCAGGATAAGGTAAGTAGGCTCAATGCCAGATAAGGAACAGGCTGAGGCATGGAAGTTTGTGGTTTAAGTGGAAACGAATTGCTATGGCAGCATCAGTGTTCTGAAGATAAGCGATAGGAGAATAAAATGGAAGCTAAAGTCAGGCTAAGAATAGGCTTACAGAAAAAAAACTAAGCCCTCTGCTTATGAAATAAGTCAGGAGGGCTTAGAAAGCAATCACCCTACTAAAGTGAAAGTCTAAGGCAGACAATAAGCGTTCTGCTGAGTATTCTGCGCAGGTAGGTAGAGCTTAAGCAGATGATTTAAGACTAAGCTGATACTTGACCTCCCTGCCTTTGTAGTTGTTACTAATAAATTCAATAGTCATAGAGTCCTTATCAAGGTCTATTACTTTCACCAACATCTCGGTATTGCCGTCATCAAGCCTGATGGTTGGGGGCTCAGTAGTTTTGTCTAAGGTCCAGCTACCTGTGCTTCCAAAGTTCTGTAACCAGGGCAATATCAGCGTGTACTGCTTATTGGTATCAAATGTAATCTGCACATTTTGCGTACTCTTGCTTGTGTCATTAGCAGTAACACCCTCTACCCGCCAGGGAGAGGAAACAAAAGTATCACTAATTACTACCGTATCAGGCTCAGGAGTCACCTGATCGTCTGGGTCTTCACTCTCCTTGCATGCGTATAATCCGATAAGGGCAAAGATTAACAGGTATAATAAATAATATGGTTTCATAAGTATTGCATTTAGTATTACAGACTTTTCCTTAGTGCTTGGAAAACTTCTTCCTGATAATCATCTCCTCCCCTTTGACCAGGAGAAAGTAAAGCCCCACCGGAAGGCTGTGTATGTCAAATTCAGTGTGGAGCAGGCTTCCTGTATTAGTAATCTCGGAGGAAGCAATAAGCTGGCCGCTGCTATTTATTAATTGTACCGAGACAACCCCTTTTAGCAAGCGGGAAGGTACTTCCAGCTTAAGGTGCCGGGAAGCAGGTACAGGGTATAACTTAAGTTGCTCTGCAAAGTCTTCTGCCAGTCCGGTAATAGAAATTTCGTTAGAAGGAAAGCTGACACAGCTACCATTGCTGGCAACAACAGTATAAGTACCCGGCTCTGTAATTGTAAGCTTGCTGCTACTGGCTCCGCTGATGGGGTTTCCGTCTTGGTACCACTGAAGGCTGGCAGAGGGAGTAGTTCCTTCGGCAATCAGCTCCAGTTCATCTACCAACTCCGAATCATCAGATCGGTAGATAGAAGGAGTGGAAGGAGTACTTTGTGACGCTTTAATTTCTATATCCGCGAGTACCTGAGTACAGCCAATGGAATCTTTTACCGTTACTGCATAAATGCCGGCTACCAGGTTTTCAAAGACATTGCTGGTCTGAAAGGTCGTGCCATCCAGGCTATACTCGTAGACACTTCCTGAACCTCCACTAGCGCTCAAAGTGATGCTGCCATTAGCATCGCTGGCACAATTTACATCCTTTACCTCGCTGGTGCTAAGTAGCAGTGGCTCCGGACTACTAATGCTAAAGGTTTTGCTTTCTACATAGTTTTCCAGATTGCCTCGTACGTAGGCAGTATAAGTGCCGGGCGCCAGACCTTCAAACCTGTTGCTACTCTGGTAAGCCGCGCTATCCCTGCTAATGCTATAGCGTAGTTCGCCAGTGCCTCCGCTCGCCTTAACTATCGCTATGCCGTTTTCATCGCTGGCACAAACTACATTATTTTCAGAGATTTCTTCAATCACTATGGGTGTAGTTTCTATATACTGGAAGTTTTGGGTGCTGACCAGGCTAGCCCTGCTCTTACTGTCTACTGCCCAGATGTAGATGTTGTACCATTTTTGATTTTCCAGGGGCGCTGTCGTAGCCTGAAAGTTAAGGTCTACCATGCTCTTAGGTTCCGGCAGGCTATAGGTGTACTCTTTTGCTCCGGCAATCTTTTCTTCCTCTACATCATAATAATAGTATTTGAGTGCGACAATAGTGGCAGGTGCTTCTTCATCTGATACAATAAATGCCCGTTGACTTACAAGAGACCATTTACCATTTACATCTTTTGCTCTTACGTAGAGCATATGTATTCCTTCTTCATAGGAGCTTAGGTCTGCTTCAAATGTTAATGTGTCTACAGTAGCCCCTCCACTCACGTCTATCTTTTTATTCTTGCCAAACCCTGCATCCTCGTCTATAAAGTACTCAGCAGCTACGATGTCCTTGGGGCTTAGGGTTTCATAGTCAACCAGAAAAATACGTCTGGTAGTCAGGCTCCATCTTCCATTTTCGTCTCTGACGCGTACGCCCAGGCTATGTATGCCTGAACTAAGATCAGTAAACTCAATTTCAAAGTCCAGGCTAAGTTCATTACTACTTACAGGTATGGGAATAAGGGTGTTTTTACCAAAGCCCGCATCTTCGTCTATAAAATACTCTGCCGCAGTAATATGCTGCGCCCATAAGGCTATTGGCAGGAGTATCATCAGCAGAGCGATCATTAAGCTTTTCATGATAGCTTAGTTATGAGATTTTGCTTTAATCTCTACCGTCATCCCTTCGGTCTGGGTGCCCACACCCACAGTATTGAGGTCGTAGATTGCAGGTATGGCCGGTAAGCCTGAAAGTTTGTAGGGGGTAGGTCCGCCATAAGCTCCAAGGTCTTCTCCTCCCACGCCCATACCAATGGCGGGTGAGTCTGTAGCTAATCGAAAATGGTCGTCAAGGGTGGGGCTAGGCTCAACAAATATATTAGCCTGTACTGCCTCAAATATGTTATTGTTAAAAGTATTCGCTGTTGAGTTTTCACTAGAAACGGCTTCTTCTGTAGAAGTAAAAAGGTTATTGTTTAGTGTGTTGTTATCGCAGTCATTTAGTATACCGCTAATGAATATGTTATTCTGAATAGTAGCATTATTAATACGGTATAATCCATTGGTAAAAGTATTATTCTCAATAGTGAGATTTATTAATTCTGAATTGTCTCCATATATTGAAGCATACCTGTTTCCTGAAGAGATAATATTGTTCCTGATAATAGTATTTGCAGCACCCTGATAAACATAGATAGGATAAGTGTTAATGGAAAAATAGTTTTGTGATATCAGTGTGTTATTTGCATATCTAATTTCCAGTCTATTAATTAAATTTCTTTTTATGGTTACATTTTTGGGGACTATGCTACCCTCTTTCCCGTTCACATCTTTTTTGTTAATGTATAAAATAGCGTTGTTGTTAGCGTTTAAATCAAAACCTTGTATTGTACAGTTATCTGCTCCTTCACCTATAGTTAGTCTATAAATTTTTGCAGTATGTTTGGAGGCTTGAGTGCTACTATTATCCCCTAGAAAATATCCTGGCCCAATTAAAGTAAGTGTACGATTGATGGTTATGTCTGTAGCATATCCATTACTATTAGTATCGTACCAATTAGGTGAACCTACCACGTAAATGGTATCTCCTGATTCAGCGCTATTGATAGCCTCTTGTAGCTTCTTATAGTCGGCAGAAGCGCCAGGGTTGTTATCTACCCTAATTACTTTGGCAAAGGTGTGATGCATAAAAAAGAAGGCCATCACAAATGATAAAAGGTAATGATGCGTTTTCATAGTATGTAAGTGTTTAGGTAAACGATTAAGTATTTGAAATATGTAGCTAGTCGTGTTCGCCACTGTAGTGCAATAAGCTAAACCAAGTGCCTAGCATGAGTAGCCTGAGAGTTGTATAGGTACTCATAGTTTTAATATTTTGGTGATTGATTTTTATGAATAGGCTGCCGAAAGGAGAAGCAAAAAGCCATTTGGATGCCTTCGTATACCTTTAAATGATGTAAGTAGTATTTGCTTAGCTAAGTCAAACTAATATCTATATTGCTTTTTTCTTTAAGGTATGCTGATCTCAAAAGGAACAGAGAAGCTGCTTCCGTCTTTTAAAGTAATGATGAGCTCAGTGACAATGGAAGTACCGCTTTGCCATGTACCTCTTTCTCTGGAAACCTGCCATCGGGTGCTGTAGTAAGAAGCGTTTCCGCTGAGCAGGTCACCTAAGGTTCCAAACATGGTTATCAACTGCCGGGCATCCTGAGCCCACATAAAAGATCCACCTGTATTACTTGCAATCTGAGCCAGAACACTAAAATCAACAGATCTGCTTAAGCCTACAGTATATATTTGTACGCCCATATTGTTAGCGTAATCTGTAAGCTGGGGCAGGGTAGTGCCACTGGTAGTATTGTTGCCATCGGTAAAAAGAATAATTGCCTTATTGTTTCCAGACGCGTTTTCATCGGTGTATTTTACCATACTGTAGGCCGCATTATACAAGGGGGTACCTCCTCCGTGCTTATAGAGCAGGTTATTGAGTTGATAATTTAATTCGGAAGTATCCTGAGTATACTCACTGTGTAGTATAACCTCATAGGGGCTGTATGAAGATGTGAAACTAGAAAGGAGTACATAATCATTAGCTCCCAGGGCTTCGCAAAAGATTTTTGCCGCATCTATTCTGAGATTATATGGGTCTGTGTTGCTGATGCTTCCGCTTTGGTCAAGTAATAAAGAGGCATAGTAGCTACCTTTGCTACTGGTACGTGAAGCACTGACTCTGACATTTTCAAAAGAGGCTGCTTCATAGTAGTTTAGCTTAATATTATCTATTGAAAAATTGTCAGTAGAAAGGCCTTTGGTAAAATTGCCCTTTCCATCTACCACATAGATATCAAGTTCAATCGTAAGCTCTCCTTCGCTATAATCAATGACTCTGGTATTAATAACAGCTCCGCTGGGGTCACCATCCAAATTTCTTAAAGGCTCTTCCTCATCTTTTTCGCAATTGGTAAATACAATAATAAGGAGAAGCATAAGGCTGGGTTTTATCAAATAGGTCTTCATGATGGTAGTGGTATGTTTGTATGGGTATATTCTCTTTTGGTAAAAAGGTTAACCACCCGATAAGAGAAAATTGTGAGCTACTAATCCAGCTCAAAGAAATAGGCTGCACTGAGGTTGATCCCGAAGTTTCTCCAGCTATATTCACCTTCGTCATACGGAAAAGCGTTGATAAGCCCCTGTACCAAAGCAAACTTTAATTGAAGGGGTAGATCCTGTGAGTCTGCCGTAACTCCAAGCGTTAGCGATACATCGGAACCTTTCAGGTCGTCATTAGTAGATGAGCCAAAGCTAATGGTTTCGGTATTTGTTTCTTTTTCATCTCCCACCTGCGTTACATTCTTTATTTTTCCAGCTACCGCAAAGTCTAAAACCAGACCTCCCCATCCGCTAAGTAAAAAGCCGTCTGTTTCCATGAGGTAGTATTTGGCAGTGAGGGGCAGGCTAAGGTAAGTTAAACGGACTTTGTTTGCGCTTTCTAATGTTACGCCAAAGGCACTGAGGCTGGCTTTTAAGTGAGTCCCCTTTCCATTAAGTATCAGGCCGGATTGCAGGCTGAGTACATCATTCAGGGCGTACTCTCCTATAGCCCCTATCTGGAAAGAGGTGATTAACTTGTTTTTATAGCTTTCATCAATAGGCGCTAAAGCTTCTTTAGCTTCGTCGGAGAGTTGGGCAGTGGCGAAGTTGATACCAAAGGTGGGAGCCACACGCAATTGAGCAAATGAAAAGAGGGGCGAGAGGCCGCACATTATAAGCAGGCCAAAGGTTAACTTTTTCATGATAATTATATTTTAGGTACGGGATAAATTATCAGTAATAGAGAGAGGGAAAACCAACCAGACCCAAAAGATCTGGTAGGTCCACAACTATGAAATGCAGCAAACCACGTTTGCTGTAAGCCTAAAAAGCGAAGCCGAATCCTATATTGAATACTGGAGTCAGGCTTATAAGTACATCAGAAATATCATCTGCATCTACCCTTTCTGTAGTGCCATCTGGGTAAGTAACAGTAAAGTTGAAGTCGTCTACATTACCGCCGATTACAGAGACTCCGATCTCCGGACGGAAGTAAAAGGTTTTTCCCAGCTTGGCGCCTAGTTTAAAATTTATAAGATTTAGGTTTACGTCAAGCTCTCCTACACCACCTCTTTTGCCACTTTCGTCTGATTGGTAATCGGAAAAGCTGAAGTCCAGGTGGGCACGGGCCAGGCTTACATTCGTATACAGGCCTCTCCCTTGCTTAAAAAAGTAGTAGTTTAGCCCTAACTCCACATAGCTGTAGTAAAAACTTTCTATGCCATTATCCACACTTTTATAGCTTCTAAAGCTGCTAGCGTTTAGAGGAATGTAGGAGATATCCAGAGAGGGGGCCAGCTTTCCATCCAGCCAGGGTGTAACATACTCAAAATGTAGCCCGCTGATGTTAGGAATGCCCAGCTTGGCGCCGATCCTCATAGGCCTTTCCTGCGCTAAACCCTGACTGTAAGAGGCTATGATCAGCATCATGAATACAAATAACTTTTTCATCATCCTAAAGATTAGTTAATTCTAAATCGTATTATTTGGTCTTACAGAAAGTGCTGAGGTGTTTTAGACCCGCTACAATTTCTCTGGCCTCTTCTATACCTTCAGCCATAATACTGAGCTCATCTTCATATTTATCTACCTCTCCGTTTTCTACCACTTCTATTAGTTCTTTTTTGCCACTGGTCCTGAGTACTACCAGTACTTTGTCCTTTTTGGTCTGGAAGGCAATACTGCTTTCGCTCAGGTCGTTCAGGTTCCAATGATAAGCGTACTCATCTCCTTCGTTTTCATCAGTTAGTTTGTAGCTAAGCAGGCACTCTTTACTCTCCTGTGCCGACAGACTCTGCTGGTAATTTTCATCTGCCAGGTTAATGTCTCCTACTCTTTGTTGCACATAAGATAGGGTAGCCGTGTAGGAGTCAGGTAAGGTAGGCTCAGGCTTCATTTCTTTAGTTTTAGTAGCCAGATGGCTCAACGCCATACTTAAGGCCCGTGCCTCTTCTATAGAATTGGCCCTCAGGCTAAGTCCATTGGTATAAGCCTTTAAGGTGCCGTTCTCATGGTATGCAATAAGGTCGTCTTTAGTCTGAGTTTGCAGATTTACGAATACATCTGAACGTTTGGTGTCAAACACTAGTGAGGCTGGGTTAACATCCAGTATATTCCACTGGAAAACCGATTCTTCAGCTTTAGAAAGATCATTGACTGTGTACGTCATAAGGTAGCCTCCATAGCTATGAGGGCTTTTCTGGTATGATATTTTTTGCTCGTAAGCCTCTTCATTTATTGTAACTTTGCCGGTTTGTTTTGTCAGAAAAGCGAGTGTTTGCTCTATGGTAGGGTTTTGGTTGCCCGCCAGAAACCCGGTATTGTTACTTTCAGTGGCGCTTATCAGCTTTTTCCATACCTGCTCTATCAGGCGGGCATGCTCAATATCTCTGGCCAGCAGCACTATTTCATCCTGATAGCCTTTTACCTCTCCATTAGTAGTATGCTTAACCAGGTCTCGCTCTCCTCTGGTCTGCGCGCTTACCCATACGGCGGTACCTTTGGTATCGAAGCTTACCTTACTTTCGTTCAGGTCTGTCAGGTTAAATTCGTAAGTATTTAGTTCGCCCTTGTCAGGCTCCGTCATCTCATACTGTATCAGGTGAGGCTGTGCTGACTTACAGGAGAAAGCCTGCGCAAACTGCTCACCATTGATCTCTACGGTATTGATCTCTTTTTCTAAAAATGCCTGCCAGTCTTGAGCGGAGGTGCCTGCAACACTTTCAGGGGTAGCACTAGCCTTTTCGTTACATTCTTTAACCATTTGCTTGAAGGCGTCTACCAGCTCACGCGCTTCCTCTATACCCGCAGCTAAGAGGGTCATCTTGTCGTCATAGCCATCTATCTCGCCATCTTCATAGACACGAATCAGGTTTCTTTTGCCTTGTACCTGGGCACTTACCATTACTGAGCTTTTGCGTGTGTCAAAGGAAATAGCGTGCTCGTTAAGGTCTGCGGCATTCAGCTCAAATATGGTTTCTTCTCCTTTTTTAGTATCGAGTACACTGATACTTATCAGACAGTTGTTTTTTGTCTGCTTATCTAATGTTTGTTCATATACATTACCCTTTATGGTAACATCCTGTATATGTTGGGCCAGCTGATCTGTGGATTGAGCAAGGCATAGACCGGCTGTTATCCCAACTAACAAAATTGAGAGTATTGGTCGCATAAGTTTAATTGCTGTGTGTGTGGGAAATGCGAAAGCAGATGGGTTAGATGCTTATCTGCTTTCGGCATTGAATGAGGGCAGAACTTAGCCTACCCATAGGATATCCTGTTTTATTAGCCTAGTTCTTCTACCAGCCAAATGATGAAGAAGACAGTACCTGCCAGCCATGCCAATGAGGCCAAAACCCATATAAAGGGTACGGTATAACCTAAGATGGAGAGAATTAAACCCGCACCCCAGAAGATAATCGCCAGGCGAAGGTTCTTGTCCAGGTCACTAAGGCCGTTTTTGGCTTGCGGCGCAGTAGCCTTGTATTCTTTGACCATCTCTTTGAGCTCTTTGCGCAATTCTTTGCGTTTAGCTCTTTGCTCTTTTTTAGTGAGCTGAGCACTTTTAGCCTCTTTGGCAAGGGCAGAAATATGCTCTGCCTGCTTTTTAAGCGCTTGGTTTTCACTTTTCGCCACTGTTTGGTCTAAGTGCTCCTGAGCCGACTGCATCATTTCTTCAACTTCTACGCTTGCTACTTCTTTTTTAGAGATAGAGGCCTGCAGCTCTTGTTCTGCTATCGGCTGCCTTTCTAACTTTTCTACAATTTCTGCCTTTTGCGTAGCCGGGGCTTCAGCGACTTTAGGCGTTTGTTTAAAATAATAAGAATTACCATAGGCAATTTTACTGGATTGGCACGAAGTGGCCAGGATACTTACAGCGATGATGAGCATAAACAGCCCATAAACTGATTTACTTTTCATAGTCATGGTTGGTAGTACAATTTAAACGGTGAATAATAGATTAGGTAATTAATAACTTAAGGAGCGTGTGCCTTTATGCACGGTACAAGGTCTTTCATAATGTATGTGTTTAAGGTTGATTATGTGTTGATGTGAGAAGCCTGAAAAGGTTACCCATGGAGAGAGGAGAATTTTAGGCTTCTTTTTTCATAGTGTAAGCATTCAGATAATTAATAGGTCTAATATAAGTCTATAATTGCTCATAGACCAGTCTAATTTGACAATCAACGGATATTTCTTACAAAACAACTATACTTTCTAACTAAGCTGTACTAGAAAAGAGAGAGCTGTTTTAACAGAACGGTTAGTATATGGGTAAAGAATATCTTACCAATACTATAAAAATCTAACAAAGGGACAATATGTCTTGATGAAGTCTAAAGTTTGGTTCGTATAAAATGAAGGCTCTGTTGCAGGTCTTTTTTAAAGTGATCTCCTAAGGTTAGTTTTTTTTCCTGCACCCAAACAGATTCACTATCAATTTTAGTAATATGATGCAGGTTTACAATATGTTTTTTAGACACTCGAGCAAAGTCTTTATAACCAATTTGCTTAGCAAGAGTAGCCAGGTTGGTGGCAATGTCAAAGTTCTGTTTGGTTTGGGTGTATACAGTTACATAAGCGCCTTCTCCGGCGATGTATAAAATGTCTTTTATAGCTACTTTAACATGCCCTTTATCGCGTGCGGGCAGAAAGAGCGAGTCTGAAATGGTAGGATGGTCTATACGTTGCTTTCTAATGAAGTTCTGTACAGCCAGCTCTACATTCATAATAAACTCTTTACTTCTAAAAGGCTTTAGAATAAAAGCGATCGGCTGCGTTTTTTTTGCTTTTAATAGTGTGTTGTCTTCGGTATTTCCAGTCAGGTATATGATAGGCACCTGGCTGAAGGAGTTTAATTTTCTGGCCAGCGTAACGCCATCTTTGTCGCCATCCAGTTGAATATCCAACAATACAAGGTCTGGGGTGTCTGCCTGAAAAAGCTCAAGCGCCTGCTCATAGCTATGAGCTACTCCGCTTATCTCATATCCGGCTGCTTCCAGTTGTTCCTCAATATCCGAAGCGGTAATAATTTCGTCTTCTACAATCAGTATCTTTATCAATCCCATAAATGTTTTTTCTCACTAAAGTTCAGCTGAAATACAGCTCCTTCCTCACTGGTAAAATCAGATTTCCCTTTCAGTTGCTTGGTCTGTAGCTGAATAAGCTTCATTCCAAATGATTTTTTGTTCGTGTGCAGCTTCTTCTCAAGTTCCAGAGGCAGGCCGGGGCCATTGTCCTGTATTCTGAGCTGAAAAGCAGAGGGCGAGATCTGTTGAAAACTTAGCCTAAGCTCTGGTTGAGGGTGATCAGGAAAAGCGTGTTTGCAGGCATTGCACACTACTTCATTAGTAATAAGTCCCAGGGGTACGGTCTGGTCAATATCAACCTTTATATGCTCTAGCTCAAAATGGATCTCTGCTGCAATACCAAAGGTGTTCACAACTTCCTGGCTTAGCTCCTTAAGGTAATCGTCAATATAAATGCTGGTGAGCTGTTCTCCGTACAGGCGGCGGTGGATCAGTGCCATAGTTTGCACTCTCAGCTGGCTCTCGTGCATAGCCTGCCGGGCTTTTTTGTCGTTCATTCTGCGGGAGTAGAGGCTCAGCAGACTGGAGACCACCTGTAGATTATTCTTGACACGGTGGTGCTGTTCCCTTACCAGTAGGGCATTTCTTTTGCTCAGGCGTTTGTTTTTTCTGTACAGGCGATAAAGTACCAAGGTTAGTATGACAAATATGCCTAAAATCAGCGCTATGCTAAGCACCCTGGCTCGTTGCACTTTAGTTTCCGCACGCGCAAGAAGTGTCTCCTGCTGTGCCAGTTGCTTTGCCTGGGCTTCCTTTTCCAGCTCATAGGCAGACTGCATCTGAGCCACTTCCAGCCGGTCTTCATTAAAAATACTATCGCGGAGCATAGCCCATTGTTTATGATAGGCTAGGGCAGGCGCAACCTGATGGCTGGCTTCGTACCAGTTAAATTCATTGTAGAGGTAAGTTAGTCTTTCCTGGCGCGCGTCAACTTCCTGTAAATAAGCGCTAATACTGTCCAGGTAGGTTCTGGCGAGGCCGTAATTTTGCTTCTTCAGGTAGAGTGTAGCCAATCTATTGCTTACCCAGGCCAGCCGATACGTGTCTTTTGTTTGGGAGAAAATGTCCAGTGCAGCTGTTAGGTGTTTCTCTGCCTGTTGCAGGTTTCCCTGCTGTAGATACAGGTCTCCTAAATTTGTAAGCGTATTAGGGAGGGTCCTTTTTTCCTGAAGCCTGTTTTTGTATTGTAATGATTTTTTAAAATAGTACTCTGCGCTATCGTATGCTTGCTGCTGCTGGTGTAGCATTCCTAAGTTGTTGAGTACGTAGGCCGCTCTTAAACTATCCTGTGTGGTATTATAGATGCTTAGCGACTGATGAAAAAAATTACTGGCCCTATGGTACTGAAGGTTGTCAGATAAGAGGTTGCCTATGGAGTTGCTTACCAGGGCTACGCTTTTTTCCCGGTCTATACTCTCAGCTAGTTGCAAAGCTTGCTGCAAGTGCTCCAGAGCATCTACAAACTGCCCAAGCTTATTGTAGGTGCCACCAATATTCTTTAAGCGACCAATCATTTTAACCGTATCTTTCATGGCACGATCAATCTCTAGCGCCTTCTTGTAATAGGAAATACTGAGTGGGTAGTCACCATAAAAATAGTAGTAAAAACCATGGCTATTGGTAACATCAGAAACGCTGGACGAGTCATTAATTTGCTGGTAGAGATGAAGGGCCGCCCCCAAATGACTAAATAGTAGGCTGGAGTCCTGGGCTTCAAAGCTATGTTCTGCTTCAAGATACAAAGAGTCGGCACTCTGCCTCAACCTCTCCTCAGAAGGGATACTCTGAGCTATAGCACTTACAGCTATCGCATAGCATAGTAGGTTAAGGCTTAATATTTTCATAGGAAAGCAGGTAATCTTCTAACAAAATAGCGAAAAAAGAAGCTGTTACAAACTGCCTTCCTAATAAAATTCACAGAAAACCCTTATAAATTTCACTTTTTAAAAAGTGTTTTAAGGTATACTATTAAAACGTAACTATCACTATTTGAAATCCTGCATAACCGGCGGAAAGGATAAGGGCGATAGGAGGTAATCTTTACAGGATTGTGTGTGGAGATAGGAGAGAAAAAGTAATGGGAGTGCATAACACACTCCCGGTTAAATTACCAGAACTATTTACAATCTCTATTGCATGGAGGATCGTCTCCTCCGCCTCCGAGTCTCTGCTCTTTGTCCACCTCATCGTAGTTGAGAAAATCACAACTGCTAACTGAGGCAAGAAGAAAGCAGGCCAGGGCTAATAATCTTAGCACTTTCATGGTTTGCGCATGTTAAACGTGTATGGCTAGTGCAGCCTTAGGCTGGTGAGGATGTAGGAAAAATGAAGTTGCCCACCTCACCGGGCATGGCTTCATTCTTCCGAAAGAGCTCCGAACTTAGATGCTTCTCTACCAAGAAAAAGTAAGCACTGAAGTGTTTCACTTTTTCTGTAGCGTTTGTAGGTATATAGAGGAAGTAGAGAAAGGTTACCCTGCTAAGAGAAAGTTTTTTAAATTTTAGAGTTTGAGCGCAAAAAAGTGACTTCAGGACAATGGAGCCGTTACAAAAAAATAGTTTGCCCACAACAATATCCAGCAGTTGTCCAATGAGCGGATAAGTAGGTTAATTAAGGTAGCAATGGAGTTATTGCCTTATTTTTCTGGATAGGATAGCTTTCATCATCTACAAGTAGCCTGTAGTTATTATGATTAGGTTCGTACGCAAGTTGTAATTGCTCAAGGCTGAAATTACCGTAAAGCTTAAGAGTATCTCCAAACTGATAATGAAAGTTATATTGAGCTTCGTTCTTGAAAATTAGTGTTGGAACCTGATCCGGTATGTTAGCTGGAAGCTCTCCTCTTGCCCCTTCTACCAGCTGTACGGCAAGCACACCATCAACAGTAGAGTTGGCGGTATTTATCCACAAAAAGATACCCGCAGCTACCACAAGGAGTATACTTGCAGCAACCGCATAATAGATATTTCTTTTGCTCAGTACCCTGACCTTATCATTCTCCTGCTCAAATATGTCACTGAGCTCCTGTTTCAGAGCTGCGCGTTCCTGCTTCCGCACTGCCTGGATAATGCGTTGCTGCAAACTCACCTCTTCCCGAAACGCTTCATCTTCCTGCATTTTTTGCTCTACCTCCTGGCGGGTTGCCAGGTCAAGTGAGCCCTCCAGGTATTTGTCTATAATTTCAGTTTTGTTATCGTCGTTAATCATGAGCTTAAACGGATTAACTTGTTTTTGAGCTTCTGCATACATTTATATTTAGCTTGCTTGGCAGTATTCTCGCTGCTATAGCCCAGTTCTTTTGCCAGAGTTTTGAGCCTTTCCCGATGGTAATAGTATGCGGATATTAATTCACTGCAATTGTTACCTAACTCACCCAGAGCCTGTAAAATTTTTTCTTCACTCCAGCTAGATTCTGGCTCAGAGTCATAATGCATAATTTTTTCATCCTGGATAGGGTCAGTGGGCTTTGCCTTACGGACAAAAGCGTACATTTTGTTTTGAAAAACACTGTACAAATAGGTGCTTACTTTACTACTTAGCTTAAAGTCAGGCTTTTGCAAGTTTTCGTACAGCACGATAACACTATCCTGAAAAAGGTCTTTACTATCCTCTTCACTTATATTACTTTTTCTGGCCAGGTTCCGGCACATTCGGTAGTATTGTTGTACCTGCTTAAAAGCTTTAGGGTTTTTAAGTCTTAGTAAGGCAACTAATTCTTTTTCCGACATAAAAGGTAGTGTGGTATCAGTAGCCCTAATCTATAGAATAGGTGATAACTTTCAAACATGCACCATCCTCAAAGTACTACCGTATTTAAGCCTGTTATTACCGAATTTACGCACAACTTATTGTATTAAAGCACTTAGTGCTATAACTTCTGCTTACAATCGTATTAGCTGTCTATGTCAGTATTCAAAATCATGGTCTATCACCTGTTTTGGGGTATTTTGGTCGCATGCTCTGCCAAACAAAGCACAGAGCATGTAGTATCGGATGTAGCTACGATTCAGGAGGCAGATGATAGTACCTTTTACAAACCTACTTTAGATACGTTAGCGCAGACTATCACTTTTGATAAAGAGGAGCCGGTAAGGCCCTCTGATAAGCTGGCACTGATTGTGGCAATTGGTACGTATAAGCAAAGTACTGCCTGGACAGCGCTTGGCTCCCACAACGATATACCCTTAATAAAAGCTGCGCTCTCATCTCAGGGGTTTGATACCTTGCGTAACCTTAAGGTTTTACGAGATGCTGAGGCTACTAAAGAGAATGTATTTTCTGCTATTCGCCACTATATCATTCCAAAAGCCAAAAAAGGTAGCAAAGTAGTTTTGCATTTTTCCGGACATGGCCAGCAGTTGGAAGATCTCAATGGCGATGAGCTGGACGGACTGGATGAAGCGCTGGTGATGTACGATGCACCTAAAAAGGCTGAAGGAGCATACAAAACTTATAAAGGAGAGCAGCATCTTACCGATGACGAATTAGGCGAACTAATAGCTGAGATAAAAGCTAAAGTTGGAGATACAGGACAAATACTGGTACTGTTGGATGCATGCCACTCCGGCACAGCTACACGAACTTTAAGCAGGGTGCGAGGAACACAGCATACCCTTACCTTTACTAGCCGGACTCTCACCCAAAATAGTACAGAAGGTGAGCAATGGATTGAAACTGACCCTTCTAATCATGATGCTACAACTATATTAATAAGCGCTTCCGGGGCCCATGAGCTTAATTATGAAACCAGAGATAAAGAAGGCAAATGGGTAGGGTCACTGTCGTATGCTCTACACCATGTACTGGGCAAGGCTACTAAGGGGGATACTTATCAGGGACTGTTTGATCGGCTGAGTGCGGAAATGAAAAGCATAGCACCTCATCAGACCCCTCAAATAGAGGGTGCAGCTATGCGACAGTTGTGGACAGCTGAGGTTTTTAAAGCATTTAATTATTTTACCATCAAGCAAATTTATAATAAAACCAGTCTTTCACTTGATGCCGGAGATCTTTCAGGCCTGTCTGTAGGAACAGAAATTTTATTTTTTCCTATTGATGTTAGAGATACGACCCGGCAAAAGGCTTTGGCAACTGGTGTAGTAATGCGTACTAGCCTCACCACCTCAGAAGTGGTATTAAGTGAGCCTTTTAATACCAATTTGCTGAAAAAAAGCTGGGCGGTGCCCGGAACTAAAAATTACGGCAGTGCTCCTGTTCGCCTACATATTGATATACCAGAAAGCAGTAGTTTGCATGCGAGTTTAGTAAATGCTGTAAGTAGTTTGTCTAATATCCTAATATCATCCCATGAGCCGGAGCTCACTTTAAAACTTGACGCCGGACAGAGGCTTTACCTCTGGTCTTCAGATAAAAAGACTTTATTCAGGTCTACACCAAAAGATGATGAAAGTACTGTACGTAGGGCTGTGCTGCTAGCAGTTGAAGATTATTTAAGGGCCAGCTTTTTGCGGGATTTATATCATGATGTGCCTGAGCTGGAACTGGAGATAGCTATAGTACCAATAGGTATAAAACATGGGGAGAAATATAAGCCGGAAAAGCCTGCAAAAAGTCAAGGTAAAGCAATAATTGAGGATACTCTGCAACTTAGAAAGGGAGATTATATCAAACTTAAAATTACCAATAAGGGTAGTAGCCAAGCCTATTTTTCTTTGCTAGACATACAACCTGATAACAAAATTAATTTGATCTTTCCTGCCTATAACCGTACTGCTGAAGAGTATCATTTATTTGCGGGAGAAGAAATGCTGACGCAAGAGGTATTCCAAATAGGCGAACCAGTAGGGGTAGAGTACTTTAAACTAATAGCAAGTTCTAAACCGTTTGATGTTAAACCATTGCTGGCAAACTCAAGAGGAGTGCTGCCTGCCAGAGAGTTGCTTTCTACAGCAGAGGTGAAATCATTGGTGTTTAAGATTACAGACTAAGGTCAGGAAAGCCTTTTGTAGCCAAAAATATCAGAAAACATAATATTTTAAGCCAGACCTAAAGCTAGTCCGTAGCAGAGAACAGCAAACACCAGTATCAAGACAAGGAGCGTTTTCATAATAGTTTAGGTTTGTTTTCTCTTGTATTTCAATAAGTTAAAAAAGTTACCCGCCTTTTTCAAGTTTCATGTGATATCAGAAGATTCGTCAAATTATTAATTTTGTAACATTTAGAATAATAGGCTGTAAAATTATTAAATATTAGAATTTAATTTTGAAAATTATTTATAATATGATGTATTATATTTTATTAGATGCAATTAGATGAAGGTGAATGCTCAATGTAGATTATCTTCATTTGATGACTTTTTTGTACAAATAGCACCTGTGTTTGATGCTTCTACTTATCTCTTCCCTAGCCATTTTCTTTAAGTCTAATTTAGAAGCGTATAACTAAAGCTTGAGATTGTGGACAAAGAAACTCTGGAAGCGTTAGAAAATGCCCTTCTGGCTACTCCCGACAATGTTTTATTGCGTAAACAGGTAGGCAAAGGCCTATTTAAAAATGCTGAATATGAACGGGCAAAAGAGCACTTTAACATTATTTTGCAGAAAGAAGCTGACCATGAGATTAAATTCCTGCTGGCACGCACTTATTCTTACCTTAAACAGTATGGTCCGGCGCTAGTCATTTGCGAAGAACTGCTTAAGATCTCTGAGGAAATAGAGGTAATTGAATTTTACCTTCAGATATTAATCAATGACGGGCAGTTGCAGGAGGCAATAGAGCAGTATCAGTTTTACCAGGCCAAATGGGGCGAATGGAAAAACGAAGCCATAGAGGCCCAACTCAAGCTTCCTTCTGCTGCTGTTTCTGGCTCAGTGCCTGGCGATAAGGAGGATAGTTACAATCCATTTCTGGAAAAGCCCGATACAGATTTTTCTAAAGTAGGAGGGATGGAAGAAGTGAAGGACGAGATAAGAATGAAAATTATCCAGCCTTTACAGAACCCAGAACTGTTCAAGGCATATGGCAAAAAAGCCGGAGGCGGCATATTAATGTATGGACCTCCCGGTTGTGGAAAAACTTATCTCTCACGGGCTACCGCAGGAGAAATTGACTCCCAGTTTATGGCTGTAGGGATTGAAGAAATTATGGATATGTGGCTGGGGAGCAGTGAGAAGAACCTTCACGAAAAGTTTGAGATTGCACGTAAACATCAGCCTTGTGTACTGTTTTTTGATGAGATTGACGCCCTGGGTAGTAAAAGAAACGATTTAAAACAGTCAGCAGGCAGGAATATCATTAATCAGTTTTTGAAAGAACTGGATGGAGTACAATCTAACAACGAAGGTCTGCTAATATTGGGAGCTACAAATTCTCCCTGGCATATGGACTCTGCCTTTCTGCGTCCGGGCCGCTTTGACCGTGTCATCTTCGTGCCGCCCCCGGACCAAGAAGCTCGCAAAATAATTATGGAACTATTAATGGAGTCTAAACCGGTAGCCAAGGTAGATTATAGTAAAATTGCGGAAAAGACAGAAGGGTTTAGTGGGGCCGACTTAAAGCTTTTAGTAGACCTGAGCGTGGAAGATAAGCTAAAGCAATCTATGAAAAGTGGTAAAGTGGAGGCTATTAGTACCAGCGACCTCAAAGCTCAGATCAAAAGAGTACGACCCAGTACCAAAGAATGGTTTAATACTGCCAAAAACTACGCTTTATACTCCAATGTATCTGGTATTTATGATGACATTATCTCGTACTTAAAACTCTGATTATGCTATTGGAACAAATTTCTAGAATCCATTTGCTTATCGAAAGAGATAAACTGGATATTGCCCAACAGAAAATATCAGAGACCCTGGTAGAGTACCCGGATGCAGATGATATACATGTATTACAAGCTGAGCTTTATCTGAGGCAAGACGAAAATAAAAAGGCTATAAACGCGGCAAATACTGCTATTGGTCTCAATCCTGAAAATGATGATGCCTTCTTTATACAATCCAGAGTTTATCTGGAGCAGGAATCATATAAAAAGGCTCATCAGGCAATTGACAGAGCACTTGCCCTTAACGCCCACGTGGCTACCTATTATGCGGTAAAAGCGCTAATCTATTTAAATTCTAAGGATTCTAATCAAGCTCTTTCTTTAGCTGAAAAGGGACTGGAACTTGACCCGGACGATCTTCTTTGCAATAATGTCCTCTCAATGGCACAAAGCAGAGTAGGCCAGTCAGAGGTGGCACATGAGCGTTTGAAGTATATGCTTGCCGAAGATCCTGAAAATAGTCTTACCCAAGCCAATATGGGGTATCATTACCTCTCCAGAGGCGAGATAAAAAAAGCTAAAACACACTTTTCTGAAGCATTACGGCAGGATCCTACTAACGAATATACTCAGGCAGGTATGCTGCAAGCTATTAAATCCAGCAATTGGTTTTATCGCAAATTTCTACAATACTCGCTCTGGATTGAAAAGATAGGTACTAAAAATAAGTTTGCTTTGTATATAGGCGTAATTGTTTTGGTTAAACTTATTCCTCTGCTATTACCTTTCTATTTACTCATTATTTTGTGGAGTTGGTTTGCTGCCCCCCTCAGTGATGTGATCCTCTACTTCGACCGTTACGGACGGTATCTGATGACTAAAGAAAATTTCTTTCTTACACAGATAAATGTGGCGCTCCTTGCTGCCGCGTTGCTTAGTTTAACCTTAAGCTTTGCAGTAGATAGTAGCTTTTTTGGATTAGCATTTGGTCTGGTGCTCACTATCGTGCCTGTCTATCTGGTAGATGCCAGTGTAAAAAAGCTCAAGAAAGGTATAATGTGGGGCTTTGCTGCTATGTTCACTGGTTTAGGTGTCTGGGGAGTGTACACCTCATTGGCTCTGAACGAAAGCGGCTTTTTGGCTTGGGGAGGAATGGTTTTAGGAGCTATTGCATTCTCCTGGATAGCCTCACTAATAGACTAATATATTCTTTGGTATATTATTCAATTTCTACTTCATCATACAATTTTTTAATGAAGAGCAAAATTTTCTATTAAATTTAACTAGCCATCAAAACCATTTTTGTGTTTTTATGCTTATATAAATACGTAAGTATTCAATCGGAGGCAAATTGTATCAGAGATTTATACGAGCGTTAAGGCAGAATAAACTATTTCCGCAATAGTTTTATTCTAATTTTTATATTAAAAAGCAGTTTGTACTTTTTTTGCAAAAATCTCATAAATATTGATAAATACTACGATACAGTATTTTATTTAGTATTATAGAGTGTTTTTGTTACACAATTGTGGTGCGATATTTATTCAATAAAAATTTTAAAGTAAGCTTTAAGTAAGTTCTATTGGCTATCGTGTAGTCAAAACAGCGAATACTGGAATGTTTAATTTTTCAGAATTTTGTTGAGTATCAACTGAGTTATTACGGTAGAATTTACAGGTAGAAGCATCCAAATTATAAATTTACCTATGTGAATTTAGGTTATAATTAGGCTTGCTTACTTATTGACATATATTGATATATATTATTACTTTACGGGTAATATTTAATTAAAAAATTAAAAATAATTCTGTTAGCATTACGTTTCTCTTGCTGACAGTGCTTAACTATACTATCAAACACTGCCCTTATACAGACTGATTACTCAGAAAATAGGTAAGACAAGGCAACTATGAAAACTTTTAAATTGCAGAACAGGAATCAAAATTTTGTACAAAGCACATTTGAAAGCCAAAGTATAGTATGTAATTTTTTAATTGTTTTCTTTCTCCTGATGGTGAGGGGGAGGGTATGGACAAGCAGAGTTTTCGGTAAATACAGGCAGCTACAAGCATTAGACCTTCAGCTAAATTTATTTCGCCTTACACCATTCTGAACTGCCCAAGAATATACACACACCTAGATGTTCAATTATTTAACAAATACCCCTTAGTTATTTAGATAACTATTAAAACTCTTTTCATGAAAATTCATATTAATTTATTCTGCGTAGTACTTTCTGTTTTAGCTGTATGGGCTGTTGGATGTACCGAAAGTGATCAAAATGTTAACAACAATGTTGAAGTGAAAAGCCTGCCGGTTACAGAAATTATGATGAAGGATACAACAATTTATCATAGTTATGTAGCAGATATTCAGGCTGTACAAAATGTGGAGCTCAGAGCTCGTGTACAGGGCTTTTTAGAAAGAATATATGTAGATGAAGGGCAGGAGGTCAAAAAAGGACAATTGCTTTTCAAAATTAATGATGAAGAATACAAAGCAGAACTCGCAAAATCTAAGGCAAATCTGAAAAGTGCCATTGCCGAAGCAAAAGCGTCTGAGCTGGAAGTAGACAGGCTCAGGGTACTGGTAGACAAAAATGTAATCTCCAAAACTGAGCTGGAAGTTGCCATAGCTAAAATGGATGCGGTAAAGGCACGTATAGAAGAAGCCCGCTCTGCTGAGGTTAATGCTGCAATGAGACTTTCTTACACTAGTATAAGAGCTCCTTTTGATGGAATTATAGACCGTATTCCTCTAAAAACTGGTAGCTTGATAGACCATGGTACCCTCCTGACCACAGCTTCTGACATTAGTTCTGTGTACGTTTACTTTAATGTTTCTGAGGGGGAATATCTGGAATATGTAAAGAGTAAAATTGAAAAGCCTACAGAAAAAAGTGATATAGTAAGCCTGTCTTTAGCTGATGGCAGCACTTACCCTTATAAAGGTAGCATAGAGACTATGGAAGGTGAATTTAAGGCTAGTACTGGTTCTATCGCTTTTCGTGCTCAATTTCCTAACCCCGACAAAATCCTGAAACATGGTGCAACGGGTAGAATTAGCTTATCCAATACCATTAATAATGCTGTAATGGTGCCTCAAAAAGCAGTTTTTGAGATTCAGGACAAAAACTTCGTATTCGTTGTAGATGCTAACAATCAGGTAAGGATGAGAAACTTTATACCTAAAACGCGTTTCTCTCACTATTATATAGTAGAGTCTGGGCTTAAGCCTGGTGACAAAGTGGTGTATGAAGGAATCCAAAATATTAGAGATGGGATGCAGATCGCTCCGCAACCTGTAAGAATGGATAGCCTGATTGCATTAAACCCATAATGTGATCCTGCCGCAGTTAATTGATGTTTCTCTAATCTTAAGCTCTACAAAAACAGATGTTTGATATTTTTATTAAACGGCCAGTGCTCTCACTGGTGATTTCGCTCTTTATTACATTATTAGGGGGGCTAGCCTTCTTCACTCTCCCTATCGCTCAGTTTCCTGATATTGTACCTCCTTCCGTTTCTGTAAGGGCAAAATATCGAGGAGCCAATGCAGAGGTTTGTGCCAAAGCAGTGGCTACTCCCCTAGAAAAAGCTATTAATGGTGTGCCGGGAATGACACATATGTCTTCAGTATCTACCAACAATGGTAGGGTAGATATTGAAGTGAATTTTGAAGTAGGTACCGATCCCGATCTGGCAGCGGTAAGTGTGCAGAACCGTGTTGCTACAGTGCTCAATGAGCTTCCGCAGGAGGTAATTGAGGCGGGAGTAACGACCGAAAAAGAAGTTAATAGTTTGTTGCTCTACCTCAATATCGTCAGCGAAGATGACGGAATGGATGAGAAATTCATCTATAACTTCGCAGATATCAATATTCTTCAGGAACTGCGCCGAATTGAGGGAGTGGGGTTTGCCGAGATTGTGAGTGAAAAAGATTACTCTATGCGTGTCTGGCTTAAACCCGACCGTATGACGGCTTACGAGGTCTCTACCGATGAGGTAATTGAGGCTATCCGTAGCCAGAATGTAGAAGCAGCTCCTGGTAAAACTGGAGAAAGTTCTAATAAAGAAGCCCAGGTACTACAGTATGTCCTTCGTTATACGGGTAAATACAACGAACCTCGCCAGTACGAAGACCTGGTGATCAGAGCCAATAGCGATGGTTCTGTGCTTAAGCTCAGAGATATTGCAGATGTAGAGTTTAGCGCAATGGGGTATAGCAGGATCTCCAAAAACGATGGACGTCCGGCTGCCTCCATTATGATTAAGCAGCGACCTGGTTCTAATGCTCGCGATATTATTGCCAAAGTAAAAGAGCGAATAGCTGAAATTGAAGAAACGTCTTTTCCTCCTGGCATGAGTTACAATGTTACTTACGATGTCTCTCGTTTCTTAGATGCCTCTATTAATGAGGTGGTAAAAACTTTATTTGAAGCCTTTATACTCGTATTTATTGTAGTATTTATTTTTCTTCAGGATTTCCGTTCTACTCTTATACCAGCTCTTGCCGTACCGGTAGCTCTAATTGGTACCTTGTTCTTTATGCAGTTGCTGGGTTTCTCTATCAACCTGCTTACGCTTTTTGCCCTTGTACTGGCAATTGGTATTGTGGTAGACAACGCTATTGTAGTGGTTGAGGCTGTACACGCCAAAATGGAAGAAGATCACCTGCCACCTCGTGAAGCAACTTTTGCTGCGATGAACGAAATCAGTAGTGCTATTATAGCTATTACACTAGTGATGTCTGCGGTATTTGTGCCGGTAGCATTCTTATCTGGGCCGGTAGGGGTATTCTACCGTCAGTTTTCTATCACGCTGGCAATTTCCATTGTAATTTCTGGTGTAAATGCCGTAACCCTTACTCCAGCACTTTGTGCTTTGCTATTGAAAAACAATCATGGCAAAGAAAAGAAGAACAACTTTATGCAGCGCTTCTACGACAAATTTAATGGGGCATACAATGCGTTGGCAGATAAATACAAGGTAGCTATATCATTTCTTGCCGCACGTCGGGTAATTACTGTATGTATGCTACTATTCTTTTTTGCTGCTACCTGGGGTGTTAATTCTATTTTGCCTACAGGCTTTATTCCTACCGAAGACCAGGGTGTGGTGTACATTAACGTTACTACCCCAGCTGGTGCTACCGTAGAGCGTACCGAAAAGGTACTGGACGAAATTCAACAGGCTGCTTCAGATATTGAAATTGTAGAAGCAGTTTCTACACTTGCTGGTTACAGCCTTGTAAACGGAGTGTCGGGAGCCTCCTTTGGAATGGGCATGGTAAGCTTACAGCCCTGGGATGACCGTGAACTTACTGCCGAGCAGGTGATAGCTCTACTGGAAGAAAAAACAAGTCATATTTCTGATGCAAAGATTGAGTTTTTCTCGCCACCAACGGTACCAGGTTTTGGTAACTCCAGTGGTTTTGAAATGAGAGTACTGGATCAGACAGGCCGTGGTGACCTTCAGGAAATCGCGAGAGTTACAGATGACTTTATTGCTGCCCTGGCAGAGTCTCCGGCTATTGCTAATGGTTATACTAACTTTGACCCTAGCTTTCCTCAATACCTCATTCATGTAGATCAGGAAATGGCGGCCAAGAAAGGGGTAACAGTAGAAAAAGCAATGGGTACCCTACAGACATTAATAGGTGGGTATTATACTTCCAATTTTATCCGCTTCGGGCAGATGTACAAGGTAATGGTGCAGGCCTCTCCGGAGTACCGTACCAAACCTGAAGATCTCCTGGGTATGTTCGTAAAGAACGATAAAGGAGAAATGGTACCCTACTCAACTTTTATCACACTGGAAAGAGTTTATGGGCCAGAGCAGCTGACACGATACAATATGTATACGGCAGCCAGAATCAACGGAACGGTAGCACCGGGCTATAGTAGTGGTGATGCCATTGAAACTATCAAGATGGCTGCTAAAGAAAGCCTTCCCCGTGGCTACTCTTTTGACTGGGCAGGTATGACTCGCGAAGAGGTTAAGTCTGGTGACCAGGCTATTTATATCTTCTTAATCTGTCTGCTTTTCGTATATCTGCTGCTGGCAGCGCAGTACGAAAGCTTCCTGCTACCTTTACCTGTAATCCTGTCATTACCTACTGGTATTTTTGGAGCATTTCTGGCACTAAAAGTTCTGGGGCTACAAAATAACATATATGCTCAGGTAGCACTGATTATGCTTATTGGTTTGCTGGGTAAAAACGCTATTCTGATTGTAGAGTTTGCTATACAGCGCAGGCAAGAAGGGTATTCTGTAATCAAAGCAGCAGTTGAGGGTGCAGTATCCAGGCTAAGACCTATCCTGATGACATCCTTTGCTTTCATCGCTGGTCTTATTCCTTTGTGTGTGGCTTCAGGAGCTGGTGCTATCGGTAACCGCTCTATTGGTACTGCCGCAGCCGGAGGTATGTTGATTGGTACCATCTTCGGGCTTATTCTCATACCAGGTTTATATGTGCTGTTTGCTCAGATGACCGAGAAAAAGCGCAAGCCGTCCAAAACCGAGCCTTTAGAAGAGATGAAAGTTACAATGTCAAGCAATTAAGCAGCCTCTTTACTATGACTTTTAATACACTGATTCAGAAATCAATATATATACTTTGTTTTGTGGCTTTGGTAAGCAGCTGTAAGCTGGTAGAACCTCCACAAATTCCTCAGGCCAAAGAACTGCCCACTACCTTTATCGGAGATGAGGATACTATCAGTATGGGAGATTTAATCTGGGAAAACTTCTTTAATGATAAATATCTTGTAGACCTGATAGATATTGCCCTGCAAAATAACCCAGATCAGTTGCAGGCTATTCAGCGGGTAGAGATCGCGCGCGCAAACCTACAGATTAGAAAAGGAGCGTTACAGCCTTCTCTCAACGGTAGGTTTGGTGCCAATGTGGGTAGTGGAATCAACGACAATATTATAGCCAACAATAGCAATGATCAGAATGAGTCTAATCTGGTACAAAACTATTTTCTTGGCTTGCAGAGCTCATGGGAAATAGATATTTGGGGAAAGCTCAAAAACCGTAGAGAGGCAGCTTATGCTCGTTACCTGGCTTCAGAGAAAGGGAAACAGCTGGTTACGACTACCCTGGTAGCAGAAGTGGCGCGCCTGTATTACGAGCTACTTGGGCTGGATAACGAACTGGAGACTATTCGCAAAAACATAGAGTTTCAGGAAGTGGCGCTGGAGATGATCAAGATTCAGAAGCTGGGTGGGCGTGCTACCGAATTGGCAGTACAGCAGTTTACAGCGCAGCTACTTCGTACCCAAAGTCTGGGTATAGAAAAGCAGCAGCGGATTATTGAGGTAGAAAACCAGCTAAACTTTTTGCTGGGGCGTTACCCTCAGACTATAGAGAGAGGGGAGTCTATATTAGATCAGCATCTGCCAGAAGTAGTGAGAGCCGGCATCCCAGCTGATATGCTATTGCGTCGGCCGGACATACAGCAGGCAGAATTAGAGCTGACTGCGGCTAAAGCTGATGTAGAGGCAGCTCGCGCTGCTTTTTTGCCTACACTGACTATAGACCCTTATGTGGGCTTCAATGCTAATGAAATGTCACTGCTTTTTAGTACGCCTGAGTCTTTGGCGGCAGGCTTTTTAGGCGGCCTGACAGCTCCTATCTTTAGTAAAAACCGGATCCGCTCGGAGTACGACCGTGCTACTGCCGAAACGCTGGAAGCCTACTATGGATATCAAAAAGCCGTTCTTACGGGTTATCAGGAAGTAGCTTCTAACCTTAAGCGTGTAGAGAACTACCGCAACGTATACAACCTAAGGCAGCAGGAAGCGGAAGTCTTATCTAATGCAGTTAATACTTCTAACGATCTTTTTGCGGCGGGTTATGCTACCTATCTTGAAGTAATTACCGCTCAGGCCAGAGTATTGGAGGCTGAGCTTAGTATGACCAATACGCGTAAAGAGATTTTTGTGACACTTATTGATTTGTACCGTGCTTTAGGCGGTGGCTGGCGTTAGTATTAAGACAATATACATTTGCAAGGGACTGTTTTTATAAGCAGTCCCTTTTTTATTTGTTTGTAGTGTTGTTTGTGTAAACTTATGGTTTGTGAATCACATAAGTTACCAGGCCCCATACCATAAACTGATGCTCTTCGGTAATTTCAAAAGGCTGGTAGGCACGACTTTCCGGTACAAGGGTAATCTGTTTGCCGTTCATACAAATCCGCTTCACTGTAAACTCTCCATTAATAATGCATACAGCAATATCATTATTACGTACCTCTTTGGAGCGGTCTACAACCAGTATATCACCTTCGTATATTCCGGCATCCTCCATACTATGCCCCTTTACCTTAGCAAAAAAAGTAGCACTGGGGTTTTGAACAAGGTGTTCATTAAGGTCAAGCTGCAATTCCATGTAATCATCAGCAGGCGAGGGAAAGCCTGCCGGTATTAAAGATTGATGTAGGGGTAGGGCCAGAGTACTCTCCAGCTCAGGATAGTAGATGGTGAGCTTCACACAATTTTCTAGTCTTCTAAATCTGGTCATGATATATGGTTAGTTATTGGTAAATAATATACTTTATAAAAGTATATTTTGTTCTCAAAGTAAGTATAATTTAAGAAATAAACCATAAAGCCATGACACTACCTGTCTCTATTCTGGTCTAAAATTTTTATTATGTAGGAAAAACCAGCAGTATAGCTCTTAAACCATAGAATTATTTGGATACCTGATGCTAATAGGCTGGTATACCAAGACTAATACACAAATCTAAATTGACCGCAAATGAAAGATCATGTACGCTATAATCAGCTGTACTTATGGCTCATCAGTATGACTGCCGCCCTGGGTGGTTTTCTTTTTGGCTACGACTGGGTAGTTGTTGGAGGGGCTAAACCCTATTACGAACCTTTTTTCCAGCTTAATACGCCAGCGCTTCAAGGTTGGGGTACCAGCTCTGCCCTGGTAGGCTGCATGGCAGGAGCTTTAGCCTGCGTTATGCTCAGCGATCGCTATGGGCGTAAGCGGCTACTCATTTTCTCTGGGGCATTATTCACCTTATCAGCCATTGGTACGGCCTTGGCTACCGATTTTAGCTGGTTTAATATCTACCGTATCATAGGCGGCGTGGCTATGGGTATTGCTCTTAATCTTTCTCCAATGTACATCGCTGAGGTATCGCCTCCAGAAAAGCGAGGTATGTTTGTTACTATCAACCAACTACTGGTAATGTTTGGTGTATTGCTGGCACAGGTTATCAACTGGCGAATTTCTTTGCTGGACACTCAACTGCCGGTAGATGCCAGTAATGACATAATCGCACAAAGTTGGAGCGGACAAACTGGCTGGCGCTGGATGTTTGGCGTAGAGGCTATTCCGGCATTTCTGTTTTTTGTACTGATGTTTTTTGTACCAGAAAGCGTACGCTGGCTGGTAAAAAATGGTCAGGAGGATAAAGCACGAGCTGTATTGCAAAAGATAGGAGGTGCTGAGTATGCTCAGGTGCAGGTAAACGATGTAAGGCATACGCTTACCAAAGCAAATGTGGCACATGTTAACTTTAAAGCTTTGCTGGATAGTAAGGTGCTGAAATTTATCGGCTTAGGCATATTTCTGGCATTTTTGCAACAGTGGAGCGGGCTTAATGTCATTATCTATTATGCTTCAGATATTTTTCAGGCTGCAGGCTATAATCTAAAACAGATGATGCTCAACATCGTGGTAATTGGTACTGTAATGGTGCTGGCAGTAGTAATTACGATGTTTACGGTAGATAGGCTGGGTCGCAAAAGCCTGCTACTATTTGGTACTTCTTCTATGGCTCTGGTATATGCGCTAATTGGCTATTGCTTTTATGCCAATTACGAAGGATTTGTAATAGTGCTGCTAGTTTTAGCCAACGTACTATTCTACTCGCTTACGCTGGCTCCCCTACTTTGGGTGGTGTTATCAGAAATTTTTCCCAACCGCATACGGGGGGCTGCTATGTCCATAGCCGCTTTTGCGCACTGGGTAGGCAATTTTACCTTAACTTTCAGCTTCCCCACCATTAAAGAAAACCTGGGCTGGGCCAACAACTTCTGGTTGTACGGACTCATCTGTGCCGTTGGCTTTGTAGTACTTTATTTCATTCTACCTGAGACTAAAGGAAAATCTCTGGAAGAAATTGAGCATGAGCTAACTGATAACTCGAATGCACTTCCGAAGGATAGAGAGGAATATGTTGTCTAAGAAAAATAGACAGAGTTTTTTGTGACACACATATTAATATGTAGTTTAATTTAAATAATTAATAAAATTAACCGCAAATAAATGTATTAAGTATAAAAATTAAAAAATAGTGCTATGATTTTGAAGGTGTTTGTACAAAAGCCCCCACTTACTACTAAACACCTCTCAAAATTATGTCATACGAGCATTACCGGGTAAACGATTTTGTAAGCGATGCTTCTTTCAGGGCGTGGGTACTTTCTCCAAACGAGGAGCTGGAAGCATTTTGGGAGTCATGGCTGCTACAGCATCCGCTAATGGCCGGTACCATACAGGAAGCTCGCTTGCTCGTAAGCCTTACAGACTATAAAAAGGTACAGCATACCAAAGAAGACTTTGATACTACCCGCCAACAGATCAAAGCTGTACTTTTTTCTAAAAGCACTTCCTCTAAAGAGAGTAAGCGCCAGCCCTCTAAGAAAATTAGGTCTTATTTGCCTCCTCTGGGCATAGCAGCAGCTATAAGCATCCTGAGCCTGTTTGGTTTTTATTTTTTCTCCTCCTTATCGCCCGAGGTGCAGGAGTACCAGACAGCTTTTGGAGAAATTAGAGAAGTAGAGCTGCCAGATGGCTCTCTGGCTATCCTGAATGCCAATTCCAGCCTAAAAGTATCATCTCAGTGGCAAAAGAAAAGAGAAGTATGGCTAGTGGGAGAAGCTTTTTTTGAGGTGGAAAAAATAAGAAAGAAAAGCCACTCTGGTTTTACCTACAGCAAATTTACCGTACATGCTGGTGAAGTGGATATTGAGGTACTAGGCACGCGATTTAATGTGCTAAACCGCAGTGAGCAAACCGAGGTAGTGCTTCAGGAAGGAGCGGTTAGCCTCAAAGGCAAAGAGAAACATAAATCTGCGATTACAATGCAGGAAGGAGATGCGTTTGCCTATTCTTCGTGCAGGCACACATTCCAAAAAAAACAGATAGACACTGAAAAAGTAACCGCCTGGAAAAAAGGGGTACACATGTTTGACGCCAGCTCTCTGCGATCTATCGCCCAGCTGCTCAAAGACAACTATGGCCTAAATGTAAATATAGAGGACAAAAGACTGGAAGAGCGGCGTTTTAGTGCGGAGGTACCATATGGTGAGGTAGATATGCTATTGAGTTTGCTGGAAGAGTCGCTTTTACTAGATATACGCCAGGAGAAGGATAACATTCAAATCCTAGAACGAAAATAAGTCCATCACATCCGAAATAATATCCAACTAAATCTACAACCTAAACACAACTCCTATGTACACAAAACTACGTCAACAAAAGAGAAAGTATCTCTTGATCATTTGTTTGTGCCTAAGCATACCCTCCATGGCACAAACGCTGGCAAGCAACCGGCATTTTAGTGTTGACTACTCCGGCGATACAGAAAAACAGTCGGAAAAAATTTCTCTCCGTGAGGCACTTACTCAATTACAGGCAGAATCTGAAGTAAAATTTGCCTATGATGAGTCGCTGGTAGAAAACCACAGTATACAGCTGCAAGAGATAAAAGAGCTAAGGTCAGCTCAAAAAGACTTTGATAAGCGTTTGCAGAAAATACTTTCCCCACTTGAGTTAGAAGTTAAAAAAGTAGGGGAGTATTATGTCATAAAAAGCAGACAGAAGCCTCTTCAGAAGAGCTCACTACAACAGCTCAAAAAGCAGGAGTACCTCCAGACAGAAGAAGCGCCACCAAAACATCTGACTATGGTAAAGGCTGATAAAATTTTGCGTGAAAATGAAAACGCAGCTTTTGCAGTAGTAAGCGGAACAGTAACCGACCAGGCCGATGGGGGTGCACTACCTGGTGTAAATGTATTGGTGAAAGGCACTACTATAGGTACTGTAACAGATATAGAAGGAAAATACAGCATAGAGGTGCAGTCTACAGATGCCGTGCTGGTATTTTCATCTATCGGCTATACCCCTCAGGAGGTACCTGTTAACGGAAGAAGTGTAATCAATCTTGCCATGGTAGAAGATGTGCAGAGCCTGGAAGAGATAGTAGTAGTAGGCTACGGTAGCCAGCTTAAAAAAGAAGTGACAGGGGCAGTACAAACGGTAGATGCCACTGAGCTTAAAGATGTGCCGGTATCGCAGATTACCCAAAAGCTACAGGGCAAACTGGCAGGGGTACAAATCAACCAAACCACCGGAAAGCCGGGGCAGGGAATGAACGTAAGAATACGCGGTCAACTATCTGTCTCTGGAGGGAGTGATCCTCTCTATGTGGTAGACGGCTTCCCTATCACCGGCGATATCAGTAACCTTAACCCAGATGAAATTCAGGATATCAGCATACTTAAAGATGCTGCATCCACTTCTCTTTATGGTTCTCGTGCTGCGAATGGGGTAGTGCTCATCACCACAAAAAGAGGTGTGCCAGGACAAACCAATGTGGGTTTTACCGCCTATACCGGTATACAGGAAGTGCCCAAAAGAGGTCGTTTGGAGATGATGAACGCAGTAGAGTTTGCGCAGTTCAAAAAAGAGTATTACGAAGATGCAGGACAGAGCGTGCCGGAAATTTTTCAGGATCCCTCACAGTTTGAAGGCAAAAATAACGATTGGTACGATGCTTTGCTCCGCAAGGCTCCCATACAAAGCTACAACCTGACCATTACATCGAACAAAGAAAAGGTCAATACAGCAATTGTAGCTGGTATTTTTGATCAGGAAGGGGTAGTGCTTAATACCGATTATAAAAGGTACTCCCTGAGAATGAACACGCGCTACGATGTTTCAGATAAGGTAAAGCTGGGCTTCAATGTAGCGCCCTCTTACATTAAAGACAACATACCGAAGACAGACGGAGAGCGTGGTACCGGCATACTTTTTAATGCTTTGCATACCTGGCCTATTATGCCCATCTACGACGAAAATGGTGATCTTACCGAATTTAACAAGTTTCCTGCTGAAACCGGGAATATTTTTGCTTATGCCAACTGGGTAAGGGCAGCGCAGGAAATTACCAATGAGACCAAAGAGGTAAATGTGCTTTCTAATGCCTTTGTAGAATTTCAGCCTCTGGAAGGGCTTACTCTCAAATCTACCTTTAATGCGGAGCTGTATAACTCTAAGTTTTTCTTTTTTAACCCTTCTACAGCCACTAACTCTATCAATGTGCCTATACCCACTACGGCGGTATCTTTCAGGCAGAACGTAGAAGATTTTACCTGGCTGAACGAAAACCTGGCTACCTATGCTAAAGATGTAGGTGAGCATAGTTTTGAGCTTCTGGGAGGTTTTACCGTGCAGAAGTTTCGTAGAGATGTTACCAGTATAAGGGGAGAGACTTACTCTGACGACCGTCTGCCAACTGTACAGGGTGCTATCAATATCAGCCGCTCAGGTACTGGTAGTGGGGTAGAAGAATGGAGCCTGATGTCTTACCTTTCAAGGCTTACTTACAACTATAAAGGTAAATATCTGCTTACTGCCGCAGTGCGTAGCGATGGTTCTTCCCGATTTGGCTCAGAAAATCGCTGGGGTATATTTCCATCAGCCTCAGTAGGCTGGGTAGTTTCAGACGAATACTTCTTACAGAACATCCCCACGGTCTCATTTGCTAAAGTAAGAGCCAGCTATGGAGTTACCGGTAACAACAATATCGGTAACTATACCCAATATGCCCTAATTAACAATACTGTTAATGCAGCATTTGGCAACGAAGTAGCACCGGGAGCAGTAGTAACTTCTTTAGCCAACAACAACCTGGGTTGGGAGACTACCAAGCAATTTGATATAGGGCTGGACTTAGGACTATTTGAAGACAGAATACAGTTTGTATACGACTACTATAACAAACGTACTACCAATCTGCTCTACAGCGTACAGGTACCTCAGGAATCTGGCTTTAGTAACTTTAATGACAACATAGGTGAGATAAAATTCTGGGGGCATGAGTTCGCTCTGATTACCCGTAATACAACGGGCAAGTTCAAATGGTCTACTAATGCTAATATCTCTTTTAACAGAAATATAGTAGAATCTTTGGCAGATGGTATTGATAGAGTGTATGGTAGATTCCACATTACGCAGGTAGGGCAGCCTTTCGGTCAGTTTTATGGCCATATTGCAGATGGGGTGTACATGAATCAGGAGGATCTGGACAACTCCGCTCAGGTGCCCGGTCGCTCTACAGTAGGTAGCATCAAGCTATTAGACCTCAACGGCGATGGCGTAATTACCCGTGGAGGAGATAATGATGACCGTGCCATCATGGGAAGCCCTTTTCCTGATTTTACATACGGTATTACCAACAACTTCAAGTATGGCAATTTTGATCTGAGTATTGTAGGTACTGGTTCGCATGGCAATGAGCTACTGGTGCGCCACCTCTACAGTACCACTAACCTGGACGGTGTATTTAACCTGATGAGAGAAGTGAAGTACCGCTTCCGTTCGCCAGAAAATCCTGGTAAGGGCTTCTTTGGTACTACAGTAGGGGGAGGAAATGTAACAGGTATAGAAAGAGACTGGATCAACAGCCGTTTTGTAGCTGATGCCTCTTATTTTACTATCAGAAACGTCACCTTGGGTTACTCCTTTGAGGGTATTGAGAAGATTTTTAAGTCGGCACGCCTTTACGCCTCTATTCAGAATGCGTACATCTTTACCGACTACTGGGGTGGGCAAAATCCGGAGATCAGCGTACAACCCGATGGCGAGGGCGATGGTGGCAACCTAAGCCAGGGAGTAGATATCTCCGGCTATCCGGTACCTCGTACTTATACAGTAGGCGTAAACCTTAACTTCTAAGTATGCTGTACTATTCTCATCACTCATTGACAATCTAATGCTATGCAAAACATGAAAAAAATATTCATCATAATTATACTCTTGAACTTAAGCGCAATTAGCTGTCAGGATGATTTTCTGACAATAGTGCCTGAAACCTCTTTAAGTTCGGCTACCTTTTTTAAAACAGAAGCGGATTTTCAGCAGGCTGTAAATGGAGCTTATGTGCCTCTCAGGAATATTGTAAACGACAGAGCCTGGCTACTGGGCGAGATGCATTCCGACAATACTTACTATGCTCGTAATATCCTTTTTGGAGCCACCGAGCAGCAGGAAGATATCGCTGATTTTGCTATTCCCAGCGATGGTGGAGTAACCACTAATACCCACGTGCTCAACCAGTACCGACTGGACTATCAGATCATTGCCCGTACTAATCAGATTCTTTCTGCCATAGATGAAGTAGAGTTTGACGCTGAGTCTAAAAACAACCTGAAAGGTCAGGCGCTTTTTCTGAGAGGGTATGCCTATTTTGAGTTAGTACGTTATTTTGGGCAGGCTCCACTGCATCTTTCTCCGGTAACAGAGCGAGAAGAAGCGGCACTACCACTTTCTACTGAAGAGGAACTCTATGCCCAGATCATCAGCGATGTAGAAGAAGCTACCAGACTGCTGCCACCAAAATCTCAGCAGGGTGACGGAAGAGCTACTTCCGGAGCTGCCAAAACCTTGCTGGCAAACGTATATATTGTACAGCAAAAATGGGCTGAGGCCGAAGCCTTGCTAAAAGAGGTGGTCAACAGCGGAGAATATGAGCTGATGCCTGAGTATGCTGACGCTTTCTCTACCAGTACCGGTAACAAAAACAATCAAGAGTCAGTGTTTGAAGTGCAGTTCAAAGAAGGCCCTGATGGGCTTAATGGAGATTTTCTTTATCGTTTTATGCCTCGCCCTATCACTCAGGAAGAGCTGGTAACAATTACCGGTACCTCTAATCCTCAGCCCCTGAACGGAGAAGGTAACAATATTCCTACACCTGATATAATTGCGGCTTACGAAGAAGGGGATAAGAGGAAAGAGGCTTCCATCGGCTACATACAAATTTCGGGTAGCTTCTGGAAAGATGGAGTCTACCCTTATATTAAAAAGTACGCTGAGCCTCATGCTCTGCACAACAATCATGGTATGAACTGGCCCATCTACCGCTACTCAGAAGTGCTGCTGTTCTTGGCAGAGGCATTACATGAGCAGGGTAAATCCGGAGAGGCTGCTGACTACCTTAACCAGGTAAGGAGCCGCGCCGGATTGGCGCCAGCGAGCGGCGATCTACGTGAGGCCATCTATCAGGAAAGAAGAGTAGAGCTAGCCTTTGAAAATAAACGTTGGTTTGACCTGGTAAGAACGGGTCGTGCCATAGAGGTGATCACTGCTTATGGCAACAGAATTAAAGCTAACCCTCAGGACTATTACTATCCTGAAGAGGCTGAGCCCCGGAGTAATGCATTTTCTAATATCAGTTTGTATTATGCCCTTCCTGCTGACGAGGCAGACTTGAGTCCACACTTTTAAAAACATAATACAATTGTAAAACTTTTAACTATAACACACTGGTAAGTACTCTGGCTAGCCAGTGTGTTTTTTTGCCCAACCCAAGACCGGACCCAAGAAAAGCATAATAGTACAGGATACCCTCAAATGCTATTCTTGCTAAATTGTCCTTTTCAGAAATCTGTCTGATTAGGAGATTTTATGGACAAATTCCATTACCTTTTAAGAAAACACAATTGAGACATACACAGCCTATGAATTCGTTTCCACGCACATTTACAGCAATAATGTTGCTTTTCGCTCTGATAGCTTCTGCCTGTAATAGTGTGCAAGACAGTACCTCTGAGCAAGAGAAAGAGCCACTACACCCTAAAATAGAAAAGCTTAAGCTTCAGGATGGTTTTAAAGCGGAGCATTTGTATAGCCCTTCAGAAAACGAAATGGGCTCCTGGGTTTCTATGACTTTTGATGATCAGGGAAGACTAATCACCTCCGATCAGTATGGTGCCCTTTATCGTCTGACATTAGCTCCTATTGGCTCCGACTCCCTGGCACCCCAGATAGAGAAGCTTAAAATAGAAACAGAAGAAGCAGTAGCGGATTCAATTATTCAGATGGGCTACGCTCAGGGATTATTGTGGGCTTTCAATAGCCTATACGTTATGGTAAACCACCGCAGTAACGATGAGTTTGAGAAAGGTAGTGGGCTTTACCGTTTGCAGGATACCAATAACAACGATCAGTTTGATAAAATTACACTGCTCAAATCGCTGGAAGGAGCCGGTGAGCATGGCCCACACAGTATAGTGCCCAGCCCGGATGGTCAATCGCTGTATGTAATTGCGGGTAACCATACCGATGTGCCCGAAATGGATGCCTATCGCATTCCTAAAGTTTGGCAAAACGATAACCTTTTTCCTCTGATCAAAGATCCCCGCGGGCATGCTAATGATCGTGAGGCCCCTGGTGGCTGGATCGCCAGGATAGACTCTTTGGGAGAACGCTGGGAAATGGTAGCTGCGGGCTTCCGTAATCCTTTTGACCTGGCTTTTAACAATGCTGGCGATATGTTTACCTACGACTCGGATATGGAGTGGGACCTGGGGATGCCCTGGTACCGTCCTACCCGTATATGCCACGTGCCTAGCGGAGCGGAATTTGGCTGGCGTACTGGCAATGGTAAGTGGTCACCTGCCTACCCCGACAACTTGCCCGCAGTGCTTAATATAGGGCAAGGCTCACCTACAGGAGTGCTACACGGCAAAAGCTCTGCCTTTCCTGCACGCTACCAGGATGCACTTTTCGCTTTTGACTGGAGTTTTGGAATTATTTATGCCGTACACCTGCAACCGCAGGGTGCTTCTTACACTGCCGAAAGAGAGGAGTTTCTTTCCGGTATGCCGCTTCCGCTTACCGATGGTGTTATAGGCCCGGATGGTGCAATGTATTTTATGACGGGCGGGCGTCGCCTGGACTCTGACCTTTATCGTGTGTATTTTGATGGAGAAAATACTGACGTAACTTTAGCTTCTATGGCTGATGAAGAGATGCCTGAGGCGCATCAGCTGAGAAAAGAACTGGAGCAGTATCATGAAACAGCCAAAGCCGGAGGGCTGGAGGCTGCCTGGCCTCATCTTAAGCATGAAGACCGCTTTGTTCGTTACGCCGCACGTATAGCGGTAGAGCATCAGCCGCTTAACAACTGGCAGAGCAAAGTACTCAATGAAGAAGACCCCTACACCAAAATTCAGGGTATGGTAGCATTGGCCAAGCATGGCAAGCCCGCTATTAAAGATCAGATGCTTAATAAGTTGATGGAAGTAGACTATACCAGCCTGAGCGAGCTACAGCAACTCGACCTGTTGCGTGCCGTTGAGCTTACGCTGGCTCGTATGGGCATGCCTTCAGCTACTACCAGGCAAAAACTGATCGGCTACCTGAACCCCCATTACCCTGCCGGTAAAGAAGTACTGAACAGCACACTTAGTAAAGTACTGGTATATCTGGACGACCCTGAAGTTATAGAAACTACCCTCAACCTACTTGAAGAAGATGAGGGTAAGGCATCCGAACAGGCTGAGGGTGCTACTGAAAGCTCGGACCTTATCCTGAGAAACCCTCAGTATGGTCTGGATATCGCTCGTATGCTTAAGGATATACCACCTGCCCAGCAGACTTATTATGCTACGGTTTTGAGTAAACAAAGATCTGGCTGGACCCCAGAGCTTAGAGAACGCTATTTTAAGTGGTTTTATCAGGCTTTTGACTTTGAAGGAGGTAACAGTTATATCGGCTTTATAGACAAAGCTCGTAAAGAAGCTTTGTCACATGTGCCTAAAAGTGAGTTTGATTATTACAACGAACTATCGGGCGACTCTCTCCTCACTAATAACGGTCGCGACCTGGCAAATGTACCGCAACCCGAAGGGCCACGTAACAACTGGAAGTTGGAGGAAGCCCTGGCCGTATTGGATAGCGGTGGTTTGGAGAATAGAAATTTTGAAACAGGTAAAAACATGTACGCTGCTACCCGCTGTATCACCTGCCATAGCATGCGAGGCGAAGGTGGCATCATTGGTCCTGACCTGACTCAACTTGGTACCCGCTTCTCAGCAGAAGATATGATAGAAGCTATTGTAGAGCCTAACGAAACTATCTCAGACCAGTACGCTTCTACAGTACTTTATCTTAAAAATGGTCAGTCAGTAGTGGGTAGACTTACCGATCAGGATGAAGAGAAATACTACATTTCACAGAATCCATTTGCTCCGGATCACATCCGCGAAGTGCCTAAAGATGAGGTAACAGATACTAAGCTATCATCAGTATCCGTAATGCCTCCCGGCCTGATCAACCCGATGAATGAAAATGAGCTTAGAGACCTGATTGCCTACCTGATGGCGGGCGGAAATCCTGACCACCCTATTTATAAGGAGGGGGCAGAAGAAGCAACAGAATAAGAACAACCATAAAATAGTCTTATCAGTGGTTCGTTCTCAGACGGAGGGCAGCCACACTACTAATACAACAACCAATGCTACACAATCACATTTTTAAGTGTTTCATGATCTTATGCTCCTGCTGGCTGGCCTCGTGCCAGTCAGCAGCTGAGCAGGATACCAGCGTGCAGTCAGAAGAAAACAGTACAGAGGAAGTAGAAGCAGATCATGAAGGTTTCATCTCTATTTTTGATGGTAATAGCCTGGAGGGTTGGGAAGGTGATCCTAAGCTATGGCGTGCAGAAAATGGTGTGCTTATTGGAGAAATTAAGCCAGACAATCTTATAGAAAATAATTCATTTATCATCTGGCAGGGAGGTGAGCTGCAAGACTTTGAATTTAAAACGGAGTTTCGTATTTCTCAAAGTGGCAATAGTGGTATCAACTACCGTAGCGAGCGCATAGACACCCTGCCGTACGCCCTGAGAGGCTACCAGGCTGATATTGATGGTAAGCATACCTATACCGGGCAAAATTACGAAGAGAAAAAACGTACTACCCTTGCCTATCGCGGACAAAAAACAACTGTAAACAGTCAGCAAAACCCTGAAGAAGCTAATTCTTTACGAGCTAATATTGAAAGAAATGCCTGGCTGCCTACAGAAGTAAAAGAGCAGATTGGTGGCAATGAAGAACTGAAAAACCATATACGGGAAGGCTGGAACGAGTGCCATCTGGTAATTAAAGGAAATAAACTACAGCACTACGTCAACGGAGTGCTAATGAGCGAAGTCACAGATAATGATACAGTAAATAGAAATATGTCTGGCTTGTTGGGCGTTCAGGTACATGTAGGCCCACCTATGAAAGTAGAGTACAGAAACATCAGGCTTAAAAAGTTATAGAGATACACTTCTACTCATTTTTTAACTTTTAAATCAGTCATATTTTAAAGTGGATAATCAACTACAATATAAAAACTGGCAGGGTAAAGTATCTAATCATACACAACTGGGAGGCATAGAAACCTCTGTGCTGGATAATGGCCTGGGAAGAGGTAGCCGCATTGCCTGGATTAATACAGGTACTGGCCTGCGCTATAAAGTGGTGCTGGATCGGGCTATGGATATTGTAGATGCTTTTTATAACCAACACAGTCTGTCATGGATAAGCTATGGGGGTATTACGCCTCCTCAGCCTACCCAGCTGCGGGGGCTGGACTGGCTTAAAGTATTTGGAGGGGGCCTACTCACCAGCTGTGGCCTTACCCACATAGGCGGGCCTGAAGAGGATGTATATGGTGCCAGAGGTTTACACGATCAGGTAAGCAATACCCCTGCACAGATTGAATCTATAGTGCAACCCGACCCTTTTAGCGGTAAGCTGGAGATGAGCATTAGCGGAAGCATGAAGCTTAGTCAGGTTTTTGGACCTCATCTGGAGCTCAAACGTACCATCTCCGGCACACTGGGCTCTGCCAGCATCCACATTCAGGACGAAGTTATTAATAGAGGAAACAGTATTGCGCCGCATATGATGCTCTACCACGTCAACCTGGGGTGGCCGCTGGTAGACGAAGGGGCAGAGATATTCTGGAAGGGAAAATGGCAGGCTCGTGAAAGCGATAATACCGTCATATTCTCCGAAGATAATAACTTTCGTAAGTGCCCTCCGCCGCTGGAGAGCCATAGCAGAGGAGGAGAAGAAGCTGCCTTTATAGATGTGGAAGCTGATGATAAAGGCATATGTACCTGTGGTGTTTATAACAGACAACTAGAACTGGCACTTTCTCTAAGCTACCAAAAATCGCAGCTGCCATGGCTTACCAACTGGCAGCATTGGGGCAAAGGAGAATATGTAAGCGGGCTGGAGCCGGGAACGCATCCCCCGATAGGGCAGGCCGAAGCCAGAGAGATGGATACACTAATCCATCTGGAGCCCGGAGATAGCCGTACTTATGCCTTAACTTTTGAAGTACGTGAAGGCAAAGAGCTAGTAGAAAAATTTTTAGATGACAACAACTTAAGATGAAATAACCAACTTTTATGGAAACAATTGAGAAAATGAGTTTGGCAAAAGATGCCCTGGATCAGGGAAAAGGAATACTAAGGCTTGCCCCCACCTGGGTGCCCCGTTCCTTCTGTGTGCCCGGCCGTAGAATCAAACTGCACCCCGATGATTATTATGTGCTGGGTGGTGAGCGTGGTGGTATAGATGAGCGATGGTTTTCGTCTACTACACCCGCAAAAAATGGGCCCCTCACCGGAGAAAATGAGGGTTTGAGTGCCGTTGTTTTCACCGATGGCAGTAAAGAAAAGCAAGTATTGCTGAGGGATGCAGTGAGCGAGCTCAAAGGTGCACTGATAGGTGATCGTATCTGGAAGGAGCATGAAAGCTGGCCGATGTACTCCAAATTTTTTGACAATATGGGGCCTCTTCCTCATCATGTGCACCACAATGATGAGCATGCCAAGCTTATCGGGCAACTGGGCAAGCCAGAGGCATATTACTTTCCTCCTCAGCTCAACAATCATGGTGGAGACTTCCCTTACACCTTTTTCGGTATTTCTCCGGGAACTACCAAAGAGGAGCTGCGCCGCTGTCTGGAAAACTTTACCAAAGGGGATAATAAAATTACGAATTACTCTTCGGCTTTCCGCCTGGAGCCGGGTACCGGATGGGATGTGCCTCCCGGGCTGTTACATGCTCCGGGGAGTATGTGTACTTATGAGCCACAAAAAGCCTCTGACGTATTTGCTATGTATCAGTCGTTGGTCAACGAGGCTATCATCCCCGAAGAATTGCTATGGAATGGCACACCTAAAGACAGAATAGGTGACTTTGATCAGCTAATTGAGGTTCTGGACTGGGAGCTAAATGTAGACCCTAATATGAAAGAGAACAGGTTTATGGCACCCAAGCCGGTAAAACCTGTAGAAGAAATGAAGTCTGAAGGCTACATTGAAAACTGGATATGCTATAAGTCAGATGCTTTTAGTGCTAAAGAGCTTACAGTAATGCCAGGGGCTACTGTTACCATTAAAGATAGTGCTGCCTACGGTATGATTATGATGCAGGGGCATGGCAAAATGGGTGTTTGGGACATAGAAACACCTGCTCTGATCCGTTACGGAGAGCTTACGCACGACGAATACTTTGTAAGTGAAGGCGCGGCAAAAGAGGGTGTTAAAATCACCAATGCTTCTAAAACAGATCCTATCGTTATGCTTAAGCACTTTGGGCCCAATAACCCGGATCTGGTACTTTAAGCTAATACAAAGAATCACTTTTTTTCATGCTAATAAATAACCTAAATCATGAACGATCACAATTTTCCTAAACTACACAATGCCACCTGGCCTGGCATCGTAGGTAAAGGGCCTGACTCTGAGCCTGTTATTCCATTGGATGAGATGCTCAAAATGACCGCTGCTGCTGAAGTAAATGGTGTTAAGTTTGATGGTGTAGACCTGGGGTTGCTAGATCCGCACATCAACATTGACAGTAGTGATGATGAAATTAAAAGCCTGGCGGATAAAATAGCTGGCTATAACCTCAAGGTAGGCAGCCTGGTAGCTCCGGTATGGGGTGGTCCTATTTTGGGTAGCGAAGCCGATCGTAAGACCTATGTAGAAATGGTACGCAAAGCCTGTCATTTTGGTAAAGTACTTCGCGAGCATGGTGTACGCTCTTATGGCGTTATACGAATAGACTCTGCGAGTTCTCCAGAAGATTGGGCAAAAGACCCGGAAGGCAGTAACAAGCTGATCGTAAAAACTTTTCAGGAGGCCTGTGATGTAGCGGCTGACTATGGTGAAAAGCTGGCTGCCGAAGGTGAAATCTGCTGGGCAGGTATGCATAGCTGGAAAACAATGGTGCAAACGCTGGAAGCGGTAGACCGGAAAAATATTGGTTTTCAGGCAGATATGTCGCATACTCTGCTTTATCTGTTGGGTTACAACCGTCCAGAAGACCGCATTCTCCCTCAGGATTTTGACTGGTCGGATCGTGCTACCCTGGAAGCAGCACTGAAAAAAGTTACACAGGCGCTGCGTCCCTGGACAATAGATTTTCATGTAGCACAAAATGATGGTACAGTACACGGTACCGGTTCTCATGATAAAACTGGTCGCCACTGCCTGGCTACTGACCCTAACGGTAAGCTGGATGTGGTAAAAGATGCAGGCTTCTGGCTTAGAGACGAAAACGGTGAGCTTACCAAAGCATTTAAGCATATCTGCTGGGATGGCTGTATGTTTGATAATGCTGTAATGACCCAGCAACAGACATGGAACGACATTCTGGCCATGTTAATTAAAGTAAGAGAAGCACATGGCTGGAAGCAGGAAGAAAAAGAGGCTGCTTATTAATCCCCAAAAATCAATACAACAACACCTATGCATAATAAGAAAGAACTGAGAATTGGCCTGATTGGTAGAGGTTTGATGGCCCGCACTCATACAAATGCCTATAAAAGAATTGGAGACTTTTTTCCGGAGCTGGAATACAGGCCAGTACTTAAGGCTGTTTGTGCACGCTCTGAAGATAAAATAAAGGAGTTTGCAGAACAGTGGGGCTATGAGTCTTATGAAACAGACTGGAAAGCTCTCATCGCTCGTGACGATATAGATGCTGTAGACATTTGTACGCCCAATAGTACCCATGCAGAAATCGCTATCGCTGCTGCCGAGGCTGGCAAAATGATTCTTTGCGAAAAGCCCCTTAGCCGTACCGTGGAAGAAGGACAACGTATGGTAGATGCTATTAACAAAGCGGGTGTCAAAAATACAGTTTGGTATAATTACCGACGCGTACCGGCAGTAACTTTAATCAAGCAGATTGTAGACTCCGGAAAGCTGGGCCGTATTTTCCATTACCGGGCTAACTTCCTGCAAGACTGGACCATCAGTCCCGAGTTACCACAGGGTGGAGAGGCTCTCTGGCGCCTGGATGCCGCAACAGCAGGCTCAGGAGTAACCGGAGACCTTCTCGCACACTGTATAGACACGGCAATGTGGCTCAATGGTGGCATTACCGATGTCTCAGCGATGACAGAGACTTTTATTAAAGAGCGAGTCCATCAGGAAAGTGGTAAGGTACAAAAGGTAAATATAGATGATGCCTGCGTATTCCATTGTCATTTTGCTAATGGTTCCCTTGGCTTGTTTGAGGCCACCCGTTATGCTCGTGGGCATAAGGCTCTATACACGCTGGAAATTAATGGGGAGCATGCCTCTTTACGATGGGACCTACACGACATGAATCATTTGGAGTATTTTGACCATGATGATGATTCGGTAGTGAGAGGGTGGCGCTCCATATTAGTAACCGATAGTGATCAACCTTATATGAAAAGGTGGTGGATTCCTGGTACATCTATTGGGTATGAGCACTCTTTTATCCATCAGGCCGCTGATTTCTTCAAGAGTCTGGAAGGTAATGAGCCATGTGCACCCACTTTTAAAGATGCCCTAGAAACCCAGAAAGTATGTGAGGCAGTACTGGAGTCTGCTTCTTCTCGTGCCTGGAAGGACACTCAGGTAGAGTGGTAAAAAGCTAAAATTAATATTTTCATCTAGTTAGTTTAGAGCAGGTGTATTGGTAATTGCTACCAGTATTACCTGCTCTTTTTTTTGAGTTCAGGAGTGCTTCATAATGAGCTGTTTATACAGCACAGTACAGGATGACAATCGCTGGTACTTTAGCTTTCTTTTATCATATATTCTGGGAGTAATTATGCTCAGAAAAGCTTTAATCCGGGCTCTTGGAGTATAAGTTTTGTAAGTCCGATATGTAAACCCTACAGGAATACTCAAACCTATCTACCATGATTCAGGAAAAAACTTTAGATACGAGCGAAGACTATTTGTGGGCTGCCTTTCGTGAAGGTAGCGAAAATGCCTTCGACCTGATTTATGGAAAAATGTTTTCTGTACTTTACGACTATGGCTATCGTTTGTGTCAGGATGAAGAGGTGGTGAAAGATTGTATACAGAACATTTTTATAGAAATATGGCAGAAAAGGGAACAAGTGCCACAGGTATATTCTCTCAAGCACTATTTTCTAAAAATAATGCGGCGCAAAGTCTTCAAGGTCTACGAATGTAATAGAGAACATACAGTTCAAGCATTTTATCTGGAGAGCAGTCTGCACAGGGGGGGTGCCTCAAACTTTCCTGTGCTTGGTGTAGAGGCAGAGCTGGAGGAAGTTTCCCCTCTTACGGTGCGTAGGCTTAAGGAAGCAATCACTCAGCTGAGCACCCGAAAAAAAGAGGCTATACTGCTTAAGTTTTTTGAAAACTTAAGCTATGGTGAGATTAGTGAAGTAATGGGCCTTCGGGATCCCAAATATGCCCGGCAGTTGATATATCGTAGCCTGGATGAATTAAGAAAACATTTAAAGAGCAGCTATGGCCTCAGCTTTTCAGACTGCGCCTTATATACTGCACTTTTGTTGGTGTTTTTAACATAAAAAAAGCGGCACCAAGGCCGCTTTAAGTTAAGTATAGTACAATTAATTACTCTAGTCTGATAGGTTCGTAGTCTTTAAAAAAGCTAAGCTCCGCTGCTTCAACCTTATCCTGATATTCGATCCAAGGGCCAGTAAAAAAACTGTTTACTGTTTCTATTGGCTCTTGCAAGCTAATTTTAAGATGAGAAAGTACCCGGCGCTGCGTTTCATTGCTGGCATTCCAGAACGCACCCAGATAATTGCCGGCAGCTCCTAGCTTACCACTTACAATGTGTGGGTCTCTTAAAATGCCTTGTACATCTTCCTTCTGAGCAATCAGTTCTTTATACATCTTTATAGAATCCTGAAGACTTCTGGCCATCTCCTTAAGCTGCTGAGCTGCATCATCTTCTCGTTCGCTTAGCTGTTGGTTAATCAGCTGTATGCTGCTTTTGGCCTCGTTGAGCTGATCTACAGCCTGGGTAGCCATTTGCATATAGCGCATATACTCTTCGCTCATTTGCTGGCGTGCCATCAATTCAGTATCACTCAGTTGAATACGAGGGTCAAGCAATACTTTTACGATAGTAGCATCCTGCCAGTCACCATAGGTAATGCGTACAGTATACTCACCAGGTAGTACTGGAAAGCCGGCAGGCTCATTAGTGTTTTTATCTTTAGGTTTGGGAGTGTCAGGGTCACGAACACCCTTGCTATACAGATCCCAGTTAAGTCGGTTCAGGCCCGCCTGAGCTTCGGCTCTAAAAGTACGGATTACCTCATCCTCTGTATTTAATACTTCTACTAATACACTGTCCTTTTCAGCAAGTGTGCTATCTTTTTCTTTCTTGGTGATTTCTTTCAGGCTAAAAGTAATGTTAGCTCCAAAAGGTCGGTTTTTGCCTTCATAAATTGCATCTCCCTGAAAACGAGTACCTGCAGCCTGCTTGTAAAGTGCCTGATAAGCTGTAGGGGCTTCAAATACATGGAGGTTTTCTTCCAACAGATCTGCACCTTCCTGCGCAAGCGCTCTAAGTGGACGAATATCATCCAGAATATAGGCTGCCCGCCCAAAAGTACCAATGATCAGGTCATGCTCCCTTGGGTGAATTTTAAGGTCCATAGTAGGTACATGAGGATAATTTTTGCCCCATTTCGTCCAGTTTTCTCCTTTGTCTATGCTTACGTAGAGTCCGGTTTCTGTTCCTAAAAACAGCAATTTGGGCTCTACAGGATCTTGCACAATAGAGAGCGCAAAGGCATCAGCATCTTCTTCATTTACAAGGCGAGTCCAACTCTTTCCATAATTATTGGTATGGTATACATATGGTGTCCAGTTGTTACGTCGGTGGTCATCAAATACTACAAATGCTTCTGCCGCATCATACTTAGATGCATGAATCTGATGCACCCAGGTGTTTTTTGGCAAGTCTTTAATGTGGCTTACTACATTCTCCCAATTGTTGCCTCCATCACGGGTCAGTTGCACATTACCATCGTCAGTGCCTACCCAGATTATATCTTTCTGAGCCAGACTAGGTGCTATGCTGGTAATGGTAGTATGGTTTTCTGCCTGAGTAGCATCAAGGGTAAGGCCGCCACTTTCCAGCTGTTTTTGTTTGCTGCTATCGTTGGTAGTAAGGTCTGGAGAGATGATCTCCCAATGCTCTCCCCGGTCGGTACTTTTATGCAAAAACTGACTGCCGTAGTAAATGGTACGCTCATCAAAGGGGTCATGCGCAATTGCAGCATCCCAATTAAAACGCAAAAACACATCAGCCTGGGGGTGTGCCGGTTTAATGTATTGTGAGTTGCCGGTTTCTAAGTCTACTCTTTGCAGGTTGCCGCCCTGCCACATGGCATAGAGGTAACGTGCATTACTGGAGTCGGGCACCACATCAAAGCCGTCTCCAAAAGCTACTTCTTCCCAGTAGCCGTTACGTATACCTCCGGCACGCCAGGTGTAGGCGGGGCCTCTCCATGAGCCATTGTCCTGCATGCCACCCATTACATTATAAGGCACTTCCATATCGTAATTGATGTGGTAAAACTGAGCTAAGGGCAGGTTTTCTATAAACCTCCAGCTTTCGCCATGGTCTCTGGTAATTGCCAGGCCACCATCATTGCCATCAATCATAAAGCCAGGGTTATCTGGGTGTATATACCAGGCATGGTGATCTACATGAATTTTGTCAAAGCCCAGAAGAATCTCAAAAGTCTTACCTCCATCTTCGCTTATGCGCACACTAGAGGCTATGCTGTAGAGACGGTTCTCGTTATGCGGATCTACAGCCAGGTCTGCATAATAAAAAGGGCGGCTCCCTATGTTTTCTGTAGCGGTTTGCTTCCAGTTTTTACCTCCATCTTCCGAGCGAAAAATGGCGTTCTTTTCAGACTCCACAAAAGCGTAGACAATCTTAGAGTTGCCCGGGGCTATGGCTAAGCCTATTTTACCAATTTCTCCTTTGGGCAATCCGTCTTTGTCAGTACGTTTCTCCCAGTTTTTACCTCCATCATAACTTACATAGAGGCCTGAACCTGGACCACCAGACTTAAAAAACCAGGGCCAGCGACGAAACTCCCACATGCCTACCATCAGCTTTTCTGGGTTGTTAGGGTCCATAACCATATCGCCTACCCCGGTGCGGGAGTTAACATAGAGAATTCTCTCCCAACTTTCACCTCCATCGCTACTCTTATATACTCCACGAGTTTCGGTGTCTTCCCAGGCAGCGCCCTGTACTCCTGCATATACAATATCCGGGTTATCCGGGTGTACAAATACCCTGTGGATATTACGACTGTCTTCCAGGCCAAGGTGTTTCCAGGTTTTGCCGCCATCAAGCGTTTTGTACATGCCATTACCGGCCGACTGACTATTACGGGGGTTTCCTTCTCCACTGCCTACATAAATAATATCAGGGTTTTTCTGATAAATGGCTATCGCTCCAATAGAAGCTACAGGCTGCTCATCAAAAATAGGCTGCCAGTGGGTGCCTCCTCCTTCGGACTTCCACAAGCCACCAGAGGCTGAGCCAATGTAGATGATATCTGGGTTTTGTGTTACTACATCTATTGCCGTTACGCGACCACTCATACCGGCAGGGCCTATGCTACGAGGTAGCATGCCTTCCTCAATTTTGCTCATGTCCAGTTGCTGAGCAGTAAGCCAATGACCCATACAAAGGCAAAGTGCCAGGCACAAATAAAAGTGCTTCATAGGTTAAGTTGTTAAAATGATAATTAGGTAATGTAATTTTTGCAATTAGTTCAAATATAAGGGTAGGTAGCAAGAATGTCATAAAATTGAGTGGGAATATTGAGAGCGTTCTGAGGGAAGACTTTGTAGGTTAAAGAATAGTTTTTTGATATATTAAGTGTAATTACTTTTTGCTACTCAACTACTACTGGTATGAGCGTTCGTCAGATATTTTTTTCTGCAATGTCTGTTAGCGTAGTGTTTTTTGTAGTTGTTATGGTCTGGGATGTAGTAAGCGAACATAAAGGCAAACAGCAGTTAGTCTACAAACCTTCTCAAAAGACGAATAATGAAGCCCCTCATGCACGTTTTATACCTCTCAAGTATTATTATAAACATTTACGTTATATAGAAGGAAAACTAAATGGAAAGGACTGCAAGCTATTGTTTACTACCGGAGGCGGGGAGACTATCCTCACGCCAGGCTTGTTTGCAGAACACTATGGTGCAGATACCATAGGAGGCATCAGGCTAGGCAAAGAAAGCCTTTCTTTCAGCAAGAAGTATGACCTTAAGCTTGAGGTAGAAGGTCTTGTACTTGAGCACGAGTATGCTTTAGTAAAAGATGTGATGAACAGTTTACCAGAGGGCTTTCCCAAAATTGATGGCATTGTCTCCATGAAGGCTTTCGGAGAACATGCTCTTACGGTAGACCTGAGAAGTCGGAGGTTAATAGTTGAGGATGAAAAGAGTATGGATAAGCTTGCCGACGGGCTTGTACCTCTGGAACTGCGTTATCTAAAAGCTGCCAACGAAGTAGGTATGTCGCTACTTGCCAGCTTGGAAACGGCCGAAGGACAAATGTGGTTTGAACTGGATAACGGCAGAAAAAGAAACGTACTAAATTTTCAAAAGTCTTTGCAGGTGCTGGAAAACAGCGAATACTTTGAGAAGCTAGAAGATAAAAGTAAGTACACAGTAAGTGAAATAGATGTGTTGGGTTTGTGCGCTAGACCTGCCAGCCTGGCTGTAAAAATAGAGTATCAAACCATAGGAGATGGTGTGCTGGGCGCGCATTTCTTCAGAGATTTTATGCTCACCTTTGATATCAAAAAAGGACGACTTTACTGCCGTCCTCATGTATTGTCTGAATTTTGTAATTCTTAAATTAGTGATTCCTAAGGGCTTCTATCAGCTCATCTTTGCTCATATCGCTACGCCCTTCTATTCCTACTTCTTTAGCTTTTTGGTAAAGCTCTTTTTTAGTTCTTTCTTCGTATTTTTCGCCTTTGCCACCCTTCTTTCCTACCTCATGACGATCGGAGTTGGCAATGCGAGCAGCTTTTTCTTTACTGTAGCCTTTTTCTCTTAAGTCTTCATAGACTTCGTCGTCTTTAATTTGCGGGCCATGATCTTTTGCCATATATCTTAAGTTTAAAAAGTTAATGTTTAGTAAACTACAGTAGTTAAACCCACAAAAGCTAAGCTTGTTTGTCTGTAGTATAAAAACCGATGTGCTCTCTAGGGCATGGTGAGTAATAGGGTAAAAAAAAGAGCATAACCTAGGTCACACTCTCGTATTATATTTTCAGCTTGGTGTAGAGACTGTATTAGTAATCGTCATCCCCCTCTTCGTCATCCTCGTCATCATCCATAGAGTAGGCATCATCGTAAGATTTTTTCTTACTGCCGGAGTTATCCTCGTCTTCATCGTCAGAGTCTGCCAGATCAGCATCTTTTGCATCATCCATAGAGAAGTCATCTCTTAGTGTTCCATCAGTATCGTAGTCTTCGTCGTCTTCAATAATCTGGTGAGCCTCAGTTATTGTCATACGGATGAGATAATAAATATCTTGAGTCTCAAAAGGTAATGCGGAAACACGTTTGCCTTCTTTATTTGTAAAACTAATTAGGTGGTCTGCAAAGCCGTTCGGGTAAGTCATTTTCACCTGTGCAGTCACCTCTTCAGGAAGATTTTCATAATCTTTTACAATCCTCTTTTTTTCCATAACTGATACTAAAATTTGATAATGCTATAAAGCTGACGATTATTGTTTTCTGACAGTGACAAAGTAGCACTATTCACTATATTTTTCAAAAAGCTAGAATTTTTTTTAAGCATGTATATGATGCTAAACACTGATATGATATTTTGTTTGCAACATGCAGCTTTTATTTGAGCAATGCATTTAAATAATTGATCAATTTTACAGCCCGGATGAGAATTTTCACTACACTATGCCTTTGCCTTTGCCTTTGCCTTTGTAGCCTATGCGCCTATACACAGGGGATAAAAGGTACAGTTTACACATCAGAAGGACAGCCTCTACCGTACGCTACAATTTACATTAAAGCAATGGAAACAGGAGCCAGTACTAATGCTGATGGGGTTTACGAAATAGACCTGAGTACTGGTAGCTACGAGTTGGTTTTTCAGCATTTGGGCTATGCTGCAGTAGTGAAAAAAGTGAATATTGAAAATGAGTACCTGAGCATGGATGTAACGCTGCCAGAGCAGACGATACAGCTAAAGGAAGTAGAAGTGAATGCCGGAGCAGAAGACCCTGCCTACACCATAATGCGTAAGGCTATTGCTAAAAGTAAATTTCACAGACTACAGGTGCAGAGCTACCAGGCCAGAGTATACATAAAAGGTGCGGGTAGGGTAAAAGATGTACCATTCTTTTTGGAGAGAGCATTTGAAAAAGAAGGCGTAGACTCTTCTACAGTGTTTATTACAGAGTCGGTAAGCGAGGTTACTTTTGAGCAGCCTAATACGATCAAAGAAAATATTATTTCTATCCGGGCTATTGGAGAAGAAAATAATACCAGCCCCAATATGTATATCAACAATAGCTTTTATAATCCTGAGCTGGTAGGCATTATCTCTCCTCTTTCTCCGAGGGCTTTCGCGTATTACAAGTTTAGGTTTGAAGGAAGTTTTATAGACAGAGGGCTGGAGGTAAACAAAATCAGAGTGATCCCTCGCTCTCGTGGTGATGATGTGCTTAACGGCTATATTTATATCATAGAAGATCTCTGGAGCATACATAGCCTAAACATGTTTGCTTATAAGCAAGGCTTTAAAATAGGTATCAAGCAGATTTATGCCCCCATTCAGGAAAAGGTCTGGATGCCGGTTAACCACAATATAGAAGCCTCAGGCAAAATACTGGGAGTAGCTTTTGAGTATAAATATCTGGCCACCGTTAGCGACTATCAACTTACACTTAACCCTGATTTACAGGTAGAACTGGAAGTAATAGACGAGAAAGTAGAAGAAGATCTGGCACAAGCCCTGAAAAAAGAAGAGCAGATGGAAAAGGCACTAAGGGCAGACTCGCTCAATATTTTTCAGGAGAAAAAGCGTTTTACTCGTAAAGAGCTGCGCAAAACCCTAAAAGCCTACGAAAAAGAAATAGAAAAAAACGATGCCGCTCCTGATGTGATAGAAAACCGGAGTATGCAAATAGATACGCTGGCATACGAGAAAGACTCTTCTTATTGGGCTGATATGCGACCTATACCCCTTAGCCAGAGAGAGAAGAAGAGTTACCATAAGCTAGACAGCATGGCGATAGTGGAAAAGGAAGAAAGAGAAGTCGAAGAAAGAGGTACCAGCAGAGCCAGAACTAATGAGGGCGTGACCAAATTACTTTTTGGTACTACAGTAAAGCTTGGTAAGCATAGTTCGCTGGAATATCAATCTCCAGTTAGTGAGTTTAACTTTAATACGGTAGAGGGCTATCATTTTACAGTCCCTCTGGTACTTCGTACCCGCGCATTCAGGCATGACCTCCACCTTTCTCCTACAGCGCGCTACGCTTTTGCCCGAGATAAAATTAGTGCAAAACTGGCTGTTGATTATTTTTTCCATGACACTCGTCTGCAATTGGAGGGTGGAAGATATATAGAACAGTTAAACAAGCATGAACCTATACATCCGTTTATCAATACCGTAAGCACCCTGCTCTACGAAAAAAATTATATAAAGCTGTACGAAAAAGATTATGCTCAGCTGGGAGTGAGACAAAAAGTTGCAGATAAACTAAGGCTGGAAGTACAACTGCAATGGGCTCGCCGCATGCCTTTAGCAAACAATTCTACTCACCAGTGGCGTGATCTGGAAAGTAGAGTGTACTCTTCAAATTTCCCTGACAATATAGAGCTGCAAAGTACTGCCTTTATTGCTCATGACGCTTTAACTTTAACAGTAGAAAGTCATTATCAGCCATTTTTAAAGTATAAAGTGCTCAACGGGAAAAAAAGACTGGCCAATACCCGTTCACCCGCATTTAGAGTAAGCTACCAACAAGCTATTGCGGGAAGCCACGAGCTGATGCCTGACTATCAGTTGCTGGAGGTAGGGGTGCAGCATCAATGGAGCTTAGGCATAAGAGGAAGGTTAGATTATAATGTTTATGCGGGAAGCTTCCTGAGCCGTGATTTGCTATACTTTATGGACTTCAAACATTTTATGGGCAACCAGACGGTAGTGCAGACCGGCGACCCGGTAGCTAGTTTTCGCCTGCTGGATTACTATGCTTACAGTACCTCAAATAATTATTTGGGTACTCATATGTATTATCAGTTTCGTAAATTTTTGCTTACTCAGATATTTGATGTACGCCTGCTGGGTATTAAAGAGAATATCATTTTTAACTACCTGAAGACAGAGAGCTCTCCGCACTACATAGAAACTGGCTACAGCCTGGACAATATTCTAAGGTTTTTAAGAGTAGAAGCAGTAGCGAATTTTGTGGAAGGAAAATACCAGGATTTTGGAGTCAGAATAGGTATTTCCACCAATTTAGAAGAGCTTTTCGAATAAAGAAAGGTTTGCCATAACGGCAAACCCTACTACACTACCTAATCTATGAGAAAAAAAGTTTAAAAAATTTAAGTAATCTTCAGCTTAAAAAATATACTAAGCTAATGACAAGCACCTTGCCAATTGGTGACAATACGTAAAAAACAGCTTTTGGTAGCATATTAGGGGAAGTACTTCCCCATGTGCTGAGGTTTTTTATCCTCTCGCTGTGGAACTAGTGCACTCCCTTCTTAATTGTGTTCAAAAATTTCATTCAATCAGACAATTATTGCAATGCAAAAAAAGGCGACTCCAAATTTTGGCGTCGCCTTTTTTGCCCATGATCCACAAAATATGTGATTTAAATAGAAGAAAAGATTTACAAAAAAGTGGTCATATGACTGACAATTGCTCGCTGGCTACTTATGGTTTTGCCTGATATACCCGTACGTAGTCTATGATCATTTGCTGAGGCCATATATTTTCGTCCACTCCTTTTGCGCCACCCCAGTTACCGCCTACTGCCACATTCAGAATCAGGTAGAATGCTTTGTTAAAAGGCCAGGCAGCCTCAGTACCTTCATTTGTAAAACTGTGATAAAGTTTATCATCCAGGTACCACCTGATCTCTTCTGCTGTCCACTCAATAGCATACTCATGAAAGGTCTCATTGAAGTCTGATACCTGAATCTGCTGACCTACCTGCGTATCTTTCATATGGTTATAGGCTTCGGTATGTACAGTGCCGTGTACTACACCCGGATCATAGCCTACATGCTCCATAATATCAATTTCACCATCGCTAGGCCAGTTTAAAGAAGGCAGATCTGGCAACATCCATATTGCCGGCCAGGTACCTCTACCTTTGGGAAGTTTAGCACTTACTTCTATTCTTCCGTATTGCCAGGCCTGCTGGCCTCGTGTTACAAGCTTGGCAGAAGTGTAGACATTGTTCTCGTACTGTTCTTTTCGGGCGGTAATTAGTAGCTGTCCATCTTTTACGCTTACATTGTCCGGATCCGCTTCTGTGTAGTATTGTAGTTCATTATTTCCCCAACCATGTCCTCCTACATCATACGTCCATTTCTCAGGGTCAGGTAAGCCATTGTAGTTAAATTCATCAGCCCATACCAGCTCCATATCATTTTGAGCTCTGGCAGTGGTAATGTGTAGTAGAAAACACATTATCAGGCAGTTGTACAATAATGTATGCATACAATTAGTATTTGGTAGATACAACAAACTACAAAAAATGTAGTATGCTGCTCTCATGCCTAAAAAAATAATTTCTATCTTAGCCATTTTGTGAAGAGAAGAGAAGCCCATGTTTACCGTCTGCCGATTACTACTTATCTGTGTATGCATTTGTATTAGTGCTAACTTTCTTATAGCTCAGTCAGCGAGCAATCCCTGGAAGTTACTGGCGGATGTGGATATAAAAGACCGTTATGATGAAGAGGCAGGCTATGAAATATCTTATCCGGTATTTGGTGATAAAGCCCAACAGCTAAATGGAAAAATTATTACGGTTGAGGGGTATATGATACCTTATGAAGTCTACCTTGGCCCCAAATATTTTATCTTATCCTCTTTGCCTATTGCTGCCTGCTTCTTTTGTGGAGGGGCCGGCCCGGAGACCGTTATGGAAGTATTTACTACCCATTCCATAGAGCTTACGGATGAAACTATAAAGGTGAGAGGCAGGCTGGAGCTTAATCCGGACGACCCCGATCGTATGATGTACATTTTAAAAGATGCTAAGCTGGTAAAATAGCCAGCACTCAAAAAAACTGGCCTCAAACCTCTGTATTATTAATAATTTATACTGCAAACCTTAGGAATAATCACATGAAACACAGCCCGTTTGTATTACTTATCGCGATATTGTGCTGCGTAGAATCAGTATTGGCGCAAAAGAAAGTAGACCCGGAGCAACAAATGATCCGTAGCATCTACGACGAAACGCTTACTCAGGGCGAAGCATATGAAAACTTACGCTACCTCTGCAAAAACATAGGTGGAAGGGTAGCTGGCTCCCCTCAAAATGCGGCTGCTGTAGAGTGGGCTCGGCAACTGATGGAGAGTTATGGCTTTGACAAAGTTTTTTTACAGGAAGTGATGGTGCCACATTGGGTACGTGGACAAAAAGAAATAGCTCGTGTCGTGAACTCTAAAAAGCTGGGAACTCAGGAACTGAACATTACTGCACTGGGTAATGCAGTGGGTACCGGCCCGGAGGGAGTACTGGCAGAGGTGGTAGAAGTACAAAACTTTGAGCAACTGGCGGAGCTGGGGCGTGAGCAGCTAGAGGGCAAAATAGTATTCTACAACCGCCCTATGGATCAAACCCAGATACAAACCGGTACAGCTTATGGTATGGCAGGAAACCAGCGTAGAAGCGGCCCTTCAGAAGCCGCTAAATATGGTGCGGTAGGTGCCATAGTACGTTCGCTCTCTACAGATTTTGATGACTATCCGCATACCGGTAGTACTGTTTATACCTTCAATCTGCCTAAAATTCCAGCAGTGGCAATCAGCACCAATGACGCTGACCTGCTAAGCCATCTGCTAAAAGATGACACAGAGCTTAAACTTTATTTTGAAACGCACTGCCAAATACTGGATGATGTAATGTCTTACAATGTGGTGGGTGAAATTACTGGTAGTGAGTATCCCGAAGAATATATTGTAGTGGGAGGCCATCTGGACTCCTGGGATCTGGCAGAGGGCGCCCACGATGACGGTGCAGGGGTAGTGCATTCTATAGAGGTACTCCGTACGTTACAGGCTATTGGCTACCAGCCCAAGCGTAGTGTCAGAGCTGTACTATTTGCTAATGAAGAAAATGGCCTGGCCGGAGGTAAAAAATATGCGGAGCTTGCCGAGGAAAATAAAGAAAAACACTATGCTGCTATAGAGTCGGATGCCGGCGGTTTTACGCCCCGGGGCTTTAGTATGGATGTAAGCGATGAAGCCTACGAACGTATTCAGAGCTGGAAGCCTTTGCTTATGCCCTATGATCTGCATAAGTTTGACAAAGGAGGAAGTGGTGCGGACATCAGTGCTCTTAAACCGCAGGGAGTAGAGCTTATTGGCCTTCGCCCTGACTCTCAGCGCTATTTTGATATGCACCATTCTGCTCAGGACGTGTTTGAGATTGTAGATCGCCGAGAGCTCTTACTAGGTGCTGCCGCCATGAGTTCGCTGGTGTACCTGATAGATAGCCAGGGGCTTTATCCTAAGCAGAGAGGAAAGTAGAAAGAACTGTCCGAGCAGTTTTAAAAATACAGTTTAGTCATCCTTTAGGTTGACAGTTTCAAGAAGAGGGGCTTGTGAATATTCGCAAGCCCTTTCTGATTTTCGCTCTTTCTGCTATGGCCTGCTGTATGCGGGACCTCTTAACACATGACCTGCTCTCTCTGTAGTAAGTGCCCCATCATCCAGCGCTAGCTTGCCATTGACTATTACATAGTATATACCCTCCGGGTACTGATGCGGCTTTTCAAAAGTAGCCTTGTCAATAATCGTTTCAGCATCAAAAATAACCAGATCGGCAAAAGCCCCTTCGGCTATTCTGCCCCGCGTAGACAAGCCCAGGCGGTCGGCAGGCATTTGTGTCATCTTCTGAATAGCTTTTTCCAGACTCAGGAGTTTACGCTCGCGAACGTAATGGCCTAACACTCGAGGGTAGGTTCCGTACCAGCGGGGGTGAGGATGACCTTCGCCAAATATTGCCAGTTGCCCATCAGAGGCAATCATGGTTTGTGGATGTAGCATAATACGGTCTACATCTTCCTGCTCCATTACGTGGTAAATTACTGTACACCCTCCTTTTGATTGCGCCTCTATAACCAGCTCTGCTGCATGCTCAACACTGGCTTCCATATTGCGCATCTGAGTCCAGTCGTACAGAGTTTTACCTTCCAGCTCAGGCAACCAGTCTACTTTAGCAAACTGAATTCTGCTTAAGTCTCCTCCGGTGCGGTTATGAACAATATTGTAAATAATACCACGCTTAATACTGTCTTTAAGGATAGGATCATCTATCTTTTGCTGAAAAGTATCTCCACCACCAGACATAGCCCAGGAAGGAAAGAGTACAGATAAACTGGTTTGGCTGGCAGTATATGGGTACTGATCCATCATAATATCCAGCCCTAGTGCACGGGCAGAATCTACCATAGCCAGTGTTTTTTTGCTACCACCCCACATGGCGGGTCCCATCACCTTGTGGTGTGTTAATACCACGGGAATATTGGCTTTTTCTGAAATATGGATGGCTTCACCTACCGCTTCTATCACGCCCAGGCCTTCTTCCCGCAAGTGAGAGGTGTAGAAGCCACCGTGCTCAGCAGCCACTTTAGAAAGCGCAATAACCTCCTCAACATTAGAAAAAGCTCCGGGGATGTATTTGAGTCCGGTAGAGATACCAAATGCCCCATCTTTCATGGCTTGCCTTATTTGGGCCTGCATAGCGTTCAGCTCTTCGGGGGTAGGAGCCCGCTCTTCCAGACCCATTACATTTTGCCTGACAGTATTATGCCCTACCAGATAAGCCGCATTAACGCCAATACCACTACTATCCACTTTTTGCAGGTAAGCATCCAGCAGCCAGGGACCTCTACCATCAGGACCTCCTAAAATAGTAGTAACTCCCTGACGGATGGTGCTTTCCGTTTGCGGTACTTTGAGCAGGGCATTCATATGCACATGCAGGTCTATAAAGCCGGGGGCTACGGCCAGGCCGTTTGCATCAATCTCTCGGTTAGCTGAAGCATCCTCTAAGTGGCCCAATGTAGTAATTTTGTCGTCTATTATGCCAATGTCCTGTGACACGGGTGCCTTGCCACTACCATCATACAATAGACCATTGCGAATGATAAGGTCATATTGGGGAGAACTTTGGTAACAGCTGAGGAAAAAAAGGAGGGAAAAGCCAGTAAGTAAGCGGTGCAGTAGATTCATAAGCGGCAAGGGATAATGATAAGTAATATAGCTTTATACTAACTTATTTCTTATCCTGAGTCTTTTCCATACTTCGTCAAACTTTTTAACAAATTTACTGCACCCCTACCTCTTAATTATATGCTGTCAGAAGTCTCAGACTCACCTACCTGCTTAAAGTGGCGTGCCGCCTTAATGGTTTTTTCTGTACCACTCTCTGGGTCATTGTAAGTACGCTCATGTACCTCTATAGCTAGTTCTTTGCCTTCCAGCTCCTGCGTGTCAGCGTTCTTTCCTTCTATGCCTACTGCCTGAAAAAGCTCCGCGATGATCGGCTGTCCAGGCTCGCTCAGGTAAAAGCGGTGGTTGACAAAACCTTCGTCATTCTCAAAACGACAGTTAAAGAAAGGCACACCCTTATGTTCACTACTTCCTGACTCTACTTTGGAAATCTTTACAATATGTTGACCATTTTCTAAAAACGGCTTTTCATTCAATTCAACTTTCATAAAAATGTATGCTTTATAAGTAAAAAAATAAGGTTTAAAACTAAGCTTAGTTTAGTCTCTCTGTCTTTAGTACTCTGAAACCAGCCGGGTAAACAAATGTTATTGACTGGTGTAATTAATTTTGAGCTTAATAGACTGTGAATTAGTTGGTTATAAGTGTGTGGTCAGAGTTGAATTGGGTTGCAGCTATTTAGCTATATACTCATTTATTTTTCGGTACATCAATAGATTATGCTGGATTGCAGAGCTGGTTATAGCAGGAGTAAGTCCTACAATGTATTTACATGCTAATAACTACTCTTCCTTCTTCTTGATGAGAGCTGCCACATCTCTGAGCTTATTTTGCAGATCTTCTCTATCTTTTTGGTTTTCCTGTAGCAGGCGATAAAGACGCTTCACCTCTGTCTCTGGACGTAACCGGAATATACGCTGAAGAAAATCAACAAAAATGAGCCCCTGACGCGCTTTAGTAATAACGCCCCTGAGCTTAAATGAGCGGGTAGCGTATTTCAGTCGGGCAATCTGAGAGATACGCAACGTCCTTAAGAAAGAGACAAAAGGCAGAAGTATAATTAATAAATCTATCCAGTTTTTCTTAACATAATTAAGCTTACGGTTGCTTATTGAGATCATTAGTATAAACTCAAAAGTAAAAGCACACCAGATAAAGGTCTGTACCGCCTCCAGAATCAGGTCAACTTTAAGGTTAGGCAACTCTTCTTTGATATCGCCCAGAAATTTCCACTCAATAATTAATACGGGTACAATAAGCAAGGCAATGCCAATCATTGGCAGTATAAAGCTTTTTTTGAGATCCAGAAAAAGGCCTTCATTAACTTTAGACCATTTCCAGCGGGGTATCCAGATGTATTGACCATTGGTAATGTAGCGCGAACCAATACGGAGAGGCGGAAATAGTAAACATAATAATCTCCGTCTTTTCTCTGTTGTATGCATAGTCTCTTTAGACTGCTGCTTTTTCCAGAAGAGTAATGCGGTATCAACTACAAAGATCAGATATACCAATCCTGTAAAGCTGAGCAACCAGGGCAAAATGGACAGAAACATAGGGGAAAGGTCTTCTTCAGTAAAAGCGGTTACTAAAGTGCCAATCAGGAGCAAGCTGAGAATGCCCAGATAAAACATAGGAGCTGCCGCCCACAGATCATAGTGCTGTAGGGGGCTTAATGGCTCAATTTTCTGATTGGTGCGTACTTCCAGATCTTCCTGTTCCTCTTCTTCAATTAGCTGCTGTACGGTGGGCAGATGGTAAATCTGCTCTAAGGTTTCACCTTCCTGAAGGATGCGCTCTATGCGCCGAAGTATCAGAGGATTGTCTAGCTGCTGGAGCCGTTCAACAATCTTTTGTCTGCGGTTTTGCTGTTCAGAAGTATGTTGTGTGTCTTTTTGCTGGTCCATGAACTACTTTTGGCACTTAACTAATTTGCAAAAGTGCATAAATCATAGAATATGACGTTTTAAGGCTAGGCTTTGTTTAGTTAGCTTTATTTGCTATGCTCAAGCCATGCTACTTATATTTAAACCTGAAATTAAACAATAGGCGGGCAAGCTTACAGGATAAATCTGAAAAGTTGATGTTAGGGGAGGACAAATGTCAAAACTAAAGCTAAAATTAGTCGTATTTGCGTTGCTATTGCTGGCTGGTATTGCATATTATCTGGTCTTGCCCAAGCCCCTCTTTAGTCCGGTGTATTCTACTGTGTTGGAAGCCCGAAATGGAGAGCTGCTGGCTGCGGCTATAGCTGCTGATGGTCAGTGGCGTTTTCCACTCAACGATAGCGTGCCCGAACGCTTTAAATCTGCTATACTGGCTTTTGAAGATGAGCATTTTGAGTCTCACCCTGGTTTTAACCCTTTTTCCTTAATGAGGGCAGCATGGCAGAATCTGGAAGCCGGGAGAGTGGTGAGCGGAGGAAGCACCTTAAGCATGCAGCTTATTCGTTTGTCTAGGAACGGGCAGCCCCGAACGGTATGGGAAAAGGTCAAAGAAATTATACTGGCTACCCGCCTGGAACTGGCGTATAGCAAAGCGGAAATTTTGGCTCTTTACGCAGCTCATGCTCCTTTTGGAGGAAACACAGTAGGGCTGGAGGCAGCAGCCTGGCGCTACTATGGCCGGCAACCCGAACAACTCTCCTGGGGTGAAACGGCTACGCTGGCAGTGCTGCCTAATAGCCCAGCTTTGGTATATCCCGGAAAAAACTCTACCCTCTTAGAGAACAAGCGTAACCGCTTGCTGGACAAACTCTACCATCAGGGGGTACTAGACTCTTTAAGCTGTGTTTTGGCTAAGCGTGAACCTCTGCCTTCCAGCCCAAAGCCTTTGCCTAAGCTAGCGCCTCATCTACTTACCCGGATACGGCAGGAGGGGGGCGAAGGAAAGCGAATAACTTCCAGCATAGAGCCTTACTTACAAAAACAGCTGATACAGCTAGTACACAGGCATCATTTACAGCTAAGAGGTAATGGTATCCACAATGCGGCGGCTCTTATACTAGATGTAGAAAGTGGAGAAGCTATGGCTTATGTGGGTAATACGCAGCCAGAAGATGCAGAGGTGCATGGTGCTTCTGTAGATGTAATTACGGCAGGGCGGAGTACCGGAAGCATTCTTAAACCATTTTTGTATGCGGCTATGTTGCATGAAGGAAGCCTGCTTCCATATGCACTGCTGCCCGATATACCCACCTATATTGATGGCTTTGCACCCAAAAATTTTGATGAGACCTACGATGGAGCTGTGGCTGCGGATGAAGCCCTGGCAAGGTCTCTCAATATTCCCGCAGTGCATATGCTAAAGGATTATGGTATTGAAAAGTTTCATTTTCTGCTCAAGCGTCTGGGTATGCGTACTCTGAACCAGGCACCAGGACATTATGGCTTATCGCTTATACTGGGTGGAGCAGAAGCTAGCCTATGGGACCTGGGCGGGATGTATGCCAGCCTTGCCCGCAGCATGAATCATTATTTCCACTACCCCGAACCTAAACGCTATGCTATAGCTGATTATCATGCTCCTCGCTACAGGCTTCATCAAAAAGAGGATAGTGAACCCAGCCGACAGTCAGAGGGCTTACTCAATGCGGGAGCTCTATGGTACACATTTGAAGCCATGGCTAAGGTAAGGCGTCCTAGTAACGAGACAGGCTGGGAATATTTTGATTCTTCTCGTAAACTGGCCTGGAAGACGGGCACCTCCTTTGGCTATCGGGATGCCTGGGCTATTGGGTTAACCCCAAAATATGTAGTAGCCATATGGGTAGGGAATGCGGATGGAGAAGGTCGCCCCGGTTTGACCGGACTTTCTGCCGCGGCCCCCATTCTATTTGACGTAGTACAGTTGCTTCCTGAAGGTAAGTGGTTTGACTACCCAGCTAGTGATATGACAAGTACTCTTATTAGTGAACAAAGTGGCTTTAAAGCTTCACGAAGCTGCGAGGATACCCTCCGTATGGATGTGCCGCGGAGTGGTCTAAGATCTCAGGCCTGCCCTTATCATCAGGAAGTACATCTGGATGCTCAGGGAGCATATAGAGTGCATAGTGCCTGTGCCTCTGTAGGCGAGATGCAACACCAAAGTTGGTTTGTACTACCACCTGTGCAGGAGTGGTATTATCGTAGAAATAATCCTGGTTATAAGAAATTACCTCCTTTTCGTACCGATTGCCAAGCTGTTCGTAACCATATGGCTTTGCAGTTGATTTACCCTTACGAAAACGCACAGATTTATATTCCCAAAGAACTGGATGGGGAAAAAGGAAAATCTGTTTTTGATGCTGCCCACCGTGACCCTAAAGCAAGTATTTATTGGCATCTGGATGGTGAGTACATTGGAGTAACAGAAGGAGAGCATCAGATGGGGATTAGTCCTGAGCCCGGCGAGCATGTTATCACTTTGGTAGATATGCAGGGAGAGCGGTTGGAGCGGAGGTTTAAGGTATTAGGTAAGCGGCAAAACGCTCCACAGGTAAATTAAGCAAGTCTGCCGGAGAGGTGCAGCATATTTCCGGCAGACTTTAAACTATGGTTTACCAGCCTACATAGGCAGGAGGCTCAATACCGTTCATTCTCAGATAGATTACCAACTGTCCGCGATGGTGCGTCATGTGATCTCGCATTAACATGAGTACACGTTTTTTATTGGTCTCCATACGGTTGAAAAGCCTGACAGTTTCGTTTTCTTCTCCACTAGCCATAGCCTGGTAAGAGGCGTCTACCTTTGCAATGACAGTACGCAATAGTTCTATCACATCTTCTTTGTCTTTGCCCTCAGCTTCCAGATTCAGTTCTTCCATCTCTTCACCAGCAATGTAGGTCGCGTTTAGCCAATACAAATTAGCGGCAGTATGCATCAGCTGCTCTTTAAAAGTAAAGATATCTTCAGTAGGTTGGTACTCATAAAGGTCGGCAGGCATGGCTTCTGCTACATCTAGCAGATAGGCGCATGCTCTTTGCCAAACGGGATAGTAGTCATCAGCAAAATCATTTTGTAAGGCAATCTCGGTCTGTGCCTGTGCCAGCAGCACAGGCAGTTGTAGCAGCACGCCTACGATAAGCAATATTTTTTTCATGATTAATTGTTTTTCAGCCCTTTGTAGAAATCTGCGGGCACGCCTCGCACACCGGGCTCAGCAATAAACAGTCCACCGGCAAGCGGGTATTCTTGTTTTTGTTCGTCGTTCATGCCAATACTGGCGGTGGTAATATACAATTTATCCAGTTTTTCTCCACCAAAAGCGCATGCGGTAACGTTTAGGGCAGGCACTTCTATTTTCTGTATCATTTCCCCACTTTTAGGGTCGTAGCGACCTACAATACCTCCACCCCAGTGGCCAATCCAGAGCATCCCCTCTTCATCTATCGTCATGCCATCAGGGGCTCCTCTTTCCTGTGGTATATTAATGACTACCCTGGGCGAACTAATATTACCACTGGCCACATCATAGTCATAGGCTTTTACCTGACGTGTAGGTGTATCTATGTAATACATAGTTTTGCTATCTAATGACCAGATAATGCCATTAGAGATAGTAATATTATCCAGCATCTGCTGTACTTCCTGGTTTTCGTCCATCATATACAGAGCCGCTGCTTCTTTTTCGGCACTCAGGTGCATAGAGCCAACCCAGAATCTACCTAGTGGGTCACATTTACCATCGTTAAAGCGGATACCTTCCTCTAATGGATTAGCAATAAGAGTTAGTTTTCCACCCTGAAGATCCATCGCATGAATACCGTTTTCCAATGCTACCAGGGCCCCACCACTTTCTATAGGCACTACTGTACCCACACGTTCACCGGTTTCAAAATAAGTATCTTCCTCAGTAGCTGGATTATAGATGTGCAGCTGCCGCTTTTCTATATCTACCCAATAAAGTTGTTGAGTTTCATGATTCCAGATGGGGCCTTCGCCTAGCAGTGCTTTACCCTCAAATAGTAATTCTGCTTCCATAGTGTCATTAGGTTGGGGAGCACACGCCAGGTTTAGCATAATGAACAGGCATAGGCTCCAAATGGTAGTATTTCTCATAACTTAAACTATATCTTTTCTTTTATACAAGCTTATTGAAAATATATGGAGCAAACAAAGCCTATTGGTTACATGTCTAACCATAAGTTTTCTACCCCCTTATGCTGTTTGTCATAACTTTCTAGGGGGACAAGAAGTTAACTACAAAAAATTGAGTAATTTATACCATCAGGCGTATTAAGTTATTTACGTTTATCGTAAAGTTTGTGAATAAATACTATGGATGTTATGAGTTTTTTAGATATTTGGAGATATCAATTTTTGGGTGTATTATATCCATAAAGCTCTTAAAAAGTATTTTTCTATAAATAAGCTGTTGCCAATAGGGTAATAAGAAAGAAGTGAATAACCCATCTATATAATATAATATGACACGAGTGCTGGTTATAGACGATGATGAAATAAACAATTTTACAGTAGATGCAATTCTGAGCCGGACAGATTTTATTCATGAGTATGAAATTAAAGATGGGGGCTGGAGCGCATTAGAATATTTACAGCAAACAGAAGATTCAGGTACTTATCCTACACTCATCTTTGTGGATATTAACATGCCGGAGATGGATGGTTATGAGTTTCTGGAGAGGTACGAACATAAATTCTGGAGTAAACATAAAGATACAAGAGTATACATGCTTAGCAGCTCTATCAGCGAGGCGGATAAAGAAAAAGCGTTAAGTTACGACTGTATCTATGAATATATTACAAAGCCATTGAGCCGTACCAAGCTCTCAAAAATAGTGTCGGAAGAATAAACTGTAAGCATAAAAAAAGCCCTGACTCCGGTTTGCAATAAGAAGTCAAGGCTCGCGTAATCTATGATACTACTATCTTAAGCAGTATGCCTACCTACCGTAGGCTGGTTTTGGATTGGTGTCACTTTCTGTTTACAGTTTTTCTTTTGACAAACAGAATGCCAAAACCTATTATTATAGCTTAAGAACTTACATACTGCCGCTATGACAGTACGGAGTAGTAATAATGTCAGTTAACGTAAATAAGTCATCTTAAGCACAGCAGAGCAGCCGTGGACAGCTTTCCCAATTCTCTTCTGCTGCTTCTATACATTCCTCTCGGATGCTCCATATCTGTTCCGGGCTCCAGCGTTTATGTATACGCTCAATTCTTAGCCAGTTTTCGATATAATTTTTGTGGTATCTTTTTTTAAAGCTGGCTACTTGTAGAGGGGCAATCTCAATGTCAGACATTATTTCTGGCTGCTTCGGTAGTTGCCTGCCTACCAGATTATAAATATTGTTTTTGTATTTAATAAAGCAGCGAGCCTCTGGGATAGCCTTTAGTCCATAATGCTTCAATATCGCCTTGGCTTCATGGTGGGTGCTTTCAGTTATATTATAAGTGCATAGTGCGAGGTGTAGCCCTCTTACACCATTTTCAAAGGCAAGTTGTGCCAGAAAGGCATGTTTAGCGGAGCAGGTACCTCTGCCTTCTTCCATCACTAATGCCAGGTTTCTTTTTTCTGAGGTACGGCCGTAGGGCAGGCTCCTGAGATGATCAACCACCCCTTGTAAATCTTCAATGCCCTGCTCCAGGCATAGCTGCGACAGTTTGCCTTTAGCTTGTATTCTCACATTAATTATAGCAGGCTTGATCATAGCTCAGGTATTTAAGTTAGTTTTCAATGTTGAGATGCAGTATCGTTCAAAAAAGTTGCACCGGATGATAAAATATACGTACAGTACTAACTAATGTTAGGTACAATGTAATACAAAGTAGTGGGTTTTATATTTTACATGCAAGTTTTTATATATTTATTCGATACTTAAAAAGTTAATTTGAAAAGGCAATTAATATTAGGCCTATAATAGGCTTTAAGGCAGGTATTAGCAGCAGTTTAATAGCCTGCCTGTAGAGATGAAAACTCTGACTAGAGAATTATATTTTGGTAGAAGACTGTCTGTTTCTGACAAAGTAGTAAGACAGAAAACCGAGTGATATCATTACTGCTTCTAACCCAAAAGGCAAAGGAGAATTATAGTCCGTGGGTATATATTCTATTAAAATTAATCCTATGCCACCAAAGAGAGTGATCATACCCCACTTAAGGCCTTCGTAAGGGTTGTGCTCAAGTTTTAAAGCTTTCAGGGTGTTGTCATCCAGTTGGTTATTATCTATCATTTTTCTTCTGAGGAAATGATTACTAAATGCTTTGATAATGTTTACAATACCAAAAAATATGATACCAACAATTAAAGGGGCTTCTATAAAGTGCATGGTGTTAATGTTTAAATGGTTTTGCTCCATTAGTCAGGCAGGATAGAAATATGTTGCAGAAAAACTAAAAAAATATTTTTGCAACCTTTTTTAAGCGCTCTTGTCTAATTGCCCGATGAAAGACGATAGTATACTTATCAGGCGTGTGCTGAAAGGAGACCCACAGGCTTTTCGTGAGTTAGTAAAAGCTCATGAAAGACTCGTTTACCATATGGTAAGCCGTCTGATAGATAGGGAGGAGGAGAGAGAGGATTTGTGTCAGGAAATTTTTTTGAAGGTATATCGTAATTTATCTCGGTTCAAACATGAATCACAACTTTCTACCTGGATAGGAAGTATAGCATACAAAACGACAATCAACCACCTTAGAAAGCACAAAAAGTACCAGGAAACAGGTTTAGAAACGGTCTCTGCTCAATGGGAAAGCCTGGAAATAAGTGCCGAACAATTTGTAGATCGCAATTACGTACACAAGTATGTTCATCAACTAATTGAACAACTGCCTCAGCAATATAAGGTGGTGCTTACGCTTTATCATTTGCAGGAAATGTCTTATACAGAAATAGGCGAGATTAGTGGCATGCCAGAAGGTACTGTTAAAAACTATTTATTTAGAGCAAGAAAATTATTAAAAGAAAAACTGGAAACTGTTTTTAGAAAGGAGGAACTCTTATGAAAAAGCTGACGGACGAAGAAATTCAAAGGCTTTTGGACCAAGGACTTGAGAAAGGTGAGCAGGCTAGGGGCGAAGACCAGAAAATGTATCAGCTTTTGTACAAAGCCCTGGAGGAGGAACCGCAGGGAGGCTTATCCTGGAGTTTTGCTGATAAGGTAAGTCGAAAAGCTGTACAACTTCACACACGGCAACAAGTTAAAAAGTATTGGCTATGGATGAGTCTAAGTATACTACTAGCACTTACCAGTTGTGCAGCATGCCTGTTCATCTTTGAGCAGGAGCTAGCCAGTATAATGGTAAACTATCTGATTGAGCTAAGGTGGGTTGTAATTTTTGCTGCAATTATGTTCTTTTTAATTCAGCTGGCAGATTATTATTTCATACCCCGCCAACAAAGCTATTCAGAGTACAGAGATTGATTATCAGGTATTTAAGTTAAGTTGAGTTTTCATGGTAATATTTAATTTTGAGTATCTCACAATTTTTTTGTGAGATACTTGTGTGTATGCCGCAGAAATAAAAATTTGTTTGTAGGTATATTTATGCGTAATAAATGGTATGATTTTTTCTTAGTGTAATAGAGTAAGCTTACTATCAAATTTGCCTGAGGTAAAGTATAGTTTTGGGCAAACATACTTTTATCGGAATTTGTATTGTGATTACAACAATATTATGTGGTATGTGTTGCAATACAAGAAATTTTTCACAGAAAACATTAGCATATTTTTAAAGCTAATGTGGTAGCTTAAAATAAAACTATAAAAACATGAAAACCGAGAAAACAGGAGCCTCTATTTACCAGGAAAAAGGCACAGTGTATCGTAGCTACCATGCGGGTTGGCTTAAAGCTGTGGATAATTTTGATAAGTACGTGAAGGAGTTCAGGCTCAAGCGTATGTACAGATTTCATGATAATTAGCGGTAGAACGTGCCCTTTATTTTAAAAGGGAATTAGTTTTTAGGCATAAAATCTACAATACCTTTAAGGTGGTCATAAAGCTTACCTACGGGTAAGCCTACTACATTAAAATAAGAACCCTCTATACGTTCTATGCCAACCATACCAATCCATTCTTGTATAGCATAGGCACCGGCCTTATCATACGGACGGTACTGGTTGACGTAGTGCGTAATTTCCTCTTGCGACAAAGTTTTAAAACTTACTCTGGTGGTATCACTAAAGCTATGTTGCTGGTCGGCCAGAGTGAGGCATACTCCTGTCACTACTTCGTGCGTAGTGCCAGATAGCTTGTTCAGCATGTCAAGAGCTTCTGCTCTATCTACCGGTTTGTTTAAAACTTCTCTTCCAATAATTACGGTAGTGTCAGCAGTAATGATCAGTTCATCAGGCTGCATTTGTAGCTGGTAAGCTTTTCCTTTTTTTCGGGCAAGAAACTCAGCTACCTGAGTGGCAGGTAAGGTCTCAGGGTATAGTTCATCAACTTCTATGGTATGTACGCTAAAGCCCAGACCCATCTCCTGGAGTAGTTGTTTTCTTCGTGGTGAGTTGGACGCTAAAATTAGTTTAAAATTCATCTTGATCTATAGAGGCAAACAAAAAACCACAAATTGCTTTCGGATAAAAGTACGTAGACTTTTGAGGTAACAAATGTCCGGCATAGCAAATTTGTTTAATTTGCTCAATGTTCACTCCATTCGTAATAAGTGCTATCTGTGCCTTTTCAGTAGTACTTACCTGATAGAGGCAGTTGGCAAAGCTTCGTTCATATTCAATTTCACGGGCACTACGTTGCTCATCTTTTGGTATTCCCAGTACTTTTTCCAGAAGAAAATAATGCAGAGCAACAATATCCAGCTGTTTAAGATATTGGTGTACAGACCATTCAATCTTTCCCTGCCACTGCTCTTTTAGCTTTAGTTTGTAACACTGCTCTTTTAACAAAAGGCCAAATGTGTATGCCTTGCCTGCGATTATCTCTGGTATATCACAGGGATTTTCCTGAGCGTATATATCAAAATAGGGCGCACTGGCCTCTAATAGTTTGCCTTCTCCAAAATTGTGGATTCCTGACACCAACCTATGCGTAGGCAACACTCTTAAGTCTTCTGCCTCAGTATTGGTAAGGTACATTAGATGATAGTTATAGGCTTCGTCTCCCTGATGATTTGTATTTTCCTGCATCATTTTACGACGGTAAACCAAAGAGCTTTCATACCTATGATGCCCATCAGCCAAAATTATCTGTTTACCTGCCAGCAATTGCACAAACTTTTGTATTTGCTCCTCCTCCTCAATTACACCAAAAACATCTCGTACTCCCTGAAAGTCTTCAGCCTGATACAAGGGGTTACGCATGCACTCATCCATTATAGACTCCAGATGATGTTCCGGATCAGTGTAGAGCCCATGGGTTGGACTAGCATTAAGCTGAGTTGCTTCTAACAGTTGAATGCGATCATTTACCGATCCAGGTATGGTGTTTTCGTGCCTGAGCACAATCTTTTCTTCCCAAAAAGACGCTTCTATCATACAGATGAAGCCTTTTCGGCAATACTCGTTAGCATCACCAGGGAGTCTGAAGTATTGATAATAAACATATATACCTGCTTGCGGATCCTGCTGAATGGTACCTTCTTCTTTCCAGCGAGCCAATGTAAAGGCTGCCTGCTGGTGTGGCTGCTGACCCGCAGGAACAGAAAGATGTATACTATTGTAAGGATTCTGGTAAAGTGCTTCTCTTTGTTTGGGAGAAACCACATCAAAGGGAGGAGACAAAAGTGCGCCTATGTCCGCACTCATCTCTTTGTGGTATCTCCAAGCTTTTAATGGACGAATTTTTGCCATATAATTCAACTACAAATGCGAACTGAAAAGGTTTAGGAAAACCTTCGTTGTTTCCACTTGCGCGTACTACTGGTACTGCTTTCTTCCTGCAGGCTTGGTTTGATTTGTTTTTGCTGAAAAAGGTGAGCAGCAACCAGAGCAGCAATCTGTTCGGTATCCTCACTTACTGTTTGGTGAGCAAAATCTTCTGGCTTAAAGAACTGATCTACAAATTTGGTATCAAACCTACCCGAGGTAAAAGCTTCATGTTGCAAAACAAAGCTGCAAAAGTCCAGTGTAGTTGCTACGCCGGTAATATGATATTCGTGAATTGCCCTAAGCATCCGCTTTATTGCAGTAGGTCTATCTTCGGCATGTACAATGAGCTTGGCTATCATAGGGTCATAATACACAGGAATCTGCATTCCTTCTTCAAAACCATCGTCTACACGAATGCCCGGCCCCTGCGGCCTGCGGTAAGTTTGAAGTGTACCAGTATCAGGTAAAAAATTATTGGCTGGATCTTCTGCGTATACTCGTACTTCTATTGCATGCCCGTTAATATTAAGGTCTTGCTGTGTAAAAGAAATAGCTTTACCCTCAGCTATACGGAATTGCTGTTTAACCAGGTCTACACCGCTAATCATCTCAGTAACAGGATGTTCTACCTGCAGGCGCGTGTTCATCTCCAAAAAGTAAAACTGCATATCTTGCCCCATTACGAACTCTACAGTACCTGCGCCTACATAATTACAAGCTTGAGCCACACCAATAGCTGCCTGTCCCATAGCCTGCCTTATTTCTTCGGTAAGTACTGGTGAAGGGGCTTCTTCTATTACTTTCTGGTAACGGCGCTGAATAGAGCATTCTCTCTCAAACAAATGAACAATATTACCTTGCTCATCTCCCAAAATCTGAATTTCTATGTGCTTGGGACCTACAATAAATTTTTCTATAAATACAGAGCCATCCCCAAAGGCAGATTTGGCTTCGCTGACAGCCCTCTCCATTTGTTCTTCAAAATCATTTTCCTGTTCTACTATTCGCATACCCTTACCACCGCCACCGGCACTTGCTTTAATTAGTACGGGATAGCCAATTTCTGCTGCTGCTGCCTTAGCTTTTGTGATATCTGATACAGCTTCATCAGTGCCTGGCACCAGAGGAACGCCATACTTTTTTACAGCAGCTTTAGCGGCAAGCTTACTACCCATAGTTTCAATAGCCTGGGGAGAGGGGCCGATAAATACTATACCTTCATCGGCTACACGTTGGGCAAAAGCAGCGTTTTCCGACAAAAAACCATAACCGGGGTGGATTGCATTGGCCTTTGTCTTTTTCGCCGCATCAATAATATGATCTATATTCAAATAAGACTGAGAAGAGGGGGCAGGGCCTATACATACGGCTTCATCTGCATACAATACGTGAGGAGCCTGTTGGTCTGCTTCGCTAAATACAGCTACAGTAGGAATTCCTTCTTCGCGAGCGCTGCGCATGATACGTAGGGCAATTTCGCCACGGTTGGCTATAAGTAGTTTGGTTATTTGTGACATATATAGAGGAGAATTCTAATATATTGTTGTAATTTTTTTAACAAAAGGTTGTTTTCATTTAAATTAAGCTAAGGTTTCGCTTAAAATTAATGATATGATTCATTGTGAAGGAACTTATAAGTGTTAACTTTGCCCGATAATCTAGTAAAATTTTGTTTACACATAACTGAGCAAACGTGGATTTATTCAAGAAATTTACGGTTGACATGGGGCCTTTAGGCAGACATGCAGGGGTAGAAGAAGGTTATTTTATGTTTCCCAAATTAGAGGGAGATATAGCGCCCCGCATGAAGTTCAGAGGTCGCGAAGTCTTGACCTGGAGTCTTAACAGCTATTTAGGACTAGCCAACCATCCCGATATCAGAAAAGCAGACCAGGAAGCCGCTGAAAAGTGGGGGCTGGCTTACCCGATGGGTGCCAGGATAATGTCTGGAAATACAGTAAAACATGACGAGCTTGAGCAAAAATTAGCCTCTTTTGTACAAAAAGAGAGTGCTATGCTCCTTAACTATGGTTATCAGGGCATCCTGTCTATCATAGACGCACTCGTAGATAGAAAAGATATCATTGTATATGATGCCGAGTCTCATGCCTGTATTATTGATGGGGTAAGACTACACATGGGTAAGCGTTTTGTTTTCCCTAATAATGATATTGAAAACCTGGAGAAACAGCTTTCTCGTGCTACTAAGCTGGCTAAAGAGACTGGCGGCGGTATACTTGTTATTACTGAAGGCGTATTTGGTATGTCTGGTAATATGGGTAATCTTAAAGATATTATTGCTCTTAAAGAAAAATATGAGTTTCGCCTATTGGTAGACGACGCACATGGTTTTGGTACTATGGGCCCTAACGGTGCCGGCGCCGGTGAAGAACAGGGGGTACAAGATGGTATAGATCTGTATTTCTCTACTTTTGCCAAGGCTATGGCAAGTATAGGTGCTTTTGTTGCCGGTGACGAGCAGGTGATTCGCTACTTACGATATAATACACGTTCACAGATTTTTGCCAAGTCATTACCTATGGTATTGGTAGAAGGAGGGCTTAAGCGTTTAGAAATGCTCCAAACCATGCCTGAGCTACGTGAGAAACTGTGGACTGTAGTAAATGCGCTGCAAAATGGTTTGCGTGAGCGTGGGTTTAATATTGGTTCTACCCTTACACCAGTTACACCTGTTATTTTAAGTGGTGGTGTAGGAGAAGCAGCTGCTTTGGCTTATGATCTAAGAGAGAACTTCTCTATCTTCTGCTCAGTAGTTATCTACCCTGTAGTGCCTAAAGATGTGATTATGCTTCGTCTTATTCCTACGGCTGCCCACTCACTGGATGATGTGGAAGAAACAATAAAAGCCTTTGAAGCAGTTAAACATAAACTGGAATCTGGCGTTTACAAATCAGGTGAGCTTGCGGCAGCTTTCCAATAATTACGAATTATTGGAAGTTTTTTTTGCTCATTGTATAGCATATTAGCTATATTGCCGCCTAAACAACATTTTTCATACAACCAGACTTAACTATGAAAAGATTTGATCAACTTAGAGATTTAGTAATGTCCCTTGAAGGTGACTTCGAAAAATTTTATGACAAAGAAAATCAGGCTGCTGGTACTCGCGTAAGAAAGGGTATGCAGGAACTGAAAAACTTAGCTCAGGAAATTAGAGTAGAAGTTCAGGATATCAAGAACAAAGCTTAATCATTCTGACGAGAAAAAATACGGGCAGCTCATTAAGAGTTGCCTTTTTTCGTTTATAGCCTTTACTAAAAATAATCATAACGATTAAGCTCAGTGAGATTTTCAGTTTAAATACGAGGAATTGCTTACTATTTTTGCCTGAAAGGAAAGTGAAGCTTAGTAATACACAATAAAGTATAGTCCATGTTTAGAGCAAGTACTCAAATTACACCTGCTCTTCGTTCACATTTACCACTTTGGCATAGTGAAGCATTAACTTACTAAGTTGGGTAACTGTATCGGATTTGATCATAAGCTCGTAAAATGAACGGTGAGCTTCCATGTCACTACCTATTCTACACTTAGCCTGACTCAGAGCTAATACTTTATCCAGTATCTCGTTAGATTCCAGATCTAAATGGAAGAGGTAATCAAAATCACTATTGATAAAGTCTATCACATGTTCGGCTTTAAATTTTCCGAAGAGCGATATGTGTTTGTCGGTAAACTGTAAATAGCCAAATATTTTGTTGCGTGCTCTACGCTTATCGTAGCAGAGCACCTGTACCTCTTTTTTATCAGCTACCAGGTGGTCTATAAACTCATCTACCGTGTGCTGCTTCTCATGATCATGAAAAGTAACTAGTATGCCTACACGTTCCGCTTTGTCATAATTGACAGTACCGTGTTTTACTTTGCTCTTTTTTAGCAAAGAAGGCAATTGAAATTTTATGATTTTTCTAGTAAGAAACATGAACATGGTACAACACTATTTTTGTGTATTCAGCATATTTAAGAAATCTTGCTCAGAAATAATTGAAATGTTCAAACTTTCTGCCTTTTTGCGCTTGGCAGGGCCCATATTTTCTCCTGCCAGCAAGTAATTTACCTTACCAGAAACAGCAGAAACCACCTGGCCGCCATTAGCTCGTATTTTCTCTTTTATTTCTTCCCGGCTAAAAGTGGTAAATACTCCTGAGACTACAAATAACTTACCCTCCAGAGCGCTACCTTCGCGGTACTCTTCTTCTTCTACAATTTCAAACTGTAAGCCAGCTTCTATTAACTCCTCTACAATATCTCGATTGTCCTGATCACCAAAAAACTGTTGAATACTCTGAGCGATGCGTTCTCCAATTTCTGGTACGTTGATGAGTTCTTCAAAAGAGGCAGCTTCCAGCTTACGAATATTTCCAAAGTGGCGCGCTAACTTTTCGGCTACGGTTTTTCCTACATACCGTATACCCAGGGCAAAGAGCACATTCTCGAAAGGAACTTTCTTGGACTCCTCAATACCCTTAAGCAGGTTTTGAGTAGATAGATCTTTGAATCCTTCCAGCTCAAAAATATCATCATAGCTAAGCTTATACAGATCGGCAGGAGTGCGTAACAAGCCATTCTCGTAGAGTAAAGATACAGTTTCTTTGCCCATACTATCAATGTCCATTGCTTTACGCTGTATGTAGTGTTCTATCCGGCCTTTGATCTGGGGGGGGCAGCCTTTAATATTAGGGCAGAAATGTTGAGCCTCTCCTTCCTTTCGGATAAGCGCAGTCTCACATGCCGGGCAATGTTGTATATACTCCACCGACTGGCTGTGCGCTTGCCGCTTGCTCACATCTACCCCCGTAATTTTAGGAATAATTTCCCCTCCCTTTTCTACATAAACTGTATCGCCTAAGCGGAGATCTAGCCGGGCTATTTCGTTGGCATTGTGCAGAGAAGCTCTCTTTACAGTAGTTCCTGCCAACTTTACTGGCGAAAGATGGGCTACGGGCGTAATTGCTCCGGTACGACCCACCTGATAATCTATGTCCAGCAACTGAGTGGATGCGCTCTGAGCTTTGTACTTATATGCTATAGCCCAGCGAGGACTTTTAGCGGTAAAACCGAGTATCCGCTGTTGTTCGTGACTGTTAACTTTAATAACGATGCCATCAGTATCTACAGGTAGTTCCAGCCGCTTATCTTCCCACTCTTTGATGTAGCGAAAAACCTCATCAATATTTTTGCAGGCACGATACGTTTTTGAGATATTAAAATTCCACTTTTCTAACTGAGCTATAGCTTCAGCATGAGTAAAGATAGGAAGGTCTTCACCCACCATGGCATAGAGGTAGCAATCCAGCTGACGTTGTGCCACCACTGCTGAGTCCTGCATTTTTAAAGTACCAGAGGCGGCATTTCTAGGGTTAGCGAGCAGGTCTTCTCCGGCTTCCTCTCGCTGTCGGTTAATTTTGTTGAAAGATTCACGAGGTAAGAAGGCTTCTCCTCTTACTTCAAAACGCTGAGGCAAGTTATCTGCCTTTATGCTAAGTGGAATGCTGCGTATAGTACGTGCATTGTGAGTGATATCATCGCCCCTGGTTCCATCTCCACGGGTAGCCGCTCTTACTAAATATCCATTTTCATATAGCAGGCTAATTGCTACACCATCAAATTTTAGCTCACAGAAATACTCATAGTCCTCATTGTTGAGGCCTTTGGCTACTCTTTTGTCAAATTCTGTAAGTTCTTCGCTACTATATGTATTACTTAAAGAAAGCATAGGGTAGTCGTGAACTACCGTATCAAACTCTTTAGTAACAGTGCCACCTACTCTTTGCGAGGGAGAGTCGGGGTATTTGTATTCAGGAAACTCATTTTCCAGACGAATCAGCTCCTCCAGCATTTGGTCAAATTCGTAATCAGAAATTTCTGAAGTGCTTTCCTGATAGTACAGCTGATTGTGGTAATTGATCTGTTGACTTAGGTCTTCAATTCTTTTTTTTGCTTCCTCTGCTGTCATTAGGGGGCTTTTAGTAAAGGCTACAAATCTACTGGATTTAGCGGCAAATTAAAAGCTATGCTTACCTGGCAAGCATAGCTATCTGCTGAGGTTAGTAAGCGTATTAGCCGAAGATTTTCTTAAAAGATGCAATATTTTGAGCGGTACCAATAATGATCATGGTATCTCCTTCAGTAATTTTCAGGTCGCCAGATGGAGTAACGGTAAACCCGTTTTTTTTGCTTTTAAACCCAATTACTGTAGCCCCAGTACGCTTACGGATATCCAGGTCCATGATAGACTTATCTTTAAACTCATCTTTAAGCTCATTGTATGAGAAGTCTTCCAGCTTAAGGTGTTCGCTACTTAATCCATTGAGCAGGTTCAAAAATTCTATAACCTGTGGTTTCGTGATCAGTTGTGCCATATGTGCACCTCCTATTGCGTCTGGCATAACAACCTGGTTGGCTCCGGCACGGTAAAGCTTTTTTGCCGTACTCTCTTCGCTGGCTCGCGAAATAACTGTCACATTTGGGTTAAGCTCACGGGCAGTAAGCGTTATAAAAACATTATCTGCATCGCGGGGTAGGGTAGTAATAATGGCTTCTGCCCGGTCTATACCTGCGGTATGCAGAGTATCGTCACTTGTGGCATCTCCTATGATGTATTCAAAATTGGAAACCCGCGGAAAGCTATCTGCCAGCTCAATATTTTTTTCTATAAGTATAAATGGCCGCCCGCTACTGAGCAGTTCCTCACAGGTTTTAGTGCCATTACGGCCGAATCCACACACGATGATATGATTTTGCATACGCTGTACCCTTTTACTTATCATGTACTGATGATAAATTTCTTTAAACTCACCCTCTACAATATAGGTAGTGATAATACTAATCGCATAAGCGAAGATGCCCAGGTTAAATATGATATAAAAACTAGTAAATAAGCGCCCATTGTCCGAGAGAGTTTGCACTTCGGTAAAGCCTACGGTAGACAAGGTAATAATAGCCATATAAAAGGCTTCCAGCATAGAATATTGCTCCAATGTAATGAAGCCGATCATACCTATAACTACGCTAAATACCAGTAGGGAAAGGCCCAGGGTAATACGCCCAAGTTTTATTTTCTTTTGCCCAAATTTGCGGATGGCATTACCAGCACTCATAAATATGAAAAGATATGCCTCTACTGAGGAGTTACACAAGCTCAAAGATACGGCTTGCGCTAAAACTACCAATGCCCCAGCCTGATTGCGAAGGAGTATTATTGAAGCCTGATAAATTTTAAAAACAAAAGTCAAAAAATATTATATATTGCTAAATTAACATCATTCAGGATAAATTTTGTGTTCTATCAACAGATAGCCTATTCTGAAAGAAAGGGGCTGTCTAAGGTCAAAAAAACTTAAAAAATAGGACCTTTAACGAGCTGATCTTTAGGGAAATGAAACAGGGCGAGAAGAAGATGAAATTGAATTTTTTTAAGCCCAGGGTCGTTGGCACAGTTTTGGTAAACAAAACTGTAAATTTTGCAGTAACTTTATGAATGTAAAGATCATTAGAGCGTTTGCAATTACTTTCCTCTGTTGGATGATGCTGGGAACAGCATACTCAAACGCGCAGAATGAAGTAATTAACAACGTGAGGGATGCTTTAAAGACAGGAAGCTCCAGAGAACTGAGCAAGTATTTAAACAATACTGTAGAGATCAGTATCAATGGAGAAAAGGCTAGCTATAGCCGAAATCAGGCTGAGTTTGTATTGAAAGACTTTTTCAATAAATACCCTCCCCAAGGCTTCCGTTACGTACACCAGGGATCATCTAAGGAAGGAATCAAATACTCTGTAGGAACCTTTACATATGATCGGGGTGAGTTTCGTGTATTTATGCTGATCAAACAGATCAGTGGAGCCTACGTCGTTGATAAAATTGATTTTAGCGAGGAATAAAAAAAGAGTGACCAGTTTAACCAATCACTCTAGTACGGTAAGTAGTTATCTTAATTATTGAATCTTTTCTTCCAGCATTTCTTTTGCTTGTATTAATACCTTATCCAGGCCACTTACATCTTTTCCGCCAGCAGTAGCAAAGAAAGCTTGTCCTCCACCACCTCCTTTTATGTTTTTCGCCAAGGCTTTTACCATATTGCCAGCGTGTAAATCGTGAGTGCTAATTAGAGCTTCATCAATAGCCATAGCAATCTGAGGTTTGCCATCAATGTCTGCCGCTAACACCAACACCAGTTTATCTACCTGGTTTTTAAGATCAAAGCTGAGCTTCTTCAGCATATCAGCATTTGGTAAAGACACTTTGTCTACAATTACCTGTACATCGCCTAACTGATAAGCCTTTGCCAGAATATTATCTTTTGCATTGAGCGCCTCTTTTTGCTGCATAGTTTCAATACTTTTTTGCAGCTGGTTGCGCTCACTAACCAAATTCTCAATCGCTTTCTTAAGATCTGCCGGATTTTTGAGGGCTTCTTTTAACTCTTTCAGAAGGTCTTCCTGCTCGTTTACATATTTTTCAGCGGTATCTGCTGAAATAGCTTCAATACGCCTTACTCCAGCAGAGATAGAACTTTCAGAAACAATCTTAAAAAGACCAATATGGCCAGTTGCAGGAACGTGGGTACCTCCGCATAGTTCTAGTGAGTACGCCCTATCAAAAGCAATTACCCGCACAAAGTCTCCGTACTTTTCTCCAAAGAGGGCTGTAGCTCCCATTTCTTTAGCCTCTTCCATAGGTACGTTACGCATCTCTTCCAGCGGGATATTAGCACGAACTTTCTGATTTACGATATGCTCTACCTGTCTGATTTCTTCTTCGGTCATTTTGGCGAAGTGCGAAAAGTCAAACCTGAGTAGTTGGTCGTTAACCAGTGATCCTTTTTGCTGCACATGGTCACCCAGTACCTGTTTGAGCGCCGCATGAAGCAGGTGAGTTGCACTATGGTTGTTCATAGTAAGCATACGCTTGCTTTCATTGACTACGCACTTAAAAGTAGCCGCAGTATCAGCAGGAAGATCTTTGGCGTAATGAATAATTAGGTCGTTTTCTTTCTTGGTATCTATTATGTAAGTTTTATGGCCATTTGCCTCTATATAGCCGGTATCTCCTACCTGCCCACCCCCTTCGGGGTAGAAGGGGGTACGATTAAGCACCAGCTGATAATAGGCTTTCTTCTTTTCAGAAACCTGACGATAGCGCAGAATTTGAGCTTCGGTGTTCAGTTCATCATAGCCTACAAACTCAACTTCATCCTCTTTAACTACAACCCAATCTCCGGTATCCATAGTAGCTGCGCCTTTGGAGCGCTCTTTCTGCTTGTTCATCTCCTGCTGAAAGCCCTGTTCGTCTATTGACAGTCCTCCTTCGCGTGCTATCAAGGCAGTAAGATCCAGAGGAAAGCCGTAGGTATCATAAAGCTCAAAAGCTACTGCACCAGGAATAACTTTTGTTTCCTGATACTCTTGCTTAATCAGGTCTAACTTACGAAGGCCTATTTCTAAAGTACGAAGAAAAGAGGCTTCTTCTTCCTGTACTACTTTAGTAACAAAGTCGTTCTGTGCTTTAAGTTCAGGGAAAATCCCTGCAAACTGCTCAGACAGATGAGCTACCAAACGATATAAAAATGGTTCTTTAAAATTGAGGAAAGTATAGCCATACCTTACAGCACGGCGCAATATTCTACGGATAACGTAGCCTGCTTTATTATTAGAAGGAAGCTGCCCGTCAGCAATTGCAAATGAAATTGCACGGATATGGTCTACTATAACTCTGAGGGCAATATCAGTCTCTTTTTTACTGCCATACTCCACTCCGGCCCAGCCAGAAACCTGCTGGATAAGTGGGGTAAAAACATCAGTATCATAAGTAGAACCTACATTTTGTATAGCCATTACTAGGCGTTCAAAGCCCATTCCGGTATCTACATGTTTGGCAGGCAAGGGCTTAAGTTCGCCTGATGCCTGACGGTTAAACTGCATAAATACCAGGTTCCATATTTCTACTACCTGCGGATGATCTTCATTAACTAGTTCTTTGCCAGCCTGCTTATCTACTTCTGCCTGTGGTCGTAAGTCTATATGAATTTCCGAACAAGGTCCGCAGGGCCCCGTATCTCCCATCTCCCAGAAGTTGTCTTTTTTGCTTCCGTAGAGTATGCGGTCTTCATCAATAATCTCTTTCCAAAAGTCGTAAGCCTCCTGATCTACATCTAGCTTATCGCTTTCGTCTCCTCCAAAGACCGTAACGTACAGGCGTTCTTTAGGAAGCTTATACACTTCGGTAAGTAGTTCCCAACCCCAGGCAATAGCTTCTTTTTTGAAATAATCACCAAATGACCAGTTTCCTAACATCTCAAACATAGTATGGTGATATGTATCTATCCCTACTTCTTCAAGATCGTTATGCTTACCGGAAACTCTTAAGCACTTTTGGCTGTTTGCTACTCGGTTATTAGGGGCAGGTTTATTGCCTAAAAAATAGTCTTTAAACTGATTCATCCCCGCATTCGTAAACATTAAGGTTGGGTCGTTTTTTGTTACGATAGGAGCAGAAGGTACAAACTGATGCTTCTTGCTTTCAAAAAACTGTATGAATGTTGTTCTAATTTCCTGAGAATTCATTATAGACGTAATTTTTCGGCGTAAACGCATGATATGAAATAGTGAAAACTTCGGATATTGCCATGTTTTATAATATAAACCTATATCAATTGATCTACGTATCTCCGTTTCCACATGCTTATAAGGGACAAAATTAAAGATTAGAAACCAGCATTAACAATGTCTAAGATAAAATATTATTACGATACCGAAACCTGCAAATACGAGCGTATTCGCGTGAGCAAGTGGGATGTATTCCTTAACGTACTGGGATTTCTATCACTGGTTTTGGTAGCCGGGATTTGTCTAATCATTGTTTTTGATTCTTATTTTGAATCTCCCAAGGCTGCCCGCTTAAAGAAAGAAAACGAAGAGCTTCAGTTTTATTACGACATGCTTAGCAAAGATATGGAGCGTGCTCATACAATGCTGGAGTCTTTACAGGATAGAGATAATCATGTGTATCGCACCATATTTGAGGCAGAGCCCATTCCTGTATCTGTAAGAAATGCCGGAGTAGGGGGGGTAGAACGCTATAAAGAACTATTGGAAGATGGGTTGGAGCGTGAAGAGCTTATTCTCAATACCCGAGAAAAGGTAGATAAGCTAAAGCGACAGTTGTATATACAGACCAAGTCGTACGATGACCTGCTGAATATGGCTGAAGATAAAACAGAAATGTTAGCTTCTATACCTGCCATTCAGCCAGTTTCTAACAAAGAACTCAGGAGGTTAGCCTCTGGTTTTGGTATGCGTATGCACCCTATTTACAAAGTGAAAATGATGCACCCCGGAGTTGATTTCTCAGCACCGCAGGGTACGCCTATATATGCTACAGGTGCTGGAAAAGTAATTACAGTGAAAAGTTCTTTTACTGGCTATGGTAAGCAGGTAGAAATAGATCATGGTTTTGGTTATGTAACCAAGTATGCTCACATGTCGGACTTTAATGTAAAAGTTGGGCAGACAGTAGAGCGAGGGCAGTGCATAGGGTATGTAGGAAACTCTGGTACTTCTACCGCACCTCACCTGCATTATGAAATTATTAAGGACTCTCAGAAAGTGAACCCTATTCATTTCTTCTATCAGGATATCACGTCTGAAGAGTACGAAATACTGGTACAGCTGGCATCTATAGAAAACCAGTCGCTCTAATTAAACTTAATATTATTGTAGATACAAAGAGGCTTCGGCCTCTTTTTTTATTCCCTACACTATAAAAATTAAGCTTTGCTAATTCAGCAAAGATTGTCAAACTTGCCAGCGCTTTGTAGAGTTGAATTAGCAAAAAGTAAAAGCAATAGCTTTGATACTACCATCTATAATCAATACAGTTCAGATTTGTGCTCGGCTAGGGGTAAGGCAGGCTATACTATCTCCGGGCTCGCGATGTGCCCCTTTATCTATAGCGTTTGCCCGTCATCCGCAGATTCAGACCCGCACTATGAGTGATGAGCGTTCTGCTGCTTTCGTAGCAATGGGTATAGCCCGACAAACAAGAGAAGTAGTAGTATTGGTATGTACCTCGGGCTCTGCAGCGTATAACTATGCCCCTGCTATTGCGGAAGCCTATTTTCAGCAAATACCACTCCTGGTACTTACGGCTGACCGCCCCCCAGAATGGATTGATCAACTGGATGGGCAGACCATTCGCCAGCAGGATATCTATGGAAAGCACATTAAAACGAGTTTTCACTTTCCTGTAGGACAGTCTGCAGCAGACCAATGGCATGCGGGTAGAATGGTATCCGAAGCTATTAACACCAGTACAGGTTATCCTCAGGGGCCTGTCCATATTAATGTGCCTATACGTGAGCCTTTTTATCCAGAAAAAGGAGAAGAGCTAAAATTTGACGATACCATAAAAGTAATTCAGCAGCAGCATTCAGCTTACCTGCTTTCAAATGACATAAAGGATGTACTGAGTCAAAGCTGGCAGAAAAGTGGTAAAAAACTGATTGTGTGTGGGCAGGGGCTAAAGGATAAGGCGCTGAGTAAAGCATTGCTGAAAATAAGTCATGAACATCATATTCCAGTGGTGGCAGATATTATCTCTAACAGGCATGATGTAGAAGGAGCACTTAAGCATGCTGACGTATTTTTAGCTCAAAAAGATGAGGGGCTGCTTCACGAATTACAGGCAGATCTACTTATAAGTTTTGGACTGTCTGTCATGTCAAAAAACCTAAAATTATACTTGCGTAAGTTTAAACCAAAACAACACTGGCACTTGCAAGAGTGTGGCCAGGCAGCCGATACATTTCAATCTCTTACAAAATTAATTCACTGCTCTCCATTAAGCTTTTTTGAGGCTATGCGTGAGGTTGGAGCTCAGAACGATATGGCACAAACTCAGTTTGCTCAAAAATGGAAAACAGAAGAGAAAAAGGCAGTAACTTATATTAAGAGCCTTTTTTTGGGAGTAAACCATGATTTTTCTCAGCCCAACGAGTTTCAGGCAGTACAAACTGTTGTGGCAACGTTGCCGGACCACAGTAATTTACACTTAGCTAATAGTATGTCAGTGCGCTACGCTAACCTAATAGGTTTGAGTGATAAACAGGCAGGAGTAGAAGTTTTTGCCAACCGGGGAACTAGTGGTATTGATGGTAGCAACAGCACCGCAGTAGGGTCTGCTTTAGCCTGCGATAAGCTGACTGTTCTACTGACTGGAGATTTAGCTTTTTTCTATGATCGCAATGCTTTCTGGCATAACTATCAGCTGCCTAATTTGAGGGTTGTATTGCTGAACAATCATGCAGGTGGCATATTTGGAATGATTGACGGACCGGCACAACAGCCTGAGTTGGAAGAGTATTTTGAAACCCGGCAGAGGCTGGAAGCAGAAAATACCGCCAAAGATTTTGGAATGCAATATCAGCGTATAGAACTCAAAACCCAGGCAGACGTAGAACTTTTGCGAGAAGAGCTATCAGGTCTGTATAGAAAAGACTCTGAGCATGCCAAAATTTTGGAAGTGGTAACCAATACGAAAGCGAACGCCCAGGTATTTAAAAGCTACAAAACGCTAATTAACCAAAACTACGGTTTAGAAAGTAGTTCACATTAATACTATAAAGCAAGTACACAATGCCTATATCATTTGATAATATTAGAATAGGGAAAAAATATTTTTTGACAAATTACGGAGAAGAGTCAGAGTTTGAAGTATTAGAATGGCTTGGAGAGGACAACTACAAATTAAAAGATCTTACCTCTCTGGAAATTTATACGCTAAATGATCTGATTAAGTACGGTGTATCTGATGATTTTGATATTTATGAGATTAGGAGTACCAGAAGATAAAAGGAGGCTATAAAGACCCTCCGTATACTGGACATTGGTTCATGTGATCTTTAATTTGTTCTGTGCTGAGGTACACTTTCTTTTTGTAAATCTTGTACTTGTTAGATGCTGTAGAGTGTTTAAGCACATGTTCTTCCCAGGCAATAGCCTGCCAGCCCAGTCCTCTTTCAATAGTAATCTTGTCTACTTTATGCTCAAGCTTGGCTCTGGCCTTTTTACTGAACAAATACTTAACTCCCAACCATAAAATATTCAGGCCACTGCGTTCAGAGTAATCAATAATGTGTGCATACTCATGTCCAATACCTCCTAACTGAGCATTGAAAGGAAAATCTTCAAAGAGTACGCCTTCTTGCTGCTTTACTTTTTTGTCGATAAAAATATTATATGTGCGGTTCTCTCTGCCTCGGAAAAGGCTCCAGAAACGTGGGCGGGCAGCTAAAGAGGTCTTAGTATCGGCATAGATAAATCTAATCTTGGTGTTTTGTAACTCAGGATAGTAAGAAAGGGCAATCAAGCTGGGTAGCAAAGCCTGCTTCAAAAAGTTTTTGTTTGATTGGTATTTGTCCAGCAGGTCTTCCTGATAGTGAGAGTAATCTTTGCGACGAAAGATTTTTTTAGGAATTGCCAGTTTATGTTTCTCTATGTATGAAATTTCATTGTCGGGTTCGGCAGGAGAGTTAGCGGTAAAGCTTGATGATTCAGATTGAGCAAACGCATTTAACCATATAGTGCTGATTAACAGCAGTAGAATAATTTTCTTCATAAAACATCAATTAAATAACAGAATCCTGCAGAAAAGTCAAGTCACTTCTCTAAATATAATCAAGAATTGTTACAAAATGTTGCCGGCTCAACGACTGAGGTTTACCAGTGATGTACTGTTAGGAAAGTATCTGTACTGCAACAGACAAAAAAATAATACTTAGGGCAAATGGTAGGTATATACTTAAAAAATAAAGTTCGGGAGCTATGCTATCACTCCCGAACCGATAAGTTCATCATTTTGATACCAGGCAGCAAATTGCCCTTTGGCAATGCTTCTTTGTGGGCGGTCAAATACTATGTATAGCCCTTCTTCGGCCTGAATGAGTCTGGCTTTTTCCAAAGGCTGACGATAACGAATACGTACCTGATATTCGGTAGATTCACCATTTTTTAGCTTAAGGTCTTCTCTTATCCAATGACTTTCTTCCTGACTCATAAAGAGCGCAGAACGGTATAGTCCGGGATGATCGTCTCCCTGGCCGGTGTACACAATGTTATTCTCTGTATCGATAGAGATGATAAACAAAGGTTTTGGTGTTCCGCCTACATTGAGTCCTTTACGTTGCCCAATCGTATAATAGTGCGCACCATTGTGGTCTCCAACTACCTTACCCATATCGGGTGTATATTCAAAAGGGGCACTCAACTCAGATAAAGATAGCGGTTCCTCTTCGGCTGTACCTGCCAATACTAACGATTTTTGATAAACAGGAGCATCGGCAGCTATTTCTACAATTTTGCCTGGCTTAGGCTTTAGTTTCTGCTGCAAAAACTCTGGCAAACGAACCTTACCCACAAAGCACAAGCCCTGAGAATCTTTTTTGTCAGCGGTGACCAAATCCTGTTCTCTTGCGATAGTCCTTACTTCAGACTTTTGCAGTTCTCCGATCGGAAAAAGCGCCTTGCTCAGCTGCTCCTGATTGAGCTGACACAAAAAATAGCTTTGGTCTTTGTTATTGTCTTTACCTGCCAGTAAATGATAGGTAGTACTGCCGTCAATATTTGCAGTTTCCGACTTACGGCAATAATGTCCTGTGGCAACATAGTCAGCTCCCAGTTTCAGCGCAGTTTTCAGGAAAATATCAAACTTAATTTCACGATTACAAAGTACGTCAGGGTTAGGCGTACGTCCCCGCTCGTATTCATAAAACATATAATCTACAATGCGCTCCTTATATTCTTTACTCAAATCAATAGTCTGGAAGGGGATACCCAGCTTCTGCGCAACAATGAGGGCATCGTTGCTATCTTCTACCCAGGGGCACTCACGGCTAATGACAACACTATCGTCATGCCAGTTCTTCATAAAAAGGCCAACCACATCATAGCCTTGTTCTTTCAAAAGATAGGCGGCGACACTAGAGTCTACTCCACCTGACATACCTACTACTACGCGTTTCATAATACTTAATACCCTATGTGAGAAAAAAAGGTTCGCATAAATTCTAGTATGATAATGCTGCCAACCCTTTAGTTTATTCGCCAGTATCCTGAGCTGAAAAAGAACTACAAAAATAAGGCTAATAAATAACTAGGCAAAGTAGGACGTATGGCACTGTAAATTCTGCATTAACAAAGCTTGCTCTACTGCGTTTTTCTCCTTAGCATCAAATGTAAACTTAGCCTTTGCTTAAAGAGTATGGATAAAAACCTATTTGTTAAAGCCAGAGAAAAATACCGCCCTGACCATATTAAAGTTCTTTTTATCACGGAAGCGCCACCTGCCGAGGAGAGAAATCGTTATTTTTATTATGAACATGTACGTAGAGGAGATAGTCTCTTTCTGGAACTGATTAAAGTTCTGTTTTCTGAAGAGGTAGAAGCATTTGAGACCGTTAAAGCAGTACGAAATGAAAAGGCATACTTTCTGGAGCGTTTGCAGGAAGAAGGCTATCATCTTATGGGAGCCGTAGATACACCGCTACCAGGAGCTACAGCAGCTACCCGTATCAAAATCTATCGTGAAAATCTGCCGGGTCTTATTAAAGAGATACTGCACATAGCGAGACCCAACACACCGATTGTACTCATTTCCGCAGTAGTGTATAAAGCAATAGGTGAGGCTTTGAAGGCAAGCGGCTTTCAGGTGATACACGATGACATGATTGAGTTTCCTAATTCCGGGCAACAAATCAACTTCAGAAGAAAGCTAAAACCTTTACTTAGGGAGCATCAGCTGCTTCCAGCACCTCTGTAAAATAGTAAGTAATGAAGCAGAAACAGTTTGGTAGTAAGCATATTTCGTGACTGCTTGTATAGCATGAAAATGAACCTCTTATACTATAAATACAAATGATATGCCTTATAAGAACCTAGTACATTTACATAATGAACATCGCCATTGGTTAAATGAATTTGACCTTTATCAGGATGAAATTAAGTACTTTCAGCATCAGTTGGCAAAAAGAAATCCACACATTACAGAACAGGAGGATAAAGAAGAATCCAAATATTTTAAAGAACAGTGGATTAAAATTTTAGCGAAAATAGATGATTTCAGGCACAAGGTATATGCACACGAAGCCAGGCTGTATCAAAAACTAGAGCTGGCTAACCGTACTAAAAATCATGTAATTACGGATGAGGAGCACCATATCGTAAAAGGGGAGATGGAAGAATTTTCGCTACAGTACAAATCTCTGAAAATTCGTTTTCAGGAGTTTGTTACTAAGTAGGATGTCAGGGTTGTAAAACTCAGTTACGTGCTATAATTTGTACGCTTGTGCAACTCTAGTACTCTTATGAAAAATACTACACGCCGTCAATTTATTCAGCTGATGGGAATATCTGCCGCTTCAGCTCCATTTTTTCAGTTTACAACCGCCAGAAAAAATAAGCCTAAAGTGCTGATTCTTACCGGACAGAACAATCATACCTGGAGAAGGACCACCCCTTTAATAGAAGATATATTAGAGGAGAGCGGAAAGTTTGACATTACACTTTCTATGTCTCCTGCACCAGGGGCTAAAGAAGCGGAGTGGGTTACTTGGCAGCCAGATTTTAGTGAGTATGATGTAATTCTTAGCAACTACAATGGGGAAATGTGGCCAGAGCCTATTCGCAATAACTTTGAAAGCTATATTAGTAAGGGGGGGCGTGCACTGATGATACACGCAGCCAACAATCCTTTTGAAGGTTGGGAAGAATATGAAAAGATGGTAGGTCTGCTTTGGAGAAACAAGGATGGGGGTACACGTATCTATTTAGAGGAAGATGGTACTGTAGTAAAAGTACCCGCCGGTGAGGGGCCTAATGCCAGCCACGGAAGAGTACACGATTGGACTATCACTACTCGTGATGCCAGCAACCCTATTATGAAAGGCTTGCCTACTACCTGGTTGCATGCTCATGATGAGTTGTATCATGGCCAGCGAGGACCAGCAGAGAATATGAATATTATTGCTTCAGCTTACTCTACGGAAGAGAGCGGTGGTACTGGCAAACATGAGCCAATGGTTTGGTGGATTCCTTATGGTAAGGGTAAAGTGATGACGTTTTTGCCCGGTCATTTGTGGCCTACTCAAAAAGAAGATACTGCTTTTCGCTGTGTAGGCTTCCGTACATTGCTTAATCGTTCAGTAGAATGGATGGCTACAGACAAAGTCACAATAAAAGTACCTTCAAACTTCCCTACGGAAACAAAAACCAGTGTGTTGCCCTCAAGTTAACAGCAGTTTACCTTCTGGCTGTCTTCAATAAATCTACTTACTGGACTAACTACTGGTACTTTTTAACGCCTCTCTGCTCACACATACTGTTTAGGGTACACTGAGAGCAGAGAGGTACTGTTCCTCTGCAAACATGTTTCCCAAAAGGTACAAGCAGGCGGTTGATTTCTACACTGTATTTTTCTGGTAATTTTTGCTGTAGAGCGAACACGCTTTTTTCTGGAGAATTTGCCTCTATATAGCCCCACCGATTGCATACTCTATGTACATGAACATCTACTCCAATCCGCATCTGTCGGCATGCTATACCCAATGCCAGATTTGCGCATTTAGGTCCTACTCCTTTAAAATTTAGCAAGGTGTCAAAGTCTGCTGGTAAATCTCCTTGGTACTCATCTATAATCGTTTTGGCAATAGCTAAAATCTGTCGCGATTTGCTCTCATAAAAGGTACAGCCCTTAATAAGCCTATCAATTTGGGCCTTGCTGAGTTTGCTTATTTCTTCTGGCGTACGGGCTTGCTCAAACAATTTAAGAGCTGTAGGTACTGTCACTTCATCATAAGTACGGATAGAAATTATGCAGGCAACCAGCTGCTCAAATAGTGAGGTGTAACCCTGATCATAAAGGTCAAAAAGAGCGGCCTTCGGAAGGTCTTTCACTTCTTTTCTAAGTAATACAAATGCTTTTTCTATGTTAAACGCTTCGTTTTTAGGCATATACCTAAAATAGCTGTTCACTCATAAATGTTTACTAATGTAACTCCGGTAGCGATATTCCTTTGATATGCCGGAAAAGATCTACGGCATAGAGGTCAGTCATCCCAGAGATAAAATCTACAACCAATTGTACCTTTTCGTACAAGCTAACCTCATGCGAGGGCTGAAATTGCAAAGGTAATAACCTTAGAAGCTTTTTGCTCTGATGGCCTTTCATACCTAGCACCGCAGGTACAAATTCTTCCAGTAACCCTCCAAGAATTTTGTATCCCGCAAGCTCTATTTCTACTACGGGGCGGTAGTTGTAAATGCGCTCTACAGATTGAGCCTGTAATGCGCGAAAAGCTTCTGCCAGAGTGCCGCTCAACTCTTCAAGCAGGCTTTTTTCATACTTTCCAGCCAGAATGGCATCTCTGTTTCGCCAGAAAATATCGGCACATTCATTAACCAGGCGGTTTATCGTTATGGCTCTTAGGTAGCCTATACGCTCATTAAGGTCTTTGATTTTAAGTGCATTACTTCTGTACTTTTTGTATTGCTGGGGCTGATCTCCAAAAAATTCCAAGAGTTGCTGGTGCGCTTCTTCAGTACTAATAATTTTCAGACGATGAGCGTCTTCCCAGTCAATTACCTGATAGCAAATATCATCAGCAGCTTCAACAAGGTATACAAAAGGGTGTCGTACATAGGCTAAAGGCTGGTCAGAGGTAGGTTCAAGCTGTAAGGCTTCAGCAATTTTTTTGTAGGTATTAATTTCTGAGTGGAAGAAGCCAAATTTATTTCTACTTTTTAGCTCTTTATTTAGGCCAATAGCCGACTCACAAGGGTATTTTACCATAGCAGCCAGAGTAGTGTAAGTTAGTCGCAGGCCACCCACACTTCTTTCTTTAAACTGATGGGTAAGGAGGCGGAGTCCATTGGCATTACCCTCAAAATTTGTAAGGTCTTTCCACTGGCTCATATTTAGTTGCCCTTCCAACTCTTGCCTTAATTCTCCTGCTAACTCATTAAAGTAAGTAGAAATTGCTTTCTCTCCGGAATGGCCAAAAGGTGGGTTTCCAATATCGTGGGCAATGCAAGCGGCACTAATTACCGAACCCATTTCGTTACGATAAAAGTGTGCAAACATTGTGTCTTCCTCCGCATGTTCATCTGCAATACGATGCCCTATAATATTACCCAGCGAACGGCCAACACAGGCTACTTCCAGGCTATGTGTAAGTCGGTTATGGACAAAAACACTTCCGGGAAGAGGAAATACCTGGGTCTTATTTTGTAGCCTGCGGAAAGGAGATGAAAATATGAGTCGGTCATAATCCTGCTGATAAGGATTACGTATCATATCATGAACGGTGTCGCGCTCTTCTATACCAAGACGAATAGGAGAATACAGGTGGTTCCAGTGCATAGTCAGCTTAGTTTACTCAAAACTGTAGTTTTAGCATAAGATGCTTAGAATGCCTGAAAATGCAAAATTACAGTTGGAGGAGGTTGCATGACACTCGTACTTTGTTTTTCCTTTATTAATCTTCTGTAAAAGATATTTTTATTCTAAAAGCAATAGAAAAGCAAACGAGCTATAATACTTGTCAGAATTTATAAACCGAAAATGTGCTTGGTTTTTGGGCTTGCTAATACACAGGGAGTACAGAAAAGCATGGACATAAAAAAACCTGAAGTATTTACTTCAGGTTAAATAAGTAGCGGGGACAGGACTCGAACCTGTGACCTTCGGGTTATGAGCCCGACGAGCTACCAACTGCTCCACCCCGCGATATATATTTTTAAACGTCTTTTCCGCTTATGAGGATACAAAAGTAGGTGGTTTTGATTAAAAATCAAATATCTTTGCAAAAATATTTTCAGTATGGAAGAAAAAGTACACAAAGCCGGTTTTGTTAGCATAGTAGGAAAGCCAAATGTGGGCAAATCTACACTAATGAACCAATTGGTAGGGGAGCGGTTGTCTATCATCACATCTAAAGCACAAACAACCCGGCATCGTATTATGGGTATTATTAACGGTGAGGATTTTCAGGTAGTCTATTCCGATACGCCTGGTATACTCAAGCCAGAGTATGAGTTGCACCAATCCATGATGCGATTTGTAAATGTAGCTTTGGAGGATGCAGATGTGATACTTTTTGTAACTGACCTGTATGAAAAATATCAGGAGGAAGAACATATTGAAAAGTTAAAGCAGTCGGGTGTTCCGGTAATTCTGGTGATGAACAAGATAGATCTGGCTAAAGGCTCTCAGGCAGAAGATAAGATGGCTTATTGGCAGGAGATTCTTCAACCTGAAGAGTCCATATTAATTTCTGCACTTGATGGTTTGAATATCAGTGCGGTTTTTGAAGCCATTTTGAGACGTATTCCTGAGCATCCACCTTATTTCCCCAAAGACGAACTAACTGACAAACCTGAACGTTTCTTTGCTGCTGAAATTATACGCGAAAAAATATTTAAGAACTACAAAAAAGAAGTGCCTTATAGCTGCGAAGTGGTTATAACAGAGTTCAAAGAAGATGAAAAAATTATTCGTATGCGTAGTGAGATTTTTGTTGAGCGCAAAAGTCAACGGGGTATACTGATAGGTAAGGGCGGAGAAGCTATTAAAAAAGTAGGTATAGAGGCCCGTGCCGAACTAGAAAAATTCTTTGATAAGCAGGTGTATCTGGAGCAGTTTGTAAAAGTTTCTCCTGATTGGCGAAAAAAGCAGGCGAAACTTCATAATTTTGGCTATCATTAATAACAGTGCTGCTGCTGTTTACGTATTCATTAGTTTTTCAATCAACTCTTTAACAAATATCAAGTGTCAAATATAGTTGCGATAGTAGGAAGGCCAAATGTTGGCAAATCCACCCTGTTTAACCGTTTGATTGAACAGCGGAAGGCCATCATGGACGATGTAAGTGGCGTAACCAGAGATCGTCATTACGGATATGGCGAATGGACTGGTTTACATTTTACAGTGATTGACACTGGGGGCTATGTAGCCAATTCAGATGATATTTTTGAAGAGGCCATACGTGCGCAGGTACAATTGGCAATAGATGAAGCTTCTGTTATACTATTTATGGTTGATTGTGAAACTGGAATAACAGATCTGGATCAGAACTTTGCTAACATTCTTAGAGGTACACAAAAACCCCTTTTTATTGTGGCTAATAAGGCAGATAACCATGAGCGATCATTTATGGCTTCGGAGTTTTACGGGCTAGGTTTAGGAGAGGTATTCCCTATATCTTCAGTAAGTGGTTCTGGTACAGGTGATCTTCTGGATGCTGTAGTGGCACACTTTCCAGAAGATGATGATGAAGACCCCGAGGCAGGAGTGCCTAAACTGGCTATCTTGGGAAGACCCAATGTAGGTAAGTCTTCTTTCCTGAATGTATTGCTCGGTCAGGAGCGGAGCATCGTTACTGACATAGCCGGTACTACACGCGATGCCCTGCATTCTCGATACAATCTGTACGGTAAAGATTTTATTCTGATAGATACAGCAGGCCTAAGAAAGAAAGCAAAGATTTCCGATAATATTGAGTTTTACTCTACTATCCGTAGCGTACAGGCCCTGGAGGAAAGCGATATCTGCATTATCATTCTGGATGCACAGCGAGGAATGGAAGCCCAGGATATCAATATTGTACATCTGGCAGACAAGCACAAAAAAGGGGTGCTGATTCTGGTAAATAAATGGGACCTTATTGAGAAAGATACCAGTACTGCATTAGAGTACAAAAAGCAGATAGAAGCACGTTTGGGAGAATACAATTACATTCCAATAGTGTTTACGTCTATGGTGAAAAAGCAGAGAGTTTTTCAGGCTATAGAAAAAGCATCAGAAATTTACGAAAACCGAAAGCGGCGTATCAGCACTTCTAAACTTAACGAAGTACTGGGGAAAGATATAGAACACTATCCGCCGCCCTCAGTCAAAGGTAAATATATCAAGATCAAATACATTACTCAGCTTCCTACCCAGACCCCTACGTTTGCGTTCTTTTGTAACCACCCCAAGCTGGTTAAAGCCGCCTATAAAAGGTATCTGGAAAATAAAATACGTTCTCATTTTGACTTTGAAGGAGTGCCAATCAGAATATTCTTCAGGCAGAAGTAGGCTCTTAGCCTACTCCTGAGGTGGGGTGAATTCGTAAAGTTCTTTATTTAGCAACATATAACCGTGAGTATAAGTCGCGGTCTCGGTGCAGTTCTCATAAATGTGTATTCCATCAACTACTGACCACTCATTATAATTCGGATCGTATGCGTAGAGGAAGTCCTTTCCCCCTTTGTCTTTATAGGTCTGAGCTCTGCCTACGTAACCCTTTCCGTTAATTGAAAATTCTATACTAAATCCATTATTGTAGCCTGGAAAATCTTTCATTTGCATCCAGGTATCCATTTCAGGCTTGTACTGCCAAAATTTATTTTTTTTGTTAGATGTAATCACACCTCCGATATATCACTCTCGTTCTTTCCGTGTGAGAGAGTAGGTTAACATTGATGCTTGTGATATCTTCTACATCGGAGAGCGCAAATAGGGTAAGATGAGCCGCAGACTTTTCACCTTTTACTTCATCAAAATAGAAACCATCCGCTTGTAACTGTACAAAATTGTATTGCAGTTGAATGCCTTTCAAGCTGAATGCTCCTTTATTATCCTCAATCTGGGTCGTGAAATTCTTACCGGTAGCAGTGAGGTTGCTATCCAGTTCAGACACTGTAATAGCGGTACCATTGATGAACGGCCCCTTTTGTACATAGCCGGATAGATCAACTGTAAACTTAGAATCCACTGCTACCGCAGGAGCATCAATAACTTCCTTGTCCTCGCGGCAGCTGAAGAAAACAAATAGCATGAGAGATATATAAAGTAGTGTTTTTTTATATTGTATTATGTAAGGGGGTACAGTTATAATAGCTATGGGATGAATGTAATTTTTTTAACCTGAAAAGGATCGTCTTCACCGTTCAAATAATACTCCATAACTCTTGTACTATTACTGGGACTGTTAGTGAACGTAATAAACCTTATTTGAATGTCTGCTGCTTCCCCTGAACTTGTCGTTATGAATACCGAACAGTTATTGGAAGACTCTTTCTGAACCCATTTCCAATTTATTTCAGTGGATAAAGAGTAACTAGTTTCTCCACCACGTATAATTACTTTAAGTTGTGCTCCCTTTGGTAGGTTAGCAGCCATACTATAATCTGAATTCATATTGAAGTTACTATTTTTTTCAGTCAGAATATTAGTGCCATAAAAGCCAGATGTAGGATAGGTAATTAAGTTTGTTAATTTATAGATAGTTTTCTCCTTAAAAGCCTTCACGTATTTTTCAAAATCAGCTAGAGTAATGGTCTTACCGAGCTCTTTGTACTTGGATATGACTGTTGTACGAATGGCAGCCAGATCCAGATAAAAAGCATTATTAATCAAAGCTGAACCTAATACCGGATTGTCCAGTGTGCCGTCAGTTTCCAGATCTTCGCTGATGTTTCTAAGTAATTCCTGTAAAGTTCCGGTACTTTCGTAGCCCTGAAGAATGGCTGAGATGGCTAGCAGTATCGCTCCTTCTGCATTATTCTGTGTAATGTCAAAATGCTCAGAAAGCGTAGTAATATCATCCTGTATTTCAAATACTGCCAGCACTTCTTGCTGTGCTTGCTGCTTAGCATCCGCAAAGCTTAGCCCGGAATTTACCAGATATTTTACCCTCGGAGCTTCTAGGTAGGTTAGTACATTAACATTGATTTTGTCGTTGGCTGAGAGGTCAGTATAAGCAGTGAGCTGTAGTTCACTTTCTGAAGTCTGCTCGTTGATGAAATCATAGTAATAGCCTTTGGTTTCGGCTATTGTCCAGGGGTAATCTACTTCTATTTCTCCCTTTTGATAAGCACCCTGGCTATTGCTGGTCTGTGCGCTAAAGCTTTTCTCAGTTTTGTTCAGACCGGAATCCAGTTGTGTTAAAGTGAATGAAGCCCCATTGGAAAAAGGCCCAACTTGCAGATAGCCAGAAATAGCTGTAGCCCAAGGGTAAGTCTGATTAGTGACAGAAAAAGGTGTTTGATAGTCACCTATGGTTAGTAAAGCGGAAAGCTGTCCACTCCAATTTAAAGGAGAGTTTAATTTAATTTGCAATTCATCACCATCACTTACATAAGCCGTGTCCTGGCCTACACTTTCACCATTTAAAAGCAACTCACCTTCGTTAACTTGGGCGATGGCAGGAAAAGGCAATCCGCTTATAGTAACCTTTTCAGAGAGATAAGTTGTATTACGCTCCGCATTTTCTACAGCTGCAAAGACAAATTCATCGGGTGTATTATCATCATCTTTGTTCAGTATTCCATCACCATCACTGTCTACGTACTGTTCGAAATTGGCGATGCTGGCTTCTACACCCAGTTCTGCGTATCTTTCTACCAGATGTTGACGGATAGCCAGTAGGTCAAGATTAATAGCATTATGCTTAAGCGCGCCTTTTATTTTATTAGAGTTTACAACTCCATCTTCTCTCAGATCTGTGCTAATATCTGCCAGCAGTTCTGAAAGCTGTGCAACTGTATTCTCTCCCTGAAGAATAGCTGAAATGGCCAGTAGGATAGCATTGTCTTCACCTGCCTGCGAGATATCCAGCAGTTCGGAATGTTGCATATCTTCTTTTACAATGCCGAAAATGGCTAAAATTTCCGATTGAGCTTGTGCTTTGGCTTCCAGAAAACCTTTGCCCTGATTGATAAGAAAAAGTACCCGGTCTTTTTCCAGATGGGAGAGAATATTGACATTGATTCTGATATCGGTAGAGACATTGGCCAGCGCATAGAGCGTGAGTTGTGCGGCAGATTTTTCACCTTTAACTTCATCATAATAAAATCCAGTAGCAATCAGTTGGAGGTTAGTATAGTCCAGTTGACTGGTTTTGATGAAGAAAGAACCACGGTTATCAGTGATCTGGGTAGTAAAAGTTTTACCGGTAGCGGCCAGCGAGTCATCCAACTCTGTGATAATTAAAGTGGTTCCGTTAATGAACGGCCCCTTTTGTACATAGCCAGAGATATCTACATTCTTGATTGGTTTGTTGAGTTCTTCTACTAAAGTTTCTTCTTTACAGCTAATTACAAAAAGAAATAATAGTGAGGTATAGAGTAAGTTTTTAAACATAGGGCTAATCTTATTGCTTCCAACAAAATTAGAGATAGCCCCTATTCTTATTTTAACAAAACTGCTTATACCTTACATAATATAGAGATGTTAGTGAGTTTCAGTATTTTATTTGTGAGCTTCCTCGTAATGAGATTTGAGGGTGTTTCCACCAAAATCATTTCTCAGATCGCGAATAACTGTGTGTATATGGTTAGCATTATTTTGTGTGTTATCGTATTCCAGTACAAAACTTGGTCCATGGATTCGGTAATAGTGCTTTGCTCCCGGCTCAATACTTCCTGCCCAGGCAAAATAGACTTCATCTTTCTCCGCATTGATAGTTGATAAGTATTGCTCTGCTATTTGGGGTAGGTGGACTCTATAATAAAGCTTAATTAAACCCATCAGTTGATGCTGCTGATTGTTGTTGAGAGAAGTAAAAACAATACCTTCAGCCTTGTCTAAGGTAGCTTTTTCATTGTTTCCTGTGACTATATCTGGGTAGGCTTGTTCTGCAATAACTGCCTCTTGGCGTTGTGGTTCGCTTAATGAATTAATGAAGGTACGGGCGAGGTCTTCTTCCGGTTTAAGTATTCTCCATCCTTTGTGTGGACCAGAAGGAACTCTGGCAGGGTTAGCCCCAAAAAAAGTAGGTGTAACGGATACAATTTCGTCACTGACAGACGAAAAATTCAGCGAAATATGGTGGCCCTCAAAGCGCCATCCCCAGACTTCATCTTGTACAGGTTTGCCAAAAATAGAAAAGTAGTAATTATTGGGGTCACGATAACTATCATCAGATCCCCTTCCCTCTACGCTACGCAGTATTTCTTCTAGTTTTCTAACATTTTGAGCTTTTTCGTAGCCTTGCTCGCTAAGCGATGCACGCATTAGTGTAAAAGCAGCTTCTCTTTGTACCTGCTTCATATCCTTAATGGGGAGGCCTTTTCTAGAAACGGGAGTGTAGTTCCAGTTAAAACGTTCTTCGTCCGAAAACTTAAAGATTACATCATTTTGCTGGTGTTCATCCAAAGTTGCCAAAAAGCTTTGTGCAGCGGCAAGTATAGTGGGTTCAGATTCATGCTGAATATTCTGGATAAAGACGAAGGCTACAAAAAGTATAGTGGTAGTGTAGAGTAGCTTTTTCATGTTGTTATCTTTTAGGTCGTGTGTGATCTCAATTTACAGAATAGTTTGCTCAAATAGCATTTTTGCATAAACTCTCATTGGTTTTCTTTTGCCATTCGCTTAGCTTTAATAACTACTAACAACCTAAAATACATGAATACACAGCAATTGAATTCATTTTTGCAGGAAGCGGAGTTACACCTTAAGCAAGAGCTTCTTCCCTTCTGGCTTAACCGTAGCAAAGACGAAAAATACGGTGGCTTTATCACACATTTTGATCAAGATGGTAAAGACTCAGGTACTAATGAAAAATCTTTGATAGCACAAACTCGCTGTGTCTATACTTTCGCTTCTGCTCACCGTGCTGGTTATGGAGAGGGTAAGTGCCTGGAGTACGCCAGGCATGGGGTAGACTTCTTAATTAACCACATGTGGGACCGTGAGTATGGTGGGTTTTACTGGCTGTTGGATCGCGAAGCAAATGTGACGATAGACGAAAAAGTGCTGTACGGACATAGCTTTGCTATATATAGTCTTTGCGAATATACCTTAGCTTCAGGGGATGCCATAGGTTTGGAATATGCCTGCAAAGTATTTGACCTTATACAAAAATACTGCGCTGATACTATGTATGGCGGGTATTTTGAGATGTTTGAACGAAACTGGCAACTTAAAGGGCCTGGCTCAGCAGGAGGCGACCGTAAAACGCTGGATGTACACATGCATTTGATGGAAGCATTTACCAGTTTATATGAATGTAGTCAGTTGCCTATACACCGCCGTAAGCTGGAAGAGGTAATTCATATTATGCTTAAGCGAATTTTACACCCTAAGTACAAAACCGGTATTCCTCAATTTTATGAAGACTGGAGCATAGCACCCCAAATTAAATTTGATATTGTATGGGGCTGGGATAGGTTTACGGAAGAAGGAGCAAAAAAGCAGGCAGATGATAATACCAGTTACGGCCATAATGTGGAGTTTGCATGGCTTTTTACTCATGCTTTACAGATCTTAAAAACGGAAAAAGAAGAATATACAGAAGTCATTAGAGCTTCCTACGATCATGCGCTGGCTCATGGTATAGACGAAAAGTATGGGGGCGTATATGTAGAGGGTTCACACGCTGGTGAAGTATATGACCAAGAAAAAGAGTTTTGGCAGCAGGCAGAAGTTCTTATTGGAATGCTACAGGCTTACCTTACTTTTGGCGAAGATAAATATCTGAAAGTGTATGAAAATGTGCATCGCTTTGTATTCGGCAAAATGATACATCATGAAGTGGGAGAGTGGTGGCCTTTGCTAAGTAGGGAAGGTGAGCCTATCTGGACTCATATGAGCCACTCCTGGAAAGTAAACTACCATACCGTTCGTGCAATGGTACAGTCAATTATACGGCTGAAAAAGATACTGGATAAACTGAATTAATTATTCAGTTTATCCCAATCCAGAAGGTAATCGGGCAATTCAATAATCGCCGAACTTGTTTTTTCTTTCAATTTACTATTCAAAAGTGTTGAACGCTCAGAATAAGTAGTAAGGCAAATTGCGGCCCACAATAATAAAAGTAAGGTAATTCTGATTTTTAATTCCAAAGCAGATCTTGTACTCATATCTCACAACTTTTTAGGTAATAGCTTAAAAAATCTTATTTATGTAATTTTATATAAAAATAGTAATATTTACGAAGTGTAGCAATAAAAAGTTATACTATTAATCAAATAAATATAAAAATATTACGATTAGCTGAGGGTTTAAACGTTGGTATTACCTTGATTTAAATATTATGTACGTATACAAGCACCATTCTGTTTAGGTAAGTTTCTGCGCTAAAATGTAGATAAAAGCCATATGAGTACTAAATAGATGTGCAATGTCTTATGATTGCCGTAAAAAATATTGTAAACTAAGCTCATTACTTGACAAACATTAGAAGGCATAAATACCTTCAACCATACATTATTAACCAGCCTTAATTTTTATGTTCAGAAATATTGCTGCTCTTATTTTTTTGCTAATTCTCGGGGCTTGTCAAAACCAGCAGGAGGGAGAAAAGGCCACCAGGGTAGAATCTAACCCCAAAGTTACTCCCGCTATGGAGGAAGAGGAACCTGCCATTCAGCGGATTGTAGCTTTTAAATTTAAGGAAGGGGCTACCAAAGAAGCCATAAATCAACATATGCGGTATTTTGAAGCACTTAGCGACTCTATTCCACAGATTCTTTCTTATCGTGCAGGAAGCACCTTTCCGGTAGATTATGAAAGTACTGCTGACTTTGATGTGCTGCACTACAGTACCTTTTCTTCTGAAGAAGATATCAAGATATACTTTGAGCATCCCGCTCACCAACGTTTTATCAAAGCAAATCAGGCAATCTGGGATAATGTTACTGTCATAAACGCTCGGCTAGATTAAAATATTTTACTATCAGACACTCTAGTCTGATCCTTTCCAACAAATTGATATACAAATACTTATAATGCTACTCAGTATGTGTTTTTATCCATTCTCTGGGAAAATCTGTAGATTTACCTACCTCACTCTTAGTCTGTTATTGGCTCAGGTAGTTAGCCTTAAAGCCCAAACGGCTAGTATTAGCGAAGAGGAGGTCATGATAAAAACATATGACTACTCTACGCCCAACCCACTACCTTCTCTGGCTTTTAACCCTAAAATATATCCGTACCACCAATATACTGGCTATAGCAACGAAGGGGAAGATAAGGAATGGAAGGTGATTACTTTAGAAAATGAGTATATCAAAGTACAACTACTACCCCAAGCAGGGGGTAAAATCTGGGGAGCAATAGAAAAGGGCAGTGGAGAGGAATTTATTTACAGGAATGAAGTGATGAAGTTCAGAAACATCGCTATGCGTGGACCCTGGACTTCAGGAGGTATTGAGTTTAATTTTGGCATTATTGGTCATGCGCCGTCTACTGCATCGGCAGTAGATTACCATATGGAAGAGCACGCAGATGGTAGTGTTAGCTGCACGGTGGGTAGTATTGATTTACCCTCTCGTACCCAGTGGAGAGTTAAAATTATTCTCCCAGCAGACAAAGCATACTTCAAAACGGAGACTTTATGGTATAATCCTACCCCTGAGCATCAGGCTTACTACAACTGGATGACCGCCGCTGCCCTTGCCTCATCAGATCTGGAACTATTTTATCCGGGTAATGCATATCTGGGACATTCGGGAGATGTGCACCCCTGGCCTATAGATACTGAAGGAAGAAAGCTTTCTCTTTATCAGGAAAATAATTTTGGCAGCAATAAATCATATCATATTGTGGGTCAGTATCACGATTTTTTTGGAGGGTACTGGCACAACAAAAATTTTGGTTTTGGACATTGGTCACTGCATAATGAGATGCCAGGTCAGAAACTCTGGATCTGGGCACTTTCTCGTTCAGGTGGTATTTGGGAAGACCTGCTTACGGATACCGATGGGCAGTATATAGAATTTCAGGCTGGGCGACTCTTAAATCAGTTTGCACCTGCCGCATCTAACAACCCTATAAGTGAAGTAGACTTTGGGCCTTATGTTAGCGATAAGTGGGAGGAGCTTTGGTTTCCGGTAAAAGAGATTGGCGGTATTAGTGAGGTATCACCATCAGGAGCTGTACACCTGAAGCAGAACAATGGAAAACTGAAACTGGGCTTTAATGCCTTTCGTCATGTAAACGATAGCCTGAAGCTTTTGGTAGATGATGAACCAGTTTACCAGCACTTAATAACTTTACAGCCTACAGAAGTATACCAACATGAGTTAAGCCTGAAGGAAGGGTATAAAAAGCTAAAAATTAATCTCGGAGACGAACTCATCTATTCAACGGAAGTAGAAGAGGCTCAAAAGCTAAAAAGGCCTTTTGAAAGCTCAGATCTACCTCAGCCTACTGAAGCTATGCGTTTGCTGGCAGAAGGACAGGAAATGGTCAAAAATAGAAACTATGTTTCGGCAAAAGAGAAGCTGGAAGCTGCGCTTAAAAAGGAACCAGCATTAATGGCAGCTCGCCTTTCGCTTGCAAAAATATATTACAAATATGCACTGTATGAGCAGGCTCTAGAGCAGGTCAACTTTGTTTTGAAAGCAGATACTTATGACTTTGATGCCAACTACCTGGCGGGCATTATCTATCAGAAATTAGGTGATCAGTTTAACGCTCTTGAAACTCTAGGCTGGGCAGCTCGCTCTATGGAGTACCGCTCCGCTGCATATACACAAATGGCAGAAATTTATCTGCAAGTAGAAGACTGGTCTCTGGCAAAACACTATGCTCAGCTGGCACTTGATTATAATACTTATAATATAAATGCGCTACAGGCACTGGCGGTAGCTTATCGTAAGTCTGAGCAAACGAACGAAGCCGAAAAAGTAATTTCCCGAATTCTAGACCTGGACCCTCTAAACCATTTTGCCAAATTTGAGCAGTACCTGCTTCACACTACTAATGAAAATCTACAGATTTTTAAAGCAGGTATCCGCAGTGAGTTCCCGGAGCAAAGCTATCTGGAAACTGCTTCTACTTATTTGAAGATGCAACGAGAAGAAGAGGCTATTGCGGTACTTCAGGAGGGGCCTGCTCAGGCACTAATTAGCATATGGCTTGCTTACCTGCATCGTGAAGATGAAATCCAAAGCAGTAAGTTTTTAGAAAGTGCCATAAGTCAGGAGGCAGATATGGTAGCCCCTTATCGCTCTGAGAGCCTTATAGCACTAAAGTGGGCTGCTGGTCAGCAACCACACTGGAAGCTAAACTACTATCTGGCTTTAAATTATTGGGCAAAAAACCAAAAAGAGAAATCAGCAGAGCTTTTCAGGGCAGTAGGAGAGCAGGCAGGTTTTGCCCCTTTCTATTTAAGTAGGGCTGTCTTACTACATGAGTTGGAAGGTGTTGATCAGGAAAATGATCTGAGAAAAGCCATAGCCCAGAATGATAAGCTCTGGAATAGCTGGCACCAGTTGTTTCAGTATCTGAATCAGGGAGAGCAGCATAAAAAAGCTTTGGCAATAGCAAAGCAGGCATATCGTAAGTTTCCGGATAATTACGTTATAGGAATGGATTATGCCCAGGCGCTATTAAACACTGAGCAATATACTGCCAGCACCAAACTGCTAGCTCAACTTAATGTATTGCCTTACGAGGGAGCTTCTGAAGGAAGAGCGATTTATGAAAAAGCTCATCTTTATGTTGCCCTACAGCAGGTAGAAAAAAAGAGATATACCCAAGCTATTGAAGCGGTAGAAGCCTCACTGCTTTGGCCCGAAAATCTGGGAGTAGGTAAGCCCTATCAGCCAGACAATACTAAACAGTATTTACTTCTGTCGCACCTTTATCACAAAGTTGGTAAGCCAGAAAAATCTAAAGAGGCACTCCAAAGATTGATTAGAGATTTTGAAGGTCAAGATATTAAACCAAATATAAATTCAATATTGGTGCTGGAAGCGCTGCATAGAGCCGGTGGGCAGAATCAACTGGATGAGGTATTAAGAAAACTACAAAGTGCCACTACTCCTCATGCTCAGTGGGTATTAGGGGTGTGGGAAAATAATACAAATGCGCAAAAAAAAGCAGAAGCTGAAATGAAAGAAGGAGATTACCAACTTCAAAAGGACATTATGCAAGTGCTGAGAAAGTAAAAGGTTAACGCAGAAGTAGTTCGCCGTGCTGCTCGCTTATTTGCGCCATAAGGCCATCATCTAGTTTAGCCTGATGCAGCGTTTTAGCTTCTGTAAGCTGCTCAAGTGTCAGGCCATCTACTCCCCTTAGGTCGGCTTTGTATAGGTTGGCGTTTTTGAAACTGGCACCTACCACATACGCACCTTTTAGGTCTGCTTCCATCATAAAAGCATTTTCAAAGTCTGACTTAATTAAGAAAGCAGATTGCAGATTAGCCTTAATTAGGTAAGCGTTTTTAAAAGATGAGCCACTCGCATAAGCATGAGTAAGAATAGCCTGATTTAGGCTGGAACCATCAAAGTTGGTCTGGTTCAGGCGAGCAGCTTCCAGATTACACTGTACCAGATTGGCGTAGGTAACATTGGCATTGTTGAGATTTGCCTCTTTAAGGATGACATGGCTAAGGTTGGTACGGGTAAGGTAGCACTCTACCAGATTGATGCTGTAAATTTTCTCTCTGTTAAGCCTCTTGATATTACCCACTGTACGAAAAGCCGCCTCTTCTGATTTCCAGGTACGGAAATCCTCAATTTCGTCTTTGTAGGTACGGATAGCCTGGCTTTTTTGTCCTCTTTCATTAAGCCAGTAAATTAAAATACCGATCACGGCAATATCAAAAAGCATTCCGTGGGCCTCTGCCAGTACCTGTCCCCAGAAGTTATGGAATTCGCTCTGGTAATACCCATAGCTAAGCCAAAGTACTGGCACAGCCAATACCAACAGCACCAGCAGCGATATAGTAACAGGGCGCTCTATGAGCGATCTGTATCTTTCTGATATTTGCTTGAAAAATCCTGACTGTTTCATACTGGTGCCAACCAATTAGCTTGCAATTTAACATCCGGGCTCAGGAATTCAGTTTTGAAATGCAGGCAAAAATCACATGCTACATATCTCAGTCCAATGCTTTGATTTTGCTTACCAAAGTCTGATTGATCTTCTCATATGATTCAAAAGTCCACCCTCCCACATGCGGTGTAAAGACCACTCTATCTGAGTTTATCAGTTGATCAAAATAGTACTGTTGATCAGTAGTAAGTTTGCCTATTTTTTCATTTTCCAGCACGTCTAATGCCGCGCCTTTTAGTTTACCTGATGCCAAAGCCTCGCTTAAAGTTTTTAAGCTAACATTTTTACCACGGGCAGTGTTAAGAAAAAATATATCTTTTTTAAAATTCTGAAGAAACTCGTGAGTAATCATAAAGTGAGTTTCATCAGTAAGGGGAACGTGCAAGCTTAAAATATCAGCCTGTTCAAATATTTGAGCCAAGCTGGCCTCTTGTGCAAACGCATCTCCATAAGCAGTTTTATATTTGTCGTACGCCAGCACCTGTACGCCAAAGCCCTGTAAACGACGCGCAAAAGCCTGCCCCATAAAGCCGTAGCCAATAATTCCTACAGTTTTGCCCATAAGCTCTACTCCACGATTACCTTCCCGGTCCCACTTAGCCTGTCTTACCTCCCGGTCAGCGGTGTGTACTTTGTTAAGCAGTGTAAGCAGTATTGTGATGGCATGCTCACCCAGAGCATCTCGGTTACCTTCCGGCGCATTTAATACAGCAATGTTTTTCTCTTCCAGCAAAGCTACATCCAACTGGTCCAGCCCCGCACCAGCCCGGCCTATCCATTTCAGCTTAGTAGCTTTCTCAATAATCTCTTGATCAATAGCAGTTTTGCTTCTGACAATCAGTCCTTCGTACTTATGAATGCTTTGGATAATTTCCTGCCTGTTGATCGTAGGGCGGTAATCTACCTTCCAGCCAACCTCCTCTAGTAAAGGAGTAATACTTTCGTGCATTAGATCAATAATGAGGCAGGTTTTCATGAGTAAGAATTTGATAAAGGGTGTACAATAATGAATGCGCGGATAAAATTATAACAATCGTAGCACAATACCAGCAGTTGCTTAAAGATGAGCAACACTAAAAGCCATATAGCATATGAGCTACCGAAAAATACACAGCAAGCCCTAGCAGGTCGTTTGCCGTGGTGATAAAAGGACCGGAGGCAAGTGCCGGATTGACTCCCAGTTTGTCAAGAATCAGCGGGGTAATGGTGCCCATAAGAGAGGCTAAGAGTACTACACTAAAAAGAGCGATGGCTACGACGGCTGCTAAGGTCAGTTTTTCTCCAAATAAGAGATTGAAGGCAAAAACCAGGGCGGCCAGTGCCAGTCCGTTTATAATCGCTACCAGCAATACCTTTCCTAACCTTTTAGCCAGGCTATCGCTAAATACCGAAGCATTAGCGAGACTTTGTACCACCAGCGAAGAGGACTGTATGCCTACATTACCGCCAGTCGCAGTAATAAGAGGAATAAAAAAGGCCATAGCAGGTACCAGGGCAATATCTTTTTCAAAGATTCCTATAAACTGGGCACCCAGCAGACCACCTACCATACCAATTACCAGCCAGGGTAAGCGTGCCCGAGAGAGTAGCCAAACACTGCCACTTCGTTCTTCCACATCTTCAGAAATACCGGACATCATCTGACGTTCCTGCTCGGCCATTTCGGTAATTACGTCTACCACATCATCAATGGTAATTCGCCCTACCAGTCGGTTCATAATATCTACTACCGGAATAGCTTCCAGGTCGTATCGGCGCATTATATCGGCAACTTCCTCTTCTTCCAGATAAGTTTCTACAGACACGACCTCTTCATCGTAGATATCTGCGACTCTGGTATTATCGTTAGAGAGGATAATCCTCTTTAGAGAGACTTTACCAATCAGATGGTTTTGTTTGTCTACTACATATACCGAGTAAATTTTCTCTACATTTTCTGCCTGCCTGCGAATTTCTTCTATACACTGCTGTACGGTCCAGTCAATATTTACTTTAATAAGCTCTTTGGCCATAAGGCCCCCGGCATGGTCTTCTTCATAGCGGATCAGGTCTTTAACATGACGGGCTTTCTCAGCATTTTCCATCTTGTCAATGACCTTCTCTCGGGTCTGTATAGGTAGGCGGTTAAGTATGTCGGCGCCATCATCAGAGTCCAGGTAGTCTATAAAGCGGGCAATTTCTCCGGAGTGAAAATTTTTAAGAAAGGCTGTTTGCTGTTCTTCCTCAATTTCAATGATTACATCGGCAGCACGCTCCTCGTCCAGTAGTTTGATCACATACTTGGACTCTTCGGTATTAAGCTCATAAAGCACAGTAAGTATGTCGGGAGGGTTTGCATCCTGCATACTCTCTCTGACAGACTGCATTTCGTCCCGGCTGATGGCTTCTCTAAGCCACTCCAGGTACTCCTGCGATACTTCAAAATGCATTATGGCTCCTGTTTCCAAGACTCTTCTATTTTAAGCGTGAGTTCTACAAAATCATTTACTGATAACTGTTCTGCACGTAAATCTAAGGTATTAAGCTGCCGAATTGTTTCGGGCAAATTTAGAGGTTTCAGTGCGTTGCGCAAGGTCTTGCGGCGCGTTTGAAAGCTTTGTTTCACCACTCTGCGGAACAGCTTTTCATCGCAGGCCAGAGCTTTGGTAGCATTACGCCGGAGACGAATTACCCCCGAGCGTACCTTGGGAGGAGGGTTAAATACACCGGGTTCTACAGTAAATAAATAGTCAATATCATAGTAAGCTTGCAGCAGCACACTAAGAATACCGTAGGTCTTACTTCCGGGGCCTGATTTGAGCCGGTCTGCCACTTCTTTTTGCAGCATGCAGACTACCTCTGGCACCTCATTTTTAATGTCCAGAATCTTGAAGAAGATTTGAGACGAGATGTTATACGGAAAGTTTCCAATTATGGCAAAAGGAGTTTGTACCAGAGACTCCAGATCTGTTTTAAGAAAATCTTTAAAAAAAATGCGGGGCTTTAGCATGGGGTAGTGCTCTTGCAGGTAGGCTACAGACTCACTGTCCAGCTCAATTACAGAAGTGGTAAAACGTTCGTCCTGCACCAGAAACTGGGTAAGCACCCCCGTACCAGGACCTATTTCCAACACTTGCCGGTAATCGCTGTGCAATGTCAGGCCGTCCACAATCTTAGCTGCTATGTTCTTATCTTTTAAAAAGTGTTGCCCCAGGTGTTTCTTCGGTCTGACCACAGTATTTCTATCAGTTTAGTTCTAAAAAATGCCTCCGAGAGAAAGATGCTGAATAATCATCTTTATTAAAAAAGCATTGTTAAATTGCGCCGTAAAATAAGGGATTTTTTATGTCAGTAAAGCTAAAACAGGCCAAAGAGACAAAAAAAAACAAGCCGTTGGCCGTATTACTTCAGCAGCCAGATGATGCCTCAGGCTACTGCCGAAACCAGGAAGAAGAGGCTTACGTAAAGCGTAAGCTGGAAGAGAATGCTGAAGTGGTTTCTATCAATCAGTACGAACGTATGTTGTACTTGATAGCACCAGCCCACTCCAAATCTGGACATCTAAAAAAGGAGCATTTTCGGAAGATAGGTTATAAGCTAGCGCAGGCAGCTCGCAACGAAAAGCTAAGCAGCCTTTACCTTTACAGTAGCCATAAAGAAGATGCCACCGACCTTATGGCTGTGGCGGAAGGTCTCTTGCTCTCCCTATATCAGTTTAATCAGTACAAAAGCACTCAGGATAGCAGAGCAGTTCTTGAAATACTTTATCTGTGTAGCCCAAAGCTGGATAAAGTAGAGCTAGAAGAACTGGAACATGTGGTAGCAGGTACCTGCTATGCCCGTGACCTGGTAAATGAGCCTGCCATAGCACTAAATGCTGTATTACTGGGTAAATCATTAAAAAAGGCAGGTAAAGATGCCGGTTTCAAAGTGGATGTACTTGGAAAGGATAAAATAAAGGCACTAAAGATGGGAGGCCTGCTTGCGGTTAATGCGGGTAGTGTTGACCCTCCTACCTTTAATGTTTTGGAGTACAAACCAGCTAATGCCATCAACAAAAAACCTTATGTGTTGGTAGGCAAAGGCGTAACTTATGATACTGGCGGTCTTAGCCTTAAGCCTTCAGGTTCCATGACGATCATGAAGTCCGATATGGGTGGTGCCGCGGCGGTTGCCGGACTGTTTACAGCAGTAGCAAAAAGCAAACTGCCTCTGTATCTGGTAGGCTTGATTCCTGCAACTGATAACCGCCCCGGAGGAAACGCAATAACGCCAGGAGATGTCATCAGCATATCTGATGGTACTACGGTAGAAGTGCTCAATACAGATGCTGAAGGGCGGCTCATACTAGCCGATGCATTGGTATATGCCAAAAAGTATAAGCCTGAGCTGGTGATAGATTTGGCAACACTAACCGGTGCAGCAGTTATGAGCCTGGGTAAAGAAGGTGCGGCTGTTATGGGCAATGTGGATGAAGCACAAATGCTGGCACTGAAAGAAGCAGGAAACCAAACCTATGAGCGCCTTGTTGAATTTCCGTTGTGGGATGAGTACCGAGATCAGCTAAAGTCTGACATTGCTGACCTGAAAAATATTGGGGGGCGTATGGCGGGTGCCATTACAGCGGGCATGTTTTTAAAACAGTTTACAGACTATCCCTGGATACATCTCGATATTGCGGGTACTGCTTACCTGGAATCTCCGGACCATTATAAAGGAAAAAATGGTACCGGGGCGGGCGTAAGACTTTTGTATCAGTTTTTTAAATCTCTGGCGAAATAGAAATTATGGAAAATACAGAGTTGGCAAGCAAGCCTCAGAAGATCATGCGTAAAAAGAAAGGAGAACTTCCTGTTATCGGTATTAGCCTGGGTGACTTTAATGGTATTGGCCCGGAGGTTACTATTAAAGCACTGGCAGATAAACGGATGCTCAATATGATGACACCTGTAATTTTTGGTTCGTCCAAGGTTATGTCGTTTTATCGCAAGAGCCTTAACCTGGAAGATAGCTTTAATTTTATGACGATTAAGTCGCTGGATGAAATCGCCTATGGTAAAGTAAATGTGATCAACTGCTGGAAACAGGTATTGGTAGAAGCCGGAAAAGTTACCGATGAAGCTGGTGAAGCTGCCTGGGTATCGCTAAAAACAGCAACTGAAGCATTGCAGGAAGATTATACTGATGCTATAGTTACCGCACCTATTAATAAACACAATATACAAAGCGAAGCTTTTAACTTCGCGGGGCATACGGAGTACTTTGCCCAGACTTTTGGTGCTAAAGATATGCTGATGATGATGGTACATGACCAGCTGAGAGTAGGTGTGGCTACTGGCCATATTCCGTTAAACGAGGTAAGTAACCATCTGACCAGAGACTTGGTGCGCCGTAAGCTTAAAGTAATGGAGAACTCTCTACGTCACGACTTTGGTATTCTTAAGCCTAAAATTGCAGTGCTGGGCCTTAACCCTCATGCTGGCGAAGGTGGGCTGCTGGGCTCAGAGGAGGAGGAGATTATTAAGCCGGTAATTGAAGAGCTAAAAGATGAAGGCAACCTGACTTTTGGCCCCTATCCTGCTGATGGGTTCTTTGGTGTAAATATGTACCGAAAGTTTGATGGAATACTAGCTATGTACCACGATCAGGGCCTGGTAGCTTTTAAAACACTGGCTTTTGAGCAGGGAGTAAACTTTACCGCGGGGCTGCCTGTAGTGCGTACCTCGCCTGACCACGGCACGGCTTACGATATTGCCGGTAAAGGTGAAGCCAGTGAAGTGTCTATGCGAGAAGCACTCTACCTAGCCTGCGATGTAATTAAAGCACGAGGTGAGCATATGGCTGAAGAGCAGTAAAAATCATCTAGTGCTTGTCTATCAGTTGCTCAATCTTTTTAAAACCTGCTTTAGGACTGCCACAAACAGAGCAATGGTAGGTATCTGGTAAAAGTGAAAATGGAGTGCCAGCGGGAATTTTAGCGAGGGTATCTCCATAAGTTTCATCATAAACACTCAGGCAACTACCACACTGGAAAATCAGCTTTTTAGACTCTTGTAAAGTGTAGACCTTTGGTGGTGTACTACTACTTTTTTTTGCGCTCAACTGTTCGTAATACTTCTTGCTCAGCTCTATTAGTAATGCAGGTATAATTTCCCGGTTAATAGCCCTTGAATAATAGTAATAGTCAAAAAAATTAGGGTTAAAATTTTTGGCGTACAGAATATTATACAAATAGGGTTCATCCTCTTTTTCGGGTTCTATTCGCTCAATCACTACAGATGTGAATAATACCACATGCTTACGGGTTTTAATAGTAAAAGATAAACCGTATGTACTAATATCCTGCTGGTCTAGTGCGCGTACCAGATAGTTCTTAAGCTCCAGTGCATCCTGGTCGGCCACTGGCAGGTGCCAGTTTAATTCCAGTGAAGAGTGGCGCATATTGATACCGTACATCCCCAGTATCTTCTCCCACTCCAGCTTATCTTTTTCTAACACACCTTTAATAAGTATGGATTTCCAGGGCGTAAGGCAGATGATACCGATATTTGTTTTTAGACATTGGTTGCAGAACACTTCTAAAAATTTGATAGTGAAGCGGTTATTTCTCCAATAAAGCCCCATCCAGTATTTATCACTTTCTGTACGGTTAATCCCCTCAAAATATGGAAAAGTCATTTCCGGGTATTCTAAAGGCTGTTCTAAAGCACGGGTGTTAAATTTAACTCTGGATTTGAGCTCAGTATAAATGTCTTTAAGGGGTATGTTGTTTTCTACCGGCTTCAACTGCTCTATGGCTTTGGCCACCTTTGCCAGGTCAAAACCATAGATAAGCTCCGGACAGCACCAGGGTTTGTTGTCAAGCGCAGAGTAGCGTAAGTAGAGGTACCAGTAGTTGTCTATAGAAGAAGCAATAAAATTGATGTTACCTGTAAAGAGAGGAACCATACCCTGCGTAGGGTCTGTAATATTAATTTTATGCGATGGTCTGTAGTCAAAGCTATCCAGTACATAATGGTAAATATGGGGTGCAAGCCATGAAGTAGAAGGCATAACGTCTAGCGTAACGTAGGAGCTTACAATGTTTTCCTGATGCTTGTTTTCATACTCATAGCTTAGGGGTAGCTGATGTAGTAATGACTGTATCTTCTCAATATTGCCGATACGGATAGGAAAAAGAATATCCTGACGTGCTCCCAGGTGCACGTAGTCTGAGCCCAAGCCCTGAGCTACTTCCAGCACTTTGGCAAAATCTCCGGGAGAGATTATTCCTCCTTTAGCAAAAACTCTTACCAGCATATGCTTAAATTATATCTTCTTGATTAGTTCTAAGGTACACAATTAGTCACAAACTGGGCTATGCCAGTTTATATGAGTTCTACTGAAGAGCAAAAACTATAGATCAGGCTTTTACCATCAGCTTTTCTTCAATCAGGGATTTGAGTTCAGGTTTACAACTGCCACAACCTAAACCGGCTCCGGTAGTCTGGCAAAGTGCGCGCAGCTCTTGACAGCCATCTTCAATAGCTTCTGTAATGTTCCCCTGCCCCACATTTCCGCAGGAACATACCAGCTTGCCCTTAACTACTTTGGAGGCGCCATTGCCACGAAGTAGCTTATCGCGCATTTCTCCAAGCTCTGTTTTGTCTTCTATCAGGCTTTTGTATTCGGCAAATTCAGACTTGTCACCCATAAGTATGGCACCTACCAGTCGGTCTTTATGGATAATACACTTTTTATAGTAAGCTTTAGACTTATCCAGAAAGAAAACTTCTTCGTACTCATGGCGTTGCTGATGCGGTATTTCCGGAATCCCGATAGAGCATAGATCCAGATGAGAAAACTTGAGGATATTCATGGGTACAGAACCATGATACATGCTCAGCGGATCACCGGCAATATAGCGTGCAGCAGTATCGGCCTGCTGTTCAGCAGCAGCTGTAATACCAAGCATCTTTTCTCTGTGTTCAGCTATTTCGCCCAGTGCAAACACTTCGGGGTCAGAAGTTTGCAGGTAGTCATTAACCTGAACCCCACGCCCACACTCCAGCTTTGCCTCTGAAGCCAGCTCAATATTAGGGCGGGTGCCAATGGCGTAAACGACAGCATGACAGTTGAGTGATTTACCACTTTTTAGCCTGACCAGAATATTCTCCTGAGGAGCATGCTGTTCGATAAACTGTACCTGGTCGTTCATATACAGCTGTATCCCCATCTCTTCTACTTTTTCTCGCAATAAATTACTGGCAGTATGGTCCAACTGGCGTTGCATCAGGCGAGATGCGAGTTGTATGATGGAAACTTTCACATTCATTTCCAGCAGGGAAGCACCAAGCTCCAACCCTAGTAAGCCTCCACCAACAATAATGACTTCTGGCTGGGGAGGAAGATAATATTTAAGCTTGTCAGCATTGTCTCGGCTTCGCATGGTAAAGATTCCGGGATAATGCATGGGCACATCTGTGGGTACAAAAGCCCTGCTTCCGGTAGCCAGTATCAGTATATCGTAATTATGCTGCTTGGCCTGGGCATCAGTCAGGAGTTTATTTTTTCGGTCTATGGAAGCAATGGCGTTGGAAGGATGAAGTTTCACATTTAGCTTATCAAATTCTTCCTCAGTTTTAAATTTCATCAGGTCGTGCCATGCCAGAGAGTCATTAATATACTCTGGCAGTAGTACACGATTGTAAAAAGGGTGTTCCTCTTTAGAAAAGACATGAATTTCATCTTGCTGGTTAAGCTCTCTGTAGGTAGTGATAAAGCGGTAGGCAGAAGCTCCAGCACCTACGATTACAATTTTCTGCCTGGGTTTGGACACTTTGGCTACTTGTACTGCAGAAAACTTAAAATCAGGTTCTTTAGATACTGGGTCGTAGAGGTTATTGGTCAGGTTATTGGCACGCCCAAAGTCGTTTTGCAATATTTTTCCCCAGTGCATAGGCAAAAAAACAACTCCTTTTTTAATGTGGTCCGTTACTTTTGCTTTCACTTTTACCTCACCTCGTGCACTGGTAATTACCACCACTTCATCTTCACGGATATTTCTTTTGCGGGCATCTGAGGGATGAATCTCCAGAAAGGGTTCACTGATATGTTTTTTTAGTTTTTGGACTTTGCCGGTACGAGTCATGGTGTGCCACTGGTCACGAATACGTCCGGTAGTTAAGATGAGCGGGAAGTCTGGTGTCAGTACTTCTGAGGGAGTAGCTGCTCCACGGGATTGAATCTGCGCCCGCTGGTTAGGCGTATAAAATTTTTTGTCTTCAAAAAGGCGAGGAGTACCGGAGTGTCCTTTTTCAGGAACAGGCCATTGTACACTCCCTTTTTCTTTCAACACCTCATAGCTTAATCCAGAAATATCAATCTGAGTGCCTTTGGTAAGAGCGCAGTGCTCCGCATATACTTCAGCTACTGAATGATAGTTAAAGCCATGATAGCCCATCTTCTGCGCAAAGCGCCACAATATTTCAGCATCGGGTAGGGCCTCTCCAGGAGGTGATATAGCTTTTTCCAGATAGCTTATCCTTCTTTCAGAGTTTGTCATGGTGCCTTCTTTTTCCAGCCAGCCAGCGGCGGGGAGTACCAGGTCAGCATAGGCAAGTGTATCTGAGCGCTTAGAAATATCCTGTACAACCACAAAAGCTGCTTTTTCCAGTGCTTTTTCAATTTTACGAGCATCTGGCAGGCTGACCAGTGGGTTGGTACATATAATCCAGATGGCCTTCATGCTACCTTCTTCCAGGGCGTCAAACATCTGAGTAGCGGTAAGCCCCGGTTTGGCAGCAATACTTTTTACTCCCCAGAAATCCGCAACCTCCTGCCGGTGCTCAGCATTCAGGAGATTACGGTGAGCCGCTAACAGACTAGCCATGCCTCCTACTTCTCTTCCGCCCATTGCATTAGGCTGGCCAGTAAGAGAAAATGGCCCTGAGCCTGGTTTGCCAATATGGCCGGTGATCAGGTTTAGGTTGATAAGCGCCAGGTTTTTATTGACACCAGAAGCGCTTTGGTTTAAGCCCATAGCCCATAAAGTGAGAAAGCCTTTGGCATTACCAATATATTTGGCAGCAAGGCAGATATCATCTATAGGTACGTCGCAGATAGCGGCAGCCTCCTGCAAAGACTTCTGCATGACTTCTTTACGATAAGCTTCAAAGCCATCGGTATGCGATTTAATGAAAGCGAGATCAATATCTCCCTGCTCTATCAGGCAGCGGCCTATAGCGTGGTAAAGTACTGTATCGGTTCCCGGACGAATCTGAAGGTGCAAGTCTGCCAGCGCGCAGCTTTGCGTCTTTCTGGGATCTACTACTACAATTTTGGCTTCGGGATGAAGTTCTTTATGCTTTTCTATTCTTCGGAAAAGGATAGGATGGCACCAGGCAGGATTGGCACCCGCGATAAAAAAGCAGTCTGCCAACTCAATATCATCATAACAGATGGGTACGGAGTCTTCGCCTAAAGTTTCAACATAAGCGGCTACGGCGGAGCTCATGCACAGGCGCGAGTTGGTATCAATATTATTTGTTCCCAGAAAGCCTTTAGTAAGCTTATTGACCAGGTAATACTCTTCTGTAAGGCACTGCCCTGATACATAAAAGCCCACCGAGTCCGGTCCATAATTTTGTATGAGAGACTTAAATACAGCAGCAGCTCTACCTAATGCAGTATCCCAGCTTACCTTTTGCATAGGTGCCGATCGGCTCCAGCGCATCTGTGGAGAAAAAAGTCGGTCACTACGATCTTCGGCTACATAGTGGAGGTTCATCCCCTTAGAGCAAAGCATGCCTTTGTTTACTGGGTGTTCCGGGTCTCCACTGACACTCAGCTTCCCCTGACGGTCTTTTTCGACAATAATTCCACAGCCTACACCACAGTAGGAACAGGTAGAGCGATAAGAAGAGGGTAAGTTTGTCATAGGGTGCAGGTCTATCTGAAAAGAGAAAATGAAGCCTGCCGCTTACTAACAACAGGCCTCCTTCTATCTACTATTATACTTATGCTACTACTGGCTCCAGAGTAAGTTTTTCGTTTTTGCTAGCCAATGCGTGGTCCATTTCTTCTTTAGCCTCTTTTTCTGCGGCAGTAGAGAAGCGTACTGCCAGGGTAAGGCTAGAGACACAAGCGACAACAATACCCATAATCAGGAGTGCTTCGGGGTAGCTCAGGCTTTCAGATTTAAAAAGAAATCCTGCTGCTACTGCTCCGGCGTTTCCTCCTGCCCCTACAATTCCTGAAATAGCACCCACCGCCTTTTTGTTGACAAAAGGCACAACAGAGTAGGTAGCACCTTCGGACATCTGTACAAACAGGCTAAAGACAATCATCGTTAGAATGGCTAAGGGTAGAACGCTCATTTGTGAGAAGAGAATAAGTGCTGCGCCTTCTATTAAAAGCACTGTTCCGAGGAAGGCTACTCGTCCCTTCAGTCCCCATTTGATTCCTGCTTTGTCACCAAACAAGCCTCCCAGAGAACGGGCAAATATGTTCATCAGTCCGAATAGTCCGGCAATAAGTCCTGCCGTTTTAAGATCCAGGCTGAAGTAATCGTGGTAATAAATGGCTGCAATATTATTGATCGTTAATTCTACACCAAAGCAAGCTCCATAGATAAGAAATAGCGCCCAAACCCTATAGTCTTTTAGGGCTGCTTTAAAAGCGCCTTTGCTCTCCTGGCTTTTCGCATGGAATTCAGGGTCTTTCTTTTTAAGGTCTTTCAGGTTGCCTTCAGGAAAATCAGTGGTGTATTTGTAGTACAATATTCCGCAAATGATCAGGGCAATGCCCGGCACTACCATGGCGTACCTCCAGGCTGTTGTGTCCAGAAAGCCTAAGCCTACAAAGGCTGCAAAGATAAGGGGCATTATCATCTGTGTTACTCCACCACCTAAGTTTCCCCATCCTGCCGTCGTGGCATTAGCTGTACCGACTACATTGGGAGCAAACATCATAGAAGTATGGTACTGAGTGATGACAAACGAAGCGCCAATAACTCCAATTGCCAGGCGAAACATTAGGAAGGACTCATAGCTATTGCTCAGGCCAATGAATATTACAGGTATAGAGCCTAAAATGAGCAGATAAGTATAGGTAATTCTTGGCCCGATTTTATCGCAAAGCCAGCCTATGGCCAAGCGTGCGAATACGGTAATGGCAACCGAAGAAATAATGATATTACCAATCTGAGATTTGGTGAGTTCCAATTCCTCACGTACCACTGCCATTAGAGGAGCTATGCCAAACCAGCCGAAGAAGCATAGAAAAAATGCGAACCAAGAGAGGTGAAAAGCCCGCATATTAATCGTCTTCAGGCTAAATAAGTTGATGGACGTAGCTTTGCCAGAAACCATCGCTTTTTTTGCTGTAGTTTTCATATTAAATGATTTTTGAAAAGGTTTTTACGAAAATTTACTTAGCGTAGAATGTGGGCTTGATGCTGAGCATGGCCCATGCCCATTGGTTAAGTCCTTTGCGCTCTGCCCCACCTTTGATCGCTTCCAGCGATTCGGTAGAAAAAAGTTGTGAGTAGCCCAGTTTAAAGTTGACTTCGGGTGTTAGGTTCAGATTATATACCAGGTCAATTTCTTCACCCAGTTGCATAGAAAGCTCTTCACCAATGCCTTCGGTAGCATAAATACTGGTAGGTGAACTGAAGTGATGAAAATGAGCAATAAGTGCACTCCTTTCCCCTAGTTTGAACTTAGACTGCACGTAAAAATCTAGTAAGCCACTGGTTTGTCCGTTTTGACCATGGTTATTACCCACATAGAAGTAATCCATAAAGCCATAAAACTTGTGGTTGGTACCATATAATGGGTTAAAAGCCTGATTAGTGTTTTCATTAGGGTTGGTACCTGAGAGGTAGTCTACACCAAAGGTAAGTGGGGTGAAGCTCGTATTAACGCTTACATTAACTGCGGCTAACCATGCGTTAACCTCTTTGCCTGTCTGATCTTTACCCCCCTGGTAGTATAGTTCGCCTCCAAGTTTTACATTGCCGAGCTGCTTGTCTCCTACAAAACCATACGTTTGACGGAAAGCCTGGCTGGAGTCTGTTTTTTGCCTTCCATCATTAAACAGTAGGAGAGAGGCTTGCGCAGTAGTCCAGTTTTTATGCAGCCAGAGGTACTGCATGCTTTTGTAATTATTTATACCTTCGTAATAGGTAGAGGATAGTTTTCCTGGCTCAAAGACTACGTTTTGGTTGTAGGCTGCACCCGCATGAAAAGAGAAACCACTGCTATCCTGGTACATGTATTTAACCACATCATGGCTGCGTCCTTGCTGTGCCCAGTCCAGATTACCTAAAAAACGAGCATTATCGTAGTTAAGAGCCTGACGCCCTACCCGGATAGAGGAGTTTGAATTAAATTTGTATTCACCCCAGGCCTCATACACATTGGTAAGTGCCGGGTCGCTTTTGTAAATCTGAGCAGTATTTCCCCAGATGCGTACATCCTGCAAGCTAAACTGAAAGCCCAGCTTTTCATTCTGGTATTCCAGGTAAAGGCGCGAGCGCTGTTCTACAAAAAAAGCTGCCTCCTGACTAGCAGTATTGATGGTTTTAAAGCCATCTCTAAATTCTGCTCTGGGGCGTATTTCTCCACTGATACTTAGCTGCGCAAGTACAAATTGAGTACTAGCAAGGCATAGAAGTACAAGCAGTATAGTTCTGGTAATAGTTAAACGCATGTTTTTGAGTTTAAGAGGGTCAAATCAATGCGTCGTCCGGACTGACAATTCAAAGGTAAGAGATAAATTTATTTTTACGTAATTTTACGTAAAAAATATTTTGAAAAATATCAGTATTACAGAATAATTACTTAGAAATAGGCTTTAAAGGTATTTTTTGTACGCTTTTTACCAAAAAAAAATAAGTAATTAAATGATGCAACATTTGCAGATCCCGATAGTATGAATAAGTTGGGTGAAGAGCTGCTTAATCTAAATCTTCTGGATGGTTAAAATTTTTGAATTGTGGGAGAAGCATGTCCATAACTTCCAGGCAATCTGCCTTAATTACGTCAGACACAATATGGTGCATGCTTTGGTTCTGTAGGGATTTTGTTTGATGTCCATTCCAAAGTCTGGATAAAGCCTCGGCACTATAAATGCCACAAAGCGGCTGCAAATGAGCAGGGGTCTGATTTACCAGAACTTTTGGGGTATGGGTTAGCCTCTGGAAGTGTGATATCCATAATTGAAAGGTGTCTGCCGCTAGCAAAGGCATATCGCAGGGTACAAAAAGTATATCATGAGTCGGGCATCTGAGGTGGGCAGATAGCATACCTCTTAAAGGGCCATTAATGTGTTGAGAGGAGGCATGATCTACAATAAGGCAAGTAGGTGCAAATATGCGTTGGTAGTCCGAAGTTTGTTCCTGACTGATAGAAAGGTAGACCTGAAGCCCTACTTTTTCTAACTGAAGTTTCAGCTTATGTGCCCATGAGCTACCCCCGTATGAGATAAGTCCTTTGTCTTGCCCCATACGGCTGCTTTTTCCACCACATAATACTACTGCTATCATATCTTCTTCTTAAAGACTCATACTTTATTTCGTCAGTGATATACTCATTTATCAGCCCTGGCTAAGAAAATCTTTCAGTGCTTTATCTTCTTCAACTTTTTTTAGTAGCTCTACAACATTATTTACACCTAGCTTTTTCATAATGTTGAAGCGATGAGTTTCAATAGTACGTATGCTTTTGTTAAGCTTTTCGGCAATATCTTTATTACCAATGCCATCTACCAGCATAGTTAGTATCTGCTTCTCTCTTTTTGTAAGGTCGTAATTTCCTCCACTGGCCTCCGGGCTACTGCTTTTGTCTTTTTTGATGTTGAGGTAGCTATTGATAAAAATGCGAGATACGTCAGCACTAAAGTATTTTTCACCTTTATACACTGTACGTACCGCTTTCAGAAATTCATCTTTACTAGAGCCCTTTAGTAAATAGCCTAAAGCGCCACTCTCTACCGCCTGTAAAATGTAGTCTTCATCATCGTGCATAGAAAGGATAAGCACTTTGGTATCTATCCCTGACTTTTGCATGTTTCGTGCTACTTCCAGGCCATTCATTTCCGGCATGCGCACATCCAGTATAGCCAGATCGGGGGTAAGTTTGCCTACCTGATGTAGTGCCTCCTGACCATTTTCTGCCTCAGCGATTACTTCTATATCACCTTCACTTTCCAGTAATGACTTAATTCCACTTCTTACTACGCCATGATCATCCGCCAATACTGCTTTTATAGTCTTTCTTGTTTCTTCCATTGATGGGTAAATGTATGTTGATGCGGGTGCCCTGACCCTTTTCTGAGTTTAGCTCAAATGTGCCGTTAATATAATAAGTTCTTTCCTGCATATTCAACAGGCCCAGGTTAGTACCCTCTCTACTTTCCCTTAAGAGGTAATTCTCATAGTCGAAACCTACTCCCTTATCTATTATTTCTATGTTGAGATAATGAGCATTGTGACTAAATTCTACTCGTATCTCTTCTGATTTGGAGTATTTGATAGCATTGTTAACGGCCTCCTGTATTATGCGATAAAGGTTAGTTTCTACGCTTTTATCCATTCGGTTCAGAAAGCCGGTCTTATTTTCAAAAGTAATATTTTTATTAGCAAGGCGGCTGGCTTCGGCACAAAAACGACGCGTAACCGGTACCAGGCCGTAGTCGCTCAATGCACTGGGGTTCAGGTTAAAAGATACTCTGCGTACTTCTTGAATAACCTGGTTGAGCATGGTCTGTGCTTCTTTGACTTTGGCTTCCCGGGCAGGCATATTTGGCTCCAGGTTAATATTTTCAATAGTAAATTTGAGAGCGGTAAGCTGCTGGCCAATGCCGTCGTGTATGTCTCTGGAGATACGCCTTCTTTCTTCTTCCTGTCCTTCCAGTATCAAAATAGAGCGTACTCTTTGTTGCTTGAGCTCAGTATCTATTTTGTCGCGGATAATTTCATGAGAGCGTGCTTCTGCCTCTTTTCTTTCTGTTTTATCGGAACAGACAATGGTAAGTAACTCTATTTCACGTTCGGTGTTGAGAGTGGGTACGATGGTCATATCCAGCCAGATAAAATCTCCCTCTTCAGAAGTAGCCTTTACCTCTCCGTACCAGGCATCGCCCTGCATCACAATCTGATGAATGTTTTGAACCTGATCATATGCATAGCCCTCGTGCTCCAGCCAGGCAAATATATTGCTGCAACGGGCAAGGTTGATGTCTCCTAAAATTTTACTGAACTCATCAGAAATATATTCAAATATGCCGGAGGGTTTGGTTTTAGCATATACACGGGGTAAGTCCTCTTTTACATCTACCTTTGCTAATTCCTGATAAGAACGCTCCAGTGAGCTGTACAGAGCACCAATCTCTTTTGACATATCTTTTGCCAATTTCTCTGAATGTAGAAGCTCGGCGATCGTTTTTCTAATATGGCGAGCTGTTGGCCGAAAAATGAAGAGCAGCTCAAACAATATGATAGATAATGATAAACCTAGTAAGATAAGTTCAATCCATCTCAGCTGTATAACTCTTGCTCGGGCTTCATCATCATATTGAAAAACAATATTATCCATCGCATCTAAAAATTCAGACTCCTGCATCAGAATCTGATTTATAAAGGGCTGTAGCTGTGATGGATCAGCATCAGGATTTTGCTGAAGCTGCTGGATAATCTGCCTGCTATTATTTACAATAGCTTCGTAATAGGGGTGTATAGCCTCAAACATAGAATCTATCGCTACACTACGATTATCAATAACTCCTAAAGTGGGGTTGCCTTCCTGCAAACCCTGATGCGATTGTGTCCACAATATGAGTGCCTCTGAAAGTTGCTCTGCATACTGTTGACGATGGTTTGTGTTCTTAGTTTCGCCTATCTGCAAAGCAATTTTACTAATCTTTTGACTCAGCATTCTTTGGCGACCTGCCAGGTTGATAATTCGAGAATCGTACTGCTGCTGACTAATGTAGCCCTGCACAAAAAGCTGACTAATAATAATAGCTGCCGCGATACCTGATAAGGCAAGGGCGTACATTCGGCCCAGGCGTTCAAAACCATTTTTTCTTTCCTGCTGTGCTTGCATATTACAATAAACGAAAACTACTAGATTTTACGTAAAACTACTTGTTATTAATTGTGTGAAGGCAATGCTAATGGTAGGGCAGAAAAAAACCGGAACATAAGTTCCGGCCTTTCTATCAGTTCATCTATGTTGAAGGTGAGTTCTTAATCTGTAAAACCAATGTATACGTACTCATTTTCAATTTTAACAGGGTAGGTAGCAAGGCTACATTCCTCACCGTTAAGGCAATTACCGTTTTTTAGTGAGAACGTTTTCTTATGGAAAGGACAGGCTACCTTAGGTTCTTCATTCTGAGTACCTATCAGGCCTCGGGAAAGAGCCATCTGTTTTTTGTGAGGACATAAATTCTGACAGGCGTACCACTCTTTACGTCGGGAGAAGTTAAATACCGCAATTTGTTTTCCTTTGTAAAGTACGCATGCTCCACCATCAGTGGGGAAGGCGCTAACTGGAGCGGCTTTAAACCAGGTGCTGGCTTCCTTCAGGCTTACGCTTTTGTATTCTTCTACAGATATCATAGGCTTATACTTTTTGTGATTTTGGTGTAATTACGTATTAGCTGCCCCAGCTAAGAGGTACTTTTTGCTGTCGCCTTCTGTCAAATCGGGCATGCGCATCTGGCTCAGGAGAGTTGATAAAATGCGTAAATTTTGCCCTTAACTCAGGGTTATTTACTACCTCTTTCCATTCACATTTGTATACTCTGAGCGTTCGCTGCATGTCTTCTTCTAGCTCTTTAGCTATGCCCAGGCAATCGTTTACTACTACATCTCTAAGATACTCCATGCCCCCATCCAGCTTATTGAGCCAGGTAGCGGTACGGGTCAGGGGTTCGGCAGTTTTGATATAAAACATCAGAAAACGGTCTATATAGCGTATGCAGGTTTCGCTATCCAGGTCAGTAGCTAATAACTGGGCATGCTGAGGTTTAGCTCCTCCATTGCCGCATACGTAGAGGTTCCAGCCTTTTTCAGTAGCAATAATACCAAAGTCTTTACTTTGTGCTTCCGCACACTCACGTATACAGCCAGAGACCGCACTTTTTAGTTTATGAGGGGAGCGAAGTCCCTTGTAGCGGTTTTCAATTTCCAGTGCGAAAGAGACAGAATCGTGTAATCCGTATCGACACCAGGAGGAGCCTACACAGCTTTTTACCGTACGTAAAGATTTGCCATAAGCATGCCCGCTTTCAAATCCAGCCTCTATCAGTTCTTCCCAGATATCTGGAAGTTGATGAAGGTGGGCTCCAAACATATCAATACGCTGACCTCCGGTAATTTTGGTGTAGAGGTCATACTTTTGAGCTACCTGGCCTATCACAATCAGTTTTTCTGGAGTAATCTCTCCGCCAGGGATTCGGGGTACCACCGAATAGGTACCGCCCTTTTGTATATTGGCAAGAAATCGATCATTGGTATCCTGAATGGTGTCCTGTTCGGTGATCAGCTCATTCCAGATGCTGGCTAGCAAAGAGGCAACAGCAGGTTTACAAATTTCACATCCATCCCCTTTACCATAAGTATCCAGTAGGTCCTCATAAGTTTTAATCTCTTTTATTTTTATCAGGTCAAAAAGCTCCTGTCGTGAGTATTCAAAATGTTCGCAGAGCGTATTTTTAACCTTTTTACCCATACTTTGCAGAGCATAGTTGAATAAGTCATTTACCATAGGCATACAGCCTCCGCAACCGCTTCCTGCTTTAGTACATTTCTTAACTTCCTGCACACTACTGAGATTACCCTCAGTAACTGCCTGGCAGATGCTCCCTTTGCTTACACCTTCGCAGGAGCAAATTTGCGCATCGTCAGGCAAATTCTCTACCCCTGCGCCTTTAGCCTCATCACCTCTGCTTCCCAGAATAAGGTCTTCCGGGTTAGGGGGAAGGCTAAGCCCGTTTTGCATGGTCTGAAGCAACATATTATACGCTTCAGCATCGCCCACCAGTATTCCACCTAGTAGCTTTTTACCATCTGCCGAGAGGTTAATCCTTTTATATATGCCTTTGGCCTTATTTTCATAGACTATAGGATGGTGTGCAAGTTGCTCACAAAAAGGATTGCCAAAACTGGCGACGTCCACACCTATCAACTTTAATTTGGTAGACATATCGCTACCTTTAAATATCTTTTGTTGCTTATTCTGAAGGTGCTGTGCTGCTATCTCTGCCATTTCGTAACCGGGAGCTACCAGCCCGTAAATCATATTCTGAAAGAGGGCGGCTTCTCCAATTGCATAAATATCCGGATCGGAAGTTTGCATATATTCGTTAACTACAATACCTCCTCTTGGACCTACTTCCAGTCCACATTGCATCGCCAACTCGTCGCGAGGGCGTATACCCGCAGAGATAACCAGCATATCTACCCCTAGCTGACTACCATCCGCAAAATGGAGCGCATCTAGTTTGCCATTACCAGAGATAGCTTTAGTATTTTTATTGAGATGAATATGTATCCCCAGAGATTCTATGTTGCTTTGTAATGCTGCCGAACCGGCATTATCCAGTTGCCTCGGCATCAGGCGTGGGGCAAACTCTACCACATGTGTTTCCAGTCCCAGATCTAACATAGCTTTAGCAGCCTCTAAACCGAGCAGCCCTCCGCCAAGTACAGCAGCACTTTTCATAGACTTACCATAATCAATAATGGCATCCAGGTCTTCAATCGTACGATAAACAAAAACCCCCTTTTTGTCTGTACCAGGGATGGGGGGAACAAAGGGGCTTGAACCAGTGGCGATTATAAGTTTGTCATATTCCATGACCTGCATGTCGTGGGTTTCTATGCTTTTGTTTCTTCGGTTGAGGTGGGAGACAAGCTTGCCGCTAAAGAGTTCTATCTGGTTGTTTTTGTACCAGCTTGCAGGAGCCAGGGTAAGGGCTTCAGCATCCTGGTTTTTAAAATATTCACTCAAATGTACCCGATCGTAGGCTACACGTGGCTCCTCTCCAAATACGGTGAGTGAGATTTCTTCAGCTGAGGCTGTTTTACGTATTTTTTCGCAAAACTTATAGCCGACCATACCATTTCCTACAACGATGACTTTTTTCATAGCAAAACTGTATTAGCTATTTGAGATAAGATAAACTGATAGGGTTAGAGCCCTTTATTTAAGCAGGTAACTGTACGAAGTAAGGAAATTATTTTATAAATACGTAATATTACGTAAAAAATATTTTAAGTAACTTCTCCTGATACGTATAAAATTTGCTTTTTACAGCGTATTTATACTTTTTTTGAAGACTGCAAAACCAAGGTAGAAATAGCCGGGGGCCTACTCACCGATCTGTTAGCAGGTTCTCTGGACTATTATGAACTGGGGTAAACAAAATTATTGCTATGTGCAAGGCAAAGTGTAAATTCGCTGAAGCTTAAAATATTAACAGAAGGTATGGCATCAAAAGAACAGTATTCATCTGAAGGAAATGTGCTCTTTCCGGTATTTTTTAAACTGCATGAGCTAGAAGTGCTAGTAGTAGGAGGAGGCTATGTAGGCCTGGAAAAACTGGAAGCACTCCTTAAAAACAGCCCGGAAACTCATATTACTTTAGTAGGAAAAGAAATCTTGCAGGATAAAATATACGAGCTGGCAAAAAAGTACCCTTACGTAAAAATTAAGGAGCGAAAATTTAAGCGCAAAGACCTGAGGGACAAAGACCTGGTGTTTTTAGCTACCAATGATCGTTCTTTGCATGAGAAAATAAAAAAAATTACGCGCCGTCGCCATATTATGACTAATGTAGCAGATACTCCCGATCTCTGCGACTTTTATTTAAGCTCGGTAGTTAAAAAAGGAGATCTGAAAATTGCCGTTTCTAGTAATGGTAAGTCGCCTACGCTTACCAAGCGCATACGTGAATATCTGGAAGAAGCCATTCCTGACGATGTACAATCCTTGCTGGATAACCTTAAAGAAGTAAGAGATCAGCTCAAAGGGGATTTTGAGTACAAAGTAAAAAAGCTGAATGAAGTAACTTCTGACTGGCTCAGTAAACCCAGCAGAAAAGAAGTGATAGCTGACAAAAGTCGTTTTGAGCAAACAATAGCTGCTTTTGATAAAGCTAATGCGGAAGATCCTCATCAGGAGGAAGTAGATGGTAGAAAAGTGCCCAAAGAATTACTCTACGGCCAAAGAATGAGCAACACTCTGGCTGTATTTTACCCTGAAGCTTCTGAGGAATTGCAACTGGCCGCCAGGTGTCAGCATATCAGAAGGTGGGAAATTCCTCGCTCAGACTATCCTATGGACAGAAAAGGTTATCTGAAATGGCGTACGCAGCTCAAAATGTTTCACGCTGAAAAGGCTGGAGAAATTATGGCTGCTCACGGCTACGAGCAAAAAAGTATAGATCGGGTTGCCTTTCTGTTAAAAAAGCAGAAGCTAAAAAGCGATCCTGAAACCCAGACTTTGGAAGATGTAGTGTGTCTGGTATTTTTGCAATACTACTTCGGTGACTTTGCCAAGCAGCATCCAGAAGAGAAAATAGTAGACATAGTTGCTAAAACCTGGAAGAAAATGTCGGAAGAGGGACATGCTTCTGCAATGAAACTGGCACTATCTTCCGATGAGCTGGCGATGATAGAAAAAGCGCTGGCCAAGGCTTAAGTCTGTGCGGCAGGATTAGGAAAGTTATCCTGCTCATCTTCTCGGGGGCGCTGGTGCAGGCACTGAAAATCTTTTTCTATGAGTATATATAGCGTATCTCCATTCTCGAAGCTAATATCATTTTCCATCCCTACAATATCCGAAGAGGCCCACAACTGGGCCTTTTTTTCTGGCAACATGATCAGAAGTTTGTTGTCTGCATATTGGGCAAAAATCTCTGTTTGTTCAGCTTGAGGTTGCAGACTGTAACTAAAGCCAGAAGAATTATTGCCGAAGGAAACCTGTTCGTTTACTGCTTCACCTCTGCCAATTTGGTCAACCTCGCTTTGGCTAAGGCGGAGGCGAATACTGTTTCCTTTGATTCTAAGCTTCATATATTTATTTGAGATGAGTAGGTTAATAGTACAGAAGCTTAATATAAACAGTAGTAAAGATTTTGTCACTGCTAAGCATTTATTATTTTATTTTTGTTCCGTCGGCAACGTTCGCTACAATAGGCGATTTCATCCCATTGCTTTTCCCATTTTTTGCGCCAGCTAAAGGGTTTCTGGCACACAGGGCAGTTTTTAGCAGGCAAGTCACCTTTTTTGCGGTGCTTCATTTCTTTCGCTGTTTTACACTACTCTATTGTGGATAGTATGCTTGTCTAAAATACGCTGCGCCTCTTTCTGTACCTCAGTCTCTTTTTTTAATAGCCATAGCTGTTCTCTGGCATGTTTGCCGCTTTGCTTTAAGTTTACAATAGGGTGGGGGTAATCTTTGCCGAGACTAAAGCCATACATTTGCTGCTCTATTGGCGTCATTTCCCAGGGTTGGTGTACAAAAACAGTAGGGAGCTTTGCCAGTTCTGGCACCCATTCTTTAATAAATCGGGCTTTGGGGTCGTGTGTGAGCGATTGTTTTACAGGATTATACACCCTGATAGTATGTATGCCGGTAGTGCCTGCCTGCATATGAAACTGAGAATAGTGTATACCTGGCTCAAAGTCTAAAAACTGTTGCGCTAAGTGAGTGGCTCCGGCCTTCCAGGGAAGCCAGAGGTGATGCGTGAGAAAAGATACCAGCATAGCCCGCATCCTAAAGTTCAAGTAGCCAGTATGGTTTACACAACGCATAGCCGCGTCTACCATAGGGTAGCCAGTATTACCAGATTTCCAGGCTTCAAAATTAATTTCATTCCATTCGGTACGTGTACTATTATAGCCCGTGTTAAAATTTTCAAACTCTATACGGCATTCAGATTCAAACTTTTGAATAAAATGCCCCTGCCAGCGGAGTCGTGAAATAAAATTATCTATCTGTCTTTTATGAGGTACCCATTTTTTAAAAGCCTCTGCTGTCTGAAACACCTGACGTACAGATAAGTTGCCCCAGGCTATGTAAGGAGAAAGCCTACTGCAACTGCTACGGCTCAACTCGGGCTTAGAGATATGCTGACTGTAAACTTTAGATCGTTCTTTTAAGAAAGAAACCAGATATTTAAGGGCAAATGAGTTTCCTCCCTGCTGAAAGTTAGCATTAGGTTGTTGGATATCATCAGTGAGTATAGGGCCAGAGTTATCAGTTAAAAATCTTTGCGGCAATATAAGAGGTCGCAATTTTCTAAGCTGTATTTCGTCTTCAGTACGATGCATAAACTCCTGCCAATGCTCAGTCCAGTTTTCACGGTTCTTAAGTCCCCGCAAAATTGCATTACTTTCATATTCTGTCCATGTAATGCCCATTGTTTTGCAAAATTGACTAATGGCTTTATCTCTACTAAAAGTGCAGTTAAGGCCTGTCTCCTGATAAGTATAGAGTGTATCAATAAAATACTCTTTGTGGATAGCCTGTAGAGTAGGCAGCACTTCGGTATGAAATAAGTACAAATCGGCCTGATGAGAGCTGAGAGTTGACTTCATTTCCTTTACAGACTCATACACAAAGCGCCAGTGCCTGGAACTACTTTCTGGGGCATTCATAAGTGAGGGTTCCAGAAAAGTGATCAGTAGGGTAGGGCGCTCACTTTTGATAGCATGATGTAGAGGGGCATGGTCTGTTAGCCTTAAATCTCGTTTGAACCATACTACATTAATTCCTTGTTTCTCCACCTCTAAAAAACCGTAGAAACAAGAGAAAAGTTTATTTCTTAAAGCTTACTCAAAAAGGAGATAAAGCGTAATTGTATTGGTGGTGAGCTGCTTAATAGGAGCTCCGTAAGCGTTCTCTTTGTCATTTTTCATGTTGAGCAGACCACGAGAAAATCTTAGTTCGGGAGCAAATTTGAATAGAGGAAAGTATACATCCAGACCAAAACCAAGCTGGGCAGAAAGGTTGGTGCCATTAACCAGCAGGCGGTCGTCTTCGTTTTGGTCTTTCTTTTTACCGGTTGCTTCTATGCCTGGCTCAATACCGCCAATTAAATACATACGTGTATTACCTCTACGCATAGATTTGTACTTAAAAAGCACAGGAAATTCCACAAAAGTTGTTTCTACAATCTGCTCTTCCACTATACTTTGTCCGGCACTGATGTAATTATAGTCTAGATGGTTTTCGTAAAAAACTACTTCAGGGGTAATACGTAGATCAAGAAATTCAGCAAGGCGAATGTTTGCAATTAAGCCCAGAGAAAAACCAAAGGTGTAAGAAGGCATTACTGAGTGGAGGGAGTCAAAAGCAGAAGTGTTGAAATCATCAGCATACTGCAAGCGATATCCCGAGCTGTGCATACCTATAGAAAACCCATAATGTAGCCAGCGCTTATCATAATTAGGTAAATTGTCAGTCTTGGTAAGTTGGGCCTGGGCCTCATTTAATAAGCAGATACTAAGCAGAAAACAGCAAGCTGCTACTTTTTGCCAGTGTAAATGGAGCTTATGCCAAATGTTAGTTTTTTGCATGTCGTGTTTTGGTAGCCCACCTTTTTCAGTACTTCTGTAAAGCGCTCTCCATCTGGGAAAGACTGTACCGATTCGGGTAGATATGTATAAGCTGACTGATCTTTAGAAATAATCCTGCCAATAATGGGTAGGATTGCTTTAAAGTAAAAGTTATACAATTGCTTGAACGGAAAGCTTGTAGGCTTAGAAAATTCCAATACTACTACTTTGCCACCTGGCTTAAGTACTCTAAACATATCGGCGAGACCTTTTTCCAGGTTTTCAAAGTTCCGTACACCAAAAGCAACGATGATAGCATCAAATATATTATCGTCAAAAGGAATTCTTTCTGAGTCGCCTAGCTTAAGTTCAATCTTATGATCAAGATTCATTTTCTTAAGCTTTTTACGGCCTACTTCCAGCATGCCTTCCGAGATGTCTACTCCAATTACCTTTTCTGGCTTGAGGGAAAGAGACTCTATGGCAAAATCGGCAGTACCGGTGGCCATATCTAAAATAAGTTGAGGGCGGTCAGCTTTTAACTGGGCGATTGCCTGTTTGCGCCAGGTAATATCTATACCGAGGCTAAGGAGATGGTTGAGCAGATCATAGCGCTTACTAATGTTATTAAACATAGTTGCAACCTGCTCTTTTTTACTGCTTTTCTGATCTTTATAAGGGACTACTGCCATGGCGGACAAAGGTAAAGGTTTTCCGAGTATCCAACACAGCAAAAGACAAATTTGTTGCTAAAAGAAAGCTTACTTTAAAGTGGTAGCTTCGTTATTTTCTAAAATACGCATCTCCACACGGCGGTTAAGCTCTCTTCCTTCGTTTTCGTCGTCGTTAGAGGCCAGAGGGTCTTCTTCACCATAGCCCTGAGCTACCAGACGCCCAGTTTCAACGCCTTCACTAATCAGGAAGTTTACTATAGCCTGAGCTCGCTCCAGCGAAAGCTGCTTATTGTAAGCTTTAGGGCCTACGCTATCGGTATGGCCGGCAATCTCTACAATGGTGCCTGGGTTTGAGTTCATAAACTGCTTTAGACGATTGAGTTCGTCGTACGATGATTCTTTCAGCCTGGCACTGTTAAAGTCAAAATAGACAAAATTGAGAATCATCTTGTAGTTTGATGAAATATGGTCAAGAGATACTTTTTTTCTGAACTCCTGGGCTTCAGCACTTGCAGCTGGAATTCCTACCTTCAGGCTTTTGTAGACGTAGCCGTTCTTCTCCACTGCCAATACATAATCATTAGCCTTATTCTCCAGAATATTAAAGCGGTAGATACCCTGTGCTACATTTTCTCCTTTTAAGGACTTTCCTCCCTGAATAGGCTTCAGGCTTACGCTCGCATTGATGGCCTGCTGGTTAGAAGCATCTTCTACTTTAAGTAAAAGCTGTACTGGCTGGAGGGCATCATTTGATGGAGTGCCTGCTGTAGGTTGAGTACTTTCATTCTTAGACTCCTCAACCTTATTAAGGTTACGGTTAATATTATTTGCGCCATTTTCAGCAATCTTACTGCTTTTCTTTTTATCCAGTTGCTCATTGTCAGCATTCAGGTCAGGAATCTCCACCATATAAATGTCAAGATAACCTATACCATCATTACGTACAGTAGCATAATACCCTCTTTTGCCATCTTTAGTACTTACAAAGTATATATCATCATCAGGTGTATTAATAGGGTAACCCAGGTTTACGGGTTCTCCCCAGCTCGCATTTTCCTCATCGTAAACAGACTTGAAAATGTCATACCCACCCATACCTTTTCTTCCTCTGGTACTAAAGAAGAGAGTGTTGTTGTCGTGATCTATAAAAACTCCATCTTCATCAAAAGGAGTGTTAATTTTGTCTCCCAAGTTAGTTACTTTACCCCAAACCCCCCGGCGGTCTTTTTCGCATTTGTAAAGATCTAAGCCACCATAGCCACCAGGACGATTACTTGAAAAGTAGATGGTTTGTCCATCGGGAGCAATTGATACAGAGTTTTCAGAATAACTGGAGTTTATATTGTCACTGACCGGAGTAGGCTGAGACCATGTACCATCACTTTTTCTGTCAGACACGAAGAGGTCTCCATTGTTTTCGTCACGGTAAATATAAAGCTGCTGACCATCGGCTGATAGCGCAGAACTAGACTCAAAATAAAGGGTGTTTACAGTTTCTCCAATGTTCTCTGCAGGCAGCCATTTGCCATCCACTTTGCGGGAGATAAAGATGTCTTCGTAAGCAAAGTTATCGTCGTATACGTTTTCGTTGAGGTTATCTTCTTTACGGCGAGAGGTAAAAATCATTACGGTTTCGTCCGCATTAATTACTGGCGCATAGTCCAGACTATTGGAGTTAATCTCGTTGCCAAGATTCGTAATTACAAAGTTTCTGGCATTGTTAACAAACTCTAAACCGTTTTCACATTCGTAGATACGTCTTTTTACCTGACTTTGAGGAATTTTATCTTCGCCCCGGTACTCAGAGTCTTTGTCAAGTTTGGCCAGATAAGCATTATAGTATTCTACCGCGTTTTCAAACTCTAGCCCATACTGATAAGCTCTACCAATAGAATAAAGTAGATCAAAGCGATAATCCGGATCAAGCTCATAAACACGCAGATAATATGGGGTAGCCTCACCTTTGTTAATTGTTTCGGTGATAGTTTTGGCAGCCATATAGTTAGCCTTAATATTATCGGGATCTGCCTGAGCTGCAAGAATATAGAATTCTTTAGCTACCTCGGGTGCTTTTTGCTCATAGTAAATCTCATCCCCAATCTCAACCTGTTGACGAGCTAGTTCTTTGTTGTCCTGTCCTAATACATCAAATGAGATGCATAGCCACAGGAAAACAATAAGTATGTATGGCGTATGCTTTACCATAAGATTTTCAAAACGATGCTTATTAAATAGAATCAAACCTAAACCTCAGAAAACCTGATAAATAAGTGCCGGCAATTTAGATTTGTTTCCCTTACTATGAAATGTGAATATTCCACAACGTAATATTAAAGAGAAGAAAAATGTATTGAAGGGTCGACAAACTTAATTATACCAGGTTAAAATATAACTTTTTCAATTTATGCTTTAACTATAGCTATATAACTAGCTGATTTTGCCATTATTAGAGTAAATAATCTTAAGTAGTAGGAGGTTGCGATTCGTAATGTAAGAGGTGACAAAGCGTGTGCCTTTATTATTTAAATACATATTTATTAAAAAGGCACTTATTCTCACTCCATAAAGTAGCTGATGTATACTTAAACAGCTTTTAAAATCCTGCTATTTCAGTCTGTTTACCTTACCCAGCACTCTTAATACATGGCTGACATTCATCAGATACAGCTCTAAAACAGACACAATTTCTATGCAGTTTTTTTGATTTTTTGACTTTATAAGAAGATTTGTCTCACAAAATTTACTTTTTGTTGTTACAATAGGAAACTGATTTTTTAAACGAATAGCAGTATGGAAACGAACAAAGAGAATACAAAAATACTAGAAAAAATATATTGGCGTACCCTTAAAGCAAGAGATGTATACCAAAACGCTGCAAAGAATGTACACAACCGCCCCCTTACCGGATTTTTTGAAGATGCTGCGATAAAGCATGACGAATTTGCTGTAAATTTAAAGAGCGATTTGTCAGAAGACATAGACAAAAAAAGTCCTATGGATCTTAAAACTGACGAGTTCTGGTCAGATTTCGCATCCATTATAGTACGCAGAAATGAGTCAGCTATGCTTAAAAACTGCCTGAGTGCTGAGCGCAAAGCTATAGAAATGTATGATCAGGCACTGGAAAGGAGCGATCTGGAAGAACAGGTAAAAAACAAAGTACGTCAGCAGCGTGATTATGCTACACAATTGTACAAAGAAGTAGAAGACCTGGAAAAACAGTATGCTAGTGACTGATATTGAATAGTTTATTGCTCAATTTATTACGAGCTAGGGTTTTTGTACTAATTTTTTCCACATAAGGCTTAGTTTTTTAAAAATTGGTGAAAAATTTGTATCATTCGCTATTCAGCGAATCACAATTACATCAATAAGCCTTACGGAGTAGATTTTATGACAAAGCGACTAGCTCTTGCTCTATCAGCCCTCTTTATTTCTTTTAGTTATTCTTTTGCAAGTGTTCCCCTTCCCCCTTTAAACGACGAGGTAAGCTTTACTATCGTAGAGAAGAACGAACTTAAGGGACTATTCGACGAAGAAGGGAAGATGATCATCCCAATCGCCTACGAAGACCTGGGCTGGACCACAGCACACCCTAAGGTATTTCATAAAGTGATAGGGTATCGCGAGAATAATAAGTGGGGGCTGATTAATGTAAAAAATACTAAGGTGACAGAGGCTCAGTATTATAGCCTGTCACCTTTTTTTGATAAACTAATTATAGCTTCTAAAGGTGGGCGCAGCAGCAGAAAAGCAAAATATGGGCTCATTAATACTAAAGGTGAAATCGCACTTAGCTTCCGTTACAGTTCTTTGGAGGCTAACCATGAGCAGCTTATAGCTTCTATGGTTGTAAATCAGGAAATAGCTTATGGACTGATAGACGAAGAAGGGCAGGCTGTTATAGGTTTTCAGTACAACAAAATTACTCCACTCTCTGCCAAATCTTATGCGGTATTTAATGCAGAAAACAAACTGGCCTTATTTAGCGCAGAAGGTGATGAACTGACTAGCTTTAAATATGACAGTATTAGCCCATTTAACAGTTTTCATCTGGCTAAGGTGTATCAGAATGGTAAGCAGGGAATTATTAATGAGGCCGGACAGCTAGTACTTCCGGTAGAGTACCAGAAAGTTCGTATTAGCGAAAATGGCGAAATATCTGCTCTTCCGTTTAGTAAATGGCACACCTATACTGGCGACAACAAAAAAATTAAGACTTATACTTTTGAAGATATGGAGCCTGCCGGGCTTAACCTCTATCAGATCAAGCTGGGAGGTGTGGCTTCTTTTGTTGATGCTGAAGGTAAACTTATACTGGACGAAAGCTGGCAAATAGATGAACTAAAACATGGCTTTGCTGTACTTAGAAAAGGTAGAAAGTATGGCTTAATGAAAAGTGCGCACTCCAGCCAAAACGAGATTATTCTAGATACGGTATATGATACCCTCTTTGTTGCTGAAGATTATCTGCTGGCCGCTCAAAATCTGGGCGAGGGTGTAAAAAGCTGGTTTATGTACGACACTGATGGAAACAAACTCACCAGCTTCGCTTATCAACAGATAAGACCAGCTAGAGAAAACTTACTGGCAGTAAAAAGAAAAGACTATTGGGGTTATATAAATATGCAAGGGGAAGAAGTTATCCCCTGCCAGTACTTATCTGTATCAGATTTTAGCCAGCACCGAGCCAGTGTAGATTTTATTGATGGGCAGGGAATTATTGATACCTATGGCAACTGGACTATAAAACCATTTAAGTACGAAGGGGCTAGCCTCCACCTTAAAAGAATTCATGACAATCTGTATATTTTTAGTACTGATGCCTACCGCTACGAATCGGCCCGTCACGGACTGGTGGATAGTGAGGGGAATGAAATCTATGTGGGGAGCTATCCTTTAATAGATAATGGACATACCGTATGGGAAGTAAATGAGCAGGGCAAATACGGACTACTTACTTACAACGGTAAACGCATACTGGATACCAAGTACGATACTATTTCTGCATTGCAGGAAGGTACTGTTTACACCTTTGAAAAAGAAGGTCACTTTGGTATACTTAACAGAGATGGAGAAGTACTCGTAGATTTGGACAATAACTTTCAGGATCTTTACCCCATGAGCAACCACTATCTAGGAGTGAAGATTGAAGATAAGTTTGGTTTTGTAGATACGCTCGGGCGTTTAAGAATAGCCAATCGCTATGATTCTATTAGCCGCTTTCAGAGCAATATGGCTGCTATTAAGTTGCTGGGACGCTGGGGCTACATAGACCGGTTTGAACGCCTGGTTGTACAGCCTCATTTTGAAGAAGCTCGTGCGTTTGTTGGAGGCTTGGCTATTGTAAAGAAAGAGGGTAAATATGGAATGGTAAATAAAAAAGGAGAGACAATCGTTCCGAATCAATATTATAATATTCGCCCTACATTAGAAGACCGCTACATTGTAGAGCAGGAAAAGGAAGGTAAAGATAAAATACAGATGGGGCTGGTAAGCCATGAAGGACATGCACTCATATACCCAAAATATGATACAGTAGATGATTTGGGTAATGGGTTTGTCATCATTAGCAGGAATGGGCGCTATGGATTACTTACCCTACAGGGTAAAAGCACAATTCCATTAAAGTACGACCTGATAAAATATGATCCCTATAACGAGGTTTATCTGGTATTGGAAGAACAAGGCTGGAAGTCTTTTAACTTACCAACGCAGGTAGCCGGCAACTGATGATCATACACTAAAATCTGTAAGCATAAAAAAGGTGACTGTGAGAGCCGCCACCTTTTTATATTTCTTCAATAGACTAATCGTCATCATCTTTTTTACTTCTGGTATCATCTTCTCCTGAGATGGCACTGCGCATATCCGTATCTGCCTGAATATTTTGCATACGATAATAATCCATTACTCCCAGATTACCAGAACGGAAAGCCTCTGCTAATGCTTTGGGTACTTCCGCTTCGGCGGCAATTACTGATGCTCTTGCCTCCTGAGATTTAGCGCGCATCTCTTGCTCATTGGCTACCGCCATTGCTCTACGCTCCTCTGCCTTAGCCTCCGCTACTTTAAGGTCAGCATTGGCCTGGTCAATTTGTAGCTTAGCACCAATATTGTCTCCTACATTAATATCAGCGATGTCAATAGATAGGATTTCAAATGCAGTACCGGCGTCCAGCCCACGCTGCAATACCAGCTTGGAGATATTGTCCGGGTTTTCCAGCACATCAGTATGCTTTTTAGCAGAACCGATAGAGGTTACAATGCCTTCTCCAACCCTAGCAAGTATAGTGTCTTCTCCGGCGCCACCTACCAACTGAGCAATATTAGCTCTTACCGTAACTCTGGCTTTTGCCATCAGCTGTATACCATCAGCTGCCACAGCGGCTACTTCGGGGGTATTAATAACCTTAGGATTTACAGAAATCTGTACAGCTTCAAATACGTCTCGCCCAGCAAGGTCAATAGCTGTAGCCTGTTTAAAAGTGAGGCGGATATTGGCTTTGTCAGCAGAAATAAGTGCCTTAATTACGGTGGGCACATTACCACTAGCGAGGTAGTGTGTTTCCAGTTCAGAAGAAGTTACTTCCAGTCCGGCTTTAGTAGCAGTAATTAGCGAATCTACCACTATGCGGGGCGGAACTTTACGAATACGCATAAATACCAGCTCAAGCAAGCCAACCTTAACGCCAGAAAAGCGAGCGGTAATCCAGAGATTTAAAGGTATGAAATAAAGAAAAGTAAAGAATGCCACTATCGCGGCAACAATAATTAAAATTAAAGAGAGTCCGTCCATAAGATGGGTTTTGTCTGTTAAGTGGTTTTAGTTTGGTGTGTGCTGACTGATTCTACGATGATTCTGTGGCCTTTAATACTGATAATTTTTACTTCTGAACCATCTTCTATGTATTGGCCAAGCGTACTTACTTCAACAACGGTGTCATTAAACTCAGCCTTGCCGCCCGGCCGTAAAGCTGAGAGTGCAATTCCTTGATCACCTACCCAAAGGTTATTTTTTACATCCTCATTTACCCGTCCGGTATTAGCACTTTTTAAAGAAAGCCCCTCCCAGGTTTCGGAGCGAAAACTAAGTATTAATAGTATTACAACAAGGCCAAATGTGATACCCAGCGTGATGAAGCCACTGCTTGAGCCGAAGTTAACAAAAGTCATAATCACTCCGGCAGCCGATAGGATAAGTCCGGCTATACCAAAAATAGTAGTGCCCGGAATAAAGATCAGTTCAGTAACGATTAGCAATATACCGACGACCAACAAAATAATGATAGCTAGCCACATGTGCATAAAAATTTTGAAGAGCTGCTAACAGCAATTAAGGAATGCTGAAAGAGCTCTTCAATATACGAGATTAATACGCTTTGGCAAAGATTACTCTCTGGCTTGACGGTTTTCCTGAGTAAATACACTTGCCTTCTTCCTGCTCATTGTTAAGAGGGATACAACGAATGGTAGCTTTAGTTTCTTCTTTGATTTTAGCTTCAGTTTCAGCAGTGCCATCCCAGTGCGCAGAGATAAAGCCACCTTTTTCTTCCAACACTTCTTTCATCTCCTCATAACTGTCTACACGGTATGTCTTTTCTTCTCTAAACTGCAAAGCTTTGTTATAAACTTCTTCCTGTATGGTATCTAAAAGCTTTTTAATAGTCTGAGGTAGAGCTTCATCAAACTGGTAAGTTTGCTTTTCCAGCGTATCGCGGCGAGCTATCTCCACAGTGCCGTTTTCGAGGTCACGAGGTCCCATTGCTAGGCGTAGAGGCACACCTTTGAGCTCGTACTCTGCAAATTTCCAGCCTGGCTTATGTGTATCACGATCATCAAATTTAACAGACACTCCCAGCTCTTCCAACTGCTCTTTAATACCAGCTACCTTCTGAGAAATAGCTTCAAGCTCTTCACTTTTTCTGAAGATAGGGACAATCACTACCTGAATAGGAGCCAGCTTAGGAGGAAGTACCAATCCGTTATCATCGGAATGTGCCATAATCAATGCGCCCATCAGGCGGGTGCTTACACCCCACGAAGTTCCCCAAACGTGCTCTAAGCCTCCTTCTTTGGTCGCAAACTTTACGTCAAAGGCCTTGGCAAAATTCTGCCCCAGAAAATGAGAAGTACCAGCTTGCAGAGCTTTGCCATCTTGCATCAGTGCTTCTATGCAATAGGTGTCTAGGGCTCCGGCAAATCTTTCACTTTCAGTTTTTACCCCTCTGAGAACCGGTAGAGCCATATGCTTTTCGGCAAACTCTGCATACACATTCATCATTCGTACAGTTTCTTCTACAGCCTCTTCGCGGGTGGCATGGGCGGTGTGCCCTTCCTGCCAAAGAAACTCAGCGGTACGTAGGAAAAGGCGAGTTCTAAGCTCCCACCTTACCACATTAGCCCACTGGTTAATAAGTAGAGGGAGGTCTCGGTATGATTGTATCCAGTTTTTGTAAGAGTTCCAGATTACTGTTTCTGAAGTAGGTCGCACAATCAGCTCTTCCTCCAGTTTGGCTTCGGGGTCTACCACTACGCCGCTTCCATCTTCTGCGTTTTTTAAGCGGTGGTGTGTTACAACTGCACACTCTTTGGCAAAACCTTCCACGTGATCAGCTTCTTTGCTCAGGTAAGATTTTGGGATAAAAAGAGGGAAATAAGCATTAGTATGACCAGTGGCTTTGAACATTTTGTCCAACTGTGCCTGCATTTTTTCCCAGATGGCATAACCATAGGGTTTGATAACCATACATCCTCTAACTTCAGAGGTTTCGGCTAGCTCTGCACGCTTTACCAGTTCATTATACCAGGCTGAATAGTCTTCGCTTCTTTTGGGTAATCCTTTGCTCATGAATGCTTATTGTTGGTACTATATTTGTGAATTTTCACCTAAAAATGATATATTAAGCACAGGCAAAGATATTTATTACAAATCTAATTTCGTACTTTGCCGTATAATAATTGTAGAGTATTAGTATAAATAGGAGGATATTTATGAAAACTTATGGAACAACATTAGCAATCGGTCTGGCGGCTTTGACGCTGCTGGGGGCCTGCGCCACGTCCGATCAGTATGCTCAGTCCAATGAGTATGATGATCTATACTTTACAGCTAGTGACAGACAAACTGTAGAGTTTACTAAGCTCAATGAGCCTAAGAAAGCAGACTACCAGCAAGGGTCTTATGTCTACGATCAGCAAAGTTATTCCTCCAAGAACGTTAACCCTGAGTACATTGCAAAATACAGCAATGCACAAGATCAACAAAATACACAAGAGAACTCAGTACAGAATGATGAGTATTATGTAGAAGATTATAATCGTGACGATTACTACACAACTAGTGGTAATCAACCTCAGGTTGTAAATAATTTCTACGGACCTGCCGGCCGCTATGGTATGTACGGTAACCCGTACTATGCTGGTGGATTTTACAATGATCCGTTTTTTATGGATCCTTTCTACGATCCATTCTGGGGACCTACCTCAAGCTGGGCTCGTCCAGGATGGAACGTTGGTGTATCAATAGGTTTTGGTTGGGGATTTGGAAATGCATGGGCATACCGTCCATGGAGAGATCCATTCTACAGCTCTTGGAGATATAGGAATCCTTGGGGATTTCGTAATGCTTACTATGCTGGCTTGTACGATGGTTACTACGGAGGCTACTGGAACCGCCCTGGTGTAGTAATTATCAACAACGAGAATATAGGTGTTAACCGCCGTGTAGTTACTACAGGTAGAAGCTCTCAGAGAGCAACACGTACTGCCGCTAACGTAAGAAGCAATCGTACTGATGCCATCAGCCGTTCAAATAGCACCATTAGCAGCAGATCTGTTGCTAACAATAGAGCAAGTACTGCCAATGCTCGTTCTTCTTCTACAGCTAGAAGCAACAGAGATTATAGCAGAACTCAGAATGAGTACTACCAGCGTTCAAGAGCAAATGCGAGATCAGCTGAGTCTAGCAGAGTATACCGTAGCTCTACGCCGGCCAGCCGTGGAAGTAGAACCTACAGTACCAGCGAAGCTACCAAACGTAGCCGTAGCTCAAGCTACTCTACTCGCTCTCGTAGTACCAGCCCTTCAAGAAGTTATTCTACCAGTCCTAGTTACAATTCTCGTAGCTATGGCAATAGCAATAGAAATTCTTCTTACAGTAATAGCTCTCGCTCTCGTAGCAACAGCTCTTATACACCGAGCCGAAGCACCAGAAGCAGCGGTAGCTATAGCCGAAGCAGTTCTTCTCCCAGTAGAAGTTCTTCACCAAGCAGAAGCAGTGGAGGACGTAGCTCTCGTGGTGGAGGAAACTAAGCTTTCCGCTAAATGAACTTTAGCTAAAACAACAAGTAGTGTAGTGAGACCGTTATCTTACTACACTATTTTTTTGTTCATACGATTTTGTTTTATATGAAAACCCTACACAAATCCTATATATTTTCATTCTTATGTAGCATCGCAATAGTCACTGTGGGACATGCCCAGGTGGCAGAAGATGCTTTATTAATTAGCAGAACCGCACCTACAGGTACGGCGCGTATGTTAGGCCTTGGAGGTGGTGGAGTGTCTTTGGGCGGAGATCTTAGCTCGGCCTATATAAACCCTGCCGGACTCGGTTTTTATAATCGTTCGCAGGTAGTCTTAAGCCCTCACTTTAAAAATGCCAAAACGAATAGCAATTTTCTGAACTCTACTTCGGAAACTTTTGATAACCAGTTTAACATCTCAAATTTTGGGATAGTCTTCAACAATACCAAGGATGATATTGTACCTGCTGATTACCGAGGTGGTTCATTTGCTATAAGTTATAATCAGACCAACACGTATAACATCAGCTATGGGTTTGGAGGAGAAAACGCTTTCTCTCTATTAGATGAGTTTGCCCTACAAGCAAATGGTATTGATGTAGCTGTGTTTGATCAAAGTATAGATGATGAAACTTATCCATTTTATCCGGATGCTGCCTACGCTAACTATTTAATCAACCCGTATCCAGATAACTCAACTTCCTATGCTGCGTCTATTCCTCCCGGAGCTACAGCTGTACAGGAAGGTCTGATTGAAGAGCAGGGTAGGCAAAGTGAATGGGACTTTTCATATGGTGGCAATTACAAAGACAAATTGTACTTTGGTGCTAGCATAGGCTTTAAAAATTTTACCTACGAAAAGAATACATCATTTAGTGAACAGTATGTGTACCCAGAGGAGTTTAGACAGGGAGGAAGCAACTACCCATTTAAACCATTTGATGACTCACCTCTTACCATTGAGTCGGTAGACAACGTTAGGCTTGATGAAACCTTAAATATTGATGGAAGTGGTGTAAACGCTAGCATAGGGTTAATTTATCGTCCTGTTAACGAGCTTACCATAGGTCTGGCTTATAAAACACCTACTATTTATAGCATGACAGAAGAGTATTCTTTTGTATTAAACTCTCAGACTGTAGGCATACGGGAAGAAGTTGATTCTGAACCACAGACATTTAACCAGCCCGTAGTTGGTACAGTAAACTTTTCTGAGTACACTTTATCTACCCCTTCTAAAGTGAGTGGTGGTTTTTCTTATTTCTTTCAGAAATACGGATTTATTACTGCTGATGTAGAATATATGAACTATGCGGCCAATCGTTTTGGGTCTAATGAGTTTAATACCGGAACTCTAAATACTGAAATAGATGAGGTAATGAAATCCGTAATCAACTATAAGTTGGGAGGAGAGTTTAGATATGATATGTTTCGTCTTAGATTAGGTTATGCGCTTTATGCGGATCCTACCAGGTATGCAGGAGACCAGTTAGACAGAGATCGGGTAGTACTCTCGGGAGGAGTAGGCTTTCATACACCTACATTCTTTGCAGATTTAGCAGTAGTAAATACCCAGTATAATACTGATTTTTTCCCTTATCAGGGAGCCCAGAATTTTCCTACAGCGGATATTCCGAACTCAGAAGATAACATTACAAATGTAGTATTATCAGTAGGCTTTAATTTTTAGCCTTAGATTGTAGAGATATCAGGTGGATAATGCGCTCAGCCGTAATATAATCTCCTGCTATCTCTATTTTTGCTTTTTTATAAAAAGGAATACGATGGTTAAACTTTTGGTCAAAAGCTTTAACCATATCTGCGGCATCCAGACCATGAAATAGAGGGCGTTGAACCATCCCTTTTTTTGACATTCTATTAATAATCTCCTGCGAAGGCAAGTCAATATACACGCTTAAGCCAGCCTTATTCATAGCACTCATATTCTCATGAAAGCAAGGAGTTCCACCTCCCGTAGCCATAACAAAGCTGTCCTGTTCGTGAATAATTTTATCTAGCGTATCTCTTTCTACCTCCCTAAAATAGTCTTCTCCGTGCTGCTGAAATAGCTCACTAATGCTGGTACGTACCAATCTTTCAATTTCAGTATCCAGGTCTATAAAAGGCATATCCATGAGGCGTGCAATCTGCTTGCCTAAGGTTGACTTTCCAGAGCCGGGCATACCTACTAAAAAAACTTTCATAATGGCAGTAAATACTAGTTTTGAGAAGCAAGATTTTGTTTTTCGCTAAGCTCTATAAGGGTGCTGCTTTCAGGAATATCGTTATGGTGCCACTTAGCCTGTACCACCCCTTCTTTTAATAGCACCAAACCTGGATTTGCACGAATGATGGTTTTTAGCACTGTAGCATCAGCAAAATAATAAGGCATAGCGAGTTGGTGTTCATGGCGAAAAGACTCAAACACCTCTTCTCCCGAGGCTGTAAGTATAATGGGCGCTATGCTTGAAGGTAAACTTTCTGCTAAGTTTCTTATTTCTGGAAGAAAATCAGTGTCGGCCTTTTGAGCATCATACATGATGATCAGGAGCTTATTACCTTCAAAAGTTTGCTCCGTGAAGTCGCCTTCAGAATTCCATACACTGTAATCAGTAATTTTAGGTTGAGCTTCCGGGTTGAGCAACACCATCTCTTTAAACTCATATCCACCCTCAGTAGGGTAGTCCATGAATTCTTCTTCTTTACCATCTTTGGTCATAATATACTTATACCTGAGTTGGGCCGAAGGTTGCATAAGCTGGGGGATGTTAGCTCCTACTTTATATGCCCGAAAATCAATAAAAGGTAAGTGCTGAATTGCGTACCAGGCAACACCAATATTAAGCACTGCAACTATTAGTATAGCCAGGTCAGCAGTTCTGGAACTGAACGAGACAGCCATCTGCTTACGGTAGACAAAAAGAAACACGATCAGCACCAGCAGAATTATATCCTTGATAAAAGATTGCCAGGGCGTAAGTTTAATGGCATCTCCAAAGCAACCACAATCAGTCACTTTATTGAAATAGGCCGAATAAAAGGTGAGAAAAGTGAAAAAGACAATAAGTGCAAGGAGTACCCAGGCGGTCAGTTGCATACGGTAGTTTAGCAGTACAGCTACACCAAGTACCACTTCCAGTACGCTTAGTAATACCGAAAAGAAAAGAGCTGCCGGAACCAGATAGGCAAAAAATGGAGCAAAGTCTGTAGCGAATACCTCAAAATATTCTTCAAGTTTGATAGCGGTACCTACCGGATCATTGATTTTGATAAGGCCAGAAAATATAAATAAGCCACCTACCAGAAGGCGCGAAATCTGTACGATTATTTTCATTGGGTTGTCTTTTCTTTCAAACAAAGTTAAGCGCTTAGGACGGAAAACCTCATGCACTACTTTTTTAGTTGATGGAATATAAGTTTTAAAGCCTGCTGAACGCTAATTTTTCAGCAAAATAGCCAGGAGTACACCTATGTATTACGCTAATTTCTTAAAAACTGCAAACGTTCACTCAGCCTGTTTCGTTGTACATTTTCTTTTTTTAATGCTCTTGGCTAGCCCTGACGACTTGACTATATTCGTGTGTATTTTGATTTTTCAAAATTAATTGATATATAAAATAACTTGGGTACGGAAATTGAGTAAATTATATCAAAAAGGGCAATTTTTTTCTCTGAAAAGAAGCTTAAATCTTAAAGGTAATTTAATAAACCTGGAAGAGCCTATCGTAATGGGGATACTTAATGTAACTCCAGACTCTTTTTACGATGGAGGCCGATACCATCAGAATGATAGTATCATACTCAGCAGGGCAGAGCAGATTCTTCGGGAAGGAGCTACGATCATTGACATTGGTGGTTATTCATCTAGGCCAGGAGCCGAACATATCAGTGCTGACGAAGAAAAAAAACGTGCAATAAAAGCCGTAGAACTGGTATCTAAATCTTTTCCTGAAGCGTATATATCCATAGACACTTTCAGATCAGATGTGGCGCGAGAAGCCGTAACGGCAGGAGCTAGTGTAGTTAACGACATCTCCGGTGGCAATCTGGACGAATATATGTTTGACACTGTAGCTTCGTTACAGGTTCCTTATATTCTTATGCACATGCGGGGAACACCTCAGGACATGAAAGAGTTAACTAATTACGAGGATCTGACAGGTGAAATCATAGACTATTTTCAGAAAAAGCTGGTTCAGCTAAGAGAGAAAGGGGTAGCAGATGTGATTATTGATCCTGGTTTTGGTTTTGCTAAGACTATTGACCAGAACTACGAGCTACTGCGTAAACTCAGAGACTTTGAGATTCTGGACGTGCCTTTGTTAGCAGGTTTGTCACGAAAGTCAATGATTTACAAAAGACTGGGCTTAAGTGCAGATGAAGCGCTCAATGGTACTACAGTGCTCAATACAGTAGCTATCATGAACGGGGCTTCTATACTGCGTGTACATGATGTAAAGGAGGCAATACAAACCATTAAAATATTAAAATATACATATAGTTGATTTATCTTTTTTCAATAGGGTTTCTTGAAATTAGCTGGGTAGATATCATAGATATACTGCTGGTAAGCGTATTGCTTTATCAGGTATATAAGTTAATGAAGGGAAGTGTAGCCCTCAGTATTTTCTTCGGATTTTTAACCTTATACCTTATTTACCTGGTAGTAAAGGCAGCGGAGATGGAACTGCTAAGCGCTATCCTTGGCCAGTTTATGGGAGTAGGGGTATTGGCAGTTATGATTCTCTTTCAGCCGGAAATACGGAAATTTTTGTTGCTTGTAGGTAAAACTACAGCATTTAACAGGGATAACTTTTTCAAGAACTTCTGGAAAAAAGATGACGACGATGGTAAAATTAACATTACGCCTATTATAGATGCTTCAAAAAGCCTAAGTGGCTCTAATACAGGGGCACTTATCGTATTTTCTAAAAGCTCTCCGCTTAAGTTTTATGCCGAGTCTGGTGACGAGATAGATGCCGTAGTGTCTAAACGTTTGTTGCTGGCTATTTTCAACAAATACAGCCCTCTGCACGATGGTGCTGTAATTATTCATGAAAATCGTATTAAAGCTGCCCGTTGTATTTTGCCCGTCACAGAAAGGGATAACCTACCGGCAGAATTTGGTTTGCGACATCGTGCGGCTATCGGAATGACCGAAATTACTGACACTTTGGTTGTAGTAGTATCTGAAGAGACCGGGCAGATGTCTGCTGTGCGCAATGGTGAGATCTTTCATAACCTTCCTGCCAAGGAGCTTAGAAAGAAAATTAACGATTATCTGTACGAAGAGAAGGAGGACGAGGAATTTGTACTGGATCAGGCCAAAGCAGAAGAGAAAGCTTTTGTAGAAAAGAAAGAGAAATCACGCCAGACTGCTGATCAGCAAAGCATGACTACCCAGGACTAATATCGCTAGTCTTCTTTTTTTCTGGGCCGTACCGAAATCTTTATTTTAGGTTTGGGCTTGGCTTTGGTTGTATTTGCTTCTGCTTCTTTTTCATCTTCTTTAATAGGGTATTTTCTTCTGGTGCTATTAATCAGAAAAAGCTTTTGCTGACTAAAGCTATTGGGATGTACTCTTTCAAATAAATGAAGCCACTCCTCCCAGCGCTCAGGTTCTTTTTCTTTAAAGGCTTTAGAGTCTATCTTTTTTCCTTTCAAATAATCTTCAAATTCCTCCATACTTTCGTAGATATACGTTGAGAACTTACGTTTTTTGTTAAACGTTCTCTTTTCGGCTTTAAACTTGATGCGAAAAATTTAGAATTGCAATATATCGAATCATCAGACCACATGACAATACAGGAAAACGTTTCACTCAAAGCATATAATACTTTTGGAATAGAGGCCAGTGCACGCTACTTTGTAGAAACTAGCAGCACCAAAGACCTTCAGCAGCTTATTAAAACTCCCCTTTATCAGCAGCAGGAGCTATTTATTTTAGGAGGGGGAAGTAATGTGCTGCTTACCCAAAATTTTGAGGGTTTAGTAGTAAAGATGAGTATTCCCGGTATAGAGGTAGTGGAGGAAAATGAGAATGAGGTAGTTGTAAGAGCGGGAGCTGGGGAAAACTGGCATGAGTTTGTGCTACATTGCATTGCCAGAGGCTATGGGGGTATTGAAAATTTATCTTTGATACCGGGTACGGTAGGAGCAGCCCCAATGCAAAATATTGGCGCTTATGGTGTGGAGATAAAAGATGTATTTGAAAGCCTGGAAGCCGTAGACCTACAAACAGCAGAACTGAAAGTTTTTAAGCACGAAGACTGTAAGTTTGGTTATCGGGAGAGTGTATTTAAAAATGTACTGAAAGGAAAATATATCATCACGCAGGTAAGCTTCCGTTTAAGTAAGCAGGCAAATATTAACACCTCTTATGGGGCTATAGAAGAGACTCTTAAAGAGATGCGTTCACAGTCGAACTATAAGGCTCGTACAGCTATAGAGGAAGTAAGTGAAGCTGTGATCCAGATCCGTCAAAGTAAACTACCAGACCCTAAAGAAATCGGAAATGCAGGTAGTTTTTTCAAAAACCCCGTGCTAAGTGCCGAAAAGTTTCAGGTACTCAAAACCGATTATCCTCAGGTGCCAGGCTACCCTCTGGAAGATGGTAGTGTAAAAGTACCTGCTGGTTGGCTGATTGAACAGTGTGGCTGGAAGGGTAAAAAAGTTGGTAATACCGGAGTCCATAGCAAACAGGCATTGGTACTGGTAAATCATGGTAATGCCCAGGGTAATGAAGTGAGAAAGCTAGCAATGCAGATAAAAGATTCGGTATGGCAAAAGTTTGAGGTTGAGATTATGCCGGAAGTGAATATTATTTAAGCAGAACTTAACTTTATCTTTGTCCTGAGGTTTACTTTTTGTTTTTTGACAATTAGTTACATTTAAGCATAATTTTTAATCCCAAAAAGACTACACACCATGAAAAGGAGATTTTTATTGTCTTTCTTCGCCTTCGCTTTAGTAATGTTAATGAGTGAAAGCTTAATAGCTCAGCAGGCATTAGAGCCTAAGCCTAGCCCAATGGCAGTGGCCAAAATGAAAAAGGATGAGGCTTACATTAAGGTTGTATACAGCCGTCCTCACTTGCGCAACAGAAAAATGATTGGTGAGCAGGAGCCCTATGGTAAAGTTTGGAGGCTTGGTGCTAACGAAGCTACTGAGATTACCCTGACTGAAGATGTTAAGCTAGGAGGTAAAGATATTGAAGCAGGTACCTATTCTATGTTTGCCATTCCTGAAAAAGATAAGTGGACACTTATCCTGAACAGCGAGCTTGGGCTTTGGGGAGCATACGAGTATGATGATAGTAAAGACGTAGCTCGTATAGAAGTGCCAGTAAAGAAAAATAGCGAAAAATATGAGCCCTTTACTATTCAGTTTAATGAAATGGGCACTAAAATGATGATCATGTGGGATAACCTATTGGTAGAAGTTCCTGTAGAAGTATAAGCTTTTAAACAGTGATAGAGCCAGCTATGCAAGTAGCTGGCTTTTTTTGTTAGTAGGCTCTTAAAAAAGTGGAATAAAAATTAGCAGCTTCCTAATCTGGAATACGAAGTGCTTGCTCACTCAAACTGTAGAAATGGTGACAAAACTCCCCAGAATAAAAAAGCATTTCTCAAAATGTGGGGAAAACATTTCACGATGATAATAGTTAAGAGGTCCATTTAAAGGTTTAAGAGCTTTGGCAAGGTGCTTGTCTTTATTATAATAGATTTTTTAAGCTAAGGATTATAATTTTTTAAACTGAGATTTTTTAAACTTGTGGATGTTAAGAACATAAGGTTTGCCAATACGGCAAACCTATTTTTTTGCCCAATCCGAAGAAAAGCTCAAGTATAATCTCAGGCTCACGCTTTAGTCACATCCTACTGTAATTAATGACAACATCAATATAGATGCTGACTCTACCCAGTCTATCATTGCCAGGCTACATGACTACTACCCATTCGGTATGCAAATGGCCGGCAGAAACTTTGAAAGTGAAGACTACCGTTTCGGCTTCAACGGTAAAGAAAAAGATAACAGCTTCGGGGGTAGTAGTGTCTACGATTATGGGTTCAGGATTTATAATCCAAGCATTGCTAAGTTCTTGAGCGTGGATCCGCTGACGAAGTCTTATCCTATGCTGACTCCTTACCAGTTTGCTAGTAATTACCCAATAGCAGCTATTGATTTAGATGGCTTAGAAGCTAAAATTACAATCACAGCTAAATATTGGGAAAATGCTATAAAACAAGCAGCAGATGATGATATAAATAGAGCTGTTTCTATAGCTCTAGAAGCTATTTTTATTAAGTATAGCAATCTTGAGTCAGAAACTGCTATTAAATGGGCAGAAGGAGCAGGAGGGTGGCAAAATGGTAAGCCTGCATATGCTGAAACTAATAAAGATAAATTCCCTGCGGGTATAACTGTTGTGAATAGTGAGGGTGAATTACTTGCTTGGATAAAAAAAGAAGAGCATTGGTATGATCCCGTGTTGGATTTATTCAATGAGACAGGTGGTGGGTATAAATTTTATACTAGTAGTGATTTAAATGGACAACCCATTGGAGAAGTTAGAATTGGGGCTTCTCAGGAGAGTATAGATATAAATTTATTAATGACAGTAATAGGTGGCGCTAAAGCTAGCGCTGATGTACCTAAAAATTACGCAGAACAATTTGGTAAGTTGGTTGATGCTTTTAACATAGCGGGAACTCTAGGAGATGAATTGGGAATAGAAGAAAAAACAGATTCTTACTTTGAAGCAACTTATTGTACAATATGTCATAAAACTTATAAACCAGATAGTTCTGGCTTTTTTCATGAAACTTCAGAAAGAGCTACTTCTACCAGAAATGGTCATGGCCACAAAGAACCGTTTAAAAAAGAATAAAATGAAAAATTTAATGATAGTCCTTTTAGCATTGTTTTTAAGTAGGTGTATAAGCAGTGAAAAAAAGAATGAAGAAGTAACAAATATTAAAAGAACCTACTTTGAATCTGGAAAATTAAAAGCTGAAGCTGAATTTAACAGTGATTCTTTGAAGCACGGATTTGCAAATTTATTTTATGAAAACGGTCAAAAAAAATTACAGACTGTATATCAAAATGGGGAGAAAAATGGTCTTGAAATTAAATACTTTAACAGTGGGAATATTGAGTATAAAATGACTTATCATAAAGGTATACCTATAGGGGAAATGTTTGAGTATTACGAAGATGGACAATTAAAATATTATTCGTTTTATGACCCCGCGGGTAAAGGCATTTACAGAGCATACTATGATATTAATGGAATTTTCTTAAAAGAAGAGGGAGTAAGAGAACCTCTTAATCTTGTTAACACTTTAACAGATTTTGAATATCAAATAGGTGATACGCTAGATTTAATAGTCTATGTTCCAAATCCACCTAATTTTAATCAGCATATAGAAATAAAGATATTTGATGAAACTAATAATCAAAGAGAATTAAACAAAATGACTATTGAAAACGGGAAAGTGTATTTTAAAAATATATTAAATGAAAAAGGGACTTTTGAGGTGTTTTCCACATTATTTATGGAAAATAATTTATCAAAAGAATTTGAAGAGCATAGCACAAATTCTTTTACATTTATAGTTAAATAATCCCCACATCGCTTCCTCCATTAGCGCGCATTTTTAATGCGTGCTCATTTAATCCAAGCATTTACTATGCGGGTATCCAATACTATAAAAATCAAGAAGCAAAAGCCTGTCTGGTTTTATAATCTCGGATATAGGTATCCATTAGATCAAAGAGGGTACGTTGCTTGTCTTCATCCAGTTGGCGCAGATCATCCAGGCGTTGTAGCATTTTGCGGTCTTTAAGCTGCTGGGAAGTGAGCCCAACCAGGTAATCCAATGAGACATCCAATGTCTGGGCAATCTTGGCGGCAATCTCAAGAAAGGATAGCTGCGTAAAGGCTTCATGTCCCTCTTTCATAACGGCCAATAATGGCCCCGGAAGTGCCAATGCTTTGCCCGAGTTCTTCCCGAGAAAGCCCTTTTTCTTTGCGTGCCAATATCATCCCTAGCGTTAAGCCTAGAAAAAAACTCTGCAATTAGACTATAACTTTAACAAGAGCACTGTACGATAGCCCAAAGGCTTAAAAAAAAGCCCGAGATTATTCTCGAGCTTATACTTTCCAGAAGGAAATTTGTTTCTTAACTGCTTATTCTACGGTAACTGATTTAGCGAGGTTACGTGGCTGGTCTACATTGCAGCCTCTCATCACTGCGATATGATAGGAAAGTAACTGTAGTGGTATTACCGAAATCAGTGGCATAAGCTCCTGGTTGGCCTTGGGCACCTCCAGCACATGATCAGCCATTTCTGCAATCTGTGTGTCCCCTTCACTAACTATAGCAATAACCTGCCCTTTTCTGGCTTTTACCTCCTGTATGTTAGAAACTATCTTTTCATAAGAGTTATCCTGAGTAGCAATAAATACTACCGGCATTTCTTCGTCTATAAGTGCGATAGGGCCATGCTTCATCTCAGCGGCAGGGTAGCCCTCTGCATGTATGTATGATATCTCTTTAAGTTTGAGTGCACCTTCCAGAGCTACCGGAAAATTTTGCCCTCTTCCCAGATAAATGGCATTGCTGGCATCTTTATAAATTTGAGAAATTTGCTCAACCTGCTCATTCAGTTCCAGGGCTATTTTTACCTTATCAGGTATCTGGCTCATCTCTTTAAGCAAAGCATCATACTGCTCATTTGCCAGCGTGCCTTTACTTTTGCCAATAAGTAGGGCAAACATAGTAAGCACAGTTAGCTGAGCTGTAAAAGCTTTGGTACTGGCTACCCCAATTTCAGGGCCGGCATGCGTATAAGAACCGGCATGAGAGGCTCGGGCAATTGAGGAACCTACTACATTGCAAACGCCCAAAACTGTAGCGCCTTTGCTTTTAGCTAGCTCTACTGCTGCCAGAGTGTCGGCAGTCTCACCTGACTGAGATATAGCAATAACGATATCTCCTTCATTAATTACCGGATTACGATATCTAAATTCTGAAGCATATTCAACCTCAACCGGAATACGGCATAAGTCCTCAAAAATATACTCAGCTACCAGTCCGGCATGCCAGGAGGTACCACAGGCAACAATAACAATACGGTTTGCATTAACCAGTTCTTCAATATGGTCACGGATACCGCCCATCATCAATGTGCCTGTCTCTGCATTTAAACGTCCTCGCATACAGTCGCTGATAGATTTGGGCTGCTCATGAATTTCTTTAAGCATAAAGGAGTCAAACCCACCTTTTTCAATAGCCTCAAGCTCTATATCAAGAGTATGAATGTATGGATCTGTGGGCACATCATTCAGGTCTTTAATCTGAAATTCACCTCCCTGTACGACACATACCTCGTCATCATTAAGGTATACTACCTCATTAGCATATTCTACAATAGGCGTAGCATCCGAGGCGAAGAAAAACTCACCTTTACCCAGACCAAGTACTAAGGGGCTACCTTTACGGGCGGCAATAAGTAAATCCGGCTCATCGGCAGACATAATTACAATGGCGTAAGCACCTACCACTCTTTTTAAGGCAATGCGCACTGCTTCTTCCAGCGTAAAGCCATTGTGCTGCTTTACATCTTCTATAAAATGTATAAGTACCTCAGTATCAGTATCACTAATAAACTGATGTCCTTTTTGTATCAGCTCTTTTTTCAGAGCATCATAATTTTCTATGATTCCATTATGAACAATAGCTAGTTTACTATTGCCGGAAAAGTGAGGGTGAGCATTTACGTCATTAGGTACACCATGGGTAGCCCAGCGAGTATGTCCCATGCCACTATGGCTTTTAATCTGTTCTTCCGTTAATGATTGCTGAAGATGGTTCTCAAGCTCAGATACTTTTCCTTTCTTTTTGTAAACATTCAACTCACCATTAATCAAGGCAATACCAGCACTATCGTACCCACGGTACTCAAGACGCTTTAGCCCTTTAATGACTACTTCGTGAGCCTGACGATGTCCTGTATAAGCAACTATTCCACACATAATTTTTTAAGATTTACAGAAAAATATTTATCTAAAATCAATGAAGTGATAACAAAAGCAATGCGAGAAAATGCGGTCCAATAGGACTATAAAAACCTGGAGTATAACTAAATTTTGAAATGTAATATTTAGGTTTTAATTCCCTCTTAATCTGTGACAAAACACAGAGCAGTAACATATAAAGCATATGTTTTGTCAGGGCTGCGTCTCATGAGTTCGGTGCTCATAGATATATCGGAGAATATCCGCTTCCTGTTCAGATAATGTAATACCACGGCGTTTGAGTACATCTCTGGCTACTTCCAATGCTTTTTCTATTCGGTAGGGTGCTGTTTCTGTAACTGCCCCCCAACTAAAACTAGGAATAAATTTTTCAGGATAACCGGTGCCGAAAATATTAGCAAACACACCTACTACTGTACCTGTATTGAACATAGTGTTGATGCCACATTTGCTATGATCACCCATAAGTAAGCCACAAAAAAGCTCTCCTGTATCTTCGTACCGGTGAGTGCCATAGTTCCAGATCTTAACGGGCTTATAGTTATTTTTTAAGTTGGAAGCATTAGTATCTGCGCCGAAGTTGCACCATTCGCCAATCACAGAATTACCCAAAAAGCCTTCGTGTCCTTTGTTGCTATTGCCAAATACGACTACGTTTTTTACCTCGCCTCCCAGTTTAGAGTGAGGGCCAATGGTAGTAGCCTCCCTGATTTTACTACCTATATTGACATGAGAATTTTCTAACATAGCAAAGGGACCTTTAATTACCCCATTTTCGTGTATGGTAGCTCCTTTTCCTAAATAGATGGGACCATTTTCCGCATTTAGAATAGAAGCTCGGATAGATACCCCTTCTTCAATAAAAATATCTTCGGGCTTGCCATAATAGATGGTATGTGGGTCTTCAATGTTGGCAGAAGTACGGCCTGTAGCAATGAGCTGATAGTCTGCTTTTATCTGCTCTCCATTTTCTAAAAATATCTGCCAGGGCTGAGTAAGCAAAAAGGCATGCTCGGTGTAGCTTTGCTTTTCGTAAGTTTCCACCATAGCTATAAGCTTAGCAAACTTTTCTGTGTAAACCTCATGTCTTAATTCTCCTAAAGTAGAAGTATGTGCAGAGGTTGGACAAATAGCCAGTAGTTCTCCGTCCTTTTCTAGTAGTTGTCCTTCTTTGAGCTGATTTATAGCTTCAACTAAAGCCGGGCTGGGGCACAAACTCGCATTTATGCAAATGCTATGTTCTGCACTATGCAAAGGAAACTTAGCCTGCAAATATTGATCAGTAAAATAACCATTATTCAGCACCTCTACTTTTAGATGCTTTTCCCATTTTTCAGCAAGACTGAGTATGCCCAGCCTGATTTCCGCAATAGGACGGGTGAGTGTAAAAGGCTTAAGATTATCTCTGTACCTAGGTACTTCAAAAAAAATCAGATTCATAAAAAAATTCTGGTTTGAGCGAGTCTGGTGTAAATATTAACCTTAAGTAAAAACTGTTAGCTTAACTATTATTCTTTGGCAATTTAGTACTTTATGCAAGTTGTGTTGGAAAAAACTTTACCAAATTATGGCAAATCTAAAAGAAGCCCATACGTTTTTAAATTCTTTCCTCAATACTGATGCCAGAAACTTTGTCCGTACAGTTATGACCAAAAACTATGCACATGCCATTCAGGTACATCATCCACAGCCTAAATTCCTGAATAACACCTTAGTAAGTAGTAAGTGTCATCACTTGGTAGATTCTACTTTTCAACGTATTGCACAAATTCAGTCATCACCAGAAAAATTGTTTCCGCTTTTTGCTCAGCTTTCAAGAAAGCAGAGTGAAAAAGATGCCATCTGGTTTGATGAATTTACGAGCGCATATCAGGCTTACAAACATCAGCATAAACTTCGCTCTCGCTATGAAAAAATCAGGTCTTTTCTAAAAGGTAGCTCTTACTGTGATGTAGGTTGTGGGGGAGGCAATTTCGCAGCCTTTCTTCAGCGTAAACATCCTTTATTTAAGCGAGTGGCTGGTATTGACACCATGGACTGGAGAACAGAGACGATAAAAGATGAAATAGACTTTCAGGTACTGGACTTTTCCCAAGTGGACACAGCCAGTAGCATATCATACGAAACCATGAGCTGTTTTGCTGTGCTGCATCATGTAGGCAATACAGATGCAGCGCAAGGCGTTTTTTTGCGTAACCTCTATAACTCTTTAGCTCCTGGCGGTAGACTTATTGTCTTAGAGGATGTAATCTTACCGAAGGAAGAGTTAGCAAATTTACCTTATCTATCAGAGCAGATCAGTCATTTGTGCAGTCAACAAGCAATACTTGCAGATTTCTTGAACCTTGATGCTCATACCCAACGAGATTGTATTGTGCTTATAGATTTTTTGGCGAATGCATTAGCCGTAGGTGTGCCTGATATGCCTTTTCCCTGCGGATTTCGTACATTAAAATCCTGGGTTGATTTTTTTCCGCGATATGGCTTTGCTTTGGCTAAAGTAAAAATTGCAGGATTTGTGCCTACAAATTTTAATCAATCCTCTCATGTCTACTTTGTACTAGACAAGTTGTAAAAATATGACAAATACTTGTGAGTCAGGGAATAATAAAAGTTTATGCTTTGTTAAAGTGGAATTCAACCACAAACTCTATTTATGCGAAGTACGAGCATCAATATATTAGTTTTCATACTGTTGTTATCGCTAGTAAGCTGTAGCAGCAGCAAAAAAATAGATCAACTTTTTTCTAAGTCATCACCTTACGAGCAGTATGCCAAGCGCCTGCAAGCTCATGAGCTTGATCAGACAGCTTTAGGAAAAGACTGGATGAAAGCGGGTCAGTTAAGCTTACAGGATTCATTAATTGTAAACTTACCTTATCATGAGACAGGGTATATCTCTCCTGATAAGCCAGAAGCTCTGAGCCTTCGGTACCAGGTACGAGAGGGGCAGCAAATTTACATTGAACTTACCCCCCTGAGCCAACCAGAAAGCCGCTTTTTTATTGATATTTTTAGCCAGGAAAATGACACTACACTGGCACTGCGGCATTCTGCCGATACCTTGCCTCAGCTAACTTATGAGGTAAAAGATAGCGAGTGGCACACAGTGCGCATACAGCCCGAACTGCTTAGAGGGGGCGCTTACCAACTAAAGCTAGGCTTTGAACCTTCACTGAGCTTTCCGGTAAGCGGGATAGACAGCAAAGCGGTAGGTAGCTTTTTTGGAGCTCCTAGAGATGGCGGTGTACGTAGCCATAAAGGTATAGACATTTTTGCGCCTAAAGGTACTCCGGTGCTGGCCGTGGCCGAAGGGGTAGTGGGTCGTACCTCCCAAAGTGGGAGGGGAGGTAAAGTGGTATGGTTAAATAGTATAAAAAAACGTTTTAGGCTGTATTATGCCCATCTGGATAGTCAGGCGGTAAGTCCAGGGCAGCGTGTGCAGCCAGGCGACACTTTAGGTTTTGTAGGTAATACGGGTAATGCGCGTACTACTCCTCCACATCTGCATTTTAGTATATACAAAATAGGTAGAGGAGCGGTAGACCCTTATCCTTTTGTACATGCTCTTATCAAAGATGAATCTCTGGTAGCTGTAGATACCTCAGAAGTAGGTATGGAGGCACGTACCAAGGCTAGCCTGTCTAATATACGCTGTTCTCCTAATACCGCTTCAGAAATAGTAGGCACCCTTCCTCAGCATACTTATGTGCAACTGTATGCCAAAGCAGACTCATGGTACAGAGTAAGGCTGGCAGGTAACCAAAGTGGATATGTCCACGAAAGTCTGTTAGAGTCCTTGGATGATGCTACTGAGCAAATCCTTTTAGACAGCGAGGATACTTTCTTTTATACTCATCCCAGAGAGAGCAGTGTGCTCAATACTAATCTTATTGGCCACAAACTAGATGTGCTGGCAGCTCATGATTCACTGCTGTATGTAAGGACTGCCGAAGGCAAGTATGGATGGGTAAACCCTGCAAATTAAGCTTAAAACCTTACTTTTTCTTCTAGGATAAAGTTTTGCTACTAACTTCCAATCTTTATCTTTGTTACTGATACAGATGGATTAAAATTTGTAGCTTAAAGAACATTTGACTCACGCTCAGACCATATCTCTTTATCAGCCGCTTTTGCAGGGCATAGCTTTGCGCATGGTAGGCTCTCTACAAGATGCAGAAGACATTGTGCAGGACACTTTTGTAAAATGGCTAACTATAGACCATGAGAAGGTAGAGAATACAAAAGCTTATCTGATCCGTACGCTTACCAACAACTGCATCAATCACCTGAACTCTTTCCGAAAAAAGAAAAGCGAATATTTCAGTCAGCTCAAACAAACTGATTTACTTGAAAAGTACCGTGATTTTGAGCTACCACGCTTTGATCTGGAGAATGAACTCTCTGAAGCGCTGGGGCTTCTGCACAAAAAGCTTGAGCCTGTAGAAAAGGGAATTTATCTTTTACGGGAAGTCTTTGAGTTTGAGTACGAAGATTTGCAGGAAATTTTCGGCAAAAAGAAAGAAAACTGTCGTCAGCTATTTTCTCGTGCTAAAGAGAAGCTACATCAGGAGACTAAGAAAAAAGCGCCAAACGATACGCAACCCTTACAATTACTGGAGAGCTTTAAAAAAGCCTGCAACTTTGGTCAGCTAACCGAGCTTGTAAGTCAGGTTTCTCAGGAGGTAAATAAGCTTACCCTTCCAAAAAAGTAAAAAAAACTTTTCACTTCTGTCACATCTCATATTCTCACTTGTCTATTAAAAAAAGGAGTTCCTCTTTACAGAGAATTTCTGCAATCGTATTTTATTATAACCAAAGCTTATGTACGTAATACTCGCTTTTTTTGTAGCCCATTGGTATTTATCCCTGTTCTTTCAAACCTTCTTCTTACATAGGTATGCAGCTCATAAGGCTTTTACCATGTCTAAAACAGCTGAAAAAGTATTCTTCGTATTGACCTGGATATTTCAGGGCTCTAACTATTTAAGTGCTTATGGCTATGGCGTCATGCATCGTATGCACCATGCCTATGCGGATACGCCCGATGATCCACATTCTCCCAAGTATGATGAGACTATCTGGAAGATGATGTGGAAAACTAAAACCATTTACTCTGCCATCTGCAATGGTAAATTTGAGGTAGAAGAAAGATTTACTAAAGGAGTACCTCGCTGGGACGTATTTGATAAATTTGCCCGCTCATGGGTATCACGCCTGTTCTGGGGCACTATCTATGTACTTATTTATATGGAGTTCGCTACAGTTTGGTGGCTTTGGTTGTTGTTGCCTATCCAGTTTCTGATGTCGCCTGTACATGGAGCGATTATTAACTGGTTTGCCCACAAGTATGGCTATGTAAACTTTAAGGTGAGCGATACTTCTAAAAACTTTTTGCCGGTAGACTTTCTAATGATGGGAGAGAGCTATCATAACAATCATCATAAACACGGATCCAGAGCTAACTTCGGAGGGTTTCGCTGGCATGAGATTGACCCCACTTATCTGGTTATCGTTATGCTGGATAAGCTTGGAGTAATTAGTCTGAACAAGAGAAAAGAAGTGAAAATTAAAGCGACCCAAAAAGCAGCTTAAATATTTTATACTAATATTTAGAGTATAGCCTGATGTTCCCTATAATTGAGGAGCATCAGGCTTTTTTATTATTATGAGTTATCTGAAAAAAATACATCATATCGCTATAATTTGCTCCAACTACGAGCAGTCCAAACATTTTTATACCGAAGTGCTTGGGCTGGAAGTAATCCGGGAAGTATATCGTGAAGCCAGGCAATCCTACAAACTGGATTTAGCATTGCATGGAGAATATATTGTTGAACTATTTTCTTTTCCTGAACCTCCACCCAGGACTAGTCGTCCAGAAGCTTTGGGGCTTAGGCATCTGGCTTTTGAAGTAGACCAGCTGGAAGCTGTGGTAAAAGACCTTGAGGTAAAGGGAGTGCAATGTGAGACTATCAGAACGGATGAGCATACTGGCAAACGTTTTACTTTTTTTGCTGACCCTGATGGCCTACCGCTGGAGCTTTACGAGCGCTAGGGAGAGAAAAAAAACTAAGGAGCACAAAAAAGGGTAGCCGTTAAGCTACCCTAAATTTTTATGTATAAACTGCTTTTAGAAGTGGTATCTCACAAAAGCTTCCATAGCTTCGTACTCTGCCAGGCCTAATTTGTCATAAGCTTCGGCAGTACCCTGATTACGGTCTTCAGCACGCTGCCAGAACTCTCTGGGGTCTGAGCCGGGGAAAAGAGGACGATCTTTTTGAGACTGGTGCTTAAATACAGCACGACGCTTTCTCATTAATTCTACCGGGCTGATAGGAACGGCCATTTCTATCTGGTCAATATCCCACTCCTGCCATGCACCACGGTATAACCATACATAGCAGTCTTTCATCCAATCTTCGTCTTTTAGACGCTCTACTGCCTGCATAATAGCGCTTAAGCAAACTCTGTGTGTTCCATGAGGATCAGAAAGGTCACCTGCAGCATAAATCTGATGAGGCTTTACTTTTCTGAGCAGGTCTACTGTTATCTGAATATCTTCTTCACCCAGAGGGTTTTTACGAACCTTACCAGTTTCGTAGAATGGCATATCCATGAAGTAGTAGTTCTCTTCAGGAATACCACAATAGCGGCAGGCAGCTTTAGCCTCACCACGACGAATCATCCCTTTGATAAGCTGTACCGGACGAGGATCTACTTCACCAGGAAGTTTACTCTCTGTAGCTTTAAACACCTCATCAAACAAGGTATTGATTTTGTCGTCCTGAATATCAAAAGTTTCCTTGAAGTCTTTTACGAAGTCTGCAAAACGAAGTGCGTCATCATCAAAAACAGCGATGTTACCAGAGGTCTGGTAAGCCACGTGTACATCGTGCCCCTGGTCTACGAGACGAAGTAGTGTACCCCCCATAGAGATTACATCATCATCAGGGTGCGGGCTGAATATAAGCACACGCTTAGGGAAGGGAAGTGCTCTCTCTGGGCGCTGGCTATCGTCGGCATTGGGTTTACCACCGGGCCATCCGGTAATAGTATGCTGTAGCTCGTTGAAAATACGAATATTGATGTCGTAAGCAGGACCATGATCAGCAATGAGATCACTCATACCATTCTCATTGTAATCTTCAGGAGTAAGCTTAAGTACAGGCTTTTCAACGGTGTTGCAAAGCCATACAACTGCCTTACGAGTCAGTTTCTGATCCCAGTGGCAAGGGCCTACTAGCCAAGGTGTTTTAACGCGGGTAAGCTCAGCGCCAGCCGCTTCGTCAATTATGATCTGAGCATTAGTATGTTCCTGTAGAAAAGTAGCAGGAATCTGATCAGTAATAGGGCCTTCAACAGCTTTTTTGATTACAGAAGCTTTACCTTCACCCCAGGCCATCAGAATGATCTGGCGTGCTTCCATAATGGTTTGTACTCCCATAGTGATAGCACGGCGAGGTACAAACTCTTCGCCAAAGAAGTCACTGGCAGCAGCTGTACGGGTAATTTTATCCAGGGTAATAAGGCGGGTACGAGACATTTCTCTAGACCCGGGCTCGTTGAAACCAATATGGCCTGTACCTCCGATTCCTAAGAGTTGGATGTCAATTCCGCCGGCTTCTTTAATTTTGTTTTCGTAAGCCACGCAGTATTCGCTGATCTTCTCAATAGGCACAGTACCGTCAGGGATATTGTAGTTTGCGGGGTCAATATCCACATGATCAAAGAGGTACTCTTTCATAAAGCGAACATAGCTCTGTAGCTTGTCGGGCTCTATAGGATAGTATTCATCCAGGTTAAAAGTAATGACATTTTTAAAGCTCAGGCCTTCTTCCTGATGCATTCTTACCAGTTCTTCGTACACTCGGGTTGGTGAAGAGCCGGTAGCTAAACCTAAAACCGCGTTTTTACCTTGATTTTGTTTTTCTACAATCAGGTCGCGGATGGTTTTGGCAATTTCCTTGGAAGCAGTCTCTGAATCGTCAAAAATGCTTGTAGGAATTTTCTCAAATTGCTTTTCTAATGCAGTAGCTTGGTCCATTTTTCTGATCGATTAGATTGAGTGAATTGTAAAATTAGCTACTTTTTTTTGATAAAGTGGCATAGAACAGTAAGAATCAGCTATTAACTTATAAATAGATTTGAAGGTATCGTTAAAATATTATTCTGAATAAATTATATTATCAGTATATTAAACTGTGAAAAAGCTAATTGTATGAATAAATATCATTAATATTACAATGTTCAGAATAATTATGAATATCGTTAGCTTTAAAAAAACTCGGTAACGTTACCATACTTTTTGATTTTTATCCGCACGTTGGCCTTATAGTAAGTTAATTTTACACCTTTAAGTAAGCAAAAAAATACCCGAAAAGCCGGGAGCCCTTCGGGTAATTATAGTTTATAGTTCTTTTACCTGTAAGTCTCTCCAGCGTACTTTAATTCCACCCCCATCGTGTATCTGTAGGGCTATAGAACCTTCAGCCTGACCTATTTTTTCATCTTCCAACACTACCATTTCTTCTCCGTTCAGGTATGTGCTTACTTTGTCTCCGACTACCTCAATACGCATTTTATTCCATTCGCCCATTTTTAGTATGTCTTCTTTTTCTTCGGGAATCTGCTCTAGCCAGCCTCTACCGTAAGACTCATAAATACCCCCGGTGTCATGGTTAGGAGGGGCTACTTCTACCTGCCAACCGGTAATTTTGGTGCCGTCTAAAGACGAGCGGAAGAAAACTCCGCTATTTCCATCAGCCTCTTGTTTAAACTCCAGTTCAAGAATAAAATCTTTGTATGATTTGTCGGTAGCCAAATACCCGTAAGCAGCATCAGGACCACTTTCGCAAATGATTTGTCCATCTTCCACATACCATTTTTCAGTACCGTGGATCTTCCATCCGTCAAGCGACTCGCCATTGAAGATGGGCTCAAACTTAGCTTCCTGGGTAGTAGTAGCTACTGCTTCGGTCTCAGTTTCAGATTGAGTTGTGTTTTCTGATCCTGAAGGCTGGCAGGCATACATGGCAGCGGCAAGTGCAAAAGCAAAATAGGTGGTCTTTTTCATGTTGAAGAAAATGTAAAGTAGTAAAAACGATAATTAAAATCTAAAATATACCCTACTGAGTATCTTTTGTGTACGTACACTATGCTATTAAAGAGGCAAATTAAATATTTTGCCAAGGATTAAAAATAAAAAATAAAAGTGTATTAAATCAGCCGGAGGTGAAGCTAAACCATTGCGGGTGAATTTCGCTTAGCTGATTTACCGGATAACCAAATACCTGTGCCGGAGGCTCGCCTTCCAGTATAAAGATAAAGCCGTCGCGCTGCTCTGGCATGCGGTCTACCCAGTACGCAATGTAGTTTGTCCCTATTTCGTAGTTCCTGATGTCCATAGCAGCCAGCTGATCATACAGTTGTTCTTTTCTGATTTTGCTGTCCAAAAGCTGCGAGTTAAGCTGCTCCAGCAAATCATATCTTTGCCTAAAAAAGTAAGATTCGGCTTTTTGAGTTAGGGGCTGGTGTACCAAAGCATAAGGCGCAAGCATAAGGAAGGCGATAAGTGCCATTAACCATTTTGCGCGCAGGGAGCTAAAGCTACTCACAATAAGCGCCATTATGAGTGCTAGCATAAGCCATAGTACTATCTGCAAATGGGTAAATAGAAAGGCATCATGATAGCTGTGAGTCAGGGGTCTGATGTATAGTTTAAAGAGCGCAAAAATAAGTAGCACTCCGCCCGAAATACGTATGAGCCACTCTGTTTGTCTCTTTATCATATGCCTCTGATCTTTTACATTTTAGCTACTACCTTATAGTGGTCGCCATCGTTTATATTGCCCTGAAGTTGTAGTGGACGCCCCTGATTATCAGTAACTACCTTCCTTCTGGATAGTATATCTCTAAAGATAGCCTCTGAGTATTTCATAACAGCATCCCCAATATTGGCTCCTCTAAATAAGCGTAGCGGTTCTTCGTTTACAAAAACAGTCATAATATCGCTGAAAATTTAGCGCATTAAAAACAGTGTTATAAAGAATATTCGTTGTGAAAGGAGGAAAGGCATAGAGAAGTTCCCTTATACAGTGTGGATGTATGTTTTTTGAAAGTTTGCAGTTTTGTAAGGCATACTTATGCACGTGGGATAACTTGCAAATAATCCATCATAAACCATAGTCTGAATAAGAAAAATTATGCTTTTACTCTTTTTGTGTTTTAAGAAGGCGCAATTACTAAAAAAAAGCGTATTCTGTCAATCTTGGAGAGGATGAATTTCTCTTACGCTATTAATTATTAAATTTGTTAATATCCCAAACTCGCAAATAATTTTTTGTATGAATAGACGGTACTTATGCCGCATTCTGGCAACACTTGCTTTTGTTTTTAGTCAGATTGTAGTTTTGGCTCAGGCTCCACAAAAACTTTCTGCCGCAGAAATTCAGCTGGCACTTAAAAAGCTGAATACGTTGGGAAGCGCCCTCTACATAGCGGCTCACCCAGACGATGAAAATCAGGTGGTTATTGGATACCTCTCTCAAACAAAACTCATGAATACCGGCTACCTGGCTCTCACCCGGGGTGATGGTGGACAAAACCTGATCGGCTCTGAAATTAGGGAAAAGCTAGGTGTACTGCGCTCTCAGGAGCTAATACAAGCAAGAAGTGTAGACGGCAGCAAACAATTTTTTACCCGTGCTATTGACTTTGGGTATTCTAAAACGGCAGACGAAACCCTTCAACTGTGGGACAAAGACAAAATACTGTCTGATGTGGTATGGGTGCTGCGTAAATTTCAGCCCGATGTAATGATTACCCGTTTTCCTCCAGACAAACGTGCCGGGCATGGGCACCACACTACCTCCGCGCTTTTGGCTGCCGAAGCATTTGATCTGGCTGGTAATCCTGAGGCTTTTCCTGAGCAACTAACCTATGTAGACGTATGGCAGCCAACCCGACTGGTGCTTAACGAAACCAGCTGGTTTACAGAAGACATAGACAAAATTAGTATAAATAATGACTCTATTCTCAGCCTGGATTTGGGTGTCTACAACACACTGCTGGGTAAGTCAGTCACTGAAATAGCCGCAGAAAGTCGTAGTAAGCACCAAAGTCAGGGCTTTGGGGCTACCGGAAGCAGGGGGAAAAATATAGAGTATTTTCGCCATGTAAAAGGCAAGATGGCAGAAGACGAGCTTTTTGACGATATCAACACCAGTTGGAGCCGAGTAAAAGGGGGAGAAAAAATTGGCATGCTACTGGGGCAGGCATATACAGCTTTTCGGCCAGAAAACCCCTCGGCTATCGTTCCCAAACTTATGGAAGCGTCTGAAGCTCTTAACCAATTAGATGACGGCTACTGGAAAGAGGTAAAACGCAAGGAACTGGACAAAGTGATAAAAGCTTGTCTGGGTTTGTATCTGGAAGTACGTAGCGGTACCAACGTGCTAACTCGTAGTTTCAGATCAAATACTCGCTCCGGCATTGCAGAATATTCCACTACTCCTGGTGATTCGGTAGTACTTAACGTAGAAGCTATTAACCGTTCTGCGATAGAAGTAAAGCTAAAAAATGTAAAGCTGGGCAGTATTGGTCAGGATACAAGCCTGAATGTAACTTTAGCCAACAATGAAAATTTTGGCTATAGTACAAAGGTACTCATCCCGGAAGATATGCCTTACTCTGGTCCCTACTGGTTACGTCAGCCACACGATGGATTTAGCTTTACTGTAGATGAGCAACAACTTATAGGACTTGACGACACTCCTGCGGCGGTAGAGGCTAGTTTTGAGCTGAGTGTCAATGGTAAGCCGCTAAACCTAAACGTACCGGTAGTTTATAAAAGAAATGACGCCAGAAGTGGCGAAACTTACCGCCCCTTTATTATTACTCCTCCTGTATATGTAGAGGTAGAAGGCGATGTGCATGTATTTGCTGAGCAGAAAGCTAAGCCTATACAGGTAAAAGTAAAAGCAGGCAAATCTGATATTAAAGGCAAAGTATCCCTTGAGCTTCCGTCAGGCTGGACCTCTGAACCCAACTCTTTTGATTACGCAATCAGCCTCAAAGGACAGGAAGAAGAGTTTGTGTTTACAGTATTGCCTCCTGAAGAGCAAAGCGTAGGAGAGGTAAAAGTAGTAGCAGAGCAGAACGGGAAAAAGTATGACCAGAATATGCAGACCATAGCTTACGAACATATTCCTACCCAGACGCTTTTTCCGACAGCCAGTGCACAGGTAGTAAAGCTGGACATTCGTAAAGAAGGCGAAACTATAGGCTATATAATGGGTGCCGGAGATGAAGTGCCAAAGGCTTTGGAGCAGATTGGCTATCAGGTAGTCATGCTGGATGCAAAAGATATGCATGAGGCTGAACTGGCTCGTTACGATGCTATTATGATAGGTATACGGGCATACAATACAGTAGACTGGCTGAGGTACCAGAATAATAAACTGCTAGAATATGTGAAAAACGGAGGTACGCTTATCAGTCAGTACAATACGGGGCATATGCTGCTTACCCAAAATTTTGCTCCTTACGAACTTAAAATTTCTCGTGATAGGGTAGCTGATGAAAAAGCCGAAGTACGTTTACTTAAAAAGAAGCATCCCTTACTTAATAAGCCAAACAAGATTACAGAGCAGGATTTTGAAAACTGGGTACAGGAGAGAGGCTTGTATTTTCCTGACGAATGGGATGCAAAGCAATATGAGGCATTACTATCTATGAATGACCCTGGCGAAGAACCTAAAAAGGGAGCACTGCTGGTTGCTAAGTACGGTAAAGGCTACTACATCTATTCAGGATTGTCTTTTTTTAGAGAGCTGCCTGCCGGAGTACCTGGAGCCTACCGCCTCCTTACCAATATGCTCTCTATCGGTAAAGAAACAGAAAGAGGAAAATAATAAAAAGCTAATCTCTGTGGCCTGGAAAAATATGGCCTTCTTAATAAGTGAGTGACTGCTAGAGATTAGCTGTAAAATAATAAAAGGTTGGTATACAATAATAATGGTATAGCATCGTTTACCTCTGCTTTGTAGGCTATAGGGGCCCGTAGCGCCCTATCTATAGTACGGTCTATTGTACTATATACGTAGCATTAAAGACTCAAAAGGGCATTAGGCATTGCAAAAAAGCCTTTTCATAACTAGTATGGTCTAAGTATTGCTCAATGCCCAATAACTGGAGTAAGCCTTGTTAATGCCTCGCAGGGTAAAAATGCTCTAAGCGTACTAACCATCATAAAAATATACCTCTTATCAGTAGCCCTTGCTTAGGCTCACTGCTGAGGATTGATTAAGTATAACAGTAAACAATAATCACAAGCAGACTAATATCAGTAATTGACCTAGACTCATGCGTAAACCTCTCTTTATTCTCCTCCTTTCAATTTTCTCAGTTCAGGCCTTTTCTCAGCATTCAGAAATCAGTGGTACCGTCAAAAGTAGTGATGGGGCTATGAGCCTGCCTGGAGCTACCGTTATTTTAGAAAAAACCGCCGATCAAACTACGAAAGGAATAGTCACTGATATAGAAGGTAAGTTTAGGATCGGAAAAGTAGACACCGGACAGTACACCATCAAAGTACAGTTTATTGGCTATGTGCCCTATAATAAAGCATTAAACATGCAGGGAAAGCCAGTAGATTTAGGTGACATACTGCTAGCTGAAGAAACTACAACCCTAAAAGAAATTGAAGTAATAGGCAAAGCGATGGCAGGGATACAAAAAGGCGATACCTCCCAGTTTAATGCAGATGCTTTTAAAACCACCAGAGATGCCAGCGCTCAGGATCTGGTAGAGAAGATGCCCGGTATAGTTGTGCAAGATGGTAAGCTACAGGCTCAAGGAGAAGAGGTACAGCAAATTATGATTGATGGTAAGCCCTTCTTCGGAAACGATGTAAAAGCCGCGCTGCAAAACCTACCCGCAGAAGTAATTGCCCAGATACAGATTTACGATCAAAAAAGTGATAAAGCACTGCTGAGTGGTTTTGATGATGGAGAGAGAACCCGAACCATTAATATTGTAACCAAGCCAAACCGTAGAAAGGGGCAGTTTGGTAAAGCTACTGCTGGTTATGGCACTAACGATAAGTATCTGGCAGGTGCCAGCGTCAATTTTTTTAACGAAGACCGCAGAACAACAGTAACCGGGCTGAGCAACAACATTAATACGCTCAACTATAGCTCTAACCCGAACAGTCTTGGAGATACCAGAACACAGAATGGGCTAATTAATACCAATACGCTGGGAATCAATTTTATAGACAACTGGAATGATAAAATTGACATGAGCGGAAGTTACTTTTTTACCCATAGAGAGCAGGAGGGGAATGAGCTGAAAATTCGTGATTACGTGCTTCCTTCCGATTCCGGTCAGGTATATACCCAGAATAGCAACAGTACCTCCGTAAACGCGCATCATCAGATGAACATGCGTTTTGATTACAAAATTAATGACAAAAACAGGCTACTTATTCGTCCTGCGATATCGTTAAGAGATAATAAGTCAGACTCTTATTTTGAAGGTAACACAGATACAAATAACGGACCGCTAAACTATACAGAAAATACCTCGCACTCAGACAATTTTGATTATGACGTCTATAACCGATTATACTACAGCCATAAATTTGACAAGCCTGGCAGAAGCTTCAATATCAATATAAATACCGGCTACCATACCAACGGAGATGATAGCTACCGTTTGGCCAACAACATTTTTTATAAGGCCGAAGATAGCAATGAGGAGCTAAAGCAGTATACCCACCTGGATCGTGAAGGGTTTGACTGGAGAACCCAGCTTTCTTATACCGAGCCCCTGGGAGAAAAAAGTATGCTTGAGCTGGAGTACAAAGTTGGAAATACACTAAACGACTCTGATAAACGTACTTATGATTATCTGGAACAGACGGGATACAGTCTGCTGGATACAGCCATTAGTAATACATTTGAGAGTAAATACCTGACGCATGAGAGCGAATTAGGCTATCAGTACAAGACAGAGAAGCTTAGGTTACAATTTGAGGCAGAGTACCAGCATGCTAGCTTGAGCAACGATCAGCTTTTCCCTAAAGACTATACGATGGATCGTACCTTCCAAAGTATTCTGCCTTCTGCCCGACTGGTCTACAAATTTTCTAAATCTAAAAACATTGAATTTAACTACCGTACCTGGACAAATGAACCATCAGTAGGGCAGTTACAGGATGTAATTAACAATTCTAACCCGCTACAGTTAAGCACGGGTAACCCAGATCTGGAGCAGGCCTATTCTAACTGGCTAAGAACCCGTTTTAAGTCGCACGACCCCGAAACTAACAAGACTTTTTATGCGGCTGTACAGGCCTCTATCGTAAACGACTTTATTACTAACAGTACTTTGATAGCCGAAGAGCCTACCGAGGTGGCAGAAGGCATAATTCTGGAAGAAGGCTCTCAACTAACCAAGACCGTTAATATGGATGGCTACGTGAATGTACGGTCTTACTTCAGTTATGGCCAGCCTTTAGACTTTGTCTCATCCAACTTTCATATCAGTGGTTCAGTCAACTATTCTCGTAAGCCGGGGCTAATCAACAATGAAATTAACTTAGCCAATACCAGCCATTTTAGAATAGGAACCTCGCTTAGTAGCAATATCAGTGAGCAGGTAGATTTCAACATTTCTACCCGTGCCAGCTACAATGTGGTAGAAAACACTTTGCGCCCTGCTCTCAATAACAATTTCTTTAATCAGTCTACTCGCTTACGATATAACTGGGTGCTGTGGGAGGGGCTAGTTTATCGTACCGACCTCAACCATCAACTGAATACCGGATTGGCAGAAGGTCTGGATAATAGCTACATACTCTGGAACATGAGTATTGGTAAAAAGCTTTTTAAAGATCAACTGGGCGAGCTTAGCCTCAATGTGTATGATCTGCTCAAGCAAAACAACAATATCAGAAGAAACGTATCCGATGCTTATGTGGAAGATATACAGTCTAATGTGTTGCAGAGCTACTTTATGCTTACGTTCACCTACAACATACGCCGTTTTAGTGAAGGCACCACAGAAAATGATTACGAAAAGCTGTACAGAAACTAAGTAGTACACTTAAAACCTGAGGATGCTAATGATTAGCAACCCCGAAAAAAGCCACTTCCATAATACACAGGAAGTGGCTTTTGTTTTTTTAATCTAAAAACCTTTGGGTGAGGCCGCTGAAGGCATCAATCCGGCGATCGCGGAAGAAGGGCCAGATACGGCGCACATTCTCCGAACGCGCCAGGTCTACATCTACCAGCAAATTTTGCTCTTCCTGATTACCTGCCTGAGTTAAAAACTCACCCTGAGGACCAGCTACGAAGCTATTGCCCCAAAATTGAATTCCGTTGGTCTGTCCGGATGGGTCGGGCTCATGACCTACCCGGTTCACCGAAATTACCGGTAGCCCATTGGCCACAGCATGCCCACGCTGAGAGATTACCCAGGCGTCTTTCTGGCGTTGCTTTTCATCATCAGCATCAGAAGATTCCCATCCGATAGCTGTAGGGTAGATGAGCATATCGGCACCAGCCATAGCCATAAGCCGTGCAGCTTCCGGGTACCATTGGTCCCAGCATACCAGCACCCCAAGGCGCCCTACAGATGTGTCAATAGGCTTAAACCCCATATCGCCGGGGGTAAAGTAAAATTTTTCGTAATAAGCAGGGTCATCAGGGATGTGCATTTTGCGGTACTTACCGGCGATAGAACCGTCTTTTTCAAAAACTACAGCGGTATTATGGTAAATGCCAGGAGCTCTTCGTTCAAATAAAGATGTTACCAGCACAATACCCAGCCTACGGGCCAGTTCTCCAAAACGCTCAGTAGAAGGGCCAGGGATAGTTTCCGCAAGATCAAAAACATCAGTATCCTCTGTCTGGCAGAAGTACAGGCTATTATGTAGCTCCTGCAACACAACCAACTGAGCGCCTTCCCGGGCACAGCTTTCTATGTTCTGGATCAGTTTTTCAATATTGGCTTCTACCTTAGCCTGGTTAGACTGCTGTACAAGTCCTACTTTTATAGTTTTGCTCATTATGTTATTTATTTTCTTCAGCAATCACTCCTACAGGGTACTGCATGGTGATGCAATGCAAAGAACCGTGCTGTTGAATTAAAGGTTCGCAATTGATACCTATAATTTCATGCTGAGGAAAAGCGCTTTCTAGTGCCGCTTTGGCCTGCTGATTTTTCACTTCATTTGCGTAAAATGGCAACAGAACTGCTCCATTGATAATCAGAAAGTTAGCATAGGTAGCAGGCAGGCGATGCCCATCTTCGTCCAAGGCAATATCGGCCATGGGCAGAGGAACTAAACGATAAGACTCCTCGTCTATCGTGCGGAATTTTAACAGTTCCTGCTCCATTTTCTGCAAAGCTTCAAAATGCGGATCATCACGATCCTGGCATTGCACATAGGCAATAGTCTGTGGGTCACAAAAGCGAGCCAGCGTATCTACATGGCTATCCGTATCATCCCCTTCCAGGTAGCCATAGTGGAGCCAGAGAATACGTTTTAGCTTAAATATCTTTTTGAGCTCCTCTTCTATATCCTCTTTGTTTAGGTGATCGTTACGGTTAGGGGCCATAAGGCAGTCTACAGTAGTAAGCAGAGTACCTTCACCATCTGACTCTAGCGCCCCGCCTTCCAACACCATGTGCTGACAGTTACGGTAATGTACCGATTTGTTAAATAGGCCATCCAGGTACATACGACGGGTCAGAAGGTTGTCGTGGTTAGCTGCAAACTTAAGGCCCCAGCCGTTGAACCGAAAATCCAGAAGAACAGGCTCTCCGTTTTCTATGAGGGTAATGCCTCCATGATCCCGCGCCCAGGTATCGTTTGTGGGTAGTTTATGTAGCCTGATGTTATCTAAATTACAACCTTTGAGCTGTGTTTTTACTTCTTCGGGCTCATGGCAGATAATAAGTAGCTTTTGCCTTTCAGCAATATTTCTGGCAATTTCTACGTAGCATTCCAGCACCTCATGGAGTGAAGCAAACCAATCGGTGCCTGCGTGTGGCCAGGTAAGCTGTATGGCACTTTGCGGATGCCACTCCGCTGGAAAAAATGTGCTTGTGTTCATAGATTCAAATTAAAAATTCAAACTTACGAATAGAAAAGTTTATGGACTAAGTTTTCTTTTTGTGGATTTGTATAATTATTGTAATTATACAAAGAATAAATATGTAAAAAATATGATCAGGCTTCTGCTATTATTAATCCAATGTATTGTTTTAAATCTAAATCTTGTAGCTCAAAACACTCCTCTATCTAAGCTAAACTCAAAAGTAGACTCGGTAAAAGTATTCTTACAGGGAGCCCAGGTATATCGCAGTGCCCAGACTAAACTTAGTGCCGGAAAATCAACTATTGTAATTCAGGGCCTTTCTCCATATATCAATCCCCAAAGTATTCAAGTCAAAACTACAAGCAATTTACTGGTACTCTCAGTTAATCATCGGTTGAATTATCTGGGAGAAGAAGCGAAGAACACGCTTCAGGATAGCGTATATGCTATTGAAGATAGTATTAATATGGAAAAAGCTTTACAGGAGGTATTGGATGAAGAATTGGAATTTCTGAAAAAGAATAACGAGATCGCAGGGACAGATAATGGCCTTTCGTTGAATAATCTAAAAGAAATAAGCAATTATTACCGGCAGCGGATGAAAGCAATTAGGCTAGAAAAATTAACCATTAAAAGTCGCTTACAGAAACTTCAGAAAAAACTAGATAAGTTTAATCTGCAACTTGCCCAATGGAATAATGACCAATCTGCTCGTGGAGAAATTGTTGTGGCTGTGGACAGTAAAAGTGCGCAAATAGTTGATTTGGTCTGTTCTTATATGGTAGCTCACGCAAGTTGGTTTCCTGTCTATGATTTAAGAGCCAAAGATGTTAAGAGTCCAGTAGAGTTGATGTACAAAGCACGTGTGCAACAAAATACAGGAGAGAATTGGAAGAATGTAAAAATTGCGCTATCAAATGCAAACCCTACAGCTAGTGGAAATATGCCTGTCCTTTCGCCCTGGTACCTGGATTTCAATAGAACTTATCCTCAAAATCTTCAAACTATCTATACTAGTGTGAATCCTAGTGTAAGGCAAGTAAGGGGTAAAATTAGTGATGCTGAAACAGGAGAACCCCTTCCCGGGGTGAATATTTTAATTAAAGGAACTTCAGTAGGGACAGTTACTGATGTTAATGGAGAATATCATATTTCCATTCCTCAGGGAACTACTACTTTATCTGTAAACTACATTGGTTACAAGAAGCAGGAAGTACCAATTGCCAATGAGAACATGAACTTTATGTTGGAACCTGATATGCATCAGTTGAGCGAAGTCGTCGTTACCGGATACGCTAAGAAAAGGTTGTTAGGAAAAGTAAGGGGAATCACATCCAGTGTAGCATCAGTGGAAGCAGATGTACAAACTGTACCTATGACCCTGGTAGAAAACCAGACCCATGTGGAATTTAGTGTGGAGATTCCTTACACTATAAAATCAGATGGAAAGAGCTATACAGTAGATCTTGCACAACTGGAAATACCGGCACAGTATGAATACCAATGTGTACCAAAACTGGATAAGGATGCCTTTCTGATAGCTCGTATTACAGATTGGGAGAAGTATAATCTACTGGAAGGAGAAGTAAGCCTTTTTTTTGAACATACCTATATAGGAAAATCTCTACTAGATGTTCGCTTTGTCAAAGATACACTGGATGTTTCATTAGGAAGAGACAGAAATGTAGTTGTAGAGCGAATTAAAGTGCAGGATTATACCAAAAAGCGATTCATTGGTTCTAAACAAGAAGATAGTCGTGGTTGGCGATTGGAAGCAAAAAATAACAAAGTACTAGGTATCAATCTGACTGTATATGATCAGATTCCTGTTTCAAGAGTAAGTGATATAGAAGTTGAAGCAGAAGAGCTAAGCGAAGCTAAGATAAAAGAAGAGACAGGTATAGTACAATGGAATTTAACTATACCGGCAAATTCATCAGCGAGTAAAGTGATACGATACAATGTTAAGTATCCTAAAGTGTAATAGTCAAGATTACCTCTGACAGTCGAGGCCTATGAGATGCGCTTCTAAGGCATCTGATTCTTGGAATGTTGAGCTTTTTGGGAGGGTCTCCTCAGAGCCCCTTGACCATTCCAGTCAGTCAGACTATTCCTGGCGGGTTGCTCGCCATCAGGGCCCGCTTCCGCTTCGTCTGACACTAGTAAAGGTATAAAATTCTGATGATGAGTTTGTAACATTTTCTCCTTTGTCAGATGTAAATCTTCTTGCCAAGTTTGCATTGGGGTCCTACCATTGCAATGCTTCCCGCTGTGAGTTCTTTGCTCATTATAATAGTTAAGCCACAGGTCCAAATCCTGTTGTAACTCTTCCAGCGTTTTGTAGACCTTTTTACGAAAGGCTACTGAATAGAATTCGTTCTGCATGGTGCGGTGTAATCGTTCACAGATACCATTGGTTTGTGGACTCTTCGCTTTGGTTTTGCTGTGATCTACATCCTCTATGGCTAAGTACAACTGGTACTCGTGATGCTCGCGATTACCGCAGTACTCACTACCCCGATCCGTTAAGATGCGCAACAATGGAATCTCATACTGCTCGTAGAAAGGAACAACGCGATCATTGAGCAGATCAGCCGCTACCAGGGCGTTCTTACGATCATAGAGCTTAGCGTGGGCTACCTTGGTGTAAGTATCTACAAAGGTCTGCTGATAGATTTTGCCTACCCCTTTGATATAGCCTACGTAGTAGGTGTCCTGCGATCCTAAGTAGCCAGGGTGATACGTTTCTATTTCCCCATGGGCTACTTTCTCTTCTTTAGCTTTTTCCATCGCCGCCAGTTGTGCCTCAGTGAGAATGAGTCCTTCTTGGGCTACTTTGGCTTCTAATGCTTTCAAGCGTTTGGGAAAAGTCTCTAGCTGATGACGCAACCACACTGAGCGAACCCCACCGGGGGAGATGAAAACGTGGTTCTTCTTCAGCTCGTTGGAAACGCGTACCTGCCCCAAGGCCGGTTGTTCAATGGCCAGCTCGACTACTGCCTGTTCAACGGATGCCGCTACGCGGTTCTTAGCATTAGGCTTCTTGCGGCTCATCTCTTGCAGAGCCGCGCTACCGCCTTGTTCGTAGAGCTCTTTAAAGCGGTAGAAAGAATCTCTACTGTAGCCCATCACCTTACAGGCTTGAGATACATTGCCTAGCATCTCAGCCAGGTTTAGTAATCCTAATTTGTTCTTAATAACTTTGTCTTCGGTAGTCATGATGTAATCGGGTTTAAGTAAATGAAATGATCTCGTCAATCTCAATTTACCTAAACTGTCAGATTATGTCTTGACTATTTCACCTAAAGATAGAAATTTGGTGTTGGAGTAGTTGTTTACTCCCTTAGCTCGCTCATGCTTTTGCCTGCTTTGCTTTTAATAAATTTGTGGAGGTGGCTTTCGTCTACAAAGCCAAACTCCTGAGCAACTTGCTTCATGCCCGTCTGGCTACTCTTCAACCTTTGCTCAATTAGTTTGTAGCGGTACTGGCTGACATAGTCTCGCAAGGTACTGCCTACTTTTTCTTTAAAAAGCATACCTATATAGTTAGGAGAGTAATGAAAGTGATCAGCCAGGTTTTTTAGCCTAAGTTTTTCAGGCTCATAGATATTCATTTCAATATAGCCCATAATTTCCTCAGCAATACCTGCTGCGGGCTGAGAAGATTGCTGTAGCGCATACCCCTGACTGTTTCGCTTTACAATAAGGATGATTACCGAGAAGAGCTGGAAAATAATCTTTCTGCTTAAAGCTTTATTACGGTTAAACTCTTCAGAAATGATGAGCAAAAGCTGCGCTACTAACTCCTGGTCTGATGTTTCGCTAAGTAAATTCCCTTTTTTTCTTTCGGGGCTGTATAACAACTGCTCTAAGTCGCGGTGCCAGAGATCAGGCAGAGGTAGTTCTCCATGATGTTGAAAATACTGCCTGGTAAATTTAAAGTAAATGAATCGTGACCTTTGCTTGAGTTTGAATGCATGTACATCTTCGGGGCCTAAAAGAAATAAATGGCCTGTATTGTATTCGGACTCCACTCCGTTTAGATGATGAGTACCCGCGCCTCTGACGATAAATATCAGTTCAAAATGATTGTGGTTATGCATGGGATGCTCCCATTTGTCCACCTCAAAATCATCTATCATCAGGCTGTCAAACTGCTTGTATCGCTTCATGATGCATATTTACATAATTACCTTAGATATTTACAAGAACTGCAAAAGCTGTGTGGAGTTTAATCGACAATAATGAATGCTTATGCAGCAAAAGAAGATAGCCTACGTATTAGCTCGTTTACCCATTAGCTTTAGTTTTTTAGGGTACGGACTGGTGCGTATTCCCAAACTCTCCACTTTCTTCCGCAACTAATGTTGCAGCATTGAGAGTAGATGGAGGAGTTGTCAACGCTATTTTCTAGCTTTGCCAGCAGTATACAGACAGAATAGCCTCGTAAAGGCTAAAAGAATAAGAGTAATATAACCAACAAAAAGAGTAAAAGATGAACAAAGCACTAATAGCATTGGCTATTGGCGGGTTTGGTATAGGTATGACCGAATTCGTAATTATGGGAATCCTCCCGGATGTGGCAAAAGCACTGGAAATTACTATTCCTCAGTCAGGACATTTTATCTCAGCTTATGCGCTGGGAGTAGTAGTAGGAGCACCATTACTAACAGGTTTAGGCAGCAAGTGGCCTGCACACAGGATGTTGTTTTACCTTATGGTATGGTTCACCATTTTCAATACACTTTCGGCCTTTGCCAACAATTATGAGTCTCTTCTGGTTTTAAGGTTTCTGTCGGGTTTGCCGCATGGCGCTTTCTTTGGCATAGGTGCTGTAGTGGCAGGGAAGCTTTCCAAACCAGGAAAAGAGGCTCAGGCCATCGCAATTATGTTTACCGGACTAACCATTGCCAACGTAATAGGTGTACCATTAGGAACATACTTTGGTCATGAGTTTAGCTGGAGCATAGCTTTTCTGATGGTAGGAGTAGTAGGCTTATTGGCTATGCTAAGCATTAAATACTGGATGCCGGAACTCCCACAATCTTCTTCAGGAGGTATTCGCAAAGATTTGAAAGTATTCAGACGGCTGGAGTTGTGGATGGTAATTTTGCTGACTACCATAGGAACAGGTGGTTTTTTTGCCTGGTACAGCTACATCGCTCCACTCATTACGGAAGTAGCCGGACACCCCGAAAGCGTGGTAAGTTATGCGATGATACTGGCAGGAACAGGCATGGCCATAGGTAACTTACTGGGAGCAAAAATGGCCGAGAAGTTTTCGCCTATTCATGCGGTAGTCTTTGCGCTTATACTCATGGCAAGTGTGCTGGTGGCTAATACATTTCTGGCAGGAGACCCTATTGCAGTGCTGGTTATGACATTCGTAATAGGCGTAGTCGCTTTTTGTATTTCTGCCCCTATACAGATTACCATGATCAGGACGGCCAAAGGTTCTGAAATGTTAGGTTCTTCCATGAATCAAAGTGCTTTTAATATGGGCAATGCTTCTGGAGCATATCTGGCAGGTTTACCTATTGCACTAGGTTATGGATTTACTTCAGCAGACCTGGTAGGGGCGGCATTGGCAGGTATGGGTGTTATCATAGCTCTGGCTATCATCCTGATCAGAAAGAAGAAAGTTAATTTAGTACCGATAAATCAATGATATTATGCATAAAAGACCTTTAGGAAATACAGACTTAAAAACTACCCCTATTGTATTTGGGGGCAATGTGTTTGGCTGGACTCTGGACGAAAAAGCATCTTTTGCGATGCTGGACGAATTACTTGATTATGGCTTTGATACCATAGATACGGCTGATGTATACTCACGCTGGGCAGAAGGAAACCAGGGTGGGGAGTCTGAGACGATTATAGGCAAATGGATGAAAAACCGTAGTAATCGTGAGAAACTTACTGTTATTACCAAAGTGGGTGCCGATATGGGGCAGGGTCATAAAGACCTGACCGAAGAGTACATTCTCAAAGCAGCAGATGATTCGCTTAGAAGGTTACAGACTGATTATATAGACCTGTATCTAACACACTGGGACGATGATCGTACTCCGGTAGAAGAGACACTGGGAGCTTATGAAAAGCTGATTGAAGCAGGTAAGGTTCGTTATATTGGTGCCTCTAACCTGAATCCCGAAAGATTGAAGGCATCGCTGGAGGCCAGCAAAAGAGATGGATTACCTCGCTACGAAGTTTTCCAGCCCGGCTACAATCTATACGATCGTCAGGAGTTTGAAGAAGGTGTAGCTTCAATCTGCAAGGAAGAAGGCCTTGGTGTAATTACGTACTTCTCTCTGGCAAGCGGTTTTCTTACCGGTAAATACCGTAGTAAAGCAGACTTTGAAGGAAAAGCGCGTGCTGCATTTGTAGAAAAATACCTGGACGATAAAGGTAATAATATCCTCGCGGCACTGGATGAGGTTGCTCGTAAGCACAGTGTTTCTCAGGCAGGTGTGGCGCTGGCCTGGCTACTACACCAGCCTACAGTAACTGCTCCTATTGCCAGTGCTACCAAAAGCAAACATTTACAGGCTTTTATAGAAGCCGCACAGCTACAGCTAAGCAGAGAAGATATGGCTCAGCTAGATGAAGCCTCTACCTATATCACAAATGTATAGTAGCATAAAAGCTTAGTTTTTAAAAGAAGCACCTGGCTTATTAATAGCGCAGGTGCTTTTATTTTGTATTAGCTTATACATTCCAAACTATTCCTCACTATCCTCAGTATATTGAAAGTGATTTTAGCCAATGCCAAACCGCTTATATGATTCAGTCGGTAGTACGTTTTCTTAAAAGCATAGATTTTTTTAAAAGCATCACGCTGCTTATTGCGCTGCTTATTCCTCTGGGGCTGTTCAACTTATTAGGAGTTCCTTCGCTGGCTATAAGTGTAGCTATGGGTGTGTTTTTGTGTTTTCCTAGCGACATTCCCGGCAGTATGCGACATATGGCTCTGGGTATCTTTGTGAGCAGCATTATTGCTATGGTTACCATGCTGGCTATACATCTGGCGTATTTTTCTCTCTGGGTGCTTATGCCAGTACTGGCAGTGTTGGTATTTTTTTATTCTATGCTTTCGGTCTATGGCTTCAGAGCATCTTTGGTCAGTTTTTCCGGTCTGTTGGCTATTATTCTAGCTTTTGCTCGTCCTACCAGTGGTCAGGCTTTGTTAGCTCATGCCTCCTTTGTATTTGCTGGAGGTATGTGGTATCTGGGAGTTACTATGCTGGCTCATGCGCTGGTATTTAGGCGACATAATCAGCTGATACTGGCTGAGTGTATGCAGCTAACCGCACAGTACTTGAGAGTAAGAGCGCAACTGGTAGAGAAACCACAGCAGACAGATCAATTCCAAAAAGAACTGTTTACCCTACAAACAGAGATTAACGAAAAGCACGAAAAGCTCCGCGAAATCTTCGTTTCAGAAAGAAACCATTCTGGCAATTCGTATTCCGCTAATAAATACATCCTCATTTTTATAGAACTGGTAGATATTCTGGAACTGACCATCTCTAACCCGGCAAACTACCACAAAATAGGGACTTACTTTAAAGGAGAAGAGGACATGCTCAAACCGTTTATTCGTATCATCCAGACGATGGCAGAGCGCTTGGAAAATCAGGCTGAAGTAGTGGCACGCGACAGAAAAGAAATTGTAAAAGTAGATACAGCTCCTCTTTTTCAGGAGGCTCAGGCCAAACTGGATAATTATTTACAAATGCATCAGCTAAACCAGCTTAACGAAGAAGGAATAATACTGGGTAATCTGTTAGACTACGAGCAAAAACAACAGCAGAAGATTGAGAGCATTGAGCGGGTGCTGCAAAATCTGACTGATCAGGAGCAGATTATGCGTAGAAGTCAGGATGTAGAAAAATTTATTACGCAGCAGGACTATGATATCAGCATTTTGCTTCAGAATCTGAATACTAAATCTACGATTTTCAGACATGCTGTGCGCCTTACCGTAACGGTTATGTTGGGTTACCTGCTAAGTTCTCTGATCATGATCCAGATACCTTACTGGGTAATGTTGACGATAGTTGTAATTATGCGACCCAGCTATGGCCTCACCAAAAGCCGCTCTATACAAAGGGTGTACGGCACCCTGATTGGAGGGGTAATTGCTCTGATAATTGTATTGCTTACTCAGCACCCGGTAGTCTACGGTAGCCTGGCGGCTGTTTCCCTGGTTTTTGCCATCTCATTAGTGCAAAAAAATTATGCGGGTTCTGCTGTATTTATCACCCTGACAGTGGTCTTTTTGTATACCTTTATTAAGCCCGATGCATTTAATGTAATTCAGTACAGGGTGCTTGATACCGCAGTAGGAGCGGGGCTTTCTTTTCTGGCCAGCCTGTTTCTGTGGCCCAGCTGGGAGTTTATGAACATACAAAAAGTATTGGCCGATAGCATAGGAGCTAACCGTAAATACCTTCAGGAGATCAGCAATTACTACCAGCAGAAGGGCGAGGTGCCAACCGTATACAAGCTTGCCAGAAAAGAAGCTTTTATTGCGGTAGGGGAGATGAGTGCGGCTTTCCAACGTATGAATCAGGAACCCAAATCTAAGCGGCAAAATTTTGCCAAAACCTATGAGCTTTCTGTGCTTAACCATACCTTCCTTACTGCTGCTGCCGCTTTAGGTACCTATATACAAAACCACATAACCAGCGAAAAGTCTACTTATTTTCAGGCCTATATAGATAGTGCTGAAGAAAACCTAAAGGCTGCCCAGGCATTGCTAAACGGAGAGTCACCAGACAAAACTCTTAAAAGTGTACAGTTAGAAGGAGCCAGATCTTATCTGGAAGAGCAGTACCAGCAATTGGTAGAAGTCAACCGGAATATGAGTACAGCGGAATTCACCTCACCCCAGAAAGAAAAGCAAATTCAGTTGCAGGAGGCCAGTCTGGTCATCGGTCAGCTTAAATGGATCAACTCTTTGTCAGAAAGTATAAAAAACGCTGTATTAGCTTTACAGTAAAGCTTTACTTTACCTCTACTACCGCATCAAAAGCAGGCTTAGGCTGATAATTACGATCAAATAGAAGCGGGTAGTTAGTTCTGCCTCGCATAGGCCAGTTGTTAAGCCAGGAGTGATGATCGGCTACACCCCATAATGTAATTCTGCCAATCTTATCCTTATGCTTATAGAAGAGTGCAAAAAGGTTAGCGTAGCGTTCAGCAAGTGATTGCTGTACTTTTTCTGGAAGCTCTTCAGCATAGGGATTGTATTTCTTCTGAGTTTCAAAATTCTGGTTAAGATCCGCACCCTCACTACCCTTTCTGGGCAGTACATCAACATCTAATTCAGTAATCATGACTTTTATACCCAGGCTGGAAAAAGCTTTAATGCTGGCTTCAATCTCCTCCAGGCTAGGGCCTTCCAGACTATAGTGCCCCTGCATGCCAATGCCATCTATCCGAACACCTGCCGACTGTAACTTTTTAATCAGGCGGACAGCCCCCTCACGCTTTTCAGTTTTCCATAAATTGTAATCGTTGTAGTAGAGTTCAGCTTCCGGAGCGGCCTGCTGAGCGTAAGTAAAAGCTTTTTCCAGATAGTCTTCTCCGATAATGTCCAACCATTTGGTCTGGCGGAGGCTTCCGTCTTCATTCAGAGCTTCGTTAACAACGTCCCACCCATTTATTTTGCCGCTATACCTGCCTGCCACTTTGCTGATATGATCCTGCATGCGGCTAAGCAGGGCTGCTCTGTCTAGTGCCTGACCATCTGAGTCTTCAAAAACCCAATCCGGCGTCTGTTGGTGCCAAACCAGCGTGTGCCCTATGATGAACATATCGTGTTTTTCACCCAGCGCAACGTATTTGTCGGCAGCACTAAAGTTGTATTCGTCTGGCTCAGGGTGTACTGGTCCCCATTTTAACATGTTTTCAGGGGTGATGGTATTAAAGTGCTTAGAGATTAAAGCTATAGCTTCTTGATCTTTGCCCTCCGCCTGCCTGTAGTTGATAGCTGCGCCAATAAGAAAATCATTAGCATAAGTTTCTTGTAATGATTGTGCTGACAACGCATGGGTAAATGACCAAAGTAGTAATATGGAAAAAGCCGTTTTCATTAGAATTAGATTATGGTTAACAAATAATTACCACCTTGGCCGTATGCCTGGGGCAAAGGGAAAGCTCAGGTTCTGATAGTGTTCCAGCGACTCCTCCGGTTTCTCTACACCTTCGGGAATGGGTAGTTTTGAGAAGGTCTGGAAGTAGCTCAGGCAGGCATCTTTCCACCATACAGCTTCTTGCTCCTGAATTTCAAGAAACGCTTTTACCTGAGCAAAGCGCTCGGCGTCAATCTTACCTTCTACATTCTGCCAGTGCTGTTGCATCTGCCTTACACTATCTACCCCTTTTTGATAATGTAGGGCTATCTCTTTCCAAAGTGTGTTTCCGGAAGCCATCTGATAGTCCCAGTCCAGATGGTGGAACCAAAGGAGGTATTTTTCCGGGCAGGATGCTGGGTCTCCGTATTTTTTAGCTACCTCAGGGAAGTACTGAGCTACGGCATTGCTGCCGCTTTTGCTACGGTCAAAGCCTATACCTTTTTCATCTGCCCGATGGTAGTAGACAGAAGTCCAGTCAGCACGGGGCATCTTTTTAACCCAGGGGCCTGGACCGTAGTGGTGCCCTGCGCCCATGATATGATGTAAGCCTAGGGGTGTCATATAATTGACGAGTGCCTCATGGGAGTTGAGCATCATAGATTTGATGGTTTTTACTGCTGCCTCGTTATTAGAGAAAGTCATGCCTATCCATTCTTCTGCTATATCTTCTGAAGACAGTTGAGGGTTCCAGGCTAGCCTGCCATAGGCATACCAGTTGGCCTGCCCGAATATATGTCCCGTCCAGTTTCTATCAGTGCCAATATTAGCGACTCCGGCTATTCCGCTGGTATTGTAGTTGTGCAGGCTGCCGTCTATCACTTTGGCTACAGTAGAGCCCTCTCCCTTAGCATATGTGTCTGCCCGGAGTACTTCTTCATACATAGGAGCCAGATAAACCAGATGCGTGCCCTGCCCAAGATACTCCTGTGTAATTTGAAATTCCATCATCAGTGGAGTCTCAGGCATAGCCCCGAAAAGGGGGTGGAAAGGTTCACGAGGCTGAAAATCAATAGCTCCATTTTTTACCTGTATCAATACATTATCTTTGAAGCTGCCATCTAAGGGTTTGAACTCATTGTAAGCCTGCTTGGCCCGATCATCGGGTTCATCCTCGCTATATACAAAGGCTCGCCACATCACTACGCCTTCGTGTTCTGCTACTGCCTCTGCCAGCATATTTGCTCCATCCGCATGTGTACGCCCATAATTTTGAGGCCCAGGTTGGCCTTCAGAATTAGCTTTTACTAAAAAGCCTCCAAAGTCAGGGATGTACTCGTAAATTTCACTCACTTTGCTGTTCCACCACGCTTGTACTTCAGGACTTAAAGGGTCGGCAGTTTGTAGCCCTCCAATCTCTACCGGAGCACTGAAGCGAGCGGTTAGGTAGACCTTAATTCCGTAGGGTCGGAAAATATTAGCCAGGGCAGCAGCCTTTTCCAGATACTGAGGCGTAAGTACCAGCGCATTAGCATTAACATTGGTAAGCACTGTACCATTAATGCCAATAGAGGCGTTGGCACGGGCATAGTCTGTATAACGTGGGTCTTCATAGGTTGGAAGTTTGTGCCAGTCCCAGATGGAAAAGCCGGCATAGCCTCTTTCTACAGTTCGGTCCAGATTATCCCAGTGGTTCAGTACTCGGTGCCTGATCTGAGGAGTACTTTGAATATTGAGATGGGTGAGGGCGTGCTGGGTCTGTATCAGTTTCAGGAAATGAAAAACACCATAGAGCACACCTATGTCGGTATTTGCGGCTATAGCTATAATATTTTTATCCTGATAGCGGGTATTTGTAATAAGAAAACCTTCATCGGCTAATGTGCTCAGCTGCTCTCCTAAGTCTAAGGAGGCAATAACTGATGAACTGGCAACTGTACCCGCAACTAGCGTAGCATCGTCTACAATTTCAACTTCTGCTATCTGCTTTCCCAGCAAGCCGCTAAGCCCGAGGCTAAGCTCCTGCCTGCTGGCCTGCAAACTGGCTGACTCTCCTTTGAGCTGCCAGCCTTTAATTTGAGTACGGTAAGTATTAAGTAACTGCTGGTCGGTAAGCAAATCGTATCTTAGCCAGAGGCGATAACCATCTTCTGCAGCCAGTTTTAAGGGGAAAATTAGAGAAAAAAATAGGACTAGCCTGAGTAGTTTTAGTGTGTGCGTCATATTCTAAATACTAGGTTTTTTTACTGGAAGACTCCCGGGCAATAAGTTTATGTTTAAGCATAATCGTGTTCATGCTGTCGCCAGAAGAATGTTTAAGTTTGTTAATTAGTGTTTTGGCTGCTACCTCACCCATTTCATATCCGGGGTATTGTATGGTAGTCAGGCGCGGCTCTACCAGTCTGGAAATAGGATCATCATTGAAACCAACTATGGCAATATCTTCCGGTATTCGGATGCCGGCGCGCTTCAGCTCGCTCATACAGGCGGCAGCCGAGGTGTCGCTGGATGTAAAAATGCCATCGGGTAGTTTTTCCATATCAAGTATCTGTTGAGCTGCTTTAATACCCAACTGGCCACCACGGATATCAATAATGACCAGCTCAGGATCGTAAGCTATGCCATGGTCCTCAAGTGCCTGCTTATAGCCCTCGTGGCGGTCGGCGTAAACATTGGATTGTAGATTACCACCAATATGCATAATCCTTTTACAACCCTGTTTTAGCAGATGCAGAGTAGCATCGTAACCTGCCTGGGTATTGTCAATAAGTATGCTGGTACAATTGGGATCCTCAAATACACGGTCAAAAAAGATCAGTGGAATCTCTTTTTTAAGTATAAAGTCAAAATGTTCTATGCTCTGTGTATCTCCGGCCAGAGATACCAACAGCCCATCTACCCGGCTATTATACATCGTTTTTACACTGGCTGATTCTTTGCTTACTGACTCCAGCGACTGGCTGATGATCAGGTTGTAACCTTCCTGGTTAGCGGCTTTTTCTATACCGGCAATTACCGAAGACATAAAGTAACTGTTGAGGTGGGGCACCACAACACCTATAGTGTTGGTTTTTCTTTTTCGTAGGCTGCTGGCAAAAAAGTTATGCTGATAGCCCATCTCCTGTGCCATAGCCCTTATTTTATCTTTAGTCTCCTGCTTTATTGCCGGATGGTCTTTTAGCCCCCTGCTTACGGTAGCTGCAGAAATGTTTAATGCTTTGGCTATATCATAGATAGTTACTTCTCTCTTGGTCTTCATGCTGCAAAATCAGGAATGTCTGGAATAGATAAATGCAAAAATAGAGAACTTGCTCTAATTACATTTGTAAGAGTTATATTTTACAATATGCTAAATTTTATTCTTGCAGAGCAGGAGTTTTAGTGAATTTATATACTAAGTCGTTTTTCGTAAAGAGGACGCCCTGATCAGCAATTCTGTTTTGAGTACTATCGTTTGAGATTGTACAATGTCGGTGTTTTCGCGATTTTTGAGTACCTGCTGTGCGGCTATCTTTCCCATTTCAAATGCCGGGTGAGTAATTGTAGTAAGTGCCGGGTCAATGATAGAAGAGATAGGGTCGTCATTAAAACCAACAAAAGCGATATCCTGCGGAATATGCAGGCCACGCTGCTTTGCCACTTGTATTGCTCCTACAGCCGCAGAGTCATTCGCAGAAAAAACAGCATCCGGGGGCTGGGGTAAACTCAGAAGCTGAGCCATGCTTTCTCTACCTTCTTCCAGGCTTAGTTTGTTGTGTACCATAAGCTCGTCTTCTACTTCCATACCGTAATGCTTGAGAGCCTCTATGTAACCCTGCTGACGCTCATAATATACATTTCTGTGTTGAGCCCCTCCAAAATGAGCAATACGCCGGCAGCCCATTTTAATCAGGTGCTCAGTTGCTTTGTATGCGGCTGCAAAATTATCAATAACGATACGGTCTGTTTCCAGCTCATCACTGATACGGTCTATAGATACCAGCGGAATATCTTTTTGCATAAAAGGGTAAAAGTGATCGTACGTTTGGGTTTCCATAGCCAATGAAACTATAAGGCCGGCCACACGATTGGAGTAGAGCGTCTGGGCATTGGCTACTTCTTTCTCATAAGAATCATAAGTTTGAGAGATAATGACATTAAAGCCTGCCTGGTTTGCCTCTTCCTCTATACCACTTATTACCGAAGCGACAAAGGGGCGACTTATCAGTGGCATAATTACACCTATGGTATTGCTTTTGTTTTTTCGGAGGCTGGATGCTACTGAGTTAGGACGGTAGCCCAGTTTTTTTGCGAGTTTTTTTACTGCCTGAGTTGTGTCTTTGCCTATACTGTGATGATCGTTGAGTGCTCTGGAAACTGTAGTGGGAGATACGTTCAGAGCTTTTGCCAGATCGTATATCGTCACCTCTTTAGTAATCTTTCTCATGGCTGTAGGTATGTTTGCTGTTTTCTTCTTGGGCCATATTGCTGTCAGATGAATACTCTGATGCTATACTGAAGCATAAAGGTAGCAATTGTTATTTGTGTAAATATTCAGGTATTGCTTATGTGGCAGTACTAAAGTACAATAATTATCAAAATTTACACAATCGGTTGCGTAGTTAATGTAATTTTTTTTACTTTTAACTTCAAGAAAGGAAAGAATAATAGCCAAAATATTTAATAATCATGTAAATAACAGATTAATAGGTGGTTTTTATTTGATATTTTTAGACAATGGATTGACTAATACAACTACTATACATACTAACTATAACAACCTAAATTCATGAACGATGATTACTAATCGGCAAATTTTCATGGGTTGCTTTCTCATGTTTGCCTGTATGCTCAGTGTACTGCAAGCATTTGCTCAATCCAATGGGCTTGAAGTAACTGGAAAAGTTACGGATAGCGAGGGCGCTTTACCAGGTGTTAATATTCTGGTAAAAGGAAGCAGTAGCGGAACCGTTACTGATATTGACGGTAACTACCGTATTAAGGTACCCGCAGAAAACGATACCCTTATCTTTTCTTCTATCGGATACGCCAGTCAGGAAATTCCAGTTGGCGGGCGTTCAGTCATTGATTTGCAACTGAGCGAAGACATTAAAAACTTAAGCGAAGTGGTGGTAGTCGGCTACGGTACTCAGAAAAAAAGAGACCTTACGGGTGCAGTATCTCAGGTAAGTGCCGAGCGGCTGGAAAACGAAAATCCTAATGCCGTTCAGGATATATTAAGAGGTAATATCGCCGGACTAAATGTGGGCTACTCTACCTCTGCCAAAGGTGGTGGTAACCTGGAGGTACGAGGTAAGACTACCCTAAACGCGGGTTCTTCTCCTTTGATTGTACTGGATGGAGCTATCTACTACGGTGAACTCTCAGATATTAACCCTAATGATATTGAAAGTGTAGATGTGCTCAAAGACGCAAGCTCTACCGCAGTATTTGGAGCTAAAGCAGCCAATGGAGTTATCCTTATTACTACTAAAAAAGGTAAGTCAGGTAAGCCTACTATCACCCTGAACACCAACGTAGGCCTCGCCGGAATGTCAGTACATGAGCCGGTTTATGGCCCTGATGAGTTTGTAGCCTGGCGAAGTGATGTTATGCGCAGCATAGACGTTAACCATGAGCCCTATCGCTACACTAACCCTAATAACCTGCCTTCTGATATTACCCTGGACGAATGGATGAGCTACGATGGCTCAGATGGCGACCCCGAAACGGTATGGCTGCAACGTCTAAACATGCAGCCTGTAGAAATTGCTAACTACAAAGAAGGCAAGTCTGTAGATTGGTACGATATGGTCTTCCAGAACGGTCTCCGCCAGGACCATACCCTGAGCCTTTCCGGAAAAAAAGATGAACTGTCTTACTATATGTCATTAGGCTATCTGGATAATGAAGGTATAGTAGTAGGAGATCGTTTTCAAACTATCAGAAGCCGCCTGAATATTGAAGGACAGGTAAACAAGTTCCTGAGTGTAGGAATGAATACGCAGTTTGCCGATCGTGATGAAAGCTTCGTACCTGCTAACTGGGGAGTAATCAGAAGCAACTCACCCTGGGGGTCGGAGTACACAGACGATGGAGAGGAGTACCGCCTTAACCCTAACGATGAGCGTAGTGGTGGTGCCCACCCTTACGTAGGCATGCGGTATGTAGATCGCTTACAAAAAATTACTACCCTCAATACCACACTTTTTGGTAAAGTAAAGCTGCCTCTTGGCATTACTTATCAGGTGAACTTTACGCCTCGCTACGAATTTTATGAGCGTTATAACCATGAGTCGGCAGCATATCAGGGTTATGCAAACCGGGGAGGAATTGCTTCGCGCCAGCAGAGAAAAATCTATACCTGGCAGGTAGATAATATTCTGAAGTGGAACAAAACAATTGGCGATATCCATAACTTTGACGTAACCCTGCTTGCCAATGCAGAGAAATACCAGAGTTGGGATAACACCATGACCAACAACGATTTTGATCCACACGATCGTTTGGGTTATCATAACATCTCTGCGGGTATTAACCCTATTGTAAGTAGTAATGATGAGTACAGTACAGGAGATGCCCTGATGGGACGCTTGTTTTACTCATTAAAAGACCGCTACCTCCTAACGCTATCGGTAAGAAGAGATGGCTACTCTGCTTTCGGACGCGAAAACTCTCGCGCTACCTTTCCCGCAGCTGCTTTAGGGTGGGTGTTTACGGATGAAAACTTCTTCAATAGCAGCTGGATTGACTATGGTAAGCTACGTTTCTCCTGGGGGATCAATGGTAACCGGGATATCGGCCGCTATGCCTCACTGGCAGACCTTACTACTGGTAAATATCTACACGTAAGAGATGATGGTACTGTCTATCAGGTATCTCAGTTGTATGTGAACAATATGTCTAACAACAACCTGAGATGGGAGAAAACCATGTCTTATAATATCGGAATGGACTTCACTCTTTTTGACAATGTACTGGATGGTACTGTTGAGGCCTATCATATGTCTACTACCGACCTGCTGGTGCAGCGTTCGCTACCAGATATACTTGGTTTTAACTGGGTATGGGCAAACCTGGGTGAAGTACAAAACAGAGGAGTGGAACTTAACCTGAGTTCAGTAAACATGAACCGCAAGAATTTCTCCTGGAGAAGCACGTTTAATTTTCAGCTGAACAGAAACGAAATAATAAGCCTGTACGGCGATATGGTAGATGTGGTAGATGAGCAGGGTAATGTGATAGGACAACGCGAAGCAGATGATTATGAGAATGAATGGTTTATCGGCCATGCTATAGATGAGATTTGGGATATGCGTGAAGAAGGAGTGTGGCAGGTAGATGAAGCAGAAGAGGCTGCTCACTACGGAGTACACCCTGGTGACTTTAAGGTAAAAGATGTGAACGGAGATACACTCTACACCAGAGACGACAAAGAGTTTTTAGGGTTTAAGGAACCTCGCTTCCGTTGGACACTCAGAAATGAGTTTACTCTTTTCAAAAACATAGACGTATCGTTTATGCTTTACTCGTACTGGGGGCATATGACGCCTTATAATCAGGCAAAAAACAGAGATGGGTTTTTGGATAGAACCAACTCACATCAGTTTCCTTACTGGACACCTGATAATCCTTCCAACGACTATGCGCGTCTGTATTCCAGCAATGGTAGTGCAAGCTTTAATGTGTACAGAAAAAGATCGTTTGTACGACTAGACAACATTGCTATAGCTTATTCTTTTCCTCGTCAGCTGATTGAAAAAGCAAGTATTGAAAGTCTGAGGGTTTATTTCAACATCAGAAATGTAGGAGTCTGGTCACCTGACTGGACTTACTGGGACCCTGAGTGGGATCCAGATGTAGGACCTGGGCCAACGCCGCGTTTCTTTACTCTCGGTGTAAACCTAACCCTTTAAGCAGATCTTAGACCTAAAACACTTGCATTATGTTATTCAAAAAATCAATACATATCGCGCTACTATTTGCTGGCATCTTTGTCACCATTAGTAGTTGCGAAGAAAAGTGGCTGGAGCCTAAGCCACTCTCTTTCTATGCTCCGGAAAACACTTTCTCTGATGCGCAGGGCATGCGTGGGGCATTGGTAGCCTGTCTGAGAAATATGCGTTACGAGTGGTATGGTGATGGTTCACCTATCATTACTGAACAGATATTTTCTGAGGTAGCAGTAGAAGGTACTACAGACAAGTCCGGGCCGGCGCAGGATCTTAACCTGCTAATTACTCCTGATGCGCAACTAAACAGTACCGATCATAACCGAATAGGTTGGTACTGGTACGAAGGTTACAAAGGTATCAAGTATGCCAATGCAGTAATCACAAGAATAGACCTACCCGAATGGAACTCAGAAGAAGAGAGAAACGAAGTGCTGGGGACTGCCTACTTCCATCGTGCTTACCGTTACTACCGCCTTACCCAGCAGTTTGGAGATGTGCCCTTGGTGCTTAAAGAGTATGCGGAGCCTAAGCTTGACTTTTATTCTACCAAGCGCGAGGTAGTTCTTCAGAAAATGAAAGAAGACCTGGAATTTGCTCAGGAATGGGTAAGTGATGATGTAGACAAAGGTCAGGTGACAAAAGGAGCAGTAAGCCACCTGCTTACCAAAGTAAATCTGGCTTTAGGGCTTTTTGATGATGCCATACAGTCTGCCAGCAATGTAATAGACGGTGGAACCTACGCGCTAATGACCAGCCGCTTTGGAGTAGATGCCAACGATCCTGAGAAAAATGTAATCTGGGATTTGCATCGGCCAGAAAATAAGTCTTTAGCTACTAATACAGAGGCTCTGCTATTGGTTATTGACAGATTAGATATAGAAGGCAATACCGGTGGTACTTCTACCATGCGTCAGGGGGTACCTTTCTGGGGAAGTAACATAAACACTCCAGCAGGAAATAAAGGGACATCTGATCAACCAAATATTGATATAGACCAGGTAAACCAGTATGGCAGAGGAATCGGCCGTATGCGAGGTACACCATATCATACCAAGTACATCTGGACAGACCCTAACGATTTGCGTCATGCTCCCGGCAACTGGATGGATATGGAAGATCTGGTTTACAATAACCCCAATATTAAAGATTCTGATCCTTACTATGGCAAACCGCTACAGCTTAGAGATGAAGACGGCACGCTGCTGGTTGTAGATACTATCAGAAGCTGGTTTGGATGGCCTCATTACAAGCTGTTTGTGCCTGACCCACAGGCTGTACAGCCTGCGGGAGGTAATTCAGACTGGTACGTGTTCCGACTGGCAGAAACGTATCTGCTCAGAGCAGAGGCTTATTTCTGGAAAGGTGATCTGGCAAATGCTGCGGCGGACCTGAATGCGGTACGCAATAGGGCAGGTGCTGCGGATATTATGCCTTCCGATGTTAATATCGGAACTATACTGGATGAAAGAGCACGTGAGCTATATTATGAAGAGCCTCGTACTACTGAGCTCACTCGTATCGCCTTCCTCTTCGCACAAACTGGCAAAACAGCTTACAATGGCAATAGCTATGATATGCAAAGCTTCTCTGAGCGTAATTTTTATTATGATCGTATTATGGAAACCACAGACTTTTATAATAAAGGAGTTACTACCCGCCATGGAGACCGCTATACCATGAGTCCTTATCATGTGCTATGGCCAATACCGGCAGATGCGATCAATACAAATACGCAAGGACAGATCAATCAGAACAAAGGCTATGCAGGCTACGAGAATAATGTGCCTGCACTTACTGAAATACCCTCTGAAGATGCAATCTGACAAGAGAGTATAAAAAGTATAGTATGAAATAACTGATAATAACTATCTTAAAGCACAGAGTTTTTACTGACGCCAGTAAAAGCTCTGTTTTACACACTACTCATAACTAAAACTGTAATCGGATACATTTTTTACTACTCATTAAAAGATTATTCCTAAAATTCATATCATGTTTCGTGTACGAAAAACAATACTATACCTTTTTGTCCTAACCTTTATACTCAATGCAAGCCTGTCGGGAGTTGAGCTTCAGGCTCAAAACATGGGTCCTGCAAGTTTGCCTGCTATTAATATTAAAGTAGAAGCCGGTAGGTTTGAGCGTAAAAATACTCCTGTTTCCGCCTATCTAAATGAGCTGGATTTGCGATTAGCTGAGTACGATCTACAATTAGTAGAGCTTACGCGAGATGGGGAAAAAAAAGTAGCTTCGCAGTTGGAGACCGGCTATCAGCCACTATTACACTGGACGCTGGAAGGTACGAGCGCTCCAGGTTCTGTACGCTACTATCAGCTTAAGTCTGTCCCTAAAAAAGAAGCTTCAGCTAGTAAGACAGTAGCAGCTACTGACAACGGAGAAGCCGTGCAATTTAAAGTACAGGGCAAAGAAGTATTGGCCTATCATTATGGCCTTACCGATGTGCCGGCAGAGGTATCAGACCGATACAAAAGAGGGGGCTATATTCATCCTCTCAAATCTCCTAAAGGCGGAGTACTTACCCGCATTCAGCCTTCTGACCACTATCATCATTATGGCATCTGGAATCCATGGACCCACACCGAGTTTGAGGGTAAAGAACTGGACTTCTGGAACCTTTACAAAGGCCAGGGTACTGTGCAGGTAAAAGATATACCCCGCATTAGCGAAGGAGAAGTATATGGTCAGCTTCAGGCAGTACACGAGCATGTAGTGCTGGACACGCTGGACGCTCAAAAGAATAAAGTAGCACTCAATGAAGTATGGGATATTAGAGTGTGGAATGCAGACCCTGAAGCAGAAGTATTTTTGGTGGATTTTACTTCTACCATGAGTTGTGCCACATCCAGTCCTTTTACTATTAAAGAGTACCGCTATCAGGGCTTTGGCTTCCGTGCCAACGAAAAATGGGACGATCAATCGGCCAGCCTGCTCACTTCAGAGGGCTATAATAAAGAAAATGGAAATGCTACCCGTGCTCGCTGGTGTCAGATAGATGGGCCTACACAAGCAGGTCAGTCAGGGGTAGTGTTTATGACCTCTCCGTTTAACTATAATTACCCTGAGCAACTTAGAATATGGCCTACAGGTGCTAACAATGGTAAAGAGAACGTCTTCTTTAATTTTAACCCGACCCAGGACAGAGACTGGGTGCTTGAGCCCGGTAATACCTATAGCCTGAAGTACCGTATGCTGGTATATGATGGTGAACTGGATAAAAGCCAGGCGGAGCGTTACTGGAACGATTTTGCTAACCCGCCCAAAGTGGAGCTCAGTATTAGTCCTTCTTTGCAGGGTAAAAAAGTGATGGTATACACTAAAAATGGTGAGGGTTTTGTGCATGATAATATCCCCGCCAGTATAGAAGCCATACAAAAACTCGGAAAAGAAAATGGCTTTGATGTCGTAGCCTCAGAAAATCCCGCAGACTTTACAGAGGAAAATCTACAGCAGTTTGATGTACTGATATTCTCTAATACCAACAACGAAATATTTGATATCGAAGCGCAGAAGCAGGCTTTTCAAAAGTACATACGTTCTGGTGGAGGCTTTGTAGCCATACATTCAGCGAGTGGGTCTATGCGCAAGTGGGACTGGTTTGCACAGATGCTGGGCGCGAGGTTTTTCCGTCATCCCCCTCGTCAGAATTTTGATGTGGAAGTAGTAGATCATCATCATCCATCTACAGCCTTTTTGCCAGATATATGGAAGGTAGTAGACGATGAATGCTATTATCTAAAAAACCTTAACCCCTCTAACCATGTGCTACTGGCAGCAGATATGAGCACGGTAGAAGATGACAAAAAAGGGGAGTACCCCGCCAACTTCTTTGGGGAGCGCTTTCCGTTGGCCTGGTACCATAAGTTTGATGGCGGAAGGCAGTGGTATACAGCCCTGGGCCATCGCATAGAACACTATTCAGACCCGGTATTTATGCGCCATATTTTGGGAGGTATACAGTGGGCTGCCGGAAATGACTAGGCTTACAGGCACATTATTAAAACTTAATTACTACAAAAAATACACAGCCAAAATATAGATTTATGAAAGATCATAAGAATAATATCAGCAGAAGAAGCTATCTGAAAAAGTCAGCTCTCGGCCTGGCCGGTATTGTGGCGGCACCTACCATTGTACCTTCTTCTGTATTTGGAAAAAACGCACCCAGTAATAAAATAAATGTTGGTCAGATAGGCTTTGGAAGAATAGCGAGAGGACACGACCTGCCAGAAACCCTGAAATACGATATTGCCCGTGTGGTGGCCGTAAGTGATGTAGATAGCAAGCGTAAAGAAGATGGTAAGCGTTTTATTGAGGGCTGGTATGAGGAGAATAAGGGTAAGAAAAATTTTGTAGACGTACAGATGTACGATGACTACCGGGAGATGCTTGCCAATCCTGATATTGATGCGGTTATTATCAGTACGCCAGACCACTGGCATGCGCAGCCGGCCATTGAGGCGGCTATAGCTGGCAAAGATATCTATTTGCAGAAGCCTACCTCTCTTACCATTGAAGAAGGACGTGCCATGAGTAATATCATACACCGAACTGGGCGAGTGTTTCAGTTGGGTAGTCAGCAACGTTCTATGAATCCCTGGCCTCAGTTTAAAAAAGCTTGTGAACTGGTACGAAACGGTAGAATCGGAGAGGTACATACTATCAAAGTAGGGTTACCTGGCGACCCCGGAGGAGAAGAGCAGCCGAATATGCCTATCCCTGAAAACCTGAACTACGATATGTGGCTGGGCTCTACCCCTTACGTCTACTATACCGAAAAGCGAGTGCATCCTCAGCACGATTACTCGCGTCCGGGATGGCTACGTTGCGAGCAGTTTGGCGCAGGCATGATTACCGGCTGGGGCGTACACCATATAGACATTGCTCACTGGGGAATGGGTACAGAATTTACCGGGCCGGTAGAGGTAGAAGCTAAAGCCAATTTTCCTGAGTCTGGGCTTTGGAGTGTGCATGGCGACTTTAATGTTACGGCCAAGTATGATAATGGTGTTACCATGGAAGTAAGTGGAGACTTCCCTAATGGTGTCCGTTTTGAAGGTAGCGAAGGTTGGATTTTTGTCTCTCGTGGTAATGTAGGAGTTACCGCATCTGATCCTAACTTTGGTACTTCAGAAGCGTTTCAGGCCAGTAACAAAAGTATACTATCTTCTGAAATTGGTGAAGATGAGATACAGCTCTACTCCAGCCCAGAGCAGCATGGCAACTGGCTGGATTGTATACAAAGCAGAAAAGAGACGATCTCTCCGGCAGAGGTAGCACACCGATCTTGTAGCGCCTGTCTGGTATCGCATATTGCCATGAAATTGCCCAGAAAATTATATTGGGATCCTGTAAATGAGCGCTTCAAAAACGACGACGAAGCAAATGCTATGCTTTCTCGCTCGCAACGCTACCCCTGGGGATACAAAAATGTAGATGCTCTAAAGGCTACATACGCCAGGTAATTTTCTTAAACTTAAGCCTGCCAACCCTGGCAGGCTATATTCCACCTAATATGAAACTACACTCAGCCTTTTGTCTAGCTCTTCCGCTTATGTTTGCCGCATGTAGTGGTACCGATCAGGAACAAGCATCAGATAGCGATACCGCTTCTTCTACCATGTTTAGTGGTACTGCCAATGAGGTTAAGCTCATAACTCTTGATCCCGGTCATTTTCATGCTGCTCTGGTGCAAAAATTTATGTATGATCAGGTAGACTCTGTAGTGCATGTATACGCCCCCGAAGGAGAGGATCTGCAAATGCACCTGCAAAGAATAGAGAACTTTAACGGTAGAGAGGAGAACCCCACGAACTGGAAAGAGGAAGTTTATACCGGTCCAGATTTTTTTGAAAAAATGATGGAGGAGCAAGCAGGTAATGTTGTGGTACTGTCGGGTAATAATGCTAAAAAGACGGAGTACATCAATACTTCTGTAGAAGCTGGCTTAAACGTGCTGGCAGACAAGCCAATGGTAATACACCCTTCTAACTACCCCACTCTTAAATCAGCGATGACTACTGCCGAAGAGAATGGAGTGCTACTCTACGATATTATGACTGAGCGGCATGAGATTACTACCATCTTACAAAAAGAACTAGCTCAGCATGCATCTGTTTTCGGAGAGCTGGAAAAAGGAACACCGGATAACCCTGCTATTTCCAAAGAGAGTGTACATCACTTTTTTAAGTACGTATCTGGTAGTCCGCTTATACGTCCGGCCTGGTTTTTTGATACTGAGCAGCAGGGAGAAGGCATTGTAGACGTATCCACTCACCTGGTAGACTTAATCCTTTGGGAGTGTTTTCCGGAAGAAGGTATAGACATTACGGAAGTTGAGGTAGTACATGCGCGACGCTGGCCTACAAAACTTACCCCCAGTCAGTTTAAGAAGGTGACTAACCTTAGTAAATACCCCAATTACCTTAAGAAAGACATACAAGAAGATTCTGTGCTCAATACATTCGCAAATGGTGAGTTTGTCTTTACAGTGAGAGGAGTGCATGGTAAAGTAGCGGCTATCTGGAACTTTCAGGCTCCTGAAGGTGCCATGGATACGCACTACTCCATTATGAGAGGTACCAAAGCTAATCTTATTATCCGCCAGGATGCACCTCAAAATTATAAGCCTACCCTCTATGTGGAGCCAATTAATCAGAATGATTCAGATTTTGAAGAGGCATTACAAGCAGCGCTGGAAGACATAGGTCAGCAGTATCCCGGCCTTGAAATGAAGACTGCTGAAGGTGGTTGGGAGATAATTATTCCTGAAAAATACAAAGTAGGTCATGAGGCACACTTTGCTCAGGTAACTGAGCAGTTTCTACAATATCTGGTAGATGGCAGAGTGCCTCAGTGGGAAGTAGACAACATGCTAACCAAATACTACCTCACGATGCAGGCTTACGAAAAAAGCCGGGAACAGGTACAATAGTCTTTTTAAATACTACAGATAGGAAGCAAGATTATAGGATAAGAAAATTGTGAGTAAATGACTGAAGAACTGATGAGGAGAAGCTTAGGCTTCATTATGCTCCTTTGCCTATGCCTAGGTTGCTCCAGCAAAGAAGAAGTAAAAACACTTCGCCTGGGACATAGTCTTTCGGCAGACCACTCTGTGCACAAGGCAATGGTATATATGGCTGAGCAGCTCAGGGAAAAATCCGAGGGGAAGCTAGAACTTAAAATTTACCCCAGCGGGCAGTTAGGTGATGAGCGAGAGTGCCTGGAGATGCTGCAATTTGGCAGCCTGGCCATGACCAAAGTTTCGGCAGCCGTTATGGAGAGCTTCTCTGAAAAATATAAAGTACTGGGGCTTCCTTATCTATTCAAAAGTAAGCAGCATGCCTTTACAGTGCTGGATGGCCAGATAGGAGAGGAAATTCTTGAGTCTGGAGAAAAATACTGGCTTAGAGGTCTGGGTTTTTACGACTCAGGCTACCGCAGCTTTTACACCAAAGAAAGACCAATAAACAAGCCCGAAGACCTTAGTGGAATGAAGATCAGGGTAATGAAAAGCAATACTGCCATAAATATGATTAAGGCCATGGGGGGCTCACCTACACCTATCTCCTGGGGAGAATTGTATACTGCGCTTCAGAGTGGTGTAGTAGATGCGGCAGAAAATAATCCGCCCAGCTTTTATCTCTCTCGCCACTATGAGGTCTGTAAGTACTACTCCATTGATCAGCATACGCAGGTACCAGATGTACTACTTATCAGCCAGATTGTCTGGAACAAGCTCAACGAAGAGGAGCAGCAGTGGGTGCAGGAAGCGGCAGAAGCTTCTGTAGTCCGGCAAAGGGTACTTTGGGAAGAGTCTGAGCAAGAAGCGATGGAAGCTGTAAAAGCCGCTGGCGTAGAAATTAATTACCCGGACAAGTCTCCTTTTCAGGCAGAAGTACAAAGCGTATACGAGTCCTTTCAATCTGATAAAGAATTACACTCCCTTATTCAAAGAATTAAAGCCGTTCCCGACCTATGACTTTAAGAAATATTATTGACCGGATTGTTCGTGCATTGCTGATCATCCTGATGTCAGTTATAGTGCTGGATGTAAGCTTGCAGGTAATCAGCCGCTACCTTTTACAATCTCCGTTAGGCTTTACCGATGAGCTGGCTGGCTTTCTGCTAATATGGCTGGGACTCTTAGGCTCTGCCTACGCTACTGGGGAAAAGCAGCATCTGGCTATAGACCTGATTTCCGGTAGCCTTTCCGTTCAAAGCAAAAAGTACCTGGATTTACTCATCAATTTTCTGGTAATAGCTTTTGGGCTGGGTGTACTGGGAGTGGGAGGTGTATGGCTCGTTTATACCAGCTTTATTTTCGGGCAGGTATCTGCCTCACTGGAAATTTCATTGGGCTATGTGTATCTGGTAGTACCTATCTCCGGCTTGCTAATCACTTACTACTCTATTGACAATACTTTAACCGAACTACATACCGCAACTCGCTAATGGAGGCATTTGAAGTACTCGTATTGCTTATCAGTTTTATCATATTTATTGCTATTGGTGTGCCTATCGCCTATTGTATAGGTCTGGCAGGAGTCCTCACAATGCTTCTTTCCATAGACTACCTGCCGGCAGTTACTACTTTTGCCCAGCGAATGGCAACGGGTCTGGATAGCTTTACCTTATTGGCAATCCCCTTGTTTATTCTGGCGGGCCAACTCATGAATACCGGAGGTATAGCCACACGACTTATAGAGTTTGCCAAAGTATTGGTAGGTAGGCTGCCTGGTGGCCTGGCAGTAGTCAATATTTTGGCCAATATGCTGTTTGGTGCAATTTCAGGTTCTGCTGGTGCCTCTGCTTCCGCTATAGGCACAATCATGCATCCTCGTATGAAAAAAGAGGGCTACGACGAAAATTTTAGTGCTGCCGTAAATATTTCTTCAGCTACAACCGGCTTGGTAATTCCACCCAGCAACATTCTGATTATCTATTCACTTGCCAGTGGTGGCGTATCAATAGCTGCTCTTTTTCTTGCAGGTTATATACCGGGTATACTTACCGGCTTTGCGCTTATAGGTTTTGCGGCAGCTTATGCCTACCGTAAAAATTATCCTACCGGCGAAAAAGTACCTCTAAAAGAAGGTATATACAAACTTTTAGCAGCTTTGCCCAGCCTCCTGCTTCTGGTGATAATATTGGGGGGAATAGTCGCCGGGGTGTTTACCGCTACCGAAGCTTCAGGGGTAGCAGTGCTATATTGCCTGGCTTTGGCTTTTATCTACCGGGAAATTAGCTGGAAAGATTTGCCGGGCATACTAATTAAAACTACGCTTACCACCTGTATTGTACTGCTAATGGTTGCTGCCTCTATCGGGCTGTCGTGGGTTATGGCTTATGAGGAAATTCCTCAGAACGTAAGTGCTGCCCTGCTTCAGCTTAGCGATAGCCCTATACTGATACTTCTTATTATCAACATTATACTGCTGTTTGTAGGTGTGTTTATGGACATGACACCGGCAGTGCTGATCTTTACGCCTATATTTTTACCGGTAGTAACCCAGCAGCTAGGTTTAGACCCGGTTCATTTTGGTATCATACTAATCATGAATCTTTGTGTAGGTTTATGTACACCGCCGGTGGGTACTGTGTTATTTATCGGTTGTAGTGTTGCCAACATCAAAATACAATCTGTAATCAAACCACTGCTACCCTTTTTTATCGCTATGATTATGGTATTGCTATTAGTCACCTACGTACCGGAGATCAGTCTGTGGCTTCCAGAAATGTTTGGCTTCTAAACTGTCTGGAATTTTTGTAGAGTATTAAAGCGAAGACATAACTGCTGGGGCTATAATAAATAATTACGAAAGAATCTTAACTGAATACTGATGAAAAACGACTTATTTGATGTGAAGGGAAAAGTGATTGTGATTCCTGGAGGAGGAGGCGCCTTAGGGGGGGCAATGGCCAGAACCCTGATGGAAGAAGGAGCTAAAGTAGCTATTCTCAGCCTGCATGAGGCCTCTGCGCAAAAGAGAGTGGAAGAGTTAAAAGCAATTAGCAGTGAGGTTATGGGCTTTGCCTGCGATGTTACCTCACAGGAAGAGTTAGAAAAAGTGAACTCTCAGATTTTGGCAGAGTGGGGTAGGATAGACGTGCTGATCAATGCAGCAGGCGGTAATATGCCGGGAGCTACCGTTGGTCCTGAACAAACTGTGTTTGATGTTTCGGTAGAAGACCTTAAAAAGGTGCTTGATCTCAACCTGATGGGCTCAGTACTGCCTACTCTGGTTTTTGGTAAGGCTATGGCAGAGCAAAAAAGTGGCAGTATCATTAATATTTCTTCTATGGCCGCTACGCATGCAATTACCCGGGTGCTGGGCTACTCTATCGCAAAAGCGGGAATAGATATGTTTACCAAATGGATGGCTACTGAAATGTCTATGAAATTTGGAGATGGTATACGGGTAAATGCTATAGCACCTGGCTTCTTTATTGGCAAGCAAAATGAACGCCTGCTTACCAATGAGGATGGTACGCTTACTGAACGTGGGGAGACAATCGTAAAAAATACGCCTATGCAGCGCTTTGGAGAGGCTAAAGAACTTAGCGGAGCAGTGCTCTATCTCTGCAGCGAAGCTTCAAAGTTTGTTACCGGTACTATTATTCCGGTAGATGGAGGCTTCAGTGCATTTAGCGGGGTGTAGTCAGTTCAGATGCATAGTACCACAAAGGGCTGCAATTTGGTAAAGATTTTATAGTTTTTATAGCAGCAAGCGTACGCTCAATATGGATATCGTATGCGGCCTTAATTTTTGAAAGTTCTTCTATGTGATGCTTGATTGAAGTATGTGTATTTGCTTTTAAATTACTATTCATTAAAATTATTTTTATATGTTGATAAACTTAGGGAGGTAAAGATTAAGGTGGATTTAGCCCACACATTTTTTTGATACAACAAACAAAATATTTACAGCCTAACACTCTAATACATGACCGACAAACAACACGTATCCCTTTTTCCGAGCTGGCGCTGGTTTGGGCCGCAAGATGCAGTTACACTAGCAGAGATCAGGCAAACCGGAGCCAAAGGTGTAGTTAGTGCGCTACATCAGATTCCCTGCGGCGAAGTTTGGAGCCTGCATGATATAAGTCAGAGAAAAGAAATGATAGAAAGTGCCGGACTGCGCTGGAATGTGGTGGAAAGCGTTAACGTTCACGAAAGCATAAAGACAGCTTCACCAGAACGAGATGAGTATATAGATAAGTATTGCCAAACCCTGGAGAATCTGGGGAAAAGCAATATTAATACTGTTTGCTACAATTTTATGCCAGTACTGGACTGGACACGTACCCAGCTCAACTTTCCGCTTAAAGATGGTTCTTTTGCACTACGATACGACCCTGTAGCATTGGCAGCTTTTGAAATATTTATACTAAAAAGGCCAGGCATAGAAAATGACTATACCGAAGCGCAAAAAGAAGCGGCCCATGCTTATCTGCAACAGTTGAGCTCACACGAAAAAGATGTGCTCCAGCGTACCATTATGGCAGGCCTGCCCGGCACCGATGAAGTTTATTCTCCTGAAGAGTTTATGAAGCACCTTGGGGTATATAAGGAGATAGGGGTAGTAAAACTGAGAGAAAATCTGACTTATTTTCTGAGTAAAATTATTCCTGTAGCTGAAAGCTATGGCATTAATATGTGCATTCACCCTGATGACCCGCCCTTTCCAATTCTGGGGTTGCCTCGCATAGTCTGTACAGAAGACGATCTGCGTTACATTGTAGAGAGTGTCCCTTCACTCAACAATGGTATTACCTTCTGTACTGGGTCTCTTGGTGCACGCCGTGATAACGATCTGCCGGGCATGATCAAACGCCTGGGCAGCAAAATTCATTTTCTGCACCTGCGCAATGTACAGCATAACCCAGATGGTAGTTTCTATGAGGCAGACCATCTGGAGGGTAGTACTGATATGTTTGCGGTCATGAAAGCAGTAATAGAAGAACAGCTCAAACGTAATATGATGGGCCGTACGGATATAGCCATTCCTATGCGTCCGGATCATGGGCATCAGTTCCTCTTTGATGCAGACCGTCAGTTTTACCCTGGCTATTCGGCTATTGGCAGAATGCGTGGTCTGGCAGAACTCAGGGGTTTGGAAATGGGCATACGTAATACCCACGTTAATAAATGGAAGATGATAGCGAATTAGCGAAAGAGCTATTATAAGTTCTAACAAGTATCACCTCACAATTTGATTTGTCATTAAGGTTGCCACCAAGCAGTGGTAACCTTTGTTATATTCAGCCTGTAAATAATTTCTCCTGGATCTAATATGCTTTATATTGCCGGGAAATGGCAGATACAGATCAAGACAATATTATTATAGGATTAGATGTAGGAACCACGGGGGTAAAGGTATTGGCGGCAAATGCCCGAGCTGAAGTCCTGGCTGTTGCTGAAGCTACCTATGAACTACATCAACCGCAGGCGGGCTATCGTGAACAGGATCCGGAGAGCCTATTGCAGATCACTGAAGATACACTCAAGAAGGTACTGGACAATATAGATGGCACGGTGAGGGCAATTAGCTTTGGAGCAGCCATGCACAGCCTGATAGCTATTGACAAGAATGGAAGACCTCTGACTCCGGCTATTATCTGGGCAGATGTACGTAGTGCCTCTGCTGCTGCCAAATTACGTCAAACTGAAGAGGGCAGACAAATATATGCTGCATCTGGTGCCCCAATACATGCTATGCTGCCCTTGTGCAAAGTAGCCTGGCTGCGCGATCATCAAAACAATATTTTTAAACAGGCTTATAAGTTTATTAGCCTTAAGGAGTACATGATTGCTCGCTGGTGCGGTAAATATGTAGTAGACTACGCTATAGCCGGAGCTTCCGGTTTCTGGAATAAAAATACAAAAAGCTGGAATACAGTTGCCCTGCAATGGACCGGTATAGGAGAACATCAGCTTTCTGAGCTTAAGCCTCCAACTTACAATATAGGAATGCCAGTGTTTTCCAGTTTTCGTCATAAAAATATAACGGAGCACACCTCTTTTATTATAGGGGCCAGTGATGGCTGTCTGGCTAACCTCAATGCCAGCGGGTTTGACGAAGATGTAGCTACCATGAGCCTGGGTACCAGCGGAGCAATTCGCTTGACTGCCCGTGAGACCAGTGCTGATCCTGCTGCCAGTATTTTTGATTATCATCTGACAGAAAGTTACCATGTGATAGGTGGGCCAACAAATAACGGAGGTATAGTACTTGAATGGCTCAAGCAGCAGTTTTTTCCCGAATTGGAAGATGCTGCTCTTATTCTGCAAAAAGTGAAAGAAATACCTGCCGGAGCAGAAGGCTTAAGCTGCCTGCCGTACTTTTTTGGAGAGCGTGCTCCTCTTTGGAGAGAAGATGTGAGCGGACAGTTCTTTGGAGTGCAAAGCCACCATAGCAGGGCGCATTTTGCACGCGCTGCAATAGAGGGTGTCGTGTTTAATCTGTATGGTATTGCCGAGGTTTTACAGAAGGTAGCCAAACGTGAGCTGCAAGGCCTATGGACAGATGGTGGGCTAACTCGCTCTTCCTTTATTTCTCAGCTGATAGCAGATGTATTTTGCATGCCGGTATATCATGCAGAAAGTAGCCATGGGGTAGCCAGAGGCGCAGTGCTATTGGCAACCCATGCCTTAAACCTGGCTGATCTTGAGGCTAATAGAATTGAGAAAAAGGAGACCTTTATGCCGGATGCACAAGTCTCAAATCAGCTGAAAGAAGCTTATTATAAATTTGTCAAACTTAGAAATGCCTATCAACAAGCTTTGCCCTAGTTTTCATCTTCTTTTTTGATGAAGACCTTAAAGGTTGTGCCTTTATCAGGCTCACTTTCTACCTTGATAAAGCCATCTTTATTTTCCACCATACGCTTCACCATGTATAAGCCTATACCTGTACCTTCAATATGTCGGTGGAAGCGCTTAAACATAGAGAATAACTTCTCCTGTTGCAGTGGAGTCATACCCAGACCGTTGTCTTCTACTTCTATCACCACATGCTCGCCCTCCTCGTAAGTAGAGAGTTTGACGATAGGTTTGCGCTCTGCCGAACGATATTTGATAGCATTGCTCAGCAAATTGTAGATGATACTTCGTAGATTAATCTGAGGGTAATAAAGATGATCTACCTGTATATCTTCCTGAATTTCCGGCCTAGCCTCTTCCAAGGCTGGCTTAATATCTTCTTTAATATTTTCCAGGGTTTGCTTTACCGATAAATGCTCGTTAGTGCTTTCAGGGTTGCGTTGTACCTTGGTAATGTCTGAGAGGGCCTTAAGTGTATTTTTAAACTTGTCTATGGAAGAGTCCATCTTTTCTAATACCAGATCCAGGCGATTGCTATCTCCGCTGCCACTACCATTAAGCTCAGCCTTAAGAATGGTAATCAGTCCTTCAAGATTAATGATTGGAGACTTTAAGTCGTGCGAAGCCGTATACACAAAATTATCCAGATCAATATTGATCTTCTTCAGGTTTTCGTTACTCAGTTTTAGTTCTTCCTGTATTTCTTTGAGCTGGCTCAGGTCAATGATTGACCCTAGTACACGATAGGGCACTCCATATTCGTTTTGTAATACGTACGCGCGGTTGTAGACAAAAGCATAGCTACCGTCTTTCTTTCTAAAGCGGTGCTCAAAAGACCATTGCTTTTTACCGGTGTTGATGATTTTATCTATTTCAGCTTTTACCTGCTCAGCTTCTCTCTCGTGCAAAAAGTTGAACATTGAGCTATCAATACCCTCGTTGAGATCTTCACGGCAGTAGCCAAAAATTTCTTCAAAAGTATCATTCCACCAAAATTTGTTATTAATCAGGTCCCAGTTCCAGATAGCATCATTAGTGGCCTGTGCTACCAAACGGAAGCGTTGTTCACTTTCCTGCAACTCTCGGGTGCGATCTTCTACACGCTGCTCCAGCTCCGCATTAAGGTCGCGTAGTTTGTTTTCTGCTTTCTTTACTTCTTCGTAGGCTAGAAAGAGTTCATCTTCGGCCTCTTTCTTCTCATGAATATCAGAGATGGTCATAGCAATACCATTCTGCATAGGAGCAGCCAATATTTCTATCCATAAATTGAGCTCGTCGTGCTCATAATGCACCTCCTGTCGTAAGATACTTTCTGTTTGCACTACCTTTTTCAGTCGGTTAAATATCCCCACTAGCTTCATCCCGGGCAATACTTCCAGCAGGCCTTTGCCTTCAATCTCTTTCGGTTCCAGGCCAACAATTTTTTTGATGGCATCATTAGCCATAGTAAAGCGGAAGTCTACAATTTCATTCTTCTCCACAACCGTTTCCATAGACATAATGGCGTTAGGCGAGCTCTGTAGTACTCCATTCAGAAGGTTGTTAAGCTGCTTTACCGGAGTAATATCAACAAAGGTTATAACTGCTCCATCTATGGACTTATTTTGACGTAGGTAGGGGAGAATCCGCATCTGATAGTAACGATTGTTCGTTACTTCCAACTCTTTTTCTATGGTTTCTCCACTTTCAATCACCTCCTTAATATCCTCTACAAAATGATCGTATTTTAAGTTATAGGAAAGGTGGTTGATGGGACGTCCGATATCCGACTCAATCAGGTTTACCTGATCAGTAACGGCAGGAGTATATTTTCTGATTCTAAGGTCGCGATCTACAAAAATCTGCCCGATGTCTGAACTGCTGAAGTAGTTATTTAAATCATCATTCAGTTCCACCATCTCTTTTATTTTGATCTGGTGCTCGGCATTTACGGTATGCAGCTCTTCGTTGAGCGATTGCAGCTCTTCATTGGTACTTTGCAGCTCCTCATTAGAAGAGAGCAGCTCCTCATTGCTTGACTGTAGCTCTTCATTAGAGGTTTCCAGCTCTTCTACCGTAGTTTGTAGATCTTCCTTGGTTTCTTTTAGCTCCTCTTCCAGCTCAATCAGGCGGTCTAAATCTACCTGGGAGTCGCTTTGCGAAACTTCTTCAGTAGAAATATTTTCTACTTTCTCTTCGCGAAATATCACCAGCAGAAACTTCTGCTCATACTGATGGGTAGAAAGATAGGGTTTAACTACAAAGTTGATGATTCTTCGCTTATCTGCTTCACCTAGTCTAATTCGCTTAGAGGTAGTTTTTTCATTAGTATTAATGGCTTTGCGAAGAGCCAGGGTAAGAGGGACAGATATTTCTTTTGGCACTAACTTGAGCAGGTTAGACCTAAGCTGGCGCTCCGGCATTTGCAGGTAGTGCTTGTAATCTCCTATAGCCTGTATTAGCTGGTAGTTTTCGTTGATAAAGATCGCTGCATAGCCTAGCTCATCAATAATAGCATCATGAAAAGCATCTTTCATTTTGCTGTCTATAGTCGAACGTGTAGGACGTACGTCCGGTGATTTTGTAGCTTCTTTAGGATCGCTCTGTGCAATTTTATTATCAAAGATAAAAGGCTTGCTCTTAGAAGTAGATTTATAGATGTTCCACTTTTTATTAATTTCCTTTAATGATTCTTTGATAGGTGCGCTACTCTCACTTGAACCTAAAAAAAGATAACCTCCACGGTTTAGTGAAAAATGTAAAGTTTCTAGTACTTTTCTCTGCAGCTCATTGCGCATGTAGATCAGCATATTGCGGCAACTGACCATATCCATCTGCCCAAAAGGAGGGTCTTTTATAATATTATGTTGGGCAAATATGACCATCTTACGAAGATCTCGCTTGATGATGTAGCGCTTACCTTCTTTATAAAAGAATTTCTCCAGCCTGTCTCGCGAAAGGTCATTCTCCACATCATGAGGGTAAGACCCTTTAGCCGCTACTTCTATGGCACGGGCATCCATATCGGTAGCAAATATTTTCACATTCAGGTTTTTTCTGATTCTTTCCAAATGTTCCTGCACCAGCATAGCAATAGAGTAAGCTTCTTCACCGGTGCTACAAGCTGTCACCCAGATTTTAAGCTGCTCATTCTCCAGCTTTTTGTTGATCATATCAGGAATAATCTTGTCCCTGATAACCTCAAAAGCGAGCGGATCGCGGAAGAAGCAGGTTACGTTAATAAGAAACTCATTAGCGAGTCTTTCCACCTCATCCGGGTTATTTTGCAGAAAGTAAGTGTACTCCCTAAGCTCAGAAATGCCTACCTCTGCCATCCGCTTAGAGAGTCGGCGTTCCAGTGTTTGCCTTTTGTAAAAGTTAAAATCGTAAGTAGTAGTATCCTTAATCAGCTTAAAAATACTGTGGTAAGGGTCTACTCCCTGAAAATTTTCATTACTTTCTGTAGATGAAAAGTTTTTAATAATTTCAGGGTAGCGGGTAATTTCCTCGCACATTAGCTCAGGGGGGAGGATATAATCGTAGTTGCCAGATGTTATCGCACTATTAGGCATACCATCAAACTTTGCAGTTACGGGGTCTTGTACTATCACGAGCCCTCCTTTGCGCTTGATTGCAGAAATACCTTTGGTACCATCGGAGCCAGTGCCCGAAAGTACAACACCGACAGTACGGTTACCCATATCTTCTGCCATAGACTCAAAAAACACATCTATCGCATTGTTGGGTACAGAAGATTTTGGTTTATCAATGAGGTGCAGTCGTCCCCCTTTGATAATCATATTATTTTTATTAGGAATAAGATAGATGCAATTGGGCTCCAGAAATCTACCTTCTTCAGCTTTAATAATTTTAAGCTTGGTATGCTTAGCCAGCAGCTCATCCATCAGACTCTTATAGTTAGGAGAAAGGTGCTGTATTACTACATAGGCCAGGCCCTTACCCTCTGGTATATTATCAAAGAGCTCGTTGATGGCCTCCAGCCCGCCTGCTGAAGCTCCTATGCCCACTACAATTTGAGAGTCACGAATTGATGTAGCTTCTCGGTCAGCTAATTGTTCTGAAGCTTTCTTATTTTGCATGTATTGTTTAAAAATAATTCTTTACAAAACACCTACCTTTCCCTGCTTTCAAAAAAGTCTATTCCTGTAAATCTATCAACATCTTCTCAAGCATGACAGTTCTCAGAGTTTTTGATACACCAATTAATTCTTCTTCCCAGGGCATAGAGGTAAACTCTACTTTTTCTTGCCATTGCTTAAACGAGTTTCTCGGATGATATTTTTGCTTATCATCTTCAAAATTGATAGCATCATTTGGGTTGCCTCCCCACTTCACGGTATGGACTATTTCCGGCCTGAACAAAAGGAGGAAGCCCAGAGGAGAGTGTGAGAATTGTATCGCCAGTAAGCCACTGCCAATGTTTTTATAGGCTTCGGCCACCTTTAAATGAGCAACTAAGGATCTGGTAGCAAATACTTTGTCTTTGTTGAATATCCTTAACCATTTAACTAATTCTTGTGTTTGCTTTTCTGAAGGAACTTCTCCTCTATGGTGGTAATCATTGCCCAAGACCATAGCTATTCCACCCGCTCCAAACAGATCTAATATAGTGTCAGAATTGGTAAAGATACTACTATTTAATTCTTTTCCCTTATGTACCAGGTCTATCAGGTCCAGCTCAAGCTCACGGCGTTTGCTCATGTGTAGCAGGCGTTCTTCTCTCTCGTGTGATGCCAGTTGAGAAGAAATGAGCCCGCTGAGTACCTCAAACGCATAGCGTGTTTCAAAAGGGACGTGCTTAGGCGTATTATGGTGGCAGGAGATTAAGCCCCAAAGTTTGCCGTCTACAATAATAGGTGTAGACATAGACGCATGTACCTTCATGTTGTTTAAATACTCTATATGTACCGGAGGAACACTCCTTAGTGTACAATCCGAGATATCAGTAAAGCCTTTAGTAATAGAGTTAACAATAGGGTACAGCTTTACCGGTGTAAAATTTACATCCGGTATAATACGGTAGGGAGTTTTAAAATATAGCTGACGTGCCTGCTTAGGAATATCAGAAGCAGGGAATTTTAGGTCCAGGTAAGACTCAAGAGAACCATCCTGTGCCTCAGCTATAACAGAGCCATTCCATTGTTCATCAAACTTGTATATCATCACTCTATCAAAGCCAGAGTAGCTTCTAATTTCTTCGGCAGCGAGCTTACCAAATTCTTTTAGCCCTTTAGACTGCTGAAGAATGGCAATAATATTTTTAATGTCTTGGTAGGCGCTGATAAACGTGATATCGCTGGTAACCTCTTTGAGGGGTTCCAGCTCTAGCAGAAAATACTGCTCATGAAAATGGATAACCACAGTAAAACGAAGGGTCTCCTCTGTACCCTTCAGGTGAAGTACATGAGGTACGTTATCATAGGTTTTTCTTCGTTGTATTTTTTGCTCAAACCCTTCTAAGTCCTCCTCTTTCAGGATGGAGTTAAATTTTTTGCCCACTATCTGCTCAGGGCTTATGCCAAGTAGCTGCTCAACATTTTCGCTTAGCTGAATGATCTCCATCTCCTTATTCACCACCATCATCATACCATGGGGCTGAATAAGGTTGATAAAGTTTAGAGGAATGCTACCACAGAATTCTGAGTCGTAATTTTTTGTAGTGGAGTAAGTATTCATACGTGAAGCCAGTTATAAAATTTTGAAAAAGTGTTCTGAGCGCCATAGATAGCTCTCTGATACTGTGGCTCCTCCTCAGAAAATTGTGTTAAAGCAGCTTGAAATCTTTTCCACTGCTTGCCGGTATCTTTACCATAACCATAAAAAAAAGCAGTACCTCGTTCTGGCGAAAGCCCCAGAGATTTATGGAGTTGCCTGGCAATCATCTGCCCTCCCAGGGTAGAGCCTTCCATCACATACAGCGTGCCCAGCGCCTGAGCAGTATTTTTAATTTCGGGTAAATCTTCGCAAATCTGAGTAGGAAGTGTTTGCTCCAACCTCTCAAGGTCTAACAAAAGTAATGATGATTTTCTTCGCTTCTCCAGATCAGCTAATTGTTCTTTTGAGATATGAGTAGCGATGCGCTCTTCCAAAGGAGAAAAAAATCCATAAAACTTTCTTAAAATGGTAGAATACTTAGTCAGAGTCAGATCGTCAGATGTAAGTTGATGAAGTAAGGGATGTGACTCTAACTGTTTGTGCTGCAGTGAAGTATGCTCCTTTAAGTCATTTAATATCATGAAAAAATTTATGTGTAAAAGATTGCAATTAAGCGTGTTATATAAGACAATACAAGCAAATACGTATATTTATTGAGTGTAGTATAAGTAGGTTTATAATGCCTTATTAGTTATTCTGTAGTGCCTATATTAAGTAGAGTAGTATTAATTTGCTTATAATGACACTTATAAAAAATGTCTTTAATTTATTTTTGAGCTCACCGAACAGTATCAACTCCGATAACAACTTATCAGTTCATATTTTTTATCATAAGTTTGACGCCTGTTAATTAAAAGCACAATTTTAAAATTGATAGTGACAAAAAAACGTAGCCAATTTAAATCAGCTACGCTTTGCATTTTACACATTTTTAGGGTCTGGATGTATCCAGGGCTCACGGTAGCTTCGCTGTAGTAAGCCATTTGCCTCTCTATCGTTTACAATTTGTCGTTTCTGATGATCGTAAACCAAAGGTCTTTGGGTCTGCATAGATAAATTAGCCAGAATACAGCTGGCAGTAGATATATGGCCTTCTTCTATATCGGCTACTGGCCGACCTCCATTTTTTATAGCTGATAAGAAATCAAGCATATGCAGGCGGGTAGCAGGTGCGGCATGTAGTTCTATGTCTTTTTCCTTCAGGTCTTCTGGGTACTTTTCTCTTTCGTAAATCACATCTTTTTGAATGGGAGTACCACCCCCCTGGGGTACAAATTCATACTTCATGACACTGGCCTTAAGAGTACCTTTTTCTCCGTAAATTTTAAAAGCCCAGGGGTATTCAGGATCGGCGGGTGTACCCCAGCTACGGTGTGTCCACACACAATTAAGGTCATCATACTCAAATACTGCGGATTGGGTATCTGCTATATTAGATTTACCCTCTTTCTGCACATATATGCCGCCCGTTGAGCTGATTTTTTTAGGCCAGCCCAGGTCAATCATCCAGCGGACGGTGTCCAGCATATGAATACACATATCGCCCATAATGCCATTACCGTACTCCATAAATGTACGCCACCAGCGCCGGTGTGGCAGTCCGTCATAGGGGCGTAATGGAGCAGGGCCAGTCCACATTTCATAGTCCAGAAAGTCGGGTACTGGCTGTACCGGAGGGTTCCCATTGGCGCGCATATGATAGTAGCAGCACATCTCTACATGAGATATCTTACCCAACATGCTTTTATCTACAATGTTCTTTTTTGCTTCTATAAGGTGTGGCGTACTTTTCCGCTGAGTTCCTACCTGTACCACCCTGTTGTATTTGCGAGCGGCAGCCAACATGGCTTCGCCTTCCATCACATCCACACTTATAGGTTTTTGTACGTACACATGTGTGCCTGCCTTCAATGCGTCAATAGTTTGTAAAGCATGCCAGTGGTCAGGAGAGCCGATTAGTACAATATCGAGCTCGCTCTCGGCCAGCATTTTACGATAATCGTTATACAGGCGCGGACTTTTGCCAGACTTTTGGCGCTGGCTTACCAGTTGTGCTGCTTCCGTCAGCATATTTTTGTCTACATCGCAAAGCGAGATTACCTCTACCGGGGCTACCTGCATCAGGCGAAAAAGGTCACTTTTACCATACCAGCCGGTGCCAATAAGGCCAACACGGTAAGGCTTCTCCTGAAAGATAACGTCCAGCCCTCCGGGGCCAAGAGTAGAAAGTGCAAGAGAGGCTGATGCTGATTTTAAAAAATGCCTGCGGTTGACATAAATGTTTTTCATGAGTTTAGGTTTAGTATAAGTGTATAAGTCCGTTTAGTCATCGTAAAATAGGCTATTCACGCCAATATTCATAAAAGGGAAGATGAAGTAAAATCCTGGCTCATATATCGTATCAGACTTAAGGAAAAACGGATCTAAAAATTTACTTTTGTGGTTCTTCTTTTTTCAAAAACATCATCAGCCCACGGCACACTTACTATGGAAGAGTTGCAACCCCAGATTTTAGAAAACCTTGTACGCATGAAAATGCCTTTTGGTAAGTACAAAGACCGTCTGCTTTGCGATTTGCCGGTAAGCTACCTGGAATGGTTTGCTAATAAGGGTTTTCCTCAGGGCAAGCTGGGTATGCTCTTGTCTACCATGCTGGTGATCAAAAGTAATGGGTTAGACTATCTGCTTCACCCACTCAAAAAAAAGTAAAACAGTATTTACCTGCCCTGCTTTTGAGCAAATTATAATCTTTAAGCATTTTCATGTCAGTAGATATACATCAGTTTCTTAAAAAGTATTTTGGTTACGATAGTTTTCGTCCGCAGCAGGAAGAGATTGTCAGGCATACGCTAGCAAAAAAAGACAGTCTGATTATTATGCCTACCGGCGGCGGAAAGTCGCTCTGCTATCAGTTGCCGGCACTGGCTTTAGAAGGCTTTACTCTGGTAATATCACCCTTGATAGCCCTTATGCAAGACCAGGTAGATGCTATGCTGGCTAACGGAATTGCTGCTGCCGCACTGAATAGTAGTAATACTGCTGAAGATAATCGCAGAATTAAAGAGCAGATAGAAGAAGGTATTCTGAAGTTGTTGTACATCTCGCCGGAGAGGGCCGTAAGTGCTTCTTTTATCTCTTATATTAAACGAAAGAAAGTAAGTTTCATCGCTATAGATGAGGCCCATTGTGTTTCTATCTGGGGAAATGATTTCAGACAGGAGTATACCCGCCTGCCAGAGCTGATGCAGCATTTTCCTCACGTACCCTATATGGCACTTACCGCCACTGCCGATAAAGCCACTCAGACAGACATTGCGGAGAAGCTGGCCTTACGCAAGCCTCATAAGTTTTTATCTAGCTTTGAACGTAAAAATCTGCATCTACAGGTACAGGGCTCTGTACAACGCCTTAACGTTATTAAAGATTATGTAATACAGCGGAAAGATGAATGCGGTATTATCTACTGCCTGAGCCGTAAGTCTACAGAAAAAGTATCTGCTGCGCTTTGCGAAGTTGGTATTAAAGCAGCCTATTATCACGCAGAACTTAAAGCTGATGAGCGTAATCGTATTCAGCAGGCTTTTCAGCAGGATGAAATTAAAGTAATCTGTGCTACCATTGCTTTTGGTATGGGTATAGACAAGCCTAACATACGCTATGTGCTGCACTTTAATTTGCCTAAAAATATTGAAAGCTATTATCAGGAGATAGGTAGGGCCGGTAGAGACGGTTTAGCTTCCGACACCATTCTTTACTTCAGCTTTCAGGATGCACAGATTTTACGGCAATTTATAGATGATAGCCAGGCTGATGAGTCTTTTAAAATAGTACAGCGCTCTAAACTCAACCGTATGCTGGAGTTTGGGCAGGCTACCAGCTGCCGTACCAATATGATTCTGAGCTACTTTGGCGAGCACCGCTCGCAGCCCTGCGGCCATTGCGACAATTGCCTGAATCCTCCAGAATATTTTGAAGGTACTGTAATCTCTCAGAAAGCATTATCGGCAGTTAAAAGACTGAACGACAATGTAGGTGTTAACATGCTGGTAGATGTACTGCGAGGCTCTGAACGTAAAGAAATCTTAAGCATGGGTTTTGACCAGATCAAGACATTTGGAGCAGGCAAAGATATCTCCAAAGAAGACTGGCTAAGCTACATTGGTCAAATGATTAACCAGGGACTTCTGGAAATTGATTTTACCAATTTTAACAAGCTTAAAGTAACACATATTGGAGATGAGGTACTTTTTAATGGTCATCAGGTAAAGCTTACCAGGCCAAGTCATGCTCCGCTCAGCGGAACCAAAATTAAAAGTAAGACCGCCACTTTTGAAGATGCACTTTTTAACCATTTGAGGGATGTGCGGAAAAACCTGGCCCGGCATGAGGATGTGCCTGCCTATGTCATATTTAATGACTCTACCTTACAGGAAATGGTTTCCGAAAGACCCATGTACCTAAGCGATATGGCGAGTATATCTGGAGTAGGACAGCATAAGCTAGACAAGTACGGAACTATTTTTCTGGATGCTATCAAAACTTATGTGATGAAGGAGAGTAGCCCTAAAAATATTAAGGGAAAAACTTATCAGGAGACTTTTACAATGCTTAAGCAGGGAGCTAGCCCTGAAGAAATTGCTAAAGAAAGAGGCATCAATGTTATCACCGTCTATAGCCATATCGCATATCTCTATGAGAAAGGAGAAGCTGTAGATATCTCCACCTATATCAGCGATACTGAGATTAATGAAATTATGCAGGCCTGGTATAAACTAGCTAAGCCAGAAGGTTTAAAAGAGCTATTTGTACATTTTAAAGAGCGGTATCCATATTACAAACTACGTTTGGCTCTTTCATTTATTAAGAAAGGATAACGCTAAGAGTATTTTGTTCATATTTAAAGTGTCTTTGAGATTGCATCAAAACTAATCTAGATAAAGTATAAAAATGTGTAGATGTTTTTGTACTTTTATAATATTATCAGATGCAATACGTTATGAGACACTTTGGTATTATATGTATATGCTCATGGTTTGTCTTTGCTTTCTCACCTGTGGATGAAGCAGAAGATCTAAACATAGGACACAAAATTGTAGGCAAATGGTATCTCCGCAGCCAGGAAATGTACATTAACGGAAAACAGATAGATGAACATTTTGAGGAGATGGCAGTACACCTTTCCAGCAGAACAGGCAGAAACTTCAACCCTTCGGCTTTAGCACATAAATTTAGACGTGGATTTAAAGGCATACCTTCCGGTACAGTTTTCAACTTTAAAGATGATTACTCTTACGAAATTCTACTTCCAGACCAGCAAATTCAAAAAGGAATGTGGAGAGTAAAAAACGCTCAAACAATAGTGCTCAATGCGCAGGATAAAGAGATGCATGTAGAAATTAGATCTCTGGAAAATGAAGAAGCTACCATCTCAATTAAAGAAGAAAAAAGTACCACTGAGGTAAGTGGTGGACATTACATGAGAATGGAGCTGGTGATGGATCTTTCAAGATAACTACCTCAAATTTAAATATACAATGCTAAGACCGAACACTAAGGGTGTTCGGTTTTTTTGTGTTTTATGCTTGCTAAGCCAATGTGCAGCATAATTCCTTCTGAAATACAGGTCTACTATACCATTCTGATTTATAGGGCGTTATACACCTGAATGCGGAACATTTTCTCTTGTCTAAGCTTTGTAATAGTATAGAAAGCTTAGCACAAACCGGATACATGTTGTCGCGGTATCTAAGCTATGACTCAAAACTGTAAACAGATGAAAAAATATAAAATAAGCCTACTTGCCTGTCTGGTCCTTTTCTTTGGACTATCGGCGTTTATATGGAAAGATGACCCCATACAGGGGCTGATTGATACTATAAAAAACAAGCTTGAGACCTATAGGGTCAACTACAATTCTGAAAAGCTATACCTTCACCTGGACAAGTCACAGTACGTGGCAGGCGAAACTGTATGGCTTAAGGCATATCTGGTAGAAGCTGCCACCAACCAGCCCCTTCCTCAAGATGCTCTTTTGTACGTTGATATACTGAATGAAGAAGGCGAAAGCATTAAGCAAATCAAGCTAGCTGCGCAGGATGGTAAAGCTGAGGCTAGCATTAGCTTGCCAGACACTTTGGAGTCAGGTGCTTACCAACTGATATCTTATACCGATTGGATGCGTAATTTTGATGATGCACAATTTTTTCGCAAAAATATTCGTGTGTGGCAGGCTAGAGCTGAACCTTCATTGGGTACTACAATTAGTGATAAGTATACGAGCCAGTTGGCTGACCTACAGTTTTTTCCTGAAGGAGGGGATTGGGTAGCTGGCATTCATACCCGGCTAGCATTTAAAGCTATTGATAAGCAAGGTAAGAGTGTAGATGCAAGAGGTGAAATAGTGGATGCTGAAGGTAACTCTATACTTAGTTTTGAAACGACACATGAGGGTATGGGAGCGGTAGAATTTATCCCTGAAGCGGGTAAAAACTATACTGCTGTAGTAAGTTTAGCTGACGGAAGCCAGGAGAAATACGTTCTTCCGCAAGTCAAAAATCAGGGTTATGGCTTGCGGGTTAAAGAATACGCTGATGCAGAGTTTATTCAGGTCAACATACATACTAAAGGAGAAGGGGCCTCTCCGCTACTTCTTGCAGTAGTTGGAAACGACAAACTCCTCCATACAGAAAAAGTGATGCTGGAAGGTGAAAGTCAAATTGTGAAACTTGCCAAAAATGATCTGCCAGCAGGTATTAACCGCATTACTTTATCTGATACACAAGGACAGCCACTGGCAGAAAGACTGGTGTTTTTACATCCGGAAAAGCAACTACAACTTAAGATTAGCACGCATGAACCTGACTATCTGCAAAGAGAGCAGGTAAAACTAAGTATTGAGACTTTTGATGCTGAAGGTAAGCCAGTAGCAGCTAATTTGTCAATGGCTGTTACTGATGAGGAACTGGTGCCTGAAGATCAGGAAAAAAGAAGCTTGAACGCTCATTTGTTGCTTAGCTCAGAGCTAAAAGGCCATATTGAGCAGCCGGATTACTATTTTAAAGATATAAATGCAGAGAAAAAAGAGGCACTTTCGCTGGTGATGATGACGCATGGCTGGCGTAGATTTAACTGGTATGAAGAGCTGCCTCAAATTACTCAAAACCGTAAAAATGCGCTTTCTGTAGATGGTAAGCTGGAAAAAGACAATGGCACCCCCGTAGAGAACGGTGAGGTAATTCTGTATGTTAAAGATCAGCCAGATATATTTTTAGTAGAAGAAACTGACAAAAACGGATATTTCTCTTTTGAAGGATTTGACTATTACGATAGCGTAGAGTTTGTGATCCAGGGTACCACTGCTAAAGGTAGACGAGATGTAAAAGTACTGATGGATGAAGCTGGCTTTGTACCTCAGTGGAGTGAAGAAGCTGAAAGTGTATATGCCGATGAACTAGTGGCAAGTACAGAAAAGTTTGTAAGCCGCAGCGCTAACCAGGCTTCGGTAGAGCAGTCAATGCAGGTAGGTCTGAAAGAAATGCTTCTTAAAGAAATTGTGGTGCAGGAAAGGCGACAAGAAATAGTAGAGCCCTTCAGGTTGCATACCCGGGCAGATGTGGTGATAGACGCAAGTACGCTTCCGGTTGCTTCTTCAGGAAATATACTGGAATCTTTACAAGGTAGAATTCCGGGAGTAAATATATTGAGATCAGGTATGTATGATTATCGGGCTTCTATCAGAGGAGGAGGTGCTCCACTTTACCTGATTGATGGTATGCCTGTAGATGCTTCGGCACTTTCAACCATTAACCAGTTTGATCTTGATAGAGTTGAAGTTCTAAAAGGCCCATCGGCAGCGATATACGGTGGCCGAGGAGGTAATGGTGTTATTGCTCTTTATACCAAAAGAGGCGGGCCACAATACGAAGAGGTAGAACCCTCAGACCATATCATATTACATTCTCAGAGGGGCTACCATAAAGCCAGAGAGTTTTATTCGCCTAAGTATACTGCGGATGGTAAGGCAGACCTGCCCGACTATCGTACTACATTGTACTGGAACCCTAACATCCAAACCAAGGAAGATGGAAAAGCGATGGTTAGCTTCTATACCGCAGACAGAAATACAAGCTACAGAGTGCTGGTCAATGGTCTGACAAACGAAGGCCTGGCAGGTAGTACAGCATACTCCTTTAAAGTGGAAAAGCCTGAGGAAGTTTCGCCCTAATGCTTGAGTATGTTAGTAAAAAGTAATCCCGGCTCTAGTAGTCGGGATTTTTTGTTTGTGAGTATTTCTTATCATTCTATTTATTTCAGAACAATTTGGTCGCTGGTGACATTGTGATTCGGACGAGCAAATTACAACTTAGAGGTATGAAAAACCCTTTCCTGCTACTAACATTTGCCTCCCTGTTCTGGGCAGGCAATGTCGTAATCAGCAAAGCTTTGGCTACGGATGTTCCGCCTATCAGCCTTGCTTTTATGCGTTGGTCTCTGGCCCTCTTTATCGTTATTATATTTTCCTGGAAAAAGGTAAAGCAGGACATCTGTATTATACGTAAGCAACTTTTGGTTTTGCTCTCTATATCTTTTTTAGGCATTACTGCTTTCAACACCATGATTTACATTGCTCTGCAAGACACTACTGCGCTTAATAGTCTGCTGTTGCAATCTTTTTTGCCGGTAGTAGTAGTACTTATGTCTTTTGCGTTTTTTAATGAGAAGCTTAAAAAACTACAGGTTGTAGGCATACTGGTGTCGTTGTTGGGCACTTTAACTTTAGTGGCTAAGGGTAGCATCAGCACATTGGCTCACACAGGTTTAAACCGGGGAGATTTGTGGGTGATAGGCGCGATAGTCTTTTATGCGGGTTATACCAATCTACTCAGATTTAGGCCTCAAGTGCATCCCTTAAGCTTTTTAGCTACCACTTTCTTTTTGGGAGTTGTTATGCTTTTGCCCTTTTTTCTTTGGGAGATGTCAAATACAGAGCCTATTGTCTGGAATAAAGATGTATTTATTACTGTAGGGTATCTGGGGATATTTCCGTCATTTGTAGCTTATTTATTTTTCAACTATGGTGTGAGTAAAGTTGGAGGTAACATAGCAGGACTCTTCTCTCACCTTATTCCTTTGTTTGGAAGCCTGATGGCCATATTTTTTCTGGGAGAAACTTTCTATGGCTACCATGCTGTAGGAATGCTTTTTACGTTTAGCGGTATCTATCTGGTAATCAAAGATAAAATTATGCTTAAGCCAAAGTCAAAGAGAAACAAACTGGTTTAAAACAGGCTAACCTTTATACATGCTATTTGCGTATCTTTAGTAATACACCACACCACAAATCAACTATGAGAACATTAACCCTAATCAGTTTACTACTGGCCGCTTGCTTTGGGCTACACGCCCAGAATATAGAGCAGCGGAAGGTAGAAAGGTTTGAGCACATTGTTTTTGAAGGTAGAGGAGAGATGATCCTCAGCGAAGGTAAAATGCCAGCTCTGGAACTGGAAGCTAGTGATGATGTTGATATGCGAAGGGTAAAAACGTATGTCCGTGGCAATACCCTTTACATCACCTATGACCGTGATAATGATGATGTATGGGATCTTTACCCAAAAATTACGGCCTATGTTTCTTATCAGGAGTTAAGTAGTATTAAAACAGAAGGAATTGTAGATGTAATTAGTGAAACTCCTATCACTCATGATACTTTTCGCTTTGTAGCCGAAGGTATGGGCAAAAACAAACTTCAGTTAGAGGTAGACCACCTTGAAGTAGAGATTGCTGGTACAGCAGATGTGGTGGCATCGGGGCAGGCTCAGCGCTGTCAGCTACTGCTGGACGGTACAGGCAAGCTGGATGCTTTAGAGCTAGAAGCCAAAAATGTTGATGCTGAGATTAATGGTACAGGCTCACTATTGGTATATGCTACCGAGCGTCTGTATGTAGAGGCAAATGGCTTTGGCGCTCAGGTAAGATATAAAGGCGATCCAAAAGACAAAGTAATAAACAAGTCAGGTTGGGTTTCTGTAAAGAGAGCAAATGAGTAGAAAGGTAAACTCCCTGCTGTAAAAGGCAGGGAGTATGATATGGCTAAATTTAAGGTTGAAAGTACTCACACTCTGTCAAGCTGTAGCTTAAATTTTTGGTCGTGCTTGAGGCTTAACGTTTGAGCGCGATGTTTTGCGGAACTACAATAGCTTTAGGTGGGGCAGTTAAACCTGTCGTATCGGTCAGTGCATGGAGGAAACTTACCAGATCTTGCTGCTCCTGCTGGCTCAGATTAAGTGGGTCTGGCGGTAAAGTCTGATGTTCCAGGGCTATACCAATACCAGCACCACCTCCACGATTATAAAAATCAATTACCTCCTCCAGAGTAGCATACACACCATTATGCATATAAGGAGCAGTAAGTGCGGCATTGCGTACTGTCGGAGTTTTAAAGGCAAATTTTAAAAGCTCACCACCATAAATCTCATACTTACCCAAATCAGGGTCTACTACCGCATTAGCCGTGTCACTCTCAGCAGGTACACCCAAAACTTCAGATTCGGTATCCAGATAGGCAGGAGGTACGGTGCCGTTAAATAGTGGCAGAAAGTGACAGGTAGCGCATTTAGCTTTGCCCATAAACAGGTTAAACCCATGAATCTGAGCTTTTGTCATTGCCGAGGTATCACCTCGCATGTATTGATCAAAGGGCGCGTTCAAGCCATTAAGAGAACGTACGTAGGCGGCGATGGCTCTTTGCAGGTTCTTAGCGGTAATACTATCTTCATCAAAAGCTTCAGCAAATAAATCGCGATATTCTTTATGCATAGCCAGTTTGCTGGCAGCCTCTTCTACCGAGCCATGCATCTCTTCAGGGTTTGCAACTACGTCTGCGATCTGGCCTTCCAGAAAGTTCATCCGCGAATCATAAAACTGTAGCCGCTGAAAAGTAGAGTTTATTATGGTGGGCGCATTTCTCTGAATTTCACTGTGCCCATCAAGGGTCATACTTTTCTTCATACCATCGCTAAAGGCTTTATCAGCCTGATGGCAGGAGGCGCAGGAGCGGCTGTTGTTCCCTGAAAGCATAGGCTCGTTAAAAAGAACTTTGCCCAGGGCTACCACTTCAGGTTTGTTATTTCTATTAAAGGGTGGAGCAAAAAAATCAGTATTGAAGGTGTTGGGGCTGAAAAATGATCCTTCTTCCAGATTAATGGCCGTTGCCCAGCTATTGTTGGGTACCTCTACTAACTTCTGAAATGCATACAACTCCTGCGAGATAGCATCTATATGCTCTTTAATAAAGGTAAGATGATTAAATTCGTCAAAATTATCGTTTTGTGTCAAGTAGCTTTTAGCATCTTCAAATTGCTTTTTCAGTTTATGTACGCTGGAGTCCTGGGCTTTGTACTGAAAGTAGATATCCAGAATGTCTTCCATCCCCTGCAGGGCTGCTTTAGCTTCTTCCAGCGAGTAAAAAGCTACTGGTGAATCAAAACCGCTAATGCCAAGGCTCATAATACGCAGGAGCTCCAGACGCAGAGCTTCAAAGATATTACTATCCGAGAGTAAAAGTCCTTCAAGGTCATTTTGGTACACCCTGAGAAAGCCGTGGAGGATACCCATTTGTGTAGCTGCTTCTTTCTGCAAAGCTTGATCATATTCGGGAAAAATAGTCTCTTCTACTACCTGAAAACCTGTAGCATGCCACACTTTTCTTTCGGCAGCATGGAGGTCATGCTTGTCAATGGCAGGGCCATTAAGCTTCTTGGCAAGTTCAGGATTATAGTACTCCAGCAGAGTCTCAGTATGTTTGTAAGCCAGGCGGGTTTGTTTGAAGGCTTCCTGTACTTCAGCTTCTTCGGCTCCATGCCTGAGCAGGCTGTCTAAATGGGCACTGTTTTTTAGTAATCGGCGCACCTTTTTAACGTGTAGCGCTTTGACGGCTTCGCTGCTACTGACATTGTCTTTTTGCCCTGTGTCTGCACAGCTTATAAAAATTAATAATAGGCCAAATAAGGGTAGGTAGTGTAGCAATTTTGAACTCATAGGACATAAGATTTAGGCATGATGTAAGAAGGAGCACGATACTACCGTACTCCTTCTATAGTAATTTTAGGATGAGAGGCTAAAAGCCTAGCGGTCCAGACCGCGGATTACTACGATTTGGCTTCCTTGATTTTCGTTAGGGCGAATGCTTCCGCCATCTACTCCTTTGAATTCATCACGGCGCCAGGTATGAGGCTGTATGCATAGCACAAAAGTAGGTTCAGTTTCGCCCAATACATCAGTAACATCTAGCATAGCGCCATACTCCCAGGCACCGTAAGCTGCATCTTCTGTGCTGAAGTACTCAGAAAGCTCAGCGTTGTCACGGAATAGGTTAGTTTCAAATACAGGCTTAAGCTTTTTGTTTTTCAGGTTGTACTGGTATAGATAGGCGTCATGTGTCTCTCTGCCTTCATCTTCTCCAGCTCTGGTGTAGCCGTTAGGGTCTTCCTGAATATAAATATAGTTTTCAGTCACCATGATATTATCAGGGTTCATGTAGTAGCGGAATGCATCACTATAAGGGTCATCTCCATCAAGAAGTACTTCTAAAGTTCCTTTAAGAGGGTTAGCAGGGTCCAGGCGAAGCTTATAAGTACGCCCCCACTTAGAGCGAGATCCATCATCAGAAAGCTGTCCGGTAACTTCAAAATATACATTATGCTTATTAGAAGGCGAACCTTTACCATAGTCCAGATCTTCTACGCGGCCAAATGCGATAGAGTTCAATGCTTCAGAGGCCAGGTTATTCTGCTCACCTGTGTTAGTCGCGGCATTTTCAATCTCTACAAATTCTACTTCATAAGACTGATTAATGCTCATGTTTTTCTCTATAGGGTCCTGATCTACACGGCGAAGTACATATACTTTTCCATTGTTAAGGTCACCCTGATTATCGCTCATGTACATAGCTACCTGGCCACCCTGAGGTCCGCTATCGTCGTCACCGATGATGATCATAGTCTTACCTTTAGTTACGTCAAGCGGTAAAGGAAGGGCATTTTCCGCATTCCAGCGACCAAGAGCAGGTAGAACCTGAGGGATGCTTGCCGCAGCTTCTTCAGCGTAAGGGCTTACTCCATGCGTCTGTGACTCAGGGCCACTCTCACCAGCAGTAAGGAAGATTGGGCCAAAGCCATGTTCTTCAGGTGTAGCCAAACTGGCAGAGCACATACGTGTGCCTGCACCGCTGGAGTTAAGAATATAAGAGCCCTTTACCGGCTCAAATTCTTCGTTTAAGTGGATTCTGGATACGGCATAGTTGTCTTCGTTGTTTACCAGAAGCACATATCCATCATCGGACTTAAGCAGGCCGGCACCGTCTACTGAGCCGCCCAGCGTATACTCTGGCGACATAGGTAAATTGTCGGTACTACTCATTAGAGTATAAACTTCCACATCTTTAAAGCCAGGCATTTTTTTAAGAAGGGAAGGCTCTACGGAATGGTTCTTAAATTCAATTCCTGAATCTTTATCATCGTGGCCATCCAGGATTTCCTCAATGATTTCGTGGCATGAGCTTAGCATTAAAAATGCAGGCGCAAGCAAGAAAGATAAACTTTTCTTCATCTTGTTTAAAAGGTTGGTAGGTTGGAAAAAAATACTAGTCAAAGCTACATCTTCGGCCGAATGAGGTGGTTAACTGAGTGTTATGCTTCTGTTAAAATGTGAGCTTAAATCAGTGATTGTGAGTGAGATAAACTAAGAAAATGAGTAGAGTGACGATAGCTAGTGTTAGTAGTTTTTGTACTATTACTAGCTAGGGTGTTTGTTCTGTGAAAAATAAGGAAACAGAGGTATAATATTTTTGTGTCAATAGATTAAACGAAATATTAATACTGTTCTTCAAAACTTAACATCTTATTTAAAGGGTAGAGGAGAAGTGCATAGTGAAGAATTAGCCGAAACATTAATCCATATCCGTTTCTTAAGGAGTAAAACTTAGCCCTACAGGTATTTAAGCGTAAAGCTGTCTGTACTCAAAATTTTCATGACCAAAATGACAGACAGCTTACTTTTTGCTAGGATTAATTTTTATGAGCGTCCGGGCCCACTACATTTTATGAAAGGACTGTCATATAGTGGAAGTTTCAGGCTTAAAAAGTAGCGTTATAATTTTTGAAGTGATTTTACCCCTTCTTAGCTAAGACTTTGCATATAGGGGCTGATAAGTATCTTGTATCGCCGGGAGGCATGGGCTTGGCGTTAAAAATATAAGCTAAGTTTTTAAGAAAGTACTGAGTTTTAAGGCTGAAGCCCTTATTTAATTTTTACAATAATGTTTAAGGCTTAAGCCAGCTCAAAAATAACAGACAAAGGTTTATGGGTATGAGGATGGCTGTATTCTTTGGTAGACAATAGCTGTAAATGGCAGTTTTGAAAGAGTTGATTCCATTCGTTAAAACTTCTTAAATACCAGGAGTAAGGTTGGGTAAAGTCACCCGGCAAACCCTGCCAAACATCTTTTTGCCAGGAACCTGAGCTATTTTTGCTTACTGCCTCAGGGTGTAAACTTTGTATTATAATTCTGCCTCCCTTAACTAAGAGTTGCTTTATGGCATTTAATAAATTATCGGTTCCATCCTTGTCAAAAATAGAAAAATTGAATACCGCAAGCTCAAAAGGAGCGCCAGATATTTGTTTACCACTTATTAGCTGCTGATACGATAAATGCTGAAAATTTCCACCTTTAGCTTTTGCCAGCTGTACAAGAGATGTGCTACCATCAATACCAGTAGCCTGCATGCCAAGCCTGTTCAATGATCTTACCAACCAACCTTCACCGCAACCTACGTCTATAACTTTTTGTATTCTCTGATTTCTGATAGCATGCAGTATGGCTTTATTCGTAATTAGTGTCCTACTTTCCAGCTTATCTTCTTCAATGAGGCTATTCCAGCGCCGGGCATTTTCTTCCCAGCTTTGTAGTATCTGTATTTCTGTAGGAGGTTTCATGCTTAATCATTTAGACGAAATTCATAAGGCTAAGAAGTATGGTATAAAAAAGGCTGCTCAGAAAAGTGAGGCAGCCTTTAACTTCTTTGTTTGGTATTGTTAATCTACAGTAGGGGTATCCAGTTGAGAAAGTGATGACTGTATTTCATCGTCGGTGAGCTCATGCTCTATCAGCCTACCAGAAAGATAGTTTTCGTAAGCTGCCATATCAAAATTGCCATGTCCACAAAGGTTGAAAAGGATTGTTTTAGATTTTCCTTCTACCTTCGCTTTTTCAGCCTCAGCTATTACTGTAGCTATAGCGTGGTTAGCTTCCGGCGCTGGTATAATTCCTTCTGCCTGGGCAAATTTCACTCCGGCTTCAAAACACTCTAGCTGGTGATGTGAGCGGGCTTCCATCAGCTTATCTTTAAGCAGCTGGCTTACAATTACTCCAGCACCATGGTAGCGTAAGCCTCCGGCATGGATAGGAGCAGGAACAAAATTGTGCCCTAAGGTATACATAGGTAGCAGTGGAGTCATACCTACACTATCGCCAAAATCATAGCGGAATACGCCCTTGGTAAGCTTAGGACAAGAAGCGGGCTCACTGGCGATGCACCTGATTTTTTTGCCCTCTTCCAGATTAAGACGCATAAATGGAAAAGCCAGCCCGGCAAAGTTAGAACCACCACCAAATGGGGCTACTACTATATCGGGCAGATCACCTGCTTTTTCCATCTGTTTAATAGCTTCTTCACCAATAATGGTCTGGTGAGTAAGAACGTGGTTAAGTACACTGCCCAGTGCGTATTTCGTGTGCTCATCATTTGCGGCAAGCTCTACTGCTTCAGAGATGGCAATACCCAGGCTGCCGGGAGAGTCAGGGTTTTTTGCTAGAATATCACGCCCTGCTTGTGTTTTATCGCTGGGAGAAGCCACTACATTAGCGCCCCAGGTGTTCATCATCAGTTTACGGTAGGGCTTCTGGTGGTAGCTGATTTTTACCATATAGACCTCGCACTCTATTCCAAAATGACGACAGGCAAAGCTTAAGGCACTTCCCCATTGTCCGGCGCCTGTTTCGGTAGTAATACGCTTTACTCCTTCCTGCTTGTTATAATAAGCCTGGGCGATTGCAGTATTGGGTTTATGAGAGCCAGAGGGGCTCACGCCCTCGTATTTGTAATAGATTTTGGCAGGAGTATCCAGCAGCTTTTCCAGTCCGCGGGCACGAAAGAGGGGAGTAGGCCGCCAGATACTATATAGGTTTCTAACTTCGTCAGGGATGTCAATCCACTTTTCTGTAGATACTTCTTGCTTAATGAGTTCAGAAGGGAAAAGAGGAGCCAGGGCTTCAGGGCCAATTGGCTCTCTGGTAGCTGGATTTAGCGGAGGTAGTGGTTTATTAGGCATATCCGCCACAATATTGTACCACTTATCAGGCATCTCCTTTTCGTCCAGCGTTACTTTCCTTTGTTCTAGCATAATTAATATTTAGGTTTATTTAATGTATATAGTATTGTACATAGCGTCTCTAAAGTAAGGAATTTTGTTAAGGTGGCTGAAAAATTAAAACCAAAAAACTTACCCCTTCTCAGGCTTAATAGTTTATTTACATCCGCATCTTGTGAGGGCTGAGCTATTTTTTTACCTTGAATTCTTATCCGTTTAACCTTAAACTTTATACAAATGGCCAAAAAAAAGATTCTCTTTTTCACAGGAGATTATGCTGAAGACTATGAAACCATGGTACCTTTTCAAATGCTGCACATGGTTGGGCATGAGGTGCACGCTGTATGCCCTGATAAGAAAAAAGGTGATACAATTATGACTGCTATTCATGATTTTGATGGGTATCAGACTTATTCAGAGCGCCAGGGGCACCATTTTACGCTTAATGCGACTTTTGATGATATTAATGTAAAAGACTATGATGCGTTAATGATTGCCGGAGGTAGAGCCCCTGAGTACCTTCGCCTGGATTCCAGAATTATTGAGGCGACTAAGTACTTTGCCGAAGCAAACAAACCTATAGCTGCTGTATGCCACGGTATACAGATACTTACCGCCGCGGATGTAGTAAGGGGTAAAAAGTTAACGGCTTATCCCGCAGTAGGGCCTGAAGTAACCCTTGCCGGAGGAGAATATGTAGATGTGCCAGCTACAGATGCTGTAGTTGATGGTAATCTGGTTACTTCGCCTGCATGGCCAGGCCATTCAGCTTTTATTGCAGAGTTTTTGAAGTTATTAGGTACAAAAATAGAGCTTTAAAGCTATTGCCGACTCTTATGTATAGGGTCGGCTTTTTATACCCACCCAGGCCATAAAGGATAGCTCACCAAAGGTATTGCTGCAAATTTCTTACGCATTTCACTATTCTACTGCTAATAGTTGTATTTTCGTTAGGATAAGCTGAGGAAAAGGGATCAGTCCAGTGGCGTTGACCTGAGTATTTTTGTTAAGTTACATCTATGAAATTTTTGCAAACGCGGTGGAAGCGGCTCAAGAAAACGTTAGCCTTCAAGATTATCGGTGATATAGTGAAGGGGTTTGAACATGACCACCCTATGCTATACAGCGCTTCTATTGCTTTCTATATGATATTTTCTATGCCAGCTCTGCTTATTTTTACAGTGCTGATTGCCGGTACTATTTTTGGCGAACAGGCAGCTCAAGGGCAGTTATTCTATTATATGGAGGACTTTGTAGGCACCCAGAGCGCTGAACAAATTCAGAATATCATTAAAAATGCTGCAATAGACGAGGCCGGATATATTGCCAGAATAATTGGTATCGCTACACTTACCTTTAGTGCAACTACTGTTTTTGTAAACGTACAACTGGCACTAAACGAGATTTGGGGCGTACGTGCCAAACCTCAAAAAGGCTGGCTTAAGCTCATTATTGACCGGCTTTTTTCTTTCGTAATTATCATTATTCTGGGGGTGTTGCTCATCACCTCTATACTGGTAGATACAATATTAGATAGCTATCAGGACTTGCTTACCCGTATTTTTTCAGATTATACAATTTACCTTCTCCAGCTAGTTAGTAAAGTGGTTTCTACTACTATCGTTACTGTTGTGTTTGCAATTATGTTCAAGTTACTACCCGATGCTAAAGTACGATGGAAAGATGTGTGGGTAGGTGCAATTTTTACTACAGTTTTGTTTGTTATTGGTAAAGAGCTGATCGGTATTTATCTAGGTAACAGTAGTTTTTCTTCTACATATGGTGCAGCGGGTTCACTGGTTATTATATTGGTGTGGATCTACTATTCCGCGGTAATTTTTCTTATAGGAGCAGAGTTTACTAAAGCCTACTCGCAGCGAGTAGGTAAAGAAATAAAGCCTAAAAAGAATGCTGTTAAGGTTGTAAAAAAAGAGATAGAGCGGGAGGTTAGAGAGGTCTGAATTAGTATGTACAGCCCTAGGCTGGAGGAGTGAAAATAATTTTTTTTTAAACGGCAACTTTGTACTGAGCTTTCTTGTATTAGCAAGTGTATACTACTATATAAATTATGTTAGCAGTCACAGCTTATTTAATGCTTGCCCTGTTTTTGGGTGGTTCTTTGTATATTCTTGGCTTAATGTTTTATCTGATGCTTAAGAAAGGCAGAGTTAAGACTAAACCTCTTAACCCGGATACTACCAAGAAAATGCGTATGCCAAAAGCTGCCTGAGATAGTATCAAAAGGATTTAGAGCGACATATCACTGTCGCTTTTTTTATGTTTACTGCTAAATGCTAGTAGTCTTTTGTTACATTTACCCCGTATTCAAAACTTAACTCATTTATGTATACTGGTCTTTTACACTTACACTCAAGCCTACGTTATGTAGTACTTATTCTCCTGATCATTGCGGTAGTTAAAGCCTGGATGAACTGGCAGGGAAATAAAGATTTTACAGCAGGCGACAAGAAAATATACTTGTTTACATTTATTGCTTCACATATTCAGCTACTGATTGGCCTGGTGCTGTATTTCGTTAGCCCGATTGTAGATCAGGTGTATACGGATTTTGGTGCAGCCATGAAAAATCAGGTGCTACGATTTTGGGGTGTTGAGCATTTTGTAGGCATGCTGCTAGCGATTATCCTCATTACTGTAGGCTACTCATCATCTAAAAAAGTAGCAGATGCCATAGCCAAACACAAGAAAATCGCTATCTTTTATACAATAGGCTTAATTATCATTTTAGTGTCTATTCCCTGGCCATTTAGTAGTGTGGCCAGACCCTGGTTTTAATGTAACAATCAAATGTTGATAAGAAGGCGACTATGGGTCGCCTTTTTTTATGATACTTCGGCTAACAATCCTCTAAAGAGGGAGTGGTCTCTGTTATACTTCTTAGTACATCCAGCGATCAAAATTTACGATGGGGTAAGGGTAATCTGTACCTAACTTAATATTTGCTGCATCTAATGTATTACTATCTAAAAGTGCAGGGTAATGAATTTTTTTGCCTTCCAGTTCGGATAGCTCAGGAAGCCAGTGTCGCACAAATTCGCCTTGTGGATCATAGCGTTTGGCCTGGCTCATAATGTTAAAGTAGCGGTCCTCCCGAAGGTCATTGCCTACTCCCGCTACATAATTCCAGTTACCCCAATTACTACAAACATCATAGTCTATGAGTAAGCTTTCAAAGTAGGAAGCTCCCCAGGTCCAGTTAACTTTGAGGTCTTTTACTAAAAAACTAGCTACATTTTGCCTTCCACGGTTCGACATAAACCCGCTGGAGTTGATTTCTCGCATATTAGCATCTATAAAAGGTACACCAGTCTCGCCTTGCTTCCACCGGTCAAATGTAGCTAGATCGTTATAGTACTCTATTCCTTTCTCTTGTAAGCCGCTGACTCTAAATAAATGCTTGCCATATTTTTTAGCAATAAAGCGGAAGTAGTCTCTCCAGAGTAGTTCAAAAATTAACCAGTAGGTAGACTTGTTTTTTACTCGCTCCCGCTCATACTGCTTTATCTGTTTGTATACATAGCGGGGAGAAAGCGCTCCAATGGCTAACCATGCAGAAAGTTTAGAAGAGTATTCGTCTCCTAGCATACCATTTCTGGTCTCCTTGTAAGATTTGAGCAAATCTTTTTTCCATAAATAATTATCCAGACGATGAAGTGCTGCCGATTCTCCTCCCTTGTATTTAAGTGCAGCCCGTGGGTTGTAATGAGGAGTACTAAGCCCAAGTTCGTCCAGACTGGGAAGCTTACCAGTTTTTACCTCTTCAAAAGCATACATCTCATGAGGAGTAGGTAGCAGCGGACGGATTTCTGTTAGTTTTTCGGTCTCTTTACGAAAGTTTGTAAAAGTGACAGGTAGGTTTTTGATAGGCCAGGGAATATCATTAATATGAAAAAGAGTAGACTGCCACTCTAAATGCAGCGTAATACCTAATGTATGAAGTTTTTTCTCTAACTGGATTTCTACTTCCACTTCTTCGGTGGTTACCTCTTTGCTGGCATATACTATATGGGCGTTCAGTTCTTTAGCCAGTGATGGAATGATGTTTTCTGGATGGCCCTGCCTGATTATTAAGTCAGCGCCTATATCTCTAAGATTCTGACGAAGATTGGCCACTGACTCTAAGATAAATTTAGCTCTAAAAGCTCCTGTTTTGGGTAGTCCCAGGGAGGTTTCTTCGTAATGCCGAGGATCAAAACAGTAGACAGGATAAACTTTGTTCGCGCTTTTCAGGGCATTGTGCAAACATATATTATCATGCAACCTTAGATCATTCCTGAACCATACAATCGTGCTGCGGTGCATATTTTGTTTAATTTTTTAATTTTATTATTAAACAATAACACCGATATGAAGTGAAAGTTCTGTATTTGTAGAATTATGTAGCTTAAGTAGTTATATTCTTCTCGTAATATCTACAAAAATGTGTGAGCTCGCATTTGCTACATTGGGGGGTACGCGCAAGGCATACGTAGCGTCCATGAAGTATGAGCCAATGGTGGGCTTTAGCAATATATTCTTCTGGAATGTGGCGAACCAGTTGCTTCTCTACTTCAAGTGGTGTCTTTGCAGACAGCGTGACTAGGCCTAACCTCTTAGATACCCTAAACACATGCGTATCTACTGCCATGGCTGGCTGGTTAAAGATGACTGAAGAAATTACGTTAGCTGTTTTGCGGCCCACTCCCGGCAGTTTTTGCAACTGCTCTACTGTTTCTGGTACTTCGCTGCCAAAGTCATTGACCAGCATATTAGCCATACCAATCAGATGCTTAGTCTTGTTATTGGGATAAGATATGCTTTTGATAAAAGGAAAGAGTTCATCAAAAGTAGCCTGAGCTAAAAGCTCCGGTGTAGGAAAAGACTGAAAAAGAGCGGGAGTTACCATATTTACCCGCTTATCTGTACACTGAGCACTCAAAATAACAGCTACCAATAACTCAAAAGGGTTACGGTAGCTTAATTCTGTTTGAGGTTCAGGTTTTGTTTCAGCAAAATATTGAGTGAAAGCTTGAAAGCGCTCTTTTTTGTTCATTGTTACTCTGCTGCCACCTGCAGATCGCACGATCTGGAATAGTTCAAAATTTTATCAATAGAAGATTGCGAAGGGTCTTTTCTGATAGGATTGCTATCTAACGTATGCTTGCTAGAGAGCAAATCTTGATACATATCCATGAGTTCATCATCTAACAGTAAGGCTTCCTGCATTTTGTGCGCTTCATCTTCATTCATTTCATCATAAAGAAAGCGTACGAGATCATTTAGGGTAAATGTTTGGATCATAGGCTATATTATGGTTTTGCATTTTCTTCCTCAAATTGATGAGTGCATAACGCATACGGCCTAAAGCGGTATTGATACTGACTCCGGTAGCATCCGCAATCTCTTTAAAACTCATGTCCATATAATGGCGCATGGTCAGTACCTGTCTTTGTGCTTCAGGCAATTCTTTAATTAACTGTCTCAATAATGCATGCGTATCTTTCTTGATCTGCAGAGACTCCGCTGAATCTTCTGAGAAATCCAAAGTATTAAATACACTGGTACCGTCTTCCATTACTACCGTAGGATACCTTTTGTTCTTACGGAAATAATCTATAGACAGGTTGTGGGCTATACGCATAACCCAAGGCAAAAATTTTCCTTCTTCGTTGTATCTACCAGATTTAATCGTCTTTATCACCTTAATAAAGGTTTCCTGCAGTATGTCTTCTGCCACATATTCGTCTTTTACGATCAAATAAATAGTTGTAAAAACTCTTGATCTGTGACGATTAACTAACTGCTCAAATGCAGCCTCGTTTCCTTTTTTGTACAAAGAAACTAGCTTGCTGTCGCTGACTGAATACTTCTTCATTAATCCAATTGTTTAGTTAACGTAGAAGTTTATCCCATATTGCTCTCTGGTTTAAATGAAACATGAAATTAGAAAGGCACATTTTTCAAATCTAAAAAAGTAGCAAATAATATGCAAATTTTTGTTGTGCACTTGAAATAAATGAGGATTTAAGCCGAAATCTTACATATTTTACAAAAATGGAGTATTATTCACAAATTTTATTTTTTCTTCTGCTCTTTTATTTATGCAATTGTCTGCTCCATTACTTTTATTTTGGTAAGGCTAGTTAATTGTAATATCAACATTATCACTATCAGAAGCCCCTATAGGGTCAGTTACTTTTAATCTAAAGCTATAATTGCCAATTTTGTCAGGAACAAAACTAGCCATAGGCTTATCAGCATCGGTAATGCTTACTTCTGAGCCTACTGGCTTACTGGACAAAGTCCACTGGTAACTTAGTGCATCATTATTAGGGTCACTGGACTGGCTCCCATCTAAAGTTACGGTAGTGTTTAACTGTCCGGATTTATCTGGACCGGCATTAGCTACAGGAGCTTCGTTTACAGCTTCGGTAATAGTAATCGTGAGCATATCCTGAACCGGGGGGTGATTCCCATCGTCAACATTTAGTTGAATTTCGTAGGTACCCTCCATATCGGGTGTGATGGAAGCAGTAAGCTCGTTCGCATTGTTGATGTTAGCAGTGCTACCATCGGGTTGGCTTAAAAGCTTCCACAAATAGGAGAGAGAATCGCCGTCAGGGTCTGAGGAAGCTGCTGCGGACAAACTGATAGTGCCTGCCTGGTCAATAGGAAGGGTTAAATCTTCACCGGCATCAGCAAGAGGAGGAGAGCCGGGAATATCCTCTTCACTACTGCAACTATACAAACATAAAGGCAAAAGCAAGGATATCATCTTCCTGAGTTTCATACACCTAACAATCGGTTTACAAAAATTCTACTGTAAATAAGTTAAAGCTTTTTTCTCACTTTTGCCTGGCATCTTTTAAAACTTTACCTGTAATATTCCCTGTTTACCGGAGCGTTCTACAGGTACTGTAAGCAAACCGGGACTGAGCATTTTGGCAAATGCCGGAATAAGACGAGCCCGATAGTCGCTTCTGCTCATCAATGTATTTAGCTTAATATCACCACCTTTGGTAAGAGTAACTAAAGAGATATCTGTAGCATTTTTAATGCTATTATTAAACAACAGGTAATAGGCCTGCTCGTCGTAAGCAAACGCAAAGGATGTGTAAATATCTTTCTCTTCACTGGAGCGCTGATTTTTATCAATAACTTTTACCCAACTCTCTGCCTGCTCTGGGCTCACTTTTATAGCCAGTATCTTTTTATAGATATCACCCATCTCTACATCGGCGCTTACCGGGCTAAATCCGCTCAGGCTAAGCTTAGGTTTTAGCAGAGGGCCTCTTTTATACGACTCCGCAAAAAACACTAGGCTACCATCCTCTTCCAACAAAGTATTTTTTATGGTATACTCCTCTGCATAGTCTTTATCTTCTTTTTCATTGATATCTTTTAGTACCTCATTTTCAAAAGCGAAGCTTTGGGTGCTTGAACTCCCGTCTGGGCTTATTCTGATCATCATACCCCCTTCAATATCATTGCTTTGCGGATTGGCATATACTGCGGAGAGTACGGGTAGCTGATCTGGCCCTAGCTGCAAACCCATATTGATGACAAATTCTCCTTCTGTATCCAGGTTCAACATCTCAACAGTTGAAGTCTCAGGTTTGTAGTGGTACAGGCGGTATTCAAAATTGTTCGCGAGCTTTTTAAAATTATCATCTTCAAAAGCAGCCATAAGTATATATATAGAGCCATCATTAGCAAGCACATAGTCTTCTAGCAACAAATAGCTTTCTTCTTCTTCTTCCAGATCGATAATATCTGACCACTCTTCTTCCAGATTTTCGTTGAGCACTACACACTGAAAGTTAGCTACAGTTGAAGAAAAGTAGTTAAAATCAAAAAACAGAGCTATTTTATCCTGAGCAGCATTTGTTTTATGAGATAGCAATAGACCGCTACGCATTTTGCCAAACTGGTTAGAGAAGTAACTTCTGAAAGCAGAGCCTATATTGTAAGTGAAGAGGTAAGGGTAAATCTGATTGAGCTCCACTTCTTCTCCTACACTTTCCATCTTTTCATTGTAGCTATTCAAATAAATGTGGAAAAGGCCATCCTCAGACTCTTTGTTGCTATGCGAAAGCGTATGTACCTGATTTTTGAACGAAAAAGTATAGAAATAGTCGCGTGAACGATCTGCCTGTCTGATTAGCTTGGATTCTACCTCTTTTACCTCCTTACTATCGTAGTAAGAGATGACTTGCTTGTTGCCTGAGCCTCGGAGGTAATAATCATCTGCCACCCCAACGAAAAAGCCAGCTTCATCACCTCCAATCACATAAAGGTCATCATTGCTGCCAATCTTCAGGTAATCACTTATGGCGGCATCCTGGGCAAAGCTAAGGCTGGTATAAAGCATACAGCTTATAGTGAGAGTAATCTGTAGTAGTTTCATACGAATAGGTTTATGGTTTATGTATTAATGCAGGGAGTAAAAGATTTGTAAACAAAAATATGCGTAAATGAGAACCTTTCCCGCTTTTGAGCTATTGTGCAATAGAGTATTAGCATTCCTAACCAAGAAGGTAGAGAAGTGCTGTTTGATAACCATAAATATAGTACATTTGCAGGCCTATGAGTACGGCTAATGTTTCTCAATATAAAAATATAGAAGAGCTTGACCCTAAACAGTTTATACTAATAAAAGGGGCCAAGGTAAATAATCTGAAAGACCTGACCGTTGCCATACCCCGAAATAAGTTGGTGGTAGTCACGGGGCTTTCTGGTTCCGGTAAGTCATCTCTGGCTTTTGATACCCTATTTGCTGAAGGACAGCGGATGTACGTAGAAAGTTTGAGCTCTTATGCGCGGCAGTTCCTGGGCAGGATGGAAAAGCCCGAGGTAGAGTATATCAAAGGAGTATCGCCCGCTATTGCGATAGAGCAAAAGGTAAATACCCGCAACCCACGCTCTACAGTAGGAACCACCACCGAAATTTATGATTACCTGAAATTACTCTACGCTCGTATAGGTAAGACGTATTCTCCGGTAAGTGGTAAGCTGGTTACCCGCGATACAGTAAGTAGCATAGTGGACTTTATCTTTAGCCAGGAGGAAGGGACCAAGCTTATGGTGTTATGCCCGTTACATGCTAAAGAAGAGCGTCCGCTAGCCGATGAGCTCAACATACTTATGCAAAAAGGTTTTACCCGGATAATGGTAAACGATGAGGTGTTTTTTATAGAGGAAGTACTGGAGAAAAAAGCAGAAGAACTGGCCGGCGCCGATATAAAGATCATGATTGACCGGGCTTCTGTGCGTAATGATGATGAAGACCTTACCTTTAGAATAGCAGATTCTGTTCAGACGGCATTCTTTGAGGGAGAAGGTACTTGTCTGGTAGATATTGTTAGCAAAGAGGATACCAGGCGGCACCATTTTTCTGATAAGTTTGAAGAGGACGGAGTCGTATTTGAAGAGCCTAGCGTAAACCTTTTCACCTTTAACAATCCTTACGGAGCCTGCCGTACCTGTGAGGGTTTTGGTAAAGTGCTTGGCATAGATGAAGACCTGGTAGTGCCCGACAAAAGCCTCTCAGTTTACGAAGGAGCCATTGCCCCCTGGCGAAGCCACTCTATGAAAAAATGGCTGGATCCTCTGCTACGACACGGTATTGAGTTTGACTTTCCTATTCACCGACCGTACGTAGACCTGAGCGACGAGCAGAAAGCAATACTCTGGACTGGAAACCGTTATTTTAAAGGTCTGGATGCTTTTTTTAAATACCTGGAATCCAAAACGCATAAAATTCAGTATCGTGTAATGCTGTCTCGTTATCGTGGGCGTACTGTATGCCCCGAGTGTAAAGGTACCAGGCTGCGCAAAGATGCTTCCTATGTCAAGATAGGCAATACAGCTATTACTGAGCTGGTACTCATGCAGATAGAGCAGGTAATAGCGTTTTTTGAAAGCCTGCAACTGGACGAACATGATATTAAAGTATCAGATCGTATTCTTAAAGAAATAAAAAGCCGTCTGGAGTATCTAAATAAGGTGGGCCTAGGCTATCTGACTTTGAACCGTTTGACCAGTACCTTATCAGGTGGTGAGTATCAGCGCATAAAGTTAGCTACTTCTCTGGGTAGTGCCCTGGTGGGCTCTATGTATATATTGGATGAGCCAAGCATTGGGTTACACCCACGCGATACTGCCCGTCTGGTAGAAGTGCTCAAGACCCTGAGAAACCTGGGTAATACGGTAATTGTGGTAGAGCACGAAGAAGAAGTGATGCGTGCTGCCGACCAAATCATAGATATTGGTCCTGATGCTGGCTCTCATGGAGGGGAGCTTGTTTTTCAGGGAACCATTAAAGATCTGGAAAAGCAGAATGGGCATGCCAATACCCATACCTCACGCTATCTAAGTGGTATAGACAGTATTACTATTCCGGCTCGCAGGCGCAGTTTTAAGCATAAGCTGAGCATATTGGGGGCCCGCGAAAATAATCTTAAGCATATTAACGTAGATGTGCCCTTGGGAGTGCTAAGTGTGGTGACGGGGGTTAGTGGTTCAGGTAAATCTACGCTGATCAAAAGTATTCTTTACCCGGCTTTGGGCAAAATTTTTGGTACCGTAAACGAGTCTACTGGTAAGTTTGATAAGCTAGATGGCGATATCAAGCAGGTAACTCAGGTAGAGTTTGTGGACCAAAACCCTATTGGTAAGTCATCTCGCTCTAATCCGGTAACTTATGTGAAAGCTTACGATGGCATTCGTCAACTGTTCTCCGAGCAGCCACTCGCCAAGCAGAGAGGCTATAAGCCTGCCTTTTTCTCCTTTAATGTAGATGGAGGCCGTTGTGAAAATTGCCAGGGTGAGGGAGAAGTAAAAATAGAGATGCAGTTTATGGCGGATATCCACCTCACCTGCGAGGTCTGTGGAGGTAAACGCTTCAAGAAAGAGATACTGGAGATTAAGTACAAAGATAAAGATATAGCAGAAGTACTGGACATGACAGTAGATGACAGCGTAAGCTTCTTCGCGGACCAGAACACTATTGTTAATAAACTTCAGCCCCTACAGGATGTAGGCTTGGGTTATGTCAGGCTTGGGCAATCGTCCAGCTCACTTAGTGGGGGGGAAGCACAGCGAGTGAAACTGGCATCATTCTTAGGCAAAGGAAATACCACACGAAGCCAGAACGAGCATATTCTCTTTATTTTTGACGAACCTACAACGGGGCTTCACTTTCATGATATCCGCAAACTTATGGACGCTATCAATGCGCTTATAGAACAGGAAAATAGTGTAGTAATTATTGAGCATAATATGGAAGTAATTAAAAGTGCGGACTGGATAATAGATCTGGGACCTGAAGGCGGAAAGCAGGGAGGGCAGTTGATGTTTTCCGGTACGCCAGAAGAGATGATAAAATTGGAGAATAATTATACCGCACAATACTTAAAGGAGAAATTTTAATATCATAACAGCTAGTTTCTTAAGCTTTGATAATTTTTTTCGGAATAGCAAAATTCTCAATAACTTAGCGCCCCTTAAATCAGCAGTAAGTTCGGCTCATTAGCCATTTGTTATAAATAATTTTGCAAGATGCGAAGTATGCCTTATGGAGGCATGCTGTAGGCTTTACACGAAAAGCACTTTGTGCTTAAAATACAGTAAATATGGCTTGGTTCAGAAGAAAAGACAAAGGAATACAGACTCCTACAGAAGCAAAGAAAGAAGCTCCTGACGGCTTATGGTATAAAACCCCAGCTGGAAAAATTATTCATACCCGGGAGCTAAAAAATAACGCTTATGTGGTGCCTGAGGACGGCTATCATGTACGTATTGGCTCTACTGAGTATTTTGAGATCATCTTTGATGGTAATAAATTTAAGGAGCTTGATGCGGATATGGAATCTGCCGATCCCTTGACTTTTGTGGATAGTAAGCCCTACCCTAAACGTATTAAAGACTCTCAGGCTAAAACGAACCTGAAAGATGCTTTACGTTCTGCCCACGGTAAAATGAATGGGCTAGAGATAGTAGTAGCCTGTATGGACTTTAGCTTTATAGGCGGTTCTATGGGTTCTGTGGTAGGAGAGAAGATCGCACGCGCCATTGACTATGCTCTAAAGCATAAGCTACCTTTTCTGATGATCTCCAAGTCTGGAGGGGCCCGTATGATGGAAGCCGGATTCTCTTTGATGCAGATGGCTAAAACTTCGGCTAAGTTAGCATTGCTTTCTGAGGCTAAACTACCCTACATTTCTTTACTTACTGACCCGACTACGGGCGGAGTAACAGCTTCATTTGCTATGTTAGGTGACTTTAATATTGCGGAGCCTGGCGCGCTGATTGGCTTTGCCGGTCCTCGTGTTATAGAGCAGACAATAGGAAAAAGCTTGCCAAAGGGCTTTCAAAGCTCTGAGTTTGTATTAGAGCATGGTTTTCTGGACTTTATCGTAGATCGCAGAAACCTGAAAGCAGAGTTAACTACTCTGCTCAAAATGCTGGAAAAATAATACACGACAACAAAATTTTTTGATATGAGCCTTTGGAATCTTTTTAGCCCCAGCAAGCGTGCCCGTGAAGATGATTTTATCCGTCAGCTATTTCATCTGGCTTTGGCAGATGGTGATCTGGACAAGGTAGAGATGGAATACATTCACATGATAGGGAATAAACTGGGGCTAGAAAGAGAAAGGGTGAATGAACTTAGGGAACAGTATGCAGAAGAAGATATTCGCTATTTGCGTCCCCCTTCCGGAGAAAGCTTCTTTTCTCTTTTTTACATGATTAACCTTATACTTGTAGATCATGAAATTCATGATAAAGAACTTCAGATTGCCAAGCAGATGGTGCTCAAGCTAGGATATACTCCAGATACTGTAGATATTATCCTAAACACTATTCGCCAAAATCAGGCAAATAACATCTCGGTAGAAGAAACCTACGAGCACCTGAAAGACCGCCTTTCCTAGGCCATTTTAAGAGGCTGTATATTCGCTAGGTAAGAAAAAATAAAAGTTACTTCCCTTGCCATAGGTGCTGCTGAAACCGATTTCTCCCTGGTGAGCTTCTATAATTTTGCGTACTATAGCCAGTCCCAAACCACTGGAGCGTTCTCCGCCAGTAGGTATATTCTGTGCTTTTTCAAAGGGACGAAAAATCTTATCCTTATCCTGCTCCCTAATTCCCATGCCCTGGTCTACAATTTCAGTTTTCACGTATTTATCTTGCAGGCTTATTTTTACAAATACTTCTTTCTGTGGTAGAGAATACTTAAGGGCATTAGTTAGTAGATTATTAAGCACCTGGCCCAGATAAGAGCGGTCAAACGATAGCTCAATCTGTTCTTCGCTGCATTGCAGACTAATCTGCTGCTCTTTCTTGTCGGCAATCAGTTGATTTACTTCAATAATCTCATGCACAAACTCCAGATAGTTCTGCTGAGACTTAGTAATTTTTAAAGTTCCGGCTTCTATCTGAGCCACATCCAACAAATTATCCAGCAGGCTTAGGGCATTATAACTTATCTTATTAATCAGGCCAATAAATTCACGCTGTGTTTTATTAAGGTTAGTACTACTTTTATTGTCCAGTACAAGATCGGACAGATTGTAAATATTACCGATAGGGCTACGTAGGTCATGAGCTGCAATTCCTATATACTTATTCTTTTCTACGTTAAGCTTATACAACTCTTCGTTCATCTGCTTGAGTTTCTGCTGTTCGTTTACTAGTTTTTTTACAAAAAAAGCAATTGCAAAAAAGATTATCGCCCGAACCAGCGAGTTCCAGTACAATATTAAGAAGTTGGAGTAGGGTTGCCCAGTGGTAAATTCTACAAAAAACCATGCAATACTACAGACCAAAGCAATACTTAAGGCAGTAGTATGACTAGTTTCCTTACGTGAGGCTATAAAATAGATAGGCATCATGTAAAGAATGGAAGTAGAAAGTTCATAGCCTGTTCTGTAGTCAATGACTGCGATACAAGCGACTAAAATGTAAGCCAGCACAATAGCGCCGGTCTTGCTATGAAAAAGCTTAGTTAGCATATAGTGTAAACTTCCTCGTATGATACAATACCTAAACGAAAAATAATACCGAGGAAGTATTGCAGAAAATAATATGCCAATATTAATTCTCAGCCTTCCTTCTCTGCAATTCGCTCTTTACCAGCCTGAATTCTCTGCTACTCTGCCCCGCTACCGATGTGTTTTCTTCCGCCCTCCTGAAGAGGTAGGGCATTACTGCTTGTATAGGTCCATAAGGAACATACTTAGTAACATTGTAGCCTGCTTTGGCCAGGTTAAACGAGATGTTATCACTCATTCCAAAGAGCTGAGAGAAATATACTCTGGTATCATTAGGCGCCATACCATGTTTTTGCATCAGCAGTACCAGGTACTGGTTGCTGTACTCGTTATGTGAGCCAGATACTAAAGTAATTCTTTGTTTGTTGTTGATACAAAAGCGTAGGGCCTGATTGTAATCGTCATCAGTAGCTTCTTTATTAGGCTGTATGGGGTCCGGATACCCCAATTCCTGAGCACGTTCGCGTTCTTTTTCCATATAGGCTCCTCTTACCAGCTTTACACCCAGATAGTACTGGTGGGCCACCGCTTTTTGAAACGCATGCTTTAGCAGGCCAAGCATATCTTTGCGGTACATCTGATAAGTATTGATTACTGTTACACTCTTTTTGTTGTACTTAGCCATCATACTTTCTGCTATGTCATCAATAACATCCTGTATCCAGCTTTCCTCACCATCTATTAGTATACCTACGCCTGACTCATAGGCTGACAGGCACAGGGTTTCTACCCGCTCTTGCACCCTCTCAAATGCCGCCTGTTCTTTGGAGCTAAGCTTTTCTTTGGCCTGTACTTTTTGCAGAAGACGTACATCTCCTAAGCCGGATACTTTAAAAACGCAGTAGAGGAGGTTTTCAGACTTTGATGCTTTGCTGATAGCAGCCAGCAACTCATTTTTTACTTTCTCAAAACCTTTTTCTGTCTTCTCTCCCTCAGCGGAGTAATCTAATATTGTTTTTACATGATAAGCAGCCAGCATCTGGATAGTAGGCTCGCACTGCTCCAGGCTTTCTCCTCCGCAAAATTGTTTGAAAATGGTTTTACGCAATATACCGTGGATGGGAAGCTTTAATTTTAAAGCGGTTTTCACCAATTTTGTCCCTACTTTTGTAAGTAGGGGTGAATTAATGGCAGAAAATATAAGGTAAGTCTTCCTCAGTTCCTTATCCGACTTATAGGAAAACGCGACCTTGGTGTTATCTAATGAAACTTGTTGTACGGCAATCATACGATGCTTTAATTTATCTAATGAAAGCATGAGTATTGCTCGCTAAGAGTTTGTAGATCTTCCTGGCAATTATTTTCATGCTTGTGCTGTTACCCTAACTATAAAACAGACTTAAATTGTTTAATTGAAAATGGATGCGCAATTAGCATTCATCAAATTTTAGGCAAATTAAATGCTGAAAATTTCAAGATGATCAGTTTTTGAAGAATATTTTTCAAGACTGATAAAATACCATACATAATGAACATAGAAAGTATCGATTCATGGAATGCCGGAAGCTCGCATCCGCTTATAATTGCGGGGCCGTGTAGTGCAGAGACTGAGGAGCAACTCTATGAGACTGCCAAAGCTGTAAAAGCACAGGGCGTTTCGGTAATCAGAGCCGGAGTCTGGAAACCTCGTACCCGCCCCAATACCTTTGAAGGGGTAGGACAGGAAGCTTTGCAGTGGATTAGTGACATTAAAAAAGAGCTCAACGTACAGTTTGCGGTAGAAGTAGCAAATGCAATGCACGTAGAGGAAGCACTTCATTTTGGTATTGATATTCTATGGATTGGTGCGCGTAGTACAGTTAGCCCTTTTATTGTACAGGAGATTGCCGACGCGCTTAAAGGAGTAGACATACCGGTACTGGTTAAAAATCCTATTAACCCTGATCTCGCACTTTGGATAGGTGCATTGGAAAGGCTAAGCCAGGCAGGCGTAAACAAGCTGGGAGCGATACACCGTGGATTCTCTACCCACCAAAAGACCCGCTACAGAAATGTGCCTATGTGGCAGATTCCTATTGAGCTAAAGCGCCAGTATCCTGACTTGCCTATCATCTGTGACCCCAGCCATATTGCGGGTAAGAGAGAAATGGTAGCCGAAATATCGCAGGTAGCGATGGACGTTAATTTTGATGGTCTTATTATAGAAACCCATCGTGATCCTGAGCAAGCTTGGAGTGATGCACGTCAGCAGGTAACACCCGACTCTTTGGGAGAACTGATGAGCAAATTACAAATTAGAAAATCATCCTCTGAAGATATTGAATTTATTACCCATCTGGAAGAACTACGTACCCAGATAGACCATGCTGACCGTGAGATGGTAGAAGTGTTGGCCCAGCGTATGCAATTGGTAGAGCAGATCGGCGCCTGGAAAAAGAAAAATAACGTAGCGGCCTTTCAACTAGACCGCTGGAACGAAGTGTTCCGCTCTCGTAAAGAGTGGGCAGAGTCTTTACAGCTGCGTGAGAAGTTTATCACTGAACTATTTAACCTGCTGCATGTAGAGTCTATTAAAAAGCAGACAGAGGTAATGGATAAGCTGGAAAGTGAAGGCGAAAACAAGACTGAATTTGGTCTTCGTGTTGAAAAATAATCTCTATTTACAATAAATTGTAAGGCTGAAGGTAATCTAGACTTTCAGCCTTTGTTTTATGTATAGTCTGGCTCATTTTACTTTAGTTTGTAAGTCAAAGTATGCTATTAATTTTTACTGATAATAATTTTTGAACAGCCCATGCCTGCAAAGAACGTAACACTTACCTCAAATATTGATGCCACCTTAAAAGAGTTTTTTGCCCAGCATACCTATAGCCTGATTGGAGTGTTGGTAGACGAAAATACTAAAGAACACTGCTATCCCATTATCAAAGACAACTTGCCTGAGCACGAGCTATGCCAAATCCCTAGCGGAGAGTTAAACAAAAACCTCTCAACCTGCTCTGACATCTGGGAATGGATGACTAAAGCACATTTCGACCGCAAGGCCCTGCTAGTTAACCTGGGGGGAGGAGTTATAGGTGATATGGGAGGGTTTTGTGCAGCTACTTATAAAAGGGGCATAGACTTTATTAACCTGCCAACCACATTGCTCGCCCAGGTAGATGCATCGGTAGGAGGAAAGTTGGGTATAGATTTTCAAGCTTACAAAAATCATATTGGGTTGTTTCAGGAGCCTCAGCAGGTAATAGTATACCCACAGTTTATCTATACTTTGCCTAAAGAGGAGATACGGTCTGGTTTTGCCGAAGTAATAAAACACAGCCTTATACAAGATGCCTTGTATTGGCCTAAACTTAAAGAGGCTGGTGTAGCTCCTGACGACTGGACTGCGCATATTGACCACTCCATCAAAATAAAGGCGGGTGTGGTAGATGCAGACTTTAAAGAAGGTGGACTGCGCAAAATTTTAAACTACGGCCACACCATAGGCCATGCTATTGAAAGCTATTTTCTGGAAACTGAGCGTAGACTGCTTCATGGTGAAGCAATTGCTATCGGTATGGTTGCTGAAGGTATACTTTCGGTAAAGTACAGTGGTATGCCTCAGGCAGAAGCGGACGAGATGAGCCAGTTTCTGCTGGATACATATGGCTATCATGAGATCAGCGAGCAAGAGGAAGCAGATATAATAGGCTTAACACATCAAGACAAAAAAAACGAAAAAGGGGTAATTAAATGTACCTTGCTGGAGCGAATAGGCAAAGCAACATATGACATTAATATTAGTGCGCAGGACGTGGCCGAAGGACTGGCCTATTATAGAAGCTTTAAAAAGTAAAAGCCTCAAAAGAGGCTTTTTATTAGTTTTCTCTTAATTACTTAAAGAGATTCATTTATCTTTTTATTATACTTTTCTATTTCCTCAACAGCATTGTCAGCCAGGCTTTTTATTCTTTCAGCACTGTCTTCCCAGGCATCTTCCAGGTCATCTATCAAATCTTTGGCAGATCTGTTGAGCTTGTCACGGGTTTTGTCACCGCTTTCAGGGGCAAGTAATAATCCGGCAATTGCGCCAGCGGCAGCGCCTACTAAAAGTGCAGCGAGTACTTTACCAGAGTTGTCCATATGTGTAGTGTTAAAGTGTAAAAAATTAGGTGAAGTTGTTCTAACTTACGAAAAAAAAACGCAATTGTTTTAAAGAGGCTTTTCAGATGCTAACTTTAAGGCAATATCAATAAATAAGAAAGTGGGAGATAAAATTATCAAATTATCCAGGCTTAATCAGCCCATACATACCAGTATACAACTCGCCTCGTCTAAAAGCGAAAGCAACCGTTCTCTGATTATTCAGGCCCTTTCTAAAGAAGCTATTAAGCTGCATAACCTTTCAGAAGCTCGGGATACGCAGACCATGATGCGCCTGCTTAAATCTGAAGAACAGGAGCTTAATGTGTTAGACGCGGGCACTACCATGCGCTTTCTGCTGGCGTATTGTTCTGTCGCACGTCCGGGTAGAGTTCTCAGAGGAACTCCTCGCATGCACGAGCGCCCTGTTAAACTCCTTGTGGACGCCCTAAGTCAGCTAGGTGCCAGTGTGCAGTATTTGCAAAACGAAGGTTACCCTCCGGTGCAGGTAGATGGCCTCACTGAGGGACAGAAGCAGGCAGAGGTTAGTATTCGTGGAGATGTGAGCAGCCAGTACATATCTGCTCTTTTAATGATCGCCCCTACACTTCCCAAAGGCCTTAAGCTTACGCTAGAAGGTAAGGTGGGTAGCCGCCCATATATTGCCATGACCTTAGGGCTTATGCGTCGCTTTGGTATTCAGTATGATTGGAATGAAAATATTATTACAATAGCTCCTCAGGAGTATAAGGCAGGAAGCTATACCATAGAGTCAGACTGGTCTGGAGCTAGCTACTGGTATAGCCTGATCGCTCTAGCAGATAATGCCGAGGTAAAGTTATTAGGGCTTAGAAAAGACTCTCTGCAAGGTGATATCGCTATTGTTGAAATTATGGATAAGCTGGGAGTAAGCTCCACTTTTGATAGCGAAGGTGTATTGCTACAAAAGAAAGAAGCGGTAGAAGAGCTGGCTTATGATTTCACCCACTGCCCTGACCTGGCGCAGACAGTAGCAGTTACCTGTGCGGCCAAAGGTATACCTTGCACTATGATGGGGCTGGAGAGCCTTTACATCAAAGAGACTGACCGTGTGGCTGCGTTGAGAGAGGAGCTGAGCAAAATAGGAGCAAGCCTGCTGGAAGATGAAGATACCTGGGAGCTAAAGCCCGGTGTTAATCCTAAAGAAATAGATCAGGTACAAATTGATACCTACGAAGACCACCGCATGGCGATGGCCTTTGCGCCCTTAGCAGCACTTATGGATGTAGTTATTGAAGATCCGGATGTAGTTGTAAAATCTTATCCGGGATTCTGGGTTGATCTGGCAAAAGCTGGCTTACACCAGGAAATTACAGAAGTTTAGCATCAGTACTACCTTCTGTAGTAAGCTGAACCTGCACTGTTTGTTCTTGGTGAATGTTGTTTTCCTGAGAATAAGCAGGGCAGGATTTGTAAGTAGAGCAGCTAGCAGCTAGGCTAATAATAAACAGGGCGGCAAATCCGGTTTTTAATAGTCTCATGATTATTGTTTGTGGTGTTTTGTACTGGTAAGTAAGACTTTGTTTCAATGTAATAAAAAAATAAACGACAAAAAGTTTCTTTTCGTGCGTTTATTGATTCTATACAAAGCTTATGCCCAAACTTTAGTTCCTTCGGTACAATTTTTACACATTTCTATCTCGCTGCGAGAGCGTAATAAACTTTCTCTAAATTTTTGGTAAGCTTTACTTTGCCAGATACTGCTAAAGCTATCTTCTTGCATGCTTCCTAGCTGGTGGTGAGCGTCTTTATCAAAACAGCAGGGAACTACTTTTCCGTCCCAGGTCATAACACAGGAGTGCCACATCTTCCAGCAGTGGTTAAGCATTTTATTTTTAATAGCATAAGTGCCATCAGCCAGCTTACGGTAGCGTGCATATTTTTCCTGTTTGGGTATTAGAGGAGAGCCCTGCTGGTAGTCATAAATTTGGGCGGTTTTAAAGCCTACCGTGTCTACCCCTAAACTGGCGGCTAGTTCCTGCACATCTTTTATCTGATGTTCGTTAGGGCCAACTACCAAAAATTGAAAAACAACATAGGGAGTCTTTGATTTAAGCTTCTTTTTCCAGCGGATAATATTCTTTGTGCCTTCCAGTACTTTATCCAAATGCCCCCCTCTGCGGTAGGCCTGATATGTCTCCTGAGTGGTGCCATCAATAGAAATTATCAGCCTGTCTAACCCTGACTCTACTGTTTTTTTTGCGTTTTCATCATTAAGGTAATGCGCGTTGGTAGATGTGGCAGTATAAATTCCCCTGGCAGAAGCGTACTCAACCCAGTTAAGAAACTGAGGGTGCAGATAAGGTTCTCCCTGAAAGTAGAAGAGCAGGTAGCAGAGTGTATCTTTAAGTTCGTCTATCGTTTTTCTAAAGATATTTTCTTGCAGCATACCTGTAGGGCGTGAAAAAGACCGTAGCCCGCTAGGGCATTCTGGGCAGCGCAAGTTGCAGGCGGTAGTGGGTTCTATAGATAGGCTAATAGGTAAACCTGAGTGCTGAGCTTTTCCACTAAGCCTTGACAAAAAGTAGCTTCCTGCCACCCTGAGCGCGTTAGTGCTGCGTTTAAGGCTAAGCTTGGAAACAAAATTAAGACTGTCCTGCAGATTGATTTGCATTGTATCACTGATTTAAGTCGGAAAGTTATAATTTTACCCCACAAATAAGAATATAAACTAACACAGATGATATTAATAGCAGACAGCGGGTCTACTAAAACTGACTGGCGGGTAATAGGAGATGATGGAAAAATAACCCAGGCACGTACTGTGGGGCTTAATCCATTTATGACCAGCCACGATAAAATGGTAGAAGTTCTTAAAGATGAGCTTTATCCCCAACTGGAAGCTAATATCCGTGAGGTTTATTTCTATGGTGCTGGTTGCGCTACCGACTCTTCCTGTGCTAAAGTACAAAATGCTCTGGCGTTGGTTTTTAAAGGTGCAGAAATAGAGGTAGATAACGATCAGTTGGGAGCAGCGCGTGCGCTTTGTGGTAGCGAGCCCGGTATTGCCTGTATATTAGGTACAGGGTCTAATACCTGTCTCTACAATGGTAAGCAGATTATAGATAATATTCCTCCTCTCGGCTATGTGCTGGGAGACGAAGGAAGCGGTAATCATATAGGTAAAGAATTGCTCAATCGCTATTTCCGCCGGGAGTTGCCAACTGCGATTTCCGAGCGACTGGAGAAGCGCTTTGATGTTAGCAAAGAAAATGTACTGGATAAAGTTTACCACGATCCTTTTGCTAACCGATATCTGGCAGGCTTCGCTAAATTTGTATTCCAGAACCTCAAAGATCCTTATATGACTCGCATGGTCTATGATATTTTTGCGCATTTCTTTAACAAGACTATTGCCCGATACGAGAATTACGAAGAATATAAAATTCATTTTACCGGCTCCATCGCTTTCTATTTTGGCAACCTGCTTCGTCAGGTAGCTAATGACAAAGGGCTGAGAGTGTTTAACATATTAGAAACACCTATTGCCGGATTAACTTTATTTCACCAAGAAGCACTTAAATCATGAGCACAACTGAATCCTCCTCACTTTATAACGATCTGGAAAAAATGCCTACCCGTGAGTTACTGGCGGGTATTAACAACGAAGACAAAAAAGTAGCCTATGCGGTAGAGAAAGTGATTCCGCAAATAGAAAAATTAGTAGAGGGCATTGTAGCCCGAATGAAGCAGGGCGGACGTCTTTTTTACATTGGAGCAGGTACCAGCGGACGTTTAGGTGTAGTTGATGCCTCAGAGTGTCCTCCTACTTATGGAGTACCACACGACTGGGTTATTGGTATTATGGCGGGTGGTGATGATGCCATGCGCAAAGCCGTAGAGTTTGCGGAAGATGACCCTGAGCAAGCATGGAAAGACCTACAGGCTTTTAATATCAACAATAAAGATACGCTCATAGGTATTGCTGCATCAGGTCGTACGCCTTACGTAATAGGAGGGGTAAAAAAGGCGCGTGAACAGGGGATACTTACCGGCTGTATCACGTGTAATGCGGAGAGTGCCCTGGCTGAAGCCGCAGAAATTCCGGTAGAAGTTGTAGTAGGGCCAGAGTTTGTAACCGGTAGCACCCGAATGAAGGCCGGTACTGCCCAGAAACTAGTGCTCAATATGATCTCTACCGCTACCATGATTGGCCTGGGCAGGGTAAAAGGCAACCGTATGATAGATATGCAATTAAGTAATAATAAACTGGTAGATAGGGGAACGAGAATGCTGATGGAAGAGTTAAATGTGGACAGGGAAAAAGCAGAAGCTTTGCTGAAAAAACATGGCTCTGTACGTCAGGCTCTGGCGGCTGAAAAACATGATTTTTAGACATTGAACTGACTTCACTTTCCTGGAGCTTCCATACACCTAACTGCTAACACAGGAAAGCTATGCACAATATTGAGCCTTTCTACAACTGGCATAAATACTACAATCCGTCGGAAGATGAGCAATCGCCTTTCTTCGGTAAAGAATATAATTACGAACTGTATACCAATACCGTTTATGGCTATTACATAGACCCTGCCTGGGATTTTATGGGCTCAGAGACACTTTACATTAAAATCCTTTTTGCCGATTACCAGAGAAGGTTTTGTGTAATAGAATTGATAGGCGAATGGAATGATGCCCTGTATAATGACATCATGCACCTGAAAAGGAATATCATAGACCATCTGACCAAGCGGGGCATCAATCAGTTTATACTTGTTGGCGAGAATATTCTCAACTTTCATGGTTCAGATGATTGCTATTACGAAGAATGGTTTGAAGATGTGGAAGATGGTTGGATTGCGGCAGTAGGCTTTCGCGATTTTGTGCTAGAGGAGATGACGGTCTTTAATATTGACTCTTATATCAACTATGGCGGTAGCTTGCAGATAGATAACTGGCGTACGCTGAAGCCACTTCAGTTTTATGAGTTGGTAAGCTCTCTGATTATACGCCGCCTGTCTCTTCCCTGAGCAACCTAACACGGGCAATTTCTGATACCAGATAGCGCTTACCGCTTTTTACATCGCGGCACAAAGCCCTGGTACGCCTGACAGACTCCTTTACAAAAGTCATCTCTCTAAACTGAAACTTCTGCTCTGGCTGTACCAGTGAGAGGGGGACGCTGCCATCCTGCTGGTCGTACTGCTGTAGGGCCAGCGAAAGCTTCTGATCAGAGCCACTGGCCGCCTTAGGGTTGCGCATATAATTTTGCAATGGGGGCAATACATCCTCAGGAAAAACATCGTTTGTAAGCAAAGGCTGCATCAATTGTCTAAAGCTTGCCTTCCACTCCTTACCGTGAGGCGCTATTTTAAACCCATGCTGCTGAAAGGCAAGTAGATGAGCGATCTCATGAATATAAGTAATTAAAAAAGCGTAGCGGTTGAGCGTAGCATTAAGTGTAATAATATGAGTGCCTTTGCCTTTATGATATCGGTAGTCGCCTAGCTTAGAAAGTCTTTTAGGTGTAATTTGCAGGCTAAAAGGGTACTTCAGCCAAAGCTCCAGGCAGTAAGGCTGCGCAGCATTAGGCACATGCCGGTTAAGTACTGTCGTAATTTTACTATTGGAGCTCATCAAAATTTTTATCGCTTCTAAGCCATTCTTCCTCTTCTTCGTTCAGCTTTACATCTTTGACAATACGCTGATGCGTAGGTCTGTTGAGCGAAAATACTACCAGTGCAATGGCATACAAGCCAGCAAACAGCTGTTCTCCACTAAAGTACATACCTACCACGGCCAGAAAATTGGCAAGACTCAGCAGGGCATATTTGTATAGCGAGACTTCATAAAAAGTACGAAGCTTTTCCTGAAACTTTTGTGGCTGACGCTTTTGCAGCTCCTTTTTATAGATGTTATAAGCAAAGTACAGACTGGCCACAATGGAGATTGGCAGCACAATATGCAGTAATATTTCCATTCGCTGGGTAGCTTGCAAACCGCCCTGGCCTTCATACTGCAAATAAATTAGTACAAAAAAGATAAGAGGAATGCCTACCATCAGATAAAACACCATAATAAGGGTGTTGAAATATTCATAAGCATTGCTTAAAAAATGTCTTTTTTTTGGCATAAGCGAAAATAGGTGCGCTACTGTTGCTGATAATTACCGCTACAAACAATATAATGCGGTAGTTTGTATTATATTTATAACATAATTGCTGCTCAAATTGCTGTAGGGCAGCGCCGTAAAACTAATCTTTCTGTATAAAAATCACATAGTTTTTTGATGAAGAATACAATCTGGCTCTCGCTGTTATTTTTTTTGTTTGCTGCCTGCACTTCACGTATCAACCGGCAAAAGGAAGATCAGCTTACTGAAGAACAGTTTGATTCGCTGCGTACGGTCTACTATGGCTTAAATGATAGCCTGGCTCAGTCCTGGGCCGTAATGATGGAAGATGATGACAAAAAACTTACTAACTTGCAGCTTCTGATAGACGAAATTCGCAGGGCAGACTATTATGGTGCCGATACGCTGGACTCTTTGGAACTAATGGTAGATATGCTGAAGGATTTGCGCTATGACTCGGTAAGTGTAGCTAACTCTATGCTTATAGACAGTTATGATAGTGCTAATGACGTAGTGAGTAATACAATTATAGACTATGTAGACGATATGCAGGCAGATGCTGTAAGTCCTATGATCAGTGTTTTGCGCGATCAGATTGTCAATTCTAATAATAGCATATTGCTATACCGTATTCGTTATGATCGCTTCAGTGAAGATTTTAACATATTTCTAGAGAAGTACAAAAATGTAATGTCTACCATAGATAGCAGTGGCGGGCCGGTGTATAAGCGACCTATGTTTCGTTTAGTGAATGATTTTAGAGAAGAAGATAATTAAGAATATGTTGGTAAAAGAAGCTGAATTTGTAAAAAGTGCTTCAGATGTAAAGCAGTGTCCAGAGAGCCGTCTGCCGGAATATGCTTTTATAGGAAGGTCAAATGTGGGCAAGTCTTCGCTCATAAATATGTTGACCGGGAGAAAAAAACTTGCTAAAACTTCGGGTAAGCCCGGCAAAACACAACTGATCAATCACTTTAAAATTAATCAGCAATGGCATCTGGTAGACCTACCGGGCTATGGCTGGGCCAAAGTGAGCAAAAGTAAGCGTGCAGACTGGGGGGTAATGATAGAAAACTATCTTTTACAACGCCCTCAGCTGGTTTGCCTGTTTATTCTTATAGATTCCCGCATACCTGCTCAGGAGATTGATCTAAGCTTTATGGAATGGGCAGGAGTAAAGCAAATTCCTTTTGCTTTGGTATTTACCAAAGTAGATAAACAGTCAATCAATAAAACTCAGAAATCTATAGCTGCTTATCGCAGAACATTAAAAAAAGAGTGGGAAGAGTTACCTCCCATCTTTGTTACTTCATCTGTAGACAGTACTGGCAAAGAAGATATATTAGAGTACATCCATAACACAATGGATTTAGCTTAGGTGCTAGCGCTATAAAAAAAATGACGGCAGAGCATCAGTTTTTCAACAAATCAGCTTTACTTTGCCGTTCATAAAATGAAAGAGAGCCCTGGTGCGTTTTAGCTTTCAGAACTTGTTGAACAACCCAAAAAGATAAAATTCATGGATTTGAATGAGATTGCATCCATTTCTGGAAAAGGAGGATTATTTCATATTGTAAAGCCTACCCGCAGCGGTGTTATTGTAGAGTCATTAGATGACCAGAAGAAAAAGCTGGTTATCGGAGCTAACCATAGAGTATCGGTGCTTAAAGAGGTATCTATTTATACGACAGATGCAGAAGGCGCAGTACCTCTGGAGGATGTCTTCAAAAAAATACATGATGAGTTTGGCGACGATCCTGGCGTAGACACTTCGGATAGTGAGGAGCTAAAGGCTTTTACCAAACACGTAATACCTGAATATGACGAGGAGCGTGTGTATCCTTCGGATATGAAGAAGCTGGTCAACTGGTACAAAATACTACTACAGTACGCTCCGGAAATTTTTGAAGACAAAAAAGAAGAAGGCGAAACTGAAGATAAAACAGAAGAAAAGAAAGAAGAAAAAGACGCCTAACATTTAGGATCAAAAAGCATAGTATTGAAAAAGCAGGCGGTAAGCCTGCTTTTTTTGTGTTCCTAATCTCCTCTTGCTGAGGAAAAGGCACGTTTGCCATTGAACTTATAAAGATGTTCGGTTTTGATAAAATCAAGTTTGGCCTCATCAAAACGGCTAAGCAAATCAATAATTTGTTTATGACTTACTACTTCATCCTCAGACTCTGAAGATACAAAACGACAACGCCAGTGGTCAGTAGCAAAAGTTTCGGGTTTGCCTTCAGGGTAAACTTTTACTCCACGGTTGGTGATCATATCCAGCTTAAAGTCTGACCCACTTAGTTCTTCCAGTTTTTTGCCCAGTACCTGAGGGTCTCTGTTCCCTTCTTTCCAGTCTAAAAACACATCTACCCCGATTAACTCTTTCTTCAAGTTAGGATTAGAGGGAGTCGTCTGATGCAGTTTGCTTCCTTGAACTGGTTCAAATTCTGCGGGCTTCAACTGCTTGGGTAGTTTGCCTAAGTTATCTATAACCGCCTTGGCAAAGCCTTGTGTACCTACAATTTCTTTACTAGAGCCCGGACGGAAAATATCTGCCGTGTGAATGCCGTCTTCCATAGTTTTAAGCCATGCGTTATTAATCTTGGTGGCAATTTCGGGCTGCCCGATATGTACCAACATCATAATTGCGGCATTAATTAGTCCGGAAGGGTTGGCAATATCCTTTCCTGCTATCGGAGGTGCAGAACCATGAATAGCTTCAAACATAGCGCAAACTTCGCCTACATTAGCAGATCCACCCAGTCCGACAGAGCCGGCAATTTGTGCGGCAATGTCAGAAATAATATCACCATAGAGGTTAAGCGTAACCACTACGTCCAGTGTTTCGGGTTTATCTGCCAGAATAGCGGAGCCTATGTCAATAATCATATGCTCTTTCTCTATCTCCGGATATTCTTCTCCTATCTCGTCAAAAATTTTATGAAAAAGACCATCAGCCAGCTTCATAATATTGTCTTTGGAGAAGCAGGTAACCTTTTTGCGATTGTAGGCCTTAGCATATTCAAAGGCATAACGGATAATTTTTTCGCTACCAGGGCGACTAACCAGCTTAAGACTTTGTACTACTTCTTCAGTTTGCTGGTGTTCTATACCCGCATACAGGTCTTCTTCGTTCTCCCTTATAATTACCATGTCCAGGTTGTTGTGGCGGGTAGCTACATAAGGGCTGTAAGAGCGGCATGGGCGTACATTAGCGTACAGGCCGAGGGTAGTACGTGTAGTAACGTTAAGCGATTTAAACCCGCCACCCTGAGGGGTAGTAATAGGCGCTTTGAGAAAAACCTGCGTCTCACGCAATGAGTCCCACGAAGAAGGCTCAATACCGGCAGGGTTGCCCTGCTTAAACACTTTTTCTCCAATTTCTATCACCTCAGTCTCTATCTGGGCGCCGGCAGCCTCAAGTATGTCCAGCGTAGCTTTCATAATCTCTGGCCCGATGCCATCGCCATGTGCTACAGTGATCTTTTTCTTATTAGCCATAAAAATAAATTTGGGTTAGCATATGATATTAACTAAGCAGTATTACTTGGCGACCTAAAGTAAAGCTATAAAGCTCAGAAAAGCAGCATTGCAGTGTGTAAATGCAATAAATTACTTTAAATAGTAACTCTTTAACTATAATGTATCCTTTGGGTTTATCAGAGCGTGAAATAAGTTCAGAAAAGACAATTAAGAGTAGCGCTTTTTGAGTTTAGTACACCACCTGTTATATTTGGGCAAAACATAAGGCATTGAGATGACGAACTTTAAGTTTCTCACTACAACCCTTGAAGAGGGGGTTTTAATGATCACCATTAGTCGCGCAGACAAAATGAACGCTCTGAATAAGGCCACCCTTGAAGAACTGGGGGAGGCTTTTCAGGAAGTGTACGATGATAAAGATATAAGAGGGGTGATAATTACCGGAGAGGGGGAAAAGGCTTTTGCTGCTGGTGCTGATATCGCGGAAATTGCTGAACTGAATGAACTAAACGGGAGAAAGTTCTCTGAAATAGGGCAGGAGGTTTTTGCACTAATAGAAAAATGTGATAAGCCCGTAATCGCAGCAGTACATGGTTTTGCATTAGGAGGAGGCTGTGAGTTGGCTATGGCCTGTCATCTTAGAGTAGTATCCAGCAATGCGGTATTTGGGCAGCCCGAAGTTAATCTTGGGCTTATTCCTGGTTTTGGCGGTACCCAAAGGCTTACGCAACTTGTAGGTAAAGGGCGGGCTCTGGAGATGATGATGACTGCGGATACCATTTCTGCTGAAAAAGCATTAGAAATAGGGCTGGCTAACTTTTTGGTAAAGGATAAGCAGGAGCTGATAGAGTTTTCAAACCGATTGATGCGAAAAATCATGTCAAAAGCACCTTTGGCTATTGGTATGGTCATTGACTGTGTAAATGCGGCTTTTGCGGGTGATGAAAATGGGTATCAGACTGAGGCTAACAGCTTTGCGGCTTGCTGCAAATCTAACGATTTTGAGGAAGGTACTCAGGCTTTTCTTTCTAAGCGCGAAGCACACTTTACCGGAGAATAGGCGACTAGGTACGTTGTTTGTAGGGCAGTAGTGAATGTTCAACCTCCCTACTGAAGGGCGCCTTAATCTATGAATCCACTAAAAAAACTGGCTGGGCAGACTGCCTTTTACGGTGTAAGCACCATTTTAGGCAGGCTCCTCAACTATGCACTTGTGCCGCTCCATACCTCTGTGTTTGAAGACACGGCTCAGTATGGTGCTATAACAGAGTTGTATGCGTACGTGGGCTTTCTCAACATACTCTATACGTATGGTATGGAGACTGCCTTTTTTCGCTTTGTCTCCCGCAAAGAGATAGCTCCGCAAGACCAGCAAAAGGTATATAGCTCTGCGGTTACGGCTGTTCTAAGTACCAGCTTTATTTTTTCTGCAATTATTATCGGGGCTTCCGGAGGTATTGCCAGTCTTATTGGCTATCCGGAGAGTAGTCATATTATAATATGGCTGGGCCTTATCATGTTTACGGATGCGGTAATGGCTATACCATATGCCAAACTTCGTCAGGAAAACAGGCCTCTTAAATTTGCAGTCACAAAAATTAGTAGCATTGTTCTGACAGTATTGCTCAATCTATTCTTTTTAATACTACTGCCAAAAATTCATACTTACTCTTCTCTTCTGGATGCTATTTACTATCCGGATATGGGAGTGGGCTATGTATTTATGGCTAACCTTATTGGTAATGCAATTATACCCATACTGCTGTGGCGTAGTCTTGCACAGGTACGTTTAAGTATTGACTGGCAGGTATTTAAAAAAATGCTTGCTTACGGCTATCCTATTCTCATTATGGGCTTGGGTGGTATGGTCAACGAAAACATAGACAAATTACTTCTCAATGACTTGTTGCCCGCAGACTTTTACGCGGACATGAGCCCTAACGAAGCATTAGGTGCTTATGGCGCCTGCTTTAAAATCAGTGTATTAATGACGCTGGCGGTACAGGCCTTTCGTTACGCAGGAGAGCCATTCTTCTTTAGTCAGGCAGATAATAAAGAAGCCCCGGAGCTTTTTGCCAAAGTGATGCATTACTTTACTATCCTTAGCATCATTATTTTATTGGGTGTTAGCGTAAATCTTGAGCTGATTGGCAGCATGTTTTTAAGAAGCAAGGGTTATCTGGATGCTTTATATGTAGTGCCTTTTCTGTTACTGGCTAAATTATTGTTTGGCGTGTACAATAACCTCACCATCTGGTTTAAACTTACTGATAAGACCAAGTTTGGTACTTACTTTAGTATACTAGGTGCGATGATTACACTCTTTGGTAATATTTTATTGATACCTTATATAGGACTTTTAGGATGTGCCGTAGCCAGTATCGCATGTTATTTTGTAATGTGTATTATCTGCTATTACTATGGGCAAAAGTATTATCCAATACCCTACAACTTTACTTCTTCTATACTTTATTTAGTAGCTGCTCTTGTTATGGTATATGTTTCTTTCCAGATTAAAATAGAGCATGAGCTATTAAAACACCTGCTGAATATATGCTCAGTACTTGTTTTTATAGGTGTTGTCTACTTGATAGAGAGGAGGAAACTCCTATATCAAAGAATTTCTTAATTTACGCATGAAAGTAGTGTCCATTTGATTCATTGGGCACATAAAATAAGTTAAACCCTCTGAGAAATTTAATGAAAGTAAGAATCATCAATCAATCTGATCAGCCTTTACCGGCTTACCAAACTGCCCATGCAGCTGGCATGGACCTGCATGCTAACATTCAGGAAGAAATAACGCTTAAACCCCTGGAACGGGCTTTGGTAGGTACCGGCCTTTTTATTGAACTGCCCGTAGGTTATGAGGCACAAATACGTCCACGTAGTGGTATGGCATATAAACATGGCATTACCGTACTTAACAGCCCTGGCACCATAGACGCGGACTATAGAGGTGAAATTAAAGTGCTATTGGTTAATCTTTCCAACGATATATTTACGGTACAACATGGCGATCGTATTGCCCAGATGGTAGTAGCTCCTCATTCGCAGGTGAGCTGGGAAGAAACCAACAAACTGAGCCAAACAGATAGAGGTGCCGGGGGGTATGGAAGTACAGGTATTAACCTAAAGTAAAGTATAGAAAAATACTACTAAACCTTACGGCTCCTAAAAATATGATTACCTAAAGTAAAACTTAAGAACAAGTAGCTTAAAATTAAGCTGAGCGTACATTTTGTTTTGCTCAGGAGACTTAATTCATCTGCTTAATATAAGTCTTGAAGAACTCAGTGAGTTTTACTCCTGTTAATATAGCTAAGAGTATGAAGTTGTTGATATAACAGTTTAGTGAGCTGAAGACACTGCAAACACTTTATTAAGAATGCGCATGTTTAAGTACAGCAGTGTTATCGGATATGTAATTTTAAAAGATTCTGTGTCAGGTATTTTGCTTGTATTTGGCAATGTGCTTTAAATATTATCAGAAGAAACTGTTGTGCAGTTTTACAAAGCCTATAAGTATCGCGGATAATTTTAGGTTTTTGACTAATTTGAAATAGAAAGTATATTAAACTCGTTAATAAACATAATATGAAACCAGATTAACTATAGTCTGGTTTTCTTTCTTCGCTTTACAGCGACCAAAAAACGTTTAATGAAATTGAATATGCCGTTTGTTAGCCCCTTTCAGAGAGTGATTTTTGTGCTAGTAGCTGTTTTGATTACCTTCTCTACAGACAGTTTTGCACAAAAGAAAAAGAAGTCTAATCGTGAGGAAAGGAAAATAAGAGAGGCTACCTTCTACTTTACAGAAGGGGTAAAGTATTTTATTCTGAGTGAGCCAGACTTTGACTCAGAAAATATGGATAGAGCGCTTATGCTTTTCAAAAAATCATTGGAAAGTGACCCATCTAATAGTACAGCACACTTTAAAATAGCGACTATACTGGCAGGCCGTGGCGATTTGGACAATGCGCTTAACAATGCTAACAAAGCACTGGAGTTAGATCCGGAAAATCCTTACTTCTATACGCTTACGGCAGATATACTTACCAGAAAATCTAACTTTGCTGAAGCGGCGCAAATATATGAGCGTATGCTGGGCAATCTGGAAGATACTGACGAATACCTCTTTGATCTGGCTGCTATTTACCTCTACCAGGGAGATTACGAGCAGGGGCTGGATGTGTACAACCGTGCAGAAAAAATATTTGGTGTTAACCCTGAAGTGATCAGAGCCAAGCAGCAAATTTATTTAAAGCTCAATAAACTGGACAAGGCTATTGCAGAAGGCGAAAAGCTAGTGGGGGCTTTCCCTGGCGAAGCCGCTTTTGTAATGTCACTGGCAGAGATATTTGTATCCAACAATCGTGAGAAAGACGCTATCCCTCATCTGGAGAAGCTACTGGAAGCCTCACCCAACAATCCTGAAGCTCGCCTGATGCTATCTAAAATTTACCAGCGCACAGGAAGCGACAAAAAAGCAAGCCAGAACATGGAAGAGGCATTTGCTAACCCTGATCTGAGCCTGAAACTCAAGCTTGAGCTTATCGCTAAATACATAAGAGAGCTACCAAACAACGAAACTGAAGAAATGCTGCATGCATTAACAGATCAGTTAATAGAAACGCATCCCGATGAGGCTAATGCCTATGTGATTAAGGCGGACTTTTTGAATGCTATTAAGGATAGTGAAGGAGCTCGCGACAACTACCTGAAATCTCTGGACTTTGAAGAGACTAACTTTAATGTATGGCAAAACTTGCTTACTATAGAGTTTCAGGATTTGCAGGATACAGAAAGTGTAATTAAACATTCTGAGTCTGCTCTGGAGCTATTTCCCAATCAGGCGGTTTTGTATTTTTATAATGGAGCCGCTAATTCAGTATCCAAAAATTACGAAGAAGCTGCTTATGCCCTGGAACAAAGCAAACGACTGGCAAATAATGACGAACTACTGAAGTACAGTAGTATGTATTTGGGAGATGTTTATAACGAACTTAAAAACTACGATAAGTCTGAGCAGGCTTACGAAGCAGTACTTAAAATAGACCCTACCAACGATTATGTGCTAAATAATTATAGCTACTTCTTAGCACTTCGCGAAGAAAAGTTAAGCTATGCAGACAAGCTTTCTACCCGTCTGTTGGAACTGAACCCTGAAAATGCTAACTACCTTGATACCAGGGCCTGGGTCTTGTTTAAAAAAGGCGAGTACAAGCAGGCGCGTAAACTTTTAGAAAAAGCTATAGAAAAAAACAATAAGAGTGGTGTTATTGTAGAGCATTATGGTGATGTATTGTTCAAACTAGGCGAAGTAGACCAGGCGGTTAAGCAATGGATGAAAGCTAAAGGGATGGATGATACTTCTGATCTGATAGATAAAAAAATTGCGGACAGAAAATTATATGAATAAAACTACCCCGACCTTATTTTTTTGCCTGGCTTTACTTTTTGCCACAGCCTGTAGTAAAAAAACACTGAGTTTTAAAGACACGGCTATGGCTGATGAGTTTGCCGTAAATGACCTGAGTTTTGAGTACCTAAGCACCAGCAGCAAAATCAGGTTTGAGAACGACGACAAAAGCCTTAGCGCTACAGCCAATATTCGTCTGAAAAGAGACAGTATCATTTGGGTCTCAGTTACTCCGGGCTTTGGCATAGAAGCTGCCAGAGGGATTATTACTCAAGACTCGCTCATTTTTATTAACAGGATGAACAAGGAGTATTCTGCCTATAATTTTGAGGAGTTGAGCAGGAAATTTAATTTTAGCATTAATTTTGACCTGCTTCAGTCAGTATTATTAGGAGATATGCCAATTGAACCTGGAGCGGACGATCAGGTAAAAAAAGAAAGCGAATATTACGTAGTTAAGCAGGAGGAAGGGGATATTTATATCAATAATTATGTAAATGCCCGTAGCCTTAAGTTAGAGCGCGTAGCCATGCAAGACAGAACGAAAGAAGAGGTGATGGGCAAAACACGTGTCCGTAATAATACACTTAGCCTTAAGTATGGCGATTTTCAAATGTTAAATGAGCAGGTCTTTCCCTACGAAAACCTGGTTTCTTTAATGTATCAGCGTGACGGAAAAAAACGTAGAACAGAAATTGATATCCAGCATAAAAAAGCAAATATTACTGAAGAGGCACTACGTTTCCCTTTCTCTGTACCTGAAAAATATGTACGAAAGTAAACGCTTTCTAGCTAGCCTTCTTTTTTCTCTACTGCTTGTAGCTATGCTTCAGACTCCTGCCTGGTCGCAGACAGAGGCTGAAAGAAAAAAGCTAGAGAAAGAAAAAAAAGAAACCCTACAAAAGATAAAAGAGGCTCAGCAAATTCTTTCAGAAACCTCTACACGTAAAAAGAGTAGTCTGGGGCAACTCAACGCCATTAACAGGCAGATAGAAGCACGAGAGTCGCTGATTCAATCCATTAATGACGAGCTAAGTTTATTAAATAGCCAGATACGAGAAATTACCGGAGTCATAGAAGCTCTGGAAGAAGATCTGGTCAGACTTAAAGAAGAGTATGCGTATATGGTATATGCTACCAGCAAAACCAGTAATAGCTACGACCGTCTCATGTTCATATTCTCTGCTTCTACTTTTAATCAGATGTTTATGCGTATAAAGTATATGCAGCAGTATTCTGAGGCACGAAAAAATCAGGTTGAGCAAATACAAAAAGTAAAAGAGACCCTGACCAATCAAAGAAGCACCCTGGAAGGCAAACAGATGGAGCAGCGGGTGCTGCTGGACCAGCAGGTTATGGCCAATAAAGACTTGTTGGCGCTTAAGGCTAAGCAACGTAGCATGGTAAGAGACCTTAATGAGCAGGAAGCAGAGCTAAGGCGAGAGCTGGCTCAGCGTCAGAAGGATGTAGAAGAGTTAGATCAGTTGATAGCCAGCCTGATACGTAAAGAAATTGAGAGAAGTAATAAAAATAAAACAGCAGACCGAGTTGCTCTTAACTCCTCAAATGAAGCTGTTTCTGTATCATTTGAGCAGAGCAAAAACAGGTTGAACTGGCCGGTTAACTCTGGTTTTATCTCTCAAAAATTTGGTAGAAACCCGCACCCTGTCATGAAAAATATTATGGTGCCTAATGATGGTGTGGATATACAAACCGTTAAAAATGCTGAAGTACGAGCCGTTTTTGATGGCGTAGTAAAAGCGATCACACCTATACCGGAACCTGGTGACCTTAAAGCGGTAATTATGCAGCACGGTGAGTACTTTACCGTTTATTCCCGACTCAAGGAGGTAAATGTAAAAACCGGGCAAAAGCTCAAAGCTTCGGAGGCCGTAGGAATGGTCTACACAGATGGCAATGGGGTATCTATGCTGCAGTTTCAGATTTGGAGAAATAGCCAAAAGCTTAATCCTGAAGCCTGGCTTCAAAATAAATAAAGAAGTAATTGTACGTTTAAAGCATTTATGTACCTCTTTGCTATAAATACGGCTTCAGACTGGCATCTTTGAACGAACTTTTTTTACATTGCCAACCTTTGATTATTAATAGATAACTTTTGCGAGGCAGATATATTGGGTATATTTACATGTTCGTGAAAGCTTTTTCACATTAAAAAAATCACTCTATGCACACTACATTAGCATTTGTTGGAGGACTAGGAGGATGGGAGATTCTTCTGATTGTATTAGTTCTGGTAATATTTTTTGGCGCTAAGAAAATTCCTGAATTGGCACGTGGTTTAGGTCGCGGTATCCGTGAGTTTAAAGATGCCACCAAAGAAATTAAAGACGAGATAGAGGAAGGTTCTCATAACACTACCGCAAGCAAATAATCAGAATAATACCTTGAAAGATTTACGGTCTTTCAACCGCATACAAAAGTATTTGGTTGAGGGTACACTCTCCTGCGAAGATATTGTCAATACTTACTTGCAGAACATCCAGAGTCAGCAACATTTAAATGTTTTTCTGGATGTTTACGCCGATGAAGCTTTAGCACGTGCCCAAGAAGTGGATAAAAAGATCCGCAAAGGTACAGCTGGGCGTCTGGCAGGTATGGTTATTGGCCTAAAAGATGTTCTGTGCTATCAGGATCATAAGCTGCAAGCTAGCAGTAAAATTCTGGATGGCTTTTACTCACAATTTTCAGGTACAGCTGTACAACGCCTTCTAGACGAAGACGCCATTATAATTGGTAGGCAAAACTGCGATGAGTTTGCTATGGGATCTTCAAACGAAAACTCTGCTTTTGGGCCCACACGTAATGCTGCCGATCCGAATACTGTGCCTGGTGGTTCTTCAGGAGCCTCGGCAGTTGCAGTACAGGCAGGTATGTGTACAGCTGCTCTTGGTTCAGATACCGGTGGGTCGGTACGGCAGCCAGCAGCTTTTTGTGGAGTAGTAGGCCTAAAACCTACTTATTCGCGTATCTCACGTTATGGGCTTTTAGCCTATGCTTCTTCTTTTGATACCATTGGTATTTTTACCAATAATATTGAAGACAATGCACTGCTGCTGGAAATTATGGCAGGGAAAGACGAGTTTGACAGTACCGTAAGTCAGAAAGATGTGCCTGCTTATACTCAGGCATTGGAGGTAAAGCAAAAATACAAAGTTGCTTACATAGAAGAGACGCTGAGTGATGAAGGACTCAACCCTGAGATTAAAGCACAGACTGAAAAAGCTATTCAGTTCCTCAAAGCTGATGGGCATCAAGTAGAAGCAGTGCATTTTCCGATGTTGGAATATCTGCTGCCTACTTATTATATTCTTACTATGGCGGAGGCTAGTTCTAACCTCTCACGTTTTGATGGTGTCAAGTATGGCTACCGCAGTAAAGAAGCACAAAATCTGGAAAGCATGTATAAGAAAAGCCGTGCGGAGGGTTTTGGAGAAGAGGTAAAGAGGCGAATTATGCTGGGAACTTTTGTGCTCAGTGCCAGCTATTATGATGCTTACTATACCAAAGCCCAAAAGGTAAGAAGACTGCTAAGAGATGCTACTCTGAATATTTTAGCAGATTACGATTTTATCGTACTTCCCACAACGCCAACAACTGCATTCAAAATAGGGGCTACTAATACACCTCTGGAAATGTATCTGGCAGACTTATTTACAGTACAGGCTTCAATTGCTGGTGTACCAGCCATTTCTATTCCCCATGGAGAAGATAAGAATGGTTTGCCAATCGGCTTGCAGCTTATGACAGCCTCCTTTCAGGAAGAAAAACTTTTTGCATTATCTAAACATATTTTAGATAATTTAGGATAAAAGCAATGTCTTACTGCTAAATACGTTTTAAATATCCCAACTTTTTTCATATTTTGTATGGATTTTGTAGTCATACAAATACAGATTTTTGAAAGTAAAGCTAAATCAATAAGGTGATGTTAAAAATTTTGGGTGCTCTGGTAATTTGTCTTTGTGCGGTGGGGAGTGTGCCTTCCTATGCAGTATTTTCTCACGATGCTCCTACAGACTCTGTGATAACAAATCTATATGAGCCAAAATATGATTACGAATATATTCCTGATGCACCTTATGATTTGGTAGAAGACAGAATCGCCTGTCTTGAGAAAGATATGCCGCTGGTTTTTAACAGTAGAGTAAAATCTTTTGTAGACTACTTCACTATCAGAAATCGGGACTACACACGTATGGTCGTTCGCCGTACCGAGCTTTATTTTCCTCTCTTCGAGAAATATCTTAAAAAATACGGAATCCCTGAAGAATTGAAGTACCTCTCTATTGTTGAGTCAGGTCTTAACCCTGAAGCTAAGTCAAGAGTAGGAGCAATGGGACTTTGGCAATTTATGCCCAGCACAGGACGTATGTACGGTCTGGATCAGGACTGGTACGTGGATGAGCGTATGAATCCTGAAAAATCTACTGAAGCAGCCTGCAAATATCTTAAGCAGCTTTACAATATGTTTGATGACTGGGAGCTGGCGCTTGCTGCATACAATACCGGGCCAGGCAATGTTCGTAAAGCAATACGTCGTTCAGGTTATAAAAGAGATTTCTGGTCAATTTACAATTATCTACCACGTGAGACCAGGAGCTATGTGCCTCAGTTTGTAGCTGTTTTGTATACTTTAAACTATCTGGATGAGCATAACTTAAGAGAAGAATTACCTGAATACCCTATGGAAACAGATACACTCTGGGTAAGTCAGTTTGTAAGTCTTAAAGCCCTGGCTGAGCAGATTAATGTATGCGAAGAAGATCTAACTCGCTTAAACCCTGAACTAAAAAGAAAGGCTGTTCCTGAAAATGCGAAGAACTATCCTTTGCTCATACCAGCAGACAAGTATGATTTTATAGCAGCCAATACCGCAGCCATATTAGATTCTTCAGGTACCAAAGAATTGCAGGATCAGATGATTTTGGTAGCTCAGAAGCAAGCCGGTAATACTTATAATCGTGAGAAGGTATATTACCGTGTTCGTAGTGGAGATGTTTTGGGTGTAATTGCAGAGCGCCATGGTGTGCGCCTGTCAGATTTACGCTCTTGGAACAATATCCGTGGAAGCCGTATTTATGCCGGACAGAAGTTAGCGATTTGGGTAAAGCCTAGTGCCAGTCAGTTAGCCTCTTCAGGAGGTAGTCGTCCTGTACCTAACAGCAAAATCCACCTTGTGCAACCTGGAGACTCACTTTGGGAGATTTCTAAGCGTTATCAAGGTTTGAGTGTGGCTAAGATTAAAGAGCTCAACAACCTGACGAGCAACAATATTAAGCCGGGACAAAAGCTGATCATCGGGCGATAGTATTTTATTTCTCTGAACACAACTTGAAAAAGAAATTTTGTGTTATACAAGGTGAAAAAGACTCATTATTGTATTTTGAGCTTGCAAACACTAAAATTTATCGATTGTGAACATAGAGAAACTTTCCTTATACATTCCATCAATATTAATTATTGGTCTGATAGGGCTGTTTGGGGCTTGTAGCGAAGGAGGTAGTTCATCTACTGATACTTTACCTACGGCCCGTGGAGCTGCCGGAGAAGTAGTACTCGTTATGGACTCTGCTTTATGGCATGGAGATCTGGGAGATGAACTGCGTCAAACTTTTCTTAAAGCCATGCCTGGCCTACCTCAACCCGAACCTTATTTTTCTGTGAGGTACGTAGATCCCTTTAAACTAAACAAGGTACTGAAGAATGCTAAAAATATGCTTTTTGTAGCCACTCTTGATAACGAAAGTATGGCTGGAAAAAAGATGAAAAGCTATTTTACGCAATCCTCAGTCTCAAGAATAGAAGAAGATCCAAACCTGTTTCAGTTTAGTAAAAAAAACCAGTTTGCTAAAGGTCAGGAGGTACTTTTCCTGTTTGGTACATCAGAAGATGCGCTTATTGATAATTTAAAGAACAACCGGGAAGAGGTCAGAAATCACTTTCATGAAGTTGAGATTAATCGTTTAAGACAAAACCTTTATAAAGCCAACGAAAGAAAAACAGTCAACCGTTACTTGTTAGAGGAGTATGAATTTTACCTGAAAGTACCCTATGGTTATGAGCAGGTACCTAGAAAAGATGCTGACAATTTCGTGTGGATTAGAAATCTAGGAGATGAAGTTGATAAAAGTATCATTGTAGCTTACAAAGACTATACTTCAGAAGAGGCTTTTAAACCTGAGAGCATTATGGAGTTTAGAGAGCAGATTGCAAAACAGTATCTGGCTGATGATAGTACTACTCATATGACTGTACAATCTTTGGCTCCTATAGAGCATGATACAGTCAACTTTAATGGCAAGTATGCTATAGAAACCCGAGGCTTATGGAAACTAACTAACAACTCTATGGGTGGACCATTCCTCAGCTACACTTTTGTAGATGAAGATAGTGGCAGACTTTATTACATAGAAGGCTTTGTTTATAGCCCCAGTAAACAGAAGAGACCGTTCATAAGAGAGATAGAGGCCATCCTCAATACCTTTAAAACAGCCTCTGAAATAAATCAGAAACAGGCCACGAGTTAAACGTGGCTTTTTTTATGCCCTTTTCTTTCTTTAGATTTGAAGAGTAGATGGCTAATAATTGCTACTTTTACGGTACCCAAAAAAAGAAGAAAATTGGAAGGAAAAGTTCAACAATTCAGATCAATTAAGATAAGGCGAGAAGATGCCTTAAATTATCATACTCAAGGCCAACCCGGAAAAATAGAGGTCGTCCCTACCAAGCTATTAAGTTCTCAGATTGACCTTGCACTTGCATACTCTCCTGGGGTAGCTGAGCCCTGTAAAGAAATAGCTGCTGACAAAGAAAATGTCTATAAGTATACAGCCAAGGGTAATCTAGTGGGCGTAATTTCCAACGGTACCGCTGTATTGGGCCTTGGTGATATTGGACCGGAAGCCTCTAAACCAGTAATGGAAGGGAAGGGGGTACTCTTTAAAAAATTCGCAGGAATAGATGTTTTTGACCTTGAAGTTGACGTAACTGACCCAGATGCTTTTGTAAAAGTAGTTAAGTCATTAGAGCCGACTTTCGGTGGAATAAATCTGGAAGATATTAAAGCTCCGGAATGTTTTGAAATTGAAGAAAGGCTGAAAAAGGAGATGAATATCCCTGTGATCCACGATGATCAGCATGGCACAGCGATCATTACCGGAGCAGCATTGCTTAATGCGTTGGAACTGGTAGAGAAAGATATCTCGAAGGTAAAGCTGGTAGTTAGTGGTGCAGGAGCTTCTGCTATGGCCTGTACACGCCTTTTTAATATGCTGGGAGTAAAGACCGAGAATATTGTAATGTGCGATATTAACGGAGTGCTTAAACAAGGCAGAGAAGACCTGGACGAGATCAGGTCTATCTTTGCGACTAAGCGTGATGTTAACTCCCTGGCTGAAGCAATGAAAGGCGCGGATGTATTTTTAGGTTTGTCAGCAGCCAATATCGTTTCTCAGGATATGATTAGGTCTATGGCTGATAATCCGGTAGTTTTTGCACTGGCAAACCCAGATCCTGAAATCAATTATGATTTGGCAATGGCAAGTCGTGAGGATATTGTGATGGCTACAGGACGTTCTGATCATCCTAACCAGGTAAATAACGTATTAGGCTTTCCTTATATATTTAGAGGAGCTCTGGATGTGCGTGCTACAGCAATTAATGAAGAAATGAAGCTGGCCGCGGTAAAAGCACTGGCAAAGCTTGCTAAAGAACCTACTCCAGAGATTGTCAATAAAGCTTACAGCAGCGAAAAAATAATTTTTGGAAAAGATTACCTTATTCCCAAACCTTTAGATCCTCGTCTGATAACTGTCATTTCACCGGCAGTAGCCAAAGCAGCTATGGATAGCGGGGTAGCAAGAACACATATTACAGATTGGGAGCAATACCATGTAGAGTTGCAGCAGCGTATCGGTATAGATCAAAAGTTGATGTCGCAGGTGATTAGTAAAGCGAAAAAGCAGCCTAAAAGAGTTGTTTTTGCTGAAGCCGAAGATCAGAAGATTCTAAAAGCTGCCCAGATACTTCAGGATGAGCAGATAGCCATACCTATACTTTTAGGAAATGAAGAAAAAATTCATCAACTGATAGCAGACCACAAATTGGAACTCTCTGCCTGTCAGATAATAGACCCGGCAAAGGCAGACGACGAAAAGATAGGTGACTTTGGAGATCTGCTCTACGAAAAAAGAAAGCGTAAGGGAATGACACGCTATGAGGCTCGCCGCCTGATGCGTTCTCGTAACTATTACGGCACCACTATGGTAAAGGTAGGAGAGGCTGATGCGTTTATTTCTGGTCTTACCAGCGACTACCCTAAAACTATACTACCGGCTCTGAGAGTAATTGGAGTTAGTAATGAGGTGAAACGTGTGGCTGGGATGTATATTATCTCTAACAAAAAGGGAACATTCTTCTTTGCAGATACTACAGTAAATGTAAACCCTAGTGCTGAAGAGTTAGTAGATATAATTGGTCTCACAGCATCTGCGGTCAATTCTTTTGGCATTACTCCTCGTATCGCTTCCTTATCATACTCTAACTTTGGCTCCAGCAAGGGAGATGTGCCTGCTAAAGCAGCTAAAGCGGTAACTATGGCGCGCGAACGCTGGCCTGACATGATTATAGAAGGTGATATACAGGCAAATACAGCTCTAAATACCGAAATGCAGCGAGAGCTGTACCCCTTCAGCCGTTTGGTAGATGAAGGAGCAAACACCTTTATCTTTCCTGACCTGACCTCTGGTAACATAGCTTATAAGCTACTGATGGAGATTGGTGGAGCTGAAGCTATTGGGCCTATACTCCTGGGTATGAACCGCCCCGTACATGTGTTGCAGCAAGGAAGTACCATTAGAGAGATTGTTAATATGGTAGCTATTGCGGTATTAGACGCTCAGGCTTTTGAAAGAATCAGAATATAAAACTGTAGAAGAGGGGGGTAGTGGATTAAACTACCTCCTTGTATTGCATCTGGTGGAGCTGAGCATAATAGCCTTTCAGATCTAAAAGCTCCTGATGTGTTCCTTTCTCTTTGATTTCGCCATGGTCCAGAACTATAATCTGATCGGCACTCTGTATCGTAGACAAACGGTGGGCAATAACAATTGAGGTTCTTCCCTTCATCAGTTTGGCTACCGCTTCCTGTATCAGCTCTTCTGTTTCAGTATCTACTGATGAAGTTGCCTCATCCAGAACAATAATTTTAGGGTTATAAACCATTGCTCTTACAAAAGAAATCAGTTGGCGTTGGCCTACAGAGAGTGTAGCGCCCCTTTCCATAACATTATAATCAAATCCTCCGGGCAGGCGCTCAATAAATTTACGTGCCCCTACCAGTTCAGCGGCTTCAATTACTTTTTCACGGCTAATGTCAGGGTTTCCGAGGGTAATATTTTTTTCTATCGTATCGGAGAACAGAAATACATCCTGCAATACTACACCGATATGATGCCTCAGAATGTTCAGATCATATTCTTTAATTTCTACACCGTCTATCAGTATATCTCCGCGCTTAATATCATAAAAACGATTCAGAAGGTTGATCACTGAAGATTTGCCGGCACCGGTAGCGCCTACCAATGCCAGGGTTTCGCCTGGCTTTACATCAAAGTTGATATCTTTGAGCACATAGTCCCTTTCGTTGTAGGCAAACCAGACGTTGTTAAAGACCACCTCACCATTAATATGGTCAGGAGCATGAGTTCCATTATTAGGGATATGCTCATTGCTATCCAGAATTTTAAGAATCCGGGAAGAACTTACGATACCTAGCTGAAGGGTGTTGAAGCGGTCAGCTATTTGCCGAATCGGGCGGAAAAACATATTGATGTACATAATAAAGGCTATCAAAATACCAATAGTTACGTCATCATTAAGTACGCCGCGCGCCCCGTACCATACCAATAGACCAATGCCAGTAGCCTGTATGACTTCAGCCACAGGGTAGTAAATAGAGTAGTACATTACAGACTTAAGGTGTGCCTGTTTATGTTCTTCATTAATTTCTTTAAACCGGTCAGACTCAAGCTTCTCGCTACCAAATATTTGTACGATGCTCATGCCGGTAATATGTTCCTGTACAAAAGAGTTAAGGTTAGATACAGCATTTCGCACATCGTTAAAAGCTACCTTTATTTTTTCTTTGAATACATAAGTGCTTAAAATGAGCAGAGGAAGCGTAGACAAACTCACTAAAGTAAGCTCCCAATCTATGTAGAGCATGACGCTAAGTATGACAATAATTTGTAAGAAGTCGCCAATAATAGCTGCCACACCCTGGCTAAAAATATCGGATAGGGTTTCAATGTCAGATACGTTTCGGGTAACCAGCCTACCAATGGGTGTATTGTCAAAATATTTGAGTCTGAGGTTAAGCAGATGCTGATAGAGCTTAATACGTATATCTTTAATTACATGCTGACCTAACCAGCCAGATAAAAAGGTATGCAAATACTGCACTACACCCTGTACTACTAAGAGCGATACCAGAGCTATAGTCATATACACCAGCCCCTGATAATCACCGGCAAGTATATAGCCATCTATCGCTTTTTGTACTAAAAAGGGTAGGGCTGGAGCCAGAAAAGCAACCAGTATGGTAAGGGCTACCAGACTGTAAAAGCGAAACTTATAAGGCTTTACGAACTGAAATATCCTGCGGAGTACATCAAGGTCAATAATGTCGCCACTGCTGGTTTTTTCTTTATTCATAACTATTAATACTCAAAAGCTGCTGCTAAGTTGTACGAAATGACGAGACAACGGTAAAAATTTCTTCCGGGTAGCAGACCTCACTCAGGTAGAGGCCTTCTGCTGGTACCGAACGACCAGCTTTGCTACGCTTTCCGCTATGCAAAATTTCATCAAACTGCTCCAGGCTTATTCTTCGGCTTCCAATATCCAGCATGGTGCCTACTATAGCTCTTACCATATTTCTTAAAAAACGGTTAGCAGAAATATGAAAGACCAGCCTACTATTCTCTTTCTGCAGCCAATGTGCCTGATCTATACGGCACAGGGTATTTTCCTGACCTCCGCCCGACTTATTAAAGCAGGCATAATCCTGTTCTTGGCCGCAAGCTAGTTTTGTTGCCGCCTGGTTCATTAGCAGTATATCAAGTTCTGGGCGGAAGTAATAGCTATAGCCCTTTAGAAAAGCATTTTTTTCCTGGTGAATATGGTATTGATAACTTCTTAACTGAGCATCAAAACGGGCATGTGCGTTTTTCTGTACCGGCAATATTTCGTGTACGACAATATCGTCTGGCAAAAGGGCATTAAAACGATACAAATGTTGCTGTAAGTCTAATAGCTGTGGCGTATCAAAATGTGCATACTGCTCCAGGGCATGTACGCCAGTGTCTGTACGTCCGCTACCGGCTACGCTAATATCTTCTCCCAGTATTTTGCTAAGCGTTTCGTTAATAAGGCCCTGTACACTTCTAGCGTTTTGCTGCACCTGCCAGCCATGGTATTCGCTTCCTTTGTAACTAATCTTTAAAAAATAGCGCACACTAAGGTTTGTTTAATATAATTGGGCTAAAAGCTCTGAGTATATAAGTATTCTACTTCAAAACTATGAATAATAGAAAACCTCTTAAAATTTTCCTGTACTCACAAAATTTTATAAAATTGCGAGATAGGACAAAAGTATGACAGAAGAAAAAACTTAACAATTGCTTCACAATAAACACGAGTAATTTTGGCTTCTGCTTCATAGCTTTGCACTTTATAGCCTTTCTGGCTCTAACGCTATACGTATACGCACACAACACGCTTGATCACAAAACAAGATAGTAAGTTTGTATCGGCTGTCAAATTCATTTGGACAGGAGTGAAAGTTATTGAACAAAATAAGAAGAAAGATAGTCTGATGACACTTGGGAAGTCACTTATCGTGATTTTAGCGATATTGTTGTTTCTGCTGGCATTGGATATCATGGGTAACTCCTTCCTGTCACTTAGGCAAAGTGCTGCGGAGACCTTACTGTCTATTACCGATAACCCATTTGTCGGATTGTTTATTGGGTTGTTACTTACAGCCATTATTCAGAGTAGCTCTACCAGCACTGCTATGATTGTAGCTCTGGTGGGCTCTGGGGCTCTTAGTCTTTCCTCTGCCGTGCCCATTGTTATGGGAGCAAACATTGGTACAACTCTTACCAGCACCATTATCTCTCTGGGCTTTATTACCAGCAAGCGCGAATTTAGAAAAGCCATCAGTGCCGGAGCTATACATGATGTGTACAACATTATCTTGACAATCATTTTGTTTCCGCTTGAATACTACTACCACTTTTTATCGGGTGTAAGCAATACCATGGCTGCATGGTTGGTAAAGGTTTCCTCAGACCCTCAGCTTCAGACACAGGTTACAGCAGAGGAAAGCATGAGTGTTGGCGCTTACTTAACGGAAGCCATAGACAATAGTTGGATATTAGTAATACTATCTTTCGTACTCCTTTTTGCGGCTATCAAAATTATGTCGCAGATTATTTATACTTCCCTTATAGGTAAGTCTAAAGACCACATGCAGGACTATGTGTTTAACAATCCCTATAAATCTTTTGCCTGGGGGAGTGTTATTACCGCGGCAGTACAGTCCAGTTCCATCACTACTTCGCTAATGGTACCCCTGGTAGCTACCAGTAAGGTTTCTCTACAGAAGTCGTTTCCGTTTATTATTGGTGCCAACATAGGTACTACCGTTACTGCCCTGATTGCAGCCTTGTTTAAGTCAGAAGCAGCTATTAGCATTGCATTAGTACATTTTCTTTTCAACTCATTCGGAGTGCTGGTATTTCTTCCTTACAAACCCTTAAGAAGAATTCCGGGGCTACTTTCGGGGCGTTTTGGCAAGCTCACCCAGCGCAATCGCCTGTTTGGCTTTCTGTACATAGTGCTCATGTTCTTTCTGGTACCTTTCATACTTATATACCTGAACCGAATACTTTAAGAGCAATATTGATTTGGGGAAAGGCTTAATATATAATTATTGCTTATCTCCGGTAACATCTATAACTTGCTTTTCAGGTAATTTTTAAAAGAACTCTAATAGTTCACACAATTTTTTATTTTAACAATCATGACTATGAGCAAAGAAACAGAAAGACTGGATGAGCAAAAAGAAATCCTTTTTGATGCACTTGCCAGCTTACAGGACTCAATTGATTTGGACGAAGAAGATATCCAGAAGCTAAAGGAGTGGGGAGCAGGCTTATTAGTAGCCGGAGTTTCTGCCTATGTGGTTTACAAAATACTAAAAAGCGCTTTTAAAGGTAGAAGCCTGGAGTTTGAAGAGCGGGATAATAACCCACTGCCCAAGGTGAAAATGAAGAAAGAGTCTAAAGTTTCTCGTCTGATAAGAGAGCAGCTTATAGTAATATTGATTGCAGTATTCAGAAAAAGAATTATGCAATTCTTGCGAGACAATAATCTTATTGATGAAGACTAAAATACATCAAAGCCTCATAGAGAGTCAGAAAGAAGGAAAGAAAAGCTTTGCTGTGCTGATTGACCCCGACAAAGTTGAGGGGCATACAGCCTGTATGCGTATTATTAACATGGGAGTAGAAAATAAAGTAGACTACTTCTTTGTTGGAGGCAGCTTAATTACTGGCAATAACTTTGGCCAGATTATCCGGCTGATCAAAGAGCATACAGATATCCCAGCGGTTATTTTTCCGGGTAGTAGTATGCATATTGAACCTGAGGCTGATGCTATTCTTTTTTTATCGCTTATTTCTGGTAGAAACCCTGACCTCCTCATTGGGCAGCACGTAGTTGCGGCACCTGTACTCAAACGTAGCAATCTGGAGGTAATTCCTACCGGCTATATGCTCGTGGAGTCAGGTAATGCTACTACCGTTTCTTATATGAGTAATACGGTACCTATACCATCTGATAAACCCTCTGTAGCTGCCTGTACTGCCGTTGCTGGCGAGATGTTAGGGCTGGGGCTTATCTACATGGATGCCGGAAGTGGAGCAGAGCGCCCTATCAGTAGTAAAATGATTAGCATGGTCAGAAAGTCGGTGGATGTACCTTTGATAGTAGGTGGTGGAATAGACAACGCCCATAAAGCCGCGAAAGCCTATGAGGCTGGTGCTGATATAATAGTAGTAGGTAATGGAATAGAGCGTAACCCGGAGTTATTAGTCAAGGTAGCAGAACTAACAAGCCGATATAACCAACAGTTAAAGGTGTAAATATGCTCATCAAGCCTAAGCTCTACCCACAAAGAACTAGGTTATGCCGATAAGATCATCGTTTCTTATCGGCTATTTTTTTATCTTTCCTAAGTAATAAACCTGAGCCGGGGTATATACTATCCGGACAACTCTTGTAATACACTAATCTACACTATGCAACATCCGATTAAAAGAAGAAAGTTTATCAGGCAAAGTAGCTTGGGAGCCCTGGGCCTCAGCATGTTTCCCTTCAACAAAAAAGTAGCGCCTAGCGATAAATTAAGAGTAGCTCATATTGGCGTGGGCGGTATGGGTATGGCCCATCTCAACTGGTTTGCCAATCTTCCTGAAGTTGACGTGGTAGCGATCTGCGATGTAGACAATCTGCACCTGAGCAAGGGGCTGGCAAAAGCCCGAGAACTACAGCCGGGGGTAAAGGTAAGCGGCTACAGCGATTTTAGGCAACTGCTGGAAAATAAAGATATTGATGCTATCACTTGCGCTACCCCCGACCACTGGCATGCTCAGATTGCCATGCTGGCCTTTGAGGCAGGCAAAGATGTGTACGGAGAGAAACCCCTGGCTTATAGCGTAAAAGAAGGGCAACAGATGCTGAAAAGCATGGAACGACATGGCAAAATTTTTCAGCTGGGCACCCAAATTCATGCCGGAGACAATTACCATCGCGTAGCAGAACTGATACAGGCAGGAGCTATAGGTAAAGTGAGTAAGGTACGCCTCTGGAAGACTGGGGATACGCCTAAATTAGGTCAACCCAAGGTGCAGGCTGTACCTAAAAATCTGAATTGGGATATGTGGCTGGGGCCAGCCCCTTACACTGAGTATATGCCGGAACGATGTCACTTTAACTTTCGCTATTTTCTGGATTATTCAGGAGGTATGTTTCAGGATTTCTGGTGCCATATCGCCGATGTAGTATGGTGGTCTGTGCAACCTGGCGGCCTAAAAAGTCTGAGAGCTGAAGGTGAGGCTCCTAAAAATAGTATTGCCGACGTACCCGAATGGATTAATATCGACTACAAATTTGATAATCTGGACATATACTGGACCTCTAAAGTGCCCGAGATTCCTGGTGCTGAAGGTCGTGGAATAGGAGCTTACTTTGAGGGTAGCAAAGGTACACTGCTTTGCGATTACAGCCGCCGCGAGCTTCGTATCAATGGTGAGGTAATGGAAGACATACCTGAAATAGAACAGACTATTGCGCGATCTCCTGGTCATCAACAGAATTTTGTAGATGCAGTAAAAAACAGAACTTTGCCAGAAAGCCATCTTGCCTATGCCCGCGAAATGACGCTACCTATGCACCTGGGGCTAATCTCTTTTCGGCTAGGGGGCAGAGCGCTTGAGTGGAACTCAAAGAAAGAAAAGTTTAGAGGAGACAAAGAAGCCAATGCGCTATTGGAAAGGGAAAACCGTAAAGAGTGGAATCTGGCATAAGATTTTTCTAGTGAGTCTGATTACCACAAAGTCAAGTTCTTCTCTAAACCTGTTTACCTCTAATATTCCTTCATTTTTCAAACAAAGGGAGCCAAAATAGAGATTTACAGGAGTAATACATCTGATTTTTATGAAAGATAAGATTTGCTTGATTACTGGTGCCAACTCTGGTATTGGTAAAGTAACTGCCCGAGAGTTAGCCAAGAAGGGGGCACACATTATCATGCTTTGCCGTAATGAGCAAAAAGCTGAAAATGCCAGAGAGGATATACTTAGAGTATGTGGTCATGATAAAGTAGATATAGTGCTGGCCGATCTAAGTTCTACAAAACAGATTAAAGAGGCTGCTGCCAAGATTAGGTCTGAGTACCCCAGAATTGATGTTCTGATCAATAACGCAGGTATGATTATGGGTAATGATAGAGAAACGACAGAAGATGGTTTTGAGTGGACTTTTGGCGTAAATCATCTGGCTCCTTTTCTGCTTACCCATTTGCTGATAGACAAAGTACTGGCGAGTAAGAAAGGTAATATTATTACTGTATCTTCAGAGGCTCACCGCTTTGCCAATTTTGATCTGAACGACTTGCAAATGCAGAGAAAGTATAATGGCCTTAAAGCCTATGCTAACTCAAAGCTATGCAACATTCTTTTTACCCACGAGCTGGCAAAAAGACTTAAAGGCACACAGACAGTAAGCAATACACTGCACCCCGGAGCTATTGCCTCCAACTTTGGTAAAGGCGTATCTGGTTTCTTTGGCTTTGTTATGAAGCTTTCTCGCCCTTTTATGATTAGCGAAGAAAAAGGTGCGGAAACTACTATTTACCTGGCAAGCAGCGAAGAAGGTTATACTGCAAACGGCCTGTATTTTAAGAACAAAAAGCCGGCTAGCCCAACCAAAGTAGCAACCAATGACTATAATGCACGTAGGTTATGGGAGGTAAGTGAGGAGTTATTACAGGTAAAATTTAGTCCTGTAAAACACAAAGCGGCGGAGGGGTAGGCAACAGTGAACACCATCTTGTTTCTCTTTGTTGTATATTTGCCGCCACAGCACTACCAATCACAAAAAGAAGTATTATTCAAAATTAGATAAGCATGAATATTTATGATGTACTCATTGTTGGGGCTGGTCCTTGCGGTCTGGCTTGTGGCATTGAGGCACAAAAGAATGGTTTGAGCTATGCCGTATTAGATAAAGGTAGCATAACCGAATCTATTCGTCGTTATCCTATAGACATGACATTCTTCTCCAGCGCAGATAACATCGCGATAGGAGACATACCTTTTCCTTCTCTCAACCTGAGACCCAGCCGAGCAGAGGCCTTAAAATATTATCGTAAAGTAGTAGAGCATTTAAAGCTAAATGTAAAAACATTTACTGAAGTACAGGGCATAGAGCAGCAAGATGAACTATTTGTACTCCAGACCAATCAGGGAGAATACTGTGCTCGCAAAGTAATTCTGGCAATTGGTTATTACGATATTCCTCGTGAACTTAATATTCCCGGAGAAGATCTCCCTCATGTAACTCATTATTATGATGAGCCTTATCGCTACACCGGTACAAAAGCTGTAGTAGTAGGGGGCGCTAACTCGGCGATTGAAACCGCTCTGGACCTGTATCGTAATGGGGTAGATGTAACTGTAGTCCATCAGTTTGAAGGCTTTGATAAAACTGCCAAGTACTGGATAGTACCAGATATAGAAAACAGAGTAAAGAAAAATGAAGTAGATACCTTCTTTAAAAGTGCGGTAACTAAAATCACCGAAAAAGAAGTTCATATCAAAAATCTGGATACTGGAGAGCAAACAGTAATTCCGGCAGATTTTGTGTTCTTAATGGTAGGTTACCACCCTGATGCCAAGTTCTTGCGCAGAGTTGGAGTACAGCTTAATGGCGAAATGCTTATTCCGCAAATCAACCCTGAAACCTACGAGAGCAATATACCCGGAATATACATGGGGGGCTCAGTAATAGGTGGTGAGGAAACCGCTAAAGTATTTATTGAGAATGGTAAATTACATGCTATTCCTATTATCGCAGATATTAAAGAGAAACTGGCTAAGGAAGACATGCCAGCTGCTAAAGCTTCTTCCTAAGCCTAACTAACTTTCAGCATAAATTCATACCAGCACCTGCTTATTGCAGGTGTTCTTTTTTAAAAGCAAGTGGGTTCATGCCCGTCACTTTTTTGAAAGTACGATTAAAATAAGACAAGCTCTCAAATCCGCATTCAAAGCAGACCTCTGTTACATTTTTATCCAATAGCAAAAGGTTTTTAGCCTTATCAATCCGGTAATGGTTTACAAACTCGGTAAAAGTAAGCTTGGTCATTTTTTTAAAATAACGACAAAATGCAGCATTGGTGAGATTACTAATGCTTGCTACCTCTGCTATTTCAATTTTTTGCTGGTAGTTTTGGTCTATGTAGTCATAAATGTCATGAAGTCTGTCCTGATCTTTACGAGTATACTGGTTTTTGACTGCCTTATCATGTAATAGCTCTTTATCTTCTGCGTGCATTAAACATTTAAAAATATCCAGTAAAGCTAAAAACTGATCAAAACTCTCCATTTCTGGCAGCTTTTTGAGCCTGGGGCCTATACTACTTTTAGTCTTCTCGCCAAAGGCAATTCCGTGTTGCGATAACTTCAGAAGCTGCTGCACTACCTTTAATTCGGGAGCAGTAGCTAAAGCTCCAGATAAAAAGTCTGCTCTGATATGCACTACTATTTTTTCGTATTTGGTTTTTACGCCATAATCAAAATTGAGATGGGGGATGTAAGAGCCAATTAGTACCATATCGCTTCCTCTAAAGCGAGAAAAATGCTGCCCAATATGCCGGTTTCCATCAGCACCTTCTATAAAAACCAACTCATATTCTGGGTGAAAATGCCAGAAAAAGAAATCGCTAAGGTTGGGGTTAACCATAAAGCTGAAAGAACTTTCCTGGTCGGGCGATATCTTCTCAAGTTTTATCTTCATACTGATAAATTACATAGAATTACCATTTAGCATGCTATTGTATGGCTAAAATATCAATATTGTTCAAATAGTGGGTAGTATAGGGAAAGAAAATGGCTTTTAGTAGAGGTACTTTTGGTATATAACAATTAGGTGAAGCAGGAAGAGCAGAGTTAGGGTTTCATTTAACCCCAGGCTTTGCTCCTCCGAGTTTTTCATCAGCTTATTTTTTTCTCTTACTAAATGCAAACAACATGAGAAGCACTAATGAACACACAGTGGAACGCCAAAGTCCGAATAAAAATCATGAAAAAATTCCGGGCAACCCTTCTACGGCAAGCAGTAGTAAAATACAACTGAATGATCGTTCTAATGGTCAGGCCTTAAGAGTACTCACCGAAGAAGACTGGCAATTTTGGGTAGACAATGGATATATAGTGATAAAAAATGCGATACCCCGTGAGCAGGCACTTAAAACAGCTGACTTTTTATGGGAATTTGAAGAAAAAGACAAAGACCAACCGGAAAGTTGGTATACCTCCCCTCGGGCAGAAATACAGATGAAAGAGCTTGCCGGCACTGGTATGGTAGAAGTATACAATACTCAGGCACTTTGGGATAACCGACAAACACAAAAGATATATGATGCATTTGTAGATGTATGGGGCACAGAAAAGCTTTGGGTAACCATAGATCGTGCAAACCTAAACTTTCCAATTCGCCCTGGTTATGAGTATAAAGGATTTATTCACTGGGACTACGACCCAGAAACCCGCCCTCAGAATGTACAGGGCGTACTGGCCCTATCCGATCAGGATGATGAAAATATGGGTGGATTTCAATGTATTCCCTGGCTCTATCGCAACTATGATACCTGGAAGCTCTCTCAACCAGCCGACCGCGACCACTTCAAACCTGATGTAAGCGGCCTGGAAGATCAGATAGTAAAAGTTAAGCTGAATGCCGGAGACCTGCTTATCTTCAATAGTACTCAGCCCCACGGTATTCGTCCTAACAGGTCTGGAGATAAAGTAAGAATTGCGCAGTACATTTCTATGATGCCTGCCGAAGAAGACAATGAAGAACTGAAGCAATGGAGAATCCACTCATGGAAGAACCGGGTGGCACCTACTGGTTATGCTTTTCCTGGCGATCCACGCAACTATGAGCAGCAAAACTACGATACTGCCAAGTTAAATTCTTTGGGTAAAAAGTTGTTGGGTTTGGAAAAGTGGTAACTACCTGAAAGTTTCTAACAAGGCTATCTAGTATGCGGGGATAACTATTGGCTCATGAATTTACACTTAAAGAATAAACGAGCTTTGGTTAGCGGCTCAACTTCCGGCATAGGCTTGGCCGTAGCCAAACTTTTAGCGAAAGAAGGAGCTGAGGTAGTCATAAACGGACGCTCCCAAACCAGAATAGATAATGCGATTACATCTATTAAAAAAGACCAGGCTACAGCCAGGCTTACTGGTATTGTTGCAGATTTTAACGATGAGACGTCAGTAAGATCGCTCATTAAGCAGGTAGGGGATATAGACATCCTGATTAATAATGTAGGCATCTTTAAATCGCAGGGCTTTAACGAGACTGACGATGCAGACTGGAAAGAGATGTTCAATATCAATGTGATGAGCAGTGTGAGGCTTTCCAGAGCTTTTTTGCCCAATATGCTGGAAAACAATTGGGGAAGGATCATCTTCATTTCCAGTGAATGTGCAATGCTGGTTCCTGAAGATATGATTGCCTATAGCGCTACCAAAACGGCACTTCTTAGTATTTCTCGAGGCTTAGCACAGGTAGCCAGAGGTAGTGAAGTAACTGTAAACTCAATAATGCCGGGCTCAACATATACCGAAGGGGCACAACAATTTTTAAAAGAGCGGTCTCTCCAAGAGAATGTGTCTGAGCAACAGCTAGCCGAGGAGTTTTTCAAAAGTACCCGCAGCACATCACTACTTGGCAGGTTTACTACTACTGAAGAGATAGCGAGTACAGTTGTATATCTCTGTAGTCCGTTAGCAGTGGCAACTAATGGTGCAACTATAAAAGCGGATGGGGGCTCAGTACCCGGAATACTTTAAAATGCCAAGCCATGATTAAACACGTAGTCTTATTTAAGTTTCTTTCTAGCTCAGAAGATGAAGCGATAGAAAAGTTGATACAAGAATTTCTGTCACTCAAAGAAAAAGTAGAAGAACTTAAGGATATAGAGTGGGGGCTAAATATTAGTCCTGAAAATCACCATCAGGGGTTTACTCACTGTTTTGTCCTTAGTTTCAAGCATATGCAGGACCTGGGCAGGTACCAGCGTCACCCTGCGCATCTGGCTTTTCAGGAAGTGCTCAAACCTCATATGGAGATGGTTTTTGTAGTAGATTACCAGGCTGCTAAAAGTATTGGTATGCCGGTATAATAGAGTAAAGTGAAAAAAGCACCTGAGGTTATCAGGTGCTTTACTTTTAAGAAGTCAAATTTAGTTAATAGCTATTTCTACAGTGCCAAAAGGTGTAATGTCTATTGGAGGAATATCTGCATCAAAGCTTTGGTTAAGTACTTTGATAATTTCGTTGGCGATAAGGGCATGCCCTTTAGGGTTGGGATGTATACCGTCAGTAGAAATTATACCGTTAGGAGAAAAGTCTGGAAGCAGAACTATTCCGCCAGTAGCTATCCCCGGAACACCATCCGCTGCTGCTACGGCCTCGGCAGAAAGCCCCAGTTGAGTTGCCTGCTCTGCGGTCAGACCTGCTACATCAGCAAAAATCCGGTTTACATCCAGCAAAGCTACTTTACCTCCAGTATTAGCGACAATCTGTGCAATAGTACCATTAAATACAGCAATTCTGGTATTTAGAATAATTTGCTCGTTTAAGGTAAGAACATACTGATCTTCTAAAGGCACCTGTAAGCCATAAAGTCCTCCTTCTACTTCTGTACCCAGTACTAAAGCAGCATTGAATACGAGTAGATCAGATGCATTTGTTTGCCTGATTTTGGGCAGTACTCTGCTTCCTGGCTCTTCTCCAAAGGCGGCAGATATATCTGCTTCACTCAGGTCTTCATCATACATTACTACAGGGTTAGTTTCTGCCGGGCTGCTGCTGGGCTGAAAGTTGATTTTACGTAAAGCAGCTTCTTCAGCACTGATTTCTCCTAAGGCTACCGCAGCATCCAGTCCATCATTATAATCCTGGTAGCCAGCATTCAGGGCATCGGCATTGGCCTGGTTTAGAGCGATAGGATCATAAGTAACCGCTCTAAAAAAGGGTAAAAGCGTAACTGAAGGTATAGTTAGCGCTACTCCTTTTGCTTCTGAATTGCTAGCCAACAAACCACTGATAGCAGTAGAATATGCCTGAGTAAAGCTATTAATACTGGTTAGTGTTCCAGAACTGCTTTGCTCCGCTTCCGGGTTTTTCTCTCCATCAGCGCCGCCACCGCCGCTACTTGCCCATCCTAGTACATCATTTCCACCGAGCCAAATCGTAAAAAAACTGCCTTGCGCACTGACGGCATCGCCAAGCATAGAAGCATTGGCAGAAGAGGCAAAGCGTGCAAACAATGGGTTGAACTGAGCATAGCCTGGAGTAACTGCATCTATAACTCTTGCTCCTGGTACGCCAAAATTTGTAAGTTGCTCTCGGTTGCCCTCATAGGCGGTTATGGGTTCGCCGATAGTAGGTACTGGTCCAGGTATGCTGGTATCCAGTAAAAAGCGACCTAAAATTTGTCCGCTACTCTGGTTAACAGATATATTGTAACCATTAAGCGAGTTGATATCTGGCTGATGAAAACTACCTGCCTCAATTCCATCTACTTCCTGAAGGTGCTGTGCCAGTATATTCGGGAAAGAGTTGGCCTGACCTTTATCATACAAAGCTGCATCCATTAGGCCGGCAGTAAGAGAATTGCCTAGCGCAACATATTTGTTGAAGTTGAGGGTACCTGGGCTTCCGCTTAAGGTATTTTCTCCGGGTAAGGGGTTGTTCTCCAGCCTGTCTTCTATAAGCTCATCTTCGGTATCGCAGGCAGCAAAGAGCAATACCAGGCTAAGTAGAGGAATATATAGTTTATGTAATGCTTTCATATTAGTTTAAAAATTGGTCAAAGGTGATAGAAATGTAGTAGACAGCACCCATGCGAGGGTTGGCAAAAGAAGTTGTGTACCTTTCGTTAAGCACATTTGAACCTCCGATTTTGAGCACTGACTTTAAACTGGGAAGCTTATAGCTCACCTGGGCATCTAATGTCTGGTAAGCCGGAATTACTCCTTCGCCTATAGAAGACTCCCAGAGGAAGGCGTCCTGCCATCTCCACACCAAATTGAAACCAAGCTGGTCGGTAACCCTTCTGTTAGAAAAACGAATGTTGTATCTCCACTCAGGAGTGTTGTATGCTGCTCTAAAGCCTTGTACTTTCAGGTCGTCCTGATCTATCAGCTTGTTATAGGCTACATTACCTCCAATGGTGTAACCTTTGTTTAGAGAATAGTCCAGTGCTGCGGCAAAGCCATGAGCATCTACTGTGCCGTCAGCATTTACATCAAAGCCAAATCTTTGTAGAGGTACAGTTTGCATTACTATGCCATCGGGATTAGCAGGACCTTCGTAGGGAGGGTTTCCATTGGCATCGCCGCCTACAGCTGTCTGAGCAAATTCTACTTCGGCCACAAAATCACTATAAGAGCTATAGTAATAGTAAGCGTCAATTAAAAGTTTATTGTTGATGAGGCCTTTATAGCCTACCTCAAAGGTGTTTACTTTTTCGGTATCAAAGTCTTTAAACTCTACAGGGTCTAGTAAGGCCTTAGCCTCATCAAGGTTACCATTTAGTTGATATGCCTGCTGAGCAGCTGCAATACTTTGGGTAGTGTAAACGGTATTGCTTTCAAAGTTGTAACGGTCTACGAGCACCGAGTTGCTACCAATAAGGCGACGAGATACTACATCTAGGTCAATGAACTGGTCCTGGGTGGTAGGAATGCGGAAACCTCTCTGAAAGGAGGCTCTGAAGTTATGGTTGCCTTTAGTGGTATATACACCTGATAAGCGTGGTGAAAACTGCCCTTCAAAGTATTCGTTTTTGTCGTAGCGTACAGATCCGGTAAGGTCAAGCTTTTCGTCAAGTAGTTTTTTGGTCAGTTGCAGGTACGCCCCCCACTCGTTAATGTCAAATTCTTCTCCGTCATCTTGCAGAGCAAAAAGGGTTCCTTCAGAGTTAAGGTTGTACTTACGATAGTTTGCGCCTACTACTACATCTGCGAACTTAATCTGTTCGCCAAAATTGTACATACCTTCAAAGTGAGTAAGGCTGGTTTTTTCTAAAAATTTTGCTCCTCCTTCAGAGATAGGGACTTGCCTGAGAGAGTCGTACAACTGCTGATACAGGCCACTTTGCAGTGCTTCTTCTCTTACCTGATCGCTACCAATTCTGGCCAGCTCGTGGGACTGGTCAATATCAAAACCTAATAGCCTGGCACCGGCAAAACCTTGTACATAGGCGGGTATGGTAGTGTTTATGCTAATTAAGCTCGCGAGGGTATTAGCCGCATAGCTGTCACCTGAGTTCTCCTGTGTACGGTAGCCCCTCACAAAATAGTTGCTGCCTCTTAGCTCGGCCTTAGCTGTCCAGATAGAGAAATCATCTAGTACAAAACGGTCATTTGCTGTGTAAACGGTGCTACCAAAACCCTGGTTGAACTGTGCCAAAACTTCCACTTTATCATTGATACGATAATGGATAGCGCCGCCTAGTTTTAAGCTTTCTGTGGTATTGTCTACAAACTCTTTTTCGGTAAAGCCAGTAGGTGTAAAGTCTCCTCTCTGATCAAGAGGAAGCAATGCTTCTGCACCAGTACCCCTACCTAATTGTCCGACATTTAGTCGTGGATCTCCGTATACGTTTACACCATCGTAAGTTCTATTGTTTGCTCTTTCGTTGGGGTTTATGCCTTCAGGGCTACGCTCTACCAGATTTTGTGCATCACGATAGTCTACACCTACAAAGTCGGCTGCGCGTAAAAATTCACCATTAATTTTGAAGGCTATTTTGTTGTTAAATGCTTTTGCATAGCGTAAGGCATAGCTCTGGTATAATGATGGGTCATCATCTTCGCCATCTATATGAGTAACTCCTAACTTGGCAGATGCACTTAAACCCTGATACTCAAATGGGTTCTTGCTATTCATAAGGATAATACCATTTATGGCATTTGGGCCATATAAGGCTGAGGCAGAACCCGGCAGTATCTCTACACTCTCCAGGTCAAGCTCAGAGATACCCACAATATTGCCTACCGGAAAATTGAGTCCCGGTGCCTGATTGTCTATTCCATCTATAAGCTGAACAGTACGGGTATTACCGTTAGCACCAAACCCTCTGGGGTTTATTGACTTAAATGTTAAGCTCTGAGCACTTACATCTATACCTTTAAGGTTTACAATCTGATCGTAAAAGCTGGGGGCAGCCGCTGCCTGAATATCGCGAATGTCCATTTTCTCTATAGAAACAGGAGACTGTAGAATGGACTCCTCTACACGTGAGGCAGAAACTACAACCTCTTGACCCAAAATGGTTTGTTCGCTAAGTAGAATGCTGAGATCTTTAGTATCGGCAAGGGTAATCTCAACCTCTTTAGGGTTATAACCGACACTGGAAACTACCAACGTAAGGGGAGGAGCTTCTTCAACCTCCAGTTCAAAATTTCCCTGAGTATCGGTAATGGTGCCAATTACCTTTCCCTTTACCAGAATATTTACTCCAATTAAAGGGCTGTTGTTGGCTTCATCTAGCACTTTACCGGAAATGCTGGTGCCGGATTGTGCCTGTAGGTTAGGTATTGACAGACAGAGTATAAATACTCCTGCTATCAATAGTCGGATTGCTTCTTTCATAAGAGTTGGCTATGTAAAATTTATAATCATATCTATAAATATGTAAATATTATTGTAATAATTTAAATGTATAGCCTAAAAAAATGGAGGGTTCGTATTGATGAGTGAATCTGCGTAGGATTAAAACTAATCGTATACGTTAACGCAAAAGCGTAAAATGGGGCTGGTCTACACTTAGAAAAGCAAGAAAAAAGGTAGGGGGTTCCCTACCTTAATTATATATACTTACTGTTTAGGTAATTTGATAAACCAGATAATTGAGCAAACTAATTATTTGCCATAAGCTAAAGCTTGTTCTTTAAATTTTATTAAGCTCCTCATTTACAAACTGCATCAGGCTGCGGATATATTCTGTGCTAAAATCAAAGCGGATGCCTGCTGCCTCGTATACCTCAGGAATTGTACGAGTATAGCCTAGCTTGAGGGCATTTTTATAGCCTTCCAGACCTTTCTTAGGGTCATCTTTGTAGTTTCTCCATACAGCTACTGCTCCTAATTGGGCAAAGCCATATTCTATATAGTAGAATGGAACCTCAAAAAGATGAAGCTGCTTCTGCCATAAGTAGTTTCGCTCCTCTTCCAATTCGCTCCAGTCGGTGACATCATCAGAAAAAGTACCGAAAATCTCATTCCAGGCTTTTACTCTTTCTTCAGCGCTATGTTGGGGGTGTTCGTATACCCAGTGCTGAAATTTATCTATAGTAGCTACCCAGGGTAGGGTTTCTATAATTTGCTCCAGGTGTTGCTTTTTGGCACGTTTTAAATCATCTTCATCATTAAAAAAGAGATCCCAGTGGTCCATAGAAATAAGCTCCATAGACATAGATGCCAGCTCAGCTACTTCTGAAGGAGTATTCTTAAAGCTGTTAAGCTCTAAATCTCTGGTTAAAAATGAGTGTACGGCATGGCCTCCTTCGTGCATAATAGTAACCATATCGCGTAGGTTAGAGGTGGCATTCATAAAAATGAAAGGTACACCAATTTCTGCCAAAGGGTAGTTGTACCCTCCTGGTGCTTTGCCTTTACGAGATTCCAGGTCCAGATGGCCCATTGCCTGCATAATAGCAATACGCTCTCCAAGATACGGATCAAGCTTGCTGAAGCACTCTATTGTTTTAACTGTGAGCTCGCTTCCTGAAGTAAATGGTGTCAACGGAGGCTTTCCGCTCGGATCAACGGCCTTGTCCCAGGGGCGTAGCTTATCCAAAGCAAGTGAAGCCTTTCGCTCCTCAGCCAGCTCATTTAGCATAGGAACTACTTCCTTAGCTACAGCTTCGTGGAAGTCAAAGCAATCCTGCTTTTGGTAATCAAAACGGCCCATAGCAGTAAACATATAGTCACGGTAATTTTCAAAACCAGCATTTTTGCCCATCTTGTCGCGTATGCCTACCAAAGAGCTGAAAAGCTCATCAAGTTTGTCTTTGTCCTGAAGCCTGCGCTGCGTGATTTTGCGATAGGCATCTTCTCTCTCTATCCTGTCTACAGACTGAAGGAGGTTGGCTGCCTGTTGCAGGGTCATCTCCTTTCCGTCAATCTCCACGCTCATATCTCCAGAGATGGCACCGAATTTCTGAGAGTTTTGCTGTTCTTCCGTTTTTAATGGTATGTTTTCTTCTCTGTAAATCTCAGCTTCTTTTTCCAACTCACGAATCATAATTGGAAAACCCTCTTCACTTCTGAGTTCGTCCAGGTAAGGCGATGCCAGCGCTTTCTGATTTAGTTTGTTGCTTTCCGGCTCAATCTTAGGCTGTATCTGGGTAATAAACACGTTAAAATCCTCACGAATCTCTTCATTGTTGGTATCGCAGGTCATTTTAATGTAGCGCCAGGCAAGGTTTTCAGAAAGTACGGATTCCAGCTCACTTCTGTCCTGAAACCATTTGCGTAAATCTGCTGCTGAGTTAAGCACTCTCTCCTGTAATTGTATATAATACGGCTCTACCGTTTCCCAGTCTTTCACCTCAAAATTTTCAGGTAAAAAGGTTCTGGCTTTCTTTTCAGGTATTTGAATGTCTTGCATAATATGTTTTTTAGGCGTTTACAAAGTTGTTTTCTTACAGCGTCTGGCTACAATATATAAGTTAGATGATGCGACAACGCTGTACAAATTTCGGCGGTCTTTTCGGTTAGTCAATTACAATCTTCACATTAGGGGTAAGCGGATGGCCTACGCAGGTAAGCACAAAGCCTTGCTGAAGTTCTCCATCAGTAAGAGTATCTTCCTCATCCATTTTAACTCTACCTGAGGTGCACTTACCCATACAGGCAGTACAGATGCCACTCTGGCAGGAGTAGGGGAGGTCAATATCCAGAGCGAGGGCAGTATGCAATATGGTGCTATCTGGCTCTACCAGAAAAGTGTATTCTTCACCATCGTACACTACAGTAACTTCCTGAGCTTCTTTTACGCTCATGTTTTCTGTTTTGTAGGCTCCAATTACACTTTCTTCCGCTGCGCTATATTTGGTTTCGTCCGCTACTTCACTGTTTTGAGGAGAAGGGATAAACTCCTGTGATTTATTACCTGCAGGAGATGTAACTCCAGCCACAAAACTTTCTTTATGAATGCGGTGGGGGTCAATATTGAGCATTTTTAGCCCTTCCAATACATTTTGCATCATCCCGCTAGGTCCGCATACAAAATACTCTGTATCTTCTGGCGGATGTTGTGGTAATTCTCGCAGGAGCTGCCCAAGCTGTACAGGTTCTATTCTGCCACTGAGTGCTCTAAACTCTGCTGAAGTCTGTTCCAGTATATGTATAACCCTAAAGGTATTGTCGTACTTTTTTTCTAATGCTTCTATCTGCTCTTTAAAGATGATAGAGTTTTTGTCACGATTAGCATAGATTAAAGATACCTTGGTTTTGGGTTCGGCATACAGTACGGATTTCATGATAGACATAAGTGGGGTAATGCCGCTTCCGCCACCAAACATGATAAGGTGCCGCTGTTCAGTACCAATGAGCGGTGTGGTAAACATGCCCATAGGTTCCATCACCTCCAAAGTATCACCTGGCTTAAGCTGATCGTTCAAGAAGTTAGAAACTTTACCGGAAGCTACTCTTTTAATAGTGACAGCAGGGTATTTGTCCAAAAACGGACAGGTTGATAAAGAGTAAGAACGTCTTACTTTTTCGCCATCTATAGGAATAATCAGAGTAAGAAACTGCCCGGGCTTATACTGAAGACGCTCTTCTCCCTGGTCAAATACTATTGATATAGCATCTGCTGTTTCTCTTATAATTTCTCTTACACGTAATTGATGATATTGTTTGCTCATCCTGAAATATCTATTACTTAAAATTAGTTTTCAATTTAAAGTCTTCTATATATTCGCTCAAGAAGAAGAAATTGTTTGAAAATTGGACTTCTGAAAGCAAAAATCTAAGGATTGGCTCGCAATACAAAAAAACTTTATTAGCCACGTTTTACTTAGAGAGCTAAATATATGTCAGGAGGATATTCTGCCTGGCACTCACATATTCCCTTTTTTTAAGCTATTTTTGCGCGGTATTACAAACCAATAATCTATAAAGAGGGGGCATTACGACCCGCAAAATCATCAGACATCATGAATTTGAATACATTAACTGCCATTTCGCCAGTAGATGGCCGCTATAGAAATAAAGTTGAAGAGCTAGCAGGATTTTTCTCTGAATATGCTCTGATAAAATATCGCGTGCAGGTGGAGGTAGAGTACTTTATCGCGCTTTGCGAATTGCCCCTACCACAGCTTGCAGGGGTAGATGCCTCTGTTTTTCCTAAGCTTAGAGCGATTTACCAAAACTTTAGCGAAGCGGATGCTACTGCCATCAAAGAAATAGAAAAAACTACTAACCATGATGTAAAGGCAGTAGAGTATTTTCTGAAAGAACAATGGGATAAGTTGGGGCTTACTTCGTCTAAGGAGTTTATACACTTTGGGCTTACCTCTCAGGATATAAACAATACAGCGATACCTGCTTCTTTAAAAGCAGCGATGGAGTCTGTAGTAATGCCACTATTAAGTCAGGTGATGGACAAAATTGAAGAGCAGGCAGTTAGCTGGAAAGAAATTCCTATGCTGGCCAGAACTCACGGCCAGCCTGCGTCACCAACTCGGGTAGGCAAAGAGTGGATGGTATTTCATGAAAGGTTACTGCAACAAAAGCAATTGCTTGAGGCTATTCCTCATGTAGCTAAATTTGGAGGCGCTACTGGTAACTTTAACGCTCATGTGGTAGCTTACCCCGATTTTGACTGGATTGCATTTGGGAACAAGTTTACTGAGCAGTACCTGGGGCTTCGCAGGAGTCATCCAACTACACAGATAGAGCATTATGATATGCTGGCGGCAATGTTTGATGCTCTTAAACGTATCAATGTAATTCTGTTGGACTTTAGTCGCGACGTATGGCAGTATGTGTCTATGAACTACCTTAAGCAACGCGTGATTGCCAATGAAGTGGGCTCTTCGGCCATGCCTCATAAAGTAAACCCTATTGACTTTGAAAATGCAGAAGGTAATCTTGGTATTGCCAATGCACTTTTTGAGCATATGTCGTCAAAGCTACCTATTTCTCGTTTGCAGCGCGACCTTACAGACTCTACAGTATTAAGAAATGTAGGTATGCCCCTCAGCCACATGCTAATCTCTTTACACTCTCTGCTTAAAGGATTGGGCAAGATTGAAATTAATGAAGAGGCAATTAAAGACGACCTGGAAGAGAACTGGGCAGTAGTGGCAGAGGCTATTCAAACGGTACTCCGCCGCGAAGCTTATCCTCAACCCTATGAAGCGCTCAAAGGCTTAACTCGCAAGCAGGAAAAAATTACTGAAGCTACTATTAAACAGTTTATCCAGACACTGGAAGTGAGTGATACCATTAAACAGGAGTTGTTAGCCATTACTCCGTTCAATTATACTGGTTTAAGCAGCCATTAAAAATAAAAGAACATTTTTTGCGAAAACTTAGTATATTGACTAGATAAGGCAGGCAGCAAGGGCTGATTTTATATTTTTCGTTGAAATTTTGGCTAATTTCTCTATTTTTACGCTCTTGGTAACGCACTGCGAGAGGCTTCAGACAGAAGCACACTAACAAAGAAATATTTTATTTAATAACAATACCATTAGAAACGGCTGCTTTTGTATGCCGTTCTTTTGTTTTTTTAGTGGTACATGATTAAACATCAATAAGTATGGCACAAATATCTTATTACACACAAGAAGGATTACAGAAGCTGAAAGATGAGCTTAATGAACTGAAAACCAAAGGAAGAACAGATATCGCAAAACAGATTGCAGAAGCTCGTGACAAAGGTGACCTTAGTGAAAATGCCGAGTATGATGCGGCTAAGGATGCCCAAGGTTTGCTGGAAATGAAGATTGCCAAACTAGAAGAGGTGGTAGGAAACGCAAGAGTACTGGATGAGTCTAAATTGGATACTTCTAAAGTATCTATTCTTTCCAAAGTTAAAATCAAAAACCAGCAAAATGGTGCTGAAATGACCTATACCCTCGTTTCTGAAGAGGAGGCAGATCTTAAGACCGGAAAAATTTCGGTGAAATCACCTATTGGCAAAGGGCTGCTGGGCAAGAAAGTGGGAGACACCGCCGAAATAAAAGCGCCAGCTGGCACCATGAAGTTTAAAATTGTAGATATCTCTTTATAAATAGCTTATGCCTAGTATTTTCACAAAAATTATCAAGCGTGAAATTCCTGCGCATATCGTAGCAGAAAACGAGGATGCCATAGCCTTTCTGGATATCAGGCCTCTTACCAAAGGACATACATTAGTAGTGCCCAAAAAGGAGGTAGATTATCTTTTTGACCTGGATGAGGATACATACATTAAGCTTCATTTATTTGCTAAAGAGGTAGCATCAAAGATAGATAAGGTAATTCCGTGTGAACGAGTAAGTACAGCTGTTATAGGACTGGAAGTGCCTCATGTACATATCCATCTTATTCCTATCAATGACATGAGTGATACTAACTTTAGCAACCCTAAACTTCAGCTGTCTGATGAAGAAATGCAGCAGATAGCCCAAAAAATAAGTACAGCTGCTGTATAGCTGATATTACAATCTATTATAAGAGTCAGCATTGGATAGTACAAGACTATCTGGTGCTGGCTTTTTTTATGTCCGGATCAAATCATGCCGGATATTCCTTAAAACTGATATGCAGAAGTTAAATTCTGCATTGCTTGCCCACTATACTACATCCCCTTTTTAGTCCACTCATAGCTCGATCCTATTTTCTCTCCCAATTGCTCTAAATTTAATAAAGATGCAGAGCCTACATTGAATAATAGGCAATATCCAAAAAACTAAGTACAATTAACTATTAGAAAAGTGCTATTTATTAAAAATTATGAAAAAGCAGTTTCAAGGCCAATGATCTCAGTGGAGTACAAAAAAGACTGAAAAAATTGCCTTGTACCTTTTTCAGGTTTTTGATGCAGAGATAGTAATAGCAGTTAATATTATTTAGTAAAACCATAGTGCGACTAGCAAAAAAAGATTCATATAAACCACGCTGTTATGAGCAAGTTTTACACTCTATTTATCAGTCTTGGCATGTTACTCATGACCATGCCTAGTGATAGTTGGGCTCAATGTCCTTCACTCTTAGAGTATGAAGTTGAATATGATCAATTTCAAGAGGGAAAAAATGGAATTTTAACATTTGTTATGGGTAATAACAATGCATCCCCACTCAATTTAGATGATTTTGAATTTAACTTATGGGACAAAAATAGGGGAGTCTATTTGTATACACCTAGCAAGCTAGATGCAGGATTTCATGTAGATAAAAACATTAAAGTAACAGTTGAACCATCTGGAAAGGTAAAGTTTCTAAATGTCCCACCAGGTAGCAGTTACTGCTTAGTTATAAGCAGCCAAGGCTGTCAAAAGGTTTTTGGTCCTGAAGAAGGTATAGTTGTAGAACCAAACAAGAGGGGTAAGTAATATGAAAAACATAACTCAATTGTATCTTTTTAAAAGCATACTGCTCTCTGTATTATTGTTAACTACTTTAATTTCATCTGCCCAAGATTGTCCTGATAAAGATGAGAGTTCAGCAACAATTGCTGTTACTAATGAAACATGTTTTGGTAGTAATGATGGAACTTTACAAATTGACTTCGTAAATGCTAGTGGCGTCTATAATCCTGGCTTAGGAGATTTTACTCCAGAAACTGGAGATTATGAGTATAATCTATTTTATGTTGGAAATGGTTGGGTTTACACTGAATCAAACTTTAGCGCTGTAGTACCAGAAGGTATAAATGTTAGTTTTACTCCTCCTAATCGTATTACTTTTAATAACCTACCTCCTACTTCAGGAGGAAGAGGTTATATAGTATATATTGTAGGTGGAAATTGTAATTCTCCTGCTCAGGATTATGGAGTAGGGGCATTTGGACATGAAGTTGTCCCTGCTGCTGATATTGTTATAGATGGAGCTTCAATAGTAACTACTGGAAATGAAAAATGTGCATCACCTTACAGCGGATCAATAGACGCAAGCGGGGCAGTAAGCGGTGGTGCTGGAGGGTACGAGTATTCAATAGATGGTGGTGTTAGTTATCAAGCAAGTCCAATTTTTAACGACTTAATACATGACATATACACACTGACAGTTCGTGACTCTAATAGTTGTAAGAAAGAAGAATCTGGAATTGTCATTGATGACAATCGTGTATCACCAACAACTAGCATCTCTCCTTCACCAGCCTCTACTTGTGTATCTGAAGATCTTATACTTGATGGAAATCCTGGAGATGGAGCAGGAGGTTTTTTACACAATTGGACCGGAGATACTGGATTTCTATCTTCAACAAATGTAAGAAACCCCACATTTAATTCCGGTACAGCTGGAATTTATAACTTAACTTATACAGTAACAGATGCAAATGGGTGTACGGCATCAAGTAGTATCTCAGTTACTGTAAACGAAGTAGAAGACTCAAGCTTTGACTACGCTCAGTCCAGCTACTGTCAGGATGAAGTAAATCCAGTAGCTCAGAATGTGGTGACCTCGGGGGGCGTGTTTAGTTCAACAACAGGCTTGGTGTTTGTGGATAGTAGTACTGGCGAGATAGACTTAACTAACAGTACTCCAGGCGTATATACGATTACTCATACAACAACAGGAGGCTGTCCGTCAAGCTCTACATTTGAGGTGACGATAGTTGAAGTAGAAGACTCAAGCTTTGACTATGCTCAGCCAAGCTACTGTCAGGATGAAGTAAATCCAGTAGCTCAGAATGTGGTGACCTCGGGGGGTGTGTTTAGTTCAACAACAGGCTTGGTGTTTGTGGATAGTAGTACTGGCGAGATAGACTTAACTAACAGTACTCCAGGCGTATATACGATTACTCATACAACAACAGGAGGCTGTCCGTCAAGCTCTACATTTGAGGTGACGATAGTTGAAGTAGAAGATTCAAGCTTTGACTATGCTCAGCCAAGCTACTGTCAGGATGAAGTAAATCCTGTAGCTCAGAATGTGGTGACCTCGGGGGGCGTGTTTAGTTCAACAGCAGGCTTGGTGTTTGTGGATAGTAGTACTGGCGAGATAGACTTAACTAACAGTACTCCAGGCGTATATACGATTACTCATACAACAACAGGAGGCTGTCCATCAAGCTCTACATTTGAGGTGACGATAGTTGAAGTAGAAGACTCAAGCTTTGACTACGCTCAGTCCAGCTACTGTCAGGATGAAGTAAATCCTGTAGCTCAGAATGTGGTGACCTCGGGGGGCGTGTTTAGTTCAACAGCAGGCTTGGTGTTTGTGGATAGTAGTACTGGCGAGATAGACTTAACTAACAGTACTCCAGGCGTATATACGATTACTCATACAACAACAGGAGGCTGTCCGTCAAGCTCTACATTTGAGGTGACGATAGTTGAAGTAGAAGATTCAAGCTTTGACTACGCTCAGTCCAGCTACTGTCAGGATGAAGTAAATCCTGTAGCTCAGAATGTGGTGACCTCGGGGGGCGTGTTTAGTTCAACAGCAGGCTTGGTGTTTGTGGATAGTAGTACTGGCGAGATAGACTTATCTGCCAGTACAGCTGGCGTATATACGATTACTCATACAACAACAGGAGGCTGTCCATCAAGCTCTACATTTGAGGTGACGATAGTTGAAGTAGAAGATTCAAGCTTTGACTATGCTCAGTCCAGCTACTGTCAGGATGAAGTAAATCCTGTAGCTCAGAATGTGGTGACCTCGGGGGGCGTGTTTAGTTCAACAGCAGGCTTGGTATTTGTGGATAGTAGTACTGGCGAGATAGACTTAACTAACAGTACTCCAGGCGTATATACGATTACTCATACAACAACAGGAGGCTGTCCATCAAGCTCTACATTTGAGGTGACGATAGTTGAAGTAGAAGATTCAAGCTTTGACTACGCTCAGTCCAGCTACTGTCAGGATGAAGTAAATCCTGTAGCTCAGAATGTGGTGACCTCGGGGGGCGTGTTTAGTTCAACAGCAGGCTTGGTGTTTGTGGATAGTAGTACTGGCGAGATAGACTTAACTAACAGTACTCCAGGCGTATATACGATTACTCATACAACAACAGGAGGCTGTCCATCAAGCTCTACGTTTGAGGTTACGATAGTGGAAATGGACGATGCAAGCTTCAGTTATTCAGGCAGTCCCTACTGTCAATACTCTTCTAACGTAAGCCCAACGATTAGTGGAGATGCAGGAGAGTTTAGTTCAACAGCAGGCTTAGAGTTTGTGGATAGTGGTAGCAATAGTGGAAGTAGCAGCGGCGAGATAGACTTAACTAATAGTGCACCTGGCGTATATACGATTACTTATACGACAACAGGAGCCTGTGCGTCGGTGGCGACTCAGACTATTACTATTGATGGAGCTAATGACCCTTCGTTTAGTTATGCGACGTCTACCTTATGTCAGGATGGAGGCCCAGAGCTTCCAGACTTTATAGCAAGCCCTGGGGGTACATTTTCAGCTCCTTCAGGCTTAAGCATTGACGGCGGTAGTGGAGAGATAGATCCTTCAACAAGTTCGGAAGGTACTTACTTAGTAAGTTATGGATTTGGAGGTAGCTGTCCTACCAGTAGCACTTTTGAGGTGACGATCACTAATGCACCTGATGCAAGCTTTACATATGCTGAATCGAGCTACTGTCAGGATGCTACAGATCCATCGCCTTCATTTGGTGCTGGTGCTAGTGCAGGGGTGTTTAGCTCAACAGCAGGTTTAGTGTTTGTAGATAGTAGTACTGGCGAGATAGACTTATCTGCCAGTACAGCTGGCGTATATACAGTAACCAATACCATAGGAGCATCAGGTAGTTGTTCAGCTTCAGTGGCCACCTATGAGGTGACGATAGTTGAAGTAGAAGATTCAAGCTTTGACTATGCTCAGTCCAGCTACTGTCAGGATGAAGTAAATCCTGTAGCTCAGAATGTGGTGACCTCGGGGGGCGTGTTTAGTTCAACAGCAGGCTTGGTGTTTGTGGATAGTAGTACTGGCGAGATAGACTTAACTAACAGTACTCCAGGCGTATATACGATTACTCATACAACAACAGGAGGCTGTCCGTCAAGCTCTACATTTGAGGTGACGATAGTTGAAGTAGAAGATTCAAGCTTTGACTACGCTCAGTCCAGCTACTGTCAGGATGAAGTAAATCCTGTAGCTCAGAATGTGGTGACCTCGGGGGGCGTGTTTAGTTCAACAGCAGGCTTGGTGTTTGTGGATAGTAGTACTGGCGAGATAGACTTAACTAACAGTACTCCAGGCGTATATACGATTACTCATACAACAACAGGAGGCTGTCCATCAAGCTCTACGTTTGAGGTTACGATAGTGGAAATGGACGATGCAAGCTTCAGTTATTCAGGCAGTCCCTACTGTCAATACTCTTCTAACGTAAGCCCAACGATTAGTGGAGATGCAGGAGAGTTTAGTTCAACAGCAGGCTTAGAGTTTGTGGATAGTGGTAGCAATAGTGGAAGTAGCAGCGGCGAGATAGACTTAACTAATAGTGCACCTGGCGTATATACGATTACTTATACGACAACAGGAGCCTGTGCGTCGGTGGCGACTCAGACTATTACTATTGATGGAGCTAATGACCCTTCGTTTAGTTATGCGACGTCTACCTTATGTCAGGATGGAGGCCCAGAGCTTCCAGACTTTATAGCAAGCCCTGGGGGTACATTTTCAGCTCCTTCAGGCTTAAGCATTGACGGCGGTAGTGGAGAGATAGATCCTTCAACAAGTTCGGAAGGTACTTACTTAGTAAGTTATGGATTTGGAGGTAGCTGTCCTACCAGTAGCACTTTTGAGGTGACGATCACTAATGCACCTGATGCAAGCTTTACATATGCTGAATCGAGCTACTGTCAGGATGCTACAGATCCATCGCCTTCATTTGGTGCTGGTGCTAGTGCAGGGGTGTTTAGCTCAACAGCAGGTTTAGTGTTTGTAGATAGTAGTACTGGCGAGATAGACTTATCTGCCAGTACAGCTGGCGTATATACAGTAACCAATACCATAGGAGCATCAGGTAGTTGTTCAGCTTCAGTGGCCACCTATGAGGTGACGATAGTTGAAGTAGAAGATTCAAGCTTTGACTATGCTCAGTCCAGCTACTGTCAGGATGAAGTAAATCCTGTAGCTCAGAATGTGGTGACCTCGGGGGGCGTGTTTAGTTCAACAGCAGGCTTGGTGTTTGTGGATAGTAGTACTGGCGAGATAGACTTAACTAACAGTACTCCAGGCGTATATACGATTACTCATACAACAACAGGAGGCTGTCCGTCAAGCTCTACATTTGAGGTGACGATAGTTGAAGTAGAAGATTCAAGCTTTGACTACGCTCAGTCCAGCTACTGTCAGGATGAAGTAAATCCTGTAGCTCAGAATGTGGTGACCTCGGGGGGCGTGTTTAGTTCAACAGCAGGCTTGGTGTTTGTGGATAGTAGTACTGGCGAGATAGACTTATCTGCCAGTACAGCTGGCGTATATACGATTACTCATACAACAACAGGAGGCTGTCCATCAAGCTCTACATTTGAGGTGACGATAGTTGAAGTAGAAGATTCAAGCTTTGACTATGCTCAGTCCAGCTACTGTCAGGATGAAGTAAATCCTGTAGCTCAGAATGTGGTGACCTCGGGGGGCGTGTTTAGTTCAACAGCAGGCTTGGTATTTGTGGATAGTAGTACTGGCGAGATAGACTTAACTAACAGTACTCCAGGCGTATATACGATTACTCATACAACAACAGGAGGCTGTCCATCAAGCTCTACATTTGAGGTGACGATAGTTGAAGTAGAAGATTCAAGCTTTGACTACGCTCAGTCCAGCTACTGTCAGGATGAAGTAAATCCTGTAGCTCAGAATGTGGTGACCTCGGGGGGCGTGTTTAGTTCAACAGCAGGCTTGGTGTTTGTGGATAGTAGTACTGGCGAGATAGACTTAACTAACAGTACTCCAGGCGTATATACGATTACTCATACGACAACAGGAGGCTGTCCATCAAGCTCTACGTTTGAGGTTACGATAGTGGAAATGGACGATGCAAGCTTCAGTTATTCAGGCAGTCCCTACTGTCAATACTCTTCTAACGTAAGCCCAACGATTAGTGGAGATGCAGGAGAGTTTAGTTCAACAGCAGGCTTAGAGTTTGTGGATAGTGGTAGCAATAGTGGAAGTAGCAGCGGCGAGATAGACTTAACTAATAGTGCACCTGGCGTATATACGATTACTTATACGACAACAGGAGCCTGTGCGTCGGTGGCGACTCAGACTATTACTATTGATGGAGCTAATGACCCTTCGTTTAGTTATGCGACGTCTACCTTATGTCAGGATGGAGGCCCAGAGCTTCCAGACTTTATAGCAAGCCCTGGGGGTACATTTTCAGCTCCTTCAGGCTTAAGCATTGACGGCGGTAGTGGAGAGATAGATCCTTCAACAAGTTCGGAAGGTACTTACTTAGTAAGTTATGGATTTGGAGGTAGCTGTCCTACCAGTAGCACTTTTGAGGTGACGATCACTAATGCACCTGATGCAAGCTTTACATATGCTGAATCGAGCTACTGTCAGGATGCTACAGATCCATCGCCTTCATTTGGTGCTGGTGCTAGTGCAGGGGTGTTTAGCTCAACAGCAGGTTTAGTGTTTGTAGATAGTAGTACTGGCGAGATAGACTTATCTGCCAGTACAGCTGGCGTATATACAGTAACCAATACCATAGGAGCATCAGGTAGTTGTTCAGCTTCAGTGGCCACCTATGAGGTGACGATAGTTGAAGTAGAAGATTCAAGCTTTGACTATGCTCAGTCCAGCTACTGTCAGGATGAAGTAAATCCTGTAGCTCAGAATGTGGTGACCTCGGGGGGCGTGTTTAGTTCAACAGCAGGCTTGGTGTTTGTAGATAGTGGTAGTAATAGTGGAAGTAACAGCGGCGAGATAGACTTATCTGGGAGTACAGCTGGCGTATATACGATTACTCATACAACAACAGGAGGCTGTCCGTCAAGCTCTACATTTGAGGTGACGTTAGTTGAAGTGGAAGACTCAAGCTTTGACTATGCTCAGTCCAGCTACTGTCAGGATGAAGTAAATCCTGTAGCTCAGAATGTGGTGACCTCGGGGGGCGTGTTTAGTTCAACAGCAGGCTTGGTGTTTGTGGATAGTAGTACTGGCGAGATAGACTTATCTGGGAGTACAGCTGGCGTATATACGATTACTCATACGACAACAGGAGGCTGTCCATCAAGCTCTACGTTTGAGGTTACGATAGTGGAAATGGACGATGCAAGCTTCAGTTATTCAGGCAGTCCCTACTGTCAATACTCTTCTAACGTAAGCCCAACGATTAGTGGAGATGCAGGAGAGTTTAGTTCAACAGCAGGCTTAGAGTTTGTGGATAGTGGTAGCAATAGTGGAAGTAGCAGCGGCGAGATAGACTTAACTAATAGTGCACCTGGCGTATATACGATTACTTATACGACAACAGGAGCCTGTGCGTCGGTGGCGACTCAGACTATTACTATTGATGGAGCTAATGACCCTTCGTTTAGTTATGCGACGTCTACCTTATGTCAGGATGGAGGCCCAGAGCTTCCAGACTTTATAGCAAGCCCTGGGGGTACATTTTCAGCTCCTTCAGGCTTAAGCATTGACGGCGGTAGTGGAGAGATAGATCCTTCAACAAGTTCGGAAGGTACTTACTTAGTAAGTTATGGATTTGGAGGTAGCTGTCCTACCAGTAGCACTTTTGAGGTGACGATCACTAATGCACCTGATGCAAGCTTTACATATGCTGAATCGAGCTACTGTCAGGATGCTACAGATCCATCGCCTTCATTTGGTGCTGGTGCTAGTGCAGGGGTGTTTAGCTCAACAGCAGGTTTAGTGTTTGTAGATAGTAGTACTGGCGAGATAGACTTATCTGCCAGTACAGCTGGCGTATATACAGTAACCAATACCATAGGAGCATCAGGTAGTTGTTCAGCTTCAGTGGCCACCTATGAGGTGACGATAGTTGAAGTAGAAGATTCAAGCTTTGACTATGCTCAGTCCAGCTACTGTCAGGATGAAGTAAATCCTGTAGCTCAGAATGTGGTGACCTCGGGGGGCGTGTTTAGTTCAACGGCAGGCTTGGTGTTTGTGGATAGTAGTACTGGCGAGATAGACTTAACTAACAGTACTCCAGGCGTATATACGATTACTCATACGACAACAGGAGGCTGTCCATCAAGCTCTACGTTTGAGGTGACGATAGTGGAAACACCAGATGCTGGTTTTAGCTATACATCAGGCACCTATTGTCAGGCTGCAGGGAGGCAATCGCCAATCGTAAACCAGGCAGGAGGAAATTTTGGCTCAATAGGAGCTCTTCCTATAGGCTTTTTAGATCCAGCTACTGGCGAAATTGACCCTTCAGTAGGTAATGATGGTGATACCTATACTATTACTTATGAAATCATAGGAGCCTCATGTACAGACATTCAGTCTTTTAATGTTACCATTACTAACACGCCGGATGCTACTTTTGACTATGATGGAGTTATAGATGGAGAAGCAAGCTTTTGCCAAAGCGATGCTGACCCAAGCCCTACAGGAAACCCTGGTAAATTTTCAGCTGCACCAAGCGGCTTAGTTTATGATGAAAATACAGGGGTGATAGACCTTTCAGAGAGTGCTCCTGGTACATATACTATGACAAATACAATTACTGAGTCTGGTGGATGTCCAGCTGTTTCTTATGATGTTTTAGTTAATGTTAGAGGTACGCAAGATGCGAGTTTTAGCTTCCCTAATTCTGTATATTGTAAAAATGAAACAGAAAACCCTCTGGCATCAATAAGTGGGGCTTCAGGAACATTTGACCCAGTAGCAGGTATAGTGTGGGAAGATGACCGCCGAGGTGAGATAAATCTGGAAGCAAGTACACCTGGAACTTATACCATTACTTATAGAACGTCTGGCACCTGTCCATCCAGCTCCACTTTTGAGCTAGAGATCAGAGATGTAGAAGATGCCAGCTTTAATTATGGAGGTATTACTGAGTTTTGCCAGGGGGATGCTGACCCTGCTGTCTCTATAGCCGTACCTGGAGGGACATTCAGCGCAGCTCCTGCATTAGCCATAAATGCTTCTACCGGAGAAATTGACCTTAGCGCTAGTAACCCAGACAATTATGAAATCATATATGTTAGTCCGGGAACTTCTCCTAATTTGTGTGCAGATACAAGCAGACTAAGTATTACTATAAATGAGGAGATAACTGCGGATGCGGGTACAGATGCTGCTTCTTGTGAGCTGACCTATCAGCTTGTTGCTGCCGAACCTACGTCAGGTACTGGAGTATGGACCCTAGAAAATACTCCTAGTGGTACAGAAATCGTAAGTTTTAGTGCACCTACAAATGATACAACCCTCGTTACGGTAAGTGATTTTGGTATGTACGAATTCAGATGGGAAGTAACGAATGGCTCTTGCGTAAGCAGCGATGTTGTTGAAATAGAGTTTTATGAGCCTCTAAGCGAAATTTCATTTCTTGGCCGTGCTGACGCTACTTGTGATCCGCTAGCACCTGGAGGAAGGTGGGTGATTAGTACAGCACCACTCCCTAATCCTATGACTGGAGGAAGCGGTGATTATAGCTTTGCATGGGTTAACAGCAACGGAGATGCTTTTGATAACGACCCTTCGCTAAACAACATATCTAATCCATCAGATAATGGAACTAACCCTGGTGTACCGGGTGGTGTTTATATTGCTACTGTAATAGATAATATAACGGGATGTGAAAGAAGCCAGGCTATACATGTAGAAAATGCTGACATCAGTGCAAATGTTTTTATAACAGGCACCAATAGTAGCTGTAATGCAAACGAAACAGGTAATGGCCAGATTGATGTATCGTTTGCTGGTACGGGGCCATATCGGGTAGCATATCATTTTGAAGATGGAAGTCTTGTTCAACCGGAGCAAACCTTCCCGATAGGTAGCTTAGCAACCAGCATTACAGGCTTATCAGGAGGAACTTATTATGTTGATATACAAGATAATGGTACAGGTTGTTCTCACGGTGAAAGCGTTAGTCTCACTGAGCCTGCACCACTAAGCATCGAGAATGTAATTGCAAATGCTGCTACATGTAATGGAGGTAATGACGGAAGTATATCGCTTGATGTAGTAGGTGGTACTGGTCCATATACTTATAATTGGACAGGTCCGACTACTATACCTAGTACGACTGAAGACCCTACCAATATACTTGTGGCTGGTGATTACGTACTAGAATTGGTAGACAATACAGGTTGTACATTTGTTTCTGATACTATTACTATAGGTGAGCCTGCTCCAGAAAATGCTCCAATGGTTAATGGAGCTATCAATATTGGCTGCAACAGCTTTGACATTAGCTGGAGTAATGAGGGGGTAGCAAACTATAATGTTCAGGTAGCTACTGATACTTTATTTAATGCGGCAAGTCTGATTGCTGATTACAATCCATACGCTATTACAGACGGTAGTACTAGTCTTACAGTAAATACAAACCTTAGTGCTTCTACCAAATATTTCTATAGAGTAAGTGCCGATAAAAGCTGTGGTTTCACTGTATATTCTGCACCTGATAGCGTAATTACTGAGTCCGTACCTGCGCCCCAGGCGATAGAAGTGAACGGCTTGTGTGACAAATTTACAGCAGAATGGTCTGCTGTTAGTGGAGCTACAGAATATTTTCTGGATGTGACTACTGACCCTACCTTTGCCGTGATTGATACTAGGAGTAATGTTAGTATTACTGCTGCTACTACTTATGAAGTAGATAACCTAACTGAGGTAGAGCCTTACTACTATCGTGTGAGAGCAAGAACCACCTGCGGTATTTCTGATGATGCAGACTCAAATGTAGTAGAAGTAAATCTGAGTGGTCTGCCTGAGCAGCCTGTGATACAAGCTATTACTAATCCTGATTGTGATGGATTTGAAGTAGAATGGGCTACAGTGAGCACTGCTTCTTCCTATAGGGTTGAAGCTTCAGTAAACAATACTTTTAGCTCTATAGATACGTTCAACGACGTGCCAGGAACGAAAAGTAGCGCATCTCTAAGTGATCTAAATCCTGGAAGTAGTTATTTTGTAAGAGTAATTGCAAAGAATGCCTGTGGTGAAAATATTTCAGATATTATTGAAGCAAGCACAGCAGACTTGCCTGCTAGCGTGGGAGCCATTAGTCTGACAGAAGATGGAGCAGCTTGTAATAGTTTAGAAGTAACCTGGGATGAGCCTGATGAAGCTAAGAGGTATGAAATAACGATAGATGACAACTCAGACTTCTCAAGTCCTATAGAAGTACAAACAGTAACCAGCAATACATACTTGTTTTCAACTGGTCTTCTGGAAGGTAGAGAGTATCATATTAGAGTTGTTCCTACTAATGATTGTGGAATTGCTGCTGCAACTGTCGCCAGCTTTACTACTTTGGAAAAACCGGCACAGCCATCAGGGCTAGACGCTTCAGTAAATTGTACAAGTGCCATATTAAACTGGGATGCTATTGGTAATGCTGACGCTTACTTTGTAGAAGTATTTGATGAAAATGCCTTATTAGTGGACTCAGCTACAGTTACATCTGAAAATACGGAAGTAACAGGTCTGGATATAAATTCTGAGTATACCTTCCAGGTAACTGCAAGAAACGCTTGTGGAGATAGCGATGTATCGGTAGCTACAGCTTTTACTACTGCTGATGTACCTTTGGCCCCTACAAATGTAGAAGCCAGCAATGCCTCATGCGATGGTTTTACAGTAAGCTGGGATGAAGATGTTGATGCAATAGGCTACATTGTTGAGGCGGCAACTGATGCAAGCTTTAGTACTATTGTTGAAACTCTCACTGTTACAACTAATACAGCTACATTTATTACTTTAGATACTGAAACTTCATATGAGTACAGGGTGACTACAGAGAATGCTTGTGGTATAGGTGCCTCAACCCAGGGAGATGCACCATTTACCACACTCCCTGAAGATGACTGCGGCTGTGGTTTTGAAAAGGCAGAGTTTGTAATTTCATCTGAAAATACAAATTGCCCTGCTAGTGCAGATGGAGCACTCATGGTTTATATCAACCCTACAGCTACTACAACTCCAGAGCGCTTTGAGTACCGATATGTGGCTACTCATGATTCTATTGATTGGAGCGCTGGAGGGAGCTTCCCAGGTCTGGTATTCTTGGCTGACTCCTTAGCAGCAGGAGATTATACGATCTTCGTTAGAGATAAAAATGCGCAGGGAGGTTGTGAAGAAATCAAATCTTATGTCAGAACAATATCTGTACAAAACACTGCTTCTGTTACTACTAGCCCTGAAACATGTGCAGGTAGTGATGGACGCATCACGGTAAATGTTCCTGCTTCATGTAATAATGGAGGCTTATTAGAAATCGTAGGTAATAATGTAGAGTCAGGTGCGCCTATCTTCTTTACTGGTGGCGTTGCAGAAGAGCTAGTTGCAGGTAGCTACGAAATCATAATTCGCGATGACGAAGGAAATGGACTGGATACATTGTACACATCAGTAATTACTACTTGCTCCAATAATGGAGGAGGAGGTTCAGATCTGATTTGTGAGCTTGGAGATAAAACGGTAGATGTAGCAGTGACTGCTTCCAACTGTGAGACCGGCGAAGGAGCAGTAAGCTTTAGTGTAATTGGAGGTGAAGACCAGACCTACCGCTTCCGCGTAGTAGCTGCTTCTGGTGCAGTAAATGAAACTCAGACTGCCGTAGGTTCTGCTACTTTTAACGAGCTTCCTGCTGGAGAGTATGAGTATATTGTTACTGATGAAGCGGGTTCGCCTAGATGTCAGTCTTCATTCAGCGTAGTAGAAAATATCGTGGTGATCAATACAATAAGCTATACTCTTCCTACTTGCGATGCCGCTGAACAAACAGCCACATTGGAGGTACAGTTAAGTGCCGCTACTAATGCGCCGGCGCCTTATGATGTGTTTGCCATTATAGGTAGCGATACAGTGAGTACTGCAGTTATTGAAGCAGGTACTACCAGTACAGAAGTAGAGGGAGTACCCACGGGCAGTGATGTCAATGTAGTCGTTGCATCACGCGCTGAACAATCTTGCCCCTCAGGCAGAATAGTGAACATACCAGAAACAGGTATAGTAGCTATTAGCTTTGATCATAACAGTGAAGATATCAGCTGTTTTGGTGAAGGCGGTTCTGTTACTGTGAACAATATAGTAGTGGCTGAAGATACTGAGTTTACGATCAATATCATGAGTGTAGACCAGGCACAGCCATATGCTACACGTATTTTCTCAGCAATACCTAGCAGCTATACTTTTGCTAATCTGGCAAAAGGAGATTATCAAATCCAGATTGTACAACAGCAAACCAACTGCGGCATCATCAGTACCGAAAGCTCACCTACATTTACTATAGATGGAGGGGATGAAGAGCTTTCTGCTACAGTTGCTGAAACTGTATTTGTCAACGTAAATGAACCGTACGGAACAATTAAGGTGGACAGTATACAGGGAGGAGGTCAGCCTTATGAGGTTCGTATTGCGGCCGATCCTAACGGAGCTACTACTGATTGGGTAGAGGTAGTTAACGACAATCCAGTAATTCAACCTTATAGCTATGAATACCATGATATGGAGCGAGGCACTTACTTTGTTGAGGTGAGAGATCGTTTCGGATGCTCGTTGTTATACGAAGTTGAGGTACGTTACACGGCTGAGCTTTACATACCGAATATTATTACTCCTAACGGTGATGGAGATAACGACACCTTCAAAATCATCAACTTAACTCCTGAAGATAGTGAACAAGGAGCTAAAATGTTGATTACAAACCGTTGGGGTAAAATCGTATATGAGTCCGACAATTACAGCAATGATAAGGGATGGGATGGCGAAGGAAATGCTGACGGTATGTACTTCTATCAGCTGATAATGCCAGATGGAAATAAATTTACCGGATGGATAGAAGTATGGCGAGGCCGTACCCCATAACTGTTTTTGAAAAGTAAAAAAAAGGCTGCCTTTAGTTAAAAGGCAGCCTTTTTTATGACTATGAAACTAGAGCAGTTTGGCTTCCAGTTCTATATTGGTACCAGTAAGTACTTTCGAGATAGGGCAGTTTTCTTTAGCGCCTTGTGCCTGCTTCTGAAAGTCTTCTTTGCTAATATCTGCTATCTTAGCCTGAGTAATTAGTTTAATCTTATTAATTGCAAACCCTTCTCCTTCTTTTACTAAACTGACCTGAGCCTCAGTCTTCACACTTTTAGGTGAATAGCCTGCACCTTCAAGTGCTGCAGACAAAGCCATGCTAAAGCAGCCCGCATGAGCAGCAGCAACAAGTTCTTCCGGGTTAGTGCCATTACCCTCTTCAAAACGAGACTGGAAACTGTAAGCGCCTTCAAAGGCTCCGCTGCCTAAGGCCACGTTTCCTTTGCCGCTTTTAAGTCCTCCGTTCCATTCTGCATTTGCTTTTCTTAGTGCCATACATTAAAAAGTTTAAGGTTGAAAAAAATAGTTCATTCATAAAACGACTGGGCTTGGTAAAAGTTAATAATAAAACGAAATTGCGTTAATCGCTTGTTATAGAGCGAAACAATAAACTTTAAATATGAACAATAAAGAGATTGTAGAGCACCATCGTCTTAAGCTAAGACAGCTTCGCTTAAGCGATTACGATGATATTCAGGAAATCATGAAAATTGTCTATGCTCAGGCAGGAGGGGCATGGACTAAAAAAGAGTTTAAAAACCAGTTAAAAGCTTTTCCTGAAGGACAGATATGCATAGAGGTAGACGAAAAGGTTGTAGCAGGTGCGCTTAGTATTATAGTTGATTATCGGAAGTTTGGCGACAACCATACCTACGATGAAATTACAGGTTATGGTAAATTTGATACGCACGATTACAAAGGCGATACGCTTTACGGTACAGATGTTTTTGTACACCCTGAATACCGGGATATGCGATTGGGAAGAAGACTGTATGATGCCCGAAAAGAACTTTGTGAGAACTTAAATCTAAGAGCAATTATTGCCGGTGGTCGTATCCCTGGCTACAAAAAATATAGGGACGAAATGAGCCCTAAAAAGTATATTGAGGAAGTCAAAAATAAAGAAATTTATGACCCTGTCCTTAGTTTTCAGCTAGCCAACGATTTTCACGTTCGCAAAGTAATTACTAAATATTCTGATGAAGATGTGGCCTCGCATTACTACGCTACCCTTTTAGAGTGGCTCAATGTGTATTACGATGAGTCAGAAAAACTGATTGGTGGTACCAAATCTATCGTAAGGGTAGGGGCAGTACAGTGGCAAATGAGGAGAGTAGTTTCTCTGGAAGACCTGTTGCACCAAATGGAGTTTTTTGTAGATACGGTTTCCAGTTATAATGCAGATTTTGTAATGTTCCCGGAGTTCTTTAATGCTCCGCTCATGGCTATGTTCAAAGATGTTCCTGCTGCTGATGCAGTGCGTATGCTTGCAGATTATACAGAAAGTATTAAAGACAAAATGCAGGAACTGGCTATTTCTTACAATATTAATATCATAGCGGGATCTATGCCTGTATATGAGGAACACAAACTGTACAATGTAAGCTATCTGCTGCACCGCGATGGTAATGTAGATGCTCAGTATAAGCTTCATATTACCCCTGACGAGCAAAGCTACTGGGGACTACAGGGTGGAGAAAATGTACGCGTATTCAACACAGATGCAGGTCGTATTGGTATTCTTATCTGCTATGATGTGGAGTTTCCTGAACTCAGCAGGATTTTAGCAGATCAGGAAATGGATATCCTTTTTGTTCCTTACTGGACTGATACCAAAAATGCTTACCTGAGAGTAAGAAGATGCGCGCAGGCAAGAGCAATTGAAAATGAATGCTATGTAGTTGTTTCTGGTAGTGTGGGTAATCTCCCTCGTGTAGAGAATATGGACATTCAATACTCACAATCGGCAGTATTCTCACCTTCTGATTTTTCGTTTCCGCACGATGCAATAGTTGCAGAAGCTACACCAAATACAGAAACTACTCTAGTAAGTGATTTGGATTTAGAGTTACTCAAGAAATTACGAACACAGGGCAGTGTACGTAACTTGCAGCAGCGTCGTAAAGATATTTACGATGTAGTAGTCAAAAAGAAGCGTAAGAAAAAAGAAGATCAGGATGTGGAGTCTTTTGATGAGACTGAAGAAATAAATGCTTAAAAAAGAAAAGCCGCTATTAAGCGGCTTTTTGTTAAGATAGGTTTTGTAAAAAATCCAGCGTATTTACCCCATCTGCATAATGCCATAGCTCTGGTTGTTGAGCTTCTCCAAAAGCAAAGCTATTCGGGTACCAGGCCTGCTGCGATACAACACATTGTATCTTGTCTTCCATGGTGTCCAGCTTTTTCTTTAAGTCTTCATTATCCGTATACCTTTCATAAAAAATGACAGAGATAGGCGAGACAAGTTGTGGTGTTTCTCGGAGCAAGACAAAACCGGTATCGTAATGAGGTTCGTTGTTTACCAGCAAAATTGATTTATTGTAATCATAATTGTTATTGTATTTATGATGGAAGCTAATGGGGCTAAATGCTTGCCAACTATCTAACACATCTTTAAAATCATAATGGTCCGGCACATAAATTTTGGAAACATTACGGCAGCCTAACCCAAAGTATTGAAATACATCATTACCCAGTTCCTTTAATTCTTCTTGAGATTCTTCTCCATTAAGTACGGCTATAGATGTCCTGTTTTGACGAATAATATGCGGTATTTTGGCAAAGTAGTATTCAAAATACCGAGCCGTATTATTGCTACCTGTAGCAATCATAGCCTCCGCCTCTTTCAATTTGTCAAGGAACAGAATCTTCTCCTTAAATCGGGGTTCAATGTCAGTAAGTATGCCACTAATATACTTAATCAGAAAGCTATCCTGAGAGCTTAGCTTAGCTAACAATTGATGACCGCTGATAAGTACAGTCAAAAAATCATGAAAACCTACTAGTGGAATATTACCGGCCATTACTACACCTACCTTCTTTACGGAAGAAGGTTGCTCTGGCAGACTTTGAGTCCACTGCCGAAGTTTATCTTCTTCCAGGTAGCGCTGAACACCTTCCAGAGCAAGAGAAATGTTTTCGTCGGTAAACCAGCTGTTTTCATTCTTTGCGCTTAGGTAAATATGCTCTTTTTCTTCATCAGATAGCTCTTTCAGAATCTTACCTACTGTAGCAAAAGCTTTTATTCTATTTTCAAGTTTGATCATTTTTCAATAAATACAGCAAATGATTGTATAATAAACTAATGGTTATTTAATTCGTTAATTAAATTAGTAAAAAACAAGTAACCAAATATCGAGAGTTGATATGGCTATAATGATAACCGATGAGTGCATCAATTGTGGTGCATGCGAACCGGAATGCCCTAATACAGCAATATACGAAGGAGGAGTAGAATGGTCTTGGGCAGATGGTACAGAACTTTCTGAAGTTGAGCTGGATGACGGTACAGTAGTAGATGCTACGGAAGAGCAGGAGCCGGTATCTGATGAATTCTATTATATAGTAACTGGCAAGTGTACTGAGTGTATGGGGTTTCATGAAGAACCGCAGTGTGCGGCTGTATGCCCGGTAGATTGCTGTGTGGAAGACCCTGATGCCAGAGAGTCTGAAGAAGAACTACTTGGCAAAAAAGCATGGATGCACAACGAATAAGTTGAGTTATGAAGGTTAAAAGTTGAAAGCTAACTCATACTTTACTTTCAACTTTAGACCTTTTATTTATTTCATACTGGCTCTTTTTACCAAATAAGTTCTCAGTATGTGATCAAAGCCCTCATTAATATCAGCTTCTATAAAGTCAATTTTTGCCTGACCGCACTTTATTTTTAGCTCGTGATAATATTCCCTCATCTGCTTCTGATAAGCAGCCTTAACCTGAGAGGGTTGTAGCTTAAGCCGATCTCCCTTTTCTATATCTATAAACTCGTACGGACGCTCTTCAAAATCAAAGTCAAGTTCAGTTTTATGATCTGTTACATGAAAAAGCAAGACTTCGTGTCTGTTATGCTTAAGGTGTTGCAATGCACCAAAAATTTTGTCTCTATCCTCATAGTTTTCAAACATATCACTAAAAATAACTACCAGCGAACGCTTATGGATTTTCTCCGCTACCTGATGGAGTACGCCTGCAACAGAAGTTTGCTGCATCTTAGGCTCGTTTTTAAGCATTTCTTCCAGGAGCAAAAGAAGCTTATGAAGGTGAGAGGAGGTAGACTTCACTTGAGTCTGTATTTCTATTTCTTCTGAAAAGGTGCAAAGGCCTACTGCGTCTCTCTGCTTTTGCAGCAGAAAAGCCAGAGCTGCGGCTGCTGTAATGCTAAAAGTTATTTTACCGTTATTTTCCTGTGGATAGTACATAGACGAAGAGTTATCTATCACCAACTGGCACCTCAGATTAGTTTCTTCTTCGTAACGTTTAGTGTACAATCGGTCGGTTTTTGCATACACTTTCCAGTCAATATGGCGTGTGCTTTCGCCTGAATTATAGAGCCTGTGCTCGGCAAATTCTACGGAGAATCCATGGTAGGGCGATTTATGTAGACCCGTAATAAAGCCTTCTACTAGCTGTTTAGCCAGAAGTTCTATATTTTCAAATGATCTTATCTCTTTTAATTTTAGCATAAAAATGTATTCCGTTGTGATTGGAAAAATACTTCTATTGTACTATGGTCCACGCAAAATTAATACTGATTATTTAGCCTTTACGTTAGCCCGGTGTATTACAAAAAGGGCTCAAAATCTGCTGTTTTCCACTAATCTAAAAAATTTTGTATTCCCCTATAATACAGATTTTTATTTGTAATAATGGTTGGATTTATACTATATTTAGGTCAATTTAGTGTCAAACTAAACCAAATAAATCTAAAGTACTCACTTTAAAACCTAAATTTAGCTGTTGTGGAAGATAATCAAGGTAAAGACAGGGCAGAAATTTATTCACAGAGAGTAAGGGCCGGAAAACGTACATACTTCTTTGATGTGAAGTCAACACGTTCTAACGATTATTATCTCACCATCACCGAAAGTAGAAGAAGATACAAAGAAGATGGTTACTTCTATGAGAAGCATAAAGTATTCCTCTACAAAGAAGATTTTAACAAGTTTATGAATGCGCTTCAGGATACTATCGGTCATGTGAAAGAAGAGTTGATGCCAGAATACGACTTTGATCAGTATGAGGCTGAAGCTACTACCAATGAGGAAGGATCCAGCATTGATGATGAACTGAAGTGGGACTAAACCCTCTGTTGAGCTAACTTATTATGTGAGCCCTTGAATCTTCTAGGGCTTTATTTTTTTACCTTCATTGTATAAATCATTTTTGCATCACTACTATGATCAACAAGGGGGTCCTTTACATCATCTTATTCGTGCTGGGGTTTGTATTACTGGCATGGATATTTTCTGATATTTTTGGATACTTCGTCATCTCACTTGTACTCTCGGCGATATTTTCGCCACTGACCAACTATATCAACCGACTGCATTTTTATGGCTATCATATGCCTCGTTTTGTAGCCGTACTAATCTCCTTTGCCGTAATTGTTGTGCTTTTTGCCTCCTTTATTGTTTTGTTTATCCCACTGATTGACGATCAGGTACAGATTATTACCCGCATCAACTACGAGGATTTATATTACAGAGCGAGTGCCCCGCTGCATCAGGTAGAAATGTTTTTGTATAACAATGGAATTATAGAGGAGGAGCACCTGCTGGTAGAAAGCCTGCGTAGTAGTCTGCTCTCGTTAATTGGTACAATCAATTTTGGAGAGTTTTTCAATCAGCTTATCTCTCTTACGGGTACCTTCTTTATTAGCATACTTGCTGTAGTGTTTATCACCTTTATTCTGCTATACGAAAAAGGAATAGTACGAAGGTTAGTCATCAAACTAATCCCCAACCATTACTTTGAGGTATTTATCGCAGCTATTTATAAGATTGAAACCCTCCTATCTAACTACCTGATAGGCCTCTTATTTCAAATATTTTCTATTTTTTGTATAGCTTCTTTAGGGCTGAGTTTATTTGGGATTAACTATGCTATTACTATCGCCATATTTGCTGCGGTAGCTAACCTAATACCCTATGCCGGTCCAATACTTGGCTCAGCCTTCGGTATTATTGTAGGCTTGTCAACAACAATGCTGGGAGCTTCTACCAACGAAATGATCATACTGGCTGTTAAGGTGATTTCTGTATTTGCGGCAGTGCAGCTTATAGATAACCTTTTTTTACAACCGCTGATTTTTTCAAAAAGTGTAAAAGCGCATCCATTAGAAATATTTATAGTTATTTTTGCAGGAGCAACCATCGCCGGAGTACTGGGAATGATTGCTGCTATTCCGGTATATACCATACTAAAAGTGGTGTATCTGGAACTTTATAGTGGGTACAAACAGTATCATATTTTTAAGACAAAAACATAATTAAATATAGCCAAGTAGAATATGAGTTTACAGTGTGGTATAGTAGGTCTGCCTAATGTAGGCAAATCAACTTTGTTTAATGCTTTGTCAAGTGCCAAAGCAGAGGCGGCTAACTTTCCTTTTTGTACGATTGAGCCAAATGTAGGCGTAATTACAGTGCCTGATGAGCGTCTGAACATTCTTCAGAAGCTTGTAAACCCTCAGAAAGTAATCCCTACTACTATTGAGTTTGTAGATATTGCAGGTCTGGTAAAAGGAGCGAGTAAAGGTGAAGGGCTAGGAAATAAATTTTTGGCTAACATACGTGAGGTGGATGCCATCATCCATGTGGTGCGTTGTTTTGCGGATGATAATGTAGTACACGTAGCAGGTTCTGTAGACCCGGTTTTTGATAAAGAAGTAATTGATACTGAATTACAGCTAAAAGACCTGGAGTCAGTAGAAAAGAAAATTCAGCGCCTGGAAAAAATTGCTAAGTCTGGAGATGCCAAAGCCAGAAAACAACTGAGCACTTTGCAAAGTTATAAACAACACCTGGAGGCAGGCAACAATGCGCGAAGCATAGAAATAGCCGAAGAAGACAAAGAAGCAGTATGGGACTTAAACCTGCTGACAGCCAAACCGGTTATTTATGTGGCCAATGTAGATGAAGGGTCTATACATACTGGTAATGAGTATGTAGAAGCTTTAAAAGAAGGTATTAAAGGAGAAGAAGCAGAGGTGATTTTGATATCGGCTTCTATAGAAGCGCAGATAGCTGAGCTTGATTTTGAAGAACGTTCTATCTTTTTAGAAGAGTATGGGCTTAAAGAATCAGGACTAAATAAATTAATCCGCGCCTCTTATAAATTGCTTAATTTAATTACATATTTTACTGCTGGGGAAACAGAGGTAAGAGCCTGGACAATTATGAAGGGTTGGAAAGCTCCCAAAGCAGCAGGAGTAATACATACCGACTTTGAGAAAGGATTTATTAAAGCAGAGGTGATCAAACTAAGTGATTATCAGGAGTATAAGTCGGAGCAAGGATGTAGAGAAGCAGGAAAGTTAGCAATTGAAGGAAAAGAGTATGTAGTTGAAGATGGAGATATTATGCATTTTAGATTCAATGTATAATTGCTAAATTGTAAATTGGTTGAGATAGTTACGTGGGTATAAATCAATCTTTAAAGTTTTTTGACTATTTAGATAATAAATAAGTATTTTTACATATAAATGGCAGGTTGTTATAAACAATTTTATTTGAAATCTATTCCTACATTTTAAGAGTAAACTATTTCAGTCAATTTTTTTGGTTTAATTTAAACAGCTGGTTTTTTGAGAATACGTATCATTTTTATTTTACGGAACAAAGGTTCGTATGTTCCTTTCCATCATCAGTATTTATTAGCTCAATTAATTAAGGGTATACTGGTGAAAGGAGGTGAAGAGAAATTTATCAATTCCAGGCTTTATAATTTTTCTGGTCTAAAAGGACAGACAAAAATCAGTCGGAATGGCCTGCACTTTTATTCAAGCCGAGTTACCCTGGTATTATCTGCTACCAACAAGGACTTTGTTGACTATTTTCTGAAGCACCTGTTTGCTTTTCCTCAGATAGATATTGGTACCATGAACCTTATCCCTGAGGCTGTGGAAATAGAAGACAAGCCCGATTTTACCGACGCGATGAAATACGTTTGTATTTCTCCTTTGGTATTGGTGGAGCCTTCGTTTAGCGATGATAGAGGCAAGAAGTTTATCATACCTACCTCAGATACTTTTTCCGACCTGCTCTACGAGTCTATTATGATCAGAATGGAGAAGTCTGGCGTATTTACTTCTGAGCAAATTGCCGAGTTCTACAAATTCCAGCTAGTACCCGACAAAAACTACCTGCTTCGGATTAAAGAGCAACAAAAGAAGTTTGCCCGTATTTATCCTCTTTACGATCAGGATGTAAAATATGAGGTTAGAGGCTACACCTTTCCCTTTGTCCTTTATGCTGCTAAAGAAGTGCAGGAGTTTATCTTCAATAATGGTTTAGGCCTTTTTGCCCACAAAGGTTTTGGTATGTTGGATCTGGCAACTGCCGATCCGGGAAAAGGAACCTCTAAATACGAGTTTGAAGGCGCGCCGGCTTCCAACAATAGAGAGCCTGGTGTTCGCGAAGTACGAAGGAGAGAAGGAGGAAGCAGAGACCGTGAAACCAGCCTTTAAGGACTATCGTAATTTTGACCTAAAGCTAGTATAACCGATCAGTAGATCTGATCGGGAGCTTAAAGGCCGCGTATAAACAAATATTTCGTAGAAGTTTTCTGTCTCAAAATGACTGCCGTCAAACTGGTAAGGGTTAAGCCCATCGCCATTTTCTACATAGTAGAGGTAGTTATAGAAGCCTTGCTTAAGCATAAGGCTTAAGGTATATCCTTGCTGGGCTTCATTGTACTGCATTTTAGCCTTAGCATCCAGAGTACCATTATTAAAATCTCCGATGATATACACATCACCATTTACCGGTTTTTCCGCTTCTAAAAAGAAGTGAGTATTAAAATAGTCTGAGTTCAGTTCGCCTCCTCTTGTTTCTAGATTACCAATAATATAGCCACCATTCAGATCATTATATTGGCTGTAAGCCTGAGCGGAACGGTCACGATCAGGTAAAATAAACGCTTCCATCGGGTACTTGTCCTGTTGTATCTCTGCTACGTTCTGACCCAGAGCTTTAGCCGTACGAAGATCAAAATAGCGGAATTCATTTCCTGCCCAAAAATTGTTACTCAGGTCAAAGAGTCTGTACTCTAGCTCTTTTACATCTTCTCTTACAAAGCTGGGCTTTAGTCCGCTAATCGTATTAAACCACTGCTGGTTCTGCCGAACAACAATGTACACATCCTGATAAGGATTAGGTATATCAAAGTTCTGATAATTGATCAAAAACTCAATCTGATGGCGAGTGTCTCGCTCCTGAACCCCGCTGGAAAGTCCTACCTCTGCATTTACTATGATACGAGAATCATACACCATAAACCTTTTTGTAAAAAGGGGATTAGCATCATCTTCATTTTCGTAGACCACAATGGCATAGTTTCCGGGCAGCTTTACCCGAGGTAAGGGAAGTGTATAACGGGCAAAAGGAATTTTTGTATTGTAAGACAGCTCTTCGTCAGTGATAGGAAACTCATTGTAGTCATACAGGTAATCCATACTATATAGCTTAGATTGCTGCCAGTCTGCATTACAGTGTACAATTTTAGCGTTTAGCTCTCCGTAAACTTCCCTGTCTCCCAGTTCCAGCCAGTCAAATATGAGCGCAGTAGGTACATTCTGATTAATGTTGATTACCGAGCTAAATAGCTGCTCATCGGGCTGCACAATTCTTACGGATTTAATAGCCTCAGAAAAAACCTGATCGTAATATACACCATCGCCTGACTGAAGAGGCTTGCTTTCTGTAGGTGAGTACTCCGGCAGAGAGCTACTACCAAAGGCATAGCAGGTAGTCAAACAAATGAAGGTAAGACACAGTAAGGCTCTCAGCTTTAGGTAGTACATCTGCAATTAGTTTAGGTCTTTTTCTAGTGCTTCTACTTTAACAGCTAACTCATCCCAGACTTCGGTAGCCTGGTCCAACTCTTTCTCTAAGGCGTCAAACTTTTCAGATTTTTCTGCCAGCAAATCTACATCACCATACACGGATGGTTTGGCGAGTTCTTTTTCTAGCGCCTCTTTTTCTTCTTCCAGCTCCATTACTCTTTTCTCAGCTTTCTCCAATTCACTTCTGAGTCTCTTTAACTCTTTTTGTGCCTTCTGAGCTTCGGAGGGGGTACGCTTCTCTGCTTTTGGCTCAGGTTTGGGTTTGACTTTGGCTTGTTGCTCCTCGGCCTGAGCCTGCTTTTCGTCCTGCTGACTACGCCAATAGGTATATTCTTCGTAAGAACCCGGATATTCCTTGATTTCGTGATCTTCTATATACCAGATCTTATTAGCTACCTCTTTAATGAAATAACGGTCGTGAGAGACGATAACGAAAGTACCCTGGTATTGCTGCAATGCCTGAATGAGTATGTTAACCGACTGCATGTCCAGGTGGTTGGTAGGCTCATCCAGTAATAAGAAATTGGCCTCCCCGATCAGGGTTTTAGCCAGTGCTACCCGTGATTTTTCTCCACCAGATAGTACCTTGATTTTTTTAAATACCTCCTCATCGGTAAAGAGAAAGCAGCCCAATACATTGCGTAACTCCTGCTCGGTTTTTTCGCTACCCGCTTGCTTGAGTTCTCCCAACAGGTCATTGTTTACATTCAAAGCCTCCAGCTGATGCTGGGCGAAGAATCCCATATCTACATTATAGCCGAGCTTACTTTCTCCTTCTATGGGTTCGGTACCGGCAATAATACGCAGTAGCGTGGACTTACCTTTACCATTGGCACCAATTAGGGCTATTTTATCTCCTCTTTCTATGGCACGGGTAGAGTTTTTAATAATCTGAAGGTCTCCATAAGATTTAGAGACATTATTTAGCTCAACGACAAACCTGCCAGATTGCTTTTTAAAGGTAAACCTGAAATTTACGCTGGCATTTTCATCAATAACTTCATCTACTTTATCCATGCGATCCAATGCCTTTACCCGCGATTGTACCTGACGAGCCTTGGTGGCTTTAGCACGAAAGCGTTCTATAAAGCGCTCTGTCTGCTTAATTTTCTGCTGCTGGTTTTCGTAAGCATTTTGCTGAATTTCTCTTCTCAGCTCTCTTTCCTCCAGGTAAAATGAGTAGTTACCAGAGTATACATTCAGCTGCTGGTTAGCCACTTCTACAATAGATGTAATGGTGTTATCCAGAAACTGACGGTCGTGAGAGACTACTATAACTGCTCCTTCGTACGAGCGTAGGTAATTCTCAATCCACTGAATAGAAGGTAAGTCCAAGTGGTTGGTAGGCTCATCCAGCATAAGTAGAGAGGGTTTCTCTAGAAGCAGCTTAGCCAGCATAACCCGCATACGCCACCCTCCGGAGAACTCTCTGAGCGGGCGCTTAAGGTCTTCGCTGCTAAAGCCTATCCCTTCCAGAATTTCTTCAGCTTTGGCTTGCAGGGCATAGCCTTCCATCATCTCAAATTTCTCCTGCAACTTAGCGAGCTTATCAACCAAATCATCGCTATAATTAGTCTCCATCTGCTTTAGAAGCATTTCAATCTTATGCTCTATCTCCAAAGCCTCCTGAAAAGCCTGCATGGCTACATTAAGAATAGAGTCGTCTGACTGAAAAGAAAGTAAATCCTGATTGAGGTAGCCTATGCTACAATCATTGGACTTGCTGATCTCTCCACCGTCAGCAGTGTATTCTCCATTGATAAGGCGGAGCAGGGTAGTTTTTCCTGTTCCGTTGAGGCCAATAAGGCCAATCTTATCTTTAGGTTTAATATGAAGGTTTGCCTCCTGGTAAATAGGACGGCTTCCGATATAGTACGATAGGTTATTTATGGCTAACATATAGCTGCAAAAATAGAAAATATAAACGCAGATGTAACGCTACTACTAAATTAAACATTCATTCTGGCGGCTTAAAAAAAACAGGGTAGGGGCTTTATGTGAGAGAATAAGTTTTGAGTAAACGAACTTTTCCCTGACGTTGGTACCAGTCATTAGCTACAAGTTCAAGCTCTTGAGCGGTAAAAGTTCCAAAGGGATAATCCCGATATTTTTCGAGTTGCTCAATAAAACGAGAGGGTCTTTTGAATGCTTTTCTAAATCTTATAATGGTACTGTGTGCGGTAAAAATATGGTAGCGAGAATCTATAGAGTGCTGTAAGTTGGAGCTTTTAAAACTACTTCTAAGCCTGTCTCTCAGCATTTGCAGAGCCTCATTGTGCGGAAATCCCTGCAGGAGAATAGTAGCTGGTGAAGCTGTTATACCCCGAAAAGAGAGCTCAAGAGGCGGCAAGCCTAAAAGGACATCTTCAATTTTTTGGTCATAATCATTGATGTTGATCTGGTCTAAGCTAAAGCCAGAATAGCAGGAGATAATTGATAAAACTGTCAGGTGGAGGTCAGAAACAGGATAGTAATATTGATCTGGCTCCAGACCTTGCATCTGACTCAGAAAAGCTTCAATCTGCTGCGCTACAGTTTGAGGCGGACGAAGCAGCAGGGTAATTCCGTACCTTTTGTCATGCGCATCATCTATCTGAAGGTCTGCTTTGGCTCCTTTGTCCAGTATATGCTGTTGAGCATGGCTCCACATCTGCTTATAGTGCTCTTCCAAGGATGTTTCTGGCATAGATCTAGGTTTGTCAGTATACAAAGCTCTTAAGATAAAGGATTACCTGAAAAATACTCAGGCAGTGCAGAACCATGTACAGTATATAGTAGCAGGTCTACTCCACTCCATACACCTTATCCCAATCTTTCCATACGGCTTCGTAGCCTTGAGCTTTAATCATGGCCGCTACCTCATTAGGGTCTCGCTCATCCGAAATCTCAAACTGCTCCAGAGATTCCGGTTCTACCGCATAGCCTCCCGGATTAGTTTTAGAACCGGCGCTGATAGATGTAATTCCTAGTTTGATCACGTGATTTCTGAATTTTTCTGTTTCTCTAGTAGAAAGTGAAAGTTCTACATCTTCATTAAAAATGCGGTAGGCGCAAATGAGCTGAACCAGTTCCCGGTCGCTGATATGTACTTTGGCTACATCGCCTCCAGAAAAAGGTCTTAGCCGGGGAAAAGAGACAGAGTACTTGGTTTGCCAGTAAGTTTTTTCCAGGTAATCCAGATGAAGAGCATTAAAAAAACTATCGGTACGCCAGTCTTCTAAACCGATGAGTACGCCTAATCCGATTTTATGAATGCCGGCACGACCCAGGCGGTCAGGTGTCTCGAGGCGATAGTCAAAATTTGCTTTGCGTCCTTTGAGGTGATGTTTGCGATAATCCGCCTGATGATAAGTTTCCTGATAAACTAGTACGGAATATAAGCCCAGGCTAATTAATTCCTCGTACTCATGCTGATCCATGGGCTGTACCTCCATTGAGATGTTGGAAAAGTGCTTCTGAAAAACAGGAAAAACTTCTCTGAAATAATGCATGCCTACCTTTATATGATCTTCTCCGGTAACAAGCAGTATATGGTCATAACCCCACTTTTTTACAGCTTCTATCTCCTGCTCAATCTCTTTTACACTCAGGGTACGGCGTCTTACTTTATTGTTAAAGCTAAAGCCGCAGTAAGAGCAGATGTTGTGGCATTCGTTAGAGAGGTACATAGGCGCATATAGCTGCATGGTATTGCCAAAGCGTTTCTGCGTAAGTTGATGGCTTAACTGGGCCATCTCTTCCAGGTAGGGTAGGGCAGCAGGTGAAATTAAAGCTTTGAAGTCGTCCAGGGTTCTTCTGCTTTTGTTCAATGCTCTTTCTACATCCGTAGTATTTTTGCTATATATATCTGCCTTCACGCTATCCCAGTCGTACTGGGCGAAAATATCTTTAAAAGTATACATCTCTGCTTCTTTACTATTTACCATTTACCATAATAATATGCTATCAATCATCCAGAAAAGAGGTGAGGGGGCTGGTAGCTCTGGCCTGTTGCCTGCTTTGCCCCAAACCTGCCTCGTAGGCCATGCGTCCGGCTTCTACCGCAATTTTAAATGCCTCTGCCATCATTACCGGATTTTTGGCTACCGCTATGGCAGTATTTACGAGTACTGCATCTGCTCCCATTTCCATAGCCTGGGCAGCATGTGAGGGGCTTCCGATGCCTGCGTCTACTACTACCGGCACTTTACTTTGCTCTATAATAATTTCCAGAAAGTCAGCAGTTTTTAAACCCTTATTACTTCCGATTGGAGAGCCCAGAGGCATTACGGCAGCTGTGCCAGCCTCTTCCAGCCGTTTGCAAAGCACTGGGTCGGCATGGATGTAGGGCAGCACTACAAAACCTAGTTTAGCGAGTTCTTCAGTTGCTTTTAGCGTTTCTACTGGGTCGGGGAGCAAATATTTAGGGTCAGGGTGAATTTCCAGTTTTACCCAATTAGTCTCCAGAGCCTCTCTGGCCAATTGGGCAGCCAGTACCGCTTCTTTAGCCGTACGCACTCCAGATGTGTTGGGTAAGAGGTTGAACTGAGGATGATTTAAATGCTGAAGAAGGTCGTCATCTTCCTGATGAATATCTACCCGCTTAAGAGCTACAGTTACTAGCTCTGAGCCGGAAACTACCAAGGCTTCTTCCATCAAGTGGCTGGAGCTAAATTTGCCGGTGCCGGTAAAAAGGCGAGAAGTAAATGTTTTATCTGCTATGTTTAAGGTGGTCATGCTTTTTTAGTTTAGTTACTTAATCTTTTAACTAAGTCGGCACACTGTTGGGCAGGAGTACAGGTGATAAGACCCGAAATGGCAATGCCATGTACTCCCAGCTGACGGAGAGCGTGGACATCTTCTTCTACTATACCTCCAATAGCGACGATAGGTGTACGAATTTCCTTTTGTTTGATCCATTCAAAAATTTGGGCAATGCCCTCCTGTCCCAGTATAGGGCTCAGTTTTTTCTTGGTTTTTGTAAAGCGAAATGGACCTACACCTACATAATCTGCTCCTGCAAGCACCGCTCTTTCTATATCTTCGGTTGTATTGGCAGTGGCTCCAATAATAAAATCCGGGCCAAGCAGGGCACGTGCCTCTTTAGGGTGCATATCTTCTTTTCCCAGATGAACGCCGTCCGCTTTAACCGCCAGGGCTACTTCTGGCTTATCATTAACGATGAGCTTAGCCTGGTAGGTTTGGCAGATTGCTTTGGCACGATATGCCACCTCTAAATATTCTTCTTCGCTTACGTCTTTCATTCGTAGCTGTACCCAATCGCAGCCTGCTTTACAGGCATGTGCTATTGCCCACAAATGGTCTCCTTCCTCAGAAGCCTGACTAATATAGTGTAGTTTTGATATCATGTTAGTGTCATTGGTACGTGATGTCCTAAAAGCCCTTTGCTACTGCTCAAAAAGCTCTCAGTATAAGATTTAGCTCTTCGGCAAGCTTCAGGCAATGCAAAGCCTAGTGCCAGATAAGCCGTTATCGCAGAAGAAAGCACGCAGCCTGAACCATGCTTTGGGTATACCTGACTGTTGCTGGCGTGCAAGGTAGCTACCTGGATGCCTGAGACATATAAATGATCTACTCCCGGCTCTTCTGCATTGTGCCCTCCTTTTAAAAGGACATAGCAGTGTTCAGACAGAAATTCTGCTGCTTCGTAGGCTGTGGCTTCGGCTTGCAAACGTAGTGCTTCTTCTGTATTCGGAGTAAGCAGATATAGCTCTTCCAGAAGGTTATGCAGGGTATTAGCCTGTTTATCTTCATGAAAATTATAACCGGCAGAGGCTTTCAAAACCGGGTCAAGCGTAATGCGTATGTCTGGCTGGTGCTGCTTGAGCAGACTTACCAGTTGCTGTAAAATATCCCAACTTTCTACCAATCCGATTTTACAATGCCGGATGGGGTATTGCTGGAAAAGTATATCTACCTGCTCTTTAATAGTGTCTAATAGAACCCACTGACAGTTTTTAAATGCACTTTCGTGTTGCACCGTAATAGCACTGCATACGCCTAGGCCCGTCACCTCTAATGCTTCAAAGGTTTTACTATCGGCCAGCAATCCTGCTCCTCCACTGGGGTCAAAGCCAGCGATACTTAGTACGTAAGGGCGGCGCTTTCGCATACTGACTTTAGTTGTTTAAATTTTTCTAAGGCTTTTTGAGGCTCCTCCCAAATGGCTCCGAGTACAGCTACCTGCCTGAAGCCCAGTTGCGCAGCTGCGCCTATCTTATCGGTATCTATTCCACCCAGGCCTACCAGTTTGTCTCTGTAGGCATAGTCTTGAATCTCCCAGTTTTCGTCAGAACGGTAGTCCGGCTTTGAGATACTGCTAAACAGCGGACTAAGCATAAGGTAATCATATGTGGGATGCAGATCTGCCATATGGCTTAGCTGATGTACCGAAGTGCCAACCAGCTTTTGTGCTTTTTTTAATTGTTTAATGCTCTCTTCTATTTGCTCTACACGCGTCCTTTTGCGCTCCCACTCCGGAATGTGTAAGCCACCCAGCGTGCTGCATACTTGTAAATCCGGTGAACCGTGTACAATAATTTTAGCATGATACCCTTCGGGTAGCTTAGCAATAAAAGCCTGTACCTGAGCGGTAGATAAACCAGGCTTGCGCAGATGAAAGTATTGCATGCCTGCCTCAAAAAGAAGATTAATTATCTCACTTTCACCCTCAAAAAATTCAGGATGAGAAATTACTCTGAGTATCATGGCCGACTATGTTCAGCTTAGGGTGAGCATTATATAGATTCTTATCTGTGCTGTTAGCCAGAGGTAGTATTCCCAGACAAAAGCCAGGCTCTCATCCGGGATGTTACTACAACTTGCTAAAGCTTATTATCAACGTTTATAGATTGCCAAAGGCTTTAATGATAAATTTCACTTCCCTTTTCTGTAAACTCTTTAGACTTTTCTTTGAGTCCTTCGTCTACCGCATCTTCCTGATCCAGCCCATTTTCTTTGGCGTACTGCCTTACTTCCTGCGTAATCTTCATAGAGCAGAACTGGGGGCCACACATAGAGCAGAAGTGAGCTACCTTAGCACCATCTGCCGGAAGAGTTTCATCATGAAACTCCTTGGCCGTATCTGGGTCAAGAGAGAGGTTAAACTGATCTGCCCATCGGAATTCAAAACGAGCTTTGCTTAGCGCATTGTCGCGGTATTGTGCACCAGGGTGACCTTTGGCAAGATCTGCGGCATGTGCGGCAATTTTGTAAGTAATTACGCCATCTTTTACGTCTTTTTTGTTGGGCAGCCCCAGGTGCTCTTTGGGGGTAACGTAGCAAAGCATGGCGGTACCGTACCACCCGATCATGGCTGCTCCTATACCAGAGGTAATATGGTCGTAGCCGGGAGCAATGTCAGTAGTAAGCGGTCCTAAAGTATAAAAAGGAGCTTCACCACAGGCTTCTAACTGCTTATCCATATTCTCTTTGATCATATGCATAGGTACGTGGCCTGGTCCCTCAATAATGGTTTGCACATCATGCTTCCAGGCTATTTTAGTCAGCTCACCTAAAGTTTCAAGCTCGGCAAACTGTGCTTTGTCATTGGCATCTGCCAGACTTCCGGGGCGTAGTCCATCCCCTAAAGAGAAAGATACATCATAAGCTTTCATAATTTCGCAGATCTCTTCAAAATGGGTATAGAGAAAGCTTTCCTGATGATGCGCCAGGCACCACTTGGCCATAATGGAGCCACCTCGCGATACTATACCAGTTACACGGCGTGCGGTCATAGGTACGTAGTGGAGGCGTACGCCAGCATGTATGGTAAAGTAATCTACACCCTGTTCGGCCTGCTCTATCAGTGTATCCCTGAATATCTCCCAGTTAAGCTCTTCTGCTTTTCCTCCTACCTTTTCCAGAGCCTGATAAATAGGTACCGTACCAATAGGTACTGGCGAGTTTCTTAAAATCCACTCTCTGGTTTCGTGGATATTTTTTCCGGTAGAGAGATCCATAATGGTATCTGCTCCCCAGCGGCAGGCCCAAACTGCTTTTTCTACTTCTTCTTCTATGCTGGAAGTAACTGCTGAGTTACCAATGTTTGCGTTGATCTTTACCAGAAAATTACGGCCAATGATCATAGGCTCGCTCTCCGGATGGTTAATGTTCGCAGGAATTACCGCTCTGCCTCTGGCAACCTCATCTCTTACAAACTCAGGAGTAATCAGGTTTTTTGGAGTATTGGCACCAAAACTTTGCCCGGGATGCTGGTGCCCCAGCTCTTTGATTTCTTCAATACGTTGATTTTCCCGTATGGCTATAAACTCCATTTCCGGAGTGATAATCCCTTTTTTAGCATAGTGCATCTGACTGACATTCGCACCAGACTTAGCCTTTAATGGATTTTTAAGATGGGCAAAGCGTAAAGAGTCCAATGAACTGTCGTTAAGCCGCTCTGTACCATAAGCCGACGATAGACCCGGCAGTTGTTCTACGTCATTTCTGCCTTCTATCCAGGGTTTTCTGAGTTTGTTAAGCCCTTTTCTAACGTCTATTTCTACGTTGGGGTCGGTATAGGGGCCACTGGTGTCATACACCGTTACTGCCGGGTTCTTCTCTACAATGCCGGTAAGCTTGTGGGTAGTATCTTCCAGCGTAATCTCTCGCATAGGTACTTCAATGTCATGGAGCTTTCCTTTCACATAAATTTTTCTGGAAGCAGGAAAAGGGTCACGACTAATGACTTCAGCACTGGGAATTTTGTCAGTTTTCATACGCAAAGTTTAATGATGAGTGTAAAGGTTCAGACAGGCACAGCGGCCTGAAAACATGCTGCATACCAGCCACTGCTGGCTTGCATTTACCAAAAAATACCTTGTCAGAAGTTGATCAACCTCCCTGAGTGGCCTGAATAATTATGATACGGTCACGATCGCGTAGCGGGTGGGCATCCCATTTAGTTTTGGGAACTACTTCATCGTTTACAGCTATGGCAATGCCCGTTGGGCGTAGCATTTGTACCTCCTGAAGCACACGGCTTAGCGTAACTGTAGAATCAAACACATAGGGTTTATTGTTGACCAATAATTCCATCTTTTCTGGCTAACTTTTTTGGTAAAACAATAAACTTTAGAGGAGCAGTCAGCATAAAGATATTTATGCCGGAGAATGGTCTTTTCCCTTCGTCAGTACAAACTGCATCAGGTTCCAAGGGTATAATCTCAGTTCCAAATTCATGGAACACCCCTAAAGCTCGTGTTCAAATGTAAGAGGATTAGCGCAAGTATCAAGACCTGTACAAAATTTTTTGTAAAAACTACCCTGAACTTACATCATAATTAAGTATAAATACGCGTTGGTAATGACTTAAATCTCTACTTGGGGCTGGCAGCTATCCAGATTTTAGCTTCAGAAATTTGGGAAAGGCTGGATTTTTTGAAGCTTTTCTGAGCACTTAGCATAATTTAATTAAATTCACCCGGTCAAATATTATCTAACCTATGAAATTATCAGAGCCTACATTATTACTAGACGAAAATAAGTGTAGAAACAATATATCTTTTATGGCAGAAAGAGCACGCCAGTTTGGTGTGGAGTTGCAGCCTCATTTCAAAACGCATCAGTCCAGGGCTATAGGAGGGTGGATTGCCGAAGAAGGAGTAAAAGCAATTACCGTATCTTCCCTAAAGATGGCAGCCTACTTTGCGGATGATGGCTGGGAGGAAATTACGGTTGCTTTTCCGGTTAACCTGCTCAGAAAAGATATTATTAAAAACCTATCCAAGCGTATTCGCCTTAATCTTTTTGTCAATAATCTGGAGTCCGCAGAGTACCTGGACAAAATTCTGAAGAGACCTATAGGCGTGTTTACTGAGATAGATACGGGTTACCATCGTACGGGTATTCATTATCAGAATACCGAAGAGATAGCCAAGTTGTTGGAGTTTTTCAAGCAGTCAGAGACACTGGAGTTTCAGGGTGTATATGCGCATGCCGGGCATAGCTATCATGTTCAGGGTAAAGAAGAGGTAAGCAAAATCCATCTGGAGACTGTGGAGCGTTTAAATAGTGTAAAAGATCGTTTTGAGGCAGATTTTGGACCTATTCTGATAAGCCTGGGAGATACCCCAAGCTGTAGCCTGGCAGATGATTTTTCAAAGGTAGATATCATCCGGCCTGGCAATTATGTGTTTTACGATCTGGTACAGGCACAGATAGGCTCGTGCAGCACCGATCAGATAGCAGTATGCATGGCTTGTCCGGTAGTGGGTAAACACGAAGATAGGGTAGAGGTAGTAATCCACGGAGGCGCAGTGCATTTTTCTAAAGACTTTATGGAAGAAAACGCTCAGCAGATATTTGGTAAAATTGTACCCTTACATAACGAAGGTTGGGGAGAACCATTAACAGACTGCTACATTAAGTCTGTTTCTCAGGAGCATGGTATTGTTCATTTGAGTCCGGAAGTTTTAAAAGATATTAAAGTAGGTGATTGGTTAGGTATATTACCGGTGCACTCCTGCCTTACTGCGGACCTTATGCGTAGCTACTGCACGCTGGACGGGTACGAGCTTTCCTGCATGAAATAATTAACTGACTAGCCAAACCTAACCTCTTTATTAACCTATGAAGTTGCAGCCTCTTCACGCTTTTAGTATTCTGTTTTTTTGTGTGATTGCCAATGCCTGTAGCCCCCGGCCAGGGGTAAGCAGCCGGCAGCTCAAACAGGCGGTAGCGGAGTCTCCGGTATTTGAAACCAATTTTACCGGCTTTGCCCTTTACGATACTGAGCGAGAAGAGATGGTGTATGAGTATCAGTCGGATAAGTACTATACTCCGGCATCTAATACCAAAATCTTCACCCTTTATGCTTCTCTGAAACTATTGGGAGATTCTATTCCGGCTTTAGAATACCAGTTGCAGGGAGATAGTCTGCTGTTTACCGGCACAGGCGACCCTACTTTTCTGCACCCCGATATTGCTGACCTGGATACCACCTATAATGGGCAGGTGTATCATTTTCTGAAAAGCAGAAAGGAGAAACTAATATATGTACCTCGCCCCACGCAAGATAAGTATTTTGGTCCCGGCTGGGCCTGGAGCGACTATAACTTTTACTATTCTCCAGAGAAATCTGTTTTTCCGCTCTATGGTAATATTGTGCGTTTCAACTTTATGGAAGGCTTTAACAAACCACTGGTAAGTCCTGCTTTTTTCACCAGTTATGTGGATGGTACCCCTGATCCCGCTTCACCTTATCGGGTGTTTCGCAACCAATACGATAACTACTTTTCTTATGCGCCCAAGCCCGATAGTTTAAGTTATGACCGTGATGTGCCTTTTATACAGTCGGACGAGCTTACCGTTCGTCTTCTTTCCGATACTTTAAAGAGGGCAGTACAGCTTATGAAAGCAGCACAATTTGAAAACAACAGCTTTCCGGTATTTACGCAGAAATTATATAGCCTTCCGGTAGATAGTGTGTACAAACGTATGATGCAGAGCAGCGATAACTTTTTTGCAGAACAGCTACTTACACTCTGCTCCTCAGTTTTTAGAGATACACTCAGCACTGACTGGACTATTAAATATGTGAAGAAACATTATCTCAACGACTTACCCGATGAGCCTATATGGGTAGATGGCTCTGGCCTTTCGCGTTATAATTTACAGACACCTCGTAGCATTGTTAGCCTCTTACAAAAAGTAGATAAAGAGTTAGGCAATGAGCGTATCAAAGATATATTTCCGGCAGGGGGAGAGAGTGGCTCTATCCGATACTGGTATGAAAACCCGGAAGGCGGTGAACCTTTTGTGTTTGCTAAAACAGGTACACTTAGCAACAAGTCTGCCCTCAGCGGGTATATTTTTACAAAGTCGGGCAAAAAGCTCATATTCAGTTTTTTGCACAACAATTACATTACTTCTACCCGTCCCCTTAAGCAGGAGATGGAAAAAATATTACAGGATATTTACCTGAACTACTAAATCATAAAGAGCTACGCTTTTTCAGGCGTAGCTCTACATTTTTTTGTTATTGCTCTTTAACAATACCAGGGTAAAGTACGCCAGCTTTAGGCTTAAAATCCAGCAGAAGCAGGTGGGATACGATAGGGGCGATATCCTCCAGGCCAATGGTAGTAAGCTGCTTTGCTTCTTCTATGCCTGCACCCCAGGCTACCAGACCTGTTTCTATCTCTTTAAAGTCTGGATAAAATCCATGGGTGCCACCTTTTGCTTTTCTAAGAGCCTCACCCGAAGCAGAGGAGGACATAGCAATACCAGGCATTGGAGCAAGGGCTAAAACAGCATTTGGGTCAGATCCTACCTGATCCAACTCTTCTCGCTCTACTACACGGAAAAGCTTACGGTAATTTTGAGGTAGGTTTTGCAATATTTGTTTTACCTGCTTGGCCGTTTTGTTGTCGTCTGGGTTTTTCAGGTGTAAAAATGCAGAGGCTCCAGAAGTATGAAAGGCCGCTTTCCAGTTGCCCCGGTCATCTTTGTCTTCCAGTAGCCCGGCCTCTGCCAACCATACGTTGGGTGCCAGTGCCGCGTGTATGTCTACAAAACCATGATCTCCGGTAATGATAAAAGTGGTTTTATCCAGTATGCCAGCTCTTTCGGCGGCTTCTTTAATTTTACCAATGGCACGGTCTATAGCACCAATGGCGAGATATACTTTTTCCCCATCACGACCCTCTTCATGCTGAAAATGGTCAGCAGCAATCAGGTGCAGAGTAATCAGGTTAGGCTTATAGGTTTCCAGCACGTAGGCCGCCATTTCGCCACTTCTATCTTCTCGGTTAAGGTAGTCTCCATTAAAAGTACGCTCATTTACCTGACCCAGAACCTCTTTTTCCATTTCTTCTAAAAAGCCTTTGGGTTGCTGATGATCACGGATAGATTGTATACCCCCATAGCCTTTTTCTAATGACCACACCTCAGGAATGTTGTAGTCTACGGGAGCCCCTACAGATACCGGCCAGATGAAGCTGGCACTTATAAGGCCGGCATCGCGTACAGCATCCCATAGGGTGGGCACCTGAATTAGTTCACTCTCCCAGTACCACCTGCCCGTCTGGCCCTCAGGCTCAAAAGGCGAATTGTAATAAACACCGTGGTCCAGAGGTTTAGCTCCGGTGATAATGGTAGTGTGAGAAGGGTAAGTGACTGAGGGAAAAACCCCACGTACCCCAGAGGCTGAAACTCCTTTTTCGGCCATCTGCTTGAGGTTAGGCGCAGGCCATTTTTCTTCCTGATAAAACTCAGGACGAAACCCATCTACCGAAATAAGTACTACGTGGGAAGAGGGACGCTCTTTTTGAGCATAAGTATTGAGTGCAAGGCATAAGAGCAAGCATAGGTTTAAGAATCTGTTCATCATGTATATTAGTTGTGTTGTGTAATTTTCAGATCAGGACAAAAAAAGAAAGCCTTAGAAGACTAAGACTTTCTGGTAACAAGCAAGAAATAAAGTTAGAAGCTGTAGCGTACTCCCAGCTGTAATCTCCAGGGTGTACCATTAATAGGTTTGGTACCTACACCACTTTGCACGTCGTACTGGTAAGTTTGGGTGGTCTGGTCAAAACCCTGAATCTGAAGCAGATTCTGGCTGCTGCCTAGTTCGTTGTTGGCTCCCCACTTTTCGTTCAGGAAGTTTGTGAAGTTGAACATATCGGCCGTAAACTCCAGTGAGTGATTGTCTACTAGAGTTACCTTCTTGATCAGGCGAAGGTCCATAGTAGCGAAGAATGGATTAACTCCTGCATTACGATCAGCTATCCTTCCAAAATTGTCTTTGAGGTAGTCTTTGGTAGACTCAGAAATCTGTTCGTCATTGAGTATGCTTAGTATACCTTCTCTAATATTTTCTGGTGTAGCAGGGTCGTTAGGATCGTATACATAGGCCAGATCATTCCTTAGGTTGAAGTCACCGTTTAAGCTACTGCCGCTACCCGATACTAAAAATGAGTAACGCGTACCGCCAGTACCTACTACTGTAGCCCCCAGAGAGAATCCGTAGAACGAGGGGCTTAGGAAGTTAACTACCAGCTTGTTATCAAAGTGGCTGTCTGCAAATCCCCAGTTTAAAGCACGTGGGTCGTCTTTTACGGGTAAGAAGGTAGAAGTATTGGCTACACAACAATTGTAAGATGAGTTGTCTTTAGCACGATTCCAGGTGTAGCTGGTTTGCAAAGACCCATCCTTACCTATACGATAGTTTAGTTCCAGAACTAATGCCATCTGTTCCATTTTGCCATCGGAGTTAAGCTCCAGCACACGCCCCAAATTGGTAGACTTACGAGAGTCCAGCCAGTTGTTTCGGCCTCTTTCATCTATGGTATATGCCGGTACGTACACCCCGCGATTAGCCTCCTCTTCAATACGGAAATAAGGTTCGTCAACCAGATTGCGCTCCTGATATACGTAGTTGTTCCAGGTATGGCTAATAAGTCCGTTGATAGTCATGCTAAAGCGATCAGAGAAGAGGTGCGTATAACTTAGGTTAGCCTTAAAGGTAGAAGGTACTTCAAAATCATCGCTTACAGCATTGATGGTAGATATAACATCAGCGCCCTCTGGAATGCCCGGAGCAGTATCGGGGTTTTCGCGATAGCCTACAAAGTCTGGCTCAGGTACCTGATCGCCGCTAACGTCAACTGCACCCAGTAGCACCCCACTGTTCTGTATGTTATTTACCTGCGCGTAGTAGTGCGGTTGTGCTGAGAAGATACCACCACCCAGTTTGATAAAGTTGTTGCCGCTACCCTGTACATCCCAGGTTGCCTGAAAGCGAGGTTGTATGTTGTTCCAGTCTACAATTTTATTATCAGTACGTATACCCAGTTCATTATCCAGTGTAGGGTTGTAAGCAGCATCATCCAGAAAGGCAGTTACATCGTAGCGCAAACCAAACATTGCATTCAGGTTGGGTGTGATGTCATACTCTACCTGACCAAAAAGTGACATATCCAGTACAGTCTGCTTTACTATGGGTAAGCCCTGCAAAGGTACCTCACGAGCATAACGGAAAGGGTTCAGATTATCAAAGTCTTCCAGGCTGGAAAAGAAGAAACGACCATTCTGCTCGTTAGACAGTAGTGTTTCCAGGTAGGTGATCATATTATCCGTGCCGAAGGTAAAGTTGAACTTACCAGCTTGTAGATAAGTCGTGTTGACTAACTGAAATTGATGCTCAAGGTTAGTCTCGGGAGAATAACGTTGACCACCAATCTGTACTTCGCGAGTACGGGTTGCGTCCGGATTATCCTCAGTCGGGAAAGGAGAAGTAACATTTACAATAGCACGAGGAATATTGCTGAACGGAAGCTGAGGGTTAGGCCCAAAAGCACGCTCTGCTCTTTGGTACTGTAGCTTAAGCTCATTGGTGAGTGTAGGCTTAAGGTTTGAGCGTAAAGAGAGCAGTAAACTATTTTCATTAGACTCAAAGCTACCGACCGATTCTGCTAACTCAATATCAGCGTTGTCAAAAATACTAAGAGGGTTTTCCCAATTGGTATAGTTGTTTCTAAGGGTAAGTTTATGCTTGTTGTTCAGCTGCCAGTCAATACGGGCAAAGATGGTATTTGCTATTGTTTTGCGAGAAAATTCGCCTACCTGCTGTTCATCAGCTACGCCATACTTCTGGCGAGCAATGTTAATAAATTTCTGAAGGGTATCCTGACGAATACCAAGACGGCTTTCGTCATTCTCATTATTAATATCTGCAATAAATACGGGCTCGCCGGCATCCTGGCGGTCAAAAGTAACAAAGTAGTGCACTTTATCTTTGACGATAGGGCCACCCAGGCTAAAGCCCCACTGGTAGTTGTAGAAGTCCTGATCGCGTTCATTACCTCTGATATCTACCTGGCTGGAGAGGGCATCATTTCTATGATAAACAAAGGCGCTACCTTCTAATTTGTTAGTTCCTGATTTAGTTACTGCATTTAAAGAACCCCCTGCCTGGCGGCCCTGAGTAACGTCATACACATTGGTAGCTACTTCAAATTCACGGATCGCCTCAATAGATACTGTGTAGGGACCTCTTCCGATCTCTCCGGCAGTAAGCTGGTTTCTTGCGTTTACACCATCCAGCGTTACATTAGTAGAGGTGCGGCGCTGACCGCCCAGGTTGATGCTTCCCCCTCCTTGTAGCGGAGACAGGCTGGTAAGCCCGGTAAAGTTTCGTCCTTCAATAGGTAGGTTCTCTATACGTTCGGCATTTATGGCCAGAGCATTACCTTCGCGCTGTATACGTGAGCGTAGGTCCTGATCGCTGATCACAATCTCTTCCAGTTCGGTAGAAGCCTGGCTCAGAGAAAAATCAATTACCAGCTGGTCACCCTGGTTGATGTGAAAACCTTTTTTCTGAATTTCGCCAAATCCTACAAAAGATGCTGAAATGGTGTATGGCCCACCCAAAGGTAGCTGTTGTACATTATATTTTCCATTGACATTGGTTACAGTACCGGTCTCAAATCCGGTAGATTCGTTGCGTATCATTACGGTGGCTCCGGGTAGCTCACCATCGTCCATAGAGCGGACAATTCCGGTAACCGAAGCATCGGTAGACTGTGCAAAAGTATGAGTGTAAAGTGTTGTAATACAACACAATAGGAGGGATAAAAAGTAAGCTTTTCTCATAGTATTGTTGTTTAAAATTCGCCGCAATACTAGAGAGGAAAGCCTGTAGAGAAATGTTAAAATTTAACAGTTAAGTGAAGATAACAACGAGCTAACAGTTTGCTAACATTGAGGAAAAATGTTTGATGAAATCTTAATCTGTCCGGCTTTTTTTTGCGCAAAAAGTGTTTTATGGAGGCGGGCTACCGACTGCCTGCTTAATCCGCTCAGGTCTGCTACATCCTGATATGTAAGTAGCTCTGTAAGTGTATAGTGGCGCCCTGCCAGGTCTACAATATCTTGTTCCAACATAGAGAGTATCTGCTTCATGCGGGCCTCGGGCTTTTCTGAAGCTATCAAAAAAAGGCGGTTTTCTGCTCGCCACCAACGCATAGTGCTCACCTTATGAAACCACGTAGAAACCTCTTCATCGTGCTGCATAAGTTCTTTAAAAGTGTTTACCGGAATCTCTAATACTTCAGAAGACACCAGCGTTTTAGAGAACTCTGTGAAAAAATCGCCTTCCAGAAACTGTAGGTTACCGAAAAACTCATATGGCAGCAGGCTGTCAAAGGTTACCTCCTGTCCGGAGCTTGCGTAGCTGCCCACTTTAATGGCCCCTTTAGCTAACACATACATATTGCGACTAAGATCACTGGGCAGGTAGATGTACTGATGCTTGGGGTATTGTATTATCCTTGCTTCCTCAAACTTAGCTAACTTATCAAAAACTGCTTGAAATTGATATTGCTTCATGCTTAAAATAAAGCTAAAAATAGCCTGACTTTTCTAGTAAATGGTATTATGATTTTGTTAACGTTTTTGGCAGGGAGGTGAATAGCCCCAATTATGCGTCTGTCTGATTTTTCCTGGCTTCCCTTCAGCTATTTCTTAAGTAAATCTATAGAGTATAAGCAAGCCTATGTCTAATATACTGCTTATGTATGTATAGAAAATGTAATTTTGATTTTGTATTATCAAAATTATGGCTACAACTCTTCACTCTCCATATACACTAAGGCTGGTGCTCATGCATGTAGGGGCCTGGATTCTCTTTGTGCTTTTACTCTTTGTATTACTGGGCATGCCTATAGATGACCCCAACCTCACCTTACGGACTTTATTATCTACTGTGCTTCTGGTCATACTTTTTTACTCCAACACCTCTTTTCTTATACCCAGGCTTTTGGCTAAGAAGAAAGTAATCCCCTATATTCTTACCATTTGTGGAGCTGTTGCGCTGGTGGTGTTTACGACGCTGTGGATACAAAAAACTTTGAACTGGGAATTTTATCGTAATCATAACTGGTACCCTGGCTATGTTATAAGCCGAGCTATTTTACATAGTCTGCTCATACTTACGGTTAGCGGAGGTCTAAAAATGACCAAAGAATGGTTCAGAAATGAGCGCCTGAAGAATGAGATGGAAAAAGAGAAAATGGTCTCCGAACTAGCCATGCTCAAATCACAGATTAACCCTCACTTTCTGTTCAATAATTTGAATAATATTTATTCGCTGGCCATTAAAAAATCTGAAGATGCTCCTAAAGGTATAGTCATGCTCTCCGAAATGATGCGATACGTGCTTTACGATAGCACTGCCGATAAAATCAGCCTTAGCAAAGAAGTAGAGCATTTGCAAAACTATATTGATTTACAAAAATTGAGATTAAAGCAGGGTAAGGAAATTACTTTTAAAACCGAGGGTGATATTGAGATCAGAAAGATTGAACCTATGCTGTTAGAACCCTTCGTAGAAAATGCATTTAAGCATGGTGATATCTTCAGGCAGGAGGGTAATATCTTTATTCAGCTAACGGTGAGGGGTAATGAGCTTGAATTCGTCGTTAAAAATACCTTTAGTAAAAACGGGCATGTTAAAGACAAGCACTCCGGCATAGGCCTCAACAACATCAGTAAGAGGCTGGATCTGCTCTACCCTAATCGCCACGAGCTCAGGATAAGTGAAGAGAATAATACTTTTATAGTAGACTTAAAGCTATCTTTATCAGATGATTAACTGTATTGCTATTGATGATGAGCCACTAGCGCTGGATGTACTGGAAGACTTTATCAGTCAGGTTCCCTTTCTAAAACTGGTAAAAACCTGCCAGAGTGCAGTAGAGGCGATTGAGCTTCTGCATCAGGAAAACGTACAACTAATCTTTCTGGATATTCAGATGCCACAAATTTCTGGTGTGCAGTTTTTAAAAAGCTTAGACAAAGCTCCCAAGGTAATTTTTACCACGGCTTACTCAGATTATGCGCTGGAAGGGTTTAACCTGGATGCAGTAGATTATTTGCTGAAGCCTTTTACTTTTGAGCGCTTTTTAAAGGCGGTAAATAAGGCTTATCAGCAGATTAATATACCAGCAGCTTCGGTAGCAGAGGCCCCCCCCCCAGTAAAGGATTATATGTTTGTGAAATCGGGCTACGATATAGTGAAAGTACGCTATGAGCAGATTCGTTATATAGAAGGCTTAAAAGATTATGTGAAAATACATACTGACGAAAAGATTGTGGTATCTTTGATGAGCATGAAAACTTTGGCAGATGAACTGCCGGAGCGTTTTGTGCGGGTCCATCGTAGCTTTATCGTCAATTTTGAACGAATTACACTGGTTCAGAAGAGAAAAGTATTTATCCAGGAAGTGGAAATACCCATAGGTGAAGTATATCGTGAGGCCTTTTTAGAAAAACTGAAGCAAGAACGTTAGCCGCCATGACCACAACCATCAAGCCTTTAGCCTTTCTCTGTTTTTTAAATTTTTGCCTCCTCTCTTCTGTCTTCTCCCAGTCTGCTGGCCCAACTAAGCCGCTGGAGCTTAGCCTGGAAGAAAGTATTGATATGGCCATTAAAAATAATGTTTCGGTCAAGCAATCGGAGCTACAGGTGATGGGAAGCCAGGTCGCTCTGAAGCAATCCAGGGCAGACCTTTTGCCTTCTTTTAATGCAAACACGGGAGTAAGTTATAGTGTGGGGCGTAGCATTAACCAGTTTACCAATGAGTATGTAGACCAGCCGGTTAGGCAGCAGTCTATGGGCGTAAGTACGCAGCTCACCTTATTTAATGGCTTGCAGCGTATCAATACGATCAAGCAGAACAAAGTAAATCTTGAAGGAAGCCAATATGATCTGGAAGCGAGTAAAGATGCTGTCACTTTAAATGTGATTCAGGCATACACCCAGATATTATTTAACCGTGAGCTCTTGGAAAACGCGGAATTTCAGCTTGGAAGTACACAGCTACAGTTACAGCGAACCCAACGTCTGGTACAGGCTGGCTCATTGCCTAAAGCCAACCAGCTACAACTGGAAGCTCAGCAGGCTAATGATGAGCTGAATATCATTAATGCAGAAAATGATCTGGAACTGGCCTACCTTAATTTAAAGCAACTGCTACAACTGGCCGAAAGCGATTCTATTACCGTTATAATTCCTGAGTTGGAAACCCCTGAGGTCTATAATCTACCAGCCTCAGCGAGCCTGGTTTATCAGGAAGCTTTACAAAACTGGGCTAATCTGCAAAGTGCCAAGCTGGGAGTGAATAGCGCGGAGTACGGACTTGCAATAGCTAAAGGAGGGTATTATCCAAATATCTCTTTAAGTGCAGGACTGTTTTCTCAGTACTCCAGCGTAGCTCCCGATCAGATTCCTAAGGCAGGCGTAGATAATGTAACTAGTGTAATACCCACCGGAGATTTTTTGCAAATTCCAGAAGGGCTTATACCTGATGTGCCAGATGGTACTCGCATTCCGGTGTTTACAGAAACACAGATACCGGCAGAGTTTACTGATAATACCTATATGAACCAGTTGGATTTTAACTTGCGCAGGTATGTAAGTATTGATCTTAACATTCCCATCTTTAACAATTGGAGGGTGCGCTCTAATGTGTCTAACGCTCGTTTAAACCTGGAGGGGGCAAGGCTGGAAGTGATCAACCAGCGTAACCAGCTCAGGCAAACCATAGAGCAGGTGTACCTGGATGCTAAAGCAGCTGCCAAAAGTTTTGAAGCCAACGACAAACGGGTAGCTTCACTGCAGGAGGCTTTTAGAAATACCGAAACCCGCTACGAGGTAGGGGCCATAGACGCAGTAGATTTTAACCAGGCAAAAAACGATTTAAATGCGGCGGAGTCAGACCTTATTCGCGCCAAGTACAATTACATTTTCAGCTTAAAAGTGCTAGACTTCTATCAGGGCAAAGCACTGGATTTTTAGTGCAGAATTTGCCTAAATTGTAGAATGGGGATAAAGGATTTGTTGATTACGCCGGTTTGGCTTGGTATCATCTACTTTCTGGCTTATACGCTCAGACCAGTCTTTACGGATAATCGTATTAAAGCATATTTTATTCCTGGCTTAAGTGTAAAAGTGGTAGGGGCATTAGCTGTAGGCTTTATTTACCAGTTTTACTACGGTGGCGGCAAACCCAGCGGTGATACGTTCAACTATTTTAAAGAAGCTCAGGTTATATTTAATGCTTTTCTGGAAAATCCAAAAGCAGGGATTCAACTACTGCTAGCCAATGGAGAAGTAAACCCCGAAATTTATGAGTATGCTAATCGCATATACTGGTTTGATGCACCTACCGAATATTTTGTAATCAAGCTGATTGCACTGTTTTCACTTTTTACAGGACACACCTATACGGCGGTGGCGACGATTTTTGCGGCTATTAGCTTTTCTGGTATATGGGCGATGTACCGTTCATTCTACAAGCTCTTTCCTGCCTTGCACAAAGAGTTTGCTATAGCTATGCTGTTTGTGCCCTCGGTGTTTTTCTGGGGCTCAGGTATACTTAAAGATACCATCACTCTAGGCGCATTAGGCTGGGCTACCTGGGGCATAGTGCGTGTATTCTTTGAACGTAAAGGCATAGTTATAGGTGCCCTTGTTTTATTTTTGAGCCTTTATACGATCTATTCTATTAAAATATATATTGTCCTTTGCTTTTTGCCAGCAGCTATACTCTGGGTGTTTCTTGCTAATGTTGAGCGAATTAAATCTGTGGCCTTACGGATACTTATTCTACCTTTTGTGTTAGTTATTGGCGGATTGTTAGGCTACTATGCTATGGTCAAAGTAGGTGAGGACAATAATCGCTACTCTCTGGATAAGGTTTCAGAAACAGCCGAGATCACAGCACGCTACCTTACTTACATGGGCGAAACACAGGGCGGTTCAGTCTACACTTTGGGAGACGACTATGATTTTAGCCCTACGGGTATGCTCAGGAAATTTCCTCTGGCAGTAAATGTTACTCTCTTCAGGCCGTACCTCTGGGAGGCACACAATGTAGTTATGTTGCTTTCCGCTCTGGAAAGCTTCGCTACCTTACTCCTTACCCTTTGGGTGATATACCAGGCAGGAGTCATGAATTTATTTCGGTATACGCTAGCCCGTCCTATAATTGGCTTTTGTCTCTTGTTTGCTATCGCCTTCAGTTTTGCCGTAGGTATCTCAACCTATAATTTTGGCTCACTTGTAAGGTATAAGATACCTATGTTCCCTTTTTATTTGGCGGGCTTATTCATCTTGCGCTATCTTGCTCAGCGTAAAGTAAAACTCAAAAAACGTCCAAAAGCAGTATTAAACCCTTGAAAAAGAACGCCCTCCTGCTTTGCATGATGCTATTACCTTTAGCACAGCAAGCTCTTGCCCAAAGCTCTTATGCTCCTCTACAGTCTGGTTATTATAATTTGGTTCATCGCTATGAGTTGCTTAGCGGAAGATGGTCTTCAGAACTCGGATCAATGGTGAGGCCTTACCAAAGAGAGGCGATTGCAAACTTTCTGGATACCTTAAGCCTGGATGATCCCTCAGCGGCTGACCGTTTCAATCTTGAATTTCTCCAGCGCGACAATTGGGAGTATAGTGATACCCTGCTGGAAACAAGTCGCAGGCCCATTCTTGGTCTGTTTTACAAAAACCAGCGTGACTTTCTAAGCCTTAGAAAAAAAGACTTTGAAGTTTATGTAAGCCCGGTGCTTCATATCGGCTTAGGTGCAGATGATATGGAAGGTAGTCCGTACATTAATACACGTGGAGTTCAGATCCACGGTACTATAGACCATAAGATTGGTTTTTATACCTACCTGGGAGAAAACCAGATCGCTTTTCCGGACTATGTAAATCAGCAGATCAGAAGTAGCTTAACAGTACCTCAGGAAGGCTTCTGGAAAGGGTATGGAGATAGAGGAGTAGACTTTCTTACAGCCCGTGGCCATATCAGTTTTAAAGCAAGTAAGCATATCAATATGCAGCTAGGGCATGGTAATCATTTTGTAGGAAACGGCTATCGTTCACTGCTGTTATCGGACTTTTCAAACAACTATCTGTTTTTCAGAATCAACACTCAGGTTTGGAAGCTACATTATACCAATATCTTTGCTCAGATGACAGCTGATGTGATTGGCAACTATACCGGATTGTTTGGTACTGGAGCTTTTCCTCATAAATATTTTACAATGCACAGGCTGGGGCTGGACATTACACCTAAAATTCAGTTGGGTCTGTTTGAAAGCATTACTTATGGAGATGAGTCAGGAAACTTTGACTTCAATTACCTGAACCCTATTATTTTCTATCGGGCAGTAGAGCAGCAGGGGGGAAGTGCAGGAAACGCATTACTTGGGCTGGACTTTCGCTGGCTTCCGGCCAAAGGTTTAGCATTTTATAGCCAGGCCTTGATAGATGAGTTTGTTATTTCTGAAATTCGTTCCGGTGAAAACTGGTGGGGAAACAAATATGCTATACAGCTAGGTGCTGAGTACATGGATGCTTTTACGATAAACAATCTGGATTTTCAGGTAGAGTACAATAGAGTAAGGCCATATACTTATGCACACGAAGATCTATACCGTAGCTATACACATTATGAGCAGTCTTTAGCTCATCCACTGGGAGCTAATTTTCAGGAAGTAGTGGGTATGGTTCGCTATCAGCCCATTCCAAGATTGCAACTACAGGCTAAGCTGGTGGCAGCCCAATACGGAGGAGACACGCCTGATTCTAATTGGGGTGGTAATATACTGTTAGACAATCGTACTAAAGAACAGGATTACGGCAATGTATTGGGGCAGGGGGTAGAGAATAATCTATTAATTGCTGATGCAATAGCCTCTTATCAATTGTGGCATAATATGTTTGTAGAGCTACGATACCTTAACCGAAATCGGCAGAATGACCTGCTAAATGAGCCGGAGACTTCCTCCTATACTTCTTTTGCATTGCGCTGGAATATCAGGCAACGCTACTTTGATTTTTAGAGTAGATAGTTTGATACTGTTAAGAAAAAAGGTTGATGAAATTTTGTGTGTTCGCTTTTACCGAATACTCTTTTACAATCTTTTTTCTACCTCCTTCTCCCAGGTTTTCTCTCAGTTCTGCGTCCTGAAGTAAAATTGAAAGATATTTGTGCCAGTCATGATCTGTCGCACATACATAACCATTGACACCATGTTCTACAATTTTTGTGTTTACCCCTACGGGAGAAACCAGAGCAGGTATGCCTAAAGCAAGATACTGCAGGGCTTTAAATCCACATTTTCCTCTCGCCCAGGGGTCATCAGGTAGAGGCATCAGACCAATATGTAATTGAAGCAAATCCTCTACTTCGTTTGCCTCATTCCACTGGATAAATTTTAGATTTTTTAGGGTAAGCTCAGGCGGATGGTTAGAGATAACTACAAACTGAAAATCAAATTGCTCTTCTAGTTGCTGGAGCACGCGCTCAATACTTTTGAGATACTTCATGGTAGAGTGTGAGCCGGTCCATCCAATTGTGAGAGGTTGATTAGACTGCTGCTTTATACGGTTGTGGTGCTGCTCAGTATCAATAGTAGTAGGGACAAGCGCCACCTGAGGCTGAAATTGTTTAGCATAGGCACATAGATAGGCATTACCCGCGCTTATATTATAACTCCATTGGCAGATGCGACTGACTTTCTGCTGCCATTTTAACCTTAGCATAAAATTATTTACACCGGAAGCATCTTTCAACCAGATGGCATCGTCAAAATCATAAATGATTTTTTTGCGTAGCAGTTTGGCAATGATCCATTCTATAAATGGAGGACCGATTGGTGTAGCCTCCCGGTGAATAAATACGAAATCGGCTTTAGGAATTGAGAAAAGTAAGTAGATACGCCGAAGAAAGCCCAACATCACCCCTATAAGCTTTTTACTGGTCTGGCCGGGTTTGTATAAAATCTGATTAGTTTTTTCATCCAGAAAGCCCTCAATCTGGTAGGTGAAGCCTTGCTCTTTTAATAAATCCAGGTATTGTTCAAAGCGAAATCTCTGGCTGGGAGCCCCACCCTTTGGGTAAGGACATAAAAAAATGATGTGCTTTGCAGAGCGGTTTTTCATGGCGGCAAATTTATTTAAAAATTACGGGCTTCCCCTATAATAGAAGATCGTAAAAGCTAAACTATTTGAAGTAAATCATAGTGCCAGGCCAAGCCGTTGCAAGCAGCTTGAGAATAATGTAATTTGCAAGGATGATTAGCTCTTTCGTACAATTTATAAGAGACATCTATGGTAGGCCAGAGGGTGTAATTCCTTTGCATGAAACCTCAATAAAAGCAGGAGACATGCAATCTGTAATGGCTTGTTTAGAGTCTGGAATCGTTTCTACGGTAGGGGAGACAGTGGTCGCTTTTGAAGAGAAAGTGGCAAAGCTTACAGAAAGAAGGTATGCTGTAGCTACTAATACGGGTACTTCTGCGCTACACCTGGCCTTATTGAGTAGCGGAGTGCAACCTAACGATATGGTAGTAACCCAGGCATTTAGTTTTGTGGCTACTTGTAATGCTATTCGGTACTGTAGCGCAGAACCAGTGTTTGTAGATATAGATCGTCAGTCCTTAGGTATGTCGGTAGAAAGCCTGCTCTCTTTTTTAGAGCGGGAGACCTTCATGAAAGACGACGGCTATTCTTATCATCGGATGAGTGGAAAAAGAGTAAGCCATTGCTTGCCAGTATGTACCTTTGGCCACTCTCCTGAGCTCCAGAAAATGGAAGTCGTTTGTAAAAAGTTTGGCTTAAAACTAATAGTAGATGCTGCAGAAGCATTAGGAAGCGAGTCCTACAAACAAAGCGTACCTTCCTGGGGCGATGCTTCTATACTGAGCTTTAATGGTAACAAAATAGTGACTTGCGGGGGTGGGGGTATGCTCCTTACCAACGATAAAAAACTAGCTGATATAGCCAGAAGTTTATCTGTACAGGCTCGTCAGGCTAATGGTTATCAGATTACTTACCAGGCAATGGCTTACAACTACAGAATGCCCAACCTGAATGCCTCCTTAGGTATCTCACAGTTAGACTTATTACACAAAAAGCTACTTAAACTTAGAGAACTTGCATCTGCCTATCATAACTTTTTTGAGAAATATGCCATGTTGGTAGTGCAAGAGCCCGAAGCCACTACATCAAACTACTGGCTTAACGCAGTGGCATTTAACAGCCAGGACGAAAGAGACCACTTTATAGCTCAGACCAATCGGGAAGGGATACTAACTCGCCCCGCGTGGAAACTACTGTGCCACTTATCTATGTATAAGGATTGCTTCAGAACGGTGCTTCCTAATGCCGACTGGGCCGAACAACATTTGGCCCTATTACCTAGCTTTGTAAATATTTAGAGATATGAAGGATATCATACTTTTAGGAGGAGGAGGACATTGTAAATCTGTAATTGATGTAATAGAGCAGGAGGCAAAGTTTCAAATCAAAGGCATATTGGATGTAGCGGAAAAAGTAGGAGAATCGGTTTTGGATTACCCTATCGTAGGTACAGAAGATGATCTGCCTCGTTTTATTGAAGGTGGGGCAAAAGTTTTAGTGACTGTCGGGCAGGTGAAAAGTAGCGCCCTACGGCAAAGGCTCTTTGAGCTTGTAAAGCTAAATAAAGGAACACTGGCTACTGTAGTATCTCCTCTAGCTTATGTGTCTAAATACGCCCAAGTAGGAGAAGGGGGTATTATTATGCATGGTGCAATTGTAAACGCCGGGGCTACAATAGGAAGAAATACTATCATCAACAGTCGGACATTAATAGAGCATGATGCTGCGGTGGGCGATCATTGCCATATAGCTACAGGAGCTATTATTAATGGAGACTGCCAAATAGGTAATCAGGTGTTGATAGGTAGTCGTAGCGTACTCAGGCAAGGGGTTAAAATATGTGATTCGGCTATTGTAGGAATGGGTAGTTTAGTCCTTCACGATATTAAGTACACAGGAACATATTTTGGCAACCCCGTAAAGGAGAGGACTCAGGGTTAATGTAAATCTGGATTTTAAATTAATATCTATACAAGCGCTGTGTTAGTCTATTCTTCCCGCATCAGTTCTATCATCTTTTTCATTACTTTTTTTGCGGACTTAAGGTCTTTTTTATCAATGTTCTTAGTAATTTCTTTGGTTGTAGTTTTTACAATTTTTGCCAGTTCTTCCTGTAGACTTTGCCCTTCTTCAGTAAGGAATACCAGTTTGTTTCTACGGTCTACTGTATCCTCCTGCCGTACTACCAGCTTACGCTTCTCCAGATTGTCTATCAGGTGAGTAATGCTGGCTTTGTTTTTATTTGCCACGTTTGCCAGGGTTTGCTGGCTTTGTCCATCCTTACGCCAAAGGCTCGCTAGAATAACCCATTGCTCAACAGTAACCTGATGAGTGGCCATCTTTTTACTAATTCTGTTGTTAAGTAATCGGGAAGTGGTGCCTAATACCGTAGAAAGAGAGTTTTCTACTTTAACTTTTTTTCCCATGGCTTGCGGTTTGATATGCAACTATTGATTAAATATAAGCTTTCTCATTGAGATGCAAAAAGTTAATTGGTATATTCTATTAGGGGTTGAGTGCTTTATTTTGCTGCAAAGAACCTTATATTCGCGTTTAAAAAAATAACAAAATTACACATGCCTATTGAAGACAGCTACAAGCATAAAGGAATGCGTCGTCAGTTGGTAAATAAAATCCGTGCAAAGGGAATTACAGACCAGAATGTATTAAGGGCGATAAATACTGTGCCTCGTCATGCTTTTCTGGATAATGCTTTTCTGGAACATGCCTATCAGGACAAGGCTTTTCAGATAGGCGAGGGGCAAACTATTTCTCAGCCCTATACTGTGGCCTTTCAGTCCCAGCTTTTGCAGGTAAAGCCTGGAGACAAAATTCTGGAAATTGGCACAGGTTCTGGCTACCAGTGTAGTGTACTTTTAGAGTTGGGAGCCAAAGTATATACCATAGAATATAACTGGCCTCTACATCAGCGTGCTGCTCGACTCCTAAAAACCTTAGGTTATCAGGCCCATCTGGTACATGGAGATGGTACCAAAGGAATGCCCAGTTTTGCTCCCTATGATGGTATAATTGTGACTGCGGGAGCACCTACAGTACCCATGACTTTGGTGGAGCAGCTTGCGCCGGGAGGAAAATTAGTTATACCAGTAGGTGATCGTAAGTCGCAAAAAATGTTGCTTATTACCAAAGAGCCTGGCGGAAAAATTACAAAAAAAGAATTTGACCATTTTAGCTTTGTCCCCTTACTGGGCCAACACGGCTGGGAGAAATAATTAACTCCTTATTTTATGAATGAAACAAAAAAACAGGTAAGTGCTTCTCTGACTACCATGACAGAAATGGTGTTTCCTAACGACACAAATGGCCTTAATGGTTTAATGGGAGGTAGATTGCTGTACTGGATGGATATAGTATCTGCTATTGCTGCTCAAAAGCATGCGAATAGCCTGGTCGTTACTGCTTCAGTGGATAATGTATCGTTTTCGCACCCTATCAAAATCGGAAATGTAGTGACACTCAAAGCACAGGTTACCCGTGCCTTTAATACCTCTATGGAGGTACATATAGAAGTAAAAGCAGAAGATGTACCAAGAGGGCAGATTGTAGAGAGTCATCGTGCTTTTTTTACGATGGTAGCAGTAGATATGGAAGGTAATAAGGTAAAGGTTCCTGAGGCTATACCTGAAAGTGAAGAAGATCAAAAGCTTTACGAAAGTGCGCTGCGAAGACGTCAGTTGCGTCTGGTGCTAGCCGGAAGAATGAAGCCAGAAGAAGCGCATGAGCTTCGTTCCATATTTGACATAAAAGAACAATAGTATGTCCTTATCAGAAGATCTTAGTTTCTTACGATTCTTTCTTACGGAGCCTGTTTACTTAGTAAAGGAGCCTGAAGGACAGACACCTGCTAAAACTCAGGCCACCGTAAAGGAAGAAGATACTCCACAGACAGAGGAGCAACAAGGTGTTGAAGCATCTGTGTCTGAAGTGAAAGCCAAAACAGAAGATGATAGAAGACCGGAAGCGCAAACAGTTCAGGACAAGCCTGACAAGAAAGCTGAACTTAATCTTCCCGAATATGAAGGAGAGAACCAAAAAGGTATTCTGATACTGCATTTTAACAAAAGGCAGTCAGCCATGAAGAACCAGGACAAAGTCTTTCTTGGAAAGGTTATTAATGCAGTGAACTTAAATTTTAGAGATGTAGCCTTATGCAATTGGGCTCCTCTGGAAGTCAGTTTTGAGGCTCAGAAAAATGTATTTGAATCTTTGCAACAAATTAAGTCAGAGAAGATACTGGTATTTGGTGATTTGCCACTGGCATGGTCTTTAAGTCATTTCTTTCAACCTTATACTATTACCCAGGATGCTGAGGGCAGACAACTACTTCTGGCAGATGACCTACAAAGTATTGCTGCTGATCGGGAGCTTAAAGTGAAACTTTGGAGCTCGCTACAAAAATTGTTTAAGCAATAACTGCTTTTTGTTAAGGATTCTACTTCTTCACTATCAGTAAGTAAGCGTGGTATAGCGAATTACTGATGGTAATTAAAAAGAGTAATAAAACTATTTTGCTTGTTAACTTCGGAACTAAGTGCTTTCTTTGCACACCCTAACGGAAACGGTCGGTTTCCGCTTAATTTGCTGGAGTGGCGGAATTGGTAGACGCGCACGTTTCAGGGACGTGTGAGGTAACTCGTGCGGGTTCGACTCCCGCCTCTAGCACTGGATAAAGCCTGAACTTTCATTATAGAAGGTTCAGGCTTTTTTTTGCCCTATTTTAAAATTTGCCCTAGCTAAATTTAGGCAATACCTTATCACTTATCTGTCTCAGAGCTTCTGGAATATGTACCTCTGAGCGTCTCAGGTGTAAGGTCATATGGCTGACATCAGCAATCTCATAGCCCTTAAAACATCTGTTAGTTTATTGACTCCAACTGCGCTCCAAAACGATAGGCCACAAAATCCGCATTTTTATCTACTGGTAGGTTTAGCTGAAATGCTGTAATGTAGGGCTTATAAGGTTGATTCGTGTCGTAAAGACTATCACACCACTCTCTTCTTAGTATATTGGTTTTATCAACAGAACTAGGGTAATTAAAACCCGCATACATATGGCGAGCAAACCACTCCATGGGTTGCCCGACTTCTACCTGCCAATACAAATAGAATTTCCTGTTTCGGCCTCGAATAAATTTCAATCCCCTTTGGAAGGTGGGGTAATTCTTATCTAATACACTATCAGGTTTCCAGACCTCTTGCATTACTATTAGGTTTTTCTGAAAATTTCTGCTCTACTTTTAAAATCAATACCAAACAAAGGAAACTCAATAGGGCGGTCGCCTAGTCCGATTTCCCTTAGAGAGCGCCGCTCAGACAAGTTTTCAATAGTGGCTACAGTCTTTGACAGCTTAACCGGCTCGTGCAGGGGAAGAGCGATTGCGGCAGTACCTAGTAAATTTTTTTTTTGGCAGAGACAGCTAAATACTCTAAATAACTCATGGTATTAAACAGTTATGCGGCATCATTAATTAGGCAAGGAAATTGTTCAGGCATGATCAGCATATAAAAATTTACATGTTTGGCGCAGAGCCAAACTTTGAATACAAAAAGAGTAAAAAACTAAAATTATTGCTATGCTGGTAGCAGAACAGAAACAAACAGAAAGAAAACTCTGGAAAAACAATCGTAAAAAGCTGGAAGCTATTCGGTTTAATAGTCTGAGTGACTATGAGAAAAAGAAGGGCTATGCCAACAGACTAGACTATGTCTTACCTTTTCTTACCTGGGGCCTTAAAGTAAGTGGGGCCTACTATTTCGGGAAAAAGAACGCTCAAAAAGTAAAAGTAAAGCACTTTGAACTGGAGTTTGACAGACTACCTGCTGCTTTTGACGGATACAAAATTCTTCATCTGACAGATTTACATATTGATAGCCTACCCGGACTGGAGGAAGTTATCTGCCAGCAATTGCAAGGGTTAAACTATGATAGCTGTTTTATAACTGGTGATTATCGAATGAAGCTAATGGGAGAATATAATGATGAAGTATTAAGCCCATTGCGTGATATTATTGCCTGCATACAGCCCGAAGATGGTATTTATGCTACTTTGGGTAACCATGATACCTATGGCATAGTAGAGCCCCTGGAGGCAATGGGGGTAAGAGTGCTAACAAATGAGTCGGTACGACTACGCAAAGGATCCGAAAGTATTCTGCTCACGGGACTGGATGATCCTCATTTCTACTACACTCATCACGCATTATCAGCCCTAGATACTAAAGATGATGATTTTAAAATCGCGCTGGTCCATTCTCCTGAGTTAAGTTATGAGGCAGCAGAAAGAGGGTATGACTTTTACCTTTGTGGACATACCCACGCAGGGCAGGTTTGTTTGCCTTCTGGTATCCCCTTAATTACGCATTTAAAGAAAGCGAATGAGTTTTATAAAGGCTTTTGGAAAGCGGGTGAAATGCAGGGCTATACTAGTTCGGGTTGTGGAGTTTCCGGTATTCCAGTCAGGTTTAATACCGAGGGAGAGATTTGTCTTTTTACGCTAAAAAGGAAGTAAAGCTACGGCATGTGTAGCCGTGCAATTTATTTTAAGCAAAAGGCCGTTTCAATTATCTGGAACGGCCTTTTGTTTTTAGTTTTGAGAGAAGAATGAGCTTCGTGTATCTGTAAGCATCTTTTCATACCTTTCGGTAAGTTCTCTACCTCTACTTGGGTAAAGAGCCATCTGATACCTCCCCTGTAATACTTGCACCTGATCTGCATTAAGGTGGTCAACGCTTTTAGCTCTTTCAAAAGATTGTACACAGGCAAGATCATGGCTATTGAGGTTAGAGTACCATTCTACTTTTGCCCTCATAAGTTTATCGTTAAGCAGGCTTCTATGAAAATCGTCATGCAAGTCAACTTTGTAGGTAATAACTTTTAATGAACGGTCTAGCTGAAACAATATCCAAACGAAAGCAGCTGACAAAATGAATGCGGATAGTAAAGCTATATGTGTCATATCTTAGATATTTATTGTCTGTATTATGGGCTGTTAAATACTGTTATTGATTGATCATGATGCAATATAACTATTTTTATAATAAATGTAATATTTTCTATAAAATATGTTAAAAAAAATATAGTTAGCTTGTGGAATGGAGTTGTTCTCGGTTTAAATCAGGTACTTTTATAGCTATTTTTTAAGACAAGATCTACCGTATATCTAAATCACAGGCTAATTCTCTTACTGTTTCTTAGCAAAGGCATGTAGGTAGTTATGCCCTTTTTGGCAGGGTAATTTAAACAGTAGAGTACTAGCTGAGTTAAAGAATATGACAATTTAATCGTGCTTATCGTATTTTTTAACTTTTTATCATGAAAATAAAAGATGCAATTTTTTTGTCTTTTCTGCTTATAGCTACCTTATCCGCTGAAGCTCAAGACAAGACAAACTCCTCTAAAAAAGACAGCACCAACAGACCCGTAATTTTTTTGACTGGTAAACTTCATGAGACTACCTTTGACGTTATGGATATAGACACACTTGACGATGGTGACGATGATCCAATGTTTACAGTAGGGGGGGCTGTTCGGTTCAACTACTTTGTAAAAACCTGGAAAGGCCAATCCGACAATCAGGATAAGTTCGGAGATATGGCTTTTGACATCTTCAGGATTAATGTGTCTGGTCAGCATAAGGGTATAGTGCTTAATGCTGAATATCGTTTTTACAGTGATGCATTTGGTGGGGCCATGCCTCATAGTGCCTGGGCAGGGTATAATTTCAACGAAAGAGACCAGATTCAAATAGGTCTGCACCAGGTTCCTTTCGGCAATCAGACTTACAATTCCGACAACTGGTTTTTTAATGTAACCTACTATCTTGGCCTGGAAGATGACTACGATCTTGGGGTTAAATATAGCCACACCGGTGATAAGCTTAGCTACATACTAGCTTTCTACAAAAACTCGGAACTCCCCCCATCCGATGCAGGTCGTTACTCCTACGATTTTGTGGGTGATTTTGAAGAAACAAATCAGTTTAACGCTAAAGTCGTGTACAGTTTAACAGAAACTACTCGTATGGGTATTTCTGGTCAGTGGGGAGGTATCTACAATCCAAATGTAGATGAGAGCAATGGAAACCATCATGCGCTAGCATTGCACATGCGCGGAGACTATAACAATGTGGGGGTTAAACTTCAGGCTACCACTTTTGGCGCAGATATACCCAAAGACCAGAGTGCAAGTAGCGGAGAAACTTTAAGTGAGGATATTATTACAATGGGTGCCTACAATGCGCCATACAATGTGGCCTATGAGGGGCAAGTCTATACAGCTAGTTTTAGCTATAAAATTAAAGTGGACTGGGGGCCTATTTCTCGTTTGGTGGTGTATGACAACTACTCCTACTTTGATAAAACCAACGAGTCTTATGAAGACACCCAAATGAATGTATTAGGAACAATGGTTCAGGCGGGGCCAATCTACACCTATATAGATCTGGCAAGTGGCCTAAACCATTCGTGGCTCGGACCTAACTATGGTGATGCTCTAGGCAAAGGTGACCCTTCTGCCGAATGGCACACGCGCTTCAATATTAATTTTGGATACTATTTTTAGACCAGAAAATTATCAACAATGAGTGAGAATTTACAAGATACTGGCTTTCAGGATAAAGGTGATGACAAAGGAATCAATAAATACTTTGACATCCATGCTCCTGTTTTTTGGCCTGCTGCAATTATCACGGTCCTTTTTATTACAGTAACCTTAATCGTAGGTGACCCAATGGAGGAGGTCTTTACCTCTATTCAAACGGGCATTTCCGATTATGCGGGTTGGTTTTTTATTATATGTGTAAATGTTTTTTTGTTCTTCGTACTCTATCTCGCATTTAGCAAGACCGGTAGTATTCGCTTTGGTGGGCAGGATGCTGAGCCAGAATTTAGCACGCTGGCCTGGTTTTCTATGCTATTTAGTGCAGGTATGGGTATTGGTATACTCTTTTGGAGTGTTGCCGAACCTATGTATCACTTCCAAAGCCCTCCGTATGGTGAGGGGGGGACTGTTGAAGCTGCCAAGGTAGCTATGAATATGACCTTTTTGCACTGGGGGCTCCATGCCTGGGGTATTTATGCTTTGGTAGGTGCTGCGCTGGCGTTCTTTGCCTTTAACAAAAAAATGCCTTTGACTATCCGTTCAGTATTTTATCCGCTATTAGGCGAGCGGGTACATGGGCCTATTGGTAATATAATAGATGTTATAGCGGTGGTAGCAACATTGTTTGGACTGGCTACATCTTTAGGCTTTGGGGTACAGCAGGTTAATGCAGGCTTAGACTATCTGTTTGGAATAGAAGTCTCTGTAATGACTCAAGTGATTTTAATTATTGCTATTACCCTGGCTGCCACAGCTTCTGTCGTATTAGGAATTGACAAAGGTGTACGAGTACTGAGTGAACTTAATATAAGGATAGCTGGGCTTTTTCTAATTTTTATGATCATACTGGGGCCTACAATTTATATTTTTGATGGTTTTGTACAAAACACCGGTAACTATTTGCAGAGCATTCTGCGCCTTGGGTTCTGGACAGAAAACTACCAACAAACAGAGTGGCAAAATAGCTGGACTGTATTCTACTGGGCATGGTGGATCTCATGGTCACCATTTGTAGGAATGTTTATCGCGCGTATATCTCGCGGACGTACAGTGAAAGAATTTGTGCTCGGTGTATTAATTATTCCATCGCTTTTAACCTTTTTATGGTTATCAGCTTTTGGCGGATCAGGATTGTATGTAGAACTGGAAGGTATAGCCAACATTAGCGACTCTGTACAAGAAAATGTAGCCACCGCTCTGTTTGTTCTGATGGAGCAGTTTCCTGGTTCGTTTGTAACTTCTTTAGTAGGTGTAGTACTGGTTATATTTTTCTTTGTTACCTCTTCCGACTCAGGTTCTTTGGTAGTAGATAGTATCACATCTGGAGGTAAACTGGATGCTCCCGTGGGCCAACGTGTATTCTGGGCTAATGCGGAAGGAGCGGTAGCTGCCGTACTGTTATTGGGTGGAGGGCTTAGTGCTTTGCAGACAGCCGCTATTACCACTGGTTTGCCATTCGCTTTTGTGTTGCTTATCATGTGCTACAGTTTGTATAAAGGACTGCATCAGGAGTATCGCGAAGAAATTAAATTGGTAAAGGAAAAGGATAAAAAAGCCTACGAAAATGTAATTCGTAATCTGATTAAAAAGCAGAAGCAAAAAGAAAAAGAGGAAGTAGAGAAGTAAATTTTTTTGAACTTAAACCATTATGGATACACCAAAGAAACTGCTGGTTTGCATGGATTTGACGGAAACTGACGTAAGTCTTCTGAAATACACAGCATATTTATGTGAAGTTTTTCCGGTAAAAGATGTAATCCTTCTTCATAATGTATTGTTAGATGAACCTCCTAAAGAGCTTCAGGACCTATACCCTGAAACTTCTCAGCCCATAGACAAACTGATTAGAGGTGAAATTACGGATAACATCAGGGAGTACTTGCCAGGTATAGCAGCAGAAACCGACATCAAAATATTTCAGAATGAAACTACCAGCGAAATCATTAAATGGGTGAATGCTCAGGAGGTAGATGTTTCTATTCTGGGCAATAAGCCGGAAGGTGAAGGGCAGGGAATATTCTCCACTCGCTTTCTAAGACTGACAACTCAGGCGGTACTTCTGGTGCCAGAAAATGCACCTTTTCCAATAAGTAAAGTGCTATCGCCAGTAGATTTTTCTAAGAGTGCAATTCCTATTATCCGCTCGTCTACTGTGGTGAGCGAAGCTATTCCGGCAGAAATAAATTACCTGCATTTGTACTCGCTTCCGCCTCAGCATTTTCCTTATCTGCCACCAGATATGAACAAATTTCGTGAAGGCTATGTGCAGTATGGAAAAGAAGAGTTTAGGAAACTTAGAGAAAAAGCACTTGAGAAAGACGGTCAGGGAGAGTGCGAAATGAAGCTGATAGAAAGAGGTGATGTTGCTCACGAAATTTACCAATGGGCTCAGCGTCATAAGTCTGACCTGATTATTGCCGGAGCCAAAGGTAAAAACAATGCAGAAGTATTGATACTGGGGTCAGAGACCGAAAAGCTAACAACTATTGTAAAGGACATTCCCTTATTAATAGTGAAGAGAAAGGCTCACTACAGTTGGTTGGAGTCTTTTCTGGATTGATGTAAAAACGATAGATAAATATTAATTGACGGCTTGCTTAATAGTAAGCCGTTTTTTTATGCTCCAAGCTGAAAGTCCAATAACGAAAATCATACTTTTCTTCTACAAAATGCTGCATAATAACGAACTTGCAGATTCAAAATAGCATTGTTGGCTTAGGATTTCCATAGCCTCAGAACAGAAGAGCGTATGCAAGAAGAAATACAGTTACAGCTATCTCCGGAAGTAGCTGCTCAGGAAAGTATGCTAAAAAAAGCAGTTGCCAGAAAGATATCAGTTTCTAGCGAGGAGATTCGTCACGTACAGGTACTTAAGCGCTCTATTGATGCCCGCAGCCGAAAAGTTAAAGTCAACCTCAAAGTAAAGGCTTATGTGCGTGAAGACTTTAAAGAGAATAATGTGTTAATGCCTGACTACCCGGATGTAAGTCATGCCCCAGCGGTGGTGGTTGTAGGAGCAGGACCCGCAGGTTTGTTTGCTGCATTACGCCTCATCGAGAAAGGTCTTAAGCCTATAGTGCTGGAAAGAGGTAAGGATGTAAAGAACCGACGCCGTGATCTTGCCGCCATTACACGTGCCCATATTGTAAACGAAGATTCAAATTACTGCTTTGGCGAAGGCGGAGCTGGCACTTATTCTGACGGAAAGCTTTATACCCGTTCTAAGAAAAGAGGAGATGTACACCGTATTCTGGAACTGCTGGTAGCGCATGGTGCTTCAGAAGAAATTATGGTTGATGCGCACCCACACATCGGTACCAATAAGCTACCCCAAATCGTAACTGCTATCCGTGAGACAATCATCAGGCAGGGAGGAGAAGTACGTTTTGATACTAAGCTGACAGATATTCTGCTAAAGGGAAAGATTATAGCAGGAGTAAAAACACAGAATGGTGAGCAGATTGACGCGCGTCATGTTATTCTGGCTACTGGCCACTCAGCAAGGGATATTTTCGAGCTGCTGCACCACAGAGGTATTTTAATAGAAGCGAAACCTTTTGCCCTGGGAGTAAGAGTGGAGCATAGTCAGCACCTTATTGATCAGATACAATACAGTTGCGATGCCAGAGGAGAGTATCTGCCTCCGGCACCCTACAGCATAGTACGTCAGGTAAAGGGTAGGGGTGTTTATTCCTTTTGTATGTGCCCTGGAGGCATTATTGCTCCCTGTGCTACTGCTCCCGGCGAAGTAGTTACTAATGGTTGGTCGCCCTCTAAAAGGAACCAGGCTACCTCAAACTCCGGAATAGTAGTGGAACTTAAAGCAGAAGACTTTTCTTCCTTTAAAGATAAAGGGCCTCTGGCTGGTGTCGCTTTTCAAAAGAGTATTGAGCAAAAAGCATGGGTTCTGGCAGGCAAGACACAGAAGGTACCGGCACAGCGACTGGTAGATTTTACTAAAGGTAGGGTTTCTAAAGACATTCCGCTTACTTCTTACATACCAGGCACTAGCTCAGTAGATCTGGCTGAGGTACTACCGCCATTTGTATATAAAAGTTTACAGCAGGGCTTCCGGATGTTCGGTAAAGCCATGAGAGGCTACATGACAAACGAAGCAGTAGTGCATGCTCCCGAGTCACGTACATCTTCTCCCGTCCGTATTCCCAGAAACCCTAAAACCCTGGAGCATATACATATTCGAGGTTTATATCCTTGTGGCGAAGGTGCAGGCTATGCAGGCGGCATTATTTCAGCCGCCATTGATGGGGAAAAATGCGCGGAACAATGTGCATTAAGCTTTGCACAGGCCTAAGAGACTTAATTAACCATTACCAATGAAGCCTGGGTATAAAGTCATGCCACCATCTACATAGAGCGTATGACCTGTTACATAGTCAGACTCATCAGAAGCCAGCCATACCACGGCATTGCTTACGTCTTCAGGTTCTCCCAGGCGAGAGATGGGTATCAGCTTTTCCAGTTCTTTGCGCTGCAGTTCATCTTTCCACACGTCTTCGTTAATCGGTGTTTTAATGGCGCCGGGGCTTAATGCATTAACTCTAATTTTGTATTGGGCTAGTTCTTGTGCCATAGTTTTCATCAGCATCATTACTCCACCTTTTGCCGCAGCATAATTGATATGGCCCGCCCAGGGGATAATATCGTGCACTGAGCTCATGCAGATAATCTTACCTGCTGATTTTGACAAACCTTCTACCACGCCTCTGCTCTGAAAAGCTTTGGCGGCACGCTGTGCGCATAAAAATTGCCCCCCCAGGTTAATAGAGAGAACTTTTTGCCAGTCCTCATAGCTCATATCCAAAAAAGCAGCATCTTTCTGTATCCCTGCGTTGGTAACCAATATGTCTATAGCACCAAAACGTTTCATAAACTGATCAAACATCTGGTCTACACTTTCCGGGTCGCTCACGTCTGCCTGTATACTTATGCCTTCACTGCCAGCTGCCTCAACCTGCTTAAGGGTTTCTTCCGCTCCTTCGCTATTACTAGAGTAGTTAATGCCAACTTTTGCTCCTTCTTTAGCCATAGCAATGGCAATATCCTGGCCTATTCCGGAACTAGCCCCGGTAATTAATGCTACTTGTCCTTTCAGTCTTTGCATATGTTAAAAAGTAAATGTCTTGTCTTCTAAATAATTATAAAAAATAAGTTACTGGCTCTCATTGTTAACAATGAACAAATGAGGCTGTTTTATTTATCAAGACTATAACTCAACTTTTTATATATGAAAGATTTTTTAGGTGTATTTGTCCTTTTGATATTGGTATTTGGGTCTATGGCACTGTTTATATATCTGATGTTTTATCTGGATTACTTATGGTTTGCTATACTACAGATTATTCTTTCCACAGCAATCATACTTTTTTGTATCAAATATTTTCGTTCTCACCGCCTGAGGAAGTAGGCCATTAGTAGGTATTAATAATCGTGAGAGCTTATATTCTTATTGCATTACCTTAACCTTTAGTTGCTTTTCTTATACTCAAAACGTATACGTATGAGCAGGGCTAGCTTTTTGTAAATTTAAGTTAGTTAACGAACTAGAAAAGAGCATGCTTATTTGCCTGAAGCATGGTTAAAAGCAGTTTACTTTATTTAAAAATGATATTTTACTGACAAAGTTCAGGCTTATACTGTAAGTGAATCAAACAAGTGCATACTACTCATGTTAGTCTGAAAGCTATTTCCAAATGCTGTAAGTTGAGCAAGATTACTTCTCTTCTGCCTATAGCCATTAATATTAACACCTTCCTTAAGTATGGATATTGCAAATGACAAGACTGCTCAAAAGCCCTCCCTCAGCTTCTGGCAGATATGGAATATGAATTTTGGGTTTCTGGGTATACAGTTTGGTTTTGCCCTGCAGAATGCTAACGCCAGCCGAATATTTGAAACTTTAGGTGCCAGCAAAGATGAAATCCCTATTTTATGGCTGGCTGCTCCAACTACAGGACTCTTGGTACAGCCTATTATTGGGTACTTTAGTGACCGTACCTGGCATCCTCGCCTGGGGAGAAGAAGACCATATTTTCTGATTGGAGCCATCCTGGCTAGCATAGCTCTAATCTGGATGCCTAACTCTCCGGTTTTGTGGGTTGCAGCAGGTATGCTGTGGATTATGGATGCGTCCATAAATATCTCTATGGAACCTTTTCGCGCTCTGGTCGCGGATATGCTGCCATCAATACAAAGGACTACCGGCTTTGCCGTGCAGACCTTTTTTATAGGAGTGGGCGCTGTAGTAGCTTCTGCATTACCCTATATGCTTACTGAGTGGCTAGGTGTTGGCAATACTGCGGCCCCTGGTAAAATTCCTGAGTCAGTAAAAATTTCATTTTATCTGGGGGCATTTGCTTTTTTCTCAGCAGTACTGTGGTCCGTGCTCAAAACTAAAGAGTATCCTCCTGAGGAATTTGTTCAGTACAATGGAGGTGAAGAAAACGAAGAACAGGACCACGGAATAAGGCAGATTTTTATTGATTTTGCGAAAATGCCTAAGACCATGGTGCAGTTGGCAATTGTACAGTTCTTTACCTGGTTTGCGCTTTTCTGTATGTGGCTTTATACTACAGCAGCTGTTACTGAGCACGTATACGGCACTACCGATCCTAGTTCTGAACTATACAATGAAGGTGCAAACTGGGTAGGAATCTGCTTTGCTGTTTACAATGGCTTTTCGGCAGTATTGGCATTTCTGCTTCCAAAACTGGCACTTAAAATGGGGCGAAAAAGAGTACATACTGTAGCCCTGATTGTAGGAGGCGGAAGTTTGCTTTCAGTTTATCTGGTTGCTGACCCACAACTTTTATTGCTGAGTATGTTAGGAGTAGGTCTAGCCTGGGCAAGTATACTTACCATGCCTTATGCCATACTGGCTGGTTCTTTGCCAGCTTCTAAAATGGGTATATATATGGGTATCTTTAATTTTTTTATAGTGATACCCCAAATTATCGCATCCAGCACATTAGGGTTTATCTCCCGTACCTTCTTTAACAACCAGGGGATTTATGTGCTTATGCTAGGAGGAGTGGCGCTAATAGTGGCAGGTTTGCTAGTCAGCTTTGTTGATGATGTAGATGATGTTATAGAGTAGTTTAGGCAAACATCCCAAACTACTTTAAGTGTTTAATCACCAATAATTTCTGCCAGCTCCAGCCAACGGTCTGATTTCTCATCAATAGCTTTGCTTACCGCTTCCAGTTTTTGAGAGACCTCGGTTAGCACCTGATGGTCTGGGTTAGCTGAGGATGATAGCTCGTTAAGCTCAGCTGTAAGGCTATCTTTTTCCTCCTCTAGCTTGGCTATTTCCTCTTCTAGGAGTGCATATTCTCTTTTTTCCTTGTAAGAGGCTTTACGCGGCTTGTCGGTACTGCTGCTTGTAGTAGGAGGGGTGGCTTTCTTTTCTTTTTTGGGTGTGTTTTTCTTTTCACCACTTTGTTTTTCTTCCTCTATCTGATCTCTGTAGTCGGTGTAGTTACCAGGGAAATCTTTGATATACCCGTCATGCTCATTAAACACAAAAATATGCTCGACCAACCTGTCCATAAAGTAGCGGTCGTGAGAGACCAGCAGTAAGCAACCCTCAAATTGGAACAGAAAATCTTCCAACACATTTAAGGTCATCAGATCAAGGTCGTTAGTAGGCTCATCTAGTATCAAAAAGTTAGGGTTTTTCATAAGCACCCTAAGTAGCTGGAGCCTTCTTTTCTCTCCACCACTAAGGTTTTTAACCTTATTGTAATGCATATCTGGTGGAAACATAAAGTGTTGTAGAAACTGAGAGGCCGTAATAAAATTACCTTTTGATATTTCTACCATTTCTGCCACTTCTTTTACTACATCTATCACCCGCTGCTCATCATTAAAGCTGATCTCGTGCTGAGTGTAGTAGCCAAATACGGTGTTTTGACCAGGGTCTATTTCTCCGCGGTCGGCTTCAAGTTGCCCGGTAAGTATATTTAGAAAAGTAGTTTTTCCTGAGCCATTTTTACCAATTACCCCTATGCGATCGCTTCGCTTAAAGGTATAAGAAAAATTACGAATGATATTTTTATCGCCATAAGCCTTATCTATATGTGAAAGCTCTAATATTTTCTTTCCCTGTCTGCGCCCTTTTAGCCCAAGCTCCATATTTCTTTCTTCCACCTTTTGGTTAGCCGTATCCTTAAGGTCATAAAAAGCTTCCACTCTATATTTTGCTTTGGTGCCTCTGGCTTTAGGTTGCCGACGCATCCAGTCTAACTCTTTACGCATCAGGTTTTGAGCTTTGTCAATTGTAGCCTGCTGTTGCGCCATGCGTTCACTCTTTTTTTCCAGAAAGTAGCTATAGCTACCTTTGTAGCGAAATACCTGCCCCTGATCCAGTTCTATAATTTCGTTGGTAACTCTTTCCAGAAAGTAGCGGTCGTGAGTCACCAGTAATAATGACATCTTTTGAGATGACAGATAGTTCTCCAGCCACTCAATGGTATCCAGATCTAGGTGGTTGGTAGGCTCATCCAGTATCAGCAAGTCTGGTCTCTCAATAAGTGCACGGGCTAGTGCCACTCTTTTACGCTGCCCGCCAGAAAGTTTGCTAACCGCCTGGTCAAGCTGGTACAAACCTAACTGCCCTAGAATCTGCTCAATCTGATGTTCGTAGTCCCAGGCGTTTAAACTATCTACCTGGCTCATCAGGCTCTGAAGTTTTTCAGAAGAAGGGTTAAGCTGAAGTTCCTGACGGTACTCTCTTAAAATTTGAAGCACGTCATTTTCACTCTCATAGATGGCAGAGAGAACAGTAGCCTGTTCGTCAAACTGAGGCTGCTGTTCGGCAAAGGCAATTCGTACATCTTTACTCAGAGCTACCTGCCCAGAGTCCTGAACCTCTTGCCCTGCTATAATTTTCAGCAAAGTGGATTTTCCCGTACCATTTACGCCGACTAATGCTACCTTCTGCCCCTGCTCAATACCAAAAGAAATATTTTTAAAGAGAAATTTTTCTTTTCCTTCAGCGGTAAGGTAATGTTTACTTAAAGACTCTACTGATATGTGGATCATATGAGGATGAACAAAAATTGTGATGCAAGATAGGTATATAAACAAAAAAAAAGTGAACCTAAAAGGATCACTTTTTTCACTACTAATACAACAACCTAAAACTACTCAATCAAAACTTCATGGTCTTGCGACCTAATATATCTTTAATATTTTTATCTCTCTTTATGTTCTTTATCAATAAACACGCAATTCTACATTAAAGGTTTCAGAAAAACGACAAATTTTATGAAAAAAATTTAATCTAACATTTTTTCCTTTAATCACCATGAGGAGAAACGAAGTGACTTACCTTATAGTATTGCATAATAGCAAAACTTGCGATAAATCCTGATGCTACTCCTTCAATCATGATAGCGATAGTTACCAAAAGTGGCGTGAGATGAACACCAAAGGGTTCATTTTCTCTAATCACTGTCATAAATGCCGGGTCAACCACTGTTATATACAACAGAAATAAAGTTGCAAAAGTAAACACTCCAACAACAGAAGTCAATAAGCCAAGGCCAACTCCTTTCAAATATGTTAAGTGAATGCCTTTTAATTTCTTATACCTATCAATAGCCATAAGAATAAAGCTTGACAAAATCACAAGGTTAAACACTCTTAACTCCAGATTTTGTTCCAAATTAATGGCTTTCATTAACAAAAAATATCCTGCTAACGCAAAAGCCATCAGCACACCATATCTAACACCGATACGCTCAACATTGTTTTTGGATAAAGTTTCCATAAGCTTATGATGTTTGGCCATGAACAAATACGCAACATGCTGACTCTCAACATTGTTTACTAAAAATACATAAACTTTTAATAAAAGTATAGTGCAATAAAATTTGAATCCTGAAGTAAGATGATTAGTGTAGTCGTAGATTATTTACGAATACAAATTCGTTTATTTGCCAAAAATGATATGAGCTTATGATTGGGTGGAAAAAAATTAGGTTATCAATACTATGCGTTATACTTTTGATCGGCCTGTTGGGTGGATGCGCCACTCAAAAGGCAAGAAAAATACCGAAGAAAGGACCCATTCCTTGTCCTATCAAAGACTGTTAACTACACTGCAATATGCAGGATATAATCATAGCCTTAGATGGCTACTCCGGTTGCGGTAAAAGCTCTACTGCAAAAGCAGTAGCACATACACTTCAATACACCTACCTGGACTCAGGAGCTATGTACCGGGCAGTTACACTGTACTTCCTACGCAAGCGTGTTAATATTGATAGCTCCGTAGAGGTAAAAAAAGCCTTACAGGATATTCAGATTCACTTTTCCAGAAGCCAGGATAAGCAGAAAAATGAAACTTATTTAAACGGTGAAAATGTTGAAGAGGAGATCAGAAAAATGGAAGTTTCTGAGCATGTAAGTGCGATAAGTGCTATAGCAGAAGTTAGGCAGCAAATGGTGAAGCAACAGCGTGCTTTAGGTCAGGATAAACGTGTGGTAATGGATGGCAGGGATATTGGCAGTAATGTCTTTCCGGATGCTGAGCTCAAAATATTTATGACGGCAGATATAAGAGTAAGAGCAGAGAGGCGACAGAAAGAACTGGCAGATAAAGGAGTAAAGGTAGAGGTGGAAGATATAGCACGAAACCTGCAAGAAAGAGACAGGATAGATAGTAGCCGTAGCCAAAACCCATTAGTAAAAACGGCAGATGCCATTGAGATAGATACCAGCAACCTTAATTTTGACGAACAGGTAGCTGAAGTTGTAAAGCTTGCAAAGGAAAAAATTAACGCCTAGGCTTTTATCTATTTACAGCGATTTTAAAAAACTAACTAAGTGTATTCTTCCTATGGAAGTAACGATTGATAGTAATTCAGGTTATTGTTTCGGTGTTGAGTTTGCCATACAGATGGCTGAAGATGAGATGACAGATGGTAATACACTGTATTGCCTTGGAGATATTGTTCATAATGATATGGAAGTAAAGCGCCTGCACGACAAGGGGCTACGTATCATTACCAGAGAGGATCTCTCCAACGTTTCAGATTGTAAAGTACTGATACGTGCCCACGGAGAGCCCCCTGAAACCTACCAGACAGCCCTTGAAAACAACATAGAACTTATTGACGCCTCTTGCCCGGTGGTACTGAAACTTCAGAACAGGGTAAAGAATGCTTACGATCAAATGCTGGAAAAAGATGGCCAGATTGTAATCTATGGACAGCCCGGCCATGCCGAAATTATTGGACTTACCGGTCAAACCGGCGGAAAGGCTATCATTATTTTAAATGATGAAGACCTGGAAAAAATTGACTTTAACCGCCCGGTTACACTGTTCAGCCAAACTACCAAAAGTACCAAAGGCTTCTACCGTATTAAAGGGATGATAGAAGAGCGTATGCAGGAAGCATCCGGCCAGGATCTTAAAACAATAGCTTTTAATGCCAACGACAGTATTTGCCGTCAGGTATCTAATCGCGAGCCTCAACTACAGCGATTTTCTAAAGAGCAGGACGTAATCGTTTTTGTAAGCAGTAAAAAGAGCTCTAACGGTAAGGCGCTATATAGTGTGTGTAAATCAGAAAATGAAAGAAGCTACTTTATCGCTAATGAAGAAGAGCTACAGCCCGAATGGTTTGAGGGAGCTCAGAGTGTGGGTGTATGCGGCGCTACCTCTACACCTATGTGGCTGATGGAGAACGTAGCCAGCGCTATAAGAAACATAGGAGAGAACTGTGTGGCTTCTGTATGAGCAGTAAGTTCTGAAAGAATAACAAAGGCTATATATTGAATCTGCTGCATGAATCAGAAGTAACTGAGAAAAATTAAGGTTATTAGCTGATTTTGATTATTTTTGCAGCGTTTTTCCAAAGGAAACGATCATTAAACCTTATTTGCAACGGTAAATGTCTCAGCACATCAAACTTAAAAAAGGATTCAACATCAATCTTGCAGGTAAACCGCAAAAAGTAGTTGGCGAATCTGACAGATCAGAAACTTTTGCTATCAAACCCACGGATTTTCCTGGTATAATCCGTCCTAAAGTAACAGTACGTGAAGGAGATATTGTTAAAGCAGGGACTCCGGTTCTCTTTGACAAGAAAATGGATCAGGTAATGTACTGTGCTCCGGTGAGTGGCGAAGTCGTAGAAATCGTAAGAGGAGAAAAACGTAAGCTACTGGCGATCAAAATACTTGCTGATAAAGAAGTTGTGTACGAGCAGCATAAAGAGCACTCGTCTACCGAAATTTCTGGTATCAGCCGTGAAGAAGCACAGGAGGTAATGTTGAAGAGTGGTGTTTGGCCGCAGATAATTCAGCGTCCTTATGGTATCGTCGCTAACCCCGAAGATACCCCTAAAGCAATTTTTGTCTCCACCTTTGATACTCATCCTCTGGCTCCTGACTACGATGTGTTGTTAAAGAACCAGGCTAGCTACTTTGAGGCTGGTGTGGAAGTACTGAAAAAATTTACCTCAGGTAAGGTTAATTTAGGAGTAAATGCCGATGCGGAAGTTTCTCCTATTTTCTCTAACGCTAAGGGAGTTCAGGTAAACAAATTCTCTGGTCCACACCCTGCTGGTAATGTGGGAGTACACATTCATCATATAGACCCTATCGGAAAAGGTGATTTGGTCTGGACTATTGACCCTTATGGTGTAGTGCAACTGGGTAAACTCTTCCTAAAAGGGGTGTACGATGCCTCAAAAGTGATAGCGCTTACTGGTTCAGAAGTAAAAGAGCCGCAATACTATACTACTTATCAGGGAGCCTGCATAGACAAATTAGTGGATAATAGAATTAAGCAGGATCACGTCAGATACATTTCTGGTAACGTACTCACTGGCGAAAAAATAGATAAAAAAGGTTATCTCGGATTTTATCACCATCAGCTTACAGTAATACCTGAAGGCGATCAGTACGAGTTTTTAGGGTGGCTTAAGCCTACCACCAGCAAGTTAAGCTTTCACAGAGCATTAGGATTACTATCATTCCTTAATCCTAAAAAAGAATTTGTGCTTACTACCAATACATTAGGGGAAGAAAGGGCATTTGTTCAAACCGGTGCTTTTGAAAAGGTCGTACCTATGGATATTCTTCCGGAATTTTTATTGAAAGCCATTATGGCAGAAGACTACGACGACATGGAAGCACTCGGTATATACGAAGTGGTAGAAGAAGACCTGGCGCTGTGTGAATTTATTGATGTATCCAAGCACGATATTCAGGCCATTATTCGTGATGGAATTAACTTGATTAAGGCTACTACATAAATATTGTAAAGGTATATATGAAAGCGATAAGAGACATTTTGGACAAACAGAAGCCACTTTTTGAAAAAGGTGGTAAGTTTGAGAAGTTCTATTACCTCTTTGAGGCTAATGAGACCTTCTTATTTCAGCCTAATGAGACTACCCCAGCTAAGGGAGCACAGGTGCGTGACGCAAATAACCTGAAGAGGTTAATGATTACTGTGGTAGTGGCCATGATTCCCTGCTTATTATTTGGGATATATAATGTAGGACACATGCATTTTCTAGCTACCGGACAAACTGCTGACCTGGGGCAGAAAATAGGTCTGGGACTTGTTGTGGTCCTTCCAGTGGTGTTAACTGCATATGTTGCGGGTGGTATTGTTGAAGTGATTTTTGCTGTCATTCGTCGTCACCCAATCAACGAAGGCTTCCTGGTAACAGGAATGCTTATTCCTTTGATTTTGCCTCCTACCATTCCGCTTTGGCAAGTAGCATTAGCTTCAGTTTTTGCAGTAGTAATTGCAAAAGAGGTATTTGGTGGTACAGGAATGAACGTGCTAAACGTAGCCATGACAGCCAGAGCATTCTTATATTTTGCTTATCCTTCTGATATGTCAGGAGATGTATGGTATTATTTAGGAGATTCTCAGTATGCTGATGGGTTTACTGGAGCTACTGCATTAGGTTTGGCCGCAGAAACTACTTTAGTAGATGGAACTCAGGAAGTAGCTGCTACATTAGCCTCTACCAACGACGGTTTGTTTAGCTTTTGGAATATGTTCGTAGGGTTTATTCCTGGTTCAATAGGAGAAACTTCTACCCTGATGGCTTTAGTAGGAGCAATTATCCTTATTGCTACCGGAGTAGGCAGCTGGAAAATTATTGTAAGTGTATTTGGTGGTGCATTAGGTTTGGGTTACTTACTTACCGCATTTGGTGCTAATGAGTTTATGATGATGCCTGCTCACTACCACTGGGTAATGGGTGGTTTAGCTTTTGGCGCAGTGTTTATGGCTACTGACCCGGTATCGGCAGCGCATACAGAATCAGGAAAATGGGTATATGGCGCTCTCATAGGAGTAATTACAGTAATTATTCGTGTGCTAAACCCTGCTTATCCTGAAGGAATTATGCTGGCAGTACTTTTTATGAATGTATTTGCCCCTCTTATTGACCATATAGTTGTTCAATCCAACAAAAAAAGAAGATTACAACGTGCGACAGTCTAACGCTTATATTATCATATTCTCCGCCGTGCTGACTATCATCCTCGGCGGATTGATCTCACTTGCCTCTGTAGGGCTTAAGCCTATGCAGGATATGCAGGTTGCTCTCGATACTCAGAAAAAAATCTTAGGAGCAGTTACAGACCTGGGACCTGAAGATGATGTGCCAGCTATTTATAGTGAGCGTGTAGAAACTTTAGTGGTAAATGCTGAAGGTGAAGAAGTAACAGAAGTTGAAGGGGAGCCTGTAATAGCAGAAAAGGTAAACGTAGCTTCTCAGTACGACAAAGCTCCGGAAGAGAGACTTTACCCTGTATACAAGTTTAAAGGCGAAAATGGAGAAGTAGTATCATACGTTCTTCCTATTTATGGTGCCGGACTGTGGGATGATATCTGGGGCTATATTGCATTGGAAAGTGATTTGGAAACAATAAGAGGTGTAGTTTTTGATCACGCTGGAGAAACTCCTGGCCTTGGAGCAAGAATCACAACCATTGAAGTTCAGGAAAGATTTAAGGGAAAGAAAATATACGATGACTTAGGGGAGTTAGTAGCTGTTAAGATGGTAAAAGGCGAAAGTGGAGACCCTAGCATTTATAACAATAACGAAGTGGATGGTATGTCAGGAGCAACCATTACTGCAGTAGGTGTAAATGATATGTTGAGAAACTACCTTTCTTACTATCAGCCTTACCTTGAAAAAGTAGGTAAAGGTAAGAATCTGGAAAAGCCTGAAGCAGAAGAGCAATACACTGACGTATAAAAATACTTTTTTAAAAAGCAGATATTATGAGCACAGAAGTAGCTGATAAACCAGTAAAACAGAAAGAGAAATCAGAACCCTTACTCTCCAAGAGAAGACGTAAATTCATAGGAGATCCCCTTAATGACGACAACCCCATAACCGTACAGGTATTAGGTATTTGTTCTGCGCTGGCTGTAACTACGCAGCTTAGCCCTACCTTAATTATGGCGGTGTCGGTGGTGTTCGTAATTGTTTTCTCAAACCTTATCATCTCTTTAATCAGAAATATGATACCCGGTAGGGTAAGGATTATCGTGCAGCTGGCGGTAATTGCTACCCTGGTAACCCTCGTAGACCAAGTGCTGAAAGCCTACTTCTATGATGCCTGGAAAACGCTAACGGTATTTATAGGCTTAATCATTACCAACTGTATTGTAATGGGTAGGTTAGAAGCTTTTGCTATGGGTAACAAACCATATGACTCAGTACTTGATGGTTTGGGTAGTGGGTTTGGATATGCCTGGGTAATCTTAGCTGTCGCTTTCTTTAGAGAGCTTTTCGGCTCAGGTTCACTCTTTGGTTTCAAAGTATTTGAAGCAATTGGTTTAGAAAACTTCCCTACCAATGGACTTATGGTTTCGCCAGTAGGTGCATTCATGATTTTGGGTATTATTATTTGGGTACAGCGTAGTCTTAGTGGTTACGTAGAACGATAAACGAGAAACTCTCCGATTACTATGGATCTTATAAACTTAGGAATTAAGGCAATCTTTATTGAAAACATGGTACTCGCCTATTTCTTAGGCATGTGCTCTTACCTTGCTGTATCTAAAAAAGTATCTACAGCTGTAGGTTTGGGTTCAGCGGTAGTATTCGTACTTACCATGACAGTGCCCATTAACTGGATCCTTCAAGAACTTGTATTGAAAGAAGGAGCCCTAACCTGGGCTGGAGAGCAGTTTGCCTCAGTAGACCTTAGCTTTTTGCGCTTTATTATGTTTATCGCGGTAATTGCAGCTATGGTACAGCTGGTAGAAATGTTAATTGAGAAGGTATCGCCTTCACTTTACGGAACATTGGGTATCTTTCTTCCACTAATTGCGGTAAACTGTGCAATCTTAGGTTCTTCACTCTTTATGGTGCAGAGAGATTACACTATCGCTGAAGCTGCCGTATTTGGCTTTGGCTCAGGTACTGGCTTTTTGCTAGCAATTGTAGCTCTTGCAGCTATCCGTGAAAGATTAAAGTACTCCAATGTACCTGATGGACTTAAAGGACTGGGAATTACCATGCTTATCACTGGGCTGATGGGTATTGCATTTCTATCCTTCGTGGGTATCTCTATCTAAGATAGACTAACAATATTGACTTTTATAAGAGGTTTTACATCATTGTAAGACCTTTTTTTATTTACCCATTATCAATACAATGAACCGCTTTGTCTCCTACTTTTTCCGAGGGTTACTTTTTGTAGTACCTATTGCCCTCACAATGTATATCATCATATTGGCGATATCCTGGCTGGATAGCCTGATTCCTTTTAAGGTACCCGGCTTAGGTATGCTTAGTATATTAGCTTTTATTACGTTAATCGGCTATCTGGCATCAACGCTTTTAGCAGGGCCAATTTTTAATTTGTTAGAAGAGGTATTAGTTAAAGTTCCTTTAATTAATATCATCTATTCTTCTCTCAAAGATTTAATATCGGCATTTGTAGGAGACAAGAAAAAATTTAATCAGCCTGTATTGGTCACTCTAAACCCTGAGTTTGTAGTGCAAAAGCCCGGTTTTATTACCCAGCAGGACTTAAGTCAACTGGGACTGGCAGATCAGGTAGCGGTATATCTTCCGCACTCGTACAACTTTTCAGGAAATTTATATATAGTACCTTCTAAATATGTGACGCCAATTACAGCGGCTTCAAGCGCGGATATTATGAAATTTATAGTTTCCGGAGGAGTTTCAGGCTTGCAGGAGGTGGAGCAGCGCCCTCCAAAGGATAACAAAAGCCTGCAATAAAGGAATACATAGTAGTAATTTAGGTTATAGGTAATTTATTATATTTTTGCCTCATGTCAGAAATGATTCTAATCGTCGATTTTGGTTCTCAGTATACGCAATTAATTGCTCGTAGAGTAAGAGAACTAAACGTGTATTGTGAGATACACCCATTCAATCACCTTCCATCTTTAGATAGCCTGGAAGCACAGGTCAAAGGTGTAATACTTTCAGGCAGCCCCTGCTCTGTAAAGGATGAAGATGCACCTCATATAGACTTGCAGGCATATCTGGGTAAGCTACCGGTGTTGGGTATCTGTTATGGGGCCCAACTGATCGCAGAGAAGCATGGTGGAGAAGTTCTACCTTCGCGCATACGGGAGTATGGCCGGGCTAAGTTGAGCAAAATAGATACGCATAAAGATTTGCTCAAGGAGCTCACACAAGATACTCAAGTGTGGATGTCGCATGGTGATACTATTAACAGTGTACCAGAAAGTTTAGAAGTGATTGCTAAGACGCCCACGGTAGCGGTGGCTGCGTTCAAAATTAAAGGGCAGGATAGTTACGGTATACAGTTTCACCCAGAGGTAACACATTCTGTAGAGGGTAAAACGGTGCTGAGAAACTTTGTAGTGCATATATGTAAGTGTGCTCAGGACTGGACACCAGATATTTTTGTAGAAACTACGGTAGCCAGCTTGCAGCAGGAAATTGGAAATGATAAGGTAGTACTTGGCTTGTCTGGAGGAGTAGACTCATCTGTGGCCGCAATGCTTTTACATAAAGCAATTGGTAAAAATCTGCATTGTATTTTTGTAGATAATGGCCTGCTGCGCAAAAACGAGTTTCAAGACGTATTAGCTTCTTACGAAGATATGGGGCTTAATGTAAGTGGTGTAGATGCTCATGAGCAGTTTTACCAAGCCTTAGCCGGTATTTCAGACCCTGAAGAAAAGCGTAAAGCCATAGGCCGTGTGTTTATTGAAGTTTTTGATGCGGAAGCGCATAAAATAAAAGAAGTGAAATGGCTGGGTCAGGGAACAATCTATCCCGATGTTATTGAATCAGTATCGGTAAAAGGACCTTCAGCTACTATCAAGTCGCACCATAATGTAGGTGGGTTACCCGAAAAGATGCACCTCAAGGTAATAGAGCCTCTTAAAACACTTTTTAAGGATGAGGTGAGAGAAGTGGGTAAAACCCTTGAAATTCCTCAAAACATTTTGCAAAGGCACCCTTTCCCGGGTCCAGGACTTGCCATTCGTATTCTGGGAGATATTACCGAGAAAAAGGTAAGGATATTGCAGGAGGTAGACCACATATTTATCAGTAAGCTTAAGGAAGAAAATCTCTACAACGATGTTTGGCAGGCAGGCGTTATTTTGTTGCCTATACAATCTGTAGGAGTTATGGGTGATGAAAGAACATATGAAGGTGTTGTCAGTTTAAGAGCAGTAACCAGTGTAGACGGTATGACTGCCGACTGGTGCCATTTACCTTATGAGTTCTTAAGTGATGTCTCTAACGAAATCATCAATAACGTAAAAGGGGTCAACAGAGTAGTATACGACATCAGCTCTAAGCCACCTGCTACTATTGAATGGGAGTAGTCATATATATTTATATTCTTTGATATGAAAAGCATAATGATCAGATGTATTTGCATTTTTTGCTTGTTGTCATTTTCTGTACAAGCGCAAACCAGTCAGGGAAATGCTTCCTTAAAAAGTCGTTATGAGCGTGCCAGACAGCTTTACCAGCAGGGAGAGTACGCTCAGGCGATTGAAATATTCAGACCGCTCAGCAGGCAGGAGCAGGCGAACCCTTACGTGGAGTACGCCTCCTACTATTTTGGAATGTCTGCGCTCAAGTCTGGAGATTATGATCTGGCAAAAAACATGTTCTTGCAGATCATTAGTAAACATCCTCGTTGGGATAAACTTAGTGAAGTCAACTACTGGCTGGCAAATGTCTACTTTCAAATGGGTGACTACAATCAGGCACTAAAACAGGTAGAGGAGATTAACAACAGTAGATTTAGCGCTAAGCTTAGTGAAGATCTGGAAGTGATGAAGGGCTTCTTTCTTGGGTTTGCCACTTCAGATGAGCTTAAGTCTTTGTTAAAAAGTTACCCTCAGGATAAAGTAATCGCTGAACAACTGGTTAGAAATATGTCTGGTATGCTTTATGACGAAGAGCAACAGGCATATATAGACTCGCTGGTACAGGCTTATGACATAGATGTTGCTGCACTAGGAGTAGTAAGCAAGGAGTCTTCTGTCAAAAAAAATGCTTATCAGGTAGCTGTACTCCTGCCTTTTTTATACAATGACTTAAATCCCGAAGCTCGGCAGCAGCGTAACCAGTTTGTACTTGATCTCTATAAGGGGATAAAAATGGGGGCTAAAGACCTTCAGGATGAGGGCATCAATGTTTATGTGCATGCTTATGATACCGAAAGAAGTGGAGCCAAAACCAGTGATCTGCTTAAAAGAGAAGAAATGGGGCAAATGGATGTTTTTATTGGTCCTCTGTATGCTGATCCTATCAAAGAGGTAGCTCAGTTTACAATGAACAACCAGAAATATATGTTCAATCCCTTATCTAGTAATCCTGCGGTGATAGGCGAAAATCCGTTCTCTTATCTAATGCGCCCCAGCCTGATTACGCAGGGCAAAAGAGCCGCTCAGTTTGCACTAGATTCGCTAGGTAAAAACCATGCAATTGTTATAACCAGCAAGTCTCCACAGGATTCGCTAAGGGTATCAAGTTTTGTGAACACTTTTGAGGAGCAAGGCGACCGTCAGGTAACTATTCTGGAAGAAGATAACTTCAATAGGGATAGAATTGGAGAGTTGGTAGAAATGCTGAATGAACTGGGAGAAGACAACCTAGTATATGTAGCTACTGAAAAGGAGCTTATCATTAGTAATACTATTAGTGCAATAGTAATGGCGGAAAACAGAGTGCCAGTTATTGGAAATGAAGAGTGGTTGGAGGTTAGCTCCCTAACATTTGAGCAACTGGAAAACTTTGAGGAATATCTTATCGCTCCTAGTTACATCAATCCTGAAAATGAAAAGTATGCTTCTTTCAAAGAGCGCTATCGTCAACAGTATTATGAGTTGCCTAACAAATATACTTACACAGGCTATGATCTAATAATGTACATTGGAAATATGCTTAATGAGTATGGGGTTTACTTCCAGGAGTTTTTTACTAAAGATGGTAAAGTCAGAAGCATTTTCTATTCTGGTTACGATTACTTCAATGCCAACGATAATCAGGCAGTACCTATCATAAAGTATGATAATGCTCAACTTAGAGAGGTTGATGTACGTCCATAATACTAAGTCATTAGTATTAATTTAAATTTTTAGATCTAAATAATTCATGCATACCGTTGACAAGAGTCGTTCATTATTTACTAAAGCGCAAGACTATATTCCCGGAGGGGTAAACTCTCCGGTAAGAGCCTTTAAGGCAGTAGGAGGGGAGCCTCTTTTTATCAAGTCTGCCAAAGGTGCTTATGTATATGATGCTGACGATAATCAATACATAGAATTGATTAACTCATGGGGACCTATGATACTGGGACATAGCCATGAGGTGATAGAAAAGGCTGTATTGGAAGCCATTCCACGCTCATTATCATTCGGAGCACCGACCGCTAAGGAAGTAGAAATAGCAGAGCTTATTGTAGATATGGTACCTTCTATAGAAAAGGTACGTATGGTAAACTCAGGTACCGAAGCTACTATGTCAGCAGTACGTCTGGCCAGAGGATATACCGGAAAAGACAAGCTTATTAAATTTTCAGGATGTTATCATGGTCATGGAGATTCTTTCCTGATCGCTGCTGGTAGCGGTGCAATGACCATGGGTGTTCCCAATAGCCCTGGCGTAACTGAAGGTACAGCCAAAGATACGCTGCTTGCCAAATTCAATGATCTGGAATCAGTAAAACAACTGGTAGAGACGAATAGAGGCCATGTGGCCGCTATCATTCTGGAGCCTGTCGCCGGAAATATGGGCTGTATTCTTCCAAAAGAAGAGTTCTTACAGGGGCTACGACAGCTCTGTGATGAAGAAGGTATAGTGCTCATATTTGATGAAGTTATGACCGGTTTCAGACTGGCTAAAGGTGGAGCGCAAGAGGTGTACGGAGTTACGCCTGATATGACAACTTTAGGTAAAATTATCGGAGGAGGAATGCCGGTTGGTGCTTATGGTGGTAAAAAAGAGATTATGGATTTTGTGGCACCTACAGGACCGGTCTATCAGGCTGGTACACTCTCTGGTAATCCGGTAGCTATGGCTGCTGGTCTTGCCATGCTAAGCCACTTAAACTCTCACCCTGAGGTTTATGAAGTCCTGGAAAGAATTACCAGCAAAATAGTGGAAGGCTACCGTGACAATCTTAATAGGTTAGGACTCAACTACACGCTTACCCATATAGGTTCTATGTATTGCCTCTTCTTTACAGAGCAGGAGGTATATGATTTTGATACTGCAAGTACATCAGATACGGAGCGCTTTGGCAAGTACTTCCGTAGTATGTTGAACCAGGGAATCTATCTGGCTCCCTCTCAATACGAAGCCTTATTTGTATCCCATGCGATTACCGATGAATTAGCAGATAAAATTATTGCGGCTAACTATAATGCACTGAAGGAAATACACTGATTTTTAAACGAATAGAGCCACTTTTATAGTGGCTTTATTACTTGTGCAATGTCTACTTTTTATTGAATATTTTTTTTGCACAAATGGCTCTAGTTTCGCATTGGTGATAATGTTTCTAATTAATGCGAAGCAAAGTGAAATTGAACTACGCCCTTATTGTAATAGCAGCTTTATGGATATCAGCAAACACTGCTTTTGCGCAGGGTGGACTGGTGAAAGAAGCCATCACTTATGAAGAGTTGTATGATGACCCCTATGCTATCAACAAGCTCTTTATTCATTTACAACCTCTGTATGCAGAGCTTTTTGCTACTAATGTCAACGCAGGTTTTGGTATAGGAGCCAATTATTTACACAAAGATAAAGCTGACTTCTTTGCTAACTTTAGAAATGCCTATGCACGATCTACTGACTTTGTGCGCAATATTGCCTATAAAAATTCATCTGTAGCCAACAAACCTACCAGCTTTATATACATGGAAGTTGGAGGAACCTACCATATTAAAGACGAAGAGACAGATACAGAAACAAAAATGATACTGTATTCTAAGCGCTACCAGAAGGGTAACCGCTGGGCTTCGCACGTACCAGAACATACTATCATTCCTTCCAAAGTCAGAAAAGTTATAGGTGCACGACTGGGAGGGTTTGCCTACTCTACTGCTATAGATCTGAAAAGAATTACTGAGAGCCAAGAAATTGTAATTGAAGACGAGTTTGGAGCTTTTCCGGCAGGCCTGTACTCTCACTCTAACCAAAGCGTAAGCGGAGCTTTTATAGGTGGTTCAATGTCATGGATTAAAAATTTGGCTATTAAGCCCGATAAAGGCTATGGTGTGCTTTCAGACGATTTACTGCTTACTACTTTTCTGGATATTATGTTTGCTCCCAGTATTAAAGTAGAAGACATAAAATATAGAGATCCGAACAATAATAACGATATACGTACTTTCTCCACCGAGAATGTAGAGACCAGCAAGATAGGTTTCCGTCTGGGAATAGAGGGTAAGTACAATCGCGAATTAAGCTGGGCTTATGGCGCAGAAATAGGCTCAAGGCCAAGTGTGAAGGGGCAGGGCTTTTTTGCACTAATAAAAGTTAGCCTTCCGGTATATAGTACTAATCTTGACTACGGAAGAGAAGCATTTGGGAAGTAGGGAAGGAAAATTCAACCACAAAGTGAAAAAGAACGCTCAGTTTATATCTCTGAGCGTTTTTGTTTTATAATACCCCCTTGGTACTTGGCAACTTATCCAAGTTGTTCAGGTCACGGCTTACAGCCATCTTAATCGCTTTAGCCAAAGCTTTGAACGTTGCTTCAATCTTGTGATGTTCGTTATTGCCTTCTACCTTAATGTTAATGTTACTTAATGAAGTATCTGAGAATGATTTGAAAAAATGGTAAAACATTTCAGTAGGCATATCGCCAATCTTTTCTCTTTTATATTCTGCTTCCCAGATTAGCCAGGGGCGACCTCCAAAATCTATGGCTACCTGCGCCAACGATTCATCCATGGGTAGCAGAAAACCATATCGCATAATGCCTTTTTTATCCCCTATAGCCTTGCGGTAAGCCTCTCCCAAGGCAAGTGCAGTGTCCTCTATGGTATGATGTTCATCTATATGTAAATCCCCTTTTACCTGTACTTTCAGGTCTGCTCCTGAGTGACGACCTAACTGGTCTAGCATATGGTCAAAAAAGCCAAGTCCAGTATGAATCTCTGTTTTTCCCTGCCCATCTAGGTTTAGGTGTATTTCTATATCAGTTTCTTTAGTAGTACGGCGAACCTCGGCAGTACGAGCGGGGAGGCGCAAGTGAGCATAAATCTTATCCCAATCAGTTGTACTTAATTCAGCATCTTCAGACTTTTCTTCGGAGATGTAAATAGCTTTAGTACCCAGGTTTTTTGCCAGTTGCACATCGGTAAGGCGATCGCCCAGCACGTAAGAGTTAGCCAGGTCATACTCCTCATTATTCATGTACTCGGTAAGCATAGCCGTTCCTGGCTTACGAGTATCCTTATTTTCGTGACCAAAGCTGCGGTCTATATGTATCTTTTTGAAAGTGATATTTTCTGCCTCAAGGATATGGAGCATCTTATTGTGTGCCGGCCAAAAAGTATCTTCCGGAAAAGAATCTGTACCTAAACCATCCTGATTAGTTACCATCACAAATTCGTAATCTGTCTCTTCGGCGAGCTTACGAAGATTAGATATTGCTTTGGGCAAAAACTCCAGCTTTTCTAACGAGTCTATCTGCTTGTCTTCAGGTTCTATGATGATGGTGCCATCACGATCCAGAAAAAGTACTTTTTTCATAATCTGAATTTCAAAAGGTCTGTGTAGTCACAATTACAGCGATAGTGCTGTACTATATGCACAAATCTAATAAAATACAGGCTCAGTTTTTACTTTCTGCTAAAATCAGGAAGCTGATGTTCTACCCATTCCACTGACTTCTGAAAAAAAGTACTGCTATCATTTAAGGTAGATAAGGTATCTGTAGGTTTCTGAGAGTGACTGAAAGCCCCTGAGCTATCTGTCTCTTCTAACATTAGTTGTGTGTCAGGAAAGAGCAGCAAAGAACCAATAATCAGCAGAGCGCCGCATATCCCCAACGCCACTAAGCTGGATAATAAAGTATCGTTTCTAAAGCTCTTCATGCCAAAGTAGTTCAGGTGTATGCTTAATCTATGCAATTAAGAACTACATGCCTTCTGTATTTAGATGAATGGTGCTATTAAAGAGTTGAGTGGGCAAAATTGTCGGACAAACAGAAATATTAAAAGAAAATTTTTTGAGGGAGGTAGGGTAGGCTTTCACTGAGCTGTATAAGCTAATGTAAGAACAATCATTCATCAGTAAACTCAAATTTAACCCCAAACCAAAATTAACTGTGAAGTTCCAACAATATCCCAGGCATATGAAAAAAGTGATTTACTTATCACTGATGCTGCTCTTCGGTATAATACTGAATAGCCAGGCCCAGCAGAAATTTACACTCAACGGCTATGTAAAAGATGCGACCAATGGTGAGGAGCTTATTGGCGTAACCGTAATGATTCAGGGTAGTGGCATGGGCGTAGTTACTAACGTTTATGGTTTTTATGCCTTGTCCTTGCCGGAAGGTACTTACGAAATTGAGTACAGCTATGTAGGTTTTAAGACAGTCACCAAAACAGTAGCGCTTAATAGTAATCTGGAATTGAATATGTCTCTGAACCCTTCAGTGGTAGAGATGCAGGAAGTTGTTATTACTGAAGAAAGAGCAGATGAATTTAAGAATGTAGAGCGTATAGAAATGAGCCGCAACGATATAGACATGGATCTGGTGAAGAAGACACCTGCCTTATTTGGTGAGCCCGATATTATTAAAACCGTACAAATGATGCCCGGCGTAATCTCCGCTGGTGAAGGTACCTCCGGCTATTTTGTAAGAGGAGGAGGAGCAGATCAAAATTTAATACTGATAGATGAAGCTCCAATTTATGACCCTTCACACTTCTTTGGATTGTTTTCAGTCTTCAATGCAGATGTAATCAAAGATTCAGAGCTATATAAAGGGGGAATACCCTCTCAATTTGGAGGTAGATTATCTTCTATACTGGAAGTAAGGACTAAAGATGGAAACAACCAACAGCTTTCTGGCTCAGGTTCTATTGGTACGCTGGCTAGTAAGGTAATGCTGGAAGGCCCTATTATTAAGGATAAAAGCTCTTTTCTACTTTCTGCCCGTCGTTCGTATGCTGACATTTTTTTAAAAATGTCACCTGATGAAGACGTTAAAGAAAACAAAGTGTATTTCTACGATATCAATGCTAAACTCAACTGGAAGCCTGATAACAAAAACCGTTTTTTCCTGGCAACTTATGTGGGTAGAGATGCCTTTAAACTCAACGATGCTTTCTCTTTTGATTGGGGAAACATGACGGGAACCTTCCGGTGGAATCATCTTTTTAGCGAAAAACTGTTTTCTAATACTACCATTATTGCCAGCCAGATGGATTACAAGCTGCAAAGCAGCGAAGAAGCCTCAGAGTTCGACTGGAAAGCTAACTTAAGAGAGTTCTCTCTGAAGCAGGATTTTAACTACTTCCTCAATACCAGCAATATTCTCACTTTTGGGCTACAAGCTTCTTACAGAAGCTTTGCTCCTGGCAAAATAGAGCCCGGTAGCGAAGACTCCTTTTACCGCACCATAGAGATGGACAAAATGTATGCGACAGATTACGCTATCTACGCCAGTAATGAACATCAGCTAACGCAAAGGCTTTCTCTACTCTATGGACTCAGACTATCCGCCTTCCAGAATGTGGGAAAGACTACAATCTACGAGTATGCTAAAAATGAAAGGGGCTATCCTGATAATCTGAACGTAAGCATCACAGACTCTACAAAATATGGTGCTATGGAGCCTATCAAGACATTTGCTAATCTGGAGCCTCGTTTCAGTGCTCGTTATCTGTTGGGCAACGATAATTCTGTGAAAATTTCATACAACCGTATGGTACAGTATATCCATCTGTTATCTAACTCTACAGTGCCCGTACCCTTTAATACCTGGACGCCCAGCTCGCCTTATCTGGACCCGCAAATGGCTGATCAGTTTGCAGTAGGTTACTTCCAGAACTTTAAGGATAATACCTATGCCGTATCCTTAGAGACTTATTACAAGCAGATGAATGACATCACTGAATTTGCGGATAATGCTAGTCTGTTGCTTAACAATGATGCTCCGGCAGAGTACCGTCAGGGTAAGGGTGAGTCCTACGGCATGGAGTTTTACTTGCAGAAAATGAAAGGTAAAATGACAGGTTTTATAAGTTATACCCTCTCAAAAACGGAGCTTGACATACCAGAAGTCAACCAGGATAAGGTTTTTCCGGCTAGCTATGACCGTCGGCATGTAGCCAATGCAGTAGCAAACTACAGCGTCAGCCCGCAATGGTCTGTAGGAGCCAGCTTTACTTATTCTACTGGTAGGCCGTTTACTTTACCCGTAGGTCGCTATGAGTTTGATGACTACAATGTAGATCTGTACTCTGCCCGAAACTCGTACCGCCTACCCGATTTTCACAGACTGGATTTGTCTGCTAATTATGAACCTCGCAAAAATGCGGATCGCAGATGGAAAACATCATGGAACTTTGCCATATACAATGCATATAACCGCAAAAATGCTTTTACCATCTATACTCGTAGTGTAGAAGACGAAGAGGGGAAAGCGGTAAGCCCCAGTAAAAAAGAAGCGGTAATGGTTTACCTCTTCCCGATACTGCCTTCTATTTCTTATAAAATTACTTTCTAACTCCCTTAGCCAAAAAGATGAAAACCATAATTAAGCTGATTATACTCACTTTTAGTGCAGCTATGCTATTTAGCTGTGAAGAAACAATAGAACTGGATCTGGAGCAAACGCCTGCTCAGTATGTGGTAGATGCCCTGATAACCAATGAAGATAAAGCGCATTATGTAAAGCTTACTTCCTCTAAGGGTTTTTATGAAGATGGTGCTACCCCCCGGGTAAGTGGGGCTGAAGTTATCGTAAAAGATGATCAGGGAAACAGGTATCAGTTTTTGGAAAGTGAAGAAGAACCGGGGCTGTACGTAGCTAAATTTGAAGGTAAAGTGGGCTATACTTATAGTCTGGACATTCAACTTTCAAGTAGAGAAGCTATAAGTGCAGAAGAGTTGATGCATCCTATCCAGGCTATAGACAGCCTGGTCTGGGATTATGACGAAGAAGCTTTTGAGGAAGATGAAGATTATCCTTATGTGGTTAAAATTTACGCGCTGGAGCCTTCTGCCACCAAAGATTATTATCTCTTTAAGTTTTATCGTAATGACTCTATCCAGAACTTTGATTCCAATACAGGTCTTTTCTATGCCGACGATGAGCTAATTGGTAGCTATATCTATGGGCTGGAAGGCCCGGAAAGTTTCAAAGATGGTGATAAAGCCACTTTTGAAATGTATAGAATAAGTAGAGATGCTTACCTCTTTTATAATGATCTGGATAATACGCTGAATGGAGATGGCGGTATGTTTGGACCCTCACCTACCAACCCGCGTACCAATATTAAGATCAGTAATGGAGTAGGGCTGGGCCTCTTTCAGGTATCTGCCGTAGACCGAACTACAATAATAGTAGGAGAGTAACTGATGTTGTCTAGGTTGCTGTGGTAATAAGAAAAGCCGGATTTTTGTCCGGCTTTCTCTTGTCCTGGGCTAGCCTAATGGGCTGAGACACCACAGAAGTTACCTACTCTGCAACAGAGCTACTATACTCTTTAATCTTAGCCACCAGCTGCTGGTTTTCTTCTTCAGTACCTATCGTTATCCGTAGGCAAGCTTCACAAAGAGTCACTTTAGTCCGGTCTCTTACAATCACTTTTTCTTCAATAAGATGATGAAAAACTGTTGCCGCATTACGCATCTTCACTAGCAAAAAGTTCGCTTCCGAAGGGTATACCTTTTCCACTATATCTAGAGCCTGGAGTTCATTAGCCAGCTGCTCACGATTAGCCAGTATATGTTGTACTACCTCCTGCTGTGCTTTGGTATGTTCAAGTACTTTTAAGGCTTGCTGCTGAGTAAGCGCATTAATGTTATAAGGAGGTTTAATTTTGTTAAGCACCGCTATAATCTCTCTTGAGGCGTATGCCATACCCAGGCGAAGCGCAGCCATCCCCCAGGCTTTGCTCATGGTCTGCATTACCAACAGGTTTGGGTACTGCTGTAGCTTTTCTGTCCAGCTCCTGGTATTTGCAAAGTCAATGTAGGCTTCGTCTATAACTACAACACCTTCAAATGTTTTGAGGTAATGCTCTATTAATTCCGGCTGGAGCAGGTTACCGCTGGGGTTGTTAGGTGAGCAGAAAAATAGCAGTTTACTATTCTGATCAATGGCTGCATCCAGACTTTCTGGGTCAATCAAGTAGTCTGGCGTTAGTGCTGCCTTTTTTAGCGCTACGGCATTAATAGCTGCACTAACTTCATACATACCATAAGTAGGAGGTAAAACCACAATATTATCTACCCCTGGGCGACAAAAAGCGCGTATCAGTAAATCTATGGCCTCGTCACTTCCATTGCCCAGAAAGATATGCTCGGGAGCTACCTGCTTTATTTCTGAAATACGATGCTTTAGTTTTTGCTGATAGGGATCTGGGTAGCGATGAAAAGAAGCTGAAGCATTGTTAATACTTGCTCCAGGCGTGCCAAAAGCGTTCTCGTTAGCATCCAGAAAAACTCCCTCAGTACCTGTATATTCGTCACGGGCAGAGGAATAAGGCTTGATGCCGGCAATATGCGGCCGTAGCAGTTTTTGTAAATTAAAAGGCATGTTAGGTATTAGAATGAAGCTGTAAAGAAAAGATAAAACCAAAGGGGCAAATATAACCCCTTAGTATTTGTCATCTTATAAGTGCTACTTCCTGAGCTCGCTGTTCTTCGCCTTAATTTCAGTAAGGCGAAGCGATACCGCTCTTTTATGAGCCATCAGCTTTTCAGCTTCAGCCATAATCTCAACAGTAGGGCCAAGAAGCTGTAAGCCTTCTTCGGTGATCTCCTGATAGGTAATTTTTTTGACAAAGCTATCCAGAGAAACACCGCTAAACGACTTGGCATAGCCATTGGTAGGCAGCGTATGATTGGTGCCCGATGCATAGTCACCTGCAGACTCGGGCGTATAATGCCCTAAAAAGACAGAACCCGCATTAAATATACGATTCATAATTTCTCTGGGGTGCTCAATAGAAAGAATAAGGTGTTCTGCGCCATATTCGTTAAGCAGGTCTATACAGTCAGTAGAAGACTCCATTATGCAGACCACGCTATTTTCTAATGCGGCTTCGGCAAACTCATGACGAGGAAGTTTGCTCAACTGCTTGCCAATCTCGTTCTGTACCTGCTCTACCAGTTTTTCTTCGGTGGTTACCAAAAGTACCTGGCTGTCTTTTCCATGCTCTGCCTGCGAAAGCAAATCGGCAGCTACAAAGGCTGGTTTTGCCGTGCTGTCTGCGAGAACCGCCACTTCTGAAGGTCCTGCGGGCATGTCTATAGATACTCCCTTCTGGCTAACAATCTGCTTAGCCACAGTAACATACTGATTACCAGGGCCAAATATTTTATGCACTTTGGGGATAGTTTTGGTACCGTAAGTCATGGCAGCAATAGCCTGAGCACCTCCTACCTTACAAATTTTGTTAATACCCGCCAGTTTTGCGGAATAAAGTATAGCAGGGTGTAACTTACCTTCACGGTTAGGAGGGCTGCACAGTACTATTTCCTGGCAACCAGCAAGCTTAGCAGGTATGCCGAGCATAAGTACCGAAGAGAAGAGTGGTGCGGTACCACCAGGTATGTAAAGTCCTACTTTCTGTATGGCTACGCTCTTTCGCATACAGCTTACACCAGGCATGGTTTGCACCGCAATGGGCTCCTCCTTTTGTGCAGCATGGAAAGTTTCTATGTTTTTATACGCAGTCTGAATAGCTTCTTTCAGCTCTTTGCTAAGCTGCTTCTCCGCTTTGTTAATCTCCTCTTTACTTACCGCAATACTCTCTAGCTCTACATGATCATATTCCAGGGCAAATTGCTTAAGAGCTTTGTCTCCTTTCTTCTTTACCTTTTTAATGATCGGCTTTACAATCTTCTCTATCTTCTTAAACTGTTGCGTGGGTCGGGTCAGTATCTCTTCCCAGTCCTCACGAGGAGGGTTCTTATATATCTGCATCAGAGTATCATTTTTTCTATAGGTACTACTAGTATTCCTTCAGCACCAGCAGCTTTTAGTTTTTCAATTACATCCCAAAACTCGTCTTCTTTAATAACAGAATGTACGGAGTTCCAGCCGGGCATAGCTAGCGGGAGTACGGTAGGGCTACGCATACCGGGTAGTATTTCTATGATTTCATCTGTCCTATCTACCGGCGCATTAAGTAGTACATATTTGTTGTTGTTGCCTGTTTGTACGGCATCTATTCTAAAGATAAGCTGGTCCAACGTTTTGAGGCGCTCTTTGCTAATGTTCTTGTGGCCGATAAGCACCGCCTCCGATTTTAAAATGGTTTCTACCTCTTTCAGTCCATTGCTGAGCAAAGTACTTCCTGAGCTTACAATATCACAAACCGCATCGGCCAGGCCAATGCTGGGAGCAATCTCTACCGAACCGCTAATCTCGTGCAGGTGAGCATTAATTCCTTTTTCATCAAAGAAGCGCTGAAGAATAACAGGGTAGGAGGTAGCTACATTCATACCTTCAAAGTCCTGCAAGCCGGTATACTCTTTATCGCGAGCTATAGCTAGGGAAAGGCGGCATTTAGAAAAGCCTAATTTTTTAATGAGGCTAACATCTTTGCCTTTTTCTAGCATCACGTTTTCACCTACTATACCTATGTCGGCCACGCCATCTTCTACATAGCCGGGTATATCGTCATCTCTTAGAAAAAGGAACTCAGCAGGAAAAGTATGTGATGCGGCTTTTAGTTTGCCCTTTCCGTTGTTAAAGTGTATACCACACTCTTTAATTAGTTTGATTGAACTATCACTAAGTCGTCCGGATTTTTGAACCGCGATGCGAATGCTGTCTTTCATGAAAATCTAAAATGAAAATGGTAAAAAGAATTGGTGTAGTGCGCCTGAAGGAAAGCGTCTATACATGATGACAATGGGCGATATGATGCCAATGGTATTGCATTATGCTTTGCAAACGGCCCTCAAGTAGGTTAGCTGCAGCACCTAAGCTGTAAGTAGGTTGCACCGACCGAAAACCGGCATTAGAATAACCAGTTAGTAAACTTTGGGTGACCATTAGTTGCATTAAAAGTATTGCCTGCAAATATATAAAATGATGCTGATTAGCCATGAATTCATCAAGTATTCTGAACATCTTTATTGAAGAAACACCAGAGGTTGCAAAAAAGTCCTTAACCCAGGAGTTTTTCTGTATGGCTTTATCCCGCTAGCGGCGTATGTTTAACTTTGTCAGCTCATGAAAGTTAGCTTCAGATTCCTACTTTTGTGGCTCAACAACAAATTTTTTGAACATGAAGAGATATGCTCCCCTTGACAAAGCCCTATTTGTAGAAAACAGAAAAAGGCTAAGTGGCCTGCTCCATTCCTGCTCGCTGGTGGTTCTTAATAGTAATGATATAATGCCTACCAATGCCGATGGTACTATGCCTTTCTTACAGAATAGTGACCTCTTTTACCTTAGCGGAATTGATCAGGAAGAAAGTATATTGCTGATGTTTCCGGATTTTCCGAATGAAGAGTTTCGCGAAATCCTTTTTTTAAGGGAAACTAACGAAGAGATAGCCATATGGGAGGGCCATAAATATACTAAAGAAGAAGCTCGGGAGGTCTCTGGTATACAAACTGTTATGTGGCTTACGCAGTTTGAAAGAGTCTTTGCTTCGCTCATGCATGAAGCACGCCGGGTATACCTTAATACCAACGAATATCTGCGCGCAGTCCCCAAGGTGGAGACATGTGATGCTCGCTTTGTCAAATGGTGTCAGGAGTATTATCCTCTGCACAAATACGACAGGCTGGCTCCCCATATGCACAAGCTAAGAGCGGTTAAGTCTGCTGAAGAAATTAAAGTGATGCAAGAGGCTTGTAACATCACAGAGAAAGGTTTTAGGCGTGTGCTTAGCTTTGTAAAACCAGGAGTGATGGAGTACGAGATTGAAGCAGAATATCTGCATGAGTTTGTGCGCAACCGTTCGCGAGGTTTTGCTTATGAGCCTATTGTTGCCTCAGGGGCTAATGCCTGTGTACTCCATTATATTGCTAATAGCATGCCCTGCCAGTCGGGAGACTTGTTGTTGATGGATGTAGGAGCGGAGTATGCTAACTATAATGCCGATATGACTCGTACCATACCTGTAAGTGGTAAGTTTACCTCTAGGCAAAGAGAGGTATATAATGCAGTACTTAGAGTTCAGCGTGAAGCAATGAAGCTATTGCGTCCAGGTAATGTTATTCGTGAGTACCAGAGAGAAGTAGAAAAGTTGATGGAGAGCGAGCTGATTGGTCTGGGCTTGTTAGACAGGCAGGATGTGAAGAATCAGAACCCTAAGCAGCCTCTTCTTAAAAAATATTTTATGCACGGCACCTCTCATCATCTGGGTTTGGATGTACATGACGTAGGCAATGTATATCGTAATTTTGAGCCGGGCATGGTTTTTACAGTAGAGCCGGGGATTTACATACGCGAAGAGGGTATTGGTATTCGTTTGGAGAATAATGTTGTAATCCGTGAAGATGGCATAGAAGACCTGATGAGCAACATTCCTATAGAAGCTGAAGAAATAGAAGATTTAATGAATCAGTAGAAGCTTAATCTGAAACACGTTTCTTAATAAGAGATATATGCCGGGATGAGGAAAAGAAACTTCTCTGCGCAAAACTCAGAACAAAAGCCTGTGCAATAGTACAGGCTTTTTTCAGTCATGTATCATTATGTTTAACCGTGCGTAAGTTTGGTAGCTTTTTCCGGGCCTACCTGCCCTTGTACATCAGGCTTGCGGGTTTCTACTTTAGTTTCTGCTGTTCTCCAGGCAGCTTCATTTTTGTTTTTAAAGTCGTTAAAAGCATTGTGCAGTCCGCCCAGCACCTCTGCGGAAGTCTCCAACAGTGCCTGTTCTCTGGGGTCATCTACCTTTTGTACATCTTCTCTAAACTCTTGCTGAAGGCTTTCCAGTTTGAGCATAATCTCTTCTATATGGTGTTTGCTAGACATATCTTTATTCTTAAATGTGATACTCCTTAACTACAAATAAAACTTCTGCCAGCGCTAAATGTTAGTGTTATCTTTTACACAAATACCTATTCAAACTCAAATGCTTCAGGCTTGTTAATGCTAAAATTCATCAGGTCGGGTACTGGTATACCTGCCAGCGTAATTTTGAAAAACGATTCTCCGGAAGGTGCATTGGGGTAGCAGGCTAAACGCAGCTGAAATGTTTTGTAGGCTAATCTGTCATTCCTGATCCTGAACCCCAGCCCGTAGCCCTGGTACAATGGGCTATTAATTAGCCTTTCTGTTTTTTGAGCAACCAGGCCAGCATCAGCAAAGAAAAAAGTAGCTAGCCTAAAGCTGTAAAAATCAAAAGGAAGATAAGCTACAGTTTCCAGACTGAGGGCCAGTCGCTTATGACCATACATCTCATGACTTTTTAGTCCTCTGATTCCGTTTCTATCGTTCAGGCTGATCATATTCTGCCTAAAATCTTCCGGGTTTATCTGCTGTATTCCTAAAGAGTAGTCGGCATTGATAAACAGTCGGTAGGTAGTTCTTCTCCACTGTATTGGAAAACTAAAAGTACGGACGCCAGCCTGAAATAGGCCGTCTTCAAAATTCTGGTTACGCCAATAGCCTCCTACCCTAAAACCACCCGATATATAACCGAGAGGTGCCAGGTAGCTAGCACGTACTATGCGCATACCTGTAAAAAAGCGATTATAAAACTCTCCTTTTTCAGGTCCAAAAATCAATTCGCTCATACTACCGATTGGAATATCCTCTGTACGCCCGTAGCCATAGACTAGTCGCTCCGTAGTAAAGTTGTTTCTAGATAAACCAACACTCATTAAAAGAAGGTGACGATCATGATAAGCCCGGTACTCACTATAGGTTACCTCTGGCCGGTCGTAGTATTTTTTGTGCTGGTAGCGTATAGCTGTTACCAGGCGGGCACGAGGGTCTATAGTAGTAATAAACTCCGGTGTAAAACTTCGCCCCAGCCAGTAGTCCTGAGTAAATCGCTTAAAAGTCTGGCGAGGTATATCTTCTTCGTGTTCAAAGTTTTCCAGTATTTCGTAGCTATCTATCCAGGGAGCGTATGCGCTTTCTTTTCGGTATTCTATAAAAGCTCCTCCAGCTACCTTAATACCGGGAGTTAAAAAATCACGCTCCACCCTAAGGCTGTAACGGTTTTGGTAAATAGTATTTTCATAGGCGGCAACTCCTTCTAACTGACTGCTATTGATGTTAGGAATACGGTATTCGCCTACATAGCCTAGTTTTCGTTGTCGGTCAGTGTCAATTTTTACAGTATTATAGAGCTGATGACCGTATCCAAGTATGTTAATATTGTTGATGCCAAAGTTGCCTCCATCCAGGCCATTTGGGTCTACCCGGGCAGTGTAAGCAATCAGGTCCTGGGTAATGAGTAAGAGGTTAACGGTGTCGCCACTGGCAGCTTGTACCACAAAACGCGCATCGCGAATATAAGGCAAAGAACGAATCAGCCTTTCGTTGTCCAGAAGTTTTGCAGAGGTAAGTTGGTCTCCTTTTTTTATCAGTAGTCTTTTGCGAATCACTCGCTCGCGAGTATACATATGCACTTTGTTCGCAAACTTGCTAAGTGTATTCGTTTTGTCCGAGGTAGTATCATTTACATTGGGGCCAAAAACCTCCAGACCAGTAATAGTAATATTGCCCACAACTTTACCCTCAACATCAATACTAAGCTGAGGGGCCTCCTCTACAGCAGTGGTATCTTTCTCTTCTGAGACATCATCCAGAATAAGGTCTACAATCTTTTTCTTAAGCTTGCTGCTATCGTTATTGGTGAGGCTATCATAAAAAGCTTTCTCTTCCTCTTCTTGCAAAAGCAATGAGCCTATCTTGCTGTTGATGGTGTCCTGTACATAGATGACAGTATCTTTCTTGGCGAAAAAGACGCTGTCTTTTCCGATTACTACAGTGTTTTTTTCAATATGGACCGTATCAACAAGAGTTTGGGGTACATACTTTTTTTCCTGTGCGTACACACACACTGCACACAAGCATAATATGATGCTTAAGCTAAATCGCAAAGTCTAAAAAATTAGAAAAAACAAACTTAAAAAATTCCCGGTAAGAGAGAAGTATAAAAGTATAACTACTTTGTAGTCAAAGTGTTAGAGGGAGGGGAGAGTATTTTTACGAGAGGCCTTATTTTCTAGTTTAATCAGAACTAGGTCGATAAGTATATAGGGGTTTTTCTGCATAAAACCAGCAAGCTCGTCATAATAATATTTATACAAATGCTGTGAAGCGAAGGCTTCATGCATACCTTCCTGTAAAGCTCGTCGCTTAGCTGCCTGCATGAGTTTTTGTTTCACTTCTTCCTGAGCACGCAGCGTTAACTGGTGGCTTTGATCATCCTCAAAATGAAGATGATCGTCAGCGATGACATTCTTAATGTTTTCCGTAGGATTCACACCGATTGCTTTTAGTGGGGTAATTATTTAAGTCTGATGCCTTTAATAGTATAACAACAAAATAGCTAAAGCACAAACGTTTTAAGCTCTTCTTGACATAGTTTAATTTGAATTGCCCATAAGTTAGTACTAGTACTTATACCATGGGCAATTAGTTCCAAGAAATGCACTAAAACTGTAAATAAGTATGCTACTTATGGAAGTATTATCAGAAATAAAAAAAATGTAAATTAAATCTTTTTTAAACATTAGAGAAAAGCTCTAGCGGTAGGCTACTGTTTCCTTACAGATGGGCTTTTGCTTAGCTAAAATGCTTATATTAAAGTGCAGTAATACAACAAAACCTTAACTACAACCTAATTTTGCTTACTCAAGAAAATACTCAGCAAGAGGCTAATCCTTATGTGCTGGATGAGTCCGCTATTAAAGAAGCACCGACGCAACTCAAAGACCGTTTACGACAGCTGGGGCCCGGCTTCATTCTTTCTGCCGCTATTGTAGGTTCAGGAGAGCTAATTGCTACCACAACCCTGGGTGCCGAAGCAGGGTTTGCCACTTTTTGGGTGGTTATTATTTCCTGTCTGGTAAAAGTGACACTACAACTAGAGTTTGGCAAACATGCCATTTACTCGGGAGAAACCGTAATGGCGGCATTTAACCGCCTACCCGGACCAAAAATAAGAGGAACAAACTGGAGTATTTGGACGTGGCTTTTTATACAAATTTTTAAGCTATTACAGGTAGGGGGCATAGTGGGTGGAGTAGCAATCACGCTCAATATTGCCTTCCCTCAGGTGCATGATGCAGTATGGGCTTTTTTTGCGGCCATACTTTCCTCTTTACTAATTTTCAAAGGCTACTACCGCTTTATAGAGAAGTTTTCTATCAGCATGATAGGCTTGTTTACGCTCCTGACTTTTGCTTCGCTTTTCTTTTTGCAGTATACCTCTTTTGCCCTAAGTTGGGACAATCTGCTGGAAGGCTTAAGCTTTACCTTGCCACCGGCGGCTGTTGGGGTGGCTATCGCTGCTTTTGGTATTACCGGTGTCGGTGGCGACGAAATTATGTACTACAACTATTGGTGTCTTGAAAAAGGCTATGCCCGTTTTGTAGGCCCTCAGGATGGTAGTGAGGCCTGGTTGAAGAGAGCCAAAGGCTGGATAAGGGTGATGTACCTGGATGCTATCCTCTCCATGATCGTATACACTTTAGTAACGGCAGCCTTTTACCTGTTAGGGGCAGCGGTACTCCATAAGTCTGGGCTGGTACCTGAAGGCTACGAGATGGTAGAGTCACTATCACGAATATATACGGAAACTTTAGGCAGCTGGGCTCGCTCTATTTACTTATTTGGAGCCTTGATCGTACTGTTCTCTACTCTATTCGCTGCTCTGGCTAGCTGGACGCGTATTTTCTCCGATGCCTTTGGGCAGATTGGCTGGCTTGACTTTTATAACCTCAAAGCCAGAAAAAAGAGTATCGCCATACTTGCGTGGGTATTTCCTTTATGCTGGGCTCTTTTGTTTATTTTTATCAAACTACCCGTCATGATGATATTGGTTGGAGGCTTTGTTACCTCTATCTTACTGCTGATTGTAGTATATGCCGCCTTCCACTTCAGGTATAGGCGATTGCCGCTGATACTTAAGCCCTCTTCTTTTTACGATTTTGCTTTGGTGCTGAGTGCTTTAGTAATTGTGGCAGTAGGTGTTTATAGTATTATCAAAGTGTTTTAATAAAAAAGAGGAACTGAGCCACACAAAAATTCGCCTTGCCATTGACGCCACATACAAATTAGCTTAAGTTTGTAACACTTTGCGTCTGATAGCTACCATATTATCATTTTATGTGCTACTCCTGGCATTTGCACCCTGTGGAGACGAAGTCTCGCATGAGGAAGGAGCAGCAGAGGAAGTAAGTATAGTGCAAGAGGAAGTACAAGAAGAGTATGATCTCTGTCTGGATTTCTGTACTCCTTTCTGCCATTGCCACTGCTGTCATTCGCATGTTACTTTCTTTGACTCAGTATGGCCTGGGTACTTAGATATACCCTATGGTGATTTGCTCACCCATTATTCCGAGCAAAAAGAGGCTCTTTTCCCTTATTCCATCTTTCAGCCGCCCCGGCTTTAGTTCAGTTTACAGGCTTTTTTGCTGACAGCATATTCCCGCATACCGTGTGGAGCATGCTGGCCTATGTCTATTTACTGAACTAAAAATTCATCTATGATTAACCAGATCATAAAATTTTCTATTGATAATAAACTTATCATAGGCTTGCTAACCATTGCCCTGATAGTAGCAGGGGCCTGGAGCATGACTAAGGTACCGATAGATGCGGTACCAGATATTACCAACAATCAGGTACAGGTAATTACGCAGGCCCCCAATCTTGGCACGGAAGATATAGAGCAGTTTGTTACTTATCCGATAGAGGTAGCCATGTCTAACCTGCCTGGAGTAAACGAAATTCGTTCAGTCTCACGCTTTGGTATTTCGGTAGTTACTATCGTGTTTAACGATGATATGGGTACTTACCTTCCTCGGCAACTGGTGAACGAAAAGCTAACCGTAGTTAAAGAGGAGATTCCAGATGGCTTTGGAGACTCCTTTATCGGCCCTATTTCTACTGGCCTTGGCGAAATTTACCAATACACTTTGGAGGTAGAGCCAGCTTATGCAGATGCCTATTCTGCCTCTGACCTGCGCAGTATACAGGATTGGATTGTCAGGAGACAGATGTCTATGGTACCGGGAGTGGTAGAGGTTAACGCTTTTGGTGGTAAAATTAAGCAATACGAGGTCGCGGTAGATCCCGACGAGCTTAGGGCGATAGACCTTACCATTATTGAAGTGTTTGACGCGCTGGAACAAAATAACCAGAATACGGGTGGAGCTTATATTGAAAAAGATCATCAGGCTAACTTTATCAGGGGAGAGGGGCTGGCCCGTAGCCTTTCAGATATTGAAAACATCGTTGTAAAATCAGTAAACGGTATTCCAATTCGGGTCAAAGATGTAGCTAAAGTACAATATGGCTCTGCTGTACGCTATGGTGGCTTTACCAAAGATGGTAAGGGCGAGGCCGTAGGTGGCATGATACTTATGCTGAAAGGTGCCAACTCTAATGAAGTAATTGCTGCGGTAAAGGAACGCATGGACCTGATTCAGCAGTCCCTACCCGAGGGGGTAAGTATTCAGCCCTTTATTGATCGTAGCCGCCTGATCAACAATACCACCAGTACTGTAAGCACCAACCTTTTGGAAGGGGCCCTTATTGTAATTTTTGTGCTGGTATTTCTATTGGGCAACTGGCGGGGAGGGCTCATCGTCGCTTCAACCATTCCTCTGTCATTGCTCTTTGCTTTCATTCTTATGAATGTGTTTGATGTATGGGCTAACCTGATGAGCCTGGGAGCCATTGACTTTGGAATTATTGTAGATGGTGCTGTCATCATTGTGGAAGGTACCGTATTCTTTCTGGCGCGCCGTATTAGCAAAGGAGAGAAAATAGATAGTGGCAGCCGGGATCAGGTAAGCTATACCGCATCAAGTAAGATGATGAACTCCGCTTTTTTCGGTCAGCTCATTATCCTGATCGTATTTTTACCCATACTTTTTCTGGAAGGTGTAGAAGGTAAGATGTTTAAACCGATGGCACTCACCTTTATCTTTGCCATGCTTGGTGCCATGATTTTGTGCCTTACCTATGTACCTATGATGTCGGCGCTTTTTCTCAAAGTTTCAGGCCGGCAGAAAAAGTCCTGGGGAGATAAGTTAGTATACTGGCTTGAAGATAAGTACGAAAAGACTTTAGACGTAGCCCTAAAAAGAGCTGCTATTGTAATTGCTTCAGCAGTAATTTTACTAGGACTTGCTGTGTTTACATTTTTCAGGATGGGGGGGGAGTTTATTCCTCAGCTAGATGAAGGGGATATTGCTTTTCACATCATCCTAAAACCTGGAAGCTCTCTTAGCGAGAGCCTGGAAACTTCTACCCGCATTGAAAAAATTCTGCTGGATAACTTCCCGGAGATAGAGCATGCCATGTCACGCTTTGGTGTAGCAGATGTGCCTACCGACCCTATGCCTATGGATATCGGAGACTGTATAATCGTACTCAAGCCAAGAGATGAATGGGTGTCAGCAGATACTAAAGAGGAACTTATTGCTAAGATTAAGGAGAAATTAAGCGTGGTACCTGGGGTTAATTATGAATTTACCCAACCTATAGAAATGCGATTTAATGAGTTACTGAGTGGGGTGCGTGAAGATATCGCTATCAAACTTTATGGTGAAGACCTGCAAATACTTGCAGAAAAAGCTGAAGAGATGGGGGCCATTATTGCCACAGTAGATGGCGTAGGAGATATGAAGGTAGAAGCCACGACGGGTTTGCCCCAGATGACGATCAACTACCAGCGCGGTAAGCTAGCTCAGTATGGGCTCAATGTCAATGACATTAACCGGGTAATTGAAACGGCATTTGCCGGAGGTAAGGCAGGTGTTATTTTTGAAGGGGAGCGCAGGTTTGACCTGGTTGTTCGTTTAGATTCTACCTACCGATCCAATATTAATGACGTTAAAAATCTGTATGTAAACACAGCAGAAGGAGCGCAAGTACCCCTGAAAGAGGTAGCCAGTATCAGCTATGAGCCAGGGCCTATGCAGATCAGCAGAGACAATACCAATCGTAGAACCTATGTAGGAGTAAATGTGCGTGGACGCGATGTAAAGACACTGGTAGGTGAGATACAGCAAAAGCTCAGCGAGCAGCTAAACCTTCCTCCCGGCTATTACATCCGTTACGGAGGTGCCTTTGAAAATCTGGAAAGAGCTACAGACCGCCTTCAGGTAGTAGTGCCAGTGGCGTTGCTGCTTATTTTCGTGCTTATCTTTTTTGCTTTGCACTCTTTCAAGCAAACACTTATGATTTACATGGCCATACCTTTAGCGGCTATTGGTGGAGTATTTGCCCTTTGGCTTAGAGGTATGCCCTTCAGTATATCGGCAGGTATTGGTTTTATTGTGCTCTTTGGCGTAGCCGTGCTTAATGGGCTGGTACTCATCAGCGGCTGGAATGAGCTTAAAGAAGATGATGTTACCGACTTACGTACAAGAATTAAACAGGGGGCAAAAAGGCGTATCCGCCCAATACTGCTTACTGCCCTTACGGATGTATTAGGCTTCTTACCTATGGCCCTATCTGTTTCTGCCGGAGCAGAGGTACAGCGACCGCTGGCTACAGTAGTAATTGGTGGGCTGATTACTTCTACCTTGCTTACCCTTTTTGTACTACCTATTTTGTACCGATGGACAGAAACACACGCACTAAGACCCGCTTTGAGCAAAAGCTCTGTAGCAATGCTGGCGATTGGTTTAGCCAGAGTGTTTTCTACATTAGACGTTCAGGCTCAGGATAAACTGCCTGCAATTAGTATGGAAGAAGCGGTAGAAAGAGCCGTAGAGAACTACCCTCTTCTCCAGTCGGCACGTTTAGAAATAGAGCAGCAGGATGCACTTAAGAAAACGGCCTGGCAACTTGGCAACTCCCAGATTTTTACCAGTGGAGAAGAAATTGGCAACGGGCAGGGAGTGTACACCCGTATAGGTATACAACAGCAGAATATAGATGTTTTTAGCATTGGGCCCAATCTAAAAGTACAGTCACAACAGATTGCATTAGCGGAAACTGCTCTGACCCTGAGTACTTATGAGCTGAAGCAGAAAGTAAGAGAGGCTTATGCTCAGGCATATATTCAGCTTCAGCGGCTAAACCTTTACAAGCAATTAGATTCCATCTATCAGGAGTTTGAGCGGGCTGCTAAGCTGCGTTATGAGGTAGAAGAGACTTCCAAACTGGCTTATCTGGCAGCTACAAACCAGGTGCGTCAGATGAAATTACAGAAAGACCAGGCGGGTTATGACTATCAGGGAGCATTAGCTAAGCTTAACCTTTGGTTGGTTAGCGATACGCTTTTTACAGTAGAATCCAGGCAGAATAATAGCTGGCTAGAACCTTTAGCCTTACGGGATTCGGTTACCCGACATCCAATTCTGGACCGAGCCACCCAACAAATACAGTTGGCAGATGCCAAGCGTAAGGTGGCTTCAGCAAGCTTTCTGCCCCGGTTTAACGCACAGTACGGCGTACAGGAGATTGCGACCCCTGATGACACAGAACATAGTTTTCAGTCTGGCTTTCATCAGTTTCAGTTCGGCATATCCTTACCGCTATTTTTTGCTCCTCAGAAAGCTCAGCTACAGTCTGCCAGAATAGAGCAGCAAATTGCGCAGCAGAATTTTAAACAGGCGCAACTGGAGTTACATATGCAGTATCAGACCTTAAGGCAAAGCTACAATAAATGGCTGGCCTCCTGGAAGTTTTATCAGGAGGAGGCGCTACCCCTGGCCAGAGAGCAACGGGAAGGTAGTGTATTAGCCTACCGTGAGGGAGCTATAGATTATGTCTCATTTATACAGAACCTTAAAGAAGCGGTGCAGGTAGAAGTACAGGCTCAGGAAGCACTTGAGCAATATCTGCTGGCTAAATTTCAGTTAGCGTATTACCTCAACTCATCAAATCAGTAATAAATATGAAGTCATTAATATATATTCTATTCAGTATAATCATTTCTGTATCCTTTACAGCTTGCGAGCAGGAGCACGAACATGAGGGAGAAGATCATCATGAGCATGACGAAGAAGGGCATCACGATGATGATGGGGTGCATTTTTCGGTAGATCAATTTAACGCGCTTGACATGAAGGTGGGTGCACTAACGAAACGCAACCTTTTGGGCGTGGTAGAGTCAAGCGGTGTATTGGAAGTGCCTCCACAAAACGAGGCTACAATTACAGCTATAGTAGGAGCCAATATTACCTCCATTAAAGTAATAGAAGGAGATGATGTTAAAAAAGGACAGGTACTGGCTTATCTGTCTCATCCTAATCTTACGCGTTTTCAAAGCGACTATCTGGAAGCTTACAACAGCCTGCAATTTTTGGAGAAAGAGTTTCAGCGTCAGAAGCGACTGTATGAGGGTGAAGTAAGTTCGGGTAAAACTTTTCAGCAGACCCAGTCCGACTATCAGAGTAGACAGGTGATGGTAAAAAGCTATGAGTCGCAGCTTCGTCAGCTAGGCATGAACCCCAAACGTTTGCAAGAGGGAAGCTTATACGAGCAGGTTCCAGTAATAAGTCCGCTAGAAGGTTCAGTAACCATGATTGGCGTAAAAACCGGGCAGTATGTACAGCCGGAAAAAGAGCTTTTTGAAGTAGTTAACACCCATCATATCCATGCTGACCTTATGGTCTTTGAAAAAGACATCTACAAAGTGGAAGTGGGGCAGAAGGTAAGATTCAGGGTAGAGACACTGCCTGATCAGGAGTTGATTGCAGAAATTTATTCGGTAGGCAAAAAGTTTGAGCCAGACCCTAAAGCAGTACACGTTCATGCAGAGATAGAAAACAGCAGTGGTAAGCTTATTCCCGGTATGTACATTAAAGGAGAGATACTTACAGATAGTGTAGAAACCTATGCTTTACCGGAAGAAGCACTGGTAAGAGAGGGAGATCAGTACATGGCTTTTGTAGCGGAACAGGAAAATGGCGATGAAAAAGAATGGAAGTTTAGCCCGCTGTCTGTCACTACCGGAAATTCGTCTAACGGTTGGGTTGAAGTAGCTTTTGCTGAGCAGCCTTCTTCAGAAGCTCAGTTTGTGATGAATAATGCATACTACCTGATAGCCGAGATGAAAAAGAGCGAGGCCGGGCATAGCCACTAACAGTTAAGACTAAGTTTTGATGGGGTAAGCTTGTTTTCTTTGATAGACATAGGTGTGAGCTTATAGTATTGTCAACTGAAAATGATTTTACCCTGTCTTGTTACAAGCTCTTAAGCGAACAATCAATATATGTCTTTGTTGTGCAATTAACTACAGGTGCTAATTTTTTGAGTATGAATGGAAGGTTCATGTGTTGCACCTGAAAATAAGCAGATATGTATTATTTAAATTAAAATCATATACCCATGTTAGAAGTATTAGATTTTACGCACGACAACATTATCGCGACTAAAGTAAGTGGAGAGGTAAAGGGTAAGGACTATGAAAAAGTACAGCCTTATGTAGATGATATAGCAGAGAAAGGGCAAAAAATTCGCTGGTACTTTGAGCTACAAAATAAAGAAGGCTGGAATGCCGATGCTATAGTTGAAGACATTAAGGTGGACCTCAAACATGCGAACGACTACGAAAAAGTAGCGATAGTAGGCGCTAAAGACTGGGAAGAAAGTCTGGCCAAAGCTTTTGAACCCTTCACTAAGGCTGAAGTACAATACTACGAGCTGGCTGAAAAAGAAAAGGCAAAAGAGTGGATTAACCTATAACAAAAAAGAACGACTTTCAGAGATGAAAGTCGTTCTTCATATAAAGGTGAATAGCTGTTAAAAGTGGCGCTATTAATTATGACTGATGCTGCTCACGTAGCAGGTCATTTACCGTTTTTACCGGGTTAAAGGTAACAATAGGCACTTCTACAAAAATTGTATTCCAATCAGACATACTACCGTTCCATAAACCAGGAAGCTCCAGCGCTTTCAGTTCTTTACCATCTTTAGATTTATGAGAGATAAATCCGGTCATTGGATCTACAAAGCGTTTCAGGTCAAACTTATTCCCTTCAAAATCTTTTAAAGAGCAAACAATATCCACTGGGTTAAAGTGGGTAGCATTCTTAAATATTTCCATTTGTTCGGCATCAGTGGTGTCTACCTGTGCACTTTCTACAATTTGTAGAGAGGTAGAGTCGTCACTGTTTTGTGCCCAGAAAGGCCCACCACCTGGCTCTCCTTCATTTTTCACCATACCACAGACACGAATAGGTCGGTCTAGTTTCTGGAAGAGATAGGCTACCTTCTCATCATCTTCCATAGTGCTGAAGACCTGGGGAGAAATGGTACAAAGTTGGTTTTCTACAAAATGACGAATCTCTTCAATCTTTTCGGAAGACAGATCATCCGATTCGTGTATCAGTTTCAGATATGAGAAAATAGTTTGCTGGTAGCTAAGTAATATACCACCCAGCATTTTTTTGTTATCGTAAGTAGGCGCTTTGATCTGGTCAGGTACTACATTATCTATGTTTTTGATAAAGACGATATCTGCCTCCAGGTCATTAAGGTTTTCTATCAGTGCTCCATGCCCTCCGGGACGTAACAGCAGGCTGTTGTCCTCATTACGAAAAGGCCTGTTTTCCATATCTACCGCAATAGTATCAGTAGAAGGTTTCTGTTCAGAGAATGAAATATGGTAGCTAACCCCATACTCCTGCTCGTACGAAACTTTTACCTCTTCCAGGTGCTGTTCAAAGCCTTTGCGATGCTCCGGAGATACTGTAAAGTGAATAAAAACTTCGTTATTAGCATTACGGCAGTAATTTGCACCCTCAACCAGGTGTTCTTCTACCGGCGTGCGAGTGGTATCACTATATCTGTGAAACTCCAATAAGCCTTTGGGCAGACTGCCATAACTCATGCCTTCGTCTTCCAGCAAGACTTCCAGTACGCTCACATACTTTCTTTGAAGGATAGCTTCGTTAAGCGTGATCTTATGCTTTTCTGCGTACTTTTCTTTTAGGCTGTCATAAAAAGCAAAATCCTCTATTCTTTTAAAAAAGTTGAAGATAGGACGTTGCTTTTCATCGCTGATCAGTTTTTCGTAATCGGCTTCGCTACCGGTGTAAGAACGCATAAATGCGAACAATGCTTTGAACATACGGCTGGCAGCCCCCGAGGCAGGTACAAATTTAATGACTTTGTACTGCGGAGATTCGCGCTCATATGTTTTGATGTATTCCTGGCTTAGTGTCTCATCAGTCTGAAGAATACCATCATTGATAGTTGCTGCTTTAATAATTTTCAGATAGGGAAAACCTTCTTCAAATTGCTCTATCTGCTGCTTGATGTTGTCTAGGTCAGCACCGTATGTCTTTAGGTGATTTAAGTCTTGATCGGAAAACATAGAAAAAAAATTAGTCTATTTTTAAAAAGATATTATGCCTAAAAATACTAATAAAAGCCAATATTACACAAAAGGAGCTAAGCTAAAGCTCTCTCATGCATTTTGATGACTCTTACTAAGGTAGAGAAAAAACCAGAAAAGCCCCTGACAGTTTGAGGAGCTTTAAAAATATTCTTGAGTAAAATGGAATGAGTGCGTTGGTCTAGTGCAAAAGGTCGTCGGGCCAGGTAAAGCAAAATCTTGCCCCACTCTCGTAGGCACGGCTGTCTTCTATCCAGATGTCTCCTCCACGCTCCAGAATCATCTTCTTAACTATCGCCAGTCCGATTCCGGTGCTATCTACATTCTTAACTTTATGCAGGATGGTAAACATATTAAACACAAGCTCACGCTTATCCTTTGGTATACCAGGTCCGTTATCTTCCACATAATAGTAGGTAGTGCCATGACCATTTTGACTGAATCCTACTCTTACTTTTCCTTCTTCTTTGTCATTATACTTAATGGCGTTAGAAATAAGGTTATGAAATACCTGATAGATAAATACCTCTTCGGTAAAGAGCAGTGGAAATTCTTCATGAAGCTGTATATCAAAGCTTTCAGGTTTGGAAATGCTCTGTGTTACTTCACCTATGAGCTCTTTGAGGTCAACGTTGGTTTTGGCTACATTCTCATGCCCGGCCATACTATAGGTTAGTATGCTGTCTATCAGGTTTTCCATCTTATTTACCTGACGCGAAAAAATTGTCAGAATTTTATCCTGACTTATCATTTTTCCGCTTTGGATTAGTTCCGCCAGACTCTTGAGGTTTTGTACTGGCGCTTTCATATCATGAGATACAATATGGGCGAACTCATCCAGCTCTCTATTTCTTTTGATTAGCAGCTCATTCTGAGCCGCTTTTTGCTTAGAAAGCTCTTTAATTTTAATGTAGTTATTTTCCAGCTCGTTGTTCAGGCATTGTATCTCTTTCAACTGCTCTTTGGTCTGGGATTCTTTCACTTTAAGATCTTCCAGTGTTTTGAGTAGTAGATGGTTTTGCCTTTTTATTTCGTCGTACGGAGAAATGGGGGGCGCCTCGCTAAAGTGCGTTCTCCATCCAGACAAAATCAGATTGTTAATAGGGGGGTGGTTGGCAGGCAGGTACATAGATATTTTAACGGTAGTTCCCATACCTTTTTCGCTGGCGATATGAAGTTTATGTACAAGCCTTTTACAGTTTTGTAGTCCGGTGGGTTTTGTATTGTTCTGGGGGGTGATACTTTGCTTTAGCGTAGCCAGGTTTGCAATGCCCGGCCCTTTGTCTGTAATAACTGCTTCCAGTAAAAAGCGTGATGCTTCTGTACTTATGTATAAAATAACCTCGCCACTGTTGGCATATGCCAGTGCGTTTCGGGAAACTTCAGAAACGGCAGTAGCAAATTTTGTCTGATCAGTAAAAGTTAGTCCGGATATTTCGGCTAGCTGCATGGCTTTTTTATAGGCAATTACCAAATCCAGCTCACGCTCCAGAGAAATCTCAATAATTGCCTTTTGAAGCTTTTCCATCGGTATCTGGATGTTTACAAATGATAATAGTAGTGTCGTCATTTCCCCGGCTATAGTCACGGTACAGGCAGGCCGCAAGGATAGCCGGATCATGGTTTTGTAATTGAGTGTATTTAGATGGATCAGAGCGAGAGACCAGCCCGTCTGAGTGAAGTAATAACTGGCTCCCTCTTTCCCACTTTATTTTTTGATTATTAATACGAGAAGACATTGCATGGCCCACAATTCCGTTAAAAGATGAAAAATGCTTGGTTTTGTTATAGGCGATCATTTTACCACTTATGTTACCTACTCCGCAATAAGAAATAGTAGTGTCTTGAGCTTCGTAGGCTAATGCCATGGCAACAGCACCTCTCGTCTTTTTTATTTCCTGATGAATCGTTTTTAGTACCTCTGCTGGTTCATCTTTCTTAATCTGTTGGTAAGCAGCAATAGCTGCCTGTGAGGCCTCGTATGCTCCCTCTCCATGCCCTAGTCCATCTAACAGCAAAAGCTGAAATGTCTGTGTTTCAGGCTTGTATATCAGATAGTAACCATCACCACATAATTTTTCACCCGGCCGTGCTACAGAAAAGGCCGCAAAGTTAAAAGGTTGAGGTATAACTTCTGTATCTTCAGCAAAGAAGCGTGCCAGCACTACGGTGCCCTGCCCACTTTGAGAATAGATATCAAAATAGTCGGATTGCCTTTTTATAGCACCGAGCCCTTCGCCCGCTGTACCTGAAGTAGAAAAACCATCTTCCATAGCCTGAGATATACTTCTAATTCCCGGCCCTTTGTCTAAAGTTAATATTTCTATTCCGGCCTGTCCATTATAGTAGATAGTTTTCCAGAGCAATTCTCTATTTTTTTCTCCAAATTTGAGAAGGTTAGTCACCAGCTCATTAACTACAATATGAATCTTGGCGATTTTCTGAGCAGAGAAGCCTAATTTTTCGGCCTCTGGTGAAATCTCTCTTTTTATTATAGCAAAAAAGCTGCGGTCTTCTATTCTATAGTTTTTATACGCTTCTGAATTACCTCTTCCATCGTATGATGGTAATCTTTGTGCCATGCCCTACCTTTGACTGTATATCAAAATAATTAACCAGACGTTTTGCTCCTGGCAGGCCTAAACCCAGGCTTTTGCCTGTAGAGTAGCCATCCTGCATGGCTTTACTGATATCTGCGATACCGGGCCCGGAGTCTTCAAATATTACTTTTACACCAGTTTTTAAGCTTTCAGATACTACCTCTATGGTAGCTTTGCCCTGCCCGGCATAGGCCAGGATATTCCTGACCAGTTCGCTGGAGGCTGTAATGAGCTTAGTCTGGTTAACTACGCTCATGCTTATCTTTTGAGCATGCTCACGCAAGCGGTGCCGAAACAGCACCACATCCTGCTCAGATTGTATTTGTATGATATCCTTATTCAAGCTGATCATCATCATCATCCCAATCAGCTTCCGCATCATCTATGTGAAAATCACTGCTATTAATTCTGTCTTGTAGAAGTTGCATACCTTTTTCTACATTTAGTGCTGTATGTACACCAGAAAGTGGTAAGCCAAGCTCTACAAGCGTAATGGCCACTGCGGGTTGCATACCTACTACAACAGTTTCGGCATCCAGTATTTTGGACATGGTAGCAATATTCCCGATAATCCTTCCCATAAATGAATCTACAATGGATACGGCTGATATATCTATAAGAACACCTTTTGCCTCATGCTTGTTTACCATTTGAATCAAATCATTTTCCAGGTTAAGTGCCAGCCTGTCATACATATCCACCTGTATGGTCACCAGGAGGAAGTCACCCATTTTTAATATTGGAATTCTATCCATTGTCCAAAGACTTTATTCGCCTAATAATTTTTTCTTTTTCCTACTACAAGATTCAGTTTGGTAAAGGCGTGCTTAAGTGCCGAAGCCAGAGTCGCTTTAGTTTGTACCCCTTCTAGGTTGATCCCCAGGTGTACAATAGTTTGTGCAATTTCAGGCTTGATTCCACTAATGATACACTCAGCGCCCATGAGGCGGGTAGCATTAACGGTTTTAATAAGGTGCTGGGCTACCAACGTATCTACGGCAGGTACTCCGGAAATATCCAGAATAGCAATAGTGCTTCCTGTATCTACAATCTCCTGCAGCAGGCTTTCCATTACTATTTGGGTACGTTCGCTGTCCAGTGTTCCGATAATAGGTAAAGCTAGCACCCCCTCCCATACACGGATCACTGGTGTAGAAATTTCGTTGATCTCACTGGTTTGGCGTAATATTACTTCTTCTCTGCCTTTAATGTAGGTTTCAAAAGTAACAATACTGAGACTGTCTAGCAGAGTCGTAACTTTTATAATTTCGTTTACTAATTGGTCTGGCGCATCTTTTAGCTCTTCTTGTAGTATGCGGATAATGGCTTTTTTCAGGCTAAGTACGTAGATGGATGTTTCGCGAGGTGTAAAACCACTATGCGCTCTTGAGAGAGAGATTCCACTCAGAATATCGTTTATGGTATTAAACTCCTGACGAGAAATATCCTCAAAGTTATCGGACTTTATGCCCTCCAAAAATGCATCTAACAGCTCCTCCGACTGGCTGCGCATTTCATCATTAGTCATTAAATCTTCACGAAGGCTGGGGTCTTCAACCTGATTGTCTATCCAGTTTTGCAATAGGTCGTTTTTTCTACTATTTAGTATGGCAGAGGTGCTCGATTTGGACATTGATCTGTATAAAGTTAAGGTTAGGGTTAGTAATTAAAAAACTATAAACAAAAAATAGGCGTAGGGCCCTATTTATATAATTCTGACTTAAAAAACTTTCCGAAATGTAATCAAAGAACTTTTTAAATATAGGGTTTCCTTTACAATTAGTTATCTAAAATTCGGAATTAGTAAAAAGGTAATTGTCAACAAGAAGTTATAAGAAAGCACTTAAATAAAGTTAGTAAAAGTGAGTTTAAGGAAAAAATGCTTTGAGTTGGAACTAAGGAGTTATTCTAAAAAAGTCAACTTGATCAATAGCAAATATTAAGGAAAGCTATTGTTTTCATGATAATAAAAAAGGAAGGGCTTTAATCCTTCCTTCCTCCAAAAATGCCTCGGATAATATCCCCGAACTTGGTGCGTTCTCTCTGCTTTTCTTTACTTTGTTGTGGTACCCGCTGAACTCTTTCTGCACTTCTATCTTCGCGTTCTCGGCGATCCTTGTCGCCAGCAAAAAGTCTCCAAAAGAATCCCTTATCTTCATCTAGCTCATCTTTATAGAATTCGCAATCCAGCTTATCCATAGTACGGCGCTTAGGTTGGGCAAAGTGTCCATTGCTGACCATTCTAAATTCAGGTTCGCGGTTTACCTGTTGCATAAATTTAGCCCAGATAGGCAGCGCAGTGTTAGCTCCCTGACCCAAAGTAAGATTTCTAAAGCGGATAAGCCTGCTGGGCCCACCCACCCAGGAGCCAGCAACCAGCTTGGGCGTAGCACCAATAAACCATCCATCAGCCTGAGATTGTGTGGTTCCAGTCTTTCCTGCTATTTCGTTTCTTAATCCATAACGATAGCGTAAGCGCCGCGCCGTACCGCTGTCAATTACGTTTTTCAGCATATGTATCATCATATCCGCAGTCTCCTCTCGGAGTACTCTTTTGACATCTGCTTTCTCTTTGGTAAAGTCTGCAACCACATTACCATACTGATCTTCTATACCTAAAAGATATACTGGTTTTACTTTGTACCCACGGTTAACAAATGTGCCATACACGGTAAGCATCTCAGAGAGCGTAAGGTCAGCTGTGCCCAAGGCTATAGAAGGCTGTACGGGAAGCTCATTTTCTATTCCCATGTCATGTGCGAGGGCAGATACCTTTCTCACCCCGGTCTCCATCATCAGGTCTACAGTTACCGTATTGACAGAGTGTGCTAGTGCACCAGGCATAGAGTAGTAGCCTTCGTACTTATTATCCGAGTTACGTGGTGTCCAGTCATCGTATTCTTCGTATGTACGAAGCTCATTACTGATAAAGTCGCAGGGATCGCGCCCATCTTCAATAGCGGCTGCATATACAATAGGTTTAAATGTAGAGCCTACCTGCCGACGAGAGCTAACGTGATCGTATTTGAAATATTCATGATTGATACCTCCAACCCAGGCTTTTACATGACCATTTTCCGGTCGCATAGCCATAAAGCCAGCATTAAGAAACATCTGATAATAGGCGATAGAGTCCAGCGGGCTCATAGTTTTTTCTTTCTCGCCCTCCCAGGTAAATACTGTCATAGGTATTGCTTCTTTAAACAGGGCCTCTGCTTCTTCCGGCGTTTTTCCGCTAGCAATAAGTTGCTTATAACGAGCGGAGCGCTGCATGAGCCTTTTGAGGTAGTTGTTCTGCTTATCCCAGGGTTTACGGCCTTGCCAATGTTTAAAAAAGGTAGACTGCAACTCCTTCATGTGCTCTTCTACTGCTTTTTCTGCATACGCCTGCATGCGTGAGTCTATAGTCGTATAGATTTTAAGGCCATCGGTATACAGATTGTAGTAGCTGCCGTCCTCTTTAGGATGCTCTTTGAGCCATGCCTGTACCTCATGCCTTAATTTTTCTCTAAAATAGGGGGCAGGCCCTTCGTTATGCGAGACATAAGTGTAATCCAGTTCCATGGGGATAGACTTCAAAGAGTCTGCCTCAAAAGGAGTGATGTGGCCAGCTCTGGCCATGAGGTTAAGCACCACATTACGTCGGCCTTTGGCTCTTTCGGGGTGTAAGCGGGGGCTGTAATAGGTGGTAGCTTTGAGCATACCTACCAGTACTGCGGCCTCCTCGGGCTGTATTTCTTTGGCTGATTTATTAAAAAAACGTTTAGTAGCAGCTTCAATACCAAACACATTGCCCCCAAAAGGAACAGTATTAAGGTAAAGCGTGAGTATCTCTTCTTTACTATAAATTTCTTCCAGCCGGGTAGCAATAAATATTTCTTTTAGCTTGTTTACTGGCATGCTTAAAATCCAGAAATCCTGCCTCGGAAAAAGGTTCTTCGCCAGCTGCTGGCTAATGGTACTCCCCCCACCAGAACTTTCATTACCCAGTAATATACTTTTGACGAAAACTCTGGCCATACTCCTGTAGTCTATTCCCTGATGCTGGTAAAAGCGAGAGTCTTCGGTAGAAACCAAAGCCTGTATAATTGAGGGTGCTATATTTTCGTAGCGGGCATTAGTACGATTTTCTATATAGTACCTGCCTAGCAGTTTACGATCATAGGTGTAAACTTCTGAAGAGTTGAAGTTTTTTATATTGCGCAGCTCCTGCTCATTAGGGAGCCTCCCGAAGAAGCCCATATGTACGATAAAGGCAAAAAGAAGCCCTGAGAGTAACAAGCCAAAAAAAGTAAACACACCCAGGCGTAGCCACTGCTTCCAGCCAAAATGGCGGACGGTACGATAAAGAGCTTTAAAACTATGTTGTATCGCTCTGAGCAGCTTCTGAACTAGTTTACTTAAAGTTTTTTTTACTTTGGGATTCAAAGTGTAGTCTATGTTTGGTAAAACAATTTACAATACTACGCTAAAGCAGGGAGTTTGTTATACCTACATGCTGCAAATAGCTGTATTATTACAAACGATAGGCTAACAAGCAGAGAGTAGACAGAATTCCCACCCTGGCTTTTACAAGCTGAAATTTTTTAACATATTGATCTTCTGTTAGGCTGCTCGCAGCCTTTTTTTGTTCTGCTTACACCTTCCTGATGAAAGACCTTTACCTTTTTTGTTTGCTGCTACTGCCAGCCGTATCAGGAGTAGTGGCGCAATCACATGAAGAACTCATAGAGCAAGTTGGGGTGCTAAAGGAGGAGGCTAGCAACTTCAGGTATAATTTCAATGCTTCATCCAAAACGATTGACGGCCTGGCCTGGCAAGCCCATATGCTGAAAACTCTTTTACTGATTTATATCAATACTAATGACGAAGATATACCCGACGGATATGCCTTTGACCGTATAAACACCAAGACTGCTCAAGAGATCAGGCTGAAAATGTATAAATTTCTGGCTAATGTACGTTTCAAAAAGTTAAAAGAGCTGCAGTAGGCCAGCTATCTTGCTCGCTAATGGATTGGTTAGATATTATTATCGTAGTAGGTGCCGGATTTGCTGCTGGCTTTATTAATACGCTTGCTGGAGGAGGCTCGTTAATCGCTTTATCAGTGCTCATATTTATGGGTCTGCCTCCGGCTGTAGCTAACGCTACCAATAGGGTTGCCGTTTTTTCTCAGAATGTGTTCGGTGTACTGGGGTTCAGGAGCAAAGGTATTTCATCTTTTCGCTTTGGCCTGTGGCTTGGTATTTCTGCATTACTGGGCGCAATAATAGGAGCTAAAATTGCCGTAGATATAAGCGGTGACCTGTTCAATAAGTTGCTGGCAGTAATTATGCTTATTGTAGTTGCCTTGATTATTTTTAACCCTAATAAAAAGAATACAGAGGCTATAGAAAGGTTAGATACTAAACATAAAGCAATTAGCATAGGGTTTTTCTTTCTGATAGGTATATGGGGTGGGTTTATACAGGCAGGTGTGGGCTTTCTTATTATTGCGGTGCTTAGTACTGTCAACCGTTTTTCTTTAGTAAAAAGCAACAGTGTCAAAGTATTTGTAATTCTGTTTTATACTATAGCTGCACTGGTAGTATTTATCTGGGAAGGAAAGATTAATTGGGCATACGGCTTGGTGCTCGCTATAGGTAACTCTTTGGGTGCCTGGATAGCTTCTCGCTGGTCAGTAGAAAAGGGAGATCGCTGGGTAAAAATCTTTTTACTCGTGATAGTGGTATTGATTGCTATCAGGCTATGGTTTTTTAGCTAGGCTACTATCTGATATCTTTATAAAACTGCCTGAGCCAGTGGGGTGAAGCTCCGAATGCCCATAGTATAAGTATTGAAAAATAGATAAAATGTGCTTTCCAAAAACCTAAACCGCTGACTCTTCTGTCAGAGGTATAGACCTTTTGAGGAAACTGTCTGATTTTACCCAGCATATTAATGCGCAGACAGAAATCAGCCTCTTCCATGATAGGAACATTTTTATCAAAGCCACTAATTTTACGGAAATCCTCTTTTCTGCAAAACATAACCTGATCGCCGAAGATAAGCCTGAGTCCTTTAAAAAAATACGCATAAGGGCGATATATCAAAGGGCAAAGATGTGTTTTCAGGTAGTTAAGAGAGCTGGTAAAATATCGTACTTTTTTAGGACCTCGCATAAGGGAAACAAAGCCACCTAATACCAGATTTGGCTGCTGCATACTTTGTTCAATAAGCGAAGTCAGATTATAAGGTACCAGAGTATCGGCATGGAGAAAACACAAAAGTTCCCCCTGTGCTACGGAGGCTCCTACATTCATTTGAACGGAGCGGTTGTTCTGGCTGATACTTATCGTCCTCACTAAGAAACGCGAAGCTACAAGCATAGTCAGGTCATTGCTGCCACCGTCTACTACAATTACTTCATAGGCTGGAGGTTTAAGTTGGAATACCCTTTTCAGTGTTTCTTCCAGATAATCTTCCTCATTCAGCGTAGGGATAATGATACTCAAATTTCTCATAGGCAAACATCCCTGATGGAAAAAGACTTATCAAAGTAAAGAATAGCTTATGTATCGCAAATGTTTTTTTACCCTTATTTTTCTGATTTTTACCCTATTTGATGCCTACAGCCAGGATACCAATGCTGTCAATTTTGACAAAATCATAAAGTTAGAAACAGCCATAAAAAGCCAGAGTGTAGTACTGCAAATGGACTATCAGCATACTCATCAGCTCAATGCTGTAAATCGCTTTCGTATAGGGTATGGTGTATCACTGGTCCGTTTCAGAGCTTTTAATGATCTGGCTTATACCACAGATTATGCAAAAACTGAAAATAGCCTGGGACTGGATACTTTTCAGGTAGAAAACGCGAAACTAACTGCTGCTAATCTGTTTCTGCTTCTTAATTACCAGATAGGTCCGCGTCTTGATGTGAGCTTTGCTATTGATGTCGCTGGGTTGAGCTGGGGCGAAGTTCAAAGAGGCTTGTTTGCCAGTGGCCCTGGCGATATGAGTACGAGAGGCGCAGAAGCCAAACCTGTAAAATTTAACACAGCCCTGGCTGCTTCGGGCGCATGGCGTTCGCAGCTAAGCCTTAAATACTGGCTGTACTCAAGCTTTGGGGTACAAACCGGCTTAAACTATTGGCAATCTGCTTACAAAATTACAGAAAGTGGAGCACTCAATGGTGAGGTATATACTAAAGGTCAGCTTTACTGGAAGATAGGTTTAAGCTATCTTATAGGAGGGGGGGCAGCTAGATGAACAGGAGAAGTAAGTAGATACAAAAAAGCAAAAGGCAGGCAATGCCCACCTTCTGCTATAACCTATTTTTAAACCAAACTTATAAGATCATAATTCTTTCCTGGCTTTGCAGGCCTTGTTCGTTCTCCATAAGCAGGAGGTAAGCACCAGGCTTTACTGAGGCAGGCAGATTAATTTCGTTTTTACCCATTTGAATACTTTGGGTGTATACTGCTTTTCCACTCAGGTCCAGCAGTTTAATATTTTGCGTAAGACTATTGGTACTTTCAATAGTCATTTGGTTTGAGTTAACCGGGTTGGGGTATACTTTGGTATTAAAAGAAGCAAGGCCTTCAAAATACACAGCAGTTACTTTATGATACTCTACAGAGCCATCAAAATCTGTAGCTTTCAGTCGGTAGTAGGCCTGTCCTTTGCGAGGGTGGCGATCCTCAAAACTGTAAAAAGTTTCTGTGTTCTTATTTCCCTGACCACGCACTTCTCCAATAGATTGAAAGTTAAGGTCAGCATTAGCACGCTCTACTGTAAAGTAGTCAAAGTTTTTTTCCATGGCCGTGGACCACTCCAAAAGTACAGTACTTGAATTTGCTTTGGCGGTAAACGATACTAATTCTACAGGTAACGTTCGATTCATGATTTGTTGGTAGAGCTCTGGATAGTCGTTTGCCAGGTTAGATTCTCCAGGAACCGCTGCCGAGTAGTTAGCTCCTCCATATCTGGTTTGCCCGAAGACATAGGGTTCACCACCATTAGGATCCACATTTACTCCATTAGCCATATTTACATTACCTAATACAACTACAATTCCATCAACATCAATGTTAGCCCCATTATTAGCATTGGTATTCCCGTCAACTATCAATAGGCCTTCGTTGCCAATTCTTAGCGTTCCTCCACCAGACAAAGTAAGGTCTCCTTCTACCCAAAGTGTATCATTAACTGTTAAGGTAGTTCCGTTAGAAATGGTGAGGTTACCTGCACGGGTGATGTAGCCCTGAATAGTGATTGGGGGATTATAACTACCGTTAGTAGTAGGGGCAGAGTTATCTAACCAAGTGCTGTTGGTATTCCAGAGACCTTTATAATTGTTACGAGATGTATTTTGAGCAAGAGTTGACTGAGCGATTAAAACTAAGACGAGTAGTGAGATTAAATTTTTCATGTCTTATAAGTTCAATTCTTATGTTTGATCTGTCTGATGTATTATCTAATACAAATATAAACATTTTATGAATAAATATAAATATTTATATAAAAATATATACCTGAAAACCTTCAATTTTTCTCGTAACCGTACGCATGAATACTCAAAGGTGGCTTTTTTTACAGGAAATGGCCTTTTTTGTTAGCTTTGTAGGATTTTAAAAAAATAGCAGCGTGGAGCCTTAAAATTCTTAAAAATCAATTTTATCATTCAGCTAAGGCTTTAGTTTTAACAAACTAACAGGCTTTATTTAAGCTCTACTTCTAGCTAGACATTAATTATTCTTTTTAGAAGCTTATAATAATTAGTATCATAGTCTTAGCCTGTAGTTGTAATTAACTACCTTCATGCACTTCACAACCATTAATATGAATGCCAAATGAAAAAAGCTTTATATGGTCTGGGAATAATTGTAGCATTAACAGCAGGAGTATATAGTATGGGGCCAAAACCGAATCATGGATCATTGAGCGGCCGACTACCGGCTGTCACTACTGAACTCAGTAGATTGGAAGAAGAAATTATTCAGCAGGAGAAAGACAATCCTTTTGTAAAACCTGATAATGAAGCTCGAATTATCTGGGCTGATAGTAGTAAGCAAAAGACTTCTTATAGTATAGTGTACCTCCATGGCTTTGGTGCCAGCCAGGGCGAGGGTGAGCCGGTACATAGATTGATAGCAGAAAAATATGGCTGCAATCTGTATTTGTCTCGCTTAAAAGAACATGGTATAGAATCGGATTCAGCTTTTAAAAGTCTAACTACAGAAAGTTTACTGGCCTCAGCTAAGCAGGCTGTAGCGGTAGGTAAAGCCATAGGTGAGAAAGTGATTGTTATGGGCACCTCAACCGGAGGAGCGCTGGGCCTGTATATCGCCTCTGAAAATCCAGATCTGGCAGCTTTGGTATTGTACTCTCCTATTATCGCACCCCAAGACGAAAATTTGTTTTTGCTTAACCGCCCCTGGGGCAGGCAAATGATGGAACAGGTAGTAGGGGGGGAGTACATCGTAGAAGAACGAAGCGGCTTAACAAAGCAGTACTGGTCAAGGCTATACTATATAGAAGGTTATATAGCCCTGGCAGGATTAGTAGAAAACACCATGACTGAAGAAACCTTTAGTAAAGTTAAGTGCCCGGTTTTTTTAGGCTATTACTACAAAAATGAAGAAGAACAGGATAAGGTAGTTTCAGTAGAAGCTATGTTGCGTATGTTTGAAGAACTGGGAACCCCAAACGAACAAAAAAGAAAAGTTGCATTTCCCGAAGCTGGCAACCATGTAATCAGCTCATATATTCGTTCTAATGACTGGAAAGGTGTCTTGCGGGAGACTGATGCCTTCTTGCGCGAGATTATGGATTTAAGCCAAAAAAATGAAGTGATCATACCAAATTACGAAGGTATGCCTGAGCAAAATGATGTGTAAGAGAAGTGTAATGTTAAGTTAATATTAAGAAGTAAATCTTAACTTAATATTTCGATAAAAAGTAAAAGGCTTTACCTTAAGGGATTGATGTTGAACTTTGCGAATATATCTTAAAAACATACCCTTAAGTTATGAGAAGAATTTTACACATCATTTGTGGGCTACTATTTGTGTCCTTCCAGGCAGCAGCTCAAACGGGTGCCGTCAAAGGAGTTATCCTTGATGAGAATACTCAAGAAGTGCTGATAGGCGCCAATGTAATGTTAGAAGGTACTACTACCGGTACGGTATCTGACATTGAAGGTAATTTTATGCTTTCTGGCATTCCTAGTGGAGCACAAACGCTTACAATTACTTATTTAGGCTACGAGACAATTAGCCTGCCAGTTAATATTAAGGCAAATCAGACGACTAATGTTGGTTCTGTAACTTTAGGCGAAGGCGCAGTAGGCCTGGAAGAGATTGAGGTAATCGCTTCTGTAGCCATAGACAGAAAAACTCCAGTAGCTGTTTCTACAATCAAAGGAAGAGAAATAGAGCAAAAAATTGGTAACCAGGAGTTTCCTGAAATCCTACGTTCTACTCCTTCTGTTTATGTAACCAAGCAGGGTGGTGGTTTTGGTGATGCCAGAATCAACGTTCGCGGATTTGACCAGCGTAATGTCGCTGTGATGATCAATGGTATTCCGGTAAACGATATGGAAAATGGCTGGGTATACTGGTCAAACTGGGCTGGCTTGTCTGATGTAACTAGCAGTATACAGGTACAACGTGGTTTAAGTGCTTCTAAATTAGCTGTTTCTTCAGTTGGAGGTACAATCAACATCATTACTAATGCTGCTGAAATGAAAAAAGGTGGTGCTGTATCTGTAGGTGTTGGTAACGATGGCTACCAGAAGTACGGTCTTGTACTGTCTACCGGATTAGGTGATAACGGTTGGGCATTTACTTTACAAGGTACACATACCCAGGGAGACGGATATGCTGATGGTACACAGTTTAACGGATGGTCATACTTCGCATCGCTGGCCAAGCAGTTCAACAGTCAGCATGCGCTTAACTTTACAGTGCTGGGCGCCCCTCAGTGGCACCATCAGAGAGAATACGGAAGCTACGATGGTGTAACCATACAAACCATTGAAGAAAGAGGTATCAAGTACAATCCACAGTGGGGTAATCTTGATGGGGAAGAGTTCTCTTGGAGAAAAAACTTCTACCACAAGCCTAAAGCTTTTCTAAACCACTACTGGACAATCTCTGACAAAACTGAATTGGCAACTTCTGCTTACGTTTCTTTGGGTAGAGGTGGTGGAACAGGCGACCTCGGACAAATTAATGGAAGCTACAGAACATCTAGCAGGTTCAGAAATGATCAGGGTATTGTTCGCTGGGAAGATATCAGAAGCTGGAATCAGGGTGGTTCAGTTGCCGATTTTGGTGATGACCGTCTGCCTTGGTCTGGTCCTGGTGTAGAAACATTTGATGCTAACTACAGCGGTCCGTTTGCAGGTCAGAATGTAGCGGAGTCTTACAGAAATGGTTTTATCAGAAGAGCTTCTATGAACGAGCACAACTGGTACGGTATACTTTCTAACCTGACTCACGAAATAAACGAAAGCCTTACTTTGGTAGCTGGTATTGATGCTCGTTACTACAAAGGACTGCACTACCGTAGGTTAGAAGACCTACTGGGACTTGATGCTTATTATGATGATGATAACATCAACAATCCTGAGCATTATGTAACTGACGAAGGCAGAGCTGATGGTAACGAAATAGATTACTACAACGATGGTTTGGTAAACTGGCTGGGTGCATTTGCTCAGTTAGAGTATAGCGTAGGTGACCTTACCGTCTTTGGTTCTGGTTCATTTTCTAACCAGGGATATAAAAGAATTGACTACTTCCTGTATGAAGATAGCGATCCTGCACAAGAGTCTGATTGGGAGAACTTCCTGGGAGGTACTGTTAAAGCAGGTGCTAACTACAATATCAACGATCAGCACAATGTATTTGTAAATGGTGGTTACTTCTCTCAGCAACCCATCTTTGACAATGTGTTCATCAACTACTCTAATGAGGTAGACGAAGATGTGGAAAACCAGGACGTATATGCTATTGAGGTAGGTTATGGTTTTAGAAGCGCATACCTTAGTGCTAACTTAAACGCGTACAGTACTCAATGGTCTAATCGTCAGATTAGCCGTGGCGTATCGGTTGACGGCGCAGATGGTACCGCTAATTTTAGCAACATCAGCCAGCTTCACCAGGGTATAGAGTTAGACCTTACTGCATCACCTGTTGAGCGTTTGAACATTACTGCCATGGCATCTTTAGGTAACTGGAGATATACTGATAACTTTAATGCTGAAATATTTGATAACGACCGTCAGCCTTTGGGAACGGAGACATTGTTTATGGAAGATGTTAAAATTCCTGATGCTGCTCAGACTACCTTAAATCTGGGTGCCAATTACGAAGCTTTTGAAGGCTTCCGCGTTTATGCTTCTTACTACTATGCAGATCGTATTTATGCTGACTTTGACATAGCAACAGACGATTCGTTCGCAGAAGAAGGCAATCAGGCGTGGCAGCTACCTTCATATAGCCTGCTGGATGGTGGTTTGTCGTACCAGTTTAATGTAAGCGGACTGGATCTTACCGTAAACTTAAATGTTAACAATATTCTGGACGAAGAGTATATGGCTGAGTCTGAATCTAACGTTCTTTACGACCCTGCCAGAGAAGGAGATATGCAAGTGGGAGACAACGGAAGTATTTTTAACAGAGTATACTACGGATTTGGTAGAACCTGGAATGCAGGTCTTAAAGTTAGGTTCTAGTATTTGAACATGGGCCGCAAGGCTTTAACATAAACTTCATATAAGAAAGAGACCCAAGCTGGGTCTCTTTTTTTATTTTGCGCCTACTTAATCAGACCTAACCTTAAGCTAACACATCATGAAATCTTTATTTCTATCCCTCAGCATTCTTTGCTGTTTTTCGTTTGCTCAGGCGCAGCAGCAAGCGAATGGTGTCGTCTACCTGGACCAGAACGAAAATGGTAAAAAAGACAGAAAAGAAAAGGGCATTGCCGGTGTATCAGTATCAAACGGTAGAGATGTAGTTCTTACCAATGAAAAAGGTGCCTACACTATTCCGGTAGATAACGACGATATCATCTTTGTAATTAAGCCCAGTAAGTATGAGCTTCCGGTAAATGAGCTCAATTTGCCTCAATATTACTATATTCATAAACCGGAAGGTTCTCCAAAGCTAAAGTTTGAAGGTGTAGCGCCAACTGGCAAACTGCCTAAATCAGTAGATTTTGCATTGCTACCTTCCCAGGTAGAAGACAATTTTACTGCACTTTTTTTTGGAGATCCACAGCCTTATACGGAGCAGGAAGTTGACTTTTTTGACAGAGCAGTAGTAGAAGAAGTAGCTGGCATAGAAGGAATACCTTTTGGGCTAAGCCTGGGAGATTTGGTAGGAGACAACCTGGATCTGTTCAAACCCTATAATAAGGCAATCAGCCGTGTGGGTATTCCCTGGTGGAACGTATATGGTAACCACGATATGAACTTTGATGTGGAAGCTGATACCCTGGCAGATGAGACCTTTGAGGCAACTTACGGACCTGCTAACTACGCATTTAACTATGGCAAAGTACACTTTGTAGTGCTGGATGATGTCATGTATCCAGACCCTCGCGATGGTAAAGGGTATTGGGGTGGCTTTCGTGAAGATATGTTTACCTTTCTGGAAAATGACCTAAAGCAAGTTCCTAAAGATCATCTGATTGTACTTTCTGTACATATTCCTTTGTTTGACCCTGAAGGTGGCGATACCTTTAAAGACGAAGATAGAGAGAGACTGTTTGAGCTTTTGGCAGATTACCCTAACACTTTATCTCTTTCAGCCCATACCCACCTGCAAAGGCATGATTTTTTTACTAAAGAAGATGGCTGGAAAAGAGATAAGCCTCACCACCATTATAATGTAGGTACTACTTCTGGCGACTGGTATTCTGGCACGCTGGATGAAAATGGTATTCCGCTGTCTACTATGAGAGACGGTACACCCAAAGGTTATGCCTTTATAACTTTTAAGGGGAATCAGTATGAACTGGACTACAAAGTGGTAGGAGAAGATAAAGACTACAGAATGCGTATATTCGCTCCTAAAGTGCTGGCGCAGAATAAGCGTACATCGGCTGGTATTTATGCTAACTTTTTTCAGGGGAGCGAAAATGCGGAGTTACGCTATAAGGTAGACAATGGTGAGTGGCAGGATATGTATTATACGATAGATGTGGATCCCTCTTTTTTAGGCCTACTGCATGAGTGGGACTATACAGAAAACTTGTTGCCAGGCCGTAGGCCTTCCAATGCGGTAGAATCCAGACATTTGTGGAGGGCCCGCATACCTACAGACCTTGCAGAAGGTGAGCATACCATAGAAGTAGAAGCTACCGATATGTTTGGAAGAAAATTTACTCAAACGCACACTTATAAAATAGCTAAGCCTGAAGGGCTCGAAGAATCAGAAGAATAATAATGACAAAAACTATTAGAACCATAGCTGCTGCATGCGTATGCCTGAGCTTTATCCTGAGTTGTAACTCTGGCAATAAAGAAAATATGGATGAGCTACTTAAAAAAAGCTTAACCAGTGAGGAGGCTGCAGAAATCAAACAAGATCAGGTGCTTACCACTATTGCATTTGGTTCGTGCAACAAGCAGGATGCTCCTCAACCTTTGTGGGAGCCTATACTAGCTAACAAACCAGACTTATGGCTATGGCTGGGGGATAATATTTATGGCGATACCCATGACATGCAGGAGATGAAAGCCATGTATCTACAGCAAAAGTACCAGACAGATTACCAAAAACTGTATAAAAGTATACCAGTTTTGGGTATTTGGGATGACCACGACTATGGCATTAACGATGGAGGTAAAAATTTTAGCAAGAAAAGAGAAAGTCAGGATTTGATGTTTGATTTTCTGGATGCGCCTCAAGATTTACCTGAAAGAAAAACAGAGGGTACTTACCAATCCTATACGATTGGTCCTGAAGGAAAGCAGGTTAAATTTATATTACTGGATACTCGCTATTTTCGCGATACTCTAACAGATAGTAGTGTGCCAGGAAAAAGATATGAGGTAGATCCTGAGGGAGACATGCTGGGCGAAGCACAGTGGCAATGGCTGGAAAATGAGCTAAGCGAGAGTACTGCTCAACTTCATATTATTGCTAGTAGTATTCAGGTAATTGCTGAAGACCATGGCTTTGAAAAATGGGCTAACTTTTCCAGCTCTCGTGAACGCTTGTTCCAACTGATAACCAGTACACAGGCTGAAGGGGTAATTTTTCTCAGTGGAGATAGGCATATAGGAGAAATCTCCAAAATCAATATTGCAGGTGTTCCCTATCCAGTATACGATATAACTTCCAGTGGATTAACTCATGCCTATGAGGCAGCCGATGAAGAAAACCGTCATCGTGAAGGAGAGTTGGTGGCTACACTTAATTTTGGCGTGCTTAAAATTAAATGGGAACCTAACTTACAAGTGACGGCCAGCATTAGAGGTAAAGAGAATCAGGTATACCAACAAGCTGAGCTACAATTTCCATGAAATAACACAGAAGTAAAAGTACAATAGCACAAGTGTAAAGCTACTTTGGTTCTAACCAGAGTAGCTTTTTTTTAGGTACTTACCATAAGTTACAGAGTAAGATTTCCTATGCAAACCGTGAAAAATATATGATCAGGTCAATACCTCGGATATAAATTATTTTTAAATTATGTAACTAAACTCTATAGACATAGGGTGTGATTTTATATAAGCAGTATATGTAGCTTTTTTATGATATAATTAATGTGTTTAATTAAAAAAATTACATTAATTATTTTAATAGTAAAAAATACTTTTTAATTTCATGTTATGGATAACCACTACGCTATTATTGCCCCTTGCTTTAACGAAAATGAGATAATCATTCAGTTTTTGCACTCATTGGAAGATACGCTACAGAATCTTCCTTACCACTTTACTGTGGTAGTGGTTAATGACTGCTCTACTGATAATACAGCAGATTTGCTGGCTAAATTTAGTTTTGGAGCCAAAAACATGAATCTTGACCCTATATCGTTAAGAGTGAATTTAGGCCATCAGGGAGCCATTTATCAGGGCTTGCTTTACGCTAAAAGTCTGGATGTAGAAAAGTTTATAGTAATGGACTCAGATGGTGAAGATGATCCGCATGCTATACTAAGCTTATTAGTACATCGTGAGGCTGATGTTGTACATGTAGTAAGAGGAAAGCGTAATGAAGGTTTATTTTTTAAAGTAGCCTACTTTTTTTATAAAGCCATCTTTAAAGCCATAACCCATCGGGACATGAATTTTGGCAACTTCTGCATGATCAACCGTAGGGTACTGGAGGCAGCTACTCACTCTTCATTTATTCATTTTGCTGCTTTCCTCTCCAAAGTACGAGGTAGTCATGACTATATCACATTTGACCGCCTCAAAAGACTTGGAGGGCAATCTAAAATGAAGACTACCGGCTTGGTCTACCATGCTTTTAAATCACTTACAGAATATGCGGAAGACCTGCTTATGTTGTTTCTTAAGCTATTTATTGTGCTAACTACTGCGTTTGTAGGGTTGATAGGCTATATCTTTTACCAAAAATTGTTTACAGATAATGCTATCCTTGGCTGGGCAAGTACCATGTCAGTTGGCTTGTTTAATACGGCACTAATCTCTATCGGCTTTTACGTGATTGGTATTATTCTGCTGAATATTTCGCATTACCGAAATACAACTTTGCGCGAACCTTTATACGATAAGCTAGCACATCGTTTTGAGCATCATTACAAATAAGCTCAATTAACAAAACAACCTGCTCCACTTGGTAAGAATATGTGTTTTTTCAAAGGTTGAAATATATGATTAACAAAGAGAGTAAATTATCATTTAACTCTGTTTTTGACCTCGTCTATGACTATGCTGCCAAAAACGGTTTTAAGCTCATTATAGGTTTTGCCCTACTGGTGTTTGTATCTACCTTTCTGCTGCGTTTGTCTTTGGTTTTTACTTATATAGCAGATATGGGTGGCGTGGAAAGTAATGTTATTTACAGTATTCAAAGGTTAATAGCAGGCTACCCTTTATATGTTGATCCTTCAGTAGCTCCATATTCTATAACCCAGTATACACCAATCTACTATTACATTATGCTGGGGTTAGCGAAGCTTGTTCAGCTGGATGCTGATCAAGTAGAAGGAGTATATATATTGAGCCGTTCATTTTCACTCTTATGTAACCTGGGTTTTGCCTATTTTTCGGCACTTATCACTGTAAACATTTTCAAAGGAAACAGGTGGATGGGAGTGCTGGTATTTGTTTTTGCCTTTGTCTTTCTGGATGAAGAGAGCTACTCACGGCCCGATAGTCTCTATAACCTAATGCTGATGGCTACTGTGTATTTGACCTTGAAATTCTTAGCCAAAGAAGAAAATGTAAGCATTAAAGAGAGATATCTTATTGGTGCATCACTACTATCGGTGCTAACTATATATGTAAAGCAGTCAGGTATATTTATGCCGGTGCTCATAGTGTTCTTTTTGTTATTTTACTGCCAGAATGTTCGCTGGACTTTACTTTCTCTTATTACCATGGGAGTTTCGTTTATGGCTTTGCTCTTCCTTTTTGCAGGAAATAACCTAGCTGCTTTTTATGAGAATGTGGTACAAGGGGTAAACAACGGCACCAGTGTGAGGTGGTTTATTGAAAGGATATTGATAGAGCATTTTCAGAAAGAGCGCTTCATTAATATTATTGGCTTTTCTCTCGGAGTTTATTGGTTAGTCAAAGGTAAAGAGCATACCCTCAGGTTTTTGGGGCTTGCTATGTTAGGAGCTTTTTTATTTGGAATTATCACCGGGTTTAAAATTGGAGCGGCACCAAATTATTTTACAGAGTTTATTGCGCTTACTGTGGTAGCTACGCTGGTTTTTGTGCAAAAATACGATCGCCTGATAGCTAACAAAAACGCGCTTTACCATGCACCACCGTTTAATTTTAAGATCCTTTTTTATTTTGTACTGGTTGTGATGACATTATTACCCAGGTTTGTCGGAAAAATAGATACTAAAGTTATAAAGGCACAACAGTTTGTGTTAGGTGAAGAAGGCTATCAGAAAAACAAAGAAATAGCAGACTACTTATATAATACAGAAAAGTTAATGCCAGAAGACAAGGTGTTTATTACCACCCACGTACACGACTATTTGAACAAGTTTTTGTATAAGAATACTATTTTTCCGCAGAAAGAGATCGTGTACCGAAACCCTGAAGGGGTATACAACTATGAAACCTACTTTGAGGGTTTGCAGGATGGAGGAGTTAAATATATCATTGCCAGCATAAAAGAGAATAATGTGATGGATATTGATGGCAAAGCAGCTATTAACGAAGACTTTCTTAATGCAGATTACTCTAATTATACCGCTATCAAAGAGATGAATGGTTATGTAATCTTCAAGCATAACAGAGCTTTCTAAAGTATTATACATCTACAGCCCCTTAGCCTGTTTTGATTTCGCATCAGAGCAGGCTTTTTTATGGTAAGGGGATAATATTTTTTTGTGGTATAGTTTGCTATAAGCTGGTAAATATATTTACACTTCTTAAGCTTGTGCATTTTGCCTGCCCCTTACTAGCATGTACATTTGTTGCTATACAATTAAGCTACAGCTTGTGCGTATTGATAAGCAATAGATAAGCATACTTTGAAAAAGAAATTATGAGTAATTTCCTTCAGTCAGTGGTGGATAAAGTGGTAAAAGAGTTTTCTGGAGACCTCCATCATGTGAGTATTATATTTCCGAACCGAAGAGCGGGCTTATTCTTTAAAGAGCGATTAGCTAAGTCTATCAAAAAGCCAAAACTACTGCCTCAGGTAACAACACTGGAAGATTTTGCTTCGCGAATGACAAGTCTGGTGTTGGCCGATAGGCTCAGCCTGGTATATCAGCTATATGAAGTATTTCGTCGTTACGATCCGCACATTGAAAGCTTTGACCGCTTTTATTTCTGGGGGGAAATCCTACTTGCGGACTTTAGCGAACTAGATATGGCGATGGTAAATGCTGCCGACCTCTTCTCTAACCTTAAAGACTTGAAATCTATAGAAGCGGGGTACGATTATCTGTCAGATGAGCAGAAAGAAATAATCTCCAGGTTCTGGGAAAGTTTTACTTACGATACAGAAAATGACTCGGTAAGTGGCTCACAGGAAGAGTTTTTGAGGTTCTGGAACAAATTATTGCCGGTATATCACGATTTTAGAACAGAACTACTCGGTCAAAACCTGGCGTACGATGGACTGCTTTATAGAAAAATTGCTGAAGATCTCAGGCAATCAACATCTGAGACAGGTAGCAAAAAGTATGTTTTTGTAGGCCTGAACGCTCTTAAAAACGCTGAACTAAGTATTGTGAGCCAGCTTGTAAAGCGGGGAGAAGCCATTGCTTATTGGGATACAGATCAATACTATTTGCACAATGAGGTACAGGAAGCGGGTATGTTCTTGAGAAAATATCAGCGTTTAGCTACTCTAAAAGATACCTTCAGTGAAAAAGTACCAGATCATTTTCATACAGGAACTAAGCGACGTATTCAAATACATGGTGTGCCACTTGAGGTAGGGCAAGCCAAAAAGGTAGGGGAATATTTGCAGGAATTGAGTCAAACCAAGGGGTTTGACCCTGAGCGTTGCGTAGTAGTTCTTGCCGATGAACATTTATTATTTCCTGTGTTACATGCGCTACCGCAGTCCCTTAGCAAGGTGAATGTGACTATGGGCTACCCTTTAAGGAACACCTCACTATACAGTTTTGTGGAGCACCTCCTGAGTCTCCAACTGGAGAAAAAGAAAGAAGGAGAAAGTTACCTCTATCATTTTGAAAGTCTCCTGGCACTGCTTCGCCATCCCTATATCAAGCACCATGGTGCAGCAAAGGCAGAGCAGAACATACTGCAAATCAAAAAAAGCAATGCAGTCTATGTAAGTAGTAGCGAACTCATAGGAGAAGATGATTTCTTTAAAAAACTGCTGGCGCCCGTAAAAGATGTGCCTGATCTTTTTAACTACTTACAGCTTTGGAGTACTTTAATTCATCAGTTACTACTCAATGATGAAGCAGAACTTACTAATACGGTAGAGTCAGAGGCAGGTCAGGTAGAAGTGGCTGAGCCTAATAGCGAGCAGGAAGAGGCAGCTACAGTAGATGTGCCTATGCTGGAGCAGGAACTGCTTTACCATTTTTACATACACCTCAACAGAATCAAATCGCTGACTCAGGAGAGGCAATTTGACTTTGAACTGCCTGCCTTTATCAAATTGTTACGCCAGATTTTTCAGTCGCTTAGGGTCCCCTTTACCGGAGAGCCTCTTCGTGGCTTGCAAATTATGGGTATGCTAGAAACCAGAAATCTGGATTTTGAACATGTTTTTATTCTATCTATGAATGAAGGCATTATGCCCGCACCGGATAGCCAGAACTCCTTTATTCCCTCAAACCTTAAAAAAGGCTTTGGGTTGTTTGGGCAGGACCAGCAGGATGCCTTCTATGCTCATGCGTTTTTCCGCCTGCTACACCATGCCAAAAATGTTCATCTCTTTTACAATACAGAAGATACATCCAGGCTAAAAGGAGAGATGAGCCGGTTTCTGTATCAGATATATTATGAGTCGGCATTGGCTAAGGATGGCACCCTACATTTTCCAGACGCTCTGGGCGATTATACTATCCAGCGTGATTTTTTAAGCATGCAGCTTGCCCCAACAGCCATACAGTCCATCAGTATACAAAAGACAGAAGAGGTATGGAAGTCGCTTTCACGTTACCAAAAAAACAATCAGTCTGGTATGTCTGCTGGCATGTTAACGCCCTCTGCACTTAATTCCTATCTGGACTGCCGCCTTAAATTTTACTATCAGTATGTAGCCAGGCTACACGAAGCTGATGAGGTAGAAGAAGAGCTGGATGCTAAAGTCTTTGGTAACATTCTGCACAAAACAATGGAAGTTCTCTACAAAAATTTTGTGGAGCATAAAGGCAGCAATAGGGTAGAGGCTGAAGACTGCTTGCAACTAAAGTCCAGAATGCTGGATACTGCTATACTTAAGGGGTTTGAAGAACACTACAAGCAGGAAAATAAGGAAGGCTTTACTTTTGAAGGAAGAAATATCATAGCTCGCGAAATAGTAAGGAAGATGGCAAAGCAGATTCTTGACCTGGATAGTCGTTATGCGCCTTTTGAAATTATAAGTCTGGAGGTAAGAGGTAAAGAGGGGTATTATGCCAGCCAGGAGTTTGATGTTAATGGCGAGCATGTATGTGTGCCTCTTAAAGGAATTATTGACCGGGTAGACCATAAAGAAGGAGTAGTAAGGGTACTGGACTACAAAACCGGGCGGGATGAGCGTAGCATAGCAGATATTCCATCTCTCTTTGATAGAGAGCATACCTCGCGTAATAAAGCGGCTATGCAAGCTCTGTTTTATGCCTGGCTTTACGACGAAAATCATAATGCCACAGACAAACAAATTGTACCCGGGCTCATTAATGCCAGCGAACTTTTTAGCCAGGACTTTGACCCTCACCTCAAAATTGATAAGCATGAAGTAAATAATTTTGCAAATTATCGGGATGACTTTCTGGAAGGACTTAAAGGTTTGCTGCAAGAAATATTCAATAAAGATGTTCCTTTTGATCAAACTACCGACCAGAAAAAATGTGGTTTTTGCCCTTATGCTAATATTTGTTACTAGTTGAGGTGTAATTTTCCACACATTTTTAGTAAAATACATTCGTATTCCTATACCGAACAGTAATAATGGTTTTTAAAGTAAAAATTGTACTATTCGTGTATGTATTGCGCAGAGCGACTTTATTTGATCAGATCTGACTATGAGAATGTGCTGTGTATTTTTTACGCTATGGTGTGTCACCTTAGGCCAGTCGCTTAAGGCACAGAGCTTATATGTTAGCGATGGTCAGCAAATCTACTTAGGAGAGCAAAGCGTACTTACCGTAAATGGTGCTTTTGAGAGCCAGGGAACTACAACTAATAGGGGTACGATATATGCCAGAGGAGACTGGACTCATGCAGGAACGTATAATGAAGAAATGGGTACTATAAACTTTGCCCATAGCACCTCTCAGGATATTCATCATTACAACCAAAGTATTTATCATTTAGCACTAAGCGGTAGGGGCGACAAAATATTGCAGTCAGACCTGGCTATCTCTTCTATTTTAAGTCTGGAAAGTGGAATCTTGAAAAACTCAGAAAGTACAAGGCTTATTTTTAATGCAGACATTCAAATTAATGGTGGCAGTGATTCTTCTTACATAGAAGGAATGGTGATTAATCAGGGAACGGGTGACAAACTATTTCCTTTAGGGGCAAATGGGCAGTACCTTCCTTTTAGTTTGCTGGAAGTAACAGGTACTAATCCGGTACTGGGCGTACAATTGCAGGAGCCGCATCCTGCACCTGAAGCGCTTAGTGGGCTGGAGGCTGTTTCTTCTGCCAGATATTGGATGCTCACGCCTCTGTCCGGTACTTATGAAGGTGCCACACCCAGCATAAGCATAGGAGAAGAGCCTGACTTTAGCTCATTTACCGGCCTGGTAGTAGCTGCTGCGAACAGCTTATCGGATACATATATCAGCCTGGGCAATGCGGAAATCAACGGTACTTTTGGAAATGGGCGGTTAGTAGCCCAGGAAAGCAGTACCTTGCAGCTTTTCTCTCTAGGCCTTAGTTCTGCATTCTCAGAGCGTGGACAGGTGTTAGTGCCTAATGCTTTTGCGCCGAACTCTCCATTGGAAGATGATCGTACACTTTCTATTTTCGCAGTAAACCTGGAGCCTGACGATTTTGTATTTAGGATTTACAACCGCTGGGGAAAATTGATATATGAAACCTACTCGCTGAGCGAGGCACTGGATAGTGGCTGGAACGGTATTAACCAAGAGACCAATCAGCCCGCACAGTTTGGTGTATATACCTACTACCTGAGTGGGAAATTTAGTAATAATGAGCCTCTTACCCAAAAAGGCACTCTGACCCTGTTTCGTTAATTATGAGGTTGAAGCTTTCCTACATATCATCAATAAGATGGATGGCTACCTTAAGCCTCTGCACGCTCTTTTGCGAGATTAATGTACAGGCGCAGGAAGTACGCTTCTCCCAGTACCAAACCATACCTTTATTGGTAAATCCTGCTTTTGCCGGCACACAGTCAGATTATGCTTTACACCTCAACTACAGAGTGCAATCGGTAGGGTTGCTGGCTTATAAGACAGGCTACTTCTCCTTTACGATGCCTCTGTATGATAAAGCACAGGAACCACGACATGTAGGCGGGCTTTCTGTAGGAGCTATCAACGATATGGCTGGTGAGGCTGGTGAGATTAAGACGAATGGGCTAAATATTTCCGGAGCTTATAGTATTCTTTTTGACCGCTTCGGGGTACAATCTTTAACTTTTGGCCTTCAGGGAGAATATATGCTTACCAGTATAGATTTTGGAACCCTAAACTGGCCTTCTCAAGTAACCTATTATGGCTTTGACCCCGGAAGGCAGCCCACTGATGTGTTAGAAGGTAGAAACAGTTTTGTACGTTTTAATGCCGGCTTAATCTGGTCTTATAATCCGGCTAACAACCAGCTGAAAAATGATCAGGGGCCACGTTTCTTTCTGGGCTTTGCTACCTCAAACCTAAACTCTCCTCAACAAAGCTTTTTGCAGAACGATAGCTATAGCCTTCCTCTTCTGTATAAGTTACATGGTGGCTCCCAGATTCAGCTAAACCAAAGAGTAAGCCTGGCTCCCGACTTTATTGTAATGACACAAAACGAGCTTTACCAGTTTACACTGGGTACTTTGCTTAATTATGAGAAAGAAGTAAAGGTTACAAACAACCCTAGCCTGACTAAGCTAAACTTCTTTGCCGGAAGCTGGTACCGTTCTACTGATGCATTGGTGCTTTTGGTGGGAGCTTCAAACCGACGTTTCAATGCTGCTTTTAGTTATGATGTTAACACAGTGCCCGCAAAAGCAGGAATAGATGGCCAGGGAGCCGTTGAACTTTCTTTGTCGTTAAAGTTCTTGAAGGAAAAGGAGCTGAGAAAGATATCATCCCCACTTTTTTGAAAAGCTCAAAGTATGAGAATGCCACATCCTTACATAGCTAAGCTTCAAAAAAGCATCGGAGTCCTGGTGGTAAGTTTCTTCGCTATCCTTTCCGTACCAGTACAAGGGCAGAGTGTCAGTCAGGCAGATCGATATTACGAAGCTCAGCAGTACTATCGTGCGGCAATAGCCTATCAGAAAGTGCTGAAAGCTGATAGCCTGCATTATCGGGCTGCTTACCAATTGGCAGAAAGTTACCGCAATCTGTTCTCTTATGCTAAAGCTGCTAAATACTACGCTAAAGTGGTAAAAGAGGCTTCCGCTAATTTTCCTCTGGCAACGTATTACTATGCACAGACGCTAAACTATCAGCAAAAGTATGAGGAAGCATTGTACTGGTATGAGCAATTTCTTAATAATCCGAAAGAAGTAAATACCCAATACATTGTACAAGCTAAAAAAGAAGAGGCTGGTTGTGTTCAGGCACTGATCGCACAGCAAAGTGCTGAACGTCAGAACTTACTTACTCAGCTTAGAGAGCCAATCAATTCTAGCTTTCAGGATTTTGCTCCGGCGATATACCTTCACGATTCTTCCTTACTTATTAGCTCTACACGACTGGCAGACAAGGGTGAGATAAGCTACAGATCAGGAGAAGGCTTTTCTGATCAGTACGTATGGCAATTGGATAGCACCGGATGGAAAGACCTCACATCCGAAGCTCGTTTCCGTCAGTTCAACACTCGGTGGTCAGATGCGAGCGGATCTTTCACTGCCGACAAGAAAACTTACTATTTTACTCGCTGCGGCATTAATGCTAATCTTTGCAAAATTTATGTGTCTGAGTGGAAAAACGGAAAGTGGCAGGAAGCACGTCCTTTAGGTGATGCCATCAATTTAAAAGACTCCAACAGTAAGCATCCGGCAGTATCTGCGAGTGGCGATACCTTAATATTTAGCTCTGATCGCAAAGGAGGAAAAGGAGGAGCCGATCTCTGGATGAGCATTAAAAACGAAGCGTCTGGATGGCAGGCAGCCAAAAATCTCGGAAGTTACATCAATACACCTCAAGATGAAATTAGCCCTTTTTATTATGCGAAAGGCGATCTTTTAATTTTTGCTTCCGATGGCTGGCAGGGAATGGGGGGAATGGACTTATACCTTACTAGAATACGTGCTGCGCAGGAGGCTGAACCTACTGCATTAGCTCCTCCATTTAACTCCAGTCAGGATGATTGTTTTCTGGTATTTGGCAATGCCAGGGGCTATCTAGCTAGCAACCGCCTTGGAGATTTTGATATTTACACTTTTACCAAAGCTGCTGATTTTTCTTGGGATCACCTACTTCAGGGAGAGCAGAAAGCCCTAAGTAAAGCAGGAAGCAAGAAGTTAGCTACTTTTGAGGGTATGATAACTGACTATAGCCCTCTGCTGGATGCGGAAGAGCACAACCTGACGGTTATGCGGTCTAGCGGTCAGGATTACCTGAGAAACGGCTCTTCCCGTTTTGTATTAAGCGCAGACGTAAACGATATTCTTCTGGAACAGCTGCGCGATAAACAGTCTCTGCAGCAGGGAGCGGCTGTGCTTACGCAGGCAGTCAACAGTGAAGATACATTGTCTGAAGATAATCTCCTGATCTCTTTTTCTACCTACCAGGTAAGTAATGACGAACAGGTAGAGATTAGTGGAAAGGTGTATCACCGGAACGAAAACAATGTTCCGGCTGCGACCCTCAACCTCTATCTTTTGGATGAACTGGGGAGCATCATAAAAATTACTACCAGTAATGAAGATGGGGAATTTCGCTTTGTCAATCTGGAAGCTTCAACATCTTATCAGATTCGTTATGCCGATGCAGAAAATGATGTGCAGGAGTACCGCATAGAAAATTTAAGAGTTTTTGGTTATGGCGACGACTTTACCACCATACATTTTGAAAATATTTACTTTGATTTCAACCAGTCATATCTAAGAAATGAGGCTAAAGTAGCACTCAACCAACTGGTTGAATTTTATGAACAACACCCTTCCTCAGTTATAGAAATCAATGCTTTTACGGATAGTACCGGTAATGATGTTTACAACCTGCAACTAAGCAGAAACCGGGGGCAGGCAGCATTTGACTATCTGGTAGAAAGAGGAGTAGACCGTTCGGCCCTGGTTTTTAATGCTAAAGGGGTTTCTACGGCTATCGCTTCTTCAAACTCTTTAATAAGCCAGCAGCTTAATCGGCGCATAGAATTTTATGTTATTGGTAAAAACCTGACCTATGAGCCTGAAATAGTAACGCGTATGCTGCGACCTCAGGTTACACTCTACACCTTATCCAACGAAACGGGTATGAGTCTGGAGGAAATCAAAAACCTGAATGGATTAAACAGTAACGATTTGCAAGCCTACAAACCTATTCGTATTTATGAGTGGGCATATGAAAAGGCTCCCACTTTATTTTATCAGATGCAGGTACGCTCAGAAAGTGAACGCTGACTTAGTACGCAAAATATTGAAATAATGCTAAATTGTAGAAGGAGTAATCCGATGATGATATGAGAAACAAATTATTTAACCGTTTATGGCTACTCTCCGCTGTTTATCTTTTGAGCATTCAGCTTGGCCTTACACAAGGCAATGTAGGCATAGGTACTAACCAACCTAATGCAAATGCGGCGCTTCAGATAGTAGCCCCCAATGGCAATCAGGGGCTGCTCATTCCTGGCCTAACCACCTCTCAAAGAACAGACAATGCTTTTACCTCTAACCTAAGTGCTGACGAAAACGGACTTATGGTATTTGATCTGGACCAGAAGACTTTTTATTACTGGATGGACGATCAGTGGCAGCCAATAGTAAGTGGTTCTGTAGCCAACGATCTTATAGGAGGGGCAGGAATAGAAGTACTGGAAAATGGCGAAATAATCAACACCGGGGATGCTGACTCTACAAATGATATTACTACTTCTACGCTTGCAGAAGGTGATCTTGAGGGTACCTTCCCTAACCTTAGCATAGCAGAAGAGGCCGTAAATACCAGCAAAATTGCTAACAATGCTGTCAACTCAGAAAAAATAGCTAATAATAGCATACTTACAGAAGATATAAATTCACCGGGTGCCGGTAAAGTGCTGATTACTACCAGTGGGGGTACCGTGTTTTGGGAAAACCAGACCCTGTTTGAAATTACCTTTTTGCCTACGGGTAGAATCTATGTGGGAGATAACGACAATAAGCCTTCGCCCATTGACGCAAGAGGCGTCGGCAACATACTCGTTGGCAATGGTACCTCAGTATCATCCGTAGCGGTAGGTGGGGACGTAAGCATGAACGGAAGTGGTAACGTACAAATACAGGCTGATGTAATTACTGCTACAGAAATTGCCAGTGGTGCGGTAGGTAGCGACGAAATTATAGACGGACAGGTAAGTACCAACGATTTGGCAAACCTTTCGGTAAACAGTGCTAAAATGGCAGACAATGCAGTAAGCAGTTCTAAACTGGCGGATAATGCAGTAACAACCGTAAAACTGGCTAACAATACAGTTGATGCAACAAAGCTGGCCGATAACTCAGTAACCACTGTAAAAATCCAGGATGAAGCCATTACAAATGCGGATATTAACAATAGCGCCGCTATTGCGGGGAGTAAAATTAATCCAGACTTTGGAGCTCAAAACATACTTACAAGCGGAAACATCAATGCTCAGGCCGCAACTTTTACGGCAAAAGTAACTTCTGATGTTACCACGGCTTCAGACCCTACAAATACTTTAGTAACCAAAGGCTATGTAGATGCCGCTGATGCTCTGGAAGTACCTATAACCCAGCTTTCACCTTTGGCTGACGCAAACATTATAGTAGGCAGTGGGGGTACCAACCAGAGTGTTGCTATTTCTGGTGATGCTACAATAAACACGAGCGGAGTGCTAACCCTAAACAATACTGCTGCCGCGAGAACTAATCTTGGTCTGGGGAGTATGTCTACCCAGAATGACAATAGTGTAGCTATTATTGGAGGTAGTATTAATGCTACTAGTATTGGAAGCAGCACACCTGCGGCAGGTGCTTTTACAACGATAAGTGGTGATGGTAGCTCTATTACTGGCTTAGACGCAGCTAATATTGCTTCTGGTACTCTAAATCAGGATCGCCTTCCGGATGTAGGCGCGGCTGGCTCTTTTGGAGGTAGTGGCAATTACATTGAAAGTATTACTGTAGATGCAAAAGGTAGAGTAACTGCCGTAAGCGAAGATGTGCCACCCAGCGATAAACGCTTAAAAAAGAACATTAACCCCCTCGGCAGTAGTCTGAACAAAGTACTGGACATGCAACCTGCCCAATACGAGTGGAAAGACCCCAAGCGTGAAGGCATCAGCTATGGGCTCATTGCTCAGGAGCTTGCGGAGATTTACCCTCAACTTGTAAAAAAGAGGAGCGATGGCTATTTCGGTATCAATTATATGGAGCTGATACCAGTATTAGTGAAGGCCATACAGGAGCAGCAGCAAGAAATTGACATTCTTAAAAATGCTGGACATTCTACGACTATAGAAAACAAAGAAAATCTTGAGAAAGAGGTAGACCAACTTAAAGCAGAAAATGAACAGTTGCAGGTAGAGATTGAAATGATTAAAAAGGCAATCGGACTTAGTAAAATGAGCAAAGTGGGTAAATAGATTACCATCTGTAGGTAAAACCTCCACTTACAAAATACGGGGCTCCAATAGCTAATTCTCCACCTATTCGCAAATGTTCCGCTAAAGGAAAATCACCGCCTATCAGGATAAGCTGCGGAGCAAAATTTGCGCCCAATGCCAGGTTAATATAGCGGTCAGGGTCAAAGTTTGGATCACCTACTTCGGTATCTGCCGACCAATTGGAAACTCCTAAACGCAAACCAGAATAAAGACTTAGTTTTTTGGTTTTGGTATACCAGTACAAAGCTCTGGCAGAAAAATTCAGACGCGTGAGGGTAGAGCTAAAATCTTCTGTTACGGTTTCTCCATCAGACTCGTACTGATAATCGTCGTAAAATGCACTAATACGCTGATAGCCAAAGCCTGCTCCCAGACTTACCTTTTCGTACATAAAATAGTCATAGTTAAAGTGGAACACCGGCGTTGTACTGATGCGTATATCTTCTACTACATTTACTTCATTTGCCAGCTTGGCAAATACGCCTACCCAACTTAATCCTAACTGCGTCTGAAGCTGGTGTTTTTGTAGATTTTGAGCCTGCCCGAAAGCACTACCGAAAATAAAAAAGGCTATAGCTGTAATTGTTAATCTCATACAGCTATAACCTTTAAAGTATAGGAAAGATTATATTTTAGCTTAATTCTTCTGCAACTTTTTGCACTTCATTCCAGACTCTAAAAACATTTTTATAGCAAATTTTCTCAATTTCTTCTTCGGTATAGCCTCTGCGGAGCAGTTCCGCAATCAGGTTAGGATATTCAGAGGCATCTTTTAGTCCATTGGGGAGTGTGTCACCCACACCATCAAAGTCAGAACCAAAGCCTACATAATCTACACCGGCAAGTTTTACCACATGATCAATATGGTCAGCTACTTTTTTTACTGTAGAGTAAGTAGGGTTTTCCGTCATATATTTTTCAATATAGGCCTGTGCCAGAGAGTCTTCTCGTGCTAAACCATTTTCTTCTAACCACTGGCTGATATGTTGGCCTACTTCTTCGGTCTTTTCTCTGGATCTGTCGTCTATAAAAGTAGAACCAAAATTGATCTGGATGACTCCTCCGTTTTTGGCAAGTGTTTTAATCATTTCATCATCCATGTTACGTTCAAAGCCTGGTACAAACTCTCTGCATGAGGAATGTGAAGCAATGACCGGAGCTTTGGTGATTTTCATTACATCGTAAAAAGTACTATCCGAAATATGAGATACATCTACCATAATCCCCACTTTGTTCATCTCCTGTACTACCTCTTCGCCAAAAGGGCTAAGTCCGTTCCAGACACGAGTAGAGTCATAAGAAGAGTCACATATCTGGTTGACCTTACTATGGGTAAGTGTGATGTAGCGTATGCCGCGATCATAAAAATACTGTACATTGGCCAGGTCATCGCCTAAAGGGGCACCATTTTCCATACCCAATGGCAGAGCAATAAGCCCTTTCTGGAAAGCTGCTTCTACCTCCTGAGGACTGGTAGCTATAGTAAATTTATCTGGATACTTTTCGGTAATGTCTTCTACCATACTTATCAGAGAATCTGCCAGAACCTTTGCGCGGTTTTTCTCACCTTCCAGAAACCTGCCGTACTCATGGTCAAACCTGGATTGATACGAGGCCGGTATGTAAATAGACATGAAAGGTGCATCCAGCCCCCCCTCTTTGGCCTTTACGTAGTCAAAGTCTCCATTAGTTTTAACGGAGGGGTCTACAAACTCACGCTCCAGCCGGAAGTTAGCCACTCGCATACGGTAGGGCAGGTCAATGTGCCCATCTACAATAATATATTCTTTTGCTAAGGCGAGCGCCTTATCCTCAATGCTTTGCTCTGGGTTGCTTTCCTGGGCTCCGCTATTGCAGGAGAGTAGCCCGGCAGACATGAGAATTGTAAGTAGAAATGAGATCTTTGTTAAATTCATAGGTATAGGTAAAGTGTGTAACAAAATAGAAAATAAGCAGCAAATACTATTTATACCATTCGGCGTATTTCGTGTAATTATTAGCTATTCTCTCCATCATGGCACGGTTTTCCGGACCAATGGCTTTTACTTTTTTAGCAGGTACTCCCGCATATATACTATTGGCCTCCACTCTGGTATTTTCCAGTACTACAGCTCCTGCTGCTATCATAGCGCCGCTCTCTACTACTGCATGGTCCATCACTATGGCGCCCATACCTACCATTACTTTGTCTTCCAAAGTGCAACCATGTACTATGGCTCTATGCCCAATAGTAACGTAGTTTCCAATATGAGTGGCCGCTTTTTCGTAAGTGCAGTGAATTACCGCGCCATCCTGTATATTACTGTGGTGACCTACAGTTATTGCATTAACATCTGCGCGCACTACGGCATTAAACCAAACGCTACAGTAATCTCCCATGTTGAGCTGCCCAATAAGGGTAGCTGTTTCTGCAATAAAACAAGACTTTCCCCACTGTGGCGTAAAGTCTCTGACTGATATAATATTTGCCATGCCCCTAAAATAAAAAAAACCGCTCAAACGAGCGGCCTTTTCAGCTTAGGTAGTTAATGTGTTGTCACCTTATCGGATCGGAGTAAGAGCAGAGAAGTCAACACTATTCTCATTGGTAGGTTCCAATAAGAAGATGACATCATCATAATCCTTATCTCCACCTGGCAGGCGAATATCTTCAAATGATAGTATAGCTATTTTATGATCTTCTGCACTTAAGAGTAGGCTGGCCTGCTGATGTTCTTTAGCACGTTCGTTGTTCAGATGCTTGGTAGTAAAGTGAGTGTAGACTCCGGAAGTAACTTCAGAACCATTCCAGCCTTTTGTCACCAGGAAGAAACCTATGGCAGTACCAGCTTTCAGGTTCTGTAAACATACTTTATCTCCTTTAGTAAGGTTTCCACCACTACCTACCGCAGAAGCATTAGCGTAGAGTATAGTCATATTCTCTACATCCTCGCGAGTGCTGGGAGGGTTTGCCGGATCATAGATATAATAGCCCAGAGTGTTTTTATAAAGCGTAGCTTCGCTATGGAAGGTAATTTTCAGGTCTGTATCTTCTTCAATGAAGAGGTCAGTTACTATTCCATCTGCGAAGTAAGAAGGCTTTCTATCTACGAGGTTTACTGTTTCTATGAAGTTTTCCAGCATCTGGTTTTCCAGTTCCTGGTCAACTTGAGTAGCTTTCTCACACAAGTTTTTGGGTGCACCATCATCATCGTAGTCGTCACCAGGAATGTAGTCTCCATTGCCGGGGTTGTAATCAACAATCTCAATAATTTTAAGACCTCCAGTTCCGGTAGCTACAAACATCACTTTGTCTTTACTCTCTACATAGTTAGCGGAGGCATTCAGTCCCACACTTCCAATGAGAGAAGGTACATCCTCCTCTTGTTCTGAAAGGTACATACCCGCAGCACCATTAGCGCAAAAAATCTTCTCCGCATTTACAGATACACCATTAGTGACGATCAGGTCCTGGTCAATACCCTCAAGCTCAGGTAAAGGCATAGTAGTTAATATCTCACCGCTATTAAGGTCCAGAATTTTCAAACCTTCCCTGCCTGCTGGTACAAATATTTTGTCTTCGCTAATATTTAATATTGATTTTGACTCTGGGATGTTGGCTCCACCAACAGTAAAGCCATTAACATAGCTATTGTCGGTAGTATTGTAAATTTTGATACGAGCTGGAGTACCCTGCATCACTGCGTAATACTGACTGTTAAAAGCAATAGAGCGTGTATCATCCATCGCGATGCTGGATACCTCTTCTAATGTTTCTTTATCCAGAATGGTAAGGCCACCATGCGAGCCAGAGCTCACATAAATATAGTCTCCCTTCACTTTTACATCGGTAGCGGTAAAGCTGGAGATATCTACAACTGAACTTGTATCCTGATTGTTAGGATATTCTATTATTTCCAGAATAGCATTAGAGCTAAGATCAAAGTCTTCTGTATTTTCAGTAGCACCAGCCAGATAAATTTTACCATCAGCATAAAATACTGAACTATAGTCAGTTCCCTCAACTATCATTTGATAGATAAGCGTAGGAGACTGTATGTTACTGATATCAAATATATCCACTCCGCCACGGTATACCGAGCCTTCTGTGTTGTAGCTTACAAAAGCTTTATCGCCCTCTATAAATACGTGCGTGGCTCTCAGACTCTGGTTTTCTACGACAGGCGCATCTACTTCTGCTCTCATCACCAATACATAATCTGTATCAGTAGCAGCAGATGACTGTAGGCGTCCATTGACTGAGGCGTCCTTTGGAGCGTCATACATAGAGAGCATCTCTTCGTACTGAGGAATGCGTACCCGTTTGCTTAAGTCTGACGCATTTTTGTTTACACTTATTCTTTGCTGCTTTGGAGAGGTATTTTCTATCACCTCATCGCTACAGGCATGAAGCACCATGGCAACAAGCACCAATGATGTCCATTTGAGGCTATAGATAAGTTGCTGTGATTTTTTCATATCATTAAGGTTTACAAGCGTGTAATCCGAATATTTACTTCAAATGTAATAATTTTTATATAAATTATCATATTTAAGTAAAAAATATAATTATATAAATATTTTGATGGTATTGAATTATAGTGGGTTGTAAACTTTAAAAAACGTCCAAATCATTGTTTTTGAGCAGATAAGCTTATTTTACTATCTTATGTGATTGATCATTATTCAAAAAAATTACAAGTACACCACCTAACTTACATCAATCAGTAATGGCAAATGCAGGCATAAAAAGAAGAAAGTTTATACAAGGCACATCCTTGCTTTTGGGTTCTGCCGGATTAAGCGCTATTTCGTCTATGGTACAAAATGAAAACATTCGCGACCCGGAGCCTCCTTTTTTAGGCGAAGAAATTATGTTGTGGGATGATGACTCCAAAAATAATGGAAGCCACGAAAAATACAGACCTAAAATTAGGTTGTACTATCCTTCCCTCAAGCACAATAGATATGAAAATCGCAAATTCCCGATAGTATTAATCTGCCCTGGCGGGGGCTATCATGTGCAGGCACATCATGAGGGGCAACCATTTGCTCAGCTTTTTGCAATGCACGGTATAGTTGGAGCAGTACTAACTTATCGGGTATCTCCAGATCCCTACCCATCAGCTTATGCGGATGCCTGCCGGGCTATGCGTCTCCTTAAAGCAAATGCAGCAAAGTATCAGCTGGATTCCGAGAAAGTAGCTATTATGGGTTTTAGCGCTGGTGGGCATCTGGCTTCTACCGTGGCGACACAGCCTGATTTGTATCAGGAGCCTGAAGACGATTTAATAGATAAGCATACTGCACGACCGGATCGGGTAATTTTGGGTTATCCTGTCATCTCTTTTTCTGAATACGCTCATGAAGGTTCGGTAAAAGCACAGTTGGGAGATACACCTGAGCCAAGCATGCGTGAGCAGTTATCTAACCACAAACATCTTACTGCGGATGCGCCACCAGCATTTCTTTTTCATGCTGCGGATGATAAGGGGGTGCCCGTACAAAATAGTATGATGTATGCTTCAGCCTGCCTGGAACACGATGTGCCCGTGGAGCTTCATGTGTTTCCTAAAGGTGGCCATGGCATGGGGATGGCATTAGATAACCCCAGCCTCAGCATCTGGTCTCAAAATCTAATGAACTGGCTAGGGGATTGGAAGTTGGGGTAGAATCAGTCCTAAAAAAACTTTTTTTTATTTAGAAGACACAATTAAATCTATTTCTACTCTATCTGAACTATACCATTTATGATGGGGGTAGTATTACAATTTAGTTCTTTTGAACTATCTTATATTATGGTTCTACGCTTTTATCTCTACGCTATAGTTCTACTTGTAAGATTATCTTGCGGATTTCAAACTGCATCTGCTCAAGAGATAGATAGTAGCAGATACAAGATTTATAGATATTATGTTGACTCTATAAGAACAACCTTAGAGTATGCTCGATTTGATAGCTCGCTCTTTTTGAAAGAAGCTTTATTTTGGGATGCACTTTTTCCTAGCTCGGCTAGTTTTAGATGGTCTCATTTTGATTCCAAGGCTGATTTTAGGAATGCTACTTTTCGTAAGAAAGGAGTAAGAGACGCTGTGGATTTTGAAGGAGCTAAGTTTTTTTCATATGCTACTTTTATAGGGGCTAAATTTTATTCTAATACTAGTTTCATAGAATCTGAATTTTATTCCTATGCTAACTTTGTTGGGTCTACTTTTAGTCATATTTCAACATTTAGAGGAGCCTTTTTTGATGATAGAGTAAAGTTTGATAAGTCACAATTTTCTTCATTTGCTCTTTTCACAGAAGGGCATTTTGACTCATTAGCAAGTTTTGTTGGAGTTAACTTTGATTATGAAGTTGACCTTAACAATGCATTATTTGAATCTAATGCTGATTTTAGAAGAACATCATTTAAATCAAAGGCTGATATTAACAAGGTGTTTTCAAATCTGAAGTTAATTTTAATAATGTTGACTTTAAAGCTGAAGTGTCTTTTAAGGAAACCGATTTTGATTCGCTGGCTAATTTTACAGGTGTGAATTTTGGTTCTGAAGCTATTTTTGAAAAGACAAAATTTATCTCCAAAGCTGATTTTAATAGATCTTTCTTTAAATCTAATGTTAGCTTAAAAAATGTTGTTTTCGGTTCAAGCGGAAGCTTTTCAGATGCAAAATTCGGTGGCGAAGTTTTATTAGATAGTTGCTTACTACCAGATACCCTATATTTTAATTCGGTGGAGACTGCAAAAGAAATTGATTTTACCTATGCATTAACTAATACTTTACAACAATCAAATAAAAAATGTGTAATAGATCTTTATGGAACTGACATTCAAAAATTAAAATTTGACTACTCCAGATTTAAGGTTTTAACAGATAGTTCAAAGTATAATAAAGCCCAATTAAGCAATATCTATCAACAACTGCTTAAAATGCAAAGGGATAAAGGCTTTACAGATGGAGAAGAAGACGTAGACAAAGAGTATCGTCACTTTAAGCTTACATATGATAAAGCTGGATTTGCTTATCTATTGGGTGCATTTGGAAGTTGGATTCAGCGGGTATGGTGGGATTATGGTTACCATAAAGAACTTATAGTACTTTGGACGATAGTTTTTTTACTTTTTTTCACGTTCATCAATATTTTTTTATTTACATACCTTAATGAAAAGGTATATAAGATAGAGAATATATACAATCCTGAAAAATATAGGGAAACTTCTAATAGTATCTCTAAGAGGTCACCAATATTAACTGGCATATCATTAACATGGTTTTCAACTTTAATGAAGTCATTTTTTTACACTTCTCTCATATTTTTTGGCTTAAAATTAAGCATAGAAAAGATTCATTTTGAACATCCTGGAGGAGCTATGTATTTGATTATCCAGTATACACTTGGTCTTGTATGTTTAGCTTATCTGGCTAATTTTATTATACTTTCTTAGTGCTCTTTGAAAAGCGAAAAATGATAATTTTAAAAATTATTGAGAGAGCAAAAAAATAAAAAGCCTGAAACAAGGATCATCCTGCTTCAGGCTTTTGTGTTAGTGCGCACGAGAAGATTCGAACTGCCCATGCTAACTAGCTGATTTATAGCCTCATTGTAGAGCGTATCGTACAGGGGTCACTGAACCAGAGATTACTTTTGGTAAACTCTCGGCCAAAATATCAATGACCTCATCCTTTCCCGAAGTTACATTATTCAGTAAATTCTGAAGGTATTCTTTATCCTTACGTAGCTCAGCAATAACATTTCTCATCATTTGCTTTTCAATGTCATCTCCGAATGTACCATTATCCATAGGCTTACTTGAAGAGGTATTTGAATTGAAGTCGGGTTCTTCGCCTCCTTTAGTAAGCCAGTCAACGGTGACATTACATAAATTGCTGATATTGACAAGAACTTCTATACTAGGTTTACTTTTACCAGTTTCATAGTTTCCTACACCACTAGTTGTAATACCTAAAAGTTGAGCTAGTTTTTCCTGGCTCAAGCCATTTTTTTTCCTTGAAAAACGTATTCGTTTTCCCAGATTATCTAATTCATCCATAACTTTTATTGATATTTTATATACCATTGGTTGTAAAATACACTAACAGTTGTATATTTGCTCATATCTTGTTACAAGATAACTACTAATAGTTTATTCTACAAGATAATACTATTTACAGTTGTAAATAATTGGGATATGCCAACACCTTATGAGATAGAGATGTGTAAGAGAATTTTGAAGGATATAGAACCACACATTCCTTTAAGGCACTATGTCAAACCGGTTCAAAGGATCATAGAGAGGAAAGGTTTGGAGGTCCCTAACAAGTTTAAAATCCAGAATGTAAGACATGGACGGGTATACGACTTGGATATAGTTTTAGCCCTATCAGAAATAAGTAAACCAAGAGATGAGAAGGGGGAACGGGTACCAAGGAAAAAGTATAAGATAGATGAAAAATAGGGCAGGGGGCGAAAATATAAAAAGCACTTCCTATTGAAGAAAGTGCTTTCTGGTACTTTAAAACTTTAATTAGTCTCAAACCACAAAATTTTAAGACCTAATTATCCACAATAAAACACCTTAAGAATGAAAATCATTAAGCCACCTTAATCATTCATTGCCATATAGAACTTCCTAAAATTAGCGACTCGCAGCCGGTTTAAAATTGCTTGTAACTGATTTTGAGGAAAGTCCGCAATGGCGGTATTTATACTGCGGAATTTGCTCCCAAGATAGCAAAAAATTCCGAGAAGAGAATCTTATTGTCCGAATAGCAACAAAGCTATTTTTTTCAGGATTGACTTAGTTTTCCATTAAGCCCAAACTATGTTTTCAACATAAGTTCTCTACCCTTTATACTTTCTTACTTTAAAACTTTAATAAGTTAACTAACGCAAACTATGCCTAATAAAAAATTTGAATTAGCTCCCTACGATACCGATAATGCTACCTACATGCAGGTGATCAGATTTCTGAATGGAAAAGTGATACCGGGATATAGCAAAAAAGTAGGTTTTGACGAAAATGTAGATCCTACCAATACACTAACCAACTTCATTTTGAGAATGTATGTGAAAGGCTATCTGAGACCCAGTGATAGAATCACCCCGGTTAAGGAAATTGAATATAAGCTGAATCAACCACCCTACACCACCATTGTCACTTGTACTTATAAAATGCCTTATTTAAACCCTGAATATTTACAAGATAAAAGGCTCAGTAAATGGCTTAGCGCATTCTATGATGCCATAGAAAGAGGTCAACCTATAGAGCATATAGAGCGAAACTTTCGCCGACAAGGGAGGGCTTCTGAAGTGGATAAACTGGATTCTAATATACATGCATTTCTGAATCCCAGGCATCTGTTACAGTACTGCATAGAGCTGATTGAAAAGAATGAATATCCGATAGGACATGTTATCCATTTCTACCAGAACTGTAAAAACAAGTACTTCAGCAGGATTGATACCCGAAAGTTTGACAATGAGATGTTCAATCGGACTCAGAATCTGGCGGAAGAAGCAGCCTTAAAATTCAAATTCTGATACTATGCACTACCTGGATGTTTACATACAATCGGTAAGGATCAAAAACAGAGTCCGGTTACAACCATTAGCTGACCAGCGTATTCCTCTACTTTTTGTATCAGCATCCAGGAAGTCTCGCTTACATTGGCCGGTAGGTACCATTTTCAAGGCAGACCTGGTACTGGTCAAAAAAGAGAAAATCAAGAATTTCTATCGCTTGCGCAAAGGACAAAAGCTGGAGAGAGCCATAGCGTACTTTGATCATAACCTACAACTGCAGCAAAATGAATCTTTCAAACTAGAGCAAACATGAACAACCCTAGCATGAAATATATCTGGCTGGAAATATTTCCTGAAACGGATACTGAGGGTAGGTACAATCCCAGGTTACTGGCATGCCATACCTGTAATGAACATGACTTCTTATTGGCTTTGAATAAACTCTTGGAAGCTCACGATATCAACATTTGCGAATTAGTCAATGAATATGCCTGTGATAGTATAGAATATATGTTGAGCAGTGACCTATTGAAAAGGGGCACTTATATGCCATTTACCAGTAATAAGCTTTCCCACCGCTACTACCTCACCAAGTTCATCACCTATGTAGCCTGGAAAGCTAAAGGCTTCTTACAAATCAATGATCAACAGGTACGTAAAATCTACTTTTGAATGACAAAACTCTACGAAAAAGCAGCGGATTCACTTTTCTCGCTTCCTCCCATCCTGATTGGATTCTTTGCCATCTTTGGATATTTGATTTTTGAATCGCAAGCCCTGATCAGTGGCCTGCTCCCTGCTGAGATGGGGGATTTGTCCAGAGAAGTAGCTGCTGGCTTTCTGGCGGTAGCCATCCACCTAATGATATTGCTCACTGCCACCAACAGCAAACTGGTAAGCCATGCTTTTACGATTTTCTATGCATTTTGCTCCTATGGAATCACTGCTCTCTTCTTTGACGCTTTTGAATTTGCTGACAAAAGTAATAGGGCTATCTTTTCAGCGCATCTGTTTTCAGTCCTTATTGCCAGTATCAACTATCTGGTAGTATATCTTCTGGTGGGTAAATACTATGAAGTAAAAGACAATCGCTCAGCTGTAGAAAAACTACAAGATGCTAACGAACTGCTATCGCAAAAAGAGGAAACCATCCGATTGCTCAACGAAACGCTTACGAACAAGGAACGGCAACTAACGAGCTTCCAACAGGAAGTAACCAAATCCAACGAAACAGTTACCAAGCTCAACGAAGCATTACAAAGAATGAAGCAGGAGCTTACAGAAGCTAAGGAAGCAGCAACCAACTGCTATCAGGAACTGACTGATACTAACGAAGAGAAACAAGGGCTTGAACAAGAGCTTCTTCAAGCCCAAGGAATTTTACAAGATCAGCAAGAAAAAATATTCAGAGCATATGAGAAATTGTACTGCCCTCACTGTGAATCCACATTTGCTAATGTAAATGCACATAACGTGCATAAAAGAACTTGTAAGGCAATTTAAATACAATGATACCTTGTCATGAAACCGTACATCTATTGTCATGAAAATGATACACTAAATTTTTAGATTATACGCATAGTGAGCAATTTAAGCGATAATAAAGTGAGGTAAGACTTTTGTATACTTTCTTACAGGTTTAATAAACTTTATAGATGCTGAACAACCATATTAAAACTGCTCTTAGAAGCTTAAATCGCAATAGATTAAGTACGGTCATAAACATTTTAGGATTAGCAATAAGCTTAGCCTGCTGTATTGTCTTTTATGTACTTATCAGATATGAATATTCATTTGACAAATCCGTACCTGATGGAGAAAGGATTTTCAGAGTTGTGACTCATACTAATACTTCAGACCAGCTTAATTATAAAGGAGCTGTTTGTTTTCCGATGTCAGAAGCACTCCGCAATGAAGCTACAGCCATAGAGTTAGCTGCAAACATATTTATGGATCAGACTGCAGTTATCAAGCTAATAGATAAAGCAGGTAATAGTAAATTATTTGATGAGCGATCAATGGCTTATGCTGAAAATGATCTTCTACAAATATTTAATCTTCCAGTACTTTTCGGTAATCCTCAGAGGTTGCTACAACAACCTGATGAAGTTGTCCTTACCCACTCATTGGCTAAAAAATTTTACGGAAATACCTCATTAGCCCAAGTAATAGGAGATATAATTACGATCAATCAATCTGATTATCAAATTAGTGGTATTATTGAAGACATTCCTGCAAATAGTAATATCTACTTTACTATGCTTTTGCCTTTCAAGGTAGTAGAGCAAGAAAACCCAACTTGGAGCAATAACTGGAATTTTACGCCAGGACATGCAAATACATTTATAAAACTAAAAAAAGAAGGGGCTGAAAAGCAGTTAGAATCGCAATTAGCTACCTTTCCACAAAAATATCTAAAAGAAGACTTTGCTGATTCCCGGAGTTTTCATCTACAGCCACTGGCTAACATTCACACAGATACTAAATATGGAGGGACACTTTATGCTGCTCCAAAGTCACTGCTGCTAGTTTTAATTACAATAGGTGCAGTAATATTAATCACAGCGTGTGTGAATTTTATCAATCTAGCAACTGCACAGGCGGCAAATCGAGCCAAAGAAGTTGGAATTCGGAAAACAATGGGTAGTTCAAAGTGGCAGATAATTTGGCAGTTTATGCTTGAAACAGGTATTACTGTACTACTAGCTACTTTGATAGGAGTGGGAATAGCGGAGCTGTTTTTAGTCCAGATCAGAGATTATTTTCTAAACTTCTCTGATTTTATGGTATTCAATTTTTCTCCTGATTTTACGCTATTCTTCTTTCTACTAGCGGTGTTTTTGGTAATCACCCTAGGAGCGGGTCTATATCCAGCACGTTTCATGGCGGCTTATCCACCAGCTATTGCTCTAAAACAGTCATTATCTGATAAGAGAACTAGTCTTGCAAGTAGTATTTCATTACGGAAAGCTTTGATTATTGCTCAGATAACTATTTCACAGGTACTCATTATCTGTACTTTGATAATTATTGTTCAACTGAGTTTCTTTCAACAAAGCGATTTGGGATTTGAGAAAGAGCAAGTGCTGAACATAAACATGAACCTGGATATGCCTGTTGATGATCTTTCAAAGATAGAAGTTTTCAGGCATGAACTAATGTCCCAAAACTCAGTGTCAGAAGTGTCTTTTTATTCCAACCCACCTACTTCCATTGGCAATAACATAGTAGGTTTTGATAAACCTTCAAATGAGGGCAAAAAAAGATTTTCTATCATAAAAAAATCTGTAGATGCATCTTATTTAGACTTGTTTGAGATTCAGTTGTTGGCAGGACGAAAATTAGAGCCATTTGATCACCATGCAGATAGTGTACACCAGTATAACATATTGGTCAATGAAACTACTATCAAAATGTTAGGCTATGAATCTCCAGAAGCTGCCTTGGGAGAAGTAATAGCGCTACAATATGATGATGCTACTATTGTGGGAGTTGTAGCTGATTTTGCAAATTCGTCTTTAAAGAAAGAGACACAGGCTTGCTATCTCCACTATGGAGATAATATCTATTTTGCAGGTATAAAGTTAGAAGGGCGAAATGCAAAAGAAGCTTTAGCAGCTATACATCAAATATGGCAGGATTTATATCCTGATCATGTTTATAGAGCTAAGTTTTTAGATGAATATATGGCCATAATTTATACACTTGAAGATCTATTATACAAAGTAGCTAGTTTTGGATCTATTCTAGCCATTTTCATTGGATGTATAGGGTTATATGGATTGGTAGATTATCTGTCTTTTTACCGACGTAAAGAAATTGGAATAAGGAAAACTTTTGGAGCATCCGTACAGCAAATAGTGAGAATTTTCATGAAAGAATTCACATGGTTGGTCATAGTTGGTTTTATACTATCAGCTCCACTAGCTTATTTTGTTATGCAAAAATGGCTATCCTCCTTTGCTTATCAAGTAGAAATAGAAGTATGGTACTTTGCAGCTGCTTTAATACTTTCTATTACAATAGCCCTTTTTACAGTTGGCTATAAATCAGTGAAGGCAGCATTAGTCAATCCTCATGATATACTTAGAGAGTAGATAAAGTGAATGATAAAAGACTCATGGCAATTACTAGCTAATGCTAATAATCACACTATATAGCAGTTCATAAAAGGGTTACAGTTAGGAATCTTACAATTCCTTTAAAAAGAAGTGATTTCACTTCTTTTTACGGCTTCTCTTTTTCCCTTTCAAAGTCTTTAATAACACCACACCTCCCAATATTGCACCTCCAATGAGCAATGGCTTAGGGATATCTCCAAAGCCTGCAGTCATAGCTGAGCCCTCTGCAATGTTGGGAGTATTTCGTGCTCTGTTAGTAATGCGGGCTTCTCGGGCTTGTTGTATTGAATAAGTACTTCCCGAATTACTTCTTACTGAATCCCTGATGATCACTCCTTGCTCGTTGGTCACATAGCTTTTGGGGGCATAAGGATCGTAATTACGGACACGAGGATCATAGTCGCTGGATCTGGTAAGCCTTCCTAATTGCTGAAAATCATATTTATCTATCATTGTATGTACTGTTTGTAAATGAGTGTATTATTTACCGTTACGTTTAGCCATCTTCTTGAGAAGGACCAATCCCAGCAGCCCGGCCCCAATGTAGATTGCTTTTTTGGAATCTATATCTCCAAAGGCAGCCATCATAGGGTTGGTTGTAGGTCTACCTCCCTCAACTTCCAATTGGCTGTACTGCATCATTAGTCTCAGGGTTTCTAAATCACCATTGTTTGCTTGGTATTGGGCAATGATATTTTGCAAGTCAGCGTATTGAGACTGGGTAAGCACAAAAGCTTGCTTTTCAATAGCTTTTGCCAATTCCTTGAATTCATTTAAGTAACGCGTGGCATGCATCCGATCACTATTCTCTTCAGGACTTACTGCTCTGCTTGCTCTTTGCGCAGACCTACCTGTAGTCATCTGTATGGAAGGATTAGTATCATTTTCTACTCCACTTCTACCTGTTGAAGGAGTCACTGTAGTTATACTGTTTCTGCTACCCCCACTGGAAGGACTTCTGCTTGCAGATGAACGGCTGATTGAACTAGAAACAGGAGAGGAAGCAGTTCTTTCCTGAGCCTGACGAGTCTGATCTACTACTTGCACTGCTCGGGACGTAGTGTTTCTCAAACGGTCCAGAAAGGAAGAACTGGTGGTGTTTGACCTGCTGGAAGAAGAACTTCCGGAACGAGCGCTGGTGCTGGCAGAAGTTCTGCTTGAAGTACTACTACTAGCGGATCTGGCATTGGTATAAGCAGAGGACCTGGTAGTCCCTAGATTACCCTGATTTTGATTGAACTCTAGCTGATCTATCATATGTACAATATTTACCTGGTTGTTGGTGGTTGCCCATGGTTGGAATAGGCTCATGGGCTAATCTTACGTTATTAACAAGCTAACTTTGTGTTATTCCAAGAGCTGCTCAACTCATAGTCAGCGATATCTTCCAGGCTTCGGGGGGAAAGTGAGTAGGTATTAAAAAAGGCGGAAACTATTTCAGAATCAAGTAGTTCGTATCTTTTTTGCTCAATACCTTGCACCCGCTTCATCTTCCTTTTCAGCGTGGCCTCACTAATTCCCAAACGGTCAGCCAACTCCTTTCTGCTTACAAATCTTCGCAAATATATCCTCATTATGCTTTTATGGTTTTTGCTTTTTTTAAGAAATATAGAGAACCCAAGCATTAAAAATTTGTCAAAATACCCAAAAAGTCGACATGGTACGGCTTAGTACTTCATAGTCGGTCAGGCAGTTGGATGAAAGCCAGAAAGCCCCCAGTTTTGGAATCTAACAAGCCCAATACAGGTGCTATGAACAAGTCAAATTTTGCATTATTATCGGCAGGTTTGGTTGCTGCCGGAGGTTACTACCTCTACCAACTCAAAGCAACCGGAGAGGCACTGGAAACTGTCACGGATATCAAGCTCCATAGCCTTAGCATGGACCGTGCAGTACTCAAAGCCCATGTGAAGCTGATCAATAAAGGCACAACCACCCTAAGGATTGAAAATCCTAATGTGGAGGTGTTGTATGTCCTTCCCAAAGGAAGTCAAAAATCAATTCTGGTCACCAAACCTCAGGAGCAAACCATAGTGGTAAAGCCTGGCGAGAGCAATGAGTTTGACTTGTATCTGGAGACTTTATCCAAAGCTGAACTACTCTCCATTGTCGGGCAAAGCAAAGCTTTACAGCTGATCACCTCAGGCTTAACTTTTTTGATGAAGACCAAAGCCAAAGTGAACTACTTCATTCCTATTGAGGAAGAAGAACCCATCGTGCTCAAACTATTCAAATAGCCCATGCAGTCAGCCAATAGACAGATTCTTCCAGGAACGCAGTATGATAAGTACTTTGCTAAACCCAAAGGGCTAAGACAGATTATTGTCAAATCCGGAGGCAGTGTAGAGGAAACCGTAGCCCTATGCAAAAAAGTAGTGTCGGAGACTTTATCGGAGACCAAAAAGATCGCTCCTGTTTTGAAGGGAGAGAGTCGGGAGCAGACGGCTAAAAACATATGGGAGTTCATAGTAACCTATGTCCAGTATCAGTTGGATAACAGGGCAGAAGATGTAGGGGCAGTAGAAAGGGTGAGAACCCCAGCCCGCACCTGGCATGATCGTAAAATGGGAGCAGATTGTGAGGACTATTCTATTTTTATCAGCTCAGTATTAACCAATCTAGGCATTCCGCATTCTTTCAGGATTACCAAATACAATGGTAAAACCCACTGGCAGCATATCTATGTAGTGATTCCTTATGAATCTAATAGAGGAAGTCGTGGATACATCACCTGTGACCCAGTGGTAGACTACCGCTTTAATTATGAGGTGCCCTACAGTCAGAAGCGGGATTATGAGATGCCTGTATCCATGAGTAAGGCAGGTTTATCAGGAATATCCAGCAACACGCTTTGCTGTACTGCGGGTATTGATGCTGCTGAATTCGGTGAAGATAATCATCTGGCAGGTTTGCCAGCGGTGAGGCTGCCTTTGTATCCTAAAAAAGCGCTTAGTGGGTTCCATGCAAGCATGCTGAAAGCATATGCTACACCTAAAAACATAGCCATTGGTGCCGGAGCAGGCATGCTGTTTTACATCTATTTCAAAAGAAAATAATCATTCAATATGAGCAATATAGATCAATTAGCTTTTAGTGATTTTGCTAGTCTTTCCGGTGTCTCAGATGCTGAACTGGTAGCCTACCTGAACAATATGTATAAGCAGGGAAGCTATCCAACGGTGTCTAGCTTACAATACAAAATTGGGGGCAATATCGCCTGGGTATGGCGGGAAAAGCCCACCTCTCATCTGCTTTACAAAAATTATTTTGTGGGACACCCAAATCAGGATTCTGGTGTGAAGGCAGCCAAAGCGGATGTCGCAAGATTGTGGGAAGCCATTAAAAACCCTGCTGCCTTACAAAAAAGAGCCGCTTCTGCGCCCAATATAAACAGTGCCCCACTGAGTACAACAAGTTCCAACACATCCGTGCCGGCAGTACCCACAAGCACTTCAGTGTCCACTGTGGCAGCTTCCACTGCGGCAGTGGACACTACTGAGGAAGAAGGCTTTAAAAAGTATCTCACCACGAAGAATATGCTTATTGGTGGGGCGGCTACAGCAGCCATTCTCTTTTTTGTGCTTAAATAATCAGTCATGAGTATTGACAGTAAAGAATTTCAATCCTTAGGGAGAGTAGCCAGATCTTCAACGGACATAATCTCTGACATTGATGCTGATATTGATGCCTGGGCTAATAGCGAGGCGGCAGCTACAAACAACACCAAAAGTGGTGGGAATTGGTTGGACACCGTTACCAAAGCCACCACCACTGCAGCTGACCTGTTTAGCAAATACACCCAATCCAAAAACCCTACGGTGACGCAAAATCAGGTGTCTAGTTCTGCTACACCCTCCTGGATGCTGCCGGTGGGCCTGGGAGTAGCAGCGCTCACACTCATTATCGCTTTGAACAGCAAGAAAGACTAATCATGCAAATACAACTATTATCAGGAGTCTCGGAAGCTAAAGGGCTAAGGGAATACAGCAACACTTCTGTAAATCCTCTCAATACTGATCCTAATCAGATGAAGAGATTAGGGGTGCTTATCGGGCTCAAAATAGATTGGAATAAAACTGCCGACAAGCTGCGGTGGGGTTATGTAAAGACTGAAAGCTTAAGAGGCCGAGGACTTAATGGTCGGCTAATAACCAATCTTAAAAGCAGACTTGCCCGAGCAGAAGCAGAGTACACCAAGCTGGGAGGTAATAGAAAAGACTTTGCCAAAGCCATCGTTGAAGGATTTGGTAACCGGGATCAGGCAGTAAGGGTAGATTATAATTCACTGGGAGAAATCTCTATTAGAGCAGAAGAAAGAATACTGTTGACTTCCCCTGCGCAACTGCTGGCTGATCTCAAAGCAGGTGTCTCAATATCAGGCTTAGGGAATACTGAAAGTAATGCCAATGCGGATGCTTTTGCCAAAGCAGGAAGTACACTTTCCAAAATTTCAGAGATTGCCTCAGGAGTTTCAAGCATCACGGGGTCTCTTGCTACCATCACTCAAAAAGAAGATAAGGTTAATGCCAGTATTGATGAATCACCTACTAGCCAGCAAGCAGGCATGGGTACCTGGGTGAGTGAAAATAAAAAAACACTTGTAGCAGGAGGAGCACTGCTGTTGGCAGGGCTTTTCATCACTAAAATGAAGCATGCTGATGGTGATCCGGGAAGTAAAACTCGCTCAAGAACTACAAGCCGAAAGATTAGAACTCAGAAAACTACCAGGGCCAAAAAAAGACCAGTAAGCAGGAAACCACCAGTCAAGAAAAAGTCAGCTTCCTCCTTAGGCATAATACCACTTCAATAATTCACTCAATCAAATATTTAAATCAATTCATTTCCATGAGAAAAAAGAGAAATACTGCTGCTGTAGCTACCAGAGGTGCTAAGAAAATAGGCAGCCGTTTGGGCAATACCGCTCTTCTGTTGCTGCCTGCCATTGCGGGTGGTGCTGTAGGTGCCGGTATCGGAAGAAATAGCTTCTTAGCTGGCTTCGCTTTGCTGGCTTCAGCCAATCACTTCAAATGGCCGGAGTGGACCAAAACTATGGCCGTAGGTATGGCAGTCAATGGCGTGGCCACCACTAAGCCGGTTACTGAATCACAAAAGGTAGCAGAAGCCACTACCGACAGTACTACTGTATCAGGCTTCCTTCCTTCAGGTCTGATAGAGGACAACTTCAAAGAACGGGGAGAGCAGTACCTGAAAAACATCATGCTCAATGCCTACATAGACAAAATTCCTATGGTCAATAAAATGGTAGGACTGGCCGGTATTGAGTCAGAAAGTATGTTTGCTCCCAACAAGTCGGCTAAGATCAACCTGAATTCAAATCAGCGACAGGAGCTCAATCGCCTGATTGCGGAGATGAGCAGTGTATCCGGTATTGATCAGACCGAATTTGCTGATCGTACTACTGAGCTCAGCAGTATGGGAAGCATTGATCAGTATGCTTTTGATGAACCCTCAGTAAGAGCCTTTGATCGCAGAAGAGCTTCATAAAGAAAAAACTCAATCAATAATCAATTAACATCTAAATCAGAATCAAAAAAATGGGATTGCTAACTCAAATTAAAACCTCTCGTGAGCACTTCATTGAGCAAGCGAAAGCTTCACAAAACCCCGACATTAGAAAAATTGCTGAGGCGGTGGCTGCTGGCCGTTCCCGACTGGCTGACTTTGCTGCATACTCTATTGTAGATGGTAGCACAAAAACTATGATCCGCTTCTTTGAATCTCAGGACAAAGAAGAGATCGGTATCAAAAACATTGCTACCGCACGATTAGAGAAGGGCGAAGTATTTATGGCTACTTCTATTGCCATTCTTGCCAAAACCAGTGTAGAAGCCACTTATGATGCGGAAGCCATGTCCAAACTCAAGTTCGGTATGGTAGATGACATTCCTGGTCTTGCCAATGGAGAGTGGGAGTTTGAAGTGAATAACTCTATCATCGTTCCCAAATCTTCCATGCAGATGTTTGTGACTACGGGCTTTAATGTTCCGCTGGGAATTTGTCCGCTGACCAATCCAAAAATCCTGGAGGATAATGTGCCGCTGTCCTTGACCATAGAAACCAAAATAGCGCTTCCGGCCAAGACCGCTTTGAAAGCTATTCTTTACGGAACAGTCGCAGTACCTGCTTAATACTCTGGTAAAAAGGCGGATAAATACACCGTCTTTTTACTCTACTACAAATTCAATCATGCAACAAGAGCAATTAGAAAACTATAAAGTAGCCTATAAGACCTTCAAGTTTGCAGCTACTGAAGATGGCCTGGCAAGAGAGACCAATTTTGAGCTGGATAAAAACACAGTCTTTGTCACCGGCTTCCAGTTGGGTTCAGACAATAAAAGTAAGCTCAACTTCAGAGGATCACTGGGCCTGCGCATAGGAGGGGATACCCTTTTAGAAAATGGCACCCCCTGTCAGCTGTTTGTCTCTTCAGTAGGCGTAGCAGTAGAAAAGCGCTTCTTTCCGCTGGGAGAAGTGAAGCCAGGCAACTACAAAGTAGAGCTCAACTTCCAGGATGAAGACAATGCTATTGCTCCCTTTGAAGCTGGGTATACCGTCTATATCACTTTTGCCTATTTACTTCCTAAAGACAATCTCTAAAGAAAACCTGTAAAGACAATCAGTAATGCTGAGACACAAAGTACTGCATAGAACCTTAGCCGGAGGTAAAGAACAAGAAACCAAAAGAAGGTTGCTTGCCAAGCGTATCCGGGTAGAAAGCAAAGGGGCTTATAAAGTGGCTACTATGGATATTGATGGTTGTAAAGTAGTGGGTGCTTACATTGTTCCGATGGTGTATGTAGATCAGCCCATCAAGACATTTAGAAGATTCTATGGGGTAGGGGCAGCAGGGCAAAACTCAGCATTATTTATCAATTCACTTAATCAGGAACTGATTCAAAGTAAGATCGGACAGGTATCTGTAAGTGCAGGATTGAATGAGCATATCTATATCGCTCAACCGGTAGAAGCGGGTTTACCACTGCTTTCCTATGGAGGCTTATCCGGTGGGTTTAAGTCGCCCTTGACAGTCTCAGTGACTGATACTCAAACGGGTGCTGTTATGGATTACTACCTCTTTGAAAGTGTGAATGATAATCTGGGACAAACCACCATTGAAATCGCATAATATGATACCCTTTTTAGGAGAACTTTCGCTGCAATCCAGAGATACATCGGATCTCTTTTACCAACACCAGGTAGAAGCCGCTTTTATTACTCATGAAGTAGAAGATAATCAGCTCATGGATGCTCCCTGCATCAACGGTTTTGATGCGGATTCTGATTTGGATTATCCACTGGTACAAAGTCTTCCTGATTTGGAAATGATACCGCTGGAACTGGAAGCAGGTAACCAGGAAGTAAAAATCATGTACCGGGATGCGGAGCAGTTTGATGCTCAATACGAAGTTATTGTCTACCTCTTAATTGAAGAAGAATAAGATGGATGCTACACTACTCAAAGAACTCATTGCGCAGCGGATTGCTGAAAAAGGCTATTCAGTTCAAAAAAGCCAGATTGTGTACCGGGATATTGTGCTACCCGCTAGAGCAAGCAAAGCATTTAACGCCTACAACCAATTATGGATGCTCATTGATGATGTTCAAGGCATCAAAATAGAAAGCAGCTACGGCATGTATAACCTATCCAATATTGTAGCTGATGAACAGCAACACGAACACACTGACCAGATCACGATTGAAAACCTGACAAGCCAAGCAAAGCAGGTCAAGATGTATCAGATTATTCTTAAAAAATAACTCAACACTAAAAACCCATGACTACCCAGGAAAACCTCCGCACGGCGGACCGTACCCTTCAAAAATATTCGCATGTGGTGGAGGACATCATGAACAACCGCTCTACCTCCCAGATGCTAAGAAAAAACTACCTTATTGATAATGGGGTGGAAAAAGTATCCGAAGACACCATTTATGGATTGCGTAAGATGGTGACAAAAAAGAAAGCGGAGTTAAGGAGAAAAGGTTTGTCGGGGACGGTTCGTCGCACGATTGATGCGCAGGACATTATTACACCAAGATCGGAGGTAGTAGAAGGTTTATCCATGACTCATGGTGGCGGTTACAACCCTCAGCAACCGACGACCACCTCTTCTACGGGGCCTACATACTCCGATGAAAGACCAGCGCCCAATTACATGCAGGCACCGATCTCGGATATGCAGGCCCATGTACAAAATGCTGAGCTAAGAGCAGAAATCCGCTTTTTAAAGCATCAACTCTCAAGTACTGAAAAAGAGCTGAGTAAGCTCCAAAATGAAGGGCTGGGCAATACCAATCTGAATACCGAGCACATCTTTTTAAAGCGAGACTTTTCTGACCTGCAAAAGCAATATAATGAGGCCAAAAAGAAGCTGGAAAGCTTAGAGCCAGAGTATGAAGACCTCAAAGAAGATGCTAAAACATGGGCTAAGCTGGAAAAAGCAGCGACGCTAATCACTTCCCAGCCCCAAATGTTCGTCTCGGTCTTATCAGCTATCAATCCGGTAGCAGGTAGAAATGCGGCTAGTGCTTTAGCGGGTATGTCAGGAGAGCAGCAGCAATTACCTGCAGGTTCACAAACGGCTATGCAGATTGCCCAGGCCATAGACCAGGCTTTCAATCAGGATGAGCAACGACAGCTGGCCCAAATCATCAATCATTGCGCAAGCAGAAAGGAACTTGTCGGAGAACTGGCCTATATGCTGCAACGCCGATTAGTAGAGATTGCTACCAAAGCAGAAAAGCTTACTGCTGAAGGCTCAGAAAACGCTGAAACGATTTAATAAAAAAAACAATGGCAGATTTTAAAATGGAGATCCTTGTAGATGCTAAAAGCAAGGAGGAAGCACTCAAACTCAAAGGCATCATTCTGGAAATGTATCAGGACTATGGTACGGAAGGTTTAATGGGCTTGTACCAGTTAGGCAAAAGCCCCGCAGGAAAGATGTTCACAAGCAAGTTTAAAAAGAAGAAGAAGTAAGCCACTATGCTCCCGCTCATCGCATCACAATTGGCAACCAAAGACAATATAGATAGTCTGGGAGAAGCTTTATCTACTTTAGGTAAAGTGGGTTTAGGGGTGTTGGTAGCAGGGGGAACTTTCATGCTTTTACGCTCTGGCTATCGCAAACTGAATGCAGACTTACAGGACGATAAAGCCACTGAAATGGGCACCCCTGCTTATTATGCCGCCCAAATTGGTAAAGCCATTCATACCGGAGATGTATGGTGGGGATGGCTGCAGGATGATGATGAAGAGTACCTCTACAACATCTTGCGGGAAATTCCTTCCGGAACATGGGAGAGGGTGGAGGTTGCTTTCAGACAGCTCTTCAACAATAAAAGCCTGACGAGCGAGCTCTTGCGTGCCCTTTCTACTTACGAGTACACCAAAGCACTTTCCATCATCAACAGTAAAAAGAGTAATGGCTAGAAATAGACAAAAATTAACAAGGGGAAAAATCATCCTGTATGCCGCTGGCGCAGGTGCTATTCTGGGCACCGGATATGTGGGGTACAACTTCCTGCGAGACCTCAATTTTGGCTCAGGCAAGACGAATGAAGATTTTCCAAGTAGCTCTACGGCACCTAAGGGAAACTCAGGAGTAGTTGGACCTAACATCACTTTGGCTAAACCTACATATCATGAAGCATTCCCTATGGAAGTAGGAGATAGAAACTGGTATGTGCTGCAAATGCAGTTGGCATTGATTAATCATGGAGGAAAGGTTAAAGGTTTTATTGAACAAAGTGGGGGAGCTGATGGCGCTTTCGGTCAGGGTACTTTGGATGCCTTGGTGGCTGCCCGATACATCGGAGTACTGGACCAGTATCTTGGAGCCAGAGTTACTGATTTTACCTATGAGCGAATCCTCAATAAAGGATCTCTTTCAGGACTTTCCGGTTTGGGTTATTCCCCTAAAGTGGCGATCACTACCCAACAGACTTTTATGATCAATGCTGACTCCATTAACCAGGCTAATCCCCAGGCCTACCCGGTACAGCAGGGAATTCTATTGGGTTATCTGATGGACGAAAGCAAAGGCTTATCCAAAATCCAAACCGAGCAAGGGGATATTTTCTATACCGTTTCTTCAGGCATTAAAGTAATCTAAATCATGAGCTTTGACATAGCATTTACGCACCTGTTACTATTTGAAGGCAATTATGCCCATGTAAAAGGCGATATGGGAGGTGAAACTTATAAAGGTATTGCCCGCCGCTATCATCCGTATTGGAGCGGGTGGGCAACTATTGATAAATATAAAGCCCGGCACGGACCACTAAAAAGGAATCACTACATCCCTGATCCGGAGCTGGACCGGAAAGTAAAAGCATTTTACCTAGCTAATTACTGGCATGAGATCTACTGTAGCAAAATCGCCGATGAACGAGTGGCCCACCTCATGTTTGACTTCTATGTACATAGTGGTCATGTAGGGATGAAAATAGTCCAGCGTTGTGTCAATCAACTCTTAGACCGGGATGTACTCAAAATTGATGGCATCATCGGTAAAATCACGCTCAACTGGATCAATAAGATACCTGGAGAATTACTTCATGATCTCGTCAAAGAACGCAGAAGGGACTTCTTAGAAGGACTCGCTGCTCGGCCAGGTCAAGCCAAATTCTTAAAAGGCTGGATGAGGCGTATTGATTCATTTCCAACGCTTACAGAAGATGCTGGGTCATGGGTATAAAAAATATTCTTACCAGCCTCTTTTCAGGAGGACTCACTGAAATCCGTCAATTGGTAGATGAAGTCACTACCAGCAAAGAAGAAAAGCTCAGGCTACAAAACGAGATTGACAAAATCTTTTATGGACTGCAGTCTCAGTTGTTTGAAGCAGATCTGAAACGCTTCCAGGAGTCTCACGAGACTTTCAGAAAAGACGGGCAAATGCAGAAGGTATATGCACTGACCTTTCTAATTGCTTATGTGGGTTTATCAGTGGTGATGCTTTTGATCATTACCCGGATGACTGAACTACAGGATTATGCGATATCGTTGATTTCTACCATCTGGGGAGGGATGTCAGTCAAAGTCAATACCATTACTGATTTCTTCTTTGGCTCTTCTTCAGGGAGTCAGCACAAAGATGATAGAATCCTAAAAAAATAGGTTTACCGAATGAGTTTTACTGCCCAGCTATCCACTTACTCCAAAGTGAATTCTTTATTGCGAAAGCTAAGAAGCAAGGGGTATAGGATATTTGATCGACCCCTGGAGTTAAACCTTATTGCTGAGCGTAGCAATACGGTGCGCTCGGAAGTCATGGATGATAGCCTGCACATGCTGTATAAAGACCTGGAAGGGAAGTGGGTATTAAAGAGTTTTCAGGTAACCACCGATCCAAGTGCCTACTACATTGATAACCCAATTGTATCGCAAGGCTATGGATTCATCAAAAAAGGACAGTGGCTGAATGCTTATTCACTCGGCTATCATAAAGGAAGACCAGCACTTGTTCAGGTAAAACCCATGACCGTCATAAGAAACTATGCCCTGAAAGGTATTTTTAAAACCTATACTGGCACTGAAGAAACAGGAATCTTTGGCAATAACATCCATGATATGAAGGGCAGTATGATCAATGCCTCAGCAGGTTGTGTGGTCTTTGCAAGAGACAATGACTATCAACAGTTTTTAAACCAATGCCAGGTGCATCGTAATCGCTATGGCAATGCATTTACTTTAAGTCTACTGGATTTTAGAGACAATCATAAAACCCGCAATACCATGATAGCGGCAAGTCTACTAGGACTGGGAGGACTGGCAACCATACTATTCAAGAAATGAAGAAAAGTGATAAAGTAAGTTTGATCAGCGGCCTTGCTGCTATTGCAGGGGTGTCTGCCCATGAGTATCTAAAAAAGAAAAAGCTCATCAGTAAGCAGGTGAAAACCATCTATACAGTAACGCCTGTCTCATTACTCTCTGCACTAATTGCCAATAGCGTAATTTCAGAAGATGCTCCCCGGGCCTATGATGATTACTTGCAGGAGATAGCTCAAAAAAACGTCAAATAATGGAAAGATATGTCCAGCTCAACCATGGAGAAAACGGCACTTACTTCATAGCAGATAGTAAGACAGGAATTATCTATGCGGCCACCGGCCCACTTGCTGAACTTAAGAAAAGATATCCTCTTCAATTAGGTTTGGGTACACTAGGCATCATTCCTGTGATTGTGGGTGCGGTAGCTGCAGTAACCCCTGCTGTAATTGGTGCTGTGAATGCCTCCAAGAATCGCAAAGCAGCTGAAAAAGAAGCCGCCCGGCAACAGGAAATGTTGCAGCAACAAGCCTACATGCAAACTTCAGCGCAAGCCAACCAACAGCAAATGATGATGACCCTGGGAGGATTAGGGCTGGCGGGACTCTTAGTTTTTATGCTTCTTAAATAACAATCTCATGACAAATCAAGCTTATCACTACTCTTCTCAGCACAACAGCAACTACCAGCAACCTTCCACCAGGCAAGAAAGACTCAAGGCGATTGAGTTTTCAGGAGAAGATGACTTCAAAATAAAAGCCTACACCAAATCAGAGTTAGCCGATATGTATGGAGTACATGTCAATACCCTATCAAAATGGATTGACAGACATCTGCCAGCATTTGAAGAATTGGGCTACACAAAAACCTTGAAGATGCTTGATCCCGCTATGATTAAACTGTTCATCAGTATTTTTTCCACGCCTTAATTAAGCTTACAATATTACATAAGGCGCAGGATATGCGGCTAGACTGATAATCCTTTATAATACTAAGGAACAAAAGCAATATTCCGACTGAACTTCACACATATGCCAGACGGAATATTAAGTAGAACACGCATCAAAAATCACCTTCCTTTAGATGCTATTAATTAGATTTGAATTATCTTAAGGGAGATATAAGTAAAGCATGTGCAATGCGCATGTTCTAATGTTGGCAATAATTTGAAATGATAAACAAAAGGCTATTAATAAAGAACCTCATTTCTCATAATGGTGAAGGAACTTTCTTTGATAAAAAGAGAAGCATTAGTTTATCATCTGATTCTGAAAAAGCAAAACTTCTAAAGCATATTTGTGCATTAAGTAATTCAAATCCAGAGAATGAATCGTATATAATTTTTGGAATTTCAGATGATGATAACTCTATAATTGGAACAAGTGCGTTTGATGATAGTGTAATTCAAAACCTTGTAAGGTCAAATTTGGAAAATCCACCAATAGTTTCTTATGAAAACATCCAATTTCCTGAAACCAAATACTACCAAACGGTTGGTCTTTTAACAATTTTCCCAAATGCAGAGAAGACTAGTCTTATCAAAAATATTTGGAAATTAAAAAAAGGAAGTAGTTTCTATAGATACGGAAGTACTTCAATAATTATTGATGAAAACTTTTATGTTAATGAAACCAATAAATTAACAGTTAGTGCAATAAAAGAATATTCAATCAACAATTTAAAAGGACTTATAGATGGAGTCCAAGAATTTAAATCTATAAGCCATCCCGAATATCATCCTGAAAATGTAGTTTTTCTAGACCAATTTGTTTTATGTTGGTCTGCTTGGAGAGATAAATATGGAGAAAGAGATTATTATTCAGAAATAAATATTCATTTAGTCAATGAAAATAAAAAGATTTTTATTTCTGCTGTTCAATTCGCTGACATAATCATAACTGAAAAAGAATTTAAGATTATTGAATTAGTACCTTTAGGTTATGGAGAAAATTACGATCTATATCCATTAGAGGAGATTTCTATCAGTTTTTTAGCAAACGGAACTTATACTATCACAACTAAAACGATATTTGAATTTCCTACTTTTTCAAAAGAGGAAATTGAAAAATTATATAAACGAACTAAATTACTAACTGAAAAATATAAAAAGGGCATTTTTCCAAAAGAAGAAATGAACTTTCAAGAAGGTTTAGCTCAATACTACCTGTTATGCTTTCTAAACGGAATTGAAGCTGCTAGAGCAGATTTAATTGAATCTAAAACTTATTTGGACGGTTCAGCTGCTGAATGGCAAAGTGAATGTTTAGTAATATTAGAAAAATATGAAAAAACTATTGCCAACAATGGCTATAAGTAATTGCTTGTTGTCGCCTACTTGTGAAAATCCTCACGGATTTTCAGTTTGGTGTGTACTTGCAAAGTTAACCGCTAAACCACGCAACTACTCATAGCCGAGAACGTTGGGCGTCATATAAGATACTTAAACTTTACCTAACTGATGAGAACCAATAAAGGCATTTCAGACAAAATTTGTATCTGCGTATTTTTTGTGTTTCTATCATTTTGGTCTTTCGGGCAAACCACTTTAGAAAAAAAAATTGAACAACATGCTCAACACATCAGCGGCAATGTAGGAGTTCATGCCATGCTTTTAGAAACTGGAGAGACAGTATCCTATAACGCAGATCAAAGGTTTCCTATGCAAAGCGTCTATAAGTTTCCTATTGCCATGGCCGTACTTGACCAGATAGATAAAGGAATACTGAGTTTGGAGCAAGTTGTTCATGTATCTCCTGAGGATTACATTCCCAAACAGGGCTACAGTCCGATTCGGGAAAAATTTCCTGAGGGAGTTGATCTTACCATTAGAGAACTGTTGAAATACACTATACTTAGTGATGGTTCAGCTTCAGACGTGCTTCTTAACACCATCGGAGGGGCAGACGTAGCCGATGATTATGTCCATAACTTAGGGGTGAAAGATGAAAATATATCTATCGCAATACTCGAAAAGATACAGGTAGCTAACGACACGATCCAGTACCAAAACTATTCTACACCACAAGCAATGACCCAGCTTTTGAAAATATTTTATATGGATGGTGTTCTTTCCAAACAAAGTCAATTATTACTTTTTCAGGATATGGTCGACTCGAAAACAGGGTTAGGACGAATAAAAGGCTTACTACCCGAAGGAACTATCGTAGCTCATAAAACAGGAACTGCCGGGACTTACAATGGACTGACTCGAGCCACAAATGATGCTGGAATTGTTGTTCTTCCCAATAGAAGTCATTTAGCAATTAGCATATTTGTTTCTGATTCTTATGCTTCTCCCAAAGAGCGCGATCAAGTAATTGCCAATATATCCAAGTTAGTGTTTGATCATTGGAAGAACTGAATGAAAATACGAACGCCCAACATTATGCATCAGCCATGCCTGTTTGAAACACACTTGGAAGTTTGTTGATCCAAGTGCCAAAAATGAAAGAAGAACGAAAAACGCAAACAACCCGGCCCAGCTGTTGCATGGGCCGTTGGGTGCAATCCACCATATATTGAAACATTTACTTCTATAGCTAACGAGGGCGCTATTCAACTTTTTCTTAAATTGGTAAAGCTCTTTGTAAGGCCGATTTTCAAACTGTTGCTCCAATTGGAAGCACGGGTGCAATCCTGGTTGAGATGCTTGCGATTACTTCATTGGCGGTCCTGAGTATTCGGGAACCCCGTTCAGAATATTTACTTGCCAAAAGCACATCTCCTTAGAGCTTAAAGTAATTACAATGGAACAGGAATCAATCTCAATGGAAGTTGTCAATCCCCAGGCTGGGGGCATTGACGTGGGCAGCCGCTCCCACTGGGTGGCTGTTGGTCAATCTGAACAGGATGTTCGGGAATTCGGGGTCTATAATCAAGATCTTTTCGCTATGGCAGAGTGGTTAAAAGATAATCGGGTTAAAACTATTGCCATGGAAAGCACCGGAACCTATTGGCAGAATCTTTACTCAGTGCTCATTTCTAAAGGTTTTCATGTCATTTTATGCAACGGAAAATTTACTAAAAACATAAAAGGTAAAAAGACGGATGTAAAAGACTGCCAATGGATACAAAAGCTACATACACTTGGTCTACTCACCAGTAGCTTTTTACCTGATGGTCAGACTGAGGAACTCAGAACTTATTGTCGTCATCGTGCCAACTTGCTGCATTCAGCAGCTTCTACTTCTAAGAAAATGCAGAAGTACCTTAGGTTGCTCAACCTCAGGCTTGATGTGGTAGTAAAGGACATCTGCGGTCTCACAGGTCTTAGTATCATCCGCTCCGTCTGTGCCGGAGAAACCGATCCTAAAAAACTTGCTTCGCTACGCCATGGTAACTGCCGTAAAAGTGAAGAAGAAATCGCCAGGGCATTGCAGTCCAATGGAAGGAAAGACTATCTTTTTGCCCTTCAGCAGGAACTGGAAATGTATGATCATCTTCAGTGCAAAATTGAAGAATGTGATAAAATGATAGCAGCAAAGCTGGAAGAGATTATAGGAAGTGATGACAACAAAAGGCAGCACCATATAGAGCCTAAGCCATACAAAAGAATAAACAAGAATACTCCAAAGGACATTGACCTTAATTTGAAGTCTTACCAGATGTTTGAGGGTACAGATTTACTGTCCATTGAAGGCATGAGCTTTTCTACTGTACTTGCATTAATGAGTGAGGTAGGATTAGAGGGTATTAAAAAGTTTAAAACCGCCAAGCATTTTGCATCCTGGTTGCGCTTGGCACCCAACAATAAAGTGAGTGGAGGCAAGTTGCTATCTAGCAAAGTACCTAAAGGAAGTAACAGGCTCAAAATAGCTTTAAGGAATGCAGCCAATGCCATTGGAAATCTCAAAGATTCAACTCCACTCAGAGACTTTTTTCAGCGCATAAACTTCAGAAAAGGTAGAGTATCTGCTATTAGTGCTACAGCCAGAAAACTGGCGGTAATTATTTGGAACATGGTGGTGAAGGGAGTACCTTATGTCAATCCAGAAGGATACCTCTACCTGGACCAGAAAAGAAAGCTGGGACTGGTCAAGAGGATAAGAAAGCAAATTGATAAGTTCGGGTTGACAAATGAGGAACTAGGGTTGATAACTACCTGACTTTCAGAACGATAATTTAACGTTAGTCAGAAGCTGAAAAAAGACCCTGTAACTATCATCAAAATAGAGCATCTTTATGATGGACAATAATTTAAAAACAATCCGATTGACAATAATCATTACAGGGTTACTACTTTCAATAATATCTTACGGGCAGACATCCTTAAAAGAAATTGGACTTAAAGTTGGTAAATATAAAGTGGGCTTTAAGCATTATACAATTAATGATAGCACGAGAACCTATCGAATTCATAATGAGTTTAACAACCAACTTATTGAGAGACCAATCCCTATAAGTATTTGGTATCCTGCGAAAATAGAGGATAGTAGTTCTGAGCAATTAACAGTCTTAAACTATTTAGAGATTTTAAAAGAAGAGGAAGAATGGAAAAATTTACCGAATTACTTTCTGTTGGATTGGTTTCCTTATTTATGGAACACGCCAGAAAATATGGCTCATCTTTCAGAAAAGGTAGATGCTTTTTCTAATCCAACATTATTAGGCGGAAAATTTCCAGTAGTAGTTTATGCACCAAGTTATCAAGCCTCGTCAATTGAAAACTTTGCGCTATTCGAGTATTTAGCTAGTAACGGTTTTGTAGTGATATCAAGTCCTTCAAGAGGAACAGATACGCGTTGGTTGGAAGGCGGAACTACAAGAGATATGGAAACGCAATCGAGAGATGTTGAATTTCTTCTAAAAGAAATTCATAGCTACGAGAATATTGATTTGGAAAAAGTGGCATTAATAGGATTTAGTTTTGGTGGGTTGTCAAACGCTATAACTGTTATGAAAAACAAGACTATAAAAGCAATTGTTAGTTTGGATGGAACCGAAAGGTACAATTATCCTGTTTTGGAAAAATCACCTTATTTCAATTTAGATAAGTTTTCCATTCCTTATATCCATTTTGCTCAAAAAGAGATACCAAAAGAAATCTTAAATGCGGACAAAATCCCTGAAGAGTTGAACTACGAATTTCAATTATACGATTCTTTGGAACATAGCAATATTTACAGGTATAGATTTCACGACCTAACGCATTCTTACTTTAGTTCTTTCGGTGTCTTATTCGCTAACAGAGACAAAAGGCAAGATAAAAGTGATGTTAAAATAATGGCATCCTACAATCTACTTTGTCAGTATACTTTACACTTCTTAAATGCAACATTAAAAAATGAGAAAAAGGCGATTGATTTCATTGAAAATAAACCTGTTGCTAACGGTTTTTCCGATAGTTTGATTTCCAAAGAATCAAAAAAAGCTATAGAAAAAGACTTTACATATAGGGATTTCAATGATTTAGCTTTCAAACAGAATTATCAAAATTTAATCCCTCTATATACAAAAACGATTTCCGATTATCCAAATCTTGAACTTCAAGAAGGAGTGTTAAACACTTTAGGACTGCGATTATCGTTTAATCCTGAGAAGAAAGTGCAAGGATATAATGTCTTTTTATTAGCATTACATCTATATCCAAAATCGGCAAATTTATATGATAGTTTAGCCGAAGCATATTTTTATAATGAGGACTACCAAAACGCAATTTTGAATTACAAAAAGTCTTTGGAATTAAACCCTGAAAATCAAAACGCAATTGACCGATTAAAACAACTAAAAGAATAAAGCCAGCAGGTAACAGTGTATATAAATAATAGGCGGAATAGTAATAAAATTAAGAGTTGTGAATCGTATCAAACTTTGTGTTTAACCGAAAGTTTAGTGCTTCGTAACCGCCTACTTTTCATTTACTAACTGTTAGTCAGAATCCCCCGTTTAAGATGACTTAAAAGTCAAGCTAGATAAGGGGAAGATACAAAGTCGGAACAAAGCTCGTTTTTTCAGTTGGCGTATAGATCATTAGATCAACCCGATCAGAATCCTAGAGATTGGTGTATAATGAAAGCCAAGATGGCGGCACTTAAGAGACCCCGAAGAGAATAATCAGTAAAATTTTTAAGATGCACCTGTCAGACTTCTTTTATTATTAAATGATTTATCCCAAATTTTGGGTAGGGGGAGTTTTGTTTTTATGCGTTTAAAAGAGGCTAAAAATCACTTCATACTACTGGAGACGTTATGGAGAATAAAATAATAATATTATGAAACCAAGAAGTATTTAAGCAAACTTAGGAGTAGAAAGTATCGAAAGAACCAAGGAATTTTATCTATCATTAGGCTTTAAATCAAATGGTCACCCTGTTAAAGATTTAGTGAGCTTCTTATTTTGAGATAATGATTTTGTAATTCACTTCTTTGAACAAGAAAAATTCAAAACAAGTCTCGAAGGAGAACTCTCTGACTTGAGGCAAGGAAATGAAATTATGTTTTCCCTTTCAGTTGAAAGTAAGCGTGAATTTGACAGTTGGATAAATGAAATAAAACAAGCAGGTGGAAACATTTTATTTGACTCTAACAAAGACAGGAAAAAATTCTATAATGAAAACGGGTTTTACATTTGCGTGTTTGCTGACCCTGACGCTCACAAATTCAATCTGCTTTATAACGAGAACATGTAGAAGAAAAGAAAGCCAGTTGCCAAGCGAATAGGACAAAGTAGGAATTGACTTTTAAGACTTACCCAAAATGTAAAGGAACGGATCGTTGAGAATATGCGGTTCATGCAGCCTGCACCTGTTTGATCATTTGTTTGCGGATTGCTTCAAGTCTATCCAGTTCTTCAGCTTTCCAAGGACGCTTACCCTGCCTTTTCAAAGTAAAATAAGCAGTAGTGCTTTTGTCCTTCTTACCGTAAAGCATTATACATACCTGGCTGAGGTTGATCCAAGGGAGTGATAGCCACTTGGGTGTTTTAAAAAATTTATCTAGGTCTTCCTCTACTTCAATCCATTCTCCTTTCAATCGGGCCTGTATGATATCCTGATTGTCCCTGAGAAAAATAGATAGCTGTTCTATATCCTCTACTGGTACCAGGTGACTCATCAATACCTTGCTAGGATCATTAAGAGAAAACTCAATTTCACCTTCACCATCATTGCGCTGAAAACGCACCTTATCTTGGTCGTAAAAAGTACGATAAAGACGATCATTTTCAACAGTGGCCGTTTCCACGGTGGCATAAAAGAACTCTTCCATAATATCTAAATTTATTCTTTGAAATACTGATGCCAGGCGGCAACTAATTGTCCTCTTCTTTGAGAAATAAGCTTTTCAATCTGCCTGAGTTCTTTAGTTTTTAATCCCTTGCTGTCAGTAAGCTTAATTTCCGGTTCAAGCTCATATCTTGCCGACCCACCCTTGCCTTTTACATGTATATGTATAGGTGTAAGCTTCCCCGTTTTAGAACTGGTCTGGAGTAGAGAAAATCCTTTTTTAATCAAATAAATCAGCTATTGCTACTACTATTATGGGTGTTAATTGTGGTTAACTCTGCAGCGTTATCCACTGTTAACGCCCCATATCTTGCTTTGGCAAACCTGATTGGGCTAAGCCCCTTCAGACTATCATGAGGTCTATGGTAGTTATAATCCTCCAACCAGGTGCTGGTAATCTCCCTTACCTCATCCAGAGAATCAAAGAGGTAAACATCCAGCACATTCCTTCTGTAAGTGCCGTTAAACCTTTCCACAAAGGCATTCTGAGTAGGTTTTCCTGCTTGGATATAGATGAATTCTATTTCATTCATTTTGCTCCATTCCTCCATCAGGGAGGCGATGAATTCAGGTCCATTATCCATTCTGATCCGCTTTGGTTTTTCCCTTCTTTTAATCAGATGGTTAAGCACCCACACCACTCTGTTACTCTTCAAAGAATAATCTATTTCAACATGCAGCGCTTCACGATTATAATCGTCCATCACATTAAAAGAACGAAACTTCCTTCCATTCATTAGAGCATCACTCATAAAGTCAATAGACCAAGTGTGATTCAACTCTTCAGGTATCTCTAATGGCTCCTTCACCCGCTGCGGAAGCCTTTTCTTTGCCTTCCTCCTGATATTCAATCCTATGGCTGTATAGACTCTGTAAACCTTCTTATGATTCCAGGGCTTTCCTTCATCGCGCAAACGACCAAAGGCCTTCCAAAAGCCCTCTCTTGGATGTGCTTCCGCCTTCTGGCGCAACGCATCTATCACGTAGGTATCATCTTTCTGGTTCTGGTAATAATATACAGACTTACTCAGTCTCAAGACTCTGCACGCCCTGCTGATGCTTGTCTTTTTCTCCTTTACAACCTCTTCTGCTATCTGCTTCTTCTGGCAGGGCTTTAAAGCTTTTTTTCAATAATCTCTCGGGCCAGCTTCAGGTCAAGAGCCTGTTCTGCATACATTTGTTTGAGCCTACGATTCTCTTCTTCCAGTTGCTTCAGTCGCTTTAACTCTGTGGCATCCATACCATTATAGCGTTGGCGCCACTTGTAAAAAGCCGCCTGACTTACGCCATACTCTCTGCTGATCTCCGCAGCACTTTTTCCTTCTTCAAATTCCTTGAGAATCTTAGCAATCTGTTGGGTGGTAAATGTCTTCCTTTTCATTTCTAACAGTTTAAAGTTAACCATTCTTTCTCTACTTTTAAACTGTTCTATTTATAGGGAAGCTTACATAGGAAGATGATCATTACTGTAGAAGAAGAAGATATACCCTAATGTTCTTAATACCTCTGGCATTCACAAAGATAGTAAATACTATCATTATAAAAAAGTATATGTACTATTTTGCCTGCCTATAGGAGGGAGTACTGCAAAGAGATTGTCTCCTTCGTTTGGAGTGCCATGTAAATAAACATTACCCTAACTTGCTATATCAATCTTAACATATTTGTAAAGCGTTGGCTTAGAGATATTCATCATCTGGCAGATTTCTTTTACTGATATGTTATCATCATTATACAGCTGCATCAGGAGTTTTTGCTTGTCTTTGGTAAGCGCTTTAGGTCTGCCTCCCATTTTACCTCGGGAACGGGCTGCATGAAGGCCTGCCATGGTTCTTTCACGAATTAGGTTGCGCTCAAACTCTGCCAGAGCACCGAACATATGAAACACTAATTTACCGGTAGAAGAACTGGTATCGATAGATTCCTGAAGACTCACCAATCCTATACCTCTTTCTTCCAAATATCCGGACCAACTGATAAGGTCTTTAAGGGAACGACCCAGGCGATCCAATCTCCAAACTACTAATGAATCTCCTTCACGAAGCTGCTCTTTTACCTTTTCCAGTCCTGGGCGTAAAACAACAGAGCCACTAATGGTATCAACTATGATTTTCTCACAGCCTGCATTGGCAAGTGCGTCTTTTTGAAGGTGTAAATTCTGATCTATAGTAGAAACTCTCGCGTAACCTATTTTCATAACTTAAGGGTTAAAATACCCTAATTTATAGAAAATAACTTTACTTAGATTTTTTAACACATTTTCTTTACTATATTAAGAGGCAATACGAAGAAATTTGGATGTTATGCACTATGCATACTCACTAGTAAATTAAACCTTCGTATTGTTAACGTTTTAGACACTTTGACATTTCCATAAACAATTTCAAATGTTGGGACAATCAATAGAATAGGGTGACTATGAAAGGCAATGAGGATAAAATGTTTAAAGATACTATTGCTCTCGGTAACAAAAATAAGGGCCTTATTCCTCGTGTGAAAAATTGGTGTAGTCACATTGTAATAGAGGATATTTCAGGAGGATTAGTAGCCGAAATGTATAAACTGCCTATTAATCTACGAATCTCATGCCCTCATGCTACCGGAGCTTTTAAGGCAATGAATTTTGAATGGAATGCCCACAATTTTATCATTGATAGTTGTCCTGCGTGCGCATTTCATAACGAAGTTCATAAGGAAAATTTTGGAAGAGAAGTTATAAAAGAGTATCAGACCCATCAGGAAAAGTTAAAAAAGGATGAAAATGAAGAAGCTCAAAAAAAGTTAGAGCTAAAGGAAAAAGTTAAATCTCTAATTGAAAAAGAGAAGTCAAAAGCGGAAATTACTGAATTATCAATTTTGAACCTGATCCAGACAATCAGTATTGATGAGGATCGGAAAAATGTAGCTAAACAGATTCTTGTTGCAAGTAAACTCTCTCCCGACTTCTTTGGAGATATTGCTTTGGATTATCTTTCTCTTTTTTTCGATGACGAAGATATAGGAATTGAAGTTCTTAAGGCCACACAAAATGTTCTACATTCTGAGAAAACCCTTCCCTCATTTAGTTTCTATCGGCTAAAAAGTGCAATAGAAAAAGGGAGACACATTGATGAAGTTGCAGGTGTTCTCAAATCAGCAATAAAAGGTAATGACATTAGCAATTATGAATCTCTATTAAAGCAAATTATGGATTCTTTATGGTATAAGCGTCATATTGGTGATCCATACGATTGTCGGCCTTCCTATCCTAATTCTATTTCTTTGCTTATTGAAACACATGAACAAGCTCCTGACCTTTTGTTCAACCTCTTGGATGAGAGATTAAAAATAAACGACAAAACAACTAGGATAAATACTAACTATCTACTGCAAGGGCTTATTGTCGCTGATTCTGATTCAGTCGTGCCACATTGTGAAACAATTATTAAGTCACTTGAACTTGAGGATGATGATTATGAAGAATCGGCTGATGCAATCACTTGTTTGACTTTAAGTGAATTGTATATGTCCGATCAAAATACAGTTATGGCCCAGGTGGATGTGCTATATCCGACTTTAACTGAAGGTGCAAAGGCTGAGTTCATCTATTTCTTTGAATTGGTCCTGCTAAAGGATGACCTTGGTTGTGAATTCCAAGAATATGCAGAAAGTATTATCGAAAAGTTACTCCAAACAATTTTTGCAAAGGAATCCACAAAGGAGCTTCGCAAGGAAGTATTATCGGTTTTAGAAGAAGTTTCAAAGAAACGTCCTACTCTTTTGTCAAATTCCTTTGATTCACTCGTCGGCTGTTTGGTTGATCAGAATAAAGCATATAGTACCTTTAATTGGTATTTACATGAATTGAAAGACTCTGATGGTAAAATCTCCACGTTTAACCCATTACAGGGCAAGAGTTATTGGGAAATCGAATTAGAAAGGATGGGAATTGAGCAAGCCATCAAAAAAGTTGAACTAATAGTTGGAAACCTGATTTCAAACGATATTTCCAGTAATATCTACCATAAAATTATTGAAACGATTTCAAATCTGGATAGTTCTTCTGATGGTCTTTTAAAAAGTAAACTTATTGCAGTGATTAGAAGGTCGATTAAGGAACCGTTTCAATTAGCAGAACAACTACCATCGATTTACAATTTTTTGCTTGATCCTAATTCAAAAGATGTGCGATATGAAGCGATCAATTTTGTAACCCATTTGATTGAAGAGTACGATCAATTGGTCACCCACACCATAATTGATATGATCAAGGTATTCATGAATGATGTTGATATAGGTATAAGAGGGAAGGCTATTGAAGCTTTTGGTTCCGTGATTGAGAAGTTTCCAAATGAAGTTGAAGAGGAGCAAATACAAATCATTTTAAAATCGGTAGTTGACAGCTATGTTGTAATCCACAAAAAAGCTGCTAGGTTGGCCTATAATATTTTTCCTTTTCTCAATGAGGATCAAAAGTTACTTCTTATATCAAGAATTACGGCACTGGAAAAAAGTTATTACGTAGAAAAAGAATACATATTTTGTGAGGAACTTGTAAATATCCTTCTTTTCTTGACGAGAAAAAATACGAAGATGTATTCTCAAATTGTTCACAATTATGTTGCTAAATATTGTGATTCAAAAGATTATTACACAGATGCTGACTTTATCAAAAAACTGACATTTATTCGTAGCCAAAATGATGAATTTAATAAGGTATGGTTGGAGCAAAGTTTAGGGTTTCTATTCAGAACCATCCCTGATTATCATAATCCATCTTTTGATAGCCGGAAGGCCTTGCTTACCACTATTTACATAATGCCTAAACAGATTATTGTTGACCAACTCAATATAATCAAAGAACTAATTCTTCAAAAAATTCAGACTGGGCATTTCTCTGACGTATTTGAGCTATTTGGTGTACTTGCCTATTTCAGACAATACAAACTGTTACAGGAATTATCAAGCTACTTTGATAAAACTGTGCAGAAGAATAAATCAAACGAATCTGCCATTGAAAAGAATGAAAAGTATGGTAAGATAGCTGATTTAGAGCTTAGGGTCTGGAACCAACAAATTGACAAGACATTCTTAAATTCTCTGAATAGGCGATGAGATATAGAGGATATAATTCTGATTTAGTCAGTTCTCAAGAAAACCTTAGAATTCTTTTGCTTAAGAACTTCTTTAGTTTCGATATTTCTAAGGTGGGAGAAGTATTGGCCCAAGAGGAGGCCATAAAACTGGAACTTAGTAAGCTTATTAAAGGCACAAAAGAATCGTCGGATGAAGGCTTCTTCAAGTACTATGGCTATTTTGTTTCATCATTATTTCACTTACTAAAATGGGCACAAAAAGAAATGAATGCAGAGGATGGTATGAACCATTTAAAAGCAAGTGCGACACATATAAAACAAATTGATTTTGAGTATTTTAACTATATTCCTGATTTCCGAGATAGCTTCCAAGAGCTTTGTGAGTCAATTAAGCGAATATCAGAAGTAACTGAAGTAAAAGGGGTACTAATAGCATTTACTAAGCTTTCATTTCCTGCTATATTCACATTCACCATTGATCCTTTCCAAGAGATGCGCGGGGATCATAATGCCCAAGCACAGAGCCAAGAAGATGCAAAAATTATCATGCTTTCCCTTCAATTTACCATTGACGGAGAGCCTTGGGCTAATCCCCAAATTCTAAAACCTGAAGAATTATATACTATAAAAGGCAAATTAACAATAAATGAATGGCCCGAGGGCTTTGACACATTAAATTTAAAACCAGTATCAACCTCGAGTAATGATTGGTTTAACCTTTCAATTCCTCAAATTAGAAAAGAAGCTAAGAAAGAATATAATGTCACCGGACATATAGTTTTCAAGTATCCTCAAAATACTTTTGATGAACTGATCTCTATCCGGATATTAGGATATTTTCAAAATAGTATTGGCAAAAAAGAATATCCAACAGTTATCGGTTACGACCAATTGATCCTTAAAGTACTTGATCCTAACTCCAACTATTTCCTTACCGGTTTTAAAAAAATGAACAAAGTTGTTTTGGATATTGCCAATACAATTAATAGAGAGTTGCCAGAAATTGAAAAAGAGGAGAAAGAGGATTTTTTAAACCTATTAAGTGGTATTCTGAACTATCAAGGTTTTTGTTTGCAACAAGGGGTATATAAAGGCCAAAATAAAGTTCTAGAGGACGACTTTCGGGATAGACTAATACAACATTTGATTGGCCTTCCCTATTTGGGGGAAGAAATCTCAAAGGAAGCTCATCTTGCAGGGGGAAGAATTGAGATAGGATACCGAGGTTTGATAGCAGAACTAAAAGTTGAGTATAATATCTCAGATCGAGACAAACTATTTGAAAAATATGGAAAACAGCCAGTGGCTTATGCTTCTGGCAATTCAAAACAACTAGCAATTCTTTGCATTTTGGATTTGACAGAAAAGAATTTACCTCCCGCTACCCCTCAAAACAGTATAAGGTTACTAAAACCCAAAGTTCACGGATTTGAGGACAAAGAAGTGGATCATCCGTCTAGATTAGTAATGATTGTTATTGATGGCAATACAAAGAAACCAAGTCATTATAGCCGCTAATAAAGACTTTTACGCATAAAAGAGCAGCTTATAAGGTAATCCGTGGTTACTGTAAAGGTCAATTGAGCGATATAGAAGCAAGTGAAGACACTTTTTTGAAAAGATATAGTTAATTTGATATCTCAGTCATCCCAGAGTCGTTAAGACACTTGCAAATTACCATGTAAGCAATCCATCCTGATGTATAGTACCATATTCACGCCCCACTTCTGTAAAATTATAAAATCCTTCTACATTGGCTTTGGCAATTATTTTTATTCTCCATGTCCTAATAAGTTTAAGATCGCCACTTTCTACAATAGCAGGTTCAAACGCAAAATTCACACCTCCTTCAAAATTAGCAACACTTGGATACATAACAGCGGCCCCTCTTAATTTCCTCAAATGCTTTGCTGCGTTAACAAGCTTATTCGTGATGCTTGATGTTACTTTATAAATGTCATTGCCGACGCTTGCAGGTCTTGAATACCAGTCATGAAACTTTCCATAAACTAAATTTGAAATTTTTTGCTGTTCCTTGTGCATGTTTGCTAAATGATTATCAAACGCATGGCCACTATGTATCTCCATTTGAGATTTCCTTTGAGCATTGTCAGATGAGACGACAACAATCGCTTCAACATCTTTGACAACTTCCCATTCACCAATTGTTACATGAAAAAGTTCACCAACAGAAACATTCTTTACCCAGTAATTAATAAGTTCTAAATATGGAGTTGCTTGGTCTTCTGAGCAATAAAACATGGATTGTCTCGGTATATTTGCTCTACCGTAGCTTTTTACAGCATTTCCAGGTGGATGACAGATTCTTGAAATCTGAGTAAAATATTCATTTTTAAAGCTTGAAGATGCACGATATACATGCGTTCCAGCTGGTATCGTAAATATTAGCAGGGGAAAACTACTCACGTAATATAAGTGCCTAAGTACTTCATTAGCATCAATCTGTGGATGGTGCAAAAGTTTTTCTATAGCCAAAAGGTGTTTATCAATTGAAGTTAGGTTCATGAGTATATAGAAAGCTTCCCTTTACGATATTTTCTTTACGAACTAAAAGAGTTTTTAGGTTATTAATCACAAACATTGCGGTGTCTGAAAATTCTTGTTCTTTAGTAGATACAATTGAAAAGATACAAATTCTATCCCGTAAGAACGAGTTTTAAAAAAAATGGATTTTCTAAAGATTTTGATAACCTACTTTTTAACTTCCTGCTAGTGAATGTACTTGCAGGAAACCAGCGAGTTTCATCCCCACCTTGAACCAAGGTAATATATTTATCTAAGATTAACACTAGGGACTAGTCATGAATTGGCTGTCCCTTTTTGGTTGCTAACATTTCCCAACCAGCAAACAACCGGACTTCACAGGACCTAAGGGTAAGATCGGGTCAGTAAATCTGCCCAAACTATCCCAATCCACACCGCCTTATTTCAGACCTACTATCTTGCCTGCTTAATATAAAGCGATGCAGAAATTAATAGGAATACAAGCAGAAAGCAAAGCAGAAATAGAAGCGATGATCCGCAGGAAAGATGCTGCGGGAGAATCCTATAGTGAAGAAGAAAAAGCGCTGCTAAGAACCTATGAAGGAGCAGGCGGTATATCCAATGCTGATGATGAATATGCAGGGGCAGCAGATGAGTTTTATACTCCGGATTTCCTTATTGAGATCATGTGGGAGCTTGCCCAATATCATAGCTTTCCAGATAACGGTAAAGTACTTGAGCCATCATGCGGTACTGGGAGAATGTTTGATCATGCTACTGATCAGGCAAAATTGTATGGTTTAGAAATTAACCCTATCTCTTTTAGGATAGCCCAAATATTGCACCCCCAAGCAATCCTTTACAACCAATACTTTGAAACGCTCTTTTTAGAGCCACCACGCTACACCACCAAATCCAATAAACCTTGGTTGGATACTGACCGGCCGGCGCCCCGGTTTGATCTGATTATCGGCAATCCTCCTTACGGCACTCATTTAGGGCCTTATGCCAGTTACTTTAATACTAAGCCGAGGCATCATACCATAGAGAATTTTTTCCTGTACTATGGACTTAAATTACTTAAAAAGAATGGGCTGATTGTGTTCCTGACTTCTTCTAATTTCCTGCGCAATGGAGATAAGTATAAAGAAATCAAACAAGCGATGGGTAAGGTAGCTGATCTGGTGGATGCCTACCGACTACCGGCAGTCTTTAGAAATTCCAGCGTACCCACTGACATTTTAGTGCTTAAAAAACTATAGCCATGAGCAAAAAAAAAGAAAATACCATCATCCAGCTACGCCAAAAAGTGCGTGATCTGCTATTGAGCCTTGATCCGGAAAGCTATCCGGGTATTTCTGCTATCCTTAATGGAGCAGACGGATACCGGCAGATGGAGAATATGCTGCTCAATTATGCAGCCACCAACCAAATCAGCTTGTCTGCGGCAATCAACCAACTGGAAATAGAGCTTTCATGAAACAATCTTCCAGAAGCTGGGGTGCCAGCCATTACCGGGCAAGAATTCAGATTGTTGAGGACTACATCAATGAGTTACCCATTGACAAAAAGGCGAAGAATGATGCACGTTCACTGCTCAAACAAGGCTACATCTCTCCAGAGCTTTATGCCAAGGATAATCCTTTTGTCTTACCTGCTGCTAAAAGTGAAGAAGCACTCATTAAAGGATACCTCTTTGCTAATCTGGTATCGGAAGAACCATTGAGCTTTGAAGAGAAAGCTAGCTATTCTACCTGGTTTACAATGCATCCAGAAAAGCAGTTGGGAGAAGAAAAAGTGACTTCTTCTTTTCACTTTCCTCTGCAGATCAAGGGTAAAAAAGCAGATATCCCTCAATTAATTAGAGCACAGCTTAAGCAAACTATAGAACAACCTACACCAACAACTGATACCAAGCAGAAAAAACTTCAGGCAAAGGCGAAAGCCATCATCATCAAAATGAACATGCTCAAAATGAAGAATACGAATAGAACTACTCAAGCTACACTTTCAGGTCTTGCTGGTTTAGCGGGACTCTCCGGACATCAACTCAATGCTACTTTGGGAGCATTACCTACCGGTACATTAGGAAAACTGGATGACTACACCCTGGGAAGACTGGTGAAACCAGAGCGAAAAGAAGAAGGCAAACGCAGCTTTGAGGAAGTGATCAAGATGTATAATCAGGGCATTAGTGAGGATGAAATCAAAGTCTGGGTATGGTATCGCAGGTCATTAGGTTCTCCCATGACCAGTTGGCAGAAGTATTTCCTGGACAATAATACCAGTGCCGATAGAGATAACGTTGCTTACGCAAACACTGCTACTTCTATTCTAGATAATCAGTGGTACAAAATAGCAACCGTGCCCACTGGTTCAATTCTAGGTAAACCCACCAGATTTGAGCATGAATACAACAACAAAGTATATCTGGTACTCACCAATCCTCAAGGCCAAAAGATCATTGTGCTTAAGGATCATTGTACCATCAAAGCCACTAGCCAGCAGGTCAGTGAAGAAAGTCTGACTGGCTTTGTTCAAAAGGGACTGCTTTTCTACTCCAATGGAGAATTATTGCCCTTACCCATTTATGCCTATGGCAATATGTATGAAAGGGCAAAGCAGTTAGAAGAAGACAAGGAAGAAATTATCGCAAGGTTTGGAGAGTCCGTATTTGCCAAGCATCAAAACATCATTGCTGAGCGTACCCCTAAGCCTATTTCTATTCAGCATGTAGATCCTAATGAACGACCCAAGATTCTGGCCTTCTCTGAGTTTTCTAAAACTTTCACGATTGAGAACCTAGCTGAAGAAACTGGCTATGAAATCGCTGATAGTTATAAAGATGCTCAGACCAGTAAAATCTCTCTTAGAGATGCTTTCTGGCATTATCTGCAGACTTTAGAAAGAACAGATTTTGGCAATCTATCTGCCCATCAAATCTACTACTACTATGTGCTGGGCAGAAGCATGAACCGTATGGATAAAGCCGAACAACAAATGATCATGCAGTATGGTCCGGAAGAAGGGGAGAAGCTTTTCTCCCGCTTCCTGCACGACGGTTTGCAACTGGAAGACAAACAAAGAATAGACTTTGAATGGAACAGGCTCTACAATGGCACTGCTGATATCATGTATCACCGCATCCCGGTGGGTTTTGAATGCAGTAAAACCTTTGGTAAAAACCATGGTACACTGCAGTTTACCCCTCCCCAAAGAGAAGCGATTGCCTTTATGCAGGCCGCAGGTTCCGGCATAGTCGCATATGATGTAGGTGTTGGTAAAACCATGTCGGCTATTATCACTATGGCCAATAACCTTTATGAAGGAAGGGTTAAACGTCCGGTGGTGGTGGTTCCCAATCCCACCTATGAAAAGTGGAAAAGAGAAATCATTGGCTATACTGATAAAAAAAGTAAGCAGTTTGTACCGGGAGTACTCTCACATACCGGTATTACTATCAATGACTGGTATAACCTAGGTACTCAGATCCGAAAAGGCATAGACTTAGAGCAAGAAGTACCTGAAAACAGCATTACACTGCTTACCTATGAAGGCTTCATTCAACTGGGCTATTCAGAAAACTTGCAAAGAGAATTCTTTGATGAGCTCAATGATATCGTGATGATGAAAGATGTGGGCAAAACCAATAGGGACTGGTCCAAGATGAAAAAGAAGAACCAGAAAACCGTTGGGCAAGCGCAGAAAGGAACCCGGGTAGATGTAGACAGCTTAGGCTTTGACTTTATCGTAGTAGATGAAGCTCATAACTTCAAGAATGTCTTTACCAATACGCCTACAGATGATGAAGGTAATAAGCGTTTCAAGATGGAATCTCAAGCTTCAGACCGAGCCATCAAGATGTTCTTTATGACCAACTACATCCAGCGTAAGTTTGGCCGAAACGTGATGCTCTTGACCGCTACTCCTTTTACCAATTCACCGCTGGAAGTTTTCTCTATGTTATCCATGGTTGCTTATGATAAGATGGTGCAGATGGGATTGAAAAATATTGGCTCCTTTCTGGAAACCTTTGTGCTACAGGAAATGGAGTATGCCAACAGCTATGATGGTACCATCCAGCAGAAATATGTAGTGAAGCGATTCAACAACCGATTGCTACTCCAAAAACTCATTCACAACCATATCAGCTACAAAACAGGAGAAGACGCAGGAGTACTAAGACCTATCAAAGTCAATCTTCCCAAACTCTACCGTACCACTCCTTCCGGAGAAGTGCAGCGCTTAAAAGGGGATGAGCAGATCCTTACTTACCTTACCATGACTGAAGACCAGTATGCAGTGCAAAACCAGGTGATCAAACTGGCGATGGACAAAAGCAGGGGAGGAAGCATACTGGAAAGTATGGGGCAATCCTTAAGCAATGCCATCAGTCCGTACTTTACTAAACTCTACAATGGTTTACCGCCCAAAGATCATATAGAGTTTGTTAAAAACTCTCCCAAGATTGACTATACCTGCCAGTGTATCGCTTCAGTCAAGCAGTATCATGAAGAAAAAGGGGAAGCCGTATCAGGACAGGTGATTTATATGAACCGGGGGAAAGACTATTTCCCAATGCTCAAAAAATACCTCATTGAAGAAGTAGGCTACAAGCAGAACGTCAAACACAACAGAAAGACTTTTGATGAAGTAGAGATCATTACTTCCGGTATTTCCGGAACTCGCAAAGAAGCCATCAAAGATGCTTTTCAGGCCAATATTGTGAAAGTCATTATCGGAACCAGTACTATCACTGAAGGAATTGACGTTCAGAACCATGGTACGGTACTCTATATACTGCTACCCGACTGGAACCCTACCAGTATCAGGCAGGTAGAAGGACGAATCCACCGGCAGAAAAACCGCTTTGGCTATGTACGTATTGTGATGCCACTGGTCAATGACTCAATGGACGTGTTTGTATTCCAAAAGCTGGAAGAAAAGTCCAGCAGGATCAATGATATCTGGTACCGCAGTGATAGAGGCAATGTACTAGATCAGGAGTCGCTTGATCCGGAAGAAGTAAAGTTTGCGCTGTACACCAATATCGGTGAGCTGGTCAAAATGGAATTGGACAAGCAGGAAAAAGAGAATACCCGCAAAAAAGAAGTATTGGAATCTGAGCACAAAACTTTGCTTACGCTGAAAGGTAGAATCAAGACCTACCAGAATTTTAGAGATAGCCTGCCTCGTAAAATAGAAGAATTGATCAACCGTGTTAATGATTATTTCTTTGGAGTATCCAAAAACTACGAGCAGCAATACTACTGGCGCATCAAAGATGAAAAACAGCGTAAAGCGTTGTTAGAACGTATTCAGGATGTAGTCAAAGACGTGCAGGAGTTTCTTACTTCTTCAGATAGGGATGATAAAGAGTTGATCAGGGTAGGAAAGCGATTACTTAATCTGTTGGGAGATATCAATTCTTCTGACTGGCAATTCAATGCTGACTTTTCCGAATTCAGAGCCATTGTTCCCCAGGTACGAAAAGCGGAGACTACCACCCTTGCTAAACGAAGCATGAGTATCCATGATGATCTGTCTCCAATATTGGAAGAAATGGAAACGGAAATCCAGAAAGTGGAAGAAGAACGGCAGTTTTTACGCTCAGAAGAAAACCTGGGCAAGCTGGAGGCCATCGTACGGGAAAAGAAAGCCAAACTCCAGATCAGACCGGGAACCATCACGGAACGAGCGCAAGAATTTGCTACACTCAACTACCTGTTGGATTACTCTCAAGCTGATACCATGAATCAGGGGCATTCTTTACTTCCTAGTGAAGTTGATGCTTTCTCTTACGAAATCAATAAGCTACAGCAGTATAAGCAGATTAGTATGGTTAAGGAGGTAGCCGAAGAAGAGAGAGAAGAATTACTTGTGCCCTATGACAAACTCAAAGCCAAGGCAAAAGCCAAAGCTATTATTATCAAGATGAAGATGTTGAAATTAAGGAATATTGCATAATATCTTATTTGACATGTAAAAAATATAAATATTGACGCTCCTTACCTAAGCAATAAACTTACCTCGCGTTTATTGTCTTTAACACCAACATTCAGCCAACCCTCAAGGCGGTAGGCACTATCAATCATTTTTCCAAAATCTAATCTAGATTTTTTACCATTTCTAAAAGTAATTTTGTCTTGATAAAATGTTAGATCTAAACTCTCGAGTATTTCATTTGGTCGAAAACCTTCTCGCATATACATTTTCAAGGGGTCAATTGTATCGACAACTCCTAAAATATATAAAAGAGGAAAATCGCTAAAATTTATTGGTTTATAATCATCTATGAGTTTTTCTAAATGATATTTTCTATAGGTTTCATAATTGTCTTTTGTAGGTATCCAAATATTATGAATTGCAATCGCTGCTGCAACTTGAGCATATTGATCTTCCAGTTCTTCACCCCAAAATCTAGTTGCTTCATTGTTTAGGATTTTATTCCTTCTAATTTTTAAGAGTCTGTCATAGAAATATAGACCAGCTAGGATACCGTGATCAATTACTTTTCTTTCATAAAGACTATACAAAAAGTAACTTTCAATCACCTCAAAAAGAGTAGAATTAACGTTAATAGGGCTAACAGCCAACAAGCAATTTTCAATTGAATATTTACTTTTTAGATTAGATAAATTGTTTATTCCTTCAATAGCTGTAACATCATTTTCAATTGTAAAACCAAAATCGTGAAATAAACAGGTTAAAAACCAAAGGAAAGGGAATCTTCTATATTCTGATGAGTTTAAACTTTCAAAAAATGGGTTATTTAGATTGGTTTCTTTGTATAAAAGAATTCCCAAAAAGAAGATAGAATTTGTATGCTTAGTGCGATTATTATCTAGCTTCTTTCCTGGTAGAAACTCTAAAAAATTGAGAATTTCATTCTTACCAGATCGTTTGAAGTATTGTTCAACAAATTTCTTATGAGATAATTTGCTAGTAAATGGGTTTTTCAATTTAAGATATTCAACCTCAGAATAGTAATCCCATTCATTTTGATTTAACTTTGATATGTGTTGTTTTATGGAAGCCATTTTAGCCTATCTTTATACAGGTGTAACTGTGTTTATGAAAAATTATGTTCATTGGCTCCTTTACAAAACTTCCTACTTTATATCTAAATATTGATAATTTAACAGGCGCCAATATTTAGACTTCACCTATTTTATCAGACGACTTTAAGATAATTAAATTGAAAATACACCCCTTCGTAATCGCTTAAAGGTTTGGAAATTTCAGGGGGATTTATTTCAAAAAACTCATTATAGAATGTGCAATATTCTTTCTTCATATCCTCATTTAAGTTAACTGCAATTGCAAATTCTTCAAACTCCTCTAAGTTTGAATAAAGTTTATAAATTAAATAGAGATTTAAGAAATAAATACTATGTGACTTCTTGTCTTCTTTTCTATCAATAGTTAGCTGAAGGAACCTCTCACTACTAACATTTTTTATGAAATCAATAAATATTTTTTTTAATGCTTCAAAGTCTCTATCACCTTTAGAGGACTGAATTTCGTTATAAAACTCGATAGTTTCCTTGTCTAGAATGGGTGATTCTTTCAGACTTAATTCGAACAAGTTATTTCTCTCTTTTTCAATTAATTGAAGAGGGTTCTCCTTTACTTCATAAGGATTTGTACGCGTAATATATGTGAGATAAAGACAGACCGTTGAACTTTTATTGATAATTTTTAAGGTATCTAGAAATTTATTGAGCCCATCAACATTTTGATCTATACTCCATTCTGAGAAAGCTCGTCTCGAGTATTTTTTTATTACTTCAATAACATGATAAATTTTATAAGTCTTTGCTGGATCAAATCTTTCTAAACTTTCCCTGATATGAAGAAGAAGCATAATAATAAAGTAATAGTCATCTGCCCCCTCAAGTTTGGTGTTCTTATCAATCATCCAAATAAGGAAATCAGCCTTACCATTTTTGACCCAATGCTGTATTATACTAGCATGAACTGATGGCTTACTAGGGTCCTTAGAAAGGAACTCATTATAGTCTTTAAGGTTGATTTCTCTATTGGAAAGGTTTAGATTAAAATATTTATTGAAGTGATTTGGTTCTTTAATACTGAACTTACTGGTGTGCTCCAAATCCAAAGGTTTTCTGAAAAAAAGCTGATTGATTAAATCTCTAACATTATAAAAATCATCTTTAAGCTCAGTCTTAAAACTCTCTAAATAATTATCCAAATTAAAGTCCTCTTCTTTACCAGTTGTGATTGACTCGTCATTTATTTTTATCCCTGAGGAGTAGGATCTTTTTTTATTTCTAGTAAACTCATATTTATGAAAAAATATATTGGTGTATAAAGTGATAAATTTAACTTTAATAATCTCAATTTGAAGTAAATCAAGTATATCAATGTTATCAATTGCACCATTAGACCTCATATGATTGTATGTAAGCAGAAATGAATCTACCAATCTATCAACATCCCGATGGTTTTTTAACAAGTCAAAAACATAATCTTGCTGATAATTATCAATTTTAGTGAAATGAACGTTACTTATTTTGTTCTTTAGGTGCCCTTTAAAAACAGAAAAAAGGGTTTCTCCACTAAATGGAGGTAGTCTAATCTCATTTCTAAATATTTTTTCTGAGAACTTTGAGCTTTCATAAGGATTTATTTCTAGCCGAACAGACTCTCTAATATAGTTTTTATCATATGCTACAATGTAAGTTGTATTTTTGAAGTTTGCGCTTAATCTTATCAATTTTAGCATAGCACTGACCTCTTTACTATTTAACCTGTCAAGGTCATCTATGAATACTACTAGATGGATATGTAAATCTTCAATTGCTTGATTTACCCGAAAAAATCTTTCCTCGATAGATTCAGTGAAGTCTTTCGTAAAACTTTTTTTTAATATCCTTAACAAGGAATTTGTGGAAGAAATACTTGACAACTGCTCCCCATACTTTTCTAGACTTATTATTTGTGCGAAGAAATAATGCTTATTTATTGAATTTTGAATGTGTTTGAAAAAGTTGATTATAAGTTGTTCTTCATCTTTAAAAAACCATGGGTCAAACCAAGTAAGAATTATTTTTTTATTTATGAGGTCTTTTTCAAGTTTATTATAAAGACATTTCATAAAAGTTGTTTTTCCAATTCCCCACTCTCCTTCAATACCAAAAACGGCAGATTCTTCTAAATTTTGAGCATTAGTAACTTTATCAAATAGCTTGCGAACTAAATCCTCTCGGGATGCATCAATATTGATTTTATCTAGTTCCCTTTTTTTAGATATGATCTTTATATTTTTTTTATAGGATTTATAACAAAGTGCCAGAATGAAAAAAGAAATAAGGCCAAAGTAAGTGAATTTTACCTTGTCTATTTTTAGTGAAATTGCTGTTAATGTATAATCCCATTGTTGAAGCCATATAATATCTATAGCATATATCAGAAGAAAACATATAAGGAAGACTCGGATCCTTTGAATTAATTCTAATGATATTTTAGAAGTGAACATTAAAAGAATCAACGTCAAGAAAATATCTGTCCAAATGTAAGAGTTTGAAAAGCCCGATAGGATGGGTTCAACTAGTGCAACATTAAGTATCTTTTTTATCGGAGCATTTAGTAATACAAAAACAATGGAGCCTACAAAGGCGGCGTAGAATTCTTTAATAATCTCCTTATACTTAATTAAAAATTGCTGTAAAAGCTTTACCTGTTTTCTCAAATAATTCAGCATTAAAAATTGTCTTTTTTAACTGATGGGAATGGCAAAATATAGCCTTCTTTATTTAATTAAAATCGGGATAAATTTCAGAATTTTTGTATGAATCTAGGTCGTTATTCATTCAGATAAGAATTTAGTTACCTGAATTTTATGCAATTTTTCACATTATAAACAATAAACTAGTCCAACGGAGAAAATAATAGCTTAACCTGACACCACTAATCTTAGCCTTCCTAGAATAGCACTCTCAAAGCAAAGAGAAGAATCAGCTATTCAATGAAAATAACAAAAAGCAATCATAACAGCATTATTACTGCTGATTTAGTAAAGGAAATGCCCCCTGAACTCAAAGTGGCCCACAACTTCTATGAAGAATCAGTACAGTTTTACGATGAAGTTCCGGAGGTCAAAGAAGCCATAGATTTATACCTGGAAAATGTTGCTGATTGGGTGGAGAAAGTTAAGAGTAAGCCCAGGCAGAACAGCGGTAAAGAGAAAAAATCTACAGCCAGTAAAAGCAGCAGCACCGCTAAAAAAACTAGCGCTGCTGCAAAGAAAAGAAGCAGTACTCCCAAAAAGAAGTCACCTGCCAGGAAATCTACCACAAAAAATACTACCCCAAAGAAAAAGACAACAGCCGCTAAAAGGGCTAATACTACCCGGACCCGGAGCAAGACTAGGAGCCAAGGAAATGCAAAACCTGTTAATAAAATCAGTGCGGAAGTCCGTTTTGCCAAACGCGCTAAATCATTGCATGAGAAAGTAGCCACCAAAACTCAGATTGCTGCTTTTGTAAAAGCTTTGCAGCGAGCCATTCTGAAAAAAGAGATTCGCAAGAACAGCCCTCATGCTGATTTTATCATGGATATGCAGCGAATGCTGGTCAACTTCCACAATGGGATGAGCAAATCTCAGGAGAAGTTTAACCTTCCTGCAAGCCTTCTTAAAAAAGCAGTAGATCTCTCTGATGATGAAAGGGTAAGAGATTCAGTAAGACTGGTCAATCGCTACGTTGGCCTGATCAATACCGATAAGATTGCTTCCATGAAGCGTTTACTGGAGGCCATTGAGAAAGCGATGAAGCAGGGTAAGATCAAAAAAGAAGATGATTACTATTCAGTCATCAATAGCATTACTAAAAAGCTGAAGAATCATACCAGTAACCACACCGTGCTGGATGCTACGCAAACTGAATTGGCAGGGCTGCAAGATGTAATCAAAAAATATAACGTCCTTCCTTCCGGACCTGCTCGGACTAAAATCCGAAAAGCCAGCGCTGTAAAAAAAAAGTAAGTACCAGTTCAGGAAAAACTAAGCCCAGAAAGAAAATGCTCACTCAAGATCCAGTGCTTGCTAAAATGGTTGCTCCAACCACCAAAAGCAAAGCTGCTGTTTTACCAGGCTTTCAATCTGTGGATCAACTCAAAAAAGCTGAGAATACCTTCAAGCTCAAGGGGCACCGTGGCAACGGGGATATTGGCAAACTCTTAGGCGATCTTGAAAAGTATATGCTGGCCATCACCATAGAAGGAGATCAGGGAGCAGGTAAAACCAGATTCACCTATCAGTTAGCCAATGCCTTTGCTGGCTCAGGTTTTAATGTAGGGGTGTTCTCTTTGGAGATGGGTGATAAATCCGATGTAGTGCGCAAAATGATCAATAGCTACATTTCTAAACCCAACCGATCAAAAGTACAGCTGACAGGAGATGCCAGTGAAGGGATACAAACCATCCGCAAATACGCCAAAAACTTTGATGTCGTCATCATTGACTCCTGGAACAAGCTGGATGCAGATTCCAGTGAATTCGATAAGCTCAGAAAAGACTTTCCCGATACCATATGGGTGGTGATCTTCCAACGGACTACGCAAGGTACGATCCGGGGAGGTACCGCACCTTTGTATGATGCAGGTATTAACCTGGAAGCTGTCAAATCCGATGCTGGCTTTGAGCACAACTATGTGCAGGCTACCAAAAACCGTTATGGAGAGACCTTTATTCCTTATTCCATAGCCACTAAAAAAATCATCCAACCCAAGAAGGATAACAAACCCACTCAAGAACAAGCATGAGCCTATTTACTGAAGTCCTAAGCAAACTTAAGCCTAAGAACTGGCAGAACGGCAATCACTTCTTTGTGCTGGATTCTCATTATGTAGAGTTCGCCTATCAAGCTACTGTGAATTACCCCTGTGGAGCTATAGTCATCTTTCAGGGTAAGTTCTATCAGCGTAATCAGGTAACTGTAGGCTATAATCCGGGAATAGCTCCCACCAATAGCAACTACTGGATTGCTGCTAATCCGGGAAGAGATTTAGGAGATCATCTTTCTTTACTTGCCTTACAAACAGCTCATCCCAATCCCGCTCCGGGAAGTATAGCCACCGTAGAAGACGAAGATGCTTTTTACAAGTGGGACAATGACAATGGAGAATGGGTACCAATTTCCGGAGGAGGGGGCTCTGATTTACTGGTATTGTTTGATTCGGACCTGGACACTGTAAGCCCTCCCTTAATGTTCAAAGGGCTGATTGAGAACATTCAAATCAATCTCCCCGTGAATCTGGCAAGCTATTCTTTTCAGGCCCGACTGAATGGGGGCAGTTCTACAGTGTTGGCGGATAGCAATGCTTTACAAAGCTGGATCAATACCCATGTAGTAGCAGATGATACGCTTTGGCTATTGGAGATCATTGTCAGCTATCAGTCCGGAGAAACTGGTGAAGCGGTTGTATTGATGCAGTACAAAAAAACGAGGGTGTAATCATGTTGGTAGTCTCAAAGAGCAAACAAGCCCGACAGGATAGGGTAAATGCGGATTCTATGGTGTCCTTTGATGGTGTGAGCCAGTACGCCAGTGCGGGTGTGAATCCTAATGTTTCTTTAGCCCTTCAAAAAGATAAAAGCTTTACCATATCTGTCTTTTGTCAACTTAATTCAGATGCAAACCATAATCTGCTTTTCACCTCTGATACATTAGGTTTAAATCAAGGAATAGAGTTTTCCTATAGCACTACATCAGGTGGCAGATGGTATATACAAATGGTATGTCTGACGGGCGTTTATCAGTTTTATATTCCTTTTAGCCAGTATATTCATAAACTTGTTCACTTGGTTTTTTGCTATGATGGGAATACAAAAACAGGCCAGTATTATATAAATGGTGCTGTTATACCTACCCAGTCTTACAAAACCAACACAGGCTTTTCTACTATTCCTGCCCATGAACTGATTATATCAGAAGATACCAATGCCAGGAACAGATGGTCAGGCTACATATCTCACCTTCTTATTTGCAATCGCACAGCTACTCCTCACGAAATACGACACATCCATGTGTTAGGTGGCCTGCTTCCCTCTTCGCTACATAGTGCAGTAGTTGCCCATTATCCATGCACACATGCTGAAGGCGATGTATTGGTAGATGTGACAGATCAGTACAATTATGCTAAAGATATAGGTGTAGTTAAATCAGCAAACTATCATGCCAACAAAAGATTTTTAGTTAATGGTGCAGTAGCTTCCAGCTATACGGAGGGGGATCGCCTTACGCATGACCCGGCTAGCCCTAATGCTTCCAATGCAGTATATAATGGTGATAGTTCTGTATATATGGGGAAAGGTGAATATGTTAGAATTAAGCTGAGAATACATTCGCAACAGAGGGCAGATGCCCGTTTGCAAGTGCAACAATTCAGTTCTGCTAATGGTGGGGTGTATATCAGTTTGCCCGTGGTGAAGACTACTACTGATTTTGAAGCAAACATTCAAAATGAAGGTACTGCACAAAGAAAACTTGATGTGGTTTGGCAATTAGGGACGGACTGTGACATTGAAATTTTAGAATGGAGGAAAAGTACTACACCCGTCGGATATCTTGACCCTTACCATGCCCAACTGAAAAACTACACTTTAGAGCAGCACACAGGTGCAGTGCAAACTGCCTGGAAAGATTTTTATACTAAAAACCCATATCAGCCTTATGTAGATTCAAATGATGATGGTATAGCTGATGTACCCTTAACCGTTAAAAAATCGCTGCTTCCTCCTTTGTCTACAGCGCTACAAATACAAGCTGTAAGCAAAGCCCAAAGAATGCAGCTGGATGGTTCTTTAACTGAATCCAAAGGGGGAGAAATGCACTTCTTCCTGTACCTGGATCGTGTGCCCAGTGGAGCAGAGCGTTATCTGTTCACCTCTCAGCATAACAGCAGCCAGACGCACTTTTATATTCAGAATGGCAAGCGGCTTAAGTTTGAAAATTTGTACGGTCCTGGTGTCATTCGTATGCAAAGTGATGTGATCAGTATTCAAAAAGGATGGAATCATTTCGGGATTAGGTGCGGTAATGTGGGTAATGCCAATAGCTTTAGATTTTATCATCAGGGCCGATATGTGGGCAATAATGTAGTGACGCACAACTACAATTCTATTTATAACGACTTCTTCCCAAAATACATGAGTCGTCAATACCTTTTTACCGCCTGGGCAAGTAGTAATAATACCTTTCCAGCAAATATGCAGTTGGATTGCCGTTTGGTAGCCTTTTATGCCAACAGAGGTGTGTTTACCAAGCACGATAAGGAAGTCCTGGAAGCCTATAACAATGGGCTCTTTCAGGTCATGAAGCAGGTGCATACGGTTTTGTATGGAGAAATGACTAGAGTTTACATTGATGAGGCTTCTGAAAACTTCCAGGAAGGCCACAACTGGACAAAGCAAAGTCAGGAATTTGCGGTTGATACCAACACCGGACAAGCTGTTTATACCGGAGTTCAGGATTATGCAGAATTATCTATACCACTCATAAACCTAACTCATCCTGGCGTTGGTGTTTTTGGGCAAGGCATCAGAGTTGAGATCGTATGTGATAGTTGGACAGGAGGCAACAAATGCGAAGTAGAAATTGGAGATCAGGGAGATGTAGGCAGGTTTGATTCAGTAGGTACGCATGTGTTTCATTTGAGGCCAAAGCGCAGCAATGCTTATGTGCCCAAATTGTGGTTAAGGCCAGTTGGGAAAGGCAATACATTCACCATTTCATCGGTAAAAGTTATTGCAGGATTCACTCAAAACCAGGGCTCCAGCGGAGGTAATGCTATGCTGGAAAACTATACTTCTTCTGATGAATCTCCTATCATCCCGATAGACCGTTTTCAAGCGGGTGAACTGGACACAAACTATTGTCCTAATCCTACTAACTTTAGTAACAGGACAGCCAGAATTAGCTGGAATACCGATGTAAATGAGACAAAATTCTCAGTATCGTTTTGGTACTATGCAACAGGCTATAACGGTAGTATAGGTGCCAATAACCTCTTCTATGCTCAATTGGCAGGGGGAGGCTATATCACAGTCAAATACCTAAACCCAGGCGGGCCACTTTATTTTGCCTGGGCACATACCAGTAATGGCAATAGCAATGCAGAAAGGACAAGCCTTAGCATACCGGACGCAAGAATCGGTAATTGGACGCATGTAGCATTGACCTTTGACCAAAACGTGCAAGGCAAATTCAACAGGCATGGGTATCAGGTAGCCAGCTCTGACAATGTATTTTTAGCTGGGGTTATCAATTCCATTGGCTTTTTTGGTAGTGCTGATGGCAATGAGAATCCCGCACCCGCTTTTGTGCGCAATCTCCAGATATACAATGCTCACGTGCTGACAACCGCAGAGATTGATGAACTCAGAGCATTAGGCCACAATGCTATCAATCCGCCTTTACACTTGGCAGACAAACTCAGTCTGCATGCTCCCTGTATGCAGAAATCAGGTGTGCCTATGGATTTGATCAGTGGCAAACGTGCTTATATGGAGGAAAGCAGCTTGCAATGGACTAAGACTCCTTGATAGAGAAAATTCACTTTAAAATTAAGATAAGAAGCTATGATTACTTATAAGATTAATGAGCTGGATGTTCATGTATATGCAGACTTTGTGGATGATGAAACGGATTGGCGCATAGAGTACCTGGATGCTGATGGATTGCTTAACCGTTACAAGATTAAAGGTTACCCCATACCCTTCAATAAAAGAATCAAGGTCAGCTATTCGTATGCTCTCATCAGGCCCAGTAATGGAGAAGTGCTAAAGAGCTATGCAGATGCTTACGATGAGCCTAATGTCTCTACCTTTTATCATACAGTTCTTCCCTCAACTGTCAGCTATGGCTATTTTGCTGCCTTTCAAAGCCTGAATGGATTATGTGCCAGGTTACCTGAACTAGCAGGTAACAAAGCAGATCCTCATCAAGGTTACAGGCCTTTCAATAGGGTAGGGGAGTTTGTACAGCCGGTACAGTTCAGCACCGAAATTACTGATGAAACTCAAACCACTCATGAAGTAGAAGGCCAACAGCGACTGGTTGCTAACAGTGATGGCACTATTACAGTGACAGTTATCAATGGAGTGGGGCCTTTTGAGTACAGACTAGATGACAAAGCTTATCAGTCTAATAATGTATTTGAGAATCTTCCTGCCGGAGATTACACCCTCTATGTGCGAGATAGTGCTGGTACCGAGCGATATGCTCAAGTATCAGTAAGACTACAGGATTTAGAAAGTGAAGCGATTCAATGATGATCATACTTCAGGTAATAGAAGCCCCCGTAGCGACGGCCGCTAATGTGCTTATGGAAACCAGCAAAGAGCAGGGGTTTCTGGTGTTTTTCCTTTGCTTTTTGTTGATGGTGCTTGGGGGCTTGATTTGGTGGTATATGCAAAAGCTGGAAACCAAAAACCAGGCAATTCAGGATTGTTATAAGGATCAGGTGAAAGTTGAAGCCTCCGTTCAGCAATATGCAAAACAGGTAGATGAAAGATTAAAAGATATCAATAATGCCATGAGAAATAATGACACCCATCTATTAAGACAACTAATAGCAGACTTAGGATTTTCAGTCAGGAATAATCAGCACAAGGATGAATAAGGGATTGATTTTAGGAATAATCGTGATCGCAATTGTATGGATTACGATCACACTCGCGCTAAAAAAGCAGGAAGAGCAGCAGATACAGATCAGGCGCATTGAAATGCATGTGCAGGAGCAGGATTCACTTATCTCATCTTTAGTTAGTGTCAATGGTAAACTTCAAACTACAATTATCCAGCGGGATTCTCTCTTGCATCATCAAAAGCATCTTATTCACAGCTATGAACGAGCCATGGATAGTTTGTCTGTTATCATGCAGTATCTTGAGCGTAGTGACTTGTCAAAACGCTATCGCTCAAGGCAATGATAGCCTGGTCATTGAAAGGGTTACTATTCCTCAATACCTGTCCGGACAGATCAAGAAAAGTGATATCCTGATTGACAGAGCCACTTACCAACTGCTATTAAAAGACCTGGACAAATATGATAAGTTCAAAAGTAGATTTGCCGCCCTGCAGCAGCAGAATGACAGCCTTTTTGCTGAATTAAGATTTCAGATAGCTCAGCTGGACCAGCTTTACCAAAAAGCAGATCTCCTACAAAACAAGCTGTTGAATAACCAAATAGAATTGATTCGTACCGAAGAGTCTCTCCAAGACTACAAGGTGAAGTATGATGAATATCTGGATGAAACTGGAACTCAGGAAAAGAAGATCAGGTACCGGACTCGCTATGTTTTTAGAAATAAACAGGAAAGAAAATGGTTCTGGATCACCTGGGGGATTTTTACATTAGTGCCTGCTGGTGTTGTGGTGCTTACGCGATAGGTTCTAGACTCTACTGCTACAGCCCGTTTCAATTAATTTTGTTCATTGTGATTTTTAATCCTTTTATCCCGGTATTTTCAATTTCTATTAAGTCTTTTCCCTGAATAAGAAAAAAATTTAAGGTATCGCCATTATAAAAACCTTTTTCTGAGGTAGCTTTTAATTCAACGGTGTCTCCATTGATTCTATAAATTCCAGAGATTTCAATTTCTCTGGAAGAATTGCCCATTTCCCATGTTGAATCGGAATAAAGCCCGAGCCAATAAGCTCCTATTGGGGCTTCCCGAAATGCAGTAAACACTAGTTTATCGTTTTTTGGATTAACTGGGTAGAACATTAATTCAACCAAAGAAATAATTATGATAACTGCCGTAGTAGAAAAAAAAGCTATTCCTGCTTTTTTCAGTTTTTGAGAGCTTCTTCTTATAGCAGCAATTACTAGAAATACAAAAGTTATTGCTAAGCCTATGAATCCGATCAAAAATTTAATTAATCCTACAATTATCATTTTTTTATTCTAAGTGCTGTAGCGGTTATCCTAGCCATTTGCAAGGCTGATTGGTTGGACCATAGGCTATGCCTTTGTTGTGTGGCGCTTTAATTCAACATCCATTTAATTCTTTCGTCCTTTAGATCAAGGTAATTGGACGGATCTACATTTTCTAATTCCATAAATTTCAAAGTAAGTCTTAATTCAATGTTACCCGTTCCTCTATATTTGTATTCTTCATATTGATCCCAGATTACTTCATCATTAGATTTAATTTCTCTATCACCATTTATGGTCAATTTCCATCTTTCATTTGGAGAAGCCCTTTTTTTAAATATTAATGGCTGAATATCATGGAGTGTTAACTCTGCTTTTCCTATCACTTTCCAATAGCCTTTAGTAATTGTAGGGGGCAATCCAGCCACTAAAATGCCAGTATATAAATATTCTTTTGTTTTTAAGATTGTAATGTCATCTAGGGGTTGGGGTGATATAAAATTATATACTTTGATTATACTTAATAACCGCCCAAGTTCTTCATGCTTAGTCCCATCAATGTGTTTAGCATATACAAATCCAAAATTCCCCCACAATGGAATTTCAATTACACCACCATCAATTGCCCTTTTATACTTCTTTTGGATCATATGTTATGCCACACAACTTTAAAAATAAACATACCTTTTTAAGAAGCCTTGAAGGCACTTCTTCTACTTCAATTTTCATCTTAGTATAAGATTCATCTCAGCTAATTCCTGTCCGATTTGGTGGATGCCATCTAAAATTTTTCTTTGTTGTTTGGGTGAAGGTGTTTTTTTGCCTTTAGCATACTGAGAAAGTAATGAGGCATTTACGCCAATACGTTGGGCAAGCAGGTTAGCGTTGATGATTTTGTACTCCTGAAAAAAGTGCTGCCAGTCAATCTCAAATTGTATATTTGAAGCATCTGCAATATACCCTTCTTCCTCAAAGTAAAAGTTCACCGCCTCAACAGTATTACCTAACAAATCAGCTACCGACTTTCCCGTAGTATAAATAGGATAGTCTTTAGCATAGGCAGAAAATCCCGTATTGGTTTTTTCTACTACTATCGGTATTTTTTTTCTTAACTTTTTCATTTTAATCCGGCGTCTTTTAAGATTTTCTTTTCCGTGCGACGTCCGCTAATCCTTTACCCATCTCCTGGCTTCCATGATTAGGAAAAACGATAATTCCCTCTTTTATAGAATGTTTTATTTTTACATGAGAACCTTTCTGAGATATTGGGTACCATCCGTCCTTCTTAAGAATTCTAAATAATTCTGAACACTTCATTCACGTAAATTTAACAAAAAAAAGGTAAATAATAATTTACCTTTTGATAAAAAAGAAGGGAGTAGATCGCTTGCTACTCCCTTATGTGATTAACACTGTTTTTTATAAATTTCTAATAGCTTCTGTTTCCTTTGCCACTTTTACTGCTGATACATCTACATAATAACTTCTTGTCATGCGAGTATCAGCATGGCCATACATGCCAGAGATACTTTCTATACTGACTCCATTTTCCTGTAAGACATTTCCGAAAGTTTTACGACCAACATGTGTAGTTAGGTGTTTGTCAATACCTACAATGAAAGCTACCTCTTTGAGATAACGATTATATTGTTGGTTGTCTAAGATTGGAACAGTGTATTTCCATTTTTCCAGGATTTTTTTGGCTGTGGTGAATAAAGGGATTTCACACTGTGCACCATGTACTTTCTTTCTGTCGGTGAATATCCATTCCTTGCCATCCACACCAATTTTAATCCATGAGGGATCAAATCGTATGAGTTCGGCATAACTTAAACCAGTATAGCATTGAAAGGTGAATAATTCAGCTACTTGTGCCAGCCTCCAACTGGCAAACTTATGACTTACTAGTTTTTGAAGCTCATTTTGAGTTAAATAAACCTTCTTTTTACGTTCAGCTCTTCTATACTTATAGCTGTTTAAAGGATTATATTCTATCCATTCCTGAAGTACCGCGAAATCCACAACGGTTTTAACAAAACCTATAATCCTATTACAGTATACCTGTTTAAACTTTCTTTCACCTCTGAGGTAATTATCTAAATTAGCAAGTGTGCGAACATTTACATCAGAACATAACAATTGAAGGTCCTTTTGAAAGACTAAAAAATGATGAACGTTTTTCATCTGTCTTCTGAAATTACTTACTGTACTTTTGGAAAGTTCGGGTTCGTAAGAGCGATTCTGGATGTATTTGTGCATTGCATGCACTAGAGTAGCTCTTTCTTTTAGCTCGCCTGTAAAGATTCCCTTTACAATGGCTGGAGTAGATCGTTTACCACGGCGTTCTAAGTCACTGTGGATACTAATGATCTCCGCTCTAATGTCAATGAGTTTGTTATTATACACATCAGCTAAACGATCTTCGCCTTGCACTTTACCGTTTCCACGAGAATCCCACTGTTCAGGTAAAATGAATATACCTGTAGAAAATTCTACTGTCTTTTGGCTTTTCATTTGAAGCCTGGCATATATCGGCGCCAATCCCGTCCTCTTCGCCTTCGCCTTGCGAACGACATAAAGGAGTTTCATAATAGATTGATTTCTCTCATACTGCCCCAAAAATTGGTCACTAATAGATAGTGAGGTCACTGAAAGGGTCACTGGTCACTGCTTCGGGCTAAGATTTGGGGAAAGAAAAAGCCCGAAAAAGAGCTCTTCGGGCTATAAATTAACAAGTTAGTGCGCACGAGAAGATTCGAACTTCCACGCCAGTTAAGGCACTGCCCCCTCAAGACAGCGTGTCTACCAATTCCACCACGTGCGCGTTGGGGAGCACAAAATTAGAAAAAATGTCATAGTACACAATGGTTTTTTTAAGCATTTTACTGTATACTCTTCTTTAACTTTAAGCACAATCAAATGAGTATGTATCAATATATTATTTATGAAGAAGAGGCGGGGATAGCAACTATCACCATGAACCGCCCCAAAGTGTACAATGCCCTAAACGATGGCATGAAAGAAGAACTACTACAGGCATTCCAGCAGGCCGAGAAAAGTGAGGATGTAAGAGTAGTAGTGTTGGCGGGGGCTGGCAAAGCTTTCTGTTCTGGACAAGATCTTAAAGCTGCTCAGCAGGAGCTGGAAGGAAAGGCTTACAGCGATGCTATCAGAAAATTTTACAATCCACTCATCCTGCAAATGCGACAAATGCCCAAGCCAATTATTGCCAAGGTTCAGGGAGTGGCTGCCGGAGCCGGCTGCTCATTGGCACTGGCCTGCGATGTGCTGGTGGCCTCTGAAGATTCTATCTTTTCCGAATTGTTTGTAGGTATTGGACTGGTGATGGACTCAGGCTCTACTTTCTTTTTGCCCCGTATGATTGGTAGTCTCAAAGCTTTTGAACTCGCTACGCTAGGTACACAGGTGCAGTCGGCAGTAGCATTGGAATTGGGAATGGTAAATAGGGTGGTGTCTGAGGAGTCGTTGGATAGAGCTGTAAGAACCTATGCAGAGGGCTACCTTAAAGCGCCTACCAAAACAGTAGGGCTGATCAAACAAATGTTCCATCAGTCAGCGAATATGAGCCTGGAAGATACGCTGGAGCTTGAAGCCGTTTTTCAGGATAAAGCAGCGGCGACGGCAGACCACCTGGAAGGGTTAAAAGCATTTCAGGAAAAAAGGCAGCCGCAGTTTAAAGGGAAATAAGCAAAACTTGATCAAAGTAAAATCACTCGTGAACATGCGAGTGATTTTTTGTTTGTTAGTTTAAGCTTAAAGGAACTGAAGCAATTGCAGACTGTGGCAGGCGGCTATACCCGCAGTTTCTGTTCTTAGCCTGCTGTTTCCCAAGCTTACGGCTTCAAAACCGGCATTAAAAGCGTTATCTACCTCCTTAGGGCTGAAATCTCCTTCTGGCCCAATGAGCACTGTATAGCTTTTTGCGGGCTGTGCCGCATGCACCAACTGTGGGCTGGGTTCTTCTCCCAGATAGGCAATAAATTTTTGGCTGCCTTCAGCTTCAGCCTTCACAAAATCATCAAAACTGATGAGGGGCTGTATATCAGCCAGGTAAGCGTGTTGCGATTGCTTCATAGCACTGATGGCCTTGCGTTCCAGACGCTCAGACTTCAGCACTTTTCTTTCGGAGTGCTCGCAAAGCAGAAAGCTAATTTTGTGCACACCAATCTCTATGGCCTTTTCTACAAACCACTCGGTACGATCTATATTTTTAGTAGGAGAGAGGGCGATATGGATATGGAAGTTATCCTTCGGCTGATGGTCTTTTTGCCTTACCTCAAAAGTACATTTTTTATCATGGGCCTCACTGATAACAGCTTCGTAGAAAGATCCTTTGCCATCAGCAATACGAATGCTGTCACCGCTTTGCTTGCGCAATACTTTTACACAGTGCTTAGACTCCTCTCTGTCCAGATAGTGTGCGCCCTCCGTTATGTCTGGCTGAAAAAAGATAAACATAAAAATTTAACGTTCAATGCTTTCTAATGCGGGGCGACTGGCAATAGCCTGCTTGATCTTTTTTAGTACCGTTGGCCCTTCGTATACAAAACCGGTATAAAGCTGAATCAGGCTGGCCCCTGCATCCAGCTTTTCCAGCGCATCTTTAGCAGAAGCAATGCCACCCACTCCAATAATAGGAATCTGCCCTCCCAGTTGCTGATTCAAATAACGAATCACCTCTGTAGACCTTTTGCGAACGGCACGGCCACTAAGTCCGCCTGCGCCTATCGCTTTTACCTTACTTTTGGGCGTAAGCAGGCCTTCGCGCTCAATAGTGGTATTATTGGCAATGAGGCCATCCATGTTGAGTTCAAGGCAAATCTCAACAATATCATCCAGCTGATGATTGCTGAGGTCGGGAGCTATCTTAAGTAGTATGGGCTTAGGCTGGGCTTTCTGTTGATTTAAATCAATCAGGTGCTGTAGCAGGTGTTTAAGGGGGTCTTTTTCCTGCAATTCTCGCAAGTCAGGCGTATTTGGAGAGCTGACATTTACTGTAAAATAATCTACAACTTCGTGCAGGGCATTAAAGCAGTATTCATAATCTTCTTCTGCCTGTGCATTGGGAGTTACTTTGTTCTTACCGATATTACCTCCCACGATAATGTTGGATTGGCGCTTACGCAGGCGTTCTACTGCAGCATCCACTCCTTCATTATTGAACCCCATGCGGTTGACCAGGCTTTCGTCTTTAGACAGGCGAAAGAGTCTGGGTTTAGGATTGCCCTCCTGAGGGCGTGGTGTTAGCGTACCGATCTCTACAAAGCCAAAGCCAAGAGCTGCCATCTCATCTACCATTTCAGCGTTCTTGTCAAAACCTGCCGCAAGGCCCACAGGGTTTTTGAAAGTCAGGCCAAAGAGTTTGCGTTCCAGCTTATTATCTTCCCAGTCATACATTTTGCGGAGCAGGGCTTCTCCTCCAGGGCTATGGTAGAGCCTGCGCAGCATGCTAGTAGTAAAGTGATGCGCATCTTCAGGCGACATCTGAAATAGTAAAGGTCTAAGCAGTTGTTTGTACACTCGTTTTTGTTTTATGAATTTAGTCGGTCATCAGCAATAGGCCTGCGCGAGCGAGGGTGGCAGTCAATAATCACCTGTTTCAGATAGTCTCTGTCCAGGTGGGTATAAATCTCTGTAGTGGTAATAGATACGTGCCCCAGCATATCCTGTACAGCACGCAAATCCGCCCCCCCTTCAATCAGGTGGGTCGCGAAAGAGTGCCTGAAAGTGTGTGGACTTACCTTTTTGCTAATACCGGCTAACAGAGCTGCATCTTTGATGATATAAAAGATCATCACTCTGCTCAGCTTCTTGCCTCTTCTGTTTAAGAAAACAAAATTCTCATGTCCGGGCTCAATTTCCAAATGCAGCCGTACTTCTTGTATATATTGTTTGATATATTTTAGGGCATCTTTGCCAATTGGTACTATCCTTTCCTTACTACCCTTACCCAAAATGCGCAGAAAACCTATATCTGCGATGATGTTGTTCATCTTAAGCTCGGTAAGTTCGGTAACCCTGAGGCCAGAGCTATAGAGCGTTTCCAGTATCGCCCTGTTTCTCAGGCCTTCCGGGGTGGAGAGGTCTATAGCCTCCAGTATGCTTTCTATTTCATAATAGTTAAGGGTATCCGGTAGCTTACGGTTTTGTTTAGGGCCTTCCAACAATACCGAAGGGTCCTCTATAATCAGGTCCTGAAAGAGCAAAAACTTATAAAAAGCTTTAATACCGGCAAGAATACGCGCCTGACTGGCTACGCTCAGGCCCAGATCACATACGTGCTCCAGCATTTTTTCTAGATGCTCCTGCTCTATTTCCAGAGGTGACAGATCCCACTCAGATAATTCTACAAACTGTTGTAGTTTATCAATGTCGCTGATATAGGCCTTGCGAGAGTTTTCTGATAAAGAGCGCTCCAGCTTGAGGTAGTCCTCAAACTCTCCTATATAGGTTTCCCATTCTTTATGTTTAGCCATACCTCAATTTACTCCATTTGTGCTAGTTTAAAAATAGCGGTACTTCACACATCCATTTACCTCTAAAGAAATGCTAATTAGCTCGCTTTAATTCCGGCAAATTAACTACAATTTCTAACTTTACGGTATCAACGAAACCAAGCCATAAACTTACAGCGATATCTATGAAAATCCTGATAATCAACGGTCCCAATCTCAACCTGTTGGGAAAAAGAGAGCCGGGAATATACGGAGCAACCTCCTTTGAAGCCTATTTTGAAGACTTACAATCTCGTTTTAAAGGTCAGGAGCTGGAATATTACCAGTCTAACCACGAAGGAGAGTTGATTGACAAGCTTCATGAAGTGGGCTTTAGCTATGATGGTATTGTGCTCAATGCCGGTGCCTATACACATACCTCCGTAGCTCTCGGAGATGCTATTGCCGCTATAGAGACCCCAGTGATTGAGGTGCATATCTCCAATGTGCATGCTCGTGAACCTTTTCGCCACCATAGCTACCTGAGCAAAAACTGTAAAGGTATTATTGTAGGCTTCGGACTACAAGGTTATCAGCTGGCGGTATCCTCGTTTACAGAACAAGACTCATGAAAGTAGTATCGTTTTACCCTGGCCCCTCCAAAGTATATCCTGAAGTGCCTACTTATGTGCGAGAAGCCTACGAGCAGGGGTTGTTAAGCGCTAACCATCGTAGCCATGAGTTTGTGGCGGTGTCTTCTGCAGCCATTACGCTGCTTAAGACCAAGCTTCATATTCCCGATAACTATAGTGTGTTCTTTGCTTCTTCTGCTACTGAGTGCTGGGAGATTATCAGCCAGAGTCTGGTAAGGCAGTCTTCTTTTCATGTGTACAATGGAGCTTTTGGCGAAAAGTGGTTTAGCTACGCACAAAAGCTACAACCCCATGCCAGTGCCCATACCTTTGATATTAATGAGCTGCTGGATGTAGATCTTGTAAATGTAGCTGAAGATACGGAGCTGATTGCCCTTACACATAATGAGACATCTAATGGCACAGCCCTGAATATGGAGCAGATTGCGGCTTTCAGGCAGAAGTATCCGCAAAAGTTGCTGGCCGTAGATGCTACCTCTTCTATGGCAGGGGTAGAGCTGGACTTTACGCAGGCAGATGTCTGGTATGCTTCTGTGCAAAAGTGCTTTGGGCTGCCTGCCGGTATGGCTATACTGCTATGCTCCCCGCAGGCGCTGGAGCAAGCCGCAGCCGTAAATGAAAAAGCACACTACAACAGTCTGCTCTATATGCAGCAGATGATGGACAAGTGGCAAACTACTTATACTCCTAATGTGCTCAACATCTATCTGCTCATGAGGGTGATGGAAGCTCGCCCGGATATAGCCGAAACCGAAGCCCTGCTCAGAAAACGATATGTACGTTGGCTGAAAGTGCTTCAGGCCTTTGAGCCGGTTAATCTTTTAGTAGATAATGAAGAGGTGCGCTCCCTAACCGTGTTGCCTTTCCAGAGCGATGAAGCTACCATTGATAAATTACGAACAGAAAGCAGAAAAAAGGGTTTGGTTTTTGGAAACGGTTACGGTCAGTGGAAAAAAAATAGCCTGCGTATCGCTAACTTTCCGGCCATAGAAGAGTGGGAGATAGAAAAGCTCATAGGCTTCATTCAGTCTTTTTAATTTTTTTCACTAGCATTGCATTCAAGACATTAACCTATTGGCATGATTTATTGGAAAGACCTTGTGTCTGTTACACTAATTCTATTTTCAGTAATTGATATTCTGGGGAGTATTCCCATCATCATTGAGCTCAGAAAAAAGCACGGCCACATACAGTCGGGCAAAGCTACGCTGGTCGCGGGTTTTATCATGATCACCTTCCTCTTTTTGGGAGAGTCTATCCTTGCCCTGTTTGGAGTAGACGTAGCTTCCTTTGCTATCGCGGGAGCTATCGTTATGTTCCTTATTGGCATGGAGATGGTGCTGGGTATTGAGATTTTTAAACCCGAAAGCAGCGAAGAAGGAGGGAGCCACTCCATTGTTCCGCTGGCATTTCCGCTGCTGGCCGGTGCAGGTACCATGACAACCCTGATCTCGCTCCGCGCTGCTTACACCTATCCCAACATACTTCTGGGTATAGTAATAAATCTTATATTAGTATTTGTAGTTTTAAAGTCCTCCGCCTGGTTAGAACTAAAATTGGGTAAGGCTGGATTTAATATTTTAAGAAAAATCTTTGGCATCATATTGTTGTCCATAGCTATTAAACTTGTGAAAAACCAGTTTACCTAATGATTACAATGTTTACAGACGGTGCGGCAAGGGGAAATCCCGGTAGGGGAGGCTATGGCACTGTTCTTCTTTACAAACAACACCGAAAAGAACTCGCGGCGGGCTACCGCAAGACGACGAACAACCGTATGGAACTGCTGGCCGTAATCGTAGGGCTGGAAGCCCTGAAAAAGCCGGGCATGAAGGTCAAAATCTTTTCGGACTCCCAATATGTAGTAGATGCTATTAATAAGGGCTGGGTATGGAACTGGCAGAAGAAAAATTTTAAAGACAAAAAGAACGCCGACCTCTGGAAGCGCCTCATCCCGCTATTTAACAAGCATGATGTAGAGATTAGCTGGATCAAAGGGCACTCCGGTATACCCGAAAACGAGCGTTGCGACGAGCTGGCTGTGGCCTGTGCCGATGGCGATAACCTACTGATAGACGAAGGATACGAGAACGGAGCGGGCGGACAGTAAACATCTTACCGCCGAACGTGTTTTTTTAATCTAACCAAAACATTTTTTAATATGAAAGAAGAAGATCAAGTACATCTAAGCAATATTAGCACTATGATTAACGAAATAGACGCTTACATCGGCTCTATGGAGTACGATCAGTTTTCTCGTGAAGAAAGTATACGTCAGTCTGTAGCGACTAACCTGCAACAGATAGGTGAGGCCGCCGACTTACTGTCAGATGAGTTTAAAGAAAACTTTACCTCTGTGGATTATAATGTGCTGAATGCCCTGAAACGTGCCAAGTTTGATGAGGCCTGGGAGGTAGACCACCGCCAGATCTGGAATGTAGTAAAGAACGACCTGCCTGAGTTCAGAAATGTGATAGAAACTCGTTCCGAGCAGTTGGATCAGCAGGGAGAAGAGTAGTATAGTATAAAATAATGATACAAAAAAAAGCCTCCAACTACTGAAGTTGGAGGCTTTCTTATGTTTAGTGGCCTACATTATAGTGGTAAGCCATAGTATTGCTTTTCTTTAGGGCTGTCTGGGTAGATACCTTCTACCAGCACACCACCTCTTTCGTTTTCTACCACCTCTCTCAGGTCATCTATATCTCTTACGGGCTTACCTGCGATAGAAGTGATCACAAAACCGCTGCGAATACCCTGCTGTCTTAGCTTACCGGCAAAGGTACGATTTACTTTTACCCCACCTTCAATATTTAGCTCGGCAGCTTCTTCCTCACTTAGTGCCTGAAACTCAGCCCCAAGGTCTTCAAAAGCCTCTACTCTGGAGCGTGAAGCTACTTCTGTAGTACCTTCCAGAGTTTTTAGCTTCATGGTGTACTCTTTACGGCTGCCATCTCTCAATACTACTACATTTACCTCATCACCCGGACGTTTTCTACCTACATAAGATAAAAGGTCAGAGGTTTGCGTAATTTTCTTGTTGTCTACCTGTACAATTACATCACCTTTTTCAATACCAGCGGCAGCGGCAGAACCAGACTCTACCAATTCAGCTACATATACCCCCTGGTTGGTGTTTAGGTCGTACTCTTCGGCCATAGCGGCGTTTACCTCCTGTATACTTACGCCCAAAAAGCCTCTCTGTACAGTACCAAACTCTTTAAGGTCGCTCACTACCTTGGCGGCAATGTTAGAAGGTACGGCAAAAGCATATCCGGCATAAGCACCCGTAGGACTGGCAATAGCAGAGTTGATGCCTACCAGATCTCCATCAGGATTGACTAGAGCACCACCACTGTTACCAGGGTTTACGGCAGCATCTGTCTGAATAAAAGACTCAATAGCATATTGCTGGTCACGCAGAATGTTAATGTTACGTCCGGTAGCGCTAATGATACCGGCAGTTACGGTAGAGTTCAGATCTCTGAAGGGATTACCGATAGCGGCTACCCATTGTCCTACTTTTACCTCATCAGAATTGGCAAACTTAAGGTAAGGCAGTTCTTCTTCGTCAATTTTAATTAAAGCCAGATCAGTAGATGGGTCAGTACCGATAACGGAGGCAGTATAGCTTCTGTTATCTACCAGCATTACGGTAAGCTCATCTGCATCGGCTACTACGTGGTTATTAGTAATAATATATCCATCATCGCTGATGATAACCCCGGAGCCAGAGCCTAAACGGGGCTGGCGTTGTCCCTGCTGGGGTAGCCTGTCGCCAAAGAAATCTCTGAATATCTCAGGAATTTGCTGTTGCTGCCCGTTATAAGCCTGGGCTTCCTGGCGAGAGGTAATATGCACTACCGCCGGAGTAGCCTTTTCTGCGGCTAGTGTAAAGTCAAAAGGAGCCACGGCAGTATTGCCGGCATCATCGTCGTAATAGCTCGCTGCTATCGCCGGAAAAGCATCCGAATCCTGCTCCTGACCATTGAGGGAGTCTCCGGTGAAATATACAAATGCGGCGATAGTGATTAAGCTGGCTATCACTGCCGAGATGATGGGAGTGATTATATTTTTCATTATAAATTTAGTATTTGAGTAAAACTTCGCTTTTAGGGAAAATACTATCAGATAACTTACATTAGACGTACTTATTATATTGTCAACTGATTAGTATAGGTTCAGGTTAATAATTTCTGAAGTTTGTAAACAAAACAATATTAAATATTGATAATCTATAAGCTTCAGTAGCATATAACCGGAACAATACCTTATTAGCTATTTAGTATGTACACAATGATAATACCATCGCAATAGTTCTATTGTGCACTTAATAAATTCTGCCAGAATGTCAAAGGAAATATATAATAATGTAAAAAATGACAGTATTACTGGCACTTAGACTTTTTAAACTGACCCTTTTTTATGAAAAAATACGATGCCGTAGTGGTGGGCAGTGGCCCTAATGGATACGCAGCCGCAATCCGCCTTCTGCAGGAGGGCTACTCCGTACTAATACTAGAAGCGCATGCCTATAAGGGAGGGGGAGCCCGTTCCGAAGCTCTTACCCTGCCTGGATATGTACATGATACTGGCTCCGCTATTCATCCCCTGGCTTATGCCTCTCCTTACCTGAGCACTTTGCCTCTGGCGGAGCACGGACTACGCTGGGGCTTCTCAGAAGCACCCCTGGCACACCCTCTTGATGGGGGCGATGCATTGCTCATGTATCAGGATATAGAAAAAACAGCCATTCAGCTGGGTAAAGACTATCAGGCATATATAGATCTGATGCAGCCTTCTGTAGAGCATTGGGATGAAATCGCTCCTGACTTTCTAGGGCCGCTGAGCTGGCCTTCTTCACCGCTTAAGCTGGCCCAGTTTGGCTTAAGAGCGATACAACCGCTGAGCTTGCTCAACAAAATAGCCTTTAAAGAAGATCGTACCAAAGCCTTGCTGGCAGGACTCTCGGCCCACGCCATGCTACCCCTGCACAAATGGGCCTCATCTGGTATTGCTATGGTACTGGGCACACTGGCTCATAAGGTAGGCTGGCCCTTTCCTCTGGGTGGCGCACAGGCCATTACCGATGCGCTGGATAGCTACTTCCGCTCGCTGGGCGGTGAGGTGCAACTTAATACGCCGGTGAGCTCTATCGCTGACCTGCCCCCCTCCAGGATGATACTTGTGGATACAGCGCCTCAGCTATTGCTGGATATGAAGGGCATACACCTGCCCTGGTGGTACCGGCAAAACCTGAAGAACTACCAGTACGGGCAAGGTATCTTTAAAGTAGACTGGGCGCTGAGTGAGCCCATACCTTTTACCAACAAAAAATGCCTGAAGGCAGCTACTGTGCACCTGGGCCCCAGCTATGAAGCGATTTCCAGCTCAGAGCTGGACAATTGGCAGGGCAGGCATAGCGAAAAGCCCTATGTGCTGCTGGTACAGCCCTCACTCTTTGATAAAAACCGTGCTCCGGAAGGCAAGCATACTGCCTGGGCCTACTGCCATGTGCCTCGCTACTCTCGCAAAGACATGACGGAGGCTATAGAAAATCAGATAGAACGCTTTGCGCCGGGTTTTAGAGATGTGATCCTCCAAAGACATACGATGAATACCAAAGCGGTAGAGCAGATGAGTGCTAACTACATAGGGGGAGACATTAACTGTGGGGCACAGACTATCACCCAGCAGTTTACACGTCCTGTGTATCAGTTGAACCCTTATCGTACGCCGGTAGAAGGCCTGTACATTTGCTCATCGGCCACGCCTCCCGGTGGAGGTGTACACGGCATGTGTGGATTCCATGCTGCTGAAACGGCCATCAAAGATATGGCGAAGAGGTTTTAAGCCGGGAATTAAGAATAGAAGTACAAACCAGGAGTAAAGTAGTGTGTAGATTAGTTTGTTTAGTCTATAGCAGGTTATATGCTACCCGCAAAATACTTTTATGCGTACATAGGCCGTTTAATCCTGAAAGATAAGTACATATTAATGAACATTGAAGGTTAAATGTAGACAGATAAGTACTTATTAATGAACATTGAAGGTTGAATGTAGACAGTTAAGTACTCATTTGCCTACAAATGATATTATATCCTCGCAGAAAAGTACTTATCCATAAGGATTAGACCTCACATCCTCGTCAATGAGAGCTAATCTGCCAGTATTTGATGGTGTGCCTCACCAGCTCGTATGAAACTTGTGAGAGTATAGCAGTTACTTTACTGCGGTGGCCTCCAGTTCTATCTTAAGAGACTCAAACAAGCTCTTTACCTCAATGAGCGTAGTCGCCTGCTGTATGTTGTGTCGCGCTACCCATGCCTGAAAAACCGAAAAGCTTTGCATAAACTCATCTACAGAGGTGGTGTACACATTTAAACGCACAATGTTTTTACATTGGTAGCCTGCCTCCTCTATTACTTTTCCTAAATTGTACATGGCCTCTTCCAACTGAACAGCCATTTCAGCGGCGCTTGATATTCCCTTATCATTGATAGCGGTTTGACCTGAAATATACAAGGTACTTACTGCCTGACTCACTTCAATAGCCTGTGAGTAACTACGTTCGTTTTGCCATACCCAGGGGTTAATTACTTTTTTTTGCATTGGTTTAGTATTTTATGGATATGGCAAAGGTGCAGCAGGCAATGATATTTCAGTCGTGACCTTTGTCACTATTTAGGAGAAAGCTATATTAGATTATGAGTTTGTATGAAATGTATATTTCAGGGAGAAAGTCATTTGAAACTGAGCTTCAGGTTTTTAATGATCAAACAAAACGAAAGGTGTTGAATAAACTGAGAAAGGAGAGAAATCGCATGAACTTCCTTTCTCACATTACTGAAATCAATTTTGGTTTTTTTTATGCTCAGAATGGTGCTTTATTAGAATACGAGAAAAAATATAGGGTTGATGGTAAGATAAATGAACCAGATTGGACAATATATCTAAATGGACAAGTAATAATAGGTGAAGTTTTGAGGCTCAACTTGATCCATAGTGAACAGTCTATAAAAGAATTTGAAGAGCAGTTAGTCAATAGAGTGAAGCAAATAAAAGGCAATTATTGTTTACAGATAGACTATAAGAATCAATATTTCCTTCCATCTGATTATAATTTAGATTTTATAATTGAAGAGTTGGTGAAATGGCTCACAGAACCCAGATCTTTAATGGATCAAGTTGTCCTGTTTGATAATTTCTCATTTAAAATAGTAAAGGTTGATACTGCTTTAGATAATATTATTGTATCTAGTAATGTAGGCTTAATAAATATTGATAAACGGAGATTAGAAAGTAAGAACAGTATATTTAATCAAAAAGTTAACAAATATGTAGACTTGATTAACTCTATACGGTTGCCCTATATTATTAACTTATACATAGACCCAGATAGCGGAATTGATGAAATAGATGTTTTTTCATTTTTGTATGGCAAAACAATAGATGATAGAACAATAAACTCTATATATACTGACCTCAATACGGGGTTATTCTACAGTGATAACAAGTCTATTAAATATCTAAGTGGAGTTTTGTTAAGATATAATAATACACACATTTATTTTCATAACTATTACAAAGATAACAAGCTTAATTTCACTAATCGGGAATTATTTTTAAATCTTAAGCCTGCTCAAAGTTTCTCTGGAAACACCGAGGTAGGCAGCGAGTTGGGTTTTGGAAACTCTTTGCAGTAAGGCAGGAGAGTGATGTAAAATCTGTTCGTATCGTTCTTTGGCGTTGCTCATAAGTAGAGATAAAATACGTTGCTGAGAACCAATAAAACCAGCGTTTGATTTTTGCAGGAAGAAGCTGCCCATCTTTTGCATTTGTGTACAAAGGCTGTGGTAGCCTTCTAATGATAGACAGAGTACCATAGTGGGTTCAAGACATAGCAAACTCATGCTGGCTTTAGTTCTGTGGAAGTAAGCGTAAAAATCACTTTCCCACCAGTCTTCCATAGCAAAAGAAACAATATGCTCCTTGGCTTCCTCATCATAATACAGCAGATTAAGCAGGCCAGAAGCAACAAAGTAAATATGATTTACTCTTTCTCCCTTCTCAAAAAGAAAGTGTTTTTTAGGAAACTCCGCAATTGTAAAATGAGTGCTAACCCAGGCGAATTCCTCATTGCTTAAGGGCACTACTTGCTCAATATGTTGTCTCAACTTTTCCAGCATCAATACAAAAATATAAAGAGAGTAAGAGAATCAGCTACAACTATAGTATTTTAGGCTATAAACATAGCTTTTCCTGACTTTAATATACCTATGGCTTAGCCTTCTGCAAGTGTAGAAGCTATAACTGTGGACATTGCATAGGTAACTGGTAATGAATAGGTAGAGCTTTGGTAATTTAAGGGTGTTTTTTACCCTTATGCTTTAAAGTATATGTATGTGTCTGTATTTGAGTGAGTTGTAATTTGCGTGCCTGTCTGCATCAAGAGCCTGTTAGATAGATTTAATTAGACATTTAGCTCATTATCAGTGGTTTGTCTTTCTGTTAAATATGATTTTATATAGTGATTAATTACTATGTAATTATACGTTTGTATACGTAGGGCAATACGTTTCATCACTGCTTTATTTTGTAAGTACATGATGTATAGGTCTTACTTAACTTACAAATGGTATGAAAACAACATCAATTTCAGATTTATTTGAAGCAGTATCATTGGCTATTTTAAACACTACGGCTAATGATGAAGTGCAAAAGAGAATGGGTAGCTTTGGTATGTCGCCCAGGCGTATGCAGGAGGGTAAAAGCCTGTTAGAAAATGCGCAAAATGTGTACAGTAAACAGGAGCAGCACTATGATGAGGCTCGGCGCATGTCAGTACAGATTGAAGAGGACAGCCGCAAGGCTCTGGAGGCATTTAATGATCATGTAGCTATTGCTAAAGCGGCTTTTAGGAAGGAGCCACATATGCTACAGGAGCTTAAGGTCAGGCGTGTCGCTAGTGCTAAGTGGCAAAAAGTACAACAGGCTACAGATTTCTACAGCAAAGCGCCCCTGCATATGGAAAAGCTAGTGCAGTATGGTGCCAGTGAGGAGGGCTTTCAGCAAAACCGGGCTGCGGTAGAGGCGCTAATGGCTCTGAAAGTGGAGCGTTTGAGAAAAAAAGGGGATGCGGAGAACAGTACGCAGGAGAGGAATGAGGTAATTAAGGAATTGCGTAATTGGTATGGTGATTTTCGTAAGCTTGCCCGTATCGCTTTTAAGGACAATCCGCAGATACTGGAGTCGTTTGGCATGGTAGTTACCAGCTACCGAAAGAAACGTACAGAAACTGCTGCCTAAAAACAGAAACTGCCAGACTGAGATAGCCTGGCAGTTGTTTTTTTATGCCCTCGCTATTACTAAGTAGGTTAGTTAGCGCTGGTAGAGTCGTTTTGGGTTGAGCTACCTGCATCGGCACTATTGTAGCGCTCGTTAAGTCCGTCTACTACTACTCTGGTAATATCCAGGCTGTCATCAGCATAAAGCACTCCACTGTTTTTGGTATAGGTAAGTACAACTTTAAAGTTCTGGTTGGCACCATACTCTTCCAGGTACTCCGCTACTTTTTCGTAAAGCTCTTCGTTTACTTTAGCCTCTTCCTGCATCAGTTCAGTGCTCAGGTTCTGCTGATACTGCACCAGGTTTTGTTGCTTCTTCATCAGGTCTTCTTCTAAAGCACGCGCCTGGTTCATGGTCATGGAGCCAGCATTGCGCTGGAATGCGGTAATCTCACTCTGAAGGCCTTTGGCACGAGTTTCATAATCTGATTGTAGCTTTTGAGCTTTGTCTTCCAGCTCAGCTCTTTTGTCCTGAAAGAAGTCATAGTACTGAAGTAGGGTGTCTGAGTTGACATAGGCGATTTTAGGGATACCACCAGTACTTACATTTGATGCTTGCTCAGGCTCCGCAGGGCTACCACCGCTGAAATGCAAGACATACAAATAGATGACAGCTACTGCCAGAATTCCATTTAAGATTAGGGATAAGTTTTTCACGATAAACGCTTTTGTTGTTTACAATTTCATATGAACTACAAATATAAGTAAAGCTAAAAGAATGTAATACAAGCTCAGGATATTCCAATAGAAATATGCAGTGAAAATAGCAAAGAGGTTGGTGATATGGGTAAATACAAAAAAACTCTTCCTCTGACACAGAGGAAGAGTTGTGAATAGATAAGGGGAGTAGTGTAACTATACCGCTTTGGTTTCAGCTATGCTTTGGCTGGTGCTGTCGTCATTTGGACTGTCTGGCTTGTCTATTGCCTTCTTTTCTTTAAAGAAGATGGTGAAGAGTACCAATACTACAGCAGAAAGTACGGCAGGTATCAGCCATATCTCGTACCATAGGTATTCTTTTACGTCGTCCACTACATTGGTATTGCTTTCAACGATAATACCTGAGAGCCATGAGCCGATAAACATACCCACACCATAAGTAGCGAATGTGATTAGGCCCTGAGCTGCGTTCTTTACCGACTTAGGAGCTCTTTCGTCTACATAAATCTGTCCGGTAACAAAGAAAAAATCATAGCAGATACCATGAAGGATAATGCCGCCATAGAGCATCCATACCAGTTCGGTAGGGTTACCGAACATAAATAAAGCATATCGGGCAGCCCAGGCAGCCATACCAATCATCAGCATTTTTTTGTAGCCAAAACGCTTAAAGAAGAAAGGCATTAGTAGTAAGAAGAGAATTTCAGAGCCTTGTCCCATAGTCATTTTACCGGCAGCATTGGTAACGCCTATGTCGTTGAGGTAAAGATTGGCAAAGCTGTAGTAAAAAGATAGTGGAATACAGATTAGCAGGGAGGCAATAAACAGTATGGCGAAAGAACGGTCTTTCATCAGCTTAATGGCATCCAGACCAAGTATGTCTCTTACGCTGGCTTTCTGTCCTTTACTTTTAGGAGGGGTATGGGGTAGGGTAAAGCTATAAATTCCCATAACGATAGAGGCTCCTGAAGCTATGAGTATAGGTGTGTTCATGGCTTCAACTTCCATAAAGCCTACAATTAAACCTACGATAATCCAACTGATTGTTCCCAGTACCCTTACACCAGGAAACTGCTCTCCGGGGTTTTCCATATGGGAGAATGCCAGGGAGTTGGTAAGGGCAATGGTTGGCATAAAGCATAAGGTATACGCGATAATGACCGGGTAGAACAGGCTGAAGTCTTCTATCTGTGCCAGGTAATAGAGTAAGCCAGCTCCCACAATATGTAGAACACCTAATACTCTTTCGGTAGGGAAAAAACGGTCTGCTACCATACCAACGAAGAAGGGCGAGATCATGGCGGCAATGGCAAAAGCACTATAGGTAAGTCCAATCTGAGATCCTTCAAACTTGAGCGTTGCGCCCAGATATGTTCCTAGGGTTACATACCAAGCTCCCCATACAAAATACTCCAGGAACATCATTCCTGACAGCTGCAAGCGAGTTTTTACATTCATAAGCCGAGATATTTTATTAAACCAGAAGTTTAAGCGTGTAGAATAATATGATTCAGCGTTCAAATTAGGGCGAAATAATCTGAATCCAAAAAAATAGAGAAAGCGAGAAGGCAAAAAAGGGGAGTGTGCAGGAATTCCCCCTTTTTGAAAAGGGGTAAGTTAAGGAGTTATTTTGTTATCATGCTCTTTAGTTTTCTAGCATTCCCCTTTGTAAAGGGGGGAGTTAGCTTAGTTGTTATTTCGGTTGAAGTTGGGGCGTTGGTTCTCAGCTTCTTTGACGGCGCTACCGTCTTTAAGTTGGGTAGAGATGGCAATATAAGGTCCGGACACCACTCTGTCACCGGAACTCAAGCCTTCTAAAATTTCTATGTTCTCATAATCACTAATGCCAGTAGTAACATAGACACGCTCAACTGTATTGTCATCCTTTAAGCGGAAAACTACTTCTCTGAGAGTCTCTTCCTGATTAAAGCTACTATCATCATCCTGCTCATCTTCGCTATTCTCTTCTGACGAAGTAGGAGGGTTGTCTGGCCGGGTAGTTACAGAGGCCAGGGGTACCGATAGGGTACGCTCTTTTTTCTGAGTGATGATATCCACGCTGGCAGTCATGCCCGGACGAAAAGGATATGGCCCTTTATCAGTCATCAAATCCTTATATGATTCGTTGAGTAGGCGGATGCGTACTTCAAACTCAGTTACGGCTTCAGAGGTAAGCTTTTCGTTAGCTGTGCTGGCAATAGAGGTAACTACGCCTTTAAACTCTTTGTCCATGTATGAGTAAGCATCTACGTCTACAATAGCTGTATCTCCCATATTTACCCGAATGATGTCGTTCTCATTTACATCTACTCTTACTTCCATTCTGTTGAGATCGGCAATGCGGAGCATCTCTGTTCCGGCCATTTGAGATGTGCCTACCACTCTTTCGCCCTGCTCCACATCCAGTTTGGAGACAATACCGCCTACAGGAGCATAAATACTGGTGAGCGATAAGTTTTCGCGAGCTTCTTCTACCGAGGCCTCAGCACTTTTTACTGCAAAGCGTGCTGCTTCTATACTTTGTTTGGCAGATTCCAATTCTTGTCGGGCAACCTGATAGTTGCTTTCGGCAGTCTCAAAGTCGGCATCAGAAATTACTTCATCCTCATACAGCGATTTGTTTCTTTCGTAGGCTGCCTGAGCCTGGGTAAACTGAGCTGCCGCACTGGCCGCTCTGGCTTCTGCCTGTGCGAGGTTAGCACGTTGCTGATTGAGGGTAGCCAACGTACGAGACACTACTGACTCAAAGTTATCAGGGCGTATTCTTACCAAAAGTGCCCCCATAGCTACAGAGTCACCTTCCTCTATATTCAGTTCTATGATTTCTCCGGGTACTTCAGGGGAGATTTTTACTTCCATTTCGGGCTGTACCGTGCCGGAAGCAGTAACGCGTTCTATAATGGTGCGCTCTTTTACCTGAGCAAGCTCTACAGCCGTTAGGTTATCACTGCCAATCCAGCCCATTTGCTTGGCGGCAAAGAGTAAGATGAGGATAACGGCAGCTACGATAGCAATGATAAGGACTGGGTTGCGTTTTTTCTTTCTTTGGGTTTTCACTGGCATGGGGCTAGCACTTAGTTGATTTTGTAAATTAGCATTTCTCAACGTAAATTTTTAAAACAATCTGCTAAAAGCGTAGTGATTTGCATAATAACTTAATGAAACTTATAAAGAGATGAAGAAAAAAGTTGTGGTCTTATCAGGGTCGGGCATAAGTGCGGAAAGTGGTATACCTACTTTTCGTGATTCTGGTGGTTTATGGGAGGGGTACGACATCCAAGATGTAGCTACTGCCCAAGCCTGGAAGAAAAATCCTGAACTGGTTTTGAGTTTTTATAACGAAAGAAGAAAGGCGGCACGCCTTGCCCAGCCTAATGCCGGACACCTCAGTCTTGTGGAATTAGAGAAATACTTTGATGTGGTAATAATTACCCAAAACGTTGATGACCTACATGAGCGTGCAGGTTCTTCAAAAGTTATTCACCTGCATGGAGAATTGAACAAATCCCGTAGTACACTAGATGAAAATTTGGTGTATGAAGTAATTGGCGATGATATTAAATGGGGAGATAAATGCGATAAAGGGTCGCAACTACGACCGCATATTGTATGGTTTGGCGAAATGGTGCCTATGATGGAAGTGGCTTACAGTGAGGTTGTTAAGGCTGAAACGTTTATAGTGGTAGGTACCTCTCTTCAGGTATACCCTGCAGCTAGCCTTCTGTATGATGTACAGCCAGGGATACCCGTATATATTGTAGACCCTTCAACTCCAGAATATCAGGAGCAGGCTAATATTGTACCTATCAAAGAATCTGCTCATACAGGTATGCCTAAACTGGTAGAGGAGCTGATAAAAGAGGCATAGTAATGGCACAACTATAAGCGTATGGCTGATAACTAGCTTAAAAATTTGAAAAAAAATTAAAGGCTTTTAAACGTTTAGGCAAGAAAGAGGGTCATACGACTACCAACTACTAAACAGGTTCACTTATGAAAACGGGCAACAACTTATTGCGTAACTTCTTTGTCAAGGAACCGAAGTTTTCTATTCTGATAGTGCTGATAGCTATCATTATGCTGGTTACGCTTTATTTTACAGTAGACTTGAATACATTAACAGCTTTTTCTATTGTGGAAAAAGCAATGCCAAAGCTCAGCATAGCCACTGAGCTTTTTGACAAACATATCCATATTATGCAATACCTACCAGCGTATTAATGCTGATCCCCAAGTAAACCCACTACCAAAAGCTGCCAAACACACCAGGTCATTATCTTTTACCTTTCCTTGCTCCCAGGCTTCGCTTAACGCGATAGGAATAGATGCCGCAGTCGTGTTCCCGTATTTCATGATGTTATTAAAAACCTGGTCGTCGGTTAAATTGAGCTGCTTTTGTACCATTTGGCTGATGCGCAGATTTGCCTGATGAGGCACCAATAAATTGAGGTCCTGCGGCGTATAGCCATTAGCATTAAGAGCCTCCATAACAGCCTCCGGGAAGCGGGTAGAAGCATGCTTAAATACAAAATTACCGTTCATTACAGGAAAAACAGTGCCTTCCTCTATCATTTGTGGGGTAACTCGCGGTACCGAGCGACTGCTGCCCACATCCAACACAGCTAGCTCTTCGGCATATTTACCTTCAGAGTGCAGGTGAGTAGATAGTATACCTTTGTTTTCTTCTTCTGTAGCTTGCAGCACGGCAGCACCGGCACCATCCCCAAAAAGAACTGATACACTTCGTCCTCTGGTGGTAAGGTCAAGGCCGCTGCTATGTATTTCTGAGCCTATTACCAGAACAGTATTGTACATACCACTTTTGATAAACTGATCGGCAATGGAAATGCCATATACAAAGCCAGTGCACTGATTGCGTACGTCCAGAGCTCCAATTTCACGTATACCTAACTCTCTTTGTACAAGCACACCAGAGCCAGGGAAATCATAATCAGGACTAAGAGTAGCAAATACAATAAAGTCTACATCATCGGGCGTGAGGCCGGCATTTTCCAAAGCCATACGTGCTGCTCGCGTTCCCATATTGGCAGTGGTATCTTTGCCAAGCTCAAAAAAACGTCTTTCACGAATACCTGAGCGCTCTCTAATCCACTCATCGGAAGTATCCATAATCTTAGCCAGGTCGTCGTTAGTTACTACTCTCTCAGGCAGGTATCTACCCAGCCCGGTAATTTTAGAATTTCTCATATCAGTGCTAATGAATTTGATTTCAAATGGACAGGCTCCAAGCCAATGGCGTATAAAAGCCATGATGAATAAAATACTTGAATATGGCCTTAAAGTTTCAATTTGACAAAATTAAATGACTGGTTTGTTTGGCTTTTAACAGTTTGTGAATGGCTTAAGGCTGATAGTTATAAAGCCTTACATTTAGCAAAAAGAGGCTGTATGATGATTCATCGTATTCTTACTAATGTTTTTGCCTGAGTGAACTTACTTAAAATCTTTATCAAAGGTACTTTTATTAATAAATAGCAAATAAAAACTAAACATTTTAAGTATATATCATTACGGTTTTACACCAAAAAATCACGAAGGTAGAGATGTGGTGCTAACTCTTAGGTTTATTGTGATTTATGCAAGTAGCTTTGAGTTATAGTAGATAGTCCTGCGACAAAACTACTAATACTTTTATACCTGGCTAAACAACAACTTGAATTGAAAAGACTATTTTATCTACCCATGAGGTGTAGAGTGCTTACTTTATACCTGATGTTTTGTGCCTTTTCGGTGGCATACGGACAAACCAAAACAGCAGTAAGCAACAACGGAAACTGGCATAATCCTAATACATGGTCGCCAGTAGGTGAACCTGGAGACAATGACATAATTCTTATTCCTGATGATATAAGAGTGGTAGTAAGAGGTACGGATCACGTACTAAATAACGCAGTCCTTATTGTTGAAGGTGATTTGGTTATGGAGTCAACATGTTGGATTTGTGCAAACTATGGAAGTTTAACTTTTACCGGATCAGACGCCGGAATATTTCTGGAAGAAGGGGCAAGGGTTTTAGATGGCACAGCGCTGGGAGGCGATACGCATTTTATTTCAGTACTTGGGCAAACTTTCTGGAGCGGAGATAATTGCAATGCAAATTGTGGTATATACGAGGGAAATCAAACGGCTTCTACTGGAGGAATTTCGTTTCCTGAAGGTTTCTCCAACCCTCTTCCGGTAGAGCTTTTGTCATTTACTGCTGAAAGTATGAATGGAGGTGCTTTACTGAAGTGGGTAACTGCCTCTGAGCTTAATAACAGTCATTTTGATATAGAACGCTCTTTAGATGGAAGTCTTTTTTTTAAGGTAGGCAAAGTAGAGGGATCAGGTACTACCACTATAAAGCAAAATTATATGTTTGAGGATACCCAAATTGATTTTCAGGATGGCTATACGTTTTATTATCGCTTAAAGCAGGTAGACTTTGATGGGCAGTTTGAGTATTCTCCGATTGTAATCGTAAATATAGATTATGCAGGGCTGGAAAAAGTCTGGCCAGGTCAATTTGAGGATGTGATAAACATACAATTATCAGAAACAGCTTATAGTACTGTGTTATTGCGCATATTTGATTTACAGGGAAAAATCTGGCTAAGTGAGGAGAGAAATTTATTTAAAGGACTAAACAAGCTTGAATTAAGTGGCTTGTACGAGTGCCCTGCTGGTATATATGTGCTTGAAATAGTGAGTGATAGAATACGAGCGCAGAAAAAACTGATAAAACTATAAATTAGGGGATTTGCTCCCCTAAAAGGGTTTTCACAAAACTACTGAAGAAGTAAATAACAGAGCCCCGCTGAAACTCCTCCTATTATTGGTCCCAGGATAGGCACCCATGCATACGCCCAGTCGCTATCTCTTTTGTTAGCTACCGGAAGAATCTGATGCATAAACCTGGGCGCAAGATCTCTTGCCGGATTAATGGCATAACCAGTAGTTCCTCCCAGGGATAGACCTAATGAGAATACCAGAAACCCTACAGGAAGCGCACCCAGCGCCCCTAAGCCAAATTCTGTATCGGCGGATAAGGTGGAGGAAGTGAGGGTAGGAGAGGCGATATACAAAACAGCAAAGACCAATACGAAAGTACCAATAATCTCGGAGATTAGATTGTTGGCATAACTTCTTATCGCGGGTATAGTAGCAAATATGGCTAATTTCGCGTCTTTATCTTCGGTAAATTCCACATGTTGCCGATAAAATAACCATACTAGAAAGGCACCCGTAGCACCTCCTGCAAGCTGAGCTAATATGTAGATCGGTACTTTTGCCCATTCAAAAACTCCTGCTGCTGCCAGACCTAAGGTAACTGCCGGGTTGATATGCGCTCCACTATATTCGCTTACTGTAAAAACTGCCACAAATACCGCCATTCCCCAACCAAAAGTAATGACTATCCACCCACTGTTATTTCCTTTAGTACCTTTAAGCACCACATTGGCTACAACGCCATTTCCTAAAAGTATAAGCAAAGCGGTACCGATAAACTCCGCAATAAAGTTTGACATAGTTTGATGAGTAATTTTAAGTTGTTTACCTGAGTTCTATCTATTGTAATATGTATTCTTTGGCTAGTTTGCTGTATTGCTCTACCTGATCTTTTTGCCAGGCTTCATCTTTATCTAACTCATCGGCAAGTAGTTTTGCTACTTCAGGTGCCATCTCAATACTGGCACGTGCGTTTAGCAGCAGTGAGCGGGTACGCCTTGACAGAAAATCTTCTACAGTACGCGCCATCTCTTGTTGGGCTGCCCAAACTACCTGGGCTTTAACCGTAGGTAAATCTTTATGTATCTGTTCTCCTAGTTCAGGGCGACGGTTAATCAGCTTACGAATAGCGATAATGTCTGAACCGTAGAAAAACAAAGGATCTTCTGTATTTACGTTTTTAAGCCAGCCATGTATGCGCAGGTCTTTAGTTTTGGAAGGTTGCTCTTCCAGCCCGGCAATTAGTGATGCCTTATCAATGGTGTCTTCTCCCATACGTCTATAGGTAGTCCATTTACCACCTGTAATAGTTACCAGCCCGGAAACCGATACCATAAGAGAATGACTTCTAGAAAGCTGTGCGGTATTTTTGTCATCTCCGGTACTTACCAGCGGACGAAGGCCGGCAAACACACTTTGTACATCTTCTCTTTTAGGATCTTTGCTCAGGTATTTTGCTGCGTGCTCCAGTATAAAAGCTACTTCTTCTTCCAGAGCACGTGGTTCCAGAGAGGTACTGTCTACTGGCGTATCGGTAGTACCTACTATTGCTTTATTGTTCCAGGGGACTACAAAAAGTACCCGCCCATCATCTGTTTTGGGTACCATTATAGCGGAGTCTCCGGGCAAAAACTCTTTGTCAAGTACGATATGTACCCCCTGGCTCGGACGTACAATAGGTTTGGCATCAGGATTATCCATTTTAAGAATATCGTCTACAAAGACACCTGTAGCATTAATAACTACTCTACCCTGAATTTTATACTCTTTGCCGGTTTCTACATCTTCGGCTACCACTCCACTCACCATATCACTAGCCTTGATAAGGTTTTTTACCTTCATATAGTTAACCAGGGTGCCTCCGGTATCGGCACAACTCTGGGCAAGGTTGATGGCAAGGCGAGCGTCATCAAACTGACCATCGTAATAGATTACACCACCTCTTAGGCCTTCCGGCTCTACGGTAGGAATAAGCTTTAAAGTCTCTTCTTTAGATAAGCTTTTGGAAGGTCCTAAGCCCAGTTTTCCGGCAAGCACGTCATACACCTTCATGCCTACAGTATAGAAGGGGCCTCCCCACCAGTCGTAAGTAGGAATAACAAAGGCCTGGTTTCTTACCAGATGTGGTGCGTTTTTCATCATCAGTCCACGTTCATGCAGGGCTTCCACAACCAGGGACACATCTCCCTGTTGCAGATAGCGGACTCCGCCATGGGCAAGTTTTGTACTGCGGCTGGAAGTTCCTTTAGCAAAGTCTGCCTGTTCCAGCAGTAGGGTGGTATAGCCTCGGGAAGAGGCTTCTAGCGCAGCACCCAAGCCGGTGGCACCTCCTCCAATGACGATCACGTCCCAGATGGTATCATGTTCGGCAATGGTATTAATCATTATTTCTCTATCCATCTTAATCTTTGGGGTTGATAAGTACAGCTATCTAAAAAAGATGAGGATAAAATTGTTTACTCTTCAATCCATGATTTTGATCTTTCTACTGCTTTATCCCAATGTTTACGTAGTTCTGTGGCATCAAAGTCTTTATCTGGTGTAAAAGTACGATCTTCCTGCCATTGTTGTTGAATTTCTTCCAGACTGCTCCAGTAACCAACTGCCAGCCCTGCCAGGTACGCTGCACCCAGAGCTGTAGTTTCCATAATTTTAGGGCGTACAACAGGCATCTGAAGTAAATCGGCCTGAAATTGCATGAGCGTATTGTTGGCCGTAGCTCCTCCATCTACCCTAAGCTCTTTCAACTCTATATCTGCATCATCATGCATGGCTCTAAGTACGTCCATAGCCTGATAGGCAATACCTTCCATTGCTGCTCTGGCGATATGCCCGGCAGTAGTTCCTCTTGTAATTCCGGCTATTGTGCCTCTGGCGTATTGATCCCAGTGGGGAGCACCCAATCCGGTAAGCGCAGGTACCAGATAAACGCCACCATTATCATCAACACTATTGGCTAAAGCTTCTATTTCAGAAGAAGATTTAATAATTCCCAGGCCATCTCTAAGCCATTGTACTACAGCACCAGCAATAAAAATACTACCTTCTAGTGCATAAGAGGTCTTGCCATCTATTTGCGAGGCAATAGTAGTAAGTAGTCTGTTTTTAGAGCTTATTGGCTTTTCTCCGGTGTTAAGCACGACAAAGCTACCGGTACCATATGTGTTTTTAATCATACCGGGTTGCGTACACATTTGTCCGAAAAGTGCTGCCTGCTGATCACCTGCAATACCTCCGATTGGAATTGCCTCTCCAAACAATTCCGGGTCGGTTTTTCCGTATTCTTTACTGCTTGGTACTACCTGCGGGAGAATGGACATAGGTACGCCAAACTTTTTTGTGATGGTAGTACTCCACCAGAGTTTATGGATATCGTAGAGGAGTGTGCGGCTGGCATTGGTAACATCGGTGATGTGAAGCTTGCCTCCCGTAAGTTTCCAGATAAGGAATGAGTCAATTGTGCCAAAAGCGAGCTGTTCCTTCTCTGCTTTTTTGCGTGCTTCGGGCACATTGTCTAATATCCATTTTACTTTGGTGCCGCTAAAATAGGCATCGGAGATAAGGCCAGTTTTTTCGGTTATGGTTTCTTCAAAGCCCTCTTCGCGTAGTTGGTCACAGTATTTAGAGGTGCGGCGGTCTTGCCAGACAATTGCATTGTGTACGGGCTCTCCTGTTTCTTTATCCCACAATACAGTGGTCTCGCGCTGATTGGTAATACCGATAGCGGCTATTTGACTGGCTTTCAGGTGAGCTTTCTTGAGTACTTCCTGAGCTACTTGGAGTTGGGTTTCCCATATCTCATTAGGGTCATGCTCTATCCATCCAGGTTTAGGGTAGTACTGTTTAAATTCTTTTTGTGCAATGTCTATAATAGAACCCTGATGATCAAAAACGATAGCGCGTGAGCTGGTAGTGCCCTGATCTAATGCGAGGATATATTTTTCCATATGGTTAGTTGTGTTATTATAAAAATCTGAAGAGAGTTTAAAAATATAGGTTGTTCACTCTAAAACTGTCTGCTCATTTATGCATAATCTAGAGCCATGATACTAAAAATCTCTTAATTCTATTCAATATTAGCCCTCAATTTTGAGTTGTTTATAAAAACAGTCGTATTACACATTGTCCTAATAATGGCACAAGAAGGCATCATAAGGGCAAATCCATTCATTATCTTACAAATCGTTTTATCAACTAATGGTTTGTAAAAAAATAAAAACCATCATAAGCTCTTAGTTTAGCATAGCTTTTGGTTTCTTTCTGTTAATTTGTATCCAGTATTTATGATTCTTTTGCTATTACAATGTTCAAAAAATTAGCTATTGCATTAGCCTTCTCTCCTCGTTACGAAGCTATTCTTAGCGAAGCCCGTCGCTTTCAGGAGTTGTTCAAGGCCCAGCTTGTCATTATACATGTAGGTAACAAAACCGCTGATAAAGAAGAACTGCTGCATAGCAAGCTACAGGATATTGGTTTTGATGAGTCTGCAGTAAAGGTGGTATGGCAGAAAGGTGAACCCGCCAAGCAGATTTTAAAAGTGTGCCGTAAAGAAAAAGTAGACCTACTGGTGGCAGGTGCTATGCGCAAAGAGAATATCTTTCGCTACTATATAGGCTCCGTAGCCCGTACCATATTACGCAAGGCAGAATGTTCTGTGCTGGTAATGGTCAACCCTTCTAACCAACCCAAGCCATTTCGCAAAATTGTGATCAATGGTGGAGAAAATGAGGCATTGCTATCTACCCTTACTAAAGGCGTGGCCTTAGGTAAAATAGAAAAAGCCTCACAGGTACATGTGTTGCGCGAGGTGCGTATGCTGGGGCTAGCTATGGCAGTTGCCGGGCAAGAAGGTAATGAGAATGAATACAGCAAAACCAAAAGGAGAATTCTGGATGAAGAACTGCAAAACGTCAATCGGATGCTGGGCAAGCTGGATACCTCTGGCCTTAATATTAATGTCAAAGTTATTGCTGGTAAACCAGAGTTTGAGATAGCGAAATTTTCTCGTAGAGTAAAATCTGACTTGCTGGTATTGGGTGCTCCTGAGCATAAGCTGAATCTGCTTGACAGAATTTTTCCTCACGATATGGAATACCTACTGGCTGACCTTCCTACCAATCTTTTGGTTGTTCATCATAAGGGATAGCCCACCCTATACTTTTTTTGTTATCTTTAAGAAGGTTCATTTTTTTGTTGTATGGAAAAACTTAATCATGCAGAGGTTGTCAACCTACTGATACAGTTAAGCATGATGCTGGGCGTAGGCAGGCTGATGGCAGAATTATTTAGGGTTTTTAAACAACCAGCAGTGGTTGGAGAGATTATCGCGGGCATTATTCTGGGGCCTACAATCCTGGGTGCGGTCTCACCCGAAGCCTTTAGCTGGCTTTTTCCCGCAAGTGGTGCTACTGCTATCGCATTAGATGGCTTCATTCAGCTTTCTGTAATACTGTTACTTTTTATTGCAGGTATGGAAGTGGAGCTGCACATCGTATGGCAGCAAGGTAAACAGGCCCTGCTCACCAGCTTTTTTGCCCTTACTGTCCCCTTCATCTTAGGTTTTGTAACTACATATTACTTCCCTGATTTTTTCCAGTTAAGCAAAGAAAGTGATCAAAGGCTGGTATTTGCCCTCTTCATAGGTACAACAATGGCTATAACAGCTTTGCCGGTTATTGCGCGTATCCTTATGGATTTGTCCTTATTCAAATCTGGTATGGGCATGCTGATTATTGCTTCTGCTATGATCAACGACCTGCTGGGCTGGCTGATTTTTACTGTTATTCTAAGTATGTTGGGAAGTGGCTCGGGCATGGCCGTATGGCAGACAATTCTGCTAACAATAGGATTTACTTTGGTAATGCTTACTCTGGGTAAAGGATTGATTAATAAAGGCTTACCCTGGGTTAATAAAAAAATGACCTGGCCTGGAGGCGTATTGTCTATTGCTATGGCTTTTTGCCTGCTGGCAGCAGCTTTTACTGAGTTTATAGGTATTCATGCCATTTTTGGAGCTTTTATTATTGGAGTAGCGGTAGGAGATTCGCAACACCTTACCGAGCGTGCTAAAGAAATTTTACATCATTTCATCAATAGTATATTTGCTCCCCTCTTTTTTGTGTCTATAGGGCTGCATATCAATTTTGTAAGCAGCTTTAACCTTCCTCTGGTACTGGTACTAATTGTGCTGGCCTTTGTGGGAAAAGTGAGTGGTGCGTATTTCGGTGCGCGTAAAGGTGGCTTGGAATCTTCTCAGGCCTTGGCAGTCGGTTTTGGAATGAATACCCACGGAACGCTGGAGGTAATTCTTGGTGCTATAGCACTGGAAGCTGGATTGATAACCGAAGAAATTTTTGTGGCAATACTGGTTATGGTAATCTTTACAATAGTTACTTCTGCACCACTCATGAAGTACTGCCTGCAAATGAAAGTGAAAAACCCCCGATTAGCAGATGCTAAAGCCAAAACAGAGCAAAGTGTAGAATGATCTAGCTACGAATGGCTTCAACCGGGTCCATACGAGAAGCCACCAGGGCAGGTATCAATCCGGAAACTATACCTACCAGACAAGATACCGTCAATCCTAAGATAATATTTTTAGGGGTAAGAAGCAGCGTTAGTGAACCTAGTTGAATGAAGGTAATAAGATAGACCAGTAGCAGTCCTGCCAATCCTCCGATCAGGCTCAGAAAGATAGATTCAAACAAAAACTGAAAGAGGATAAAATGATTTTTTGCTCCTAAAGCTTTTTGTATACCAATAATATTGGTACGCTCTTTTACCGAAACAAACATGATGTTGGCTATTCCAAAGCCTCCCACCAGTATGGAGAAGCTGCCAATAATCCAACCTGCAATGCCAATGACATCAAAAATATTGCTGACAACCTCAGCAAAGGCTTCGGGGCGGTTAATCGCAAAATTCTCTTCTTCCAGTGGGCGTAGGCCACGACGGCTGCGCATAAGCCCAATCACTTCGTTTTCAAGCTCTATAAGTCCTTCATCATTCTCAAAGCCTCGCAACCCAATAGTAGAGCCTATTCCAAATCTGCTGCCGCTGGCGTATAATTTCAAGAAGCTGTTATAAGGAATGAGGCAGGTAGCATCCAGACTTGGTGTTTCAATTATATTTTCTCCCTGTTCTTCAAATACGCCTACCACTACATACTTAAGGCCTTTTATTTTAATTTCTTTACCCAAGGGGTTCGAGTAGGGGAAAAGCGTTTGAGCAATTTCGTAGCCAATAAGTGCTACATTTCTGGCCTGGTCAATTTCTCGGGAAGAAAAGTAGCGTCCGTAAGTTAAAGGAGTGTCGTATACCTGGTTGTACTCAAAAGAAACACCAATAAGCTGTACGTCATTCATACTACTGCTTTCGTGCTGTATTAATGCATTGCCCCGCTCAGCAAAAATAGTAAGACTGGAAGCCAGCGTGATGTTATCCTGAAGAAATTCAAATTCGGTTAGTGTAGGTTGTGGGCGTTTGTAATATTTCCACCAGGGGTAGTTGTCTTCAAAAATCCACGGCCATTTTTCTACTCGTATTACCTGATCGCCTAAAAAAGACAAACTATCCCGAATACTTCTTTCCAGCGAATCTACCACTGTAAACACAGTAATGATGGCAAAAATACCAATTGTAACCCCCAATAATGAGAGTACAGTACGCAGTACATTGGCTTTAAGGGCCTGCCAGGCAAAAACAAGGCTTTCAGCAACTAATTTGATGAAGATCATGTTAAGATATCCTATCTGCCAGCTAGTGGTTAATTTAGAATTGAATATGTGACGATTTCAAAACAAATGTGTAACTTTGCGATTTGCTTTACAGGTACGGCTGTCTTAGCACACATATTCCTTATTATTATAGCAAGCTAACTAATTCTGATTACATCTTATGAAATTATCGGCATTTAAGTTTGACCTTCCTTTAGAACTTATTGCTCAGTATCCCGCTGAAGTAAGAGACGAAGCACGACTGATGGTAGTACATCGCGATACTGGAGAAATCGAACACAAAGTTTTCAAAGATATCGTAGATTATTTTGACGAAGGTGATGCTATGGTAGTCAATGATACCAAAGTCTTCCCTGCCCGCCTGTATGGTAACAAAGAAAAAACTGGTGCACAGATAGAAGTTTTTCTTTTAAGAGAACTTAATCAGGAGATGCATCTATGGGATGTGCTGGTAGACCCCGCCAGAAAAATAAGAGTAGGAAACAAACTCTACTTTGGTGATGGTGAACTGGTAGCAGAGGTAATTGACAATACTACTTCTCGTGGTAGAACAATACGCTTCCTTTACGATGGCGAAAACGAAGAGTTCTACAAAATTATTGACTCTCTTGGTGAAACACCTCTCCCTAAGTATATCAAAAGAAAAGTTGAACCTGATGATCGTGAGCGCTTTCAAACCATATACGCAAAAAATGTAGGTGCGGTAGCTGCTCCAACGGCAGGTCTACATTTTACCCCCCAGGTGATGAAGAGGATGGAAATAAAAGGAGTACATATGCCTTCTATCACTCTCCACGTTGGTTTGGGTACATTTCGCTCAGTAGACGTAGAAGACCTGACAAAGCACAAAATGGATTCTGAAAACTTTGCTATCAGCAAAGAAACAGAAAATATAGTAAATAGCTCTCTAGACAATAAAAAGAGAGTATGTTCAATAGGAACTACCTCTATGCGTGCGCTGGAGTCTTCTGTATCTGCTAATGGGCGCCTTAAAGCAAATGAAGGCTGGACAGATAAATTTATTTTCCCTCCTTACGAGTTTAAAATCTGTAACGCTTTGGTAACTAACTTCCACTTGCCCCAGTCTACCTTACTGATGATGGCTTGTGCTTTTGGAGGTTATGAGCTGATTATGCATGCTTACGAAACTGCCGTTAAGGAGAAGTATAAATTCTTCTCTTACGGTGATGCTATGCTAATTATTTAAACAGAGCTTCGTTTTGCAAAAAATCGCTGTAATTGTAGCGGGCGGAAGTGGTGTAAGAATGGGGATGGCTATTCCTAAGCAGTTTTTAATGCTGCACGAAAAGCCTATACTCATGCGAACACTAGAAGCTTTTGCCCACTACGATCAGCAGTTGCAAATCGTACTGGTACTGCCCGAAGCGGAAAAAGATCGCTGGCAGCAATTGTGCGAAAAATACCACTTTCAAATTCCTCACCTCATCATTAGTGGGGGCGCAAATCGGACAGCCTCAGTCCGTAATGGCCTCAATGCCATTCATTTCTCAGAAGCTTTAGTAGCCATACACGATGGGGTTCGGCCCCTGGTAAGCCAGAAAATTATTCATCAGTCTTTTCAGGAAGCTGAAGCTAAAGGAAATGCAATAGTTTCTGTGCCGCTTAAAGACTCTATCCGGTGGAGTGTTAAGCAGAGCAACAAAGCAGTAGATAGAAGTGAATATCGTCTGATTCAAACGCCTCAGACATTTAAATTGTCACTGATTAAAGAAGCCTATGCGAATCTAGGGGCAGAGATGATGAGTGATGATGCCAGTGTATTAGAGGCAAGCGGAGTTACGATCAACCTAATAGAGGGTGACTATAAAAATATTAAAATTACAACGAAAGAAGATTTAAGAGTGGCAGAGGCGTTGTGGAGCTCCCTGCCTTCGTAAGCGCTATTAATACGCAAATTTTTGGCTCTTAAATCGTGGTTTAGTATTCGTCCTCGTTAAAGAAGAAATCTTCTTTAGTAGGGTAGTCAGGCCATATCTCTTCGATATTTTCATAAGGCTGACCATCGTCTTCCAATTCCTGTAAATTCTCCACTACCTCTAAAGGAGCTCCTGAACGGATTGAGAAGTCTATGAGTTCATCCTTGGTTGCAGGCCAGGGAGCATCCTCAAGATAAGAAGCTAATTCTAATGTCCAGTACATGATCCTAATCTTTTTCTTTTCTAATTAATTTGATTCAAATTATATAATGTAATAAAGTATTATTGCAAGTAAAATCTTAAAAAACATTCTTAGGATAACAAATTTCTTACCAGCAGTAAAAATAATATGTTACCTCTCCGTCTGTAATTACGAGATTAATAACATGCAATAAAAAAAAGTTCAAAACAACAAATTTCTATTTGATTATTTCTGGGCTCTAAGGCCGTTAATCAGCTCCTCCATCAACGCCTTCTTTACCTCTACTTTTCTTTGTTGTGCCTTCAGCTTAATGCTTACCTCACGGTCTACATTGTAAGTATTAGAAGAGAACTTTTCAACGTTTTCTTTATATACATCCAGTTCTTTTTCGTCTCTTACGATTAGGTTGCTTAAAAGATTAATTTTAAGGTTTATTTTTTCCTGAGAATCTATGTTATCATAATCAGGGTTTTTAGAGCGTACCAGGCGGTTGAGAAAGCTCTTTTCGCTGGCCATATCACAGGCTCTGGTAAAGTCAGAAGAGATACTGCCCCCTACATCACGAGGGAGTCTTCCTGTTCTTTTCCACAGAAATCTTAGCCTTTTTACATCTTCTACTACATCTTCACCTTCGCGTTCGGCAAGTTGAGTAGCCTGAGAGAGTAACTCTTTTTTGCGCTCAAGCATTTCTGTGATATTGTACTCAGGCTCAAAACGATTGTCTGGCCTTCTGCGTGGAGGGTAACTACTACCAGTGCCTCCTGAAGGGCGGTAGCCTCCACCACCTGAGGGGCGTGGTGAAGAAGATCGATATCCGCCTCCGCCCTGAGGAGAACGATAGCCTCCTCCAGAACCATAGCGATTCTGTGGTTTAAATACTTTGCCGGTTAAGTATCTGAAGTCTTTAAATAGCTTGCCGTATAATTTGGGGGGAATTTTACCGATATCACGCCAGTCTGATTGTAACTGTTTTACTCTTTCTTTTGCTGCCTGTCTGTCATCGCTGCGTAATAAGCCTCTTAGCTCATAAATGATATCGTAGTACTTTTGTATGCGCTCGCCAACCATTTTCTTGCGATCTTCGAAGAACTGGTTTCTTCGCTGGAAGAAATTATCTAAAACTTCGGTAAAGCGGCCTTCTATCTCTTCTTCATACTCTTTTTCAACAGCACCGGTACGAATCCATTTGTTTTTAATTTCCTTAAGCTGATCGGTAGCCTCCTGCCAGTCGGTGCTATGTTCAAAAGCTTCTGCTTCTACTATGAGTGCTCTTTTAATCTCCAGATTTTTTACGCGGTTTTTAGAGATAATCTCGCGTAGCATCTCTTCCAGTTCGTCAAGCTTATCGTATAACACGATATAGTCACCGAGGGCATCAAAATTAGCGAGCTGCTCTCGCATATGCACTAACTTCATCAGGTACGATCCTTTGTTATCGGACTCTTCTACTGCCTTGCTGAGGTTGTACACTTTGTTTTCCGCCATAGCAAAGCGGTCTTCAAAATACTTGATGGTCGATTCTTCACTTTCTCGGACCTCTCCGATCTCACGTTCGGGATATTCAAGAAAAGCATTACGATAGATTTTACCCTCTTTGATAAAACCGTAGGGATTCTTTGACTCCACTTTTCTAATGTTAGTTTAAGATTGATTATTAGCGATAAAAAGGCGCTTTTTTAATGCATATTTTACCCTATACGATGATAATTAAATTTTGTGCGACGCGCAAAAATATGTTGAATTTATAATTAATTTGTTATTCTTTACTATTTATCGTTTGCAGGAAATTTTTTAATTCAACTTAAATTTTTTGCAGAGAATACTTATAAAAAGCTATTATCATGAGTAATGAGAAAATTATTTTTTCAATGTCGGGGGTAAGCAAAATTTATCCTCCCCAAAAACAGGTATTAAAAAATATATATCTATCTTTTTTCTATGGCGCAAAAATAGGAGTTATCGGATTAAATGGTGCAGGAAAGTCAACATTACTACGAATTATTGCCGGTACAGAAAAAAACTATCAGGGAGAAGTAGCTTTTTCGTCGGGTTACTCAGTAGGAATGCTGGAGCAGGAGCCTCAATTAGATCAGGAAAAAACCGTGAGAGAAGTAGTAGAAGAAGGGGTGCAGGAAGTGGTTGACCTCCTTAAAGAATTTGAAAAAGTAAACGAAGCTTTCGCTGATCCGGCAGTAATGGAAGACCCGGATGCAATGGAGAAGCTAATTGATAAGCAGGGCAAAATTCAGGAAGAGCTGGATCGGGTAAACGCCTGGGAACTGGATACAAGGCTGGAGCGCGCTATGGATGCGCTACGCACCCCTCCTTCAGATGCTAAAGTGGCTACGCTTTCCGGAGGGGAAAAGAGAAGAGTAGCTCTTTGTCGTTTGCTGCTACAGGAGCCTGATGTGCTGCTGCTGGACGAGCCTACTAACCACCTGGATGCTGAATCTGTACTTTGGCTGGAGCAGCACCTGCAGCAGTATAAAGGTACTGTTATCGCTGTGACTCACGACCGCTACTTTCTGGACAATGTAGCCGGATGGATTCTGGAACTGGACAGGGGAGAAGGTATTCCATGGAAGGGCAACTACTCCAGTTGGCTTGAGCAAAAACAAAATCGCCTGTCAGAAGAAGAAAAGTCAGAGTCGAAGAGACAAAAGACTTTACAAAGAGAACTGGATTGGATACGCATGACACCCAAAGGCAGGCAGGCTAAAGCTAAAGCTCGTCTGAGTGCCTACGATAAGCTACTGGGCGAAGAGGCTAAAGAAAAAGAATCCAAACTAGAGCTGTTTATTCCTCCCGGACCTCGTTTGGGAAATAAAGTGCTGGAAGCTGTGCATGTTTCCAAAGCTTATGGCGATAAGCTGCTTTACGAAGACCTGACTTTCAATTTACCGCAGGCTGGTATAGTAGGAGTAATCGGTCCGAATGGTGCAGGTAAAACCACATTGTTCAATCTGATTACAGGAAAAGAACAGCCAGATCATGGTAATATAGATTTGGGCTCTACCGTAGAGTTAGCCTATGTAGACCAGGAACATGATGCTCTTAACCCGGATAAGAGTGTGTGGGAAACAATATCCGGAGGTAATGAACTGATAGAATTAGGAGGAAAGCAGGTTAACTCGCGCGCATATGTGAGTAAATTTAACTTTAGCGGAGCAGATCAGGAAAAGAAAGTAGGCAAACTTTCCGGAGGTGAGCGTAACCGTGTGCATCTGGCTATGATGTTAAAGAAAGGTGCAAACCTTTTGCTGTTGGATGAACCTACCAACGATCTGGATGTGAATACCCTGCGTGCACTGGAAGAGGCTCTGGAAAGTTTCGCGGGCTGTGCGGTTATTATTTCTCACGACCGTTGGTTCCTGGATAGAGTGGCTACTCACATACTTGCATTTGAAGGTGACTCTCAGGTATACTGGTTTGAAGGCAACTTTAGCGACTATGAAGAAAACCGTAAGAAACGTCTGGGCGATACTGAACCTAAACGTATCAAATACAAGAAGATAGCCTGAGGAAATTAATTAGCCTCAAAGAACGTTAGCTTTGAAACCTGTGTAAGGAAAAAATAGGTTGTGGATCAGAAAGTTATTCTGAATCCATGACCTTTGAATAAACAAGGTGTTATGAAAAAGTTAACGTTCTTCAGTATTTTATTGCTGCTGTGCCATCTGAGCATAGCTAAGCCTCCTACCGAATTTAGTCGAATAGACAGCCACGCCAGAGAAACGCCCACAAAGTACGCTACAAATGTAGAAAAACTGGCAGCCTACCTGGTGAAACCTGCAAAAAATGATTTCGAGAAAGTAAGAAGCTTCTACGTATGGATGTCAGAAAACATAGCTTATGACGTAGAGCTTTTTCGTAGATACCGGCCAGGTAGCTCACTGAATATTACCCCAGAAGATGTATTAAAAAACAGAAAAGCCGTATGCCAGGGATATGCTGACCTTTTTACGGCCCTATGTAATGAGGTGGGTATTACCAGCCACCTGGTTCCAGGCTATAGCAAGGGCTTTGCAAACAGAAACCGCACCGATTTTAGTACTGCTGATCATGCCTGGAATGCTGTTAAAATAGAGGGCAAATGGTACCTTCTGGATGCCACCTGGGGAGCTGGTGGGCTAAACGACAAAATGCAATATGTAGCCAGCTTCAACGAGAAATACTTTCTGTCCGCTCCGGAAGAGTTTGTAAAAGACCATATGCCCTTACACCCTATGTGGCAGCTGTTAGACTGTCCTGTGAGTATGAAGGCATTTGCCAAAGGAGAAGAGGCAATTTCTCGAGAATTATCAGCAAAATCTAAGTGCGCGGACTATGCCAGACATATAGAAACAATTTATCAACTGGAAGGAGCTGAGCGTACTCTAAAGATGGCGACTGAAGCGTATGCCTTTAACCCTGATAACCATGTAGAAATGGCGAGAGCGTATATGGATTATGCACATAGCATTATGAGCAAAATTGCTCGTGAACTCAAGTCCAGAGAAGCTATAGAGCAGGCAATAGGGGCACAGGAAGAAGCCCTTGGGTATTTGCATAAAGCAGATGTAGTTCTGCAGAAAGTGAAAGACAGAAGTGCTGAGGTAGAAAAAGATTTTCTTAAAAAGAATATTAAGCACAGCGAGTCTAATTTAAAATCTATGCGTGCTGTGCTTAATGGCTAATCTTTTTACAATGTTCGGGGGTTAAGCCTCAACCTTTTCAGTTGATTATCTCTTTTTATCACAATTTCAATATTGCTAGCCGCTTGATTTAGAAGGTCGTTTACTTCGTAGGAGGTACGGCCTTCTGTCTTTATATTGTCAATCATCACTATTTCATCATTTTCCACAAGGCCAGCTAGCGCAGCAGGTGAGTTGTCAAACACTCTTTTTACGAATATTTTCTCCTCCTGTTGATCGGTCTTAACTACCAGGCCGGAATAAGCTTCTCTAAACTCCTCCACAAATGACTGGTTGGGGTACCAATAGGTGATTCCGTTTCGGTAGTCAAATGCAATATTGAAACGCTTGAGCAAGCCATTTCCAATATGTCCTACACCATCTATAAAAGCACGTTTATGGTATTTAGAACGATTTAAGCGGATGGGGACATTGGTCAGTCTGTAATTGCCCACATCAAAGCCAGGCAATCTGCCTGCATAGTTTTTGTCTATCATACCAGTAAAATTCATCGTATAGACCAGCTCTGTTCGTCCTACTTTAGATGACAGTTTGTACTTATCTACAAAAGGGGAATATACTGTAATAGAAGAGCCCGAACCATTATCAATTTGAAGTCTTCCTTCCAATGTTTCTCCATTCTCCAAAGTCAATGCTGCGTTAATATATGGTCTGCCAGCAATCAGCTCAACCTTGTGGGCTGTAAAATTACGTGCGGGTTGAAAATTTTGAGGATCGTAAAAGTCCAGTGCAAACTTATCGTAATTTACCAGTATAACATATCTATTGAGTAAGTCATGTCCAATAATACCATCAACATTACGTTCCAGTACTCTATCTAGGTGGCTTAAAGACAAATGTGAGATACGTACATTCTGAACATTTATATCACCTACTTTTATCGTTCCTCTTTTGGAATAATATGCCAGTGATGGGCCTTTTGCTGTACGAACAGAGGTAAACCCATCGCTAGGAAGTTTCATACGTTTGGCTTTATGTTCACTTACAACGGTAGAAGCGGCACCGGTGTCAAAAATAAAGTCAAGCGGTGAAGGGTGATTGTTGATGTAAAGTTTGATAAATATATGCTCGGCATGAAGCTCGAACGGGATAGATGCTATCGGACCTTTTGCCAAAGCGGAGCTAAACAGGGAGGAACTAAAGCAAAAGAACAACAATAAGCATAATCTGACGGTCTGCTTTTTCATTTCGGACAAATTACACTGGTTTGATTTGGATAATGTATTCTGACCAGTACAATCTTGATACCAGCAAGAATAGTCAATTAAAAATATAGCACATATAATCATGAAATAAAATTCATTTTGTTTCCAATGTACTATTAATCAAGTATTTGCTACTTAATTCGTACCCGTAGGCTACGGGTAGGGGAGACTAAAGTATAAAGCCGGTTTTTCAACCTATCTATTCTATATTTGTTGTTAACTTTACGAATTGAAGAATACAGAAACGACGAAAAACTTTATGAATAAGCCTGCCTACATACTTGCCTTTATACTTTTAATAAACTGTTTTGGTCATGCCGCCCAGTCTCAAACTGTTAATAAAAAAGAAGCTATAGATAATATTTTTAGCAAGTACCATGAGTATGATGGTTTTCAGGGTAGTGTTTTGGTCGCTGAAAAAGGAAATGTCTTATACAAAAATGCTTTTGGCTTGGCTAATCGGGAATGGAACATTCCTAATGAGGTAGATAGCCGCTTTGATATTGCATCTATTAGCAAGCAGTTTACAGCTATGTTGGTAATGCAACTGGTAGAAGAAGGAAAGATACATCTGGATAGCACTATTTCTACTTATTATCCGGAGTATCGTCAGGATACAGGAAATAAAGTAAGTATTCATCATCTACTCACTCACCGCTCGGGTATACCCAATTATACCAGTATTCCATATGTGTGGTCAGACTCTCTGGTAAACCATTACAGCAGCGATGAGCTAGCCCGGCGTTTTTGCAGCGGCGACCTGGAGTTTGAACCCGGTAGCAGGTACAGTTATAATAATTCTGGCTACTTTTTGCTCAGTATTATTTTAGAGAAAGTGAGTGGTGTCTCTTTTGAACGACTGCTTCAGGAAAAAATATTGAGCCCGGCAGGAATGAGTAATTCGGGCATTGATAGCAGACTTAGAATTCTGAACAAGCGAGCTTATGGCTATGTACGTGAGCTAGAAAATTATGAAAATGCCAGGCCCCTGTATATGGCCAACTTACAAGGTGCGGGTAATATGTACTCTACAGTAGAAGACCTTTACCTTTGGGATAGAGCTTTGCATAGCAATAAATTGCTTTCACGTAGAGGAAAAAAAACAATGACTACAGCTTATAGTGACTCTAGTGATACCTGGATTACACCTTATAGCAATACTTATGGCTATGGTATAGGACTTACTAAGGTGCCGGGTAGCAGGGGGGGCGAAGTTTCCATGGAGTTCCATAGTGGGCATATTACCGGCTACAGCTCTTTTATGGCTCGATTTGTAGAGGATGAGCATGTAGTTATTATTTTGAGCAATACGGGAAACGTTAGTACAGCTCGTATGAATGAAATTACACAGGAAGTTAGAAAGGTCTTATCTAATCAGGCTTACCAGGTTCCGGAACGCTCTATGCGAACAGCCTTGTACGATATTATTCAGGAGCAGAGTGTTCAGGCTGCTATTGATCATTTTTATCATTTGCGGGAATCATTTCCCTACGATTATGAAAATACCGAAGAAGAGCTGCATGCTTTAGGGATAGACCTACTGGCAGACGGAAAAAAAGTAGAAGCTAAAGCTATATTTGAGCTAAATGTAAAAGTAAACCCTAGTTGGCTCAGCTATCAGTCTTTAGGAGATGTGTACCATGAACTGGAAAATCTTGAAAGAGCTTCTTACTACTATAAGCAATCTATGCAGGTAAATCCTAAGGAAACAGAGGAAGAAATTAATGCTTTTAAAGCATCTGAGCGAGCCTTGTCTACCCTAAGCCAGTAAGAAGAATGCTGGCCCACTATCTTATTCTGCTTTTATATTTTACAGTGCTGTTTGGTATTGGGTACCTGGCAGCACGCAGGGTTAAGGGTATACAGGATTATTATGTAGGAGGGAAGCAGCTTGGTTTTTGGGTAGTTGCTTTTTCATCGCGAGCTACCGGGTCTTCAGCCTGGGTGTTATTAGGCCTAAGTGGAATGGGAGCTGTTTTTGGTGTTCATGCCTACTGGGTAGCTATAGGTACCCTCAGCGGTGAGTTCATCTCCTGGTTTTTTATGGCCAAACCCTTCAAAAAGCTTACCGACAAATACAGGAGCATCACTATTCCGGACTATCTGGAAAGCCGTTTTAAACCCAAAAGTCATTTACTAAGGGCTATGGCCGCTACAGCACTTTCTGTGTTTGTAATGATATACATAAGTGCACAGATAGATGCAACCGGAACTGCTTTTGAGAGCTTCTTTGAGTGGAATTATTTCGCTGGAGCCATTTTAGGCTTTATTATAGTAGTAGCCTATATATCCTTTGGTGGGTTTGTAGCTGTAGCCTGGTCAGATGTTTTTCAGGGTGTAATTATGCTCTTTGGGCTGGTGTTTCTGCCAATTTACTTTTTCCTATGGTATGATAACCCGCTTCAGGTTTTACACAATATAGAAAATACGAAACCTCAATTACTAAGTTTATGGGGAGAAGAAGGCCTGGGAGTCATAAGCATTAGTAGAATAATTGGCTTTGTCATGATTGGACTGGGTTATCTGGGTTCTCCTCAGCTGTTTGTACGCTATATGTCTGTCAAAAGTACTAAAGAGCTGGATATTGGTAAGTGGGTTGCATTGAGCTTGACTTTGCTAATGAATTTCTCCGCCGTAACTATTGGTATACTTGGGCATTACTATTTGGTAGATGGAGGGGAAGTAACAGAAGTATTAGGAAACGGCGGACAAAGTGTATTAGTGTTGATGGTAGAGTCACTTATGCCTACAATAGTAAGTGCTATCTACGTAGCTGCAATACTAGCAGCGATTATGTCTACCATAGATTCTCTATTAGTGTTGGCATCTAGTGCGATTACGCGCGATTTTTACCAAAAGGTTTTTCATCCCGAACTGAAAGATTATCAGCTTTCTTCTCTTTCCCGACAACTAACTTTTGGTATTTCGCTATTAGCCCTGCTTTTAGCAATGGTAGTGGCACTACTTTCTCCGGACCGTACAATCTTCTGGTTTGTTATTTTTGGTTGGTCGGGTATCGCGGCTACTTTTTGTCCAATGATGGTGCTTTCTTTATTTTGGAAGAGCTATAATGCCAAGGGCGCTATAGCTTCTATGTTCAGTGGTTTTCTGTCTGTACCTCTTTTTAAGTTTGTATTACCGAAATTGCCTGTTTACGGTATTTACTTACAGCATATGGCTGAGCTACTTCCTTCTTTCATTATTTCTATTCTTTTTGGCATTATTGCTAGTGTTTTCACAAAAGATTAAAGGAATTTCACAAAGTGATAATTTAATATTTACATTTTTATGTAATTTCTGTCAAACTTATTTTTTCAAGTTTATTGACTTAAATGACGAATTACACTCAATATTCTGTAGAATGTTGAAAAAAGGAAGGTAAATATTACGATTATCATAATTATTTAGATTATCGCTCTAAAAAAAAGTATGTAAGCTGGATATTTTCATACATATGTGCTATTTTGCATAAAAAAAGTAATATATATAAAGGTATGGATAATTTGTATTCATTTCATAGACTATCGCTAGAGGAGAGAACCCAGTTCATACTTGGAAATGGAGTTTTGCTATGCAGCCGTTACTTCGCAGGAAGAAAGGTTTTCCTATACTTTACTGGTAAGTTTTACGCTGAGATCTGGTTTGATACGCGTAAGAGTAAAGTATCTAATATTATCCCTTTTACTACCACCAAATGCCTTAAGCCATACCTAGAATTAATTGATGTGAGCGACGCATTTAAGCCCCAGGTAGATTAAGCTTAATCTACTGCTAATCTGCCTAATTCATCATAGTATAATTCGCCCTGGTCAAGCATAAGTCGAATGGTGTCCAGCAAAAGTGATGGAGTTTCTGTGTGCAAATCAGTAAGTAACTTTTCTGTTGGTGTAGGTGTACCGGCTAGGTACCGCTTCACTAGTTTGTTAAGCTCCTGATATCGTTCATGAGAGAGAGATGGCTGAGCTTCTGTGCTCAGGTTTTTCTTCTCAACGCAGATATCACATATTCCACAATGATCGTAATTGATTTCGTCAAAGTATTCTAGCAGAAGTTGGGTACGGCACCGATGCTGATGTTCGGTATAGTGTACTACTGCTTCCACTTTATTTTTGTAAATAGACTTTTTTTGTTCTAGTGCATGAGCAGAAATGGGCAGTCGTGTGGCATCGTAGCGGGGAGTCATAAAGGTAAGCTGTGGCTGGTCTTTTTGCTCCTGATAGGTAAGCACATCCATCTCATCCATGCTTCTGAGCTGCTTACGTATTTCATGGGCTGGTGTCTTAAGTTGCATGGCCAGTTCACGCTCAGAGATGCTGACAAAGTTTGCATATAACTCGCCACCGTACATCCTTTGTAGTGCCTTAGTAAGTGGATCCAACTTACCATTTGCCACCTGAAACTTATACATCTCGGTATGGTCTATTCGGATGTGTAGCTTTGAAGAGCTAAAATACGCCTCATTTAGCTGAATAAAACCATGTTCTTCCAATCGCTGTAGGGCATGAAAAGCCGGAGCGCTATGCAGACGATAAGTTTTAATAAAATCATTAAGGTCAAAATCATAGCTAGCCATGTAACTGCTACCTACTGCTATTCTAAAGTAGTTTGCCAGGTATTGGTAAATCTGACGTATATATTTTTGATCGGGATGGGTATCTTCAATCCGCTTGTTTAGGTTGTCTATGTCATTCTGATCATAAAGAATGACCGCATAAGCTTTTTTCTCATCTCTGCCGGCACGTCCAGCTTCCTGATAATAAGCTTCCAGGTTGTCGGGCAAGTCCACATGAATAACTACCCGAACATCTGGCTTGTCTATTCCCATTCCGAATGCGTTAGTAGCTACAATCACCCGGGTTTTGTCGCTAATCCACTCCTCCTGTTTTCTGGCGCGCTCATCATTCCGCAGACCGGCATGGTAAAAGTCACTACTGATGTTCTGTTTTTGCAGCCACTGGGCAATACTTTGTGTTTTTTTTCTACTGCGAACATAGATAACAGCCGTACCAGAAACATTTCGTAATATCTCTAGCAGCTTCTGCTCCTTGTTTTCTGTCTTACGAACCGCATAAGATAGGTTGGCTCGGGCAAAACTCTTCTGAAAAAGCTTGACGTTCTTAAATGCTAGTTTGTCCTGTATATCCTGCTTTACGTGTTTAGTGGCGGTAGCCGTGAGCGCAACGATATTTATATCAGGGAAAAGCTCCCTGAAGTTAGCGATTTCCAGATAGGGAGGACGAAAATCGTATCCCCATTGAGAGATACAGTGAGCTTCATCTACTGCAATAAGTCCAATGCGCATACGCTTGGCACGCTCAATAAATATATCAGTTTTAAGACGCTCCGGAGAAACATATAAAAACTTAATATTGCCGTACACGCAGTTATCTAAATTCAGGTCAATCTCTCTCTGGCTCATACCAGAATAGATGGCTACAGCAGAAATTTTTCTTTTTCTGAGCTGTTCTACCTGATCTTTCATAAGGGCAATAAGAGGAGAAATTACAATACAAACTCCCTCTCGCATAAGTGCCGGTACCTGAAAACAAATACTTTTGCCACCACCGGTAGGGAGTAAGGCCAGTGTATCGTGCCCGGCAAGTACACTCTCAATAATTTCCTCCTGCATCGGACGAAATTGGTCATATCCCCAATATTGTTTTAGTATAGCGGTAGCTGACATTCAGATCTATTTTAACAACGCGCAAAAAGTAAGTAATTGCTTATTGTTTTCAAATGCTATTCATCAACTTCTATGGTAGCTCCACCTCCCAGGGCAGAAGATACCTGAAAATAACCCAAAGGAGGACGGTCAGGGTTAGTGGTATTTATAATATTGGTACTTGGGTTACTGGGGGGAGAGCTAAAAAGTCCTCCGTCGTTAAAAAGAAGTTCTACCAACTCATTATAGTATTCAAACACTGGTCGCTCCAGGCTGTACATTTCTATACGGACAGAGTCACCTTCTTCAAAAGCGTAGTTGGCAAGCTGTAGGGTGTCTATTTCTGCCTGTAAAAACTCATCACTCTGAATCAGGTAATCTCCTCTTTCGTTAAATAGAGAATCTCCTTCATAGATTTTAAAGCGATAGTAATTAATACCTCGCTCTTTGGGAGTACGGCCACTAAAGAAGAAATAATATCCCTCATCCAGAAAAACACTTTCTTCGCGATAACTATAAGAAAAGGAATCTAATTCTGCTACAGGCAATATGGTTCCGGTAGACTCGTAGTCGTTACCCTCATAACTTACTCTCAACTTATAAGTGTTTTCCAAAGCCAGGGGAATATCTTTGTTTAAAAAGGTGCCGGGCTCTTTTTCTACCGGTGGCAGATCATAAGTTATACCATTACTTAGATCATCTACCTGAATTACAGCTTCAGTTACAGGGTTAGATACATCAGGATTATAAAAGTTGCCAGAAGTAGAGAGTTTTACTTTTACCTCATCTTTTTCTGGGTTAGCTGCCCAGTGGGTAAGGTTACCTTCAATGACCAGTTGAGGATCGTCTACCGGAAGTTCATAGTCAATAACCTCACGGCAGGCTCCTGTGCCTAATACAGAAAGTACAGCAGATATATATAAAATCAGATTTCTCATCTTAAAATTTGAAATTGTAAGTTACTGAAGGAATAATGCTGAATAGATAAGTTTTAATGGCAGCAGGACGTACGCTTTCTACTGCTTCATCACCTTCCAAATCAAAGCCAGGATCCTCGTTATACAGATCTTCAAAGGTGATGACAAAAGCATTTTTTCGGCCGTAGGCATTGTAGACCGAAAAGCTCCAGCTACTGTTCCATTTACGCCCCTCTTTCTTTTTTCCTTCTAAAACTGCAGAAAGGTCCATGCGATGAAAGTCAGGAAAGCGGTAGCCGTTTCTCCCCCTGGGATCGTAATATGATACTGACTGGCCATCCAGAGAATAGCGGCCCGAAGGTAAAGAAACTGCGAGTCCGGTTGAGTATACCCAGGTACCCGAAAGCGTAAGCCGTTCATTAAACTGATGAGAGACCACCAGTGAGACATCGTGTGTACGGTCATATCTAGCGTTATAAGGCTCTCCTTCATTAATGCCTTCAATCTGGCGCCGGGTACGAGAGAGTGTATAACTTAACCAGCCGGTAGTGCGGCCCACATTTTTTCTCAATAAAAATTCTGCTCCGTAAGCCCAGCCTCTTCCCGCGGAGATTTCAGTTTCTATATTATTATTCAGTAGTATATCGGAGCCGGACTTAAAGTCAATAATATTCTGCATCCACTTATAGTAAAGCTCCACCGAGGCTTCCAGGCTGTTGTTTGCAAAGTTTCGGAAGTAACCAGCCGCGATCTGATCTCCAATCAAAGGCTCTACATAACTATCTGCCGGAATCCAGCGGTCTATGGGTAAGCCCGCCGTAGCATTAGATGCTACCTGCAAATACTGTCGCATACGGTTATATGAAGTCTTGAGCGAGCTATTGTTGGTAAGTAGATAGCGAGCAGAAAAGCGAGGCTCCAACCCATGATACAGTTTGATGCTTTCAGCATTGTCATATTCTTCTGTACCGATAACGGTTTCGTCAGATAAAGCCTGCCCTTCTTCGTATAGGAAAACTTTGCCTGGTCCTATATGCTGAAAAACTGAATATCTGAGCCCGTATTCTAAAGATACCCTTTCGCTTAGTTGTTGCTGGTTGCCAGCATAAACTGCCTGCTCCAGAGCAAACTTATTATCCAGAATGAGTGGAGCAAAGTTGGTATCGCCGGAAGGTCTTATGCTAGGTGGGGCGAATTTGTACAAATGTGCCTGATAACCGAAGTCAATTGAGTTTTTAGGGTTCGGAAAAAAATTAAAATCCAGTTTGCCGGTATACTCTTTGAGTTGAGAGGTCCAGGTAAATTCTGCTACTTCCGAATTAATGTCAAAACCATAATCAAAATTACTGTAAATAAGAGTCGTATTTAGAAAAAGCTTATCCGAGATCAGGTAATTCCACCGTGTAGTGGCAGTAGCGTTTCCCCAGTTAAGCCCAAACTCATCAGCTATACCAAATTTGTCTCTACCAAAATAGCCGGAAGCGAATATGCGGTGCTTATCGTTAAAACGATAATTAGCTTTGGCATTAAAGTCGTAAAAATAGAGGGTATTGTTATTGATATCCTCGTCGTTAGATAGCCTCAAGAAAAGATCAGCATAGGTTCTTCTTCCTGAAAGAATAAAGGATGACTTATCTTTTTTAATTGGCCCTTCTACAGTAAGTCGGCTGGAGATTGTACCCAAACCGCCAGAAATACTGAATTTTTTAGCATTACCCTCTTTCATTTGAATATCCAGTATGGAAGAAAGGCGACCGCCAAAGCGAGCCGGAATACCTCCTTTGTACAGTTCTAGGTTTTTGATTGCATCGGGATTAAAAACTGAGAAGAAACCTAAAAAGTGTGAGGGGTTAAACACGGTAGCTTCGTCCAAAAGTACCAGGTTCTGGTCTGCTGAGCCTCCTCTCACAAATAAACCGGTAGTACCCTCTCCGGCAGATTGCACCCCGGGCAAAAGCTGTACGGTACGGAGTACGTCAACCTCTCCAAAAAGGGCAGGCAGTGATTTTACTTTTTCTATTTTTAACTCTTCTCGGCTCATCTTCACATCCTGAAAATTGTCTTCGGGGCGCTCACCGGAAATAACAATTTCCTGTAATTCCAACTGCTGGTCACCAAGCTCTAAAGAAATGGTCATGTCTTTGTCCAGGCTAAGTGTTTTGGTTTGGGTTTCGTAGCCCAGGTAAGCGAAGTCAATGGTATAATTACCTCGGGGTAAAGTAAGCGAGTAAAAGCCATACACATTGGTAACTGTACCGGTACCCGGACGCTCCCTTAAGGATACTGTAGATCCAATAAGAGCTTCACCATTGCTGGCATCTTTGATGTAGCCACTAATAGTGTATTGTTCCTGAGCTAAAAGAGCATGTGTAAGTATGGTAAGTAGAGCAGCAATTAGAGTTTTTTTCATACTAGATTGTAGGGTCAGTCTGAATAATTTAGGTGCAAAAATAAGCTTATGTCTGGTGTACTTTAGGTATGAACGCTAAGGGAAGAGGGAGGATGTTATTTTTTTTGAAAAATAAAAAACTTTATGAAAGCCATTATCCTTATAAAAGAGTAAATCTGGTATTATCTACACTTTGTGTACAGCAAATTGTAGTATACTAATGCTTAATTGTGTCTAAAATTGTATTTAACAAAGTAGCATCTGATCTATTTCAATGAGGCTGCTGCGTTTTGTATATTTGGGCCCAAATACTACTGGGCAATATGTCGGGTGGTTGAAGTATATATTCACTTAAATATTATTTTTATGTCTGTTGCTAAGAGCGGAAACACAGTAAAAGTACATTATACAGGAAAGTTGAAAGACGGTACCGTTTTTGACTCTTCTTTGGAGCGCAATGAGCCTTTAGAGTTTACTCTGGGCCAGGGAAATATGATCGCCGGTTTTGAAAAGGCAGTAGATGGTATGAAAGTAGGCGATACTACAGTAGCAGATATACCTGTTGCCGAAGCTTACGGAGAAGTAAGAGAAGATATGATACTGGAAGTTCCTAAAAAAGATGTTCCAGAAAACATTACTCCGGAAGTAGGGCAAAGGCTAGCTGTGCAGCAAAAAGATGGACAGTCTATTCCGGTTACTATTTCTAAAGTATCTGAAGAAAGCATTACTTTAGATGCTAACCATCCTCTTGCTGGTAAAGATCTGGTATTTGAAATTGAACTTATAGAAGTTAAATAAGTCATTTCAATTAGTATAATTTAAAAGCCTGTACATTGTACAGGCTTTTTTATTTTTAGGTAAGTATTATTTTATTAAAGAATGCAATAAATACCACGAAAATTTCAATATTACTGCAAATTTTCTTGAAACATTTTCAGAAAAAACCGTATATGATAGTGGTATATTAAAATATGCTAAAACTATCTAAATGGAAAATGGACTCATTGCCAAACTCATTCATACTTTTTCTCAGGAATTAGCCCATAGTTACGATCCCTTTGCTGTCAAACAAGATGAAAACCGTAGACGTACATACTCTGCCGCTGAAGTAAACGATTTTATATACGACCTTACAGAAACAGGAAGCCGGGCAAAACTGGTTTTTATGCCCAACCATCTGGAGGTAGCCTCTTTTGAATCCTTTTTATCAGAGATTGATTATCCAGTGCTTATGTTTAGGGTTCATCGGCATAAAGTTGAACCTCTGATCATTACTGTCAACAAAAAAGGTTTAATAGCACACGTATTGCACCTCAACGAAGAAATTGAGGTAGACCCCTACAGTATAGACGAAGCTGAACTATTTACCGATAACAAAGGCAATATTGTATTCCTGACGGTTTTTCCTTTTGAAAGCATGGTAAGTAAAGAGGCTGATGAAGAAGGTGAAACCCACCTAAGCCCAGCCAGCCGTTTGCTTAAACTTTTGGGTACCGAAAAAAAAGACATTGCTTACATTTACATATATGCCGTAGCGGTAGGTTTGGTTAGCTTATCCTTACCGTTGGGTACTCAGGCCATAGTAAGCTTTGTATCGGGAGGTATGTGGTTTAACTCGGTAGTACTGCTCATCAGTTTGGTAATTATAGGGGTAATAGTGGCCGGAGGTTTACAGATTATGCAAATTTCAATGGTAGAGGTACTGCAAAGAAGAGTTTTCGCTAAAGCCTCTTTTGAATTTGCTTATCGCATACCCAAAATCAAGACAGAGTCGCTTTTCAACTACTACACACCGGAGTTGATGAACCGCTTTTTTGATATCATGACAATACAAAAAGGCCTTCCTAAGCTATTGATAGACCTATCTACAGGAGTGCTACAGATATTCTTTAGCCTGATACTGCTGTCCTTTTACCACCCGTTCTTTGTCTTCTTTGGCTTGTTACTGGTCAGTAGCCTTATGGCTATTTTTTACTTTACCGGACCAAAAGGGTTAAAGTCTTCTATTGTAGAGTCTAAATACAAGTACAAGGTCGCTTTCTGGCTGGAAGAACTGGCCCGGGCTATTAACTCCTTCAAAGTAGCAGGAACTACATTGCTACCGATGAAGAAGGCCGATTTTAATGTCAACAACTACCTAAAGTACCGCAAAGAGCACTTCAGTGTGCTGATTAAGCAGTTTTCTTATATTGTAATTTTCAAGACCTTCATTACAGGAGGGCTGCTAATTTTAGGAACACTTTTGGTTATTGACCGCCAGATTACACTGGGGCAATTTGTAGCGTCCGAAATTATTATTGTGCTGATACTGGGAGCAGTAGAAAAGATTATCATCAATATGGATGTGGTATATGATATGTTAACGGCTGTTGATAAAATTGGTCATGTAACAGATCTGCCCCTAGAGAAAGAAGGTAAAATCAAGCTCTCCAGTTATAGTTTTAAGGACGGTATAGATATCAATATCAAAAATCTGAGCTACCGTTATCCCCAAGGGTTACAGAATGCATTAAACAATATAAACCTGAGAATAAAAGCAGGAGAGAAAATCTGCATCGGTGGGTACCATTCCAGCGGAAAGACAACGCTGGTGAACATTATGGATGGTATCTATCAGTCGTTTGAAGGAATAGTAACTTTTAACCAATATTCTATACGTGATCTGGATCTTAACACTTTACGAGACCATATTGCTAAAAATGTTTCTCAGGAAGACATTTTTGATGGTAGCGTGTTAGATAATGTAACGGTAGGTAAACCACATGCAAGTGTAGAGCGAGCGATACAGGCCATCAAAGATGTAGGCCTTGAGGATGAAATAAACCAGTTGCCTAAAGGTCTTCATTCTGAGCTAATTAGTGGGGGAAAGAATTTTTCTAAAGCTTTAGTGTACAAGCTTACGCTTGCGCGTTGTATCGCCAAACAGCCTAAAGTGCTTATACTAAACGATTTTTTTCAAGTATTTGACCGAAGCGAGAAACTTAAGCTTATTGACTACCTGACTGCTCCGCATCAGAAGTGGAGCCTGATTGTGGTAAGTAACGACCCCCTTGTCATGAAATACTGTGACCGGGTAATTATTATGAAAGAAGGAGAAATTGTTAGTGATGGTGCCTACGACTTTTTACTAACCGACTCGCATTTACAGGAAGTGGCTTCATACGAATAAATACAGAAAGGATGCTAAATACTTTTGAAGAGACCAAAGCGAAAAATATACCTGCTTACAAGCTTGAGTCTATGAGTGTGTTGCAGTCACCAAGGGCGGGGGTTATACTGGCTCAGTGGTTAGGAGGTATAGGTATTTTTCTTTTTCTGATCCTTTTTCTACCCTGGCAGCAAAATATTATAGCTACAGGAGAAGTTACAGCATTTTCACCCAGAAACCGTCCTCAGACTATTCAGTCTGCAATACCCGGACGTATTAGTGCCTGGCATGTCAGAGAAGGACAGGCTGTTAGTAAGGGAGATACTATTCTTACTATTGCGGAAGTAAAAGACAAGTACTTTGACCCTGATCTTCTGCTACGACTGGAAGAACAGATAGAAGCCAAAGAAGCTAGTATTTCTGCTAAAGAACAGAAAACCCAGGCCTTGGATAGGCAAATTACGGCACTGAACGAGGGGCTTGAGCTCAAGACACAACAGGCAGAAAATAAGCTGAAGCAGGCACAGTTGAAAGTAATGAGCGACAGCATGAATTACGAAGCAGAAAAGGTAAGCTTTGATATTGCTAAAAATCAGTTTGATCGTCAGCAGGTGATGTACGATCAGGGGCTTAAATCCTTAACGGAACTACAAGCTAAAAGACAGAAGTTTCAGGAATCGCAAGCGAAGTTGCTTTCCAGTGAAAATAAGTATCTGGCCAGCAAAAACGAGCTTATTAATGCTCAGATTGAACTGGGAGCTATTGAAGCACAGTATCTGGAGAAGATTAGTAAAGCGGAGTCTGACAGGGACATGACCAGAGCTGATTTGTACGATGCTAGAGGCTCTCTGGCCAAGCTTAAAAATGAGTACGCCAATATGCGTATTCGTAGAGATCAGTACCATATTATCGCTCCTCAGGACGGATATGTTGTACGAGCATTAAAGTCTGGTATCGGAGAAACCATTAAAGAAGGGGAGGGAGTAGTTACCATAATGCCTGAAGACCCGGATATGGCAGTAGAGCTTTTTGTAAGACCAATGGATGTGCCACTGCTCTCGCAAGGTAGACATGTGCGTGTACAGTTTGATGGATGGCCGGCACTACAGTTTTCGGGTTGGCCTATTGTTGCCGTAGGTACTTTTGGCGGCACGGTAGAAGTTATTGATTATGTAGAAACCAAAGACAAAGCTGGTAAGTACCGGGTGTTAGTTACTCCAGACAAAACTAATGATGGAGACTGGCCAGACCTGCTACGTGTTGGCTCTGGTGCCAAAGGATTTATTATGCTGGATGAGGTGTCGCTCTGGTACGAGATCTGGCGACTTTACAACGGCTTTCCTCCTAGCCTGAAAGAAGCTCCGACCGAAACCACAGAAACCTACGAAGCCAAGGCCAAAAGCTAGCTCTATGAAGATAAAACTATCCTTACTTTTAGTTTTTCTACTTTTTACTTTCTCTATTCCTCTTTTTGCTCAGGTAGATAGCACAGTATCTACTCAGGGCTTAAGTCTGGAAGAGTATTTTGATAACATACTACAGCATCACCCTATTGTAAGACAGGCGAAAACATTAAATGAGATGGCCCGGCAGGAGCTACGTCTGGCTCGCGGAAATTTTGATCCTAAGCTAAAATCAAAGTTTAATACCAAAGAGTTTGGAGGTACGCAGTACTATGAAACCTGGGACAGTAAACTTGAAGTGCCTATCTGGTTTAATACTGACATTAATATTGGCTACGAACAAAATGACGGAACGTACCTGAACGAACAGTTAAGTAATACCAGTGATGGGCTTATGTATGCAGGGTTATCATTACCTCTGGGAAGAGGGCTGTTTATAGATGAAAGAAGAGCATCTGTACGACAGGCGCAGTTAATGCAAAGCATGGCAGAGGCCGATAAAGTTAAAGCAATAAATAAAGTACTGCTGAGTGCTGCCAAAGCTTATTGGGATTGGTACTATGCTTATCAGTACTATACTATCGTTACAGAAGTGAGAAGCCTGGCAGAGGAACGTTACAATGGTATTGTACAGCAGGTTATCAATGGTGATGTAGCCCCTTTTGACTCTCTAAAGGCCTTTATCAATTTTCAGGAGCGAGTTGTAGAGCAGGAGCAGGCGGAGCTTGAGTATACCAATGCCAGTATTCAGGCTTCGGCCTTTATGTGGTTGAGTAATGAGGATGAAAGTATTCCTTTACAGTTTGCCAGAGAGACTTATCCTCAGCTTAACCCAAGTAATTCTGAGGAGTTTCTGGACCTGACCACACTCAAGGTTTTGCAGGATAGTGCCCGCCTGCTGCATCCGGAAATTGTTAAGCTGGACCTTAAAAACCAGCAGCTTAAAATTGATCAGCGCCTTAGCAGAGAGTGGTTAAAACCTGAAATTAATCTAAAGTACAATGTGTTGCTCAAACCTTCTAAAGAAGAAAACACCTTGTTTGAACCAAGCTCAGACATTTTTGCTAATGATTATAAACTAGGCTTGGAGGTTTACTTTCCTCTTTTGTTGCGGAAAGAGCGAGCCAAACTCCAGCAGAATACCATCAAGCTGGAGCAAAATTACTATGAAAGAGTTAATCAGTTCAGGGAGGTAGAAAACAGTATTGAGAAAACTTACAATACTCTATCCAATATTGTAGAATTGAGGGCTATGCAGGAGCAGATGGTAGATAATTATCAGCGACTACTTAATGGAGAGCTAACCAAATTTGAAAATGGAGAAAGCTCCATCTTCCTTATTAACACCCGAGAAACAGAGTTGCTAGATGCGAAAGTAAAGTTATTGAAGCTGAGTACGAAGTACGAAAAAGCTAAGATAGAACTACTTTATGCAGCAGGGGTACCGTACCTGCAAAACTAGGAGACTACAATACTCTTTGTTTTATTGAAGTCTTCATTACCTACTTCTACAATAAAAAACTTGGTTTTAAGAAAGGAGAGATCAAACTCTTTTTTAAAAGAGCCACGAATACGGACATTCTCTTCGTACAACAGGTTTCCTATGATATCATAAACTTTAATAGATACCATAGCTTTAGTATCCTGCAATACATTTAAGGAAAATTTACCCTGAGAAACAGCATTTAGCTCAAAGTCAAAATCCTGATTAAGCGGATTTTTGCTATACCTTAAACGAGTCTCACTTAGTTTAGGAGTAGTCTGTTGTATAGAAGTATCCTGAGCGCTACGTAGAAAAGGGTATACTGCCACATCTTGTGCTAAAGAGGTATGAGCTCCTAAAAAAAATAGTAAAAGCCCGGTAATTAAACCAGTATCAAGACGTGTATTGTATTTTTTCATGTTTACCAAAAGTAAGCAAATAAATTAAAAAAATTTGAGTAGCAAACAACAATTTACATTTACTGCTGTTAAAGCTCACCCAGAAGTGTATAGAGCTTGCTTTTAGTAAATAAGAACACTTTTTTATCCAAAATGATTGCATGCAGCACCTCTCTGTCAACTGGCAAAACGTATTTCTTCTGTTCCAGACTAGCTAGATGAAAGCTGTGCATTTCTTTATTTTTTACAAAATACAGATGATCCTGATAAAAATGGAAAGGAGTATCTACTTCTATTGGCAGCTTCTTTATCAGGTTTCCCAAAAAATCAAACACTATAACTTCCTTATTGTACCAAAGATAAAGTCGGTTTTTGTATTCTTTTATAGCTTTGATACTTGCCTCTTCGGGTAAAAAGTAGCGTGTATCTATGCGTTGCTCAATAGCTTCTAGAATAGGATTGTACTTTACTATCTGCAAACTATTATTGTCAAATAGCCAGATCTTCTGATCACTGCTTAAGGTGGCTACGCTAAAATGTGTAAGATCTTCTGACTTAATAGTGGCTCTGCTGGTAGAAGTCAGGAAACGATCAAAAAATTGAAACTGCTGACTGTTTTGATAAAAAGTAAAGACTTTCAGCATCTGAGAGGCTTCCAGGCTGGTCAGCTCGCTAAGGTAAGGCGCCGAAAACTCCTGTTCTGCCTCTAGGCGATAATTATATTTGTACAAATCGCCCTCTACAGTACTCCAATAGATATGGCGTATGCCATCCTGAGTTACATTTGTGGCTTCAGTAATACCCAGACTATCTATCAGTTGCCAACCGCTTGTCTGTGATTTAGCAGTATTACATAAAAGTAGAAAGCCTAAAAAAGGGTAGAGGACTTTATTTTTCAAAAGTTTTGAGTATAAACTGCTTTCCGTCGTGTACACCATAGGTCTGAAAGCTTAACCATTCGCCAATATTATAGTAACGACTGTTTTCATGTAGCGGTATATCTAAAGGTAGGTGCCGGTGGCCAAATACATAGTATTGATGATGAGCTTTAGCTTCTACTTCCAGGCAGTATTGATAAATCCATTCTTCCTCTTTGCTTTTAAAAGACTCATCTTTTTTGAGGTTCTTTTTTCTGCTTTGCTGAGACCAGAGGTGAGCAATACCCATTCCCCAACGTGGGTGTACTGCAGCGAATAGCTTTTGGCTGATGCGGGCATGAAAAATCTTTTTCAATACCTTAAATACATGATCGCCGCCTCCAAGTCCGTCACCGTGGCCAATATGAAGCAGTTGTTCATTAATCTGAATACTTACAGGCTTACGGACAATGGGTGAGTCTAACTCCTGAGAGAGGTAGTCAAACATCCACATATCATGATTGCCAGTAAAAATTACTATGGGAATGCCTTTGTCCCTTATTTCTGCAAGCTTACCCAAAAATCTGATAAAACCTTTAGGCACGGTATATTTATACTCAAACCAAAAGTCAAATAGGTCTCCAAGTAAAATATATGCATCTGCATCGGTCAGGGTTTGATCAAACCAGTCTAAAATGATTTTTTCTCTTGCTCTACTTTCCTGATAATTGGGCGCCCCCAGATGAAAATCAGAAGCGAAATAGATCTTTTTGTCTGTGTTTAGTGTAAACTGAAAGGCTGGCTTAGCTTGCATAATTGCGGCAAAGGTAATGCGCTACTTGAAATTTTGTAAGCTGTGGTTCAAAAATTTGGCCATAAAAAAAGAGCTGCGTAAACAGCTCTTTTATTTTTATTAGAACTTCTGAAGATTAAGAGTTCTTATTTTCTTCTATGGAAGATTCTTCTTTTGTATCCTGATCTGAGGAACCGCTACCATTTTCACTGCTGTTGCTTGTGTCGGTGCTTTTTGTGGCTTCAGCCTGATCTACTTTTTTCTCTTCCTTATTCTCTTCTTCATCCTTTTCGGTATAAGCCTGGTAAGTAGTAGGCTTACTGAAAGGGCGTTTGCCAATGAGACGGTCAAGGTCAGACTGGAAAAGAATTTCTTTGTCCAACAATTCTTTAGCCAGCACTTCTAATTGCTCTCTTTTTTCTAGCAGAAGTTGCTTAGTTCGCTCATAAGCGCTTGCAATGATTTTTCTTACCTCTTCGTCAATTGTTTGGGCGGTAGCTTCTGAGTAAGGTTTACTAAAATTATAGTCACTCTGCTGAGAGTCATGGAAAGATACGTTACCTACCTTGTCATTCATACCATAAATAGTGACCATGCTGTAAGCCATTTTAGTGATACGCTCCAGGTCATTCTGTGCTCCGGTAGAAACTTTTCCAAAAATTACTTCCTCAGCAGCTCTACCACCTAGTGCCATACACATTTGATCCAGCATTTGCTCTGTTGTGTATAAAAACTGCTCTTTAGGTAAATATTGAGCATAACCCAAAGCGGCTACTCCGCGAGGAACAATACTTACTTTTACCAAAGGGTCAGCATGCTCAAGGAACCAGCCAGCGATAGCATGGCCGGCCTCATGGTATGCTACTATGTTTTTCTCTTCAGGAGAGATGATCTTATTTTTCTTCTCCAGACCGCCAATCACACGGTCTATCGCGTCATGGAAGTCTTGCACTTCCACCATCTTTTTATTGCGACGGGCTGCGATTAATGCTGCTTCGTTACAGATGTTAGCGATTTCAGCTCCCGCAAAGCCAGGCGTCTGTGCTGCCAGTTTCTTAGGATTAATATCTTTAGAAACCTTAATAGGCTTCAGGTGTACCTTAAATATTGCCTCACGGCCAACAATGTCAGGCTTATCAATAGCAATCTGACGATCAAAACGACCTGGGCGTAGTAGGGCAGAGTCTAGTACATCCGGACGGTTTGTAGCTGCCAGAATGATTACTCCTGAGTCGGTAGAAAAACCATCCATCTCTGCCAGTAATGAGTTAAGGGTATTTTCACGCTCATCATTGGAGCCAGGCATGGCGCCCTTACCACGAGCACGACCTACGGCATCAATCTCATCAATAAAGATGATACAAGGAGCCTTCTCTTTTGCCTGTTTGAAAAGGTCACGAACACGAGCTGCTCCAACCCCTACAAACATTTCTACGAAGTCAGAACCTGATAGTGAGAAGAAAGGCACGCCTGCTTCGCCTGCTACTGCTTTAGCAAGCAGCGTTTTACCTGTACCGGGGGTACCTACCAGTAGCGCTCCTTTAGGTATTTTACCTCCGAGATTAGTGTATTTAGAAGGGTTCTTCAGAAACTCAACTATTTCTCTAATCTCTTCTTTGGCTTCGTCCAGTCCGGCTACGTTATCGAAAGTAACGTTAACACGGTTTTCTGCGTCAAAAAGCGCAGCTTTAGATTTGCCAATATTGAATATTTGTCCGCCAGGGCCACCTCCGCCAGCCATGCGGCGCATCAGGAACCAGAAACCAAAAAGTATCAGAAACAGAAAGCCCCAGTTTAGTAAAAAGCTGGTAATATCTGAGCGCTCTTCTACTCTATAATCTATCTTATCGGATGCGGGAATTTCTTCCTGAGCCTCTTCAAAGTTTTTGTCGAAGATTTCAGGATTGGGAATTTTTAATTTATAGTGAGGGCCGTTGGAAACAGAAAAAGGGTTTTGCTCTTCTACTTCGTTACGGTATTCATTATCATTTAACGCTTCTTCGGTAAGGGTAACCTCTACCAGATTTTGATTTCTTACCAATACAACATCTTCTACATCACCCTCTTGCAGCATTTTATCAAACTGCCTTTGAGTAATTTCTATTGCTGAAGAATTTTTATTCAGATAGGTGATGGCGAAGATCAGCAGCACCAGCGAGAGGATGATCCATATTTGGTAATTGGGCCTCTGCGGCGGCTTGTTGATTGGTTTTTTTTTCCTTTTGGTGCTATTTGCCATTTATTTCCTCTTCTAATCCAGGTTTAACAAAACTAACTCTAGAACGATATTAATTATACAAAGTTTTTGTGTTGCGGCTCAGATTCTACTTCAGTGATTATAGCATCACCCCAAAGTTCTTCCAGGGCATAGAAATCACGACGGTCTTTTCTGAATACATGGGCCACTACATTTACGTAGTCGAGCAAGACCCACTCTTTATTTTCTTTACCTTCTCTATGCCAGGGATTTTCTTTATTATTTTTATGAACTTCCTTTTCTACCGCTTCTGAGATCGCATCAATGTGGGTGTCAGAGTTACCGGAGCAGATTACAAAATAGTCGGCAATCGCATTTTTTACCTTGCGCAAATCCATCAACACGATATCTTCGCCCTTCTTTTCCTGCATGCCGTGCATTACAACTTTACTAAGTTCTTCTGAATTCATGAAATATTTATACCTTGTTTTTTCAATACTTGAAGTCAATTTACAATATTACTAAAACTTGCCCATAAATTCTTTTCTTACGCAATTCATAGGCCGTCAGTTCTTACATCTAGCTGTTTGTGACTCTACCAACGCAGTAGTGATGCAAAAGTTAGCTGCTGACGAACTGCAAAACGGTGCCATTGTACTTGCAGATTTCCAGACTGCAGGTCGTGGGCAAAGAGATGCCCGCTGGGATGCTGCTGCCGGTCTTAACCTCACTTTTACAATAGCACTCTTTCCTAAACTGAAAGTACAGCAGCAATTTTATCTAAATATCATTACTACTTTAGCCTTATCAGATTGCCTTCGTACACAGCTGGGCGAGCCTTTCAAAATTAAGTGGCCCAACGATCTTTACTATAATAATCACAAACTTAGTGGTATTCTGATTCAGAACAACCTGAAAGTCAATATGATTCACTCTTGTGCTATTGGCATAGGTATAAATGTAAACCAGATGCACTTTGAGAAACTTCAGGCTACATCTTTAAAAGCAATAACTAAAAGTACCTGGGACAAGCAAGCTTTGTTAAAAGATATTGCCATAAAATTTGAAGAAAGGTATTATCAACTTCAGGCGGGAGAGCTATTGACACTAAAAGAAGAGTATTTATCCCAACTGTATTGGTTAGACGAATGGCACAGCTTTGAGGATGGGCGGGGAGTCTTTCGGGGAAAAATTTATGGACTAAGCGATGAGGGTGAATTATTGGTTAAAAGAGAGCGAGAATTAAAGAAATATTACTTCAAAGAAATTAGTTATTTGCAGTAAAAAATATGCTTTTTTTATAACGCTGTTAGCAGATTTGATGTTGAGTGAATATGTCTTAATTTCGTATCAATATTTTTAAGCACTTAATACAAAATTCTAATGGTTGAAGAAAAAGTTCGCTACAAAGTAAAAGATATTTCGCTGGCCGACTGGGGTAGAAAAGAGATCAGACTGGCTGAAGCTGAAATGCCTGGCCTTATGGCTTTGCGTGAAGAGTATGGCCCGCAGAAACCTTTGAAAGGTGCCAGAATTGCCGGCTGTCTGCACATGACTATTCAGACCGCAGTGCTTATAGAAACGCTGGTAGAATTAGGAGCGGATGTAACCTGGTCTTCTTGTAACATTTTTTCTACTCAGGATCATGCTGCTGCGGCTATAGCGGCTGCCGGAGTACCTGTGTTTGCCTGGAAAGGGATGACAGAAGAGGAGTTTAACTGGTGTATTGAGCAAACACTCTTCTTTGATGAAGAAAAGAAAACACATCTGAACATGATCCTTGATGATGGGGGAGATCTTACCAATATGGTTCTGGACAATTACCCTGAACTCGCTAAGGATGTAAAAGGGCTTTCTGAAGAGACTACCACTGGTGTGCATCGTCTGTATGAGCGTATGAGAAAAGGTACTCTTCCATTACCCGCTATTAATGTAAACGATTCTGTAACTAAGTCTAAATTTGATAACAAGTACGGCTGCCGTGAGTCTTTGGTAGACGCTATCCGCAGAGCCACTGATGTTATGCTAGCTGGTAAAGTAGCAGTAGTTGGTGGATACGGCGATGTTGGTAAGGGTTCTGCCAGCTCTTTAAGAGGTGCTGGGGTACGTGTAATCGTTACAGAAATTGATCCTATCTGTGCTTTACAGGCAGCTATGGATGGATACGAAGTGAAGAAAATGGACAATGCTGTAGAAGAAGCAGACATTGTTGTAACAGCTACTGGTAATAAAGATATTCTGGTAGATCGTCACTTCAAAAAAATGAAAGATAAGGCCATCGTATGTAATATCGGCCACTTTGATAATGAAATTGATGTAGCCTGGTTAAACAAAAATGCCGCTAGTAAAACTGAGATTAAACCTCAAGTGGATCTTTACAAAATGGATAACGGCAATGAGATTATTCTTTTGGCAGAAGGTCGTCTTGTAAACCTTGGCTGTGCTACAGGTCACCCTTCATTTGTGATGTCTAACTCATTTACTAACCAAGTGTTAGCACAGATAGAACTTTGGAAGTATTCAGACAAGTACGAAAATGCTGTGTATACGCTTCCTAAACACCTGGATGAAAAAGTAGCGGCACTTCACCTTGCTAAAATTGGTGTAGAGCTGGATACACTTAGCCAGGATCAGGCAGAGTATATTGGTGTAGAGGTAGAAGGCCCCTTCAAGCCTGAGTATTATAGATACTAATTTTAGTTTAAAGCTTAGAAAAAGCACTGTTTCTAGTTTAGACAGTGCTTTTTCTTTTTAGCCTTCGTGGCTATTTTTTACCAGACCGTAATCTGTCCAGACTTTCTTCTCTTTCTTGGTCACATCTCTTATTCCCCTGTTCTTATTAATAGAGGTATTGGTACGATAGGGGCGAGGATGGTCCAGATGTACACAAATAGCACTGTAGCGTATCTGCTTGGACTTAATGCCGGCATTATACATTCTTTCTCCCAACTCTCTATCCTGGCCTCCGTATTGCATGCGTTCGTCAAAACCGTTTACCCTTTCTATATCTTTTTTCCAGCCTGAACTGTTGTGGCCGTTCCATGGAGACTTGGCAGGCGTAATCCAGTTCATAAAGTTTGCAAAGTTGCCTTTAGCAGTAAGCTTTAAAGTTTTGTAGGTTTTGGGCAAGCCCTGGGCATATAGCCATTCTTTAGAAAAAGCAAGTCCTTTTTTAATTTCATCTTTACCAATAGCATCACTTACTTCTGATGTAAGCTTAAAATAACCACCCGAAAGAAAATAGCCTTCCTGAGCTCTATCTACATGAGTGGCCACAAAATCTTGTCGTGGAATGCAGTCTCCATCTGAAAACAAAAGATAATCCGCATCTGTAGCCTGAATAGCTTTGTTCATGATACGTGATTTCTGAAAGCCTTCGTCTGCTTGCCATACATGAATGAGGCGATCTTCTCCAAATTTGGTTTGGTATTCTTCTATAACAGCCTTGGTCTCTTCACCGGAACCATCATCGGCAATAACTAACTGAAAGTTCTGATAAGTCTGAAGCAAATACCCATAAAGTACTTTATCCAGCCACTCAGGTTGGTTGTAGGTGGTAATTATTACTGCTACGTGCATACTTTTGTATCTAAATTTGGGGCAAATTACGACATTCCCGGGCTGAAGCACAACATATTAACACACTTAGCCCGGCAACAGAGTCTATCTGTAAATGTTTATCTCAGCGATAAGATTTGAGTAAGAGTATGGCATGGTGCAAAATTGCTATATTTTTGAAGCATGAAGTTAAAGCAAATTGAAAAACAGCTAAAACGCTATTTAAGCTATATTAACCCTTCTGCAAGAAGAGCTTATAAAGAACTGTTAAGCAAAAGAAAGCTTGATTTTAGGCCTGAAAAAACTAATGGTGTTTTAGTTTTCCGCCCTTACGGAGAGTACTGGCATGGTGATATGGGACGTTACGTATATCTGTTTGTGAAAGCTTTTGCTAATGCAGACTATCAAATAGTTTTTTACCCGGAGTATGGTTTTTTGGCTCGTTTGGACAAGTATAAGAAGCTACTTCTCAATTATAATTTTAAAATTTCTGATCATTTTCAGATTCCTAAAGATTCCGTATACTTTCCTGAGTACGATCAAGTGTTTCTCATTAAAGAGGCTGCACCTAAAGCTTCGCTGAGCTTTTCTACCACTTTACAGCCCATACCTTATATGATGCATCCCAAAATTTATGAGAGCGGCATTGATAAGCGTTTAGCTGAGCTGAGGAAAAATGAGAGAAGTGGGAGGGTACTATTTGCAGGAAATTTAAATCCAAAGTCATATAGTGGAGGAAACGTACAAAAGTTATATCAAAAAGAAGCTCGCTTCTCTTTGGTTGATTATGTAAGAGATAAACTTCCTCAGGATAGGCTTAGAAAAATAAACTTAGTAAGTGAGCTAGATGAACAGGAGCAGCGCAGTAAATTTACTTTGGTAGACACGGGAAAGATAAGTATCCCCTTTGAAAACTGGTTAAGTACACTGAGTGCTTTTGATTTTTTTCTGGCTGCACCAGGAACAGATATGCCCATGTGCCATAATGCGGTAGAAGCTATGGCAGTAGGTTGTATACCCATATTAGAATATAGTGAGTACTTTCACCCTGCTTTAAAAGATGGAATAAACTGTATTAGCTTTAAAAGTAAAGAAGATTTGCTTCTAAAGCTGGAAGGCGTATTTAGTATGCCCCTCTCACTAATAGAAAATATGAGGAAAGAGGTAATCACTTATTATGAAACTTATTTGAGTCCGCAGCTATGGGCGAGCAACTTAGTAAGAACCAAGGAAAATAATACCAAACTTGTTTTTAACTCCTGGAAGGTGCCAGAGTACCACTAATTTGATAGCAACCTTTCAAACATAGCTTCGTGCTTAACGACAGTATTATGAATTGAAAAGGTATTTAGTGCAGTATTTTGTCCAAAACTACCTAGTTGAACACCAAGCTGAGGAGAATTTATAAGTTTCTGCAGAATCTCGGCCAATTGTCTAGTGTTCTTGTGCTGAAATAAAAACCCATTTTTCCCTTCTTCAATGAGTTCGTTGTTGCCTCCCAAATCAGTTGCCACTACTGGCACTTTCAAAGCCATGGCTTCAAGCAAAGATTGAGATAAGCCTTCAATGGTAGAAGGTAGAACTTTAACATTAAAAAGAGGGTAGTAATTTAGCACCTCAGAATTAGAAACTGCTCCGGCAAAGTGTATGCTATGTGGCAGACGATAGTTCTCTATTATGTTTTTATACTTTTCCTGTGGTTCTATACCTACAAAAATAACTTTGACGGGCTTATCCAGTAAATGAAGAGCTTCAAGCAGTTGGTCCTGTTCTTTTAAACGTGCTACGCAACCAATCACAAATTCTCCTTCTTTTATATCAAACTGTTGTTTAAGTAGGTTTACTTTTTCGGGAGCTACAGCTTCATATTTTTCAGCAGGTGTACCATTGTAGATTACTTCTATGTGTTCAGGACTTATTCCAATCTTTACCAGTGACTGCTTTACTCCTTTACTTACAGCTATCACTCTATCTGTCCCTTTTTCGTAGAACCAACTCTGACCTAGTATCCCCATGCTAAGAGCCAATTGGCGGCGTGTATGAACTAATTTGACTGGTAAGCGATACCACCATTTTGCTAGAATAGTAGTGTACCGATCTTTACTGGATTGCCCATCAATCAAATCAATATTGTATTCTGTAACAATATTTGCAATCTGCTTGATGTTTTTTCTATCCAGTTTATGGCGAATATTCATAGGAATATGCGATACTGACGAACCCTTTAGCATTTTCTGCATTAGAGAGTTATCCGGGCAGGCTAAATAAACTTTATGTCCTCTTTCGCTAAGCCCTTTAGCCAGATAAGTAGTAGAGTATGTAGAGCCAGCCATGCCAGCCTTTTGAGAAGTAATTAGAATATTCATAAGCATAGAGATAGGAGAGTGGAGAATTTAAGTATCACAATTTCACTCCTATGTCCTCTTTCCTTTTTTGTGTAGGTACCTGTTTGAAGTAAACTTCAGCTCTGAAGTTAACGGTACCCATATAAGTAGTTTTCTTATCAACGGGCTAAGTTTCTATCAGTTTCGTTTTATATGATTCAAAACGAATTTTTATAATGCCCTGATAACCACACTCTTATAATAGAGTGTTTGTACCTTTAAGTATTTTCATTAATTCATATTATATTGCTCATTAATGTGTGATAATGTCTTTAAATACTTAATATTTGTGATTAGTTAATGAGAATACTACTTACTACTTATCAGGGAGGGCTGGCAGGCTCCACCCACTCTATTGCGTTTTTAGCAGAAGGATTGGCGAATAGAGGACATCAGGTATATTTGGCTGGTAAAAAAGATACGCGTCTCTTTGAAAAGTTAAAAAATACTGCAGTGCATCTGGTACCCATGAGGTTTAAGTCTAAGCTAGACATGCAAACAGTAAAAGCGATTAAAGAACTCGTAGAGGCTGAGAAAATTGAGGTGATTAACGCTCAATCAAGTAAAGATAGGTACCTGGCCATTTTTGCAAAATGGAAATATAAACTCGACGTTAAGCTTGTGCATACCAGAAGACAGAGGCCAGAGAGCATTGGAGGGTGGTTGCAAAATAGCTTTTACATTAAAGGGACGGATAAAATAGTAGTGGTAAGTGACGAATTAAAAAATATCTTTATTCAAAAAGGTTTTCCAGCAGAACATTTACATGTAATTTATAATGGAACCCCTGCTGAACAATACCAGAACATAGACGAGCAAAGAGTACAGGAGCTCAGGAATGAGCTAGCTTTGAGTTCTAATGATACTGTGATTGGTTGTGTCGCACGTATGAAAGAGCAGGATCAGTTAGTTAAAGCTCTACCGCATTTAGATGAAAACATTAAGGTTGTTTTTGCTGGTATTCCTGAAGGAAGTTTAGATCATTACATTAAGCGTTACAAAGTAAAACAGAAAGTTATTTATGCAGGTAAACTTTCACATAGAGATACGCTACACCTTTATAAACTTTTAAATGTAAACGTACTTCCTTCAACTATGGATGGGTTTGGTTTAGTGCTGGTAGAAGCCATGGCTATGGGGACTCCGGTGGTTGCAACACGTTCTGGAGGTATCGTTGATGTAGTAGACGATGGAATCAACGGACTTTTGTTTGAAAACAATAATATCCCAGATCTTTCTAAAAAAATAAAAACAGTATTGTTTGATGATGAGGTAAGACAAAGCTTTATTAAAAATGGCAAAGTAACTGCATTTGAGAAGTTCTCTTTAGATAAGACTATAGACAACTACGAGAAGTTTTTTTATGAGCTATTAGAAAGTCCTACATTAAAGAACTAGTAGCTTAGCAAACCTTCTTATTCAACCGTTAATATCCATGACTTTTGGAATGTGGCATTTTGCTTTAGCCTGTCAAGCTCCTGTAAAGCCTTATCTTTAGTTCCACCCTGAAATACATGCACATAGAAATACTGCTTTTCTGTATGGTATCCTATTTCTGGGAAAAATCCCTGCTGGCTTAACTGATCAACAAGCTTTTGGGCATTGGCTTCTGTAGAAAAAGTGCCTGCGATGATATAGAAACCACCTTTTAAAGCCAGTGGATGCGCTTCTTTTTCTTCAGCGGATGTCTTATTATTAGCAGGACTGTCCCAAGAGATTTCTTTAGTTTCAGAGGACTTGTTTTGCGGTATGTCCTCGGTCCTTTTGGGCTGCTGTTCATTTAGCTGTTTAGCTTGCTGCTGTTGAGACGCGGAAGAAGGACTTGCGTCTCCATCTTCACCCAACTGTATAACTCCCGACTCATTTTCAAAAGAATCAAAATTAAGGTCAGAATAGTCTCTTGAAGTTTGCTGCTGCTTCGTTACAGGTATAGCATTTTTAGTAGCTTGAGTATCCTCTGTACTGCTCTTTGTTGAAGGTGCGTTTGTAAGCACCATTTCGCTGGTATTCTGGCTTTGCGAGCTATCATTATTTGGCTGTTCTTGCTCAGTAGTACCCTTATTTTCTGTCGGCTCTACTAAAATAACACTCGGAGCAGGGTTTACCTTTTTTCTGTCAGGTACGCTTTTCTCTCTCTTCTTTTTGCGTTCAGATTTTTTTCTGCTTTTCTCGTGCTTTTCAAGCAGCGCTTCATCGGGTATGTCGTCAATAGTGTTTTGTGTAGAGAGTCTGGGCTTTCTTTTCAGTACTTCTTTTTTCTTACCTATAATAATACCTAACTGCGCTTCGTGAGTACCCATGCCATACGCGGATACTTCACTACCTCCGGTACTGTAGGCATAGCTAAACTTCAGGTTCTTTACTCTGAAGCCAGCTGTACCACTAATGCCGCTTTGCTGCTGATATCCACCACCAGCCCAAAAAGACTCTTTGAAATACAATATGCCCAGAGCTTCCAGTTGACTCTGCTCCACCTGTGAGTAGTGGTATAGCACTGTAGGTTCAAAAGCTACACTACCTTCTTCATTAAAATTAAAACGGTAATGAGTACTAAATATCATCCGGCTAAACTGATCAAAGGCAATATCTCCAAATCCTTCAACCAATACTGGTGGAGGAGTAAAAAGATGAGGCAATGCTACACTCAGGTTAAATCCACGATTGTGGTAACGAAAGCCGAATCGGCCATCCAGGTATGACCGATTAGATAAGGCAGCCTGCAAAACCTGATCATCGCCAATGTCCATACTAGACAGGTCATAGCTGTGCATTCCCAGACCAAAAGAAAAAGCAGTTTTAATATAGTGCTCATACTCAGATGAGAGCGGCAGCATATAGGCAAGTGAGGCCTTCACAGCATTATGCTTAAGTGCGCCTAAGCGATCATCTACGACATCTGCTCCAAAGAATAGAGGGTTGGCGTTGCCCATCGGCGTATGAAAACTGAGCTGAGTACTCATAGGAGCTCCTTCTACTCCAAACCATTGCTGGCGGTGAGTCAGATAAAATACAGAATGTTTGTCGTAACCTGCGTAAGCGGGATTATAAAGGTAGGGGTTATTATAATAATGGGTAAAGAAAGGCATGCGCTGAGCCTCTGCGGAACAGATACTAAAAATTAGTAGAAATAATATAATTGCAGTTTTTCTCATTGTGGCTTCCTCTCTGCGTACTTTATCAAAAGCAAAGCTAAAAAAGAATATCAAGCTAAAATTTTGACTTCTACGCTGAACTTACGAATGAATTATTCTGCCCCGAATTGAAGAAAAACAAAATCAATTTAAATTTTTCGTTACTCTAGCCGAAAAGCTTAGTTTTGAAGAATCATAAGTGATTAAATATGGAACAGATAGCAGAAGAAAGCCCTCTTTTTAGCAACGATGCAGTAGTTTTAGGTATTCTTTTTATCATATTGGCAGTGGTTTTTCGTACTTCCTCCAGCCAAAACCCTTTCTGGCAAAAATTTTATACTTACGTTCCTTCTGTATTACTCTGTTATTTTATACCAGCAGTACTTAATTCTTTTAATATTATTTCAGGAGAAGAGTCAAGTCTATACTTTGTTTCATCCCGTTATTTGCTTCCGGCGAGTTTAGTGCTCTTTACTATAGGCATTGACATTAAGGCTATTTCTCAACTAGGCTTTAAGGCTGTCATCATGTTTTTTGCGGGTACCATTGGTATTATTATCGGAGGGCCCATTGCTATAATGATCGTATCCACCTTCTCTCCCGAAACAGTAGGAGGCGCCGGACCCGATGCGGTTTGGCGTGGATTAACCACAATTGCCGGTAGCTGGATAGGAGGGGGGGCTAACCAAACCGCTATGCTGGAAGTATTTGGTGCCAGTACCGACCTGTTCTCTGCAGTATTAGCGGTAGACATTATTGTAGCTAACTTGTGGCTTGCAGTACTTTTATATGGGAGTGGACGATCAGAAAAAATTGACGAGTTTTTCAAAGCGGACTCTTCTGCCATTAAAAGTGTGAAGAAACAGGTAGAGGAGTATGTAGCAGGTATTGCCAGAATCCCTAAAACCCAGGATACCATGACTATACTGGCAATAGCCTTTGGCATAACTGGCTTTGCTCATTTTGCCTCTGACCTTATTGCTCCCTTCCTGGAAGCCAACTATCCAGGGCTAAATAAATTTAGCCTTACCTCAGGCTTCTTCTGGATTGTGGTTATTGCTACTACTGCTGGCTTAATCTTATCATTTACGAAGGTGCGGAAATTAGAAGGGGTAGGCTCTTCTCGCTTTGCTACTGTATTTTTGTATGTGTTGATTGCCAGCATAGGTATGCAAATGGATATAACTACAGTAGTAAGCAACCCCGGTCTGTTTATGGTAGGGGGGATTTGGATTATGATACACATTATAGTCCTGCTGTTAGTTGCCAAGCTGATCAAAGCGCCTTTCTTTTTTGTAGCAGTGGGCAGCCAGGCCAACGTGGGAGGTGCCGCTTCTGCACCTGTTGTAGCCTCTGCATTTAGTCCATCTCTGGCACCGGTAGGGGTGCTATTGGCGGTCTTGGGTTACTTTGTAGGAACTTACGGCGCATGGCTTTGTGGGATCTTAATGCAATTAGTTGCGGTCTCCTGATGTTATGGTGGGAAAATATTGAAAATGAGCAGAGAAAAAGACTTAAATCAGCAGTTTATATTTGTCTGTAACGGCAAAGACTGCAAAAAAAATGGTTGTAAAGACATTCAGAAAGCGATAAAAAGTGAACTTAAAAAAACGAAGCAGCAGAAAGCTGTAAAGTTGATTGGTACTAAATGCACAGGTAAATGTAAAAAAGCTCCGGTGCTTATTGCTAAAGAAGAGTGGATGACAGAAATGAATGTGCCCCGTGCTCTGGAATTATTACATTCTATTATTTAAGCATTTACTAAGGTTACAGAGAACTAAACAGAAGATTTTACGATGCCCCAGTCGCCTGAAGTTGTACTCAAATCTTTAAAAGAAAAAAGATATGCGCCCCTGTATTTTTTGCAGGGAGATGAACCATACTACATAGACCTGATCGCTGATTATGTTGAGGAAAATGTACTGAACGAATCAGAGCGAGGCTTTAATCAGATGGTGATGTATGGTAAGGATGTGGATGTTAGTGCTGTGCTCAATAATGCCAAGCGCTTTCCTATGATGTCCGAGCGTCAGGTTGTTATCGTACGTGAAGCTCAGGAAATTCAGGACTTTAACAATAAAAGTGGGCAGCAGCTGATGGAGGCCTACGTTAAAAATCCAATGCCTTCTACCATATTGGTGTTTTGCTACAAGTATAAAAGCCTGGATGGTCGTAAGCCCTTAACCAAGTTGCTAGACAAGCTGGCAATTTTGGTAGAAGCTAAAAAAATGTACGATAACCAGCTACCTGACTGGATTGCCAATTATGTAAGGCAAAAGGGGTATGATATAGAAGACAAGGCTGTACAAATGTTGGCCGATTATATTGGTAATAACCTGAAACGCTTAACCAATGAGATAGAAAAGGTACTGATTAACTTTAGTAAAGGGGATGAAGATGGAGTAATTAGTCCGGCAGTAATACAGAAGTATATCGGCATTAGCAAAGAATACAATGTGTTTGAGTTGCAGAAGGCGCTGGCAGTACATGATGTGCTTAAAGCCAATCGCATCATACATTATTTTGAAGCTAACCAAAAGGCTAACCCTATCATCCCGATTATAGCGCTACTTTTTACTTTTTTTAGTAAGTTGCTTCTGGTGCATCAGTCAGCAGACAAGTCAGAGCGTGCACTGGCAGGGGTACTTAAAGTAAACCCTTTTTTCGCTAAAGAGTATAAAATTGCAGCTGTTAACTACCCCCTGCCTAAAGTAATTGCCAACATTCACCATTTGCGAATGGCTGATCAGTATGCGAAAGGAATTGACAATATTAATGGCTCAGATGCTCAAATTTTAAAAGAGCTAGTCTTTAGGTTAATGCATTAGCTAGTAGCTAAAGAAATTTTTAGACCATAAGGTCGTTTTAAAAACAAATTTACCGCAACCCTCTATATGCCTGTAAAAGTGAAAAAGCAGTTTATTTTATTTTTTGTATTAAGCCTTATTTTTTCTACTTCGCTCTACGCACAGCAATATTTGTCTAATGTAGAACCTTTATCTCACTACCAGAAAGGGATGGACTTGTTAGACAAGCAAAAGTATAGCGCTGCCCGTGAGGCTTTTGAAGAGTATCTGGAAGAAGATCAAAATAGTGAACGTGCAGTAGAAGCCGAGTACTATGTAGCATATGCGGCCCTCAGGTTATACAATGCAGATGGTGAGGCTCGTCTGGCAGAGTTCGTTAACAAACACAGTAGCCATCCTAAAGCTATTAGAGCAAATTACGAGCTAGGCAACTTCTACTTCAAAGATGAAAACTACGATAAGGCCATTGCATACTTTGAAAAAACAGATACCAGAAATCTAACACAGGAAGAAAAAAATACCCGCAACTTTAAATTGGCGTATGCCTATTTTACCCAACAGAATTTTTACGAAGCCAAGCCCTACTTTGATCAGGTAAAAGCTTCTGATAGCCCTTTTACCAGTGCGGCCAACTACTATTCTGGATATATTGCTTATCAGCAGAGTGATTTTAGTGCGGCACTAAGCGATTTACAAAAGGCAGAGAAAGAAGAGTCTTATGCTCAGGTGGTACCTTACCTTATCGCAAATATTTATTACAAGCAGGGAGATTACGCTAAACTACAACAGTACGCGCAAGGTATTTTAGACAGCAATAATGGCCAGGTAAAAAACTTGCCGGATATTATGCTACTGGCGGGAGAAGCCTATTTTATGCAAGGCAACTATACCAGAGCAGAGCCTTTTTTAAGCGAGTATGCCAGCCTCAGAAGACCCGAAGCCTCTATGATGTACCGTCTGGCTTTTGCGCAGTATAAAACTGGTAAGTCGCAACCTGCTATTGACAACTTTAAACAGATTGCTTCCAGAAATGATAGTATCGGGCAGTTTTCGTCTTATTACCTGGGACAGCTTTATGTAGACGAGGGTAACGAAAAGTTTGCTGTAAGTGCGTTTGAGCATGCTTCTAATATGGATTTTAGCCCTGAGATTAAAGAAGAGGCTATGTTTAACTTAGGCAAAGTACAGGTAGCCCTAGGTGAGCATGCGCGCGCTATACAAACCTTGCAAAGTTTCAAACAGAGATACTCAGGCAGTACCCACAATGTAGAAGTAAATGACCTCTTAAGCGAAGCTTACCTGAATACCCAGAACTACACTCAGGCGATAGAATTTATAGAAAGCCTGCCCAATAAGACCCTTCAGGTACGTAAAGCATACCAGAAAGTAAGCTTCTACGCGGGTACGCAGGCTTTTAATCAATCTGAATATTTTCAATCGGTACAGTTATTTGACAAATCGCTGCAATATCCTATAGATCGTGAACTGGTAGCAGGAGCTAACTTCTGGAAGGGGGAGGCTTACTCCGTAGGTAAGAAGTATGAAGAAGCTATCAATTCTTATGCGGCAGTTTTTAGAGCATTAGGTGATGAAAGACAGCTTGAAAATAAAAGTGAAATGTATTTTTTAAAGTCTCGCTATGGTATAGGCTATGCTTACTATAACACCAAAGAGTACCAAAAAGCTAAAGACCACTTTGAAAAATACGTACAGACTATTGAACAAAAGTCAAATAATAACCCTAAAGGAAAGCTCAATTATGAGGATGGCCTCATTAGGTTAGCAGACACTTACTATGTGACTAAAAACTACGGTCAGGCCATTAACACTTATGATAAAGCCATAAGGCAAAACAATCCGGACATCAGTTATGCCTATTATCAGAAAGGAATTATTTTAGGTATCCAGGGTAAGATGAATGAAGCCAGAGCCAGTCTGGATCAAGTGATTGACCGCTATACTAACTCTCGTTATCGTGATGACGCGGTTTTTCAGAAAGCACAGCTTTATCTGGAAGAGGGCAATTACCAGCAGGCTATCAATAGTTTTACTCGCCTGGTACAGTCCAGCAGCCAAAGTAATCTGGTGCCTTATGCACTTTTAAGGAGAGCGGTAGCTTATACTAACCTGCAAAAATACGATCAGGCATCGGCAGATTACAAACTAATCATTAAAGCTCATACGGAGCATAAGGTCGCAAACTCAGCGCTATTAGGTTTGCAGGAGGTACAGTCATTAGGTGGAGCAGGTAATGATGATTTTTCTGAGTATCTGGCCATTTATAAAAATGCTAACCCCGAAGATAAGGCGCTAGGCAACATTGAATTTGAGTCAGCTAAAAACCTGTACTTCACTCAGAAATACCAGCAGGCAATCAGCCGCTTGCAGGAGTTTATCAACAACTACCCCGATAATGCGAATACCGAGGAGGCAAAGTATTATATGGCAGAATCTTACTACCGTTCCGACCAGATAGAACAGGCACTTGAAGTATTTTATGAAATTGCGGAGCAAGGTACTTCTTCTCGCCTCAACCGATCTGTGCAGCGAATTGCTGAGTTAGAGCAGTCGCAAGGAAATAACCAGCAGGCTATACAGTACTATAATCGCCTGGCGGCTTTGGCCCAAAACAAGCGTGAGCAGTTTAATGCCTGGTCTGGTATGATGACTGCCTACTATGTGCTAGCAGAAAATAACAAAAGCCTTCTGGACTCTGTAAACTACTATGCTAACCAAATTATAGAAAAGGCAAACGTTTCTGCCTCCGCTGAGAATATGGCAATGCTGTATCAGGGAAAGGTAGCGTACGCAAACGAAAATTACGAAAAGGCTATTGATAGTTTCCTCAAAACTCTAAATACTGCTAAAGATGAGTATGGGGCCGAAGCTCAATACCTGATGGCTAAAATCCAGTACGATCAGGAGAAGTATGCTGAGTCTATAGAAACGCTCTACGACCTAAACAAGAACTTCTCACTTTATGAAAACTGGTTAGGGCTATCATTTTTACTAATAGCAGAAAACTATATTGCTCTGGAAGAAAACTTTCAGGCAAAAGCTACTTTAACATCTCTTATAGAAAACTCTCCTCTACCTAGCATACGCGAGCAGGCAGAGCAAAAACTTCAGGCGCTTGATGAAATGGAAGCTGAAAGAGAAGCAGAAGAGCGTAAGCAGGATAGCCTGAAGGTTGAAGAAGAGAACCAGATAATTCTGGAAGAAGTACCCACACAGGAAGGTGACCCAAAGCAATAGAATTTTAACAATTAAGATTGTTGACGTGTTGAGAGTACAGAGAGTAAATTTTTCAACCGTCAACAATTTTAATCATATGAAATTTTTTTCACATATTTTTTTAGCCTTACTTATCGTAGGTACTGTTTCTTGTGTTAAGAACAAAACTGAGCCGGAAGAGAAGAGTGATATGGAATTTGAGTCTGATGTGGTAGTAGGCAAAGAGAAGAACGAACTTCGTATTGGTGAAGGTAATGTAATAGAAGTGGTAGGGGATAATGAGTCCTTAGCTATACTACATAATGCGCTCAGGGCTACGGGCCTTGACTCTATGCTTACACAGGACGGTCCTTATACCATTTTTGCCCCATCTGATGCGGCACTAGATGAGCTAACACCGAGCCATGATGATGCGCTGCCCGCTGATCTTGAAAAAGAAAAGCTGAAGAATACACTGATGCACCATATAGTAAAAGGGAACTATAGTGATACAGAGATTGCAGGAATGCGAGAGCTCACACCCTTGTATGGAAGCCCTCTAAAAGTTATTAAAATAGATGGTAAACTGACTATAGATAGTGCTTCTATCATATTTGGAGATCGTCAGGCGGAAAACGGTTATGTACATGTGGTTGACCAAGTCCTTTTCCCTAACTAAATTAGCTGCCCACAATAATTCGGCACACACTTTTAAATATATCAGGTGAAAGTAGGGCTTTTCTTCGGGTCGTTTAATCCCATACATATTGGGCATTTAATAATTGCAAATACAGTAAAAGGGTATGCAGAACTGGATCAGGTCTGGTTTGTAGTTTCCCCTCAGAACCCTTTTAAAAGTTCAAAATCACTTTTACCAGATGTAGACAGGCTTAAAATGGTGGAACTGGCTATTGAAGATAACTTTGAGCTGAGAGCTTCTAATGTAGAGTTTAGTATGCCTAAGCCCAGTTACACGGTAGACACACTTACTTATCTTAAGGAACGATACCCCAACCATCACTTTAGTCTGATACTAGGGAGCGATAATCTCAACCATTTTCATAAATGGAAAAACTATCAGGAGATTTTGAATCATTATGGGATAATAGTATACCCCAGACCAGGTACAGAGCTTGAAAAAACTAAAGAGGAAATAAAAAACCATCCTGCAATCAGGATGGTTGAAGCGCCTTTAATTGATATCTCAGCTACTTTTATCAGAAACTGCATCAAAAACGATATCTCAATCAAATATCTGGTGCACGATAGTGTAGCAGAGTATATAGAGGATAAAAAGTACTACCTGTAATAGTACTATACAGTCATAATCTCTTTCTCTTTTTCGTCAAAGATACTGTCAATCTTAGCTACAAATTTATCTGTAAGCTGCTGAACACTGTCTTCTCCTTCTTTTACATCATCTTCTGATGTGCCGTCTTTCAAAAGCTTTTTGATAGAGTCGTTGGCGTCTTTACGAATGTTACGCACACTTACCTTACCATTTTCAGCTTCGGTTTTAGCCTGTTTTACCAGTCCTTTACGACGATCTTCTGTCAATGGAGGAATGTTGAGACGAACTACCTCACCATCGTTTTGGGGATTAAGTCCTAGATCAGAATTGATGATAGCACGCTCAATTTCACCTAACATGTTCTTTTCCCAGGGCTTAACCATAATAGTTCGTGCATCAGGTGTAGTAATAGATGCTACCTGGTTGATAGGTGTATTATTGCCATAGTACTGGACCAACAAGCCGTCCAGCATATTAGGTTGTGCTTTACCAGCTCTTATTTTTTTAAACTCTCCTATCACATGGCTGACTGCCTTTTGCATGTTTTCCTCAGCCTCGTCAAGGTACATTTGAATTTCTTCAGTCATTGTTTAAATATTAAATCAACAATTGTAGATTATGCTAACGGATCAATACATCTTTTATTGAGCAAAAAATAAGACTCAGATCTAGTTGATCAGTGTACCTACTTCTTTACCACTCAATAGGTTGTACAGGTTACCCGGTTTATTCATATCAAATACGATGATAGGTAAATTGTTTTCCTGACAAAGTGTAAAAGCTGTCATATCCATCACATTAAGCCCTTTCTGGTAAACTTCAGAGAAGGTAATGTTAGAGAAGCGAGTAGCGTTAGGATCCTTTTCAGGGTCGGCAGAATAGACACCATCTACACGAGTTCCTTTGAGTACCACATCAGCTTCAATCTCAATAGCTCTAAGGCTGGCAGTAGAGTCGGTAGTAAAGTAAGGGTTACCAATACCGGCACCAAAAATCACAACTCTTCCTTTCTCCAGATGTCGAACTGCTCTTCTGCGAATAAAAGGCTCACAGACCTGCTCAATCTTAATTCCAGACATAAGGCGGGTGTAAAGTCCAATCTTCTCCAATGCACTCTGCAAAGCCATAGCATTAATTACAGTGGCCAGCATTCCCATGTAGTCTCCCTGTACACGGTCCATTCCTGACTTCTCTGCCTGTACCCCTCTAAAGATATTTCCTCCTCCTATTACTATGGCGACTTCAACGCCCGCGTCTTTTACCCTCTTTATTTCTTCAGCATACTGTTGTAGCCTATCGGAGTCAATACCGTATTGCTGGCTACCCATGAGCGCTTCACCGCTCAGTTTTAATAGGATTCTTTTATATTTCATTCAACTGGGTTTTGTGCGCAAATATAGAAATACCAAAAATAAGTTGATAGACAAAAGCACTTCGATTTCAAAAAAACGCTTTTTCTAATACCGATATTAAAAAGCAAAAAATTATTCAAGCACTATGAGCAGCTGGCTCTTCTCTACACCCTGCCCGTTTTTTACCTCTATCCTGCTTACTTTGCCATCGCTGGGAGACTTGAGTAGGTTTTCCATTTTCATGGCTTCCAGCGTAAGCAGCGGATCACCCTGGGCTACTTCGTCACCTTCCTGTACGTGTACCTGCAAAATAAGCCCGGGCATAGGAGCATGAATTTCCTTGTCTGCCATGCTCTCATCCTCCTGCATACCCATAGCCTCAATCAGCTGATCAAAGCGATCCTGTAAGTGCACAGAAACTTGTTTACCATTAATTTTTAACAAAAAATCTTTGCGTGAGTAATCTGCTTTGACGACTTCTACGTTATAAGTGCGGTGTTCGAGCAGGAGATGAAAGCGATGTTCATCTAAAGTCGTGAGCTTGTAGGAAAAATGCTGATTATCAATTAGTGTTTGTTCTGATTTTAGATCAACTTCGTATTTTCGTTGCTGATTAATGCTAGCTTTTAGCGACATAGAGCGTGGTTAAAAAAGTTTGACAGCGCATCAATTTAACATTTCATTCTAATTAATCCATAATACATGCTTTTTCTTCGTGCTGGTCTGGTAGCTATTTTATTGCTGAATGTTGCCTGTAGAGTAACAGAACTGGAAGCTTTAACAGATGACTCACTTCCTCAGGATTCTACACAAATTCTGTTGGCTCCCTCTGCGCCTGAGTTAATGGAGTCGCCAATACCTTATCGGCCCTCGCGCACCCGTACTTTTGACTTATTACATACCAAACTTGAGGTAAGGCCCAATATACAGGCTCATACATTAGACGGTACTGCCACTTTGCAGCTGCGACCTTATTTTCATGAGCAGAAAAGACTTCAACTGGATGCGAAGGGTTTCAAAATTCATAAACTGTCCCTTTTAGTAGGCGACCGGCAAATGCCTTTGCGCTACGATTATGATGGTAAGGTGCTAGACATTGAGCTGGATCGTACTTATACCCGAGAGGAAGATCTGATAGTTGAAATAAATTATACGGCACATCCAGATGAGGTTGATGCAGGTGGAAGTGAAGCTATTACTAAAGATCAAGGGCTATATTTTATTGGAACAGATTCCGTACAGCTGGCTCCAAAGCCCATTCAGGTCTGGACTCAAGGGGAAACACAGGCAAATTCCTGCTGGTTTCCTACGATAGATGCTCCTAACGAAAGAACTACTCAGGAGATGTTGATTACTGTAGATACTAGTTTTCAGACTCTGTCTAATGGTAATTTAATTTCTTCTCAGTTTAATGATGATCAGACACGTACTGACTACTGGAAAATGGATATGCCCCATGCCCCTTATCTGTTTATGATGGCAATTGGTGATTTTGCAATTGTAGAAGATCAGTGGCGCGACAAAAGTTTAAGCTACTATGTAGAGCCTGAATACCAGAAATATGCTAAAGATATTTTTGGCCATACCCCAGAAATGCTAGAGTATTTCTCAGACATACTAGGAGTGGAATATCCCTGGCCGAAATATGCACAGGTAGTAGTAAGAGACTTTGTATCTGGTGCTATGGAGAATACAACGGCTTCAGTTTTTATGGAAGGTTTGCAGGTAGATAGGAGAGAACTTTTAGACTACGACTGGGATAATATTATTGCTCATGAGCTATTCCACCACTGGTTTGGAGATCTGGTAACCTGCGAATCTTGGGCTAACCTGCCGTTAAATGAATCTTTTGCCACTTATTCGGAGTATCTTTGGCGCAACTATAAAGATGGAGAAGATGAAGCCGCTTACACACTTTGGGAGCAGGGGCAAAACTACTTTACTGAAGCCGAAGAAAAGAAAGTAGATCTGATTCGCTTCCACTATGAGGATCAGGAAGATATGTTTGACCGGCACTCATATGATAAAGGTAGCCGTATTTTGCATATGCTAAGGGCTTACCTGGGAGATGAAGCCTTTTTTGTTGCATTACAGCAATACCTGGAGGAGCATGCCTTTAGCTCAGTAGAAGTACATGAGCTACGCATGGCATTTGAAGAAGTAAGTGGCGAAGACCTCAACTGGTTCTTCAACCAGTGGTTTCTTGCCGCTGGCCATCCGGAGTTAAGAATAACTCAGCAGTATGATAGCGGTAAGCTTATAGTAAATGTGCGCCAGCAACAGAATCTGGAAGAAATCCCAGTATACCGATTACCTACAAGTATTGAGGTTTGGACAAAAGGAAAATCCCAGCGCTATCCTATATTGATTGACGAAGTGGATGAAAGTTACAGTTTTGATATCTCTCAAAAACCTGAATTGGTAATTTTTGACCCTGAATCTACTCTCTTGGCTAAAATAGATTACACCAAAACAGATCAGGAGTGGATACAGCAGTATAAAAAGTCTGCTCATGTTATCAAGAGAATAGAAGCTTTAGATGCACTTGCCAGAGATAGTGTAAGTGAAGCTACTGCTTCTCTCTACTTACAGGCATTAAAAGACGACTTTTGGATGATAAGACAAATAGCATTGAACACTTTAGAAGTGTTTCCTCAATATTTGAGCCCAGCTGATATTCAGTATGTGAATAAAATGACCAAAGAAGACAGCAAGTCGCTGGTTAGGGCCGATGCGTTATCGCTATTGGCAGGAGTGGATGCTGAGGCTTATCAAAGTCTCTTCAAAGAAAGTATGCAGGATAGCTCATATGCAGTAGTAGGTTCGGCCATAGCGGCTTACACTACCACCAGTGCAGATGACAAACTTGAGGTATTTAGCGCATACGAAGCATATTCAAACTTTAATGTTGTCATTGCACTAGCAGATTTTTATGTGGAAAATAGCATTCAGGAGCGATATTCATGGTTTGCTGAAAAATTTATGCAAATAAATGATGAAGCTTTGTATTACTTACTTAACTATTTTGCAAGATATTTAATAGATTTGCAGCAGGATGAACAACAACGCGGCATAAAGCTACTTGCAGAATATGCTAAGAACCATCCTAAATATTACGTCAGGCTAAATGCCTATCGTTCTTTGAGTTTTTTTGATGAGCAGGAGAGTGTACAGGCTTTGCAGGAAAGCATAAGAAATGAGGAGCAAGATCCTCGTTTAAAAGCCATGTACGAGAGTATTCCTTAAGAGAATAAATTTTTTTATTTCTTTTGGGTTAGAAATTTGAATAAATCAAAAAAGCGTTTACTTTTGCACTTCCATTAGAAACAGCGGGGTTTAAAAAACACGAAAATCTGTTTTTAATAGTTTTTTGACACATCACTGGGGAGATACCAAAGCGGCCAACTGGGGCAGACTGTAAATCTGCTGGCGTATGCCTTCGTAGGTTCGAATCCTGCTCTCCCCACAAGTTTTAATAGTTATTTTGAATTTTTCTTTCAAGGTAATTGTTTGGTTTGAGCTTTAAGCGGGAGTAGCTCAGTTGGTAGAGCGACAGCCTTCCAAGCTGTAGGTCGCGGGTTCGACCCCCGTCTCCCGCTCTTTTGTAATGCTTAAGCATTGCTTAAGCCGATGTAGCTCAGGGGTAGAGTGCTTCCTTGGTAAGGAAGAGGTCACGGGTTCAAATCCCGTCATTGGCTCAAAAGCAGTAGGTTCATTACCATAATGACTTAAATTTATTTGAAACTGTAACTTATTTAGAAAATGGCTAAAGCAACCTTTGACCGTTCTAAACCACACTTGAACATTGGTACAATTGGTCACGTCGATCACGGGAAAACAACTCTAACCGCAGCGATCACTAAAGTGCTTGCTGATAAAGGTTTGGCTGACCTTCGTGATTTTGCTACAATTGATAATGCTCCCGAGGAGAAGGAAAGAGGTATTACAATTAATACAGCTCACGTTGAGTATCAGACTGAAAATCGTCACTATGCTCACGTTGACTGTCCTGGTCACGCCGACTATGTGAAAAACATGGTTACTGGTGCTGCTCAGATGGATGGAGCTATCTTGGTAGTGGCTGCTACTGATGGACCTATGCCTCAGACTAGAGAGCACATTCTTTTGGCTCGTCAGGTTGGTGTTCCTGCAATCGTAGTATTCATGAATAAGGTTGACTTAGTGGATGATCCAGAACTACTTGAGCTAGTAGAGATGGAGATCAGAGAGTTGCTTTCATTCTACGAATTCCCAGGTGATGACATTCCTGTAATTCAGGGTTCTGCACTTGGTGCATTGAACGGAGAAGATAAGTGGGTAGAGAAAGTGATGGAGCTAATGGGGGCTGTGGATGAGTATATCCCTCTTCCTGAACGCTTAGTTGACAAAGATTTCTTGATGCCCGTTGAGGACGTATTCTCAATTACTGGTCGTGGTACTGTTGCTACTGGTAGAATTGAGCGTGGTGTTATCAATAGTGGTGATCCTGTAGATATTCTTGGTATGGGTGCTGAGAACCTTAAGTCTACAGTAACTGGTGTTGAGATGTTTCGTAAGATTCTTGACCGTGGTGAAGCTGGTGATAACGTAGGTCTTCTTTTGAGAGGTATTGAAAAAGCTCAAATCAAAAGAGGGATGGTAATCGCTAAGCCTGGTACTGTAACTCCTCACCACAAATTCAAAGCTGAGGTTTACGTATTGTCAAAAGAAGAAGGTGGACGTCATACTCCTTTCTTTAAGAAATACCGTCCTCAGTTCTACTTCAGAACAACAGACGTTACTGGTGAGATCTCTCTTCCTGAAAATGTAGAGATGGTTATGCCTGGAGATAACGTTTCTATCTCTGTTGAGCTAATCAGCCCTATCGCGATGGACAAAGGATTGAGATTTGCGATCCGTGAAGGTGGTAGAACTGTAGGTGCAGGTCAGGTTACTGACATCATAGAGTAATCTCTATTATTAATATTCAGTAAAGGCTTGGCTTCCAGGGAGTTCTCTGTAAAGTCAAGTCTTTACACTTATACGGGTGTAGCTCAGCTGGTAGAGCAACGGTCTCCAAAACCGTAGGTCGTGAGTTCGAATCTTACCGCCCGTGCTAAAAGCAAACTAAAAAGATGAATAATTTAGTTGAGTTTGTCAAAGCTTCCTATGATGAGATGAAGAATAAGGTGACATGGCCGAATTATTCATCTTTGCAAAGAAGCTCGGTCTTAGTGTTAATTGCTTCCCTGATCTTTGCCTTAATGATAGGGCTGATTGACTTAGGGTTTGAAAACACAATGACTTGGTTTTATAACGCATTTTAAATATGGGTGACTTCAAGTGGTATGTGGTAAGAGCTGTTAGTGGAAAGGAAAAAAAAGTAAAGGAGTACCTTGAAAAGGAAATTGCCATTAACAACCTAGGCGAATATATTCCCCAGGTGCTTATCCCGTCAGAAAAAGTGATGGAGATGAGAAATGGTAAGAAAAGAGTACGAGAAAGAAATTTTTTCCCAGGTTATATCATGATTTCTGCTGATTTGCAGAAACCAGGTGTATACGATACCATCACTAATATCTCTAACGTAATTGGTTTTTTAGGTTCTAATGAAAAAGGAGCTGATAAAACCCCTATACCTCTACGTCCTAGCGAAGTCAATAGAATATTAGGAAAAGTAGAAGATACGGACGAGGACGAAGTGAAGCTGGAAACCCCTTACATGGTGGGAGAAGAAGTGAAAGTAATGGATGGGCCTTTCAGTGGTTTTATCGGAAATATTGAAGAAGTATTTGAAGAGAGGAAGAAGCTGAAGGTAATGGTGAAGATCTTTGGAAGAAATACGCCGGTGGAACTTAATTATATGCAAGTAGAGAAATTAGATAATAGTAGCAACAATGGCTAAGGAAATAGTTGGATATTTAAAGTTACAAATCAGGGGTGGACAAGCTAACCCCTCACCTCCGGTAGGTCCGGCTCTTGGTAGTAAAGGTCTTAATATCATGGAGTTCTGTAAGCAGTTCAATGCCAGAACACAGGATAAACAAGGACAGGTATTACCGGTAGTAGTTACCATCTTCTCTGATAAGTCTTTTGACTTTGTCGTAAAGACTCCTCCTGCAGCGGTTATGTTGCTGGAAGCTGCTAAGCAGAAAAAAGGATCTTCTGAGCCTAACCGTTCTAAAGTAGGATCTGTATCCTGGGATCAGGTGAAAGAAATTGCTGAAACAAAAATGCCTGACCTCAATGCTTTTAAAGTTGAGTCAGCTATGAAAATGGTTGCAGGTACAGCAAAAAGTATGGGTATCACGGTAAAAGGTAAGGCTCCCTGGGATAATTAATTAAACTGACAAATGGCTAAGTTATCTAAAAAGAAAGCAGATATTTTAAAGAAGTATGACTTCAACAAGCAGTATTCTCTTGAAGAAGCGTCTTCTTTAGTAAAGGAAATTACTACTACTGGCTTTGATGCTTCTGTTGACCTTGATGTTAACCTTGGAGTTGATCCTCGTAAAGCAGATCAGATGGTAAGAGGAGTGGTAGCTTTACCTCATGGTACTGGTAAGGAAGTGAGAGTATTGGTTCTTTGTACTCCTGATAAAGAAGAAGAAGCCAAAGCAGCTGGCGCTGATCATGTAGGTCTTGATGACTACATTCAAAAAATTGAAGGTGGTTGGACTGATATTGACGTGATTATCACTATGCCTACAGTAATGGCAAAAGTTGGTCGTTTGGGTAGAGTGTTAGGTCCTCGTGGTTTGATGCCTAACCCTAAGGCAGGTACAGTTACTATGGATATTGGAAAGGCTGTACAGGAAGTAAAAGGTGGTAAAATTGACTTTAAAGTAGACAAATTCGGTATCATCCATACTAGTGTGGGTAAAGCATCTTTTGATGCAAATAAAATTGCCGAAAATGCTAATGAAGTAATTCAGACCTTAAGCAGACTGAAACCTGCTTCTACCAAGGGAACATACATTAAAGGAATTTACTTATCTAGTACGATGAGTAAAGGAATCCAAATTGACAAGAATAGTATAGCTGGAATATAATCATGACAAGAGAAGAAAAAGGCGTTCTTATAGACGAGCTAGCTGAAAAGCTAAAAAACACCACTTACTTCTACATTGCTGACACTGCTGGTTTAAGTGTTTCTGAAGTGAATTCTTTTCGTGAGCTTTGCTTCAAAAGAGGTGTAGAGTACAAAGTGGTTAAAAACACTTTGATCAGAAAGGCGCTGGAGAAACTTGATACAGATTACGCTCCTTTTGATGAAATATTGAAAGGCTCTTCAGGAATTATGTTTTCTCCTGAAGTAGGAAATGCTCCAGCAAAAATTATAAAAGAGTTTAAGAAAAAAGATAAAGAGCTTACTAAGCCTGCGTTTAAAGCTGCTTCAATTGATACCGATTTGTTCGTGGGAGCAGAGAACCTTGAAATGCTGAGCTCACTTAAATCTAAGGATGAACTCATTGGGGAAATCATTGGTTTACTTCAATCTCCTGCAACCAATGTTATCTCTGCACTTCAAAGTGGAAAACACAAACTTGCAGGTATCGTAAAAACATTGTCCGAGAGAGAAGGATAGTATATTATTTAAGTAGTAAACAAATCAATTTAAATAGCGTTTTAAAATGGCAGACTTGAAAGATTTCGCAGAACAGCTGGTTAACCTTACAGTAAAAGAAGTTAACGAACTTGCTACCATCCTTAAAGAGGAGTATGGTATTGAGCCAGCTGCAGCCGCTGCTCCCGTAGCTGTTGCTGCAGGAGGCGGAGAAGGTGGTGCTGAAGAAGAAAAGACTTCTTTTGACGTAGTACTGAAGTCTCCTGGTGGTTCTAAACTGGCAGTTGTGAAACTTGTTAAGGAATTAACTGGTTTAGGTCTTAAAGAAGCAAAAGAACTTGTTGATGGTGCACCTAAAGAAATTAAAGAAGGTGTAAGCAAAGACGAGGCTGAAGGACTTAAAAAGCAGCTTGAAGAAGCTGGTGCAGAAGTAGAACTTAAGTAATCATTGAAATATTACTAGATTGCTTTGCAATTAGGCCTGGCCGTACAGTCAGGTCTTTTCCTGTTTGTATATACTTTTAAGTCTAGAGGTTACTTGCACTTTTAAGGTTGGTACCTGCAAGTTTTGAAAACTACCTTTTACATTCCAAATAAAACCTTTAAAAACTAGAAGGCTTTGGCTAATTTATATAAACCCACTGAACGCGTCAATTTTGCTTCCATCAAGACTGTACTTGACTATCCAGACTTTCTGGATGTGCAGGTTAAGTCTTTCAAGGACTTCTTGCAAATTGAGACGCCAGCAGAAAGAAGAAGTAATGAGGGGCTTTTCAAAGTGTTCTCCGAGAATTTTCCCATTTCAGATTCTCGTGAAAACTTTGTGCTTGAATTCATTGATTATGTCATTGACCCTCCCAAATATTCTGTAGACGAAAGCATCGACAGAGGACTTACTTTCTCAGTACCTCTTAAAGCTAAACTTCGCCTTTCTTGCAATGATGAGGATAATGAAGACTTTGAAACCATTGAGCAGGAAGTTTTCTTAGGAAATATTCCTTACATGACTGAAAAAGGCTCTTTCATTATTAATGGAGCGGAAAGGGTCATTGTATCGCAGCTACACAGATCACCTGGAGTATTCTTCGCACAAAGTAAACATACCAACGGTACTAAATTATATTCTGCCAGAATTATTCCGTTCAAAGGCTCTTGGATAGAGTTTGCAACTGATGTAAACGGAGTAATGTACGCTTACATTGATAGAAAGAAGAAGTTTCCGGTAACTACCCTACTTAGAGCTATTGGTTATGGTAGCGATAAGGATATACTTGATTTGTTTGGTCTTTCAGAAGAAGTAAAAGCAGATGAGTCTAACCTGAAACAATATGTAGGTAGAAAGCTTGCAGCTCGTGTTTTAAGAACATGGACTGAAGACTTTGTAGATGAAGATACCGGCGAAGTAGTCTCTATAGATAGAAATGAGGTGCTACTTGAGAGAGATTCTGTACTAAGCGAAGAAGATATAGATACTATTACTGAGTCTGGTACAGATTCAATTATTTTGCATAGAGAGGATGTAAATATTACAGATTACTCTATTATATATAATACGCTTCAGAAAGATAACTCAAACTCAGAGAAAGAAGCTGTAGAGCAAATTTATCGTCAGCTTCGTAATACAGAAGCTCCTGATGAACAAACTGCTCGTGATATCATTCAGAGCTTGTTCTTTAGTGATAAAAGATATGATCTGGGTGAAGTAGGACGTTATCGTATCAATAAGAAACTGGATCTGGAAATTGACTCAGACGTACGTGTACTGACTACTGAAGACATCATTAAGATTGTAAAATATCTTATTGGTCTTATCAATTCTCGTGCGGTAGTGGATGATATTGACCACTTAAGCAATAGACGTGTAAGAACAGTGGGCGAGCAGCTTTACAGTCAGTTCGGTGTAGGGCTTGCCCGTATGGCTCGTACCATTAAAGAAAGAATGAATGTTCGTGATAATGAGGACTTTAAGCCAGTTGATTTGATCAACGCGCGTACTTTATCTTCTGTTATCAACTCATTCTTTGGTACCAATCAGCTTTCTCAGTTTATGGATCAAACCAATCCATTAGCTGAAGTTACACATAAGCGTCGTATGTCTGCTTTAGGCCCTGGTGGTCTTTCCAGAGAAAGAGCTGGTTTTGAGGTACGAGATGTGCATTACACCCACTACGGAAGACTTTGTACTATTGAGACACCTGAAGGACCAAACATTGGTCTGATTTCTTCTCTTTGTGTTCATGCTAAAGTGAACCACATGGGCTTTATCGAAACACCTTATCGTAAGGTGGAAGAGGGTAAAGTTGATATGAGTGGAGATGTCCTTTACCTGACAGCAGAAGAAGAAGATACACACAATATTGCTCAGGCTAATGCTCCTCTGGAGACTAACGGTAAATTTGTTAATGAAACAGTAAAAGCTCGTTACGAAGGTGACTTCCCGGTGGTAGAGCCTGGTCAGGTATCTTATATGGACGTAGCGCCTAACCAGATAGTATCGGTAGCAGCATCCATGATTCCATTCTTGGAGCATGATGATGCCAACCGTGCTTTGATGGGATCAAACATGCAGCGTCAGGCTGTTCCATTGTTGAAACCTGAAGCTCCTATCGTAGGTACAGGACTTGAAGCTCGTGTTGCACTAGACTCTAGATCATTAGTACTAGCTGAAGAGGATGGTGTGGTAGAATACGTAGACGGCCGCAAAATAGTAATGCGTTACGATCTGACGGATGAGCAGAGACTTGTAAGCTTTGACGGTGACCTTAAAACTTATACCCTAACCAAGTTCCGTAGAACAAACCAGGATACATGCGTAAACCTGAAGCCCATTGTTCTGAAAGGAGAGCGCGTGAAAAAAGGTCAGCCTTTATGCGAAGGTTATGCAACCGAGAATGGTGAGCTGGCTTTAGGTAGAAATATGAAGGTGGCTTTCATGCCTTGGCAGGGTTACAACTTTGAGGATGCAATTGTAATTTCAGAGAAAGTAGTACGTGATGATATCTTTACTTCTATTCACGTTGAAGAGTTTGAGCTGGAAGTAAGAGATACTAAGCGTGGTGAAGAAGAACTGACTTCTGAAATTCCTAACGTAAGTGAAGAGGCTGTTAAAAACCTTGACGAAAATGGTATTATTAGAGTTGGTGCTGATGTTAAGGAAGGTGATATACTAATTGGTAAGATTACACCTAAGGGTGAAACTGATCCTACTCCTGAAGAAAAACTCCTGAGAGCTATCTTTGGTGATAAAGCGGGAGATGTAAAAGACGCTTCCCTGAAAGCTTCTCCTTCACTAAGAGGTGTAGTAATAGATACTAAACTTTTCTCTCGTCCTAAAAAGGACAAAGAGCTACGTGCCAAGTCAAAGAAGGAAGTAGAAAACCTGAAAGTTAACTACAAAAAAGATCTTCTTGGCCTGAGAGCTACCATGATCAATAAGCTGTCTGGCTTATTAGATGGTAAAACTTCTCAGGGAGTAAAGCACAAGTTTGGAGATGAAATTATTTCTAAGGGGATGAAATTCTCAAGAGCTAATATTGAGAATAATCTCTTCCCTGAAAAGAACATTTACAGAGACGAAAGTAACTATAATGTTCCTGAAGAAGCCAATCTGATCTCTGATCTGATTATAGAGAATTGGACTGAAGATGAGCATGTGAACGAACTGGTGTTTGAAATGGTTAAAAACTACAATCAAACCCGTAATGAGTTAACTGCTCACTTTAAGCGTGAACGCTTCACACTAGAAGTAGGTGATGAATTACCTGCCGGAATTGTTCAACTGGCTAAAGTTTATGTAGCTAAAAAACGTAAACTTAAAGTTGGTGATAAGATGGCTGGACGTCACGGAAACAAAGGTGTGGTTGCAAAAATCGTTCGTGAGGAAGACATGCCTTTCATGGCAGATGGAACTCCTGTAGATATCGTACTAAACCCTCTTGGTGTACCATCTCGTATGAACCTGGGGCAGATTTACGAAACTGTATTAGGCTGGGCTGGTCTTAAACTAGGCAGAAAATACAGCACACCTATCTTTGATGGAGCTTCTCTGGATGATGTATCTAAAGAGCTGAAAGAGGCTGGCCTTCCGGAATTTGGACGTACTGAACTTTACGACGGACTTAGTGGTGAAAAATTTGACCAGAAAGTTACTGTCGGAGTAATTTATATGCTAAAACTTGGTCACCTGGTTGACGATAAAATGCACGCCCGTTCTATCGGACCATACTCTCTCATTACTCAGCAGCCTCTTGGAGGTAAAGCGCAGTTTGGTGGACAACGCTTTGGAGAGATGGAGGTATGGGCATTAGAAGCTTTTGGTGCTTCTCATGTTCTCCAGGAGATACTCACTGTCAAGTCGGATGATGTTGTAGGTAGAGCCAAAGCTTATGAAGCTATTGTAAAAGGTGAAAACCTGCCTAAGCCTAACATCCCTGAGTCTTTCAATGTACTAGTACATGAACTTAGAGGACTAGCGCTAGAAATCACCCTTGACTAACAATTTTGAATGCCCCACATCTAAAATAGGTGTGGGCTTTCTTCCATTTATGAAATAAACATTCACCTATGGCATTCAAGAAAAATAGAAAAATCTCTAACGATTTCTCCAACGTGACTATCAGTCTGGCTTCCCCTGAGTCCATACTGGAGAGCTCTCACGGTGAAGTAACACAACCCGAAACCATTAACTACAGAACCTACAAACCAGAAATGGGTGGTTTGTTTTGCGAGCGTATATTCGGTCCTGTAAAAGATTGGGAGTGTCATTGCGGGAAATACAAGAGAATTAGATATAAAGGAATTATCTGTGACAGATGTGGGGTAGAGGTTACCGAGAAAAAAGTGCGTCGTGAGCGCATGGGGCATATTGAGCTCGTAGTGCCCGTAGCGCATATCTGGTATTTCAGATCTTTACCTAACAAAATAGGTTATCTATTAGGGCTTCCTACTAAGAAGCTTGATCAGATCATCTATTATGAAAGATACGCAGTAATTCAGCCAGGTATTAAAGCAGAAGATGGTATCAGTTACTTAGACTTCCTTACTGAAGATGAGTACCTGGATATTATTGATAAACTTCCTGCGGATAACCAAAAGCTAGATGATACTGACCCTAATAAGTTTATCGCAAAAATGGGAGCAGAAGCGCTTGAAATGCTTTTGGCTCGTCTTGAACTGGATGAACTTTCTTATAGCCTCAGACATCAGGCTCAAACGGATACTTCTCAGCAGCGTAAAGCAGAAGCACTTAAGCGACTGAAAGTAGTTGAGTCTTTCCGTGATGCGAAAACTCGTATAGAAAACCGTCCTGAATGGATGGTCATAAAAATGGTTCCTGTAATTCCGCCAGAATTACGTCCATTGGTACCTTTGGATGGTGGTAGGTTTGCTACCTCTGATTTGAATGACCTGTATCGCAGAGTAATCATTAGAAACAACCGTCTGAAGCGTCTTATAGATATTAAAGCTCCTGAAGTAATTCTTAGAAATGAGAAGAGAATGCTACAGGAAGCCGTAGACTCCTTGTTTGACAACTCACGTAAAGTAAACGCAGTTCGTTCGGATGGTAACCGTGCTCTTAAGTCTTTAAGCGATATGCTTAAAGGTAAGCAAGGTCGTTTCCGTCAAAACCTGCTTGGTAAGCGTGTTGATTATTCTGGTCGTTCAGTAATTGTGGTAGGACCTGAATTGAAAATGCATGAGTGTGGTTTGCCCAAAGATATGGCAGCTGAGCTCTTTAAGCCATTTATTATACGTAAGCTCATTGAGCGTGGTATTGTTAAAACTGTAAAGTCTGCGAAGAAAATTGTAGACCGTAAAGATCCGGTAGTATGGGATATCCTTGAAAATGTATTGAAAGGACACCCTGTTATGCTTAACCGTGCTCCAACACTACACAGACTTGGTATTCAAGCTTTCCAGCCTAAACTTATAGAAGGAAAAGCTATTCAGCTTCATCCATTAGTATGTACAGCATTTAATGCTGACTTTGATGGTGACCAGATGGCGGTTCACGTACCTCTAGGTCATGAGGCTATACTGGAAGCCTCAATGTTGATGTTGTCTTCGCACAATATCATGAACCCTGCGAATGGTGCGCCAATTACAGTGCCTTCACAGGACATGGTATTAGGTCTGTACTATGTGACCAAAGGAAGAAGAAGCACCGATGACCTTAAGGTTGAAGGTGAAGGTATGATGTTCTACTCGCCTGAAGAAGTAATCATTGCTATTAACGAGAAGCGTATCTCTAAGCATGCATATATTAAGGTAAGAGTAAAAGTAAGAGATGAGGAAAGCGGTGAGCTGAGTATGCAAACCGTAGAAACTGTAGCTGGCCGAGTTATATTCAACCAGCTTATTCCTGAGGAAGTAGGGTATGTAAACGAACTATTAACTAAGAAGAAACTACAGCAAATTATTGCTAGAGTATTCAAGATTGCTGGTGTATCTCGCGCCGCTAAATTCTTGGACGATATTAAAGAGCTCGGCTTCCAGTCTGCTTACAAAGGTGGTCTGTCATTCGGACTTGACGATATCGTAGTACCTGAGCAAAAAGATAGTTTGGTAGATCAGGCCAAAGAAGAAGTAGATGCGGTAAGGAACAACTACTTTATGGGTCTAATCACCGATAATGAGCGTTACAATCAGGTAATTGATATCTGGACCAGAGTAAACTCTCAGATCACTTCCGCACTGATGAAGCAGATGGAAGAAGACCGTCAGGGATTTAACTCTATCTATATGATGATGCACTCTGGAGCACGTGGTTCTAGAGAGCAGATCAGACAGTTGGGTGGAATGAGAGGTCTAATGGCTAAGCCTCAAAAGAATTTACAAGGTTCTGTAGGTGAAATTATCGAGAACCCAATCCTTTCAAACTTTAAGGAAGGACTAGACGTAATTGAGTACTTTATCTCTACCCACGGTGCTCGTAAAGGTCTTGCTGATACCGCATTGAAAACTGCGGATGCAGGTTACCTGACCCGTCGTTTAGTAGATGTTGCTCAGGACGTAGTAATCCGCGACGTAGACTGTGGTACAGTAAGAGGGCTGAGAGTAGCTGCTCTTAAAGATAACGAAGAGATCGTTGAACCTCTTTCTGAAAGAATACTAGGTCGTGTGTCTGTAAATGATGAGTACGATCCTGTTTCTGAAGAACTATTAGTAAAATCTGGTCAGGAAATTACTGAGGAAATAGCACAGCGTATTGACAACAGCGGTATAGAAGAGATGGAAATACGCTCTCCTTTAACCTGCGAAACACGTCATGGTATCTGCTCTAAATGCTACGGACGAAACCTGGCTTCGGGCAAAATGGTGCAGATAGGCGAGTCAGTAGGAGTAATTGCTGCTCAGTCAATTGGTGAACCTGGTACACAGCTTACATTGAGAACTTTCCACGTGGGTGGTACAGCATCAAACATTGCGGTAGATGCTATGATCAAATCTAAATTTGATGGTGTGGTTGAGTACGAAGAGATCAAACACCTTAAAACCACCGATGATGAGGGAGAGGAGAAGATTGTGGTTATGGGTAGATCCGGTGAGATTAAAATAGTGGATGAGAAAACTGGAAAAGTGTTCTCTACAAACAACGTACCATACGGCTCATTCCTGAAAGTGAAAGATGGTGAGAAGGTGAAGAAAGGACAGGAGCTATGTAACTGGGATCCGTACAATGCGGTAATCTTATCCGAGTATGAAGGTACGGTTGATTTTGAATCTATTGAGCAGGGAATTACTTATAAGGAAGAATTTGACGAACATACTGGTCACCGTGAGAAGGTAATTACAGAAACGAAGGATAAAACCAAAAACCCTGCTATTGTAATTAACCCTAGTAAAAAGTCGGAGCTGGACGAACCTAAAGGTTACAATATACCAGTAGGAGCTCACTTAGCTGTAGAAAAAGGGGATAAAGTTAGAGCAGGACAGGTACTGGTTAAAATTCCTCGTATGATGAGTAAGTCACGAGATATTACTGGTGGTCTTCCTAGAGTAACTGAACTTTTTGAAGCTCGTAACCCTTCTAACCCTGCTGTGGTAAGTGCTATTAATGGTGCGGTAACCTACGGAGGTGTTAAAAGAGGTAATCGTGAAATCTTCATTGAATCAAAAGATGGTGTTAAGAAAAGGTATTTAGTGCCCCTTTCTAAACACATCCTTGTTCAGGACAATGACTACGTTAAAGCAGGTATGGCATTATCCGATGGTGCTATTACTCCGGCCGATATATTGTCTATCAAAGGACCTACTGCTGTTCAGGAATATCTTGTAGATGAAATTCAGGAAGTTTATCGTCTACAGGGTGTTAAGATTAACGATAAGCATATTGAGGTAATCGTTAGTCAGATGATGCAGAAAGTAGAAATTGTAGACGCTGGAGACACCAGCTTCTTGATGCGTCAGGTAGTTGATAAGTTTAGTTTTAGAGAAGAAAATGACCTGATACTGGATAAAAAAGTAGTATTAGATGCAGGAGACTCTATTAAGCTGAAGCCAGGTATGATTGTTACTCAGCGTCAGCTTAGAGATGAAAACTCTTCACTAAAACGCCAGGATAAGAAAGTGGTACAGGTAAGAGATGCCGAGCCAGCATTGGCAAAGCCTACTCTTCAGGGTATTACTCAAGCTTCTCTGGGTACAGAAAGCTTCTTATCTGCTGCATCATTCCAGGAAACAACCAAAGTTCTAAGTGAAGCCTCTATTCGTGGTAAGCGTGATGAACTTAAAGGGTTGAAAGAAAACATTATTGTTGGCCATCCAATCCCTGCTGGTACTGGAATTCGTAGTTACGACAAAATTATTGTTCACTCTAAAGAAGAGTATGAGCAATTGAAGTCATCTAGAGAGAGCAGAAAAGAAGAAAGTCAAAGTACATTAGAGGCATAATCTATGGCTGAAGACTATAAAGAAGATAAAGCGAACAAGCGTAACCAGATTAACATTGAGCTTTCAGAAGAAATGGCTGAGGGTGAGTATGCTAATCTGGCTACCATCGCTCATTCAAACAGTGAATTCGTGATTGATTTTATCCGCTTAATGCCAGGAACTCCTAAGGCGAAAGTGAAATCACGAATCATTGTTACCCCCGAGCATGCAAGAAGGCTTTTGTTAACACTTAAAGATAACATAGAAAAGTACGAAGAAGCCTTTGGACCGATTAAGCAAAGTGATGACGCTCCGAAATTTCCTATCAACTTTGGTGGGACTGTCGGAGAAGCTTAATTAGTAATTTAAAGGAATTCAATTTGTTTTACATTAACATTATCCGTAAATTTGCACCTTAATTTGCAAAAGCAGTACGTAAACGTAAGAAATTAATGCCCACTATACAGCAATTAGTAAGGAAAGGAAGGAAGAAGTTGACTTCCAAGTCAAAGTCTCCTGCGCTGGATGCTTGTCCTCAAAGACGTGGTGTATGTACAAGAGTGTATACCACTACTCCTAAGAAGCCTAACTCGGCTATGCGTAAAGTAGCCAGGGTAAGGTTGACTAACGGGCGTGAGGTGAACGCCTATATTCCTGGAGAAGGTCATAACCTTCAGGAGCACTCTATAGTCTTAATCCGTGGTGGTAGGGTAAAAGATTTGCCTGGAGTAAGATACCACATTATCAGAGGAGCGTTGGATACCGCTGGTGTAAACGGTAGGCTACAGGCAAGATCTAAGTATGGAGCTAAAAGACCGAAAAAATAATCCACTATGAGGAAGACAAAACCGAAGAAGAGGTATGTATTACCTGATCCTAAATTTAACGACACACAGGTAACTCGCTTTGTAAACTACCTGATGGTAGATGGAAAAAAAAGTGTTTCATATAAAATCTTTTACGATGCAATAAAAATTGTAGAAGATCGAACTAATGAGAACGGATTAGAGGTTTGGAAGAAAGCACTTAGTAACATCACTCCTGCTGTAGAAGTAAAGAGTAGAAGAGTTGGTGGTGCTACGTTTCAGGTGCCTCTTGAGGTTCGTCCGTCAAGAAAGCTGTCTTTAGGAATCAAATGGATGATTCGCTATGCAAGGTTGAGAGGAGAAAAGACTATGGCTCAAAGATTGGCAGGGGAGATCGTAGCGGCTTCTAAAGGTGAAGGTGCTGCTGTGAAGAAGAAAGACGATACTCATAGAATGGCTGAAGCAAATAAGGCGTTCTCACACTTTAAGTTTTAAGAAATGGCAAAGAGAGACTTACGATTTTTACGTAACATAGGTATCATGGCTCACATTGATGCCGGTAAAACTACTACTACTGAGCGTATTCTGTTCTATACTGGTCTTACCCATAAGATTGGTGAGGTGCACGAAGGTGCAGCTACTATGGACTGGATGGAGCAGGAGCAGGAAAGAGGTATTACCATTACTTCTGCTGCTACTACTACCTTCTGGAAATATCCTACAGAACAAGGACAGCCAGTAGATGATACTAAAGATTATCGCGTAAATATAATTGATACTCCTGGTCACGTTGACTTTACTGTAGAAGTAGAGCGTTCTCTTCGTGTACTGGATGGTGCTATTGCTTTATTTTGTGCGGTATCTGGTGTTGAGCCTCAATCTGAAACTGTTTGGCGTCAAGCTGATAAATACAGAGTGCCTAGAATCTGTTTTGTAAACAAAATGGACCGTGCAGGTGCTGATTTCTTTAACGTAATCAAAGAAATCAAAGATAAGCTGAATGCTAAGCCTGTGCCTTTGCAAATTCCTATCGGAGCTGAAGATACTTTCAAAGGTGTAGTAGACCTTATTGTTAATAAAGCAATTATCTGGGATGAGGATAACTTTGGTATGACCTATAAGTATATGGACATACCTGAAGACCTTCAGGAAACTGCTAATGAGTGGCGTCAGAATCTTATTGAATCTGTTGCTGAATATGATGATACTCTATTAGAGAAGTTTTTTGAAGATCCTGACTCAATCTCAGTAGAAGAGATGATGGAGGCTATTCGTAAAGCGGTGATTGATATGTCATTCTCACCTGTTTTATGCGGTTCTGCATTTAAAAACAAAGGTGTTCAGGCATTACTTGATGCAGTTTGTGAGTACTTGCCATCTCCAATAGATCTTCCTCCAGTTACTGGTCACGATCCTGATGATGAAGAGAAGAAAATAACTCGTAAGCCTGATCCTGAAGAGCCTTTTTCAGCGCTTGCGTTTAAAATTGCAACTGACCCTTATGTAGGTAGATTAGCCTTCTTCCGTGTGTATTCTGGTACTCTGGAATCTGGATCTTATATACATAATATGAGAACTGAGAAGAAAGAGCGTATATCTCGTTTACTACAGATGCATGCTAATAAGCAAAATCAGATACCAGCTGTAGAAGCAGGTGATATTGCTGCAGGTGTTGGTTTTAAAGATATCAAAACAGGGGATACACTTACAGATGAAAAGAATAAAATTGTTCTTGAATCAATGACCTTCCCTGAACCAGTAATTGGATACGCTATCGAACCTAAAACACAGGATGATGTGGATAAATTAGGGATGGCCATCTCTAAACTGGTAGAGGAAGATCCTACACTGCAGGTTGAAACTGATCACGAAACAGGTCAGACTATTCTTAGAGGAATGGGTGAGCTTCACTTAGACATCATTATTGACCGTCTAAAGAGAGAGTTCAAAGTTGAAATAAATCAGGGAGCTCCTCAGGTAGCTTATAAAGAAACTATCACTACTACTGTAGAACATAAAGAAGTTTATAAGAAACAGTCTGGTGGTAAAGGTAAATTTGCTGATATCGTGTTTGAACTCGGACCAAGAGAAGATGATAAGGCTGGTTTGGATTTTAACAACGCGATTGTAGGTGGTGTAATTCCTAAAGAATTTATACCGGCAGTACAGAAAGGATTTGAGTCGGCAATGTCCAATGGTCCTTTGGCTGGTTACCCTATAGAGGCAATGAGAGTAAAGCTGTTTCATGGTTCTTACCATGATGTTGACTCTGATGCGCTTTCGTTTGAGATGGCTGCAAGATTAGGCTTTAAGCAGGCCGCTAAGAAAGCTAAGCCTACACTTCTTGAGCCTATTATGGCTGTGGAAGTTGTATGTCCTGAAGAGTACACAGGTCCTGTTACAGGTGATTTGAACAAGAGAAGAGGATTAATGAAAGGTATGGATTCTAAAGGTGGTGCTCAGATTCTTAAAGCTGATGTGCCTTTGTCTGAACTTTTCGGATACATTACAGACCTTAGAACAATTTCTTCTGGTCGTGCTGTAGCAACCCTTACTTTCTCTCACTATGATCCAGTGCCTAGCAACATTGCTGACACTATCATAGCAAAAGCAAATGGTGAAGCAGTAAAAGGTTAGAAACTATTCTGAGTATACAAATATCATGAATCAGAAAATTCGCATAAAACTTAAGTCATACGATCATAACTTAGTGGATAAATCCTCTGAGAAGATAGTACGTGCAGTAAAGACCACAGGTGCTGTAGTAAGCGGTCCTATTCCGCTGCCTACGCGTAAAGAAATCTTTACAGTACTGCGTTCACCGCACGTCAACAAAAAAGCTCGTGAACAATTTCAACTATGCACCTACAAAAGACTGGTAGATATTTATTCTAGCAGTACTAAAACTGTAGACGCATTAATGAAACTTGAACTACCGAGTGGTGTTGATGTAGAGATCAAAGTATAATTTGATACACATATTAATAAGGAGAGCCAATTCTTTAAAGGAATTGGTTCTTTTTTATTATACATAGCACTTCTTTCTTATTAAAAAAATGAGATTGCACCAAATATGACAGTGTAATAATTTGATAAGGAAGAAATAATTATCTAAATTTGCAGTCTTTTACGGAAAAAACGCCTGAAAACAGAAAGTTAATATTTAGAAAATGTCAGGAATAATTGGAAAGAAAATCGGTATGACTAGCGTCTACGGTGCCGATGGACGTAGCGTCGCATGCACGTTGATAGAAGCTGGTCCTTGCGTTATTACGCATGTCAAAAACGAAGATACTGATGGCTATACGGCGGTCCAGCTAGCTTATGGTGAGCGAAAGGAAAAAAGAACACCACGAGCTCTTAAGGGTCATTTTGATAGAGCCAACACTACTCCTAAGAAGAAGATAGTGGAATTCAGAGACTTCAGAGTTGAGTTTGAAGAGGATGTCAAGCTCGGGAAAGAAATTACAGTAGGAGAAGTGTTCCAAGAAGGTGAGTTTCTGGACGCTATAGGTACTTCTAAAGGTAAAGGTTTCCAGGGTGTTGTTAAAAGACACGGCTTTGGTGGTGTGGGGCAGGCTACTCATGGTCAGCATAACCGTGGTAGGGCTCCAGGATCAATCGGTGCTTGCTCTTTTCCTTCTAGAGTATTCAAAGGAATGCGAATGGCAGGTAGAACTGGTGGGAGAAGAGTGAAGGTAATTAACCTTAAGGTGTTGAAAGTAGTGCCAGAAAAGAACTTGATTTTAGTTACCGGTTCTGTGCCAGGTGCAAAAAACTCTTACATCGTACTTGAGAAGTAATATCATGAAAGTTAACGTAAAAAATATCAAGGGAGAAGATACTGGTAAATCAGTAGAGCTGATAGATGATATCTATGCTATCGAGCCTAATGATCATGCTGTGTATCTTGATGTGAAGCAATACCTTGCTAACCAAAGGCAAGGAACTCATAAAGCCAAAGAAAGAGCTGAAATTGCAGGGTCTACCAAGAAGATCAAAAGACAAAAGGGTACTGGTACTGCTCGTGCTGGTAGTATGAAGTCTCCTATTTTCAGAGGAGGAGGGCGTATATTTGGGCCTCGTGTACGTGACTATGGTTTTAAGCTTAACAGAAAGTTAAAGAAACTTGCTCGTAAATCGGCGCTTGCTTATAAAGCTAAAGACGAGAAGCTTACTGTGCTTGAAGGTTTTAATCTTGATGCACCTAAAACTAAATCTTTTCTGGAAATATTAAACGCGCTGTCACTTCAAAACGAAAAAACATTATTCGTACTTGAAGGTGCTAATGACAATGTGTTTTTGTCATCTCGTAACATCCCTAATGCAAAGGTTGTAATAGCTGACAAAATCAATACTTACGAAATTATGAACGCAACTCACCTGGTAATCAGTGAGGCTGCTGTTGAGAAGATTGAATCCATGTTTAACACTAAAGTTGCTGTATAAATTATGGAAATTTTAAAGAAACCTTTGGTAACAGAGAAAATTTCGGAACAGAACGAAAGTGGTAAATATGGTTTTATTGTAGACCGCAAAGCCAATAAGGTTCAGATTCGCGAAGCTGTTGAAAAAATGTATGGTGTTACAGTAGAGAAAGTACGCACCATGAACTATATGGGTAAGGTGAAAAGCCGTTATACAAAAACTCGTGTAGTAAGCGGAAGAAAGCCATCCTTCAAAAAAGCTATTGTACAGGTAGCTGAAGGAGAGATTATTGATTTTTATAGTGGAATATAATTAAGTAAAGAATAGAAGAGTGCTATGGCAGTAAAGAAATTAAGGCCGACAACTCCAGGACAGAGACACAGATTAGCTCCTAGCTTTGCTGATGTAAGCAAGAAGGAACCAGAAAAGTCTCTGCTTGTTACTTTAAAGAAATCAGGCGGAAGAAACAACCAAGGGCGTATGACTATGCGCTATATTGGTGGTGGACATAAGAAGAAAATCCGTATAGTTGATTTCAAAAGAGCGAAGAAAGATGTGCCTGCTACGGTAAAAGCTATTGAGTATGATCCTAACCGTTCAGCTCGCTTGGCTTTATTATACTATGCAGATGGAACAAAATCTTATATCATTGCTCCGGTAGGCATTGAAGTAGGACAGCAAGTAATTGCTGGAGAAAGTGTTGCTCCCGAAGTAGGGAACGCGCTTCCTTTATCAGCGATTCCCTTGGGTACTATTGTACACAATATAGAGCTGACACCAGGTAAAGGTGGTCAGTTGGCAAGAAGCGCTGGTTCATATGCTCAGCTTCTTGCACGTGAAGGTAAGTATGCTACTCTAAAGCTTCCTTCTGGCGAAATGCGTATGGTATTAAGCGTTTGTGTTGCTACTGTAGGTTCTGTTTCTAATGTGGATCATATGAACGAAACCTTAGGTAAAGCAGGTAGAAAGAGATGGAAGGGTAGAAGACCTAGAGTTAGAGGTGTAGTTATGAACCCTGTGGATCACCCTATGGGTGGTGGTGAAGGTAGATCTTCTGGAGGTCATCCTCGCTCAAGAAACGGAATCAAGGCTAAAGGACAAAAAACCAGAACGCCTAAGAAGTATTCTAATCGTTTAATTATCAGTAGAAAGAAAAAATAAATGGCACGCTCTCTAAAGAAAGGACCGTATATAGATTTCCGTTTGGAGAAAAAGGTTGATGCAATGAATCAATCTAATAAAAAGTCTGTGATCAAGACTTGGTCACGTCGTTCCATGGTTTCTCCAGACTTCGTAGGACATACCTTTGCAGTACATAATGGTAATAAGTTTATTCCAGTATATGTAACTGAAAACATGGTAGGACATAAGTTGGGAGAGTTTGCCCCCACTAGAAACTTTCGAGGTCATATCTCTAAGAAAGATAAAGGTAAAAGATAATCATGGAAGCAATAGCCAAGTTAAATAATGTGCCGACCCCACCCCGTAAGATGAGACTAGTTGCGGATATGATTCGTGGGCGTAAAGTAAGCGAGGCTCTCAACATACTTAAGTTTGAGGCTAAGCAAGGAGCTCCTAAGATGGAGAAGTTGTTGTTATCTGCTGTAGCTAACTGGCAGGAGAAGAACGAAGATGCTCGTTTAGAGGATGCTGACCTTTTCATCAAAGAAGTTAAAGTAGATGGAGGTAGAATTCTTAAGAGATTAAGACCTGCTCCTCAGGGACGTGCCCATCGCATTCGTAAGCGCTCAAATCACATTACATTGGTGGTTGATAGCCTGAGTGAAGTGGAGGAAACTACAGACGATAAAGAATAAACAGCATAGAACTAATAAAGTAGCTTAAATGGGACAGAAAATAAATCCTATAGGTTTAAGACTAGGTATTGTAAAAGGTTGGGATTCTAACTGGTATGGCGGTAAGGATTTCTCTAACAAACTAGTTGAAGACCATGAAATAAGAAAATATATAGATGCACGTCTGCCTAGAGGAGGTATATCTAAGGTAGTTATTGAGCGTACGATCAAAAGAATTACTCTAACAATTCATACTGCACGTCCAGGTGTGGTAATTGGTAAAGGCGGTTCTGAAGTAGATCGTTTGAAAGAAGAGCTCAAAAAGCTTACCGGTAAGGAGGTACAGATAAACATCTATGAAATCAAGCGTCCTGAACTTGATGCTAAACTCATTAGTGCTTCTATTGCTCAGCAGCTTGCCGCTCGTATCTCATATCGTCGTGCTATGAAGCAGGCCCTTGCCTCAGCATTACGTGTAGGAGCGCAAGGTATCAAGATTAAAGTTTCTGGTCGTTTAGGCGGGGCAGAAATGGCGCGTACTGAGCAGTATAAAGAAGGAAGAATCCCTTTGCATACACTAAGAGCGGATATAGACTATGCCTTAACTGAAGCCCAAACTGTATACGGAAAAATCGGTGTTAAAGTATGGGTATTTAAAGGTGAGGTTTATGGTAAGAGAGATCTTTCTCCTAACGTTGGCGGTCCTCAGCAAAACAGCGGAGGAAGTGGCGGAGGACGCGGCGAAAGAAGAAGCAGAAGAAGAAAGAAGTAGAAACGATCTCTATTAATTACGGATAATTAACATTCTGAAACATGTTACAGCCGAAAAGAACTAAATATAGAAAAAAGCAAAAAGGAAGAGTTAAAGGTATTGCTCAAAGAGGACATACCATAGCCTTCGGTAATTTTGCTCTTAAAACGCTTGAGCCCGGTTGGATCACCAGCCGTCAAATTGAAGCCGCTCGTATTGCAATGACCCGTTTTATGAAAAGAGAGGGTCAGGTATGGATTCGAATCTTTCCTGATAAGCCAGTTACTAAAAAGCCAGCTGAGGTTCGTATGGGTAAAGGTAAAGGAGCTCCTGAATATTGGGTAGCTGTTGTTAAGCCAGGACGTATCCTTTTTGAAATTACAGGTGTGAGTACAGCAGTAGCTCAGGAAGCACTTAGACTTGCTTCTCAAAAGTTACCTGTAAAAACTAAATTTAGTGTACGTAGAGATTACGCCGGACAATAGTTATGAAAAATTCAGAAATTAAATCTCTTAGCAAAGAAGAGCTTCTAGAGAAATTAGAAGCTGAAAGAGACACGCTCACAAAGCTTAAATTTGCGCATGGTATTTCTCCGATAGAGAATCCCATGAAAATCAAAGCTTCTCGTAAGCTTATCGCCCGTTTGAAAACTGAGTTAAGAGCCAAAGAACTAGTTAAATAAGTGCTTTATGAGTACCGAAAGAAATTTAAGAAAAGAAAGAATTGGTTTGGTTGTCAGCAACAAAATGGATAAGTCAGTTACCGTTGCTGTACAAAGAAAACTTATGCACCCTATTTACGGTAAGTTTATAGGTAAGACGACTAAGTTTACGGCTCATGATGAAAAGAATGAGTGCGGAATAGGCGACAAGGTTAGAATCATGGAAACGAGACCGCTTAGTAAAAGAAAGCGCTGGCGTTTATTAGAAATTATAGAAAGAGCTAAATAAGCAATGATACAGCAAGAATCTAGACTGAATGTAGCGGATAACAGCGGTGCAAAAGAAGTACTTTGCATTCGTGTTTTAGGTGGAACAGGCAAGAGATATGCCTCCGTAGGTGACAAGATAATTGTTACTGTTAAATCCGCGCTTTCTTCAAGCAACCTGAAGAAAGGAACTGTTTCCAGAGCAGTGGTGGTAAGAGCAAAGAAAGAAATTCGTAGAAAGGATGGCTCTTATATTCGTTTTGAGGAAAATGCAGCAGTATTGCTTAACGCGAACGACGAACCTCGTGGAACGCGTATATTCGGACCTGTTGCGCGTGAACTGCGTGAAAAGCAGTTTATGAAAATTGTTTCACTAGCACCTGAGGTCTTATAAAAAGGTAAATCTATTATGAAAAAGCTACATATCAAGAAGGACGATACAGTCAAAGTAATTGCTGGTAATCATAAAGGTCGCACTGCAAAAGTACTTGAAGTCCTTCCTGAAAAGAATAAAGCTATAGTAGAAGGAATTAATATGGTTACTAAACATGTTAAGCCTTCTGCGCAAAATCCTGAAGGGGGTAGAAGCGAGCAGGAAGCACCTATTCATGTAAGCAAACTTATGGTAGTTGATCCGTCCAATGGCGAGCCTTCTCGTATTGGAAGAAAGAAAAATGACCAAGGTAAGCTACAAAGGTATTCTAAGAAAACCGGTGAATTTATTTAAAGATGGCAACTACTACAGAAACATATAAACCAAGGCTTAAGGCAAAATACCATGAGGACATTGTACCCGCGCTGAATGAAAAGTTCGGATATAAATCCATCATGCAGGTTCCGAGAATACAGAAGATCTGTATTAACAAAGGAATTGGAGCAGCCGTAGCAGATAAGAAATTAGTAGATGTAGGAGTAGAAGAGCTTTCTACTATTACAGGTCAGCAGGCCGTTCCTACTTATGCTAAGAAATCAGTCTCTAACTTTAAGCTTCGTGAGGGTATGCCTATTGGTGCTAAAGTTACACTGAGAGGTAATAAGATGTACGAATTTCTTGATCGTCTATTGAATATTGCCCTTCCTAGAGTAAGAGACTTTAGAGGAGTTAATGATAAAGGGTTTGACGGAAGAGGTAATTATACCTTAGGGGTTAAGGAGCAAATCATTTTTCCAGAAATTAGTCTGGATAAAGTTAATCGTATCTCTGGTATGGATATCACATTCGTAACTAATGCTGATACTGACGAAGAGTGCTATGAGTTGTTGAAGTCTTTGGGTATGCCTTTCGCTAATGCTAACAGCGCAAATAATCTATAAATATTATGGCTAGAAAATCAGTAATAGCAAGAGAAAGAAAAAGACAGAGATTAGTTAACAAGTATGCTCAGAAAAGGGCTGAACTTAAAGCTAACGGAGACTACGAAGCATTGGATAAGCTTCCAAAAAATGCTTCGCCTGTGAGATTGCACAATCGTTGCAAATTAACAGGAAGACCTAAAGGATATATGAGAAAGTTCGGAATTTCAAGGGTTACATTCAGAGAAATGGCATCCAATGGAAAAATACCGGGCGTTACTAAAGCAAGTTGGTAAAAGTTTTAGATTACGAAAAAAAAGTTTTACCTTTGCACTTCGTTTTTTCTAGAGCATGTAATATTTATCTATAATGATAACGGATCCCATATCAGATTATTTGACAAGAGTCAGAAATGCCATTAAGGCAAGACATAGAATCGTTGAAGTACCTGCTTCTAATTTAAAGAAGGAGATAACCAAGGTATTATACGATAAGGGATATATTCAAAACTACAAGTTTGAAGATGGTGTAAACCATCAGGGGGTAATTAAGATTGCTCTTAAATACAACCCTAAAAATAAGAATTCAGCAATAGTGCACCTTGAGAGAATCAGTAAGCCTGGTTTGAGAAAGTATGCCAAGGCTGATAGCTTGCCTCGTGTTCTTAATGGACTTGGCTTAGCAATTTTATCTACTTCCAAGGGAGTTATTACTGATAAAGAGGCCAGGGAATTGAATGTTGGAGGTGAAATTCTTTGTTACGTCTATTAAACTATAGGATATGTCACGTATAGGAAAATTAGCCATAGATATACCTCAGGGAATTACAGTAACTAACACCAATAGTGTTGTTACGGTAAAAGGACCTAAGGGTGAGCTTAGCCAGGAGGTTGATAAGGATATTGAAGTAAAAATTGAAGATAACAAAGTAAGTCTTGATCGTCCTACTGAACAAAAGCGCCATAAAGCGTTGCATGGTCTATATCGTGCGCTTATCTTCAATATGATAGAAGGTGTTGATAAAGGTTACCAAAAGCAACTTGAGTTGGTTGGGGTAGGTTATCGTGCTACTGTTCAGCAAAATGTATTGGAGCTTAACTTAGGTTATTCACATAATATTTTTATGAGTTTGCCTGAAGGGATTACAGCTTCTGCTGAAACGGCTAAAGGTAAGAACCCTATTATCACTCTTGAGAGCCACGATAAGCAACTTATTGGACAGGTGGCTGCCAAGATTAAATCATTAAGACCAGTAGAGCCTTATAAAGGTAAGGGTGTGAGATTTGTGGGAGAGAAAATTAGACGTAAGGCTGGTAAGACGGCAAGTAAATAATCAAATCAATGGCTGTTACTAATAAGAAGCTTCAAAGAAGAAATAAAATAAGAAAAAGTATCCGCCGTAAATTGAGCGGTACTTCTGAACGCCCTCGTTTATCTGTATACAAAAGCAATAAGGCGATTTATGCTCAGATTATAAACGATGAGTTGGGTAATACCTTAGCACATGCTACTTCTGTAGAAGTAGAGACAAAGAACGCTAACTTAGATATAGCTAAAGCAGTAGGAAAGAAAATAGCAGAGAAGGCAGTGGCTAATGGTATATCTGAAGTGGTTTTTGATAGAGGAGGTTATATCTACCATGGTAAAGTGAAAGCTTTAGCTGAGGGTGCTAGAGAAGGGGGATTAAAATTTTAATTAAATGGCACAAAACGTAAGATCAGTAAAAGCAAGCGAAATAGACCTTAAAGAACGCGTAGTAGCTATAAAAAGAGTTGCTAAGGTGGTTAAGGGTGGTAGAAGATTTAGCTTTGCAGCTATTGTTGTGGTTGGAAATGGAGATGGCGTTGTTGGTTATGGCTTAGGTAAAGCTAATGAAGTAACTGATGCTATCACTAAAGGTGTAGATGACGCTAAGAAGAACCTTCTTAAAGTACCTATTCTTAAAGGAACTATCCCTCATGAAACCCTTGGTAAGTATGGAGGAGGATTTGTGCTAATTAAACCAGCTTCTCCTGGTACTGGAGTAATTGCTGGTGGTGCTATGCGCGCGGTACTTGAGAGTGCTGGAGTGCATGATGTACTTGCTAAATCAAAAGGATCTTCTAACCCCCATAATGTTGTTAAGGCTACTTTTGATGCATTGGCTAATATGCGAGATCCTTATGCTGTAGCAGAACAAAGAGGTGTTACTTTAGAGAAAGTTTTTAACGGTTGATATTATGGCAAAAATTAAAATTACTCAAGTTAAGAGCGCCATTAAGCGTCCTAAAAAACAGAAAGCTACTATACAGGCTTTAGGTTTAGGGAAAATTAACAAGACCGTTGAAGTAGAGAATACTCCTCAGGTTAGTGGAATGGTGCGTAAAGTTTCTCATTTAGTCAACGTTACTGAAGCATAAACAGATGAACTTACATACAATAAAACCTGCTAAAGGCTCTGTGAAAACCAGAAAGAGAATTGGACGTGGTCCAGGCTCTGGCTTAGGTGGTACTGCAGCTAGAGGTCATAAAGGTGCTAAATCAAGATCAGGGTATAAGAAGAAAGAAGGATTTGAAGGTGGACAGATGCCCTTACAACGTAGAGTTCCTAAGTTTGGATTTAGAAACCCTAATCGTGTAGCTTATGGCACTGTAAACATAGGGCAGTTACAAACTCTTTCTGAAAAAACTGGTGAAAGTAGTTTCACTGTTGAAAGTCTACAGAAGTACGGACTTGTTGGAAAGAATGATAAAGTAAAAATATTAGGAAACGGAGAGCTTAGTGCTAAGCTTGAAGTAGAAGCTCATGCTTTTTCTGCAACTGCTGAAAAGGCTATTGAAGCTGCTGGAGGATCCGTTAAAAAACAATAGAGCCATGAAAAAATTTATTACCACCATACGGAATATCTTTTCTATTGAAGAGCTCAGAACCAGGATTCTAAATACATTAGGGTTCCTTATCATTTTTAGATTAGGATCTTTTGTTGTATTACCTGGTGTAGATCCTTCTCGTCTTGAGGGTGACGCTGGTGGTATATTTGGCTTACTAGATACTTTTCTTGGAGGAGCCTTCAGTAATGCTTCTATTTTTGGTTTAGGAATAATGCCTTATATATCGGCATCTATTGTGATTCAGTTATTAACGGTCGCTGTTCCTTATTTCCAAAGATTGCAAAAAGAAGGTGATTCGGGAAGAAAGAAAATTACTCAGATCACCAGAATACTGACAATCTTTATCACCTTCGGTCAAGGTGTAGGGTATTTATCATACGCTGTGCCTGCCGAGGCTATTATGATTGACAGGTTCTTTTTTACTGTATCCGCGCTAATCATTCTTACGTCAGGAACTATTTTCTGCATGTGGTTAGGAGAAAAAATTACAGATAAGGGAATTGGAAACGGTATATCTATGCTAATAATGATAGGTATTATCTCTCGTTTTCCCGGAGCAATTGTGGCAGAGTTCCTTTCTAAAGGAATGAACGGAGCGCTCCTTTTTGTAATTGAAATTGTAGCTTTATTCTTCGTTGTCATGGCAGCTGTAATGCTGACTCAGGCAGTAAGACGAATACCCGTACAATATGCCAAGCAGGTAGTAGGTAACAAAGTCTATGGCGGACAGCGTCAGTATATTCCTTTAAAAGTAAATGCCTCTGGTGTAATGCCTATCATCTTTGCTCAATCCCTTATGTTTCTACCTGGTTTAATAGCCAGTATTTGGGCAGATAACAACGATATAGCGGCAGCAATTGGAAGTACTTTCGCAGATTTTACTTCTTGGCAGTATAATTTAGTATTTGGAATTTTAATTATTCTATTTACGTTCTTCTACACCGCAATCACGATTAACTCAAAGCAGATCGCGGACGATATGAAAAGAAACGGTGGATTTGTTCCTGGTGTAAAACCGGGTCAACCTACTGCAGAGTTTATAGATTCCGTACTTTCTAGAATCACTTTGCCTGGCTCTTTATTCTTGGCTATTATCGCCATTATGCCAGCCATTGCAAGCGTAGCTGGTATTACTACTGAGTTTGCTTATTTCTATGGAGGTACTTCTCTTCTAATTATGGTAGGAGTAATTCTAGATACTTTACAGCAGATAGAAAGTTACTTGCTTATGCGTCATTATGAAGGAATGATGAAGTCAGGGCGCATTAAAGGTAGGTCTGAAAATGCTGCTGTTGCATAAAATTATCTTATATAACTTTTTTAAACTTTAGAAAAAGCAACTATGGCTAAACAAGCATCCATTGAGCAAGATGGCACTATAACCGAAGCATTATCAAATGCAATGTTTAGAGTTGAGCTTGAAAATGGCCACCAGGTGATCGCGCATATATCTGGTAAGATGAGAATGAATTACATTAAGATATTACCTGGTGACAGAGTAAAACTTGAAATGTCACCTTATGATTTAACTAAAGGAAGGATAGTATACAGATATAAGTAAACTATGAAAGTAAAAGCATCTATTAAAAAGCGCAGTTCCGACTGTAAAATTGTCCGAAGAAAGGGCAAGTTGTACGTTATTAATAAAAAGAACCCTAGATTTAAGCAAAGACAAGGTTAATTATGGCAAGAATTGCAGGCGTAGATATCCCCGATAATAAAAGAGGAGAAATAGGTTTAACCTATATCTTCGGCATTGGTAGAAGCACTGCTCAGCAGATTCTTACTGAAGCTGGTATTGACCTTAACAAAAAAGTTGGTGAGTGGACTGATGATGAGTCTAATGCTATACGTTCGATCATTGCCAATGAATTGAAGGTTGAGGGTGTTCTTAAGTCAGAAGTACAAATGAGTATTAAACGACTTATGGATATAGGTTGTTACCGTGGACTTAGACATAGAAGAGGTCTTCCTGTTAGAGGACAAAAGACTAAGAATAATGCCCGTACCCGTAAAGGTAAGCGTAAGACTGTTGCAAATAAAAAGAAAGCTACTAAGTAGAGTTAAATAGATATGGCTCAGAAAAGAAAAGATAAAGCAAAAAAGAGAGTAGTTGCGGTTGAGTCCGCAGGACAAGCTCACATAAAAGCTTCATTTAACAATATCATCATCTCTATTACCAATATGTCTGGACAGGTAGTGTCTTGGGCTTCTGCTGGTAAGATGGGCTTTAAGGGTTCTAAAAAAAATACCCCCTATGCAGCTCAAACTGCTGCTGCTAACTGTGCTCAGGTTGCTTACGATTTGGGGATGCGCAAAGTTGAGGTTTTTATCAAAGGCCCTGGTGCCGGACGTGAATCTGCAATTCGTACACTACAAAATACAGGCTTGGAAGTTACTATGATCAAAGACGTAACTCCATTACCGCACAACGGTTGCCGTCCACCTAAAAGAAGAAGAGTATAAAATACGATACACGATTATGGCAAGATATAGAGGCCCTAAGTCTAAAGTAGCAAGAAAATTTAACGATCCAATATTCGGTCCGAGTAAGGCTTTACAAAAGAAAAGCTACCCTCCTGGACAGCATGGTAGAGGAAGACGTCGCAAGCAGTCTGAATATGCTGTACAGTTAATGGCTAAGCAAAAAGCTAAATACACTTATGGTGTATTGGAAAGACAATTTGCTAACCTATTTGAGAAAGCAAATAGCAGCCAGGGGATTACTGGTGAAATTCTTCTTCAACTACTTGAATCTAGACTGGATAACGTAGTATTCAGATTAGGAATTGCCCCTACCAGGAGAGGAGCGAGACAACTTGTTGGTCATAAGCATATTACTGTTAATGGCGAAGTTGTAAATGTACCTTCATATCAAGTGAAGCCTGGGGACTTAGTAGGTGTAAGAGAAAAGTCTAAATCTCTTATTGCTATTACTGATAGCCTTGCTTCTCACAGTGCTAGTCGCTTTAGCTGGCTAGAGTGGGACAAGTCTCAGATGGCAGGTAGATTTAACAATGTTCCTCAGAGAGATGAAATTCCTGAAAATATTCAAGAGCAATTAATTGTTGAATTGTACTCTAAGTAAGGTAGATTTCTCTTATCACAATTTTTAAACGAAGTATACCTAAATAATATGTCAATACTAGCATTTCAAATGCCCGAAAAGGTGGTGATGGAAAAGGCAGACAATTTTCACGGTCTGTTCACTTTCAAACCACTTGAAAGAGGCTATGGGGTTACTGTTGGTAATGCGTTAAGGAGAATATTGTTGTCTTCGCTTGAGGGGTATGCAATTACCGGATTAAAAATGCCGGGAGTTATGCATGAGTTTTCTACAGTAGATGGTATTGTAGAGGACATCTCTGAAGTGATTCTGAACCTTAAAAAGGTTCGTTTCAAGAAGGTAACTGATGATTTTGTGGATAACAAAATTGTTATCCCTATCAAAAACCAATCTAGCTTTACCGGTGCTGATATCCAGAATAGTGTGACTTCTTTTGAGGTCCTGAATCCAGATCATGTAATCTGTCATCTGGATGACTCTTTAGATATGGAGGTGGAGCTGTATGTAGAGAAGGGTAGAGGATATGTTCCTTCTGAAGAAAATAAGCAAAATGACCAGAGCTTTGGTGTTATTGCTATTGACTCAATCTTTACTCCTATTAAAAACGTTAAGTTTAGCATAGAGAACACCAGGGTTGAGCAACGTACTGACTACGAGCAATTGATCCTGGATATTGAAACTGATGGGTCTATCCACCCTGAAGATGCTTTGAAAGGTGCTGCTAATATTTTGATCAAGCATTTCATGTTATTCTCTGACCAAAACATGATCCTTGAGACTCCTCAACAGGGTGAGCCTGATACGGTTGACGAGGAAATGCTACACATGAGAAAGTTGCTGAAAACTCCTCTTAACGATCTTGACCTTTCTGTAAGAGCTTATAACTGTCTCAAAGCTGCTGATGTGAAAACACTCGGCGACTTGGTTCAGCTTGAGATTTCTGATATGATGAAGTTTCGCAACTTTGGTAAGAAATCATTGGCAGAGTTAGAGCAGCTTGTCGCTGACAAGAACCTTTCCTTTGGTATGGATGTAGGTAAGTATAAATTAGACGAAGATTAACATCTGACTATAAGCAGTTAGCTGAAAATAGTAAGGAAGTAATGAGACACGCAAAAAAATTCAATCATTTAGGGCGTACCGCTCCACATCGTAAAGCGATGCTGGCAAATATGGCTACGTCTTTGATTCTACATAAACGAATCACTACTACGGTAGCCAAAGCAAAAGCATTGAAAAAATATGTTGAGCCTTTGATTACCAAATCTAAATCAGACACAACTCACTCTAGAAGGGTGGTTTTCTCTTACCTTCAGGATAAAAACTCAGCCAGAGTTCTTTTTAATGAAGTGGCAGAGAAAGTAGCAGACAGACCAGGCGGATATACCAGAATTATTAAATTGGGAAATCGTCTAGGAGACAACGCAGAGATGTGTATGATTGAACTTGTTGACTTTAACGAGACTTATCTTCAGGAAGATACTACTAAGAAATCTCGTACTAGAAGAAGCCGTAGGAGTGGTAGTGGATCAAAAAAATCAGCTCCTAAGCAGGAAGCCGCATCTAATGAGGCTACTACAGAAGAAACTGATAATAAAAATGAGGCTAAAGCTACTGCTAATGAAGCGGCAGCTGATGCTAGTGCTGAAGAAGCACAAGATACTACTGACAATCAAGCAAACGAATCTAATGATTCAAGTGACTCAGAAGACAAAGAAAACAAATAATATTTCGTTATTCTTTCCAAAGGGATTAAGCTGTTTTTTATACTCAGCTTAGTCCCTTTTTTTTTATAATATTATTCATCAATTTGCTCAAAAATATCCTATGAAGCTTGTTAAAAAGGCACCAGCTGTATTGCTCTTAGAAGATGGAACCTGTTTTCATGGAAATGCTATCGGTAAAGTGGGAACCAGAGGCGGAGAAATCTGCTTCAATACTGGTATGTCTGGCTACCAGGAAATCTACACAGACCCCTCTTATTACGGTCAAATTATTGTAAATACTACTTCTCACATTGGAAATTATGGTGTTTTAGATGCTGAACAGGAATCAGATACACCTAAAATAAGTGCATTAGTCGTTAATGATTTCTCCGATACCTATAGCAGAGAAAAAGCGGATCATGATTTACAAAAGTATCTTGAAGATTCCGGTATTGTCGGAATCGCGAATATTGATACGCGAAAATTAGTAAGACATATTCGTTCTAAAGGAGCCATGAACGCTGTTGTTTCATCAGACATTACTGACCTTGACGAACTCAAGAAGTTTCTTGAGCAAGTACCTTCAATGGCTGGATTAGAGCTATCTTCTATTGTAAGTACTAAAGAAGAGTATATGGTAGGAACGGAAGAAGGTGCGCAAAAAAGAGTAGCTGTCTTAGACCTAGGTATTAAAACCAGTATTTTGAAGAACCTTACAGAAAGAGGTTGCTACTGTAAAGTCTTTCCTGCAAAAACCACATACGAAGAGATGAAAGCCTGGAAACCTGATGGTTACTTCGTATCTAACGGACCCGGTGATCCTGAGGCTATGGATTATGCGGTTGATACCGTGAAAAACATTATTGGAGAAGATCAGCCTGTATTTGGTATTTGTCTTGGACACCAGATTTTGGCTCGTGCTAATAATATATCTACTTACAAAATGCATCACGGTCATCGTGGATTGAACCATCCTGTTAAAAACCTTGAAAGCGGTAAATGTGAGATGACTTCTCAGAATCATGGTTTCTCAGTAAACCTTGAGGAAGCAGAGAATGTATCTGATCTAAAGGTGACTCATATTAACCTGAATGACAATACAGTAGCTGGAATCAAGATGCTTAATAAAAGAGCCTTTTCAGTTCAGTATCACCCGGAATCATCTCCCGGACCACACGATTCGCAGTATCTTTTTGATCAATTCATTGAGTTGATGAAGGCATAATTCGTTTCAATCTGTTAATTTGCGCCATATTTAAAGCCTAACTAACTTTTTATCTTATGAGTATTATCAAGAAAGTTCACGCCCGTCAAATATTAGACTCCAGAGGAAATCCTACTGTAGAAGTAGATGTTCTGACCGAAAATAATGTATTAGGTCGTGCTGCTGTTCCCTCAGGAGCTTCTACCGGACAGCATGAAGCCGTTGAGCTTAGAGACAACGACAAAGGTAAATTTGTCGGTAAAGGTGTGACTAAAGCTGTAGACAATGTTAACAATGCTATTGCTCAGAAATTATTAGGAGTATCTATTTACGAGCAAAACCTGATAGATCAAACCATGCTTGATCTGGATGGTACGCCTAACAAGTCACAATTAGGAGCGAACGCAATATTAGGTGTTTCTTTAGCAGTTGCTAAAGCTGCTGCACAAGAACTTGCTCAGCCTTTGTATAGATATATTGGAGGGGTAAATGCCAATACTTTGCCTGTTCCTATGATGAATATCCTAAACGGAGGTAGCCATGCGGATAATGCTATTGACTTTCAGGAATTCATGATTATGCCGGTAAAAGCAGAGAGCTTTTCTGAGGCTTTAAGAATGGGTACTGAAGTATTCCATAACTTAAAAAGTGTACTAAAAAGCAAAAACCTTTCTACCAATGTAGGAGATGAAGGTGGGTTTGCTCCTAATATTGCTTCTAATAAAGAGGCGATTGAAGTTGTACTACAGGCCATAGAAAAAGCAGGGTATAAGCCTGGCGAGGAAATGTTTATTGCACTTGATGCTGCTTCTACTGAGTTCTACGATAGCGAAAAAGGTGTATACAAATTTGCTTCTTCAGGAGAAGAGCTTTCTTCTACTGATATGGCTAACTACTGGAAAGAGTGGGTAGATCAGTATCCTATTATTTCTATTGAAGATGGTATGAGCGAAGATGACTGGGCAGGTTGGAAAACTCACACTGACCTGATCAAAGATAAGTGTCAGCTAGTAGGAGACGACCTTTTTGTTACCAATGTAGAGCGTCTTCAGGATGGAATTAATCAAGGGGTAGGAAATGCGATTCTGATCAAAGTAAATCAGATTGGTACACTAACTGAAACCATTAATGCAGTTAACCTTGCAAAAAGAAATGGATACAAGAGTGTAATCTCTCACCGTTCTGGAGAAACTGAGGATAACTTTATCGCTGACCTTGCTGTAGCACTTAATGCAGGCCAGATTAAAACTGGTTCAGCGTCTCGTTCTGATAGAATGGCAAAATATAATCAGTTGTTAAGAATTCAGGAAGAATTAGGCCAGATGGCATACTATCCGGCAAAATTATTGTAAGAGCTTACAGAGATTAGCATAAATTTGATTAGATTAATGCAATTCAATTTTGAATTGCATTTCTTTTTTTGGCGTATATAATCAATTTATGTTGCGATACGTTAACATATAAAATGGCTATGTATGAATCCTTTACACAAATTGCCAAATTTCGTTAAAAGCTTTTACTTCCTTTTCTCCATAGGTTTTGTGGTTTGGATGTTATTTCTGGATACAAACGATATAGGATCACAGATTACACTAACTCGAAAACTCAATACTTTAGAAAAAGAAAAGGAATTTTATCAGGAAAAAATTAAAGAAGTTGAATCTGAGAGAGAGGAGCTTTTAAGTAATGATGAATTACTAGAAAAGTTTGCGCGTGAAAAATACCTGATGAAGAAGCCAGATGAAGATGTATATGTCATCGTTAAGCAATAATTCATTTCCACGTATGAAGCGTATATTTTTTGTAGTATTATTTAGTTATGTAAGTCTGTCTACCTACGCTCAGGAGAAAAGCGATCAGGTAAGTAGGGAAAGGAACTCTCCTAGCAATAGTGATTTTTTTGAAAGAGTAAGTATAGGAGGAAATTTCGGCCTTCAGTTTGGTTCAGTAACTTATATTGACCTTTCTCCGATGATTGGCTATCGTTTTACTGATAAGTTTACTGCAGGCCCTGGTTTTACCTACAGATACCTGAAGTACAAAGGTTTTGAAGGTAGCAGTATCTATGGCGGTAGTTTGTTTGCTAGACATCTGATAGGGAGTCAGTTTTTTGCCCAGACACAGTTTGAAAGTTTAAATACAGAGTATCTCACTTACATCAACCAGGAACCTAGATTTGTGAGAGACTGGGTATCAGGCTTTTTTATAGGTGGAGGATTATATCAGCCCCTAGGCAGAAGAGGTGCTATTTTATTATCGGCTATGTACAATGTTATGTACGATAGCCAAAGGTCTCCCTACAATAGCCCCTGGGTGCTTAATGTAGGATTTACTTTATAAAATCTACTTTAAATCTCTGGGCAAGCTCCTGCAGATCTTTTACTACTGGCTCTAGCAGAGGTATGCCCAGCTCCATTCTTTCTGCTTCCATCTCCCGCTCAGGGTCTCCTGGAATCAATACTTTTTCTTCTCCTTCAATAGGCTTGGCACTTCTAAACCTTCCAATCCACTGATCCATATGTTGCTTAAAGTCATCAGCCGGCTGAAAAGCATCTATGCGCATAGCACCAAGAAAATGTCCTATTCCTTTACCTACAGGATCTTTAGCTAGAGGCAAAAAGCTAACGAAGGGAGGAACCCATGGGCCATAGTTAGCTCCAGAAAAAACAGCGGAGAAAATATCTACAATAGAACCCAGACAGTAGCCTTTGTGGCTTCCACGCTCTCTATCACTGCCTAAAGGAAGTAAGGCTCCACCATCTGCCAGCTCATGAGGATCTTCAGAGGGTTTTCCCTGTGCATCCTGTACCCAGCCTAAGGGTGCTTTAGCTTTTTTTCGTTGCAATATTTCTAATTTACCATTGGCAGCAGTAGTTGTGGCAAAATCAGCCACAAAGGGAGGTTGCTGGCTCGCTGGTATGGAAACTGCTATAGGATTAGTACCAAGCAATCTCTCATTAGCAAAGGTAGGAGCTACTAATGGGCTGGCATTAGTCATAGCTAAACCAATCATCTCTTTTTCCAGTCCCATCATTGCGTGATAGCCAGCTATACCAAAATGGTTAGAGTTTCGGACACTAACCCAGCCGGTACCAGCGGTATTCGCTTTTTCCATAGCTACTTGCATAGCAAAAGGAGCTACTACTAGGCCTAAACCCTCATCACCATCAATTACCGCAGTACTGGGTGTTTCATGCACTATAGTAATTTTAGGTTTTACATTAATTCTTTTCTTTTCCCATAGCCGAACATAACCAATAAGGCGTGCTACACCATGCGAGTCTACTCCCCTAAGGTCAGCTTTCAGTAGTACATCGGCAGCAAGCTGTGCATCATGCTCAGGGCAGCCTAATTTTTTGAAAATATTATAAGTAAATTGATGTAGGTCAGAATAAGTAAAATGCTGCATGTAACGCTGTTACTGGTTTGCTATAAGTTGATTTGTTACACATCGGAGTAGTCCTTCTTTGAGTGCGTAGGCAGACACCCTGATCTGTCTGATATAATATTTATCCAGTACGAAATAGATAAGCCATGAAGCTACCACTATCATATCTGCTCTAAGAGCTATCATGCCGGGTATTTTCATGCGTTCATTATGGTTCTTTTCGCACAGTTCCTGATGTGTTTTTAAATAAAAGTCATAAGAGAGAGGGAGTTCAGAAGCATCTGGAGCCACTGCAATATTCTGGTCTATAACATAAATATCGCTTAGGGTATCAAAAGTACCTGAGGCACCTATCAGGCTTTCTGGTTTATATTTTTTTATTGCGTCTGTTAAATCCTGAAGCTGCTCATTAAAGTACTGTAACAAATCATGGACGTTTTCTTTGGAGACAGAATCTTTTATATCAAAAAGGTCAAGTAGGCGCTGAGCTCCAATTTCAAAACTTTGTTTCCAAAGTACTTCCTCAGCATTACAAATAATAAACTCCACACTTCCACCACCTATATCCATAATAAGCGCGTTTTCCTCACTCAGTGGCATAGCTTCTTTTACTCCATAAAAGATATACTCCGCCTCTGTATCTCCAGAGATAATATCTATGCTGATTCCAGTATGTTCCAATACTTTTTCGGTAATAGCTTGTCCGTTTTTAGCATTGCGAAATGCACTGGTTGCAGTAGCCACTACATGGTCTACCTCATACTGATCAATAACCTCTTTAAAATGCGTAATGGTCGACAATGCACGTAACTGCGCTTCTTCACTAATCACCCCTTTAGTAATTCCTCCACGACCAATCATCACAGCCTTACGCTCACGATGAAGCATATGAAAGCGCTGACGGGTATCAACACTAACAATCAGCAGATGAAATGTATTGGTGCCTAGATCAATAACGGCTATTCTTTGCTTCTCCATATCAGTAGAACTACTCCTGAGGGGGAGTATGGTGTATATACATTTATTATATCTAAATGCTATGCGAAAATAAATGGTTTCTTATATATAACTATATTTAAGACAAATAAATTAATATTTACTATGAAAGACAGCCAAAAAGGGACTACCACAAAGCTAGCCACGAAAGCGGAGAAGTTTAAGACTTTGGAAGAAAAGAACCTGAAAGCACTGGAAGGTGGTGGGGAAACACGAATTAAGGCACAACACGATAAAGGTAAACTTACAGCCAGAGAGAGAATTGCGTTGCTCTTGGATGAAGGTTCTTTTGAAGAAACTGGCAAATTTGTTGAACATCGTAGTACCTCTTTTGGTCTGGAAAAGCAAAAATATCTGGGTGATGGAGTAATCACCGGTTACGGTACTGTAGATGGACGTCTGGTCTATGTATACTCTCAGGACTTTACTGTTTTTGGAGGCTCACTATCAGAAGCGCATGCGGAAAAGATTGTCAAGATTATGGATTTGGCCATGAAGAATGGCGCTCCTATCATCGGGCTAAACGATTCTGGTGGTGCTCGTATACAGGAAGGTGTAGTCTCTTTAGGTGGATATGCTGATATTTTCTACCGCAATACGTTAGCTTCGGGGCTAATTCCTCAAATATCAGCGGTAATGGGGCCTTGTGCAGGCGGGGCTGTGTATTCGCCGGCCATTACGGATTTTATCTTTATGGTAGAAAAAACCTCTTATATGTTTGTAACCGGCCCCAATGTTGTAAAAACAGTGACCCACGAAGATGTAACCGCCGAAGAACTTGGGGGAGCCCTCACCCATAGCACTAAAAGTGGTGTAACACATTTTGCCTGCAAAAATGAATTGCAGTGTATTAAAGATATTCGGCGTCTGTTTAGCTATATGCCTCAAAATTGTGAAGAAGATGCTCCTCATTTACCTTATCAGTTACAGGAGGATGAAAGTCGCCCCACACTGGATGACATAGTACCAGAAAACCCTAACCAACCCTACGATATGCGGGATGTAGTGAATGGAATAGTAGATGAGAATAGTTTTATGGAGGTGCATCAGAATTATGCTGAAAACATAGTGATAGGTTTTGCCAGGCTGGGTGGCAGAAGCATTGGAATTGTTGGTAATCAGCCGGCTACTCTTGCCGGAGTTCTGGATATCAGTGCCAGCGTCAAAGGAGCCCGTTTTGTGCGCTTTTGCGATAGCTTCAACATTCCTCTTTTAGTGTTGGAAGACGTACCCGGGTTTTTGCCTGGCACAGATCAGGAGTGGAATGCAATTATTACTAATGGAGCCAAATTACTCTATGCCTTTAGTGAGGCTACCGTCCCGCGAGTGACAGTAATTACTCGCAAAGCTTATGGGGGAGCATATGATGTAATGAACTCCAAACACATTGGTGCAGATATGAATTATGCCTGGCCTAGTGCCGAGATTGCGGTTATGGGTGCTAAAGGGGCTTCAGAAATAATCTTTAAAAAGGAAATCTCCAGCGCTGAAGATCCGGAGGCTAAACTTCAGGAGAAAATTGATGAATACACTCAAACATTTGCTAATCCTTATATGGCTGCTCAAAGAGGTTATATAGATGAAGTAATATACCCGAGAGAAACGCGTCATAAGCTAATGCGGGCTTTCAAGATGTTAGAGAACAAGGTAGATCAACTACCAAAGAAGAAACATGGAAATATTCCACTTTAAGTAATGTAAGAGTAACTATTAAAGCAAATAAGCAAGTAGCTAGACTTAACTTGTAGCAAATTCAGTACAATGAAAATACTTGGACTGCTACTATTGTGTTTATTCGCTTCATTAACCGGCTGGTCTCAGCAAGAGGGGAGAGGTGAAGAAGAAACAAAGATTGTATTCTGGAACGTAGAAAACCTTTTTGATACAAAAGATGATACCCTTACGAGGGATGAAGAATTTTTACCCTATGGTATCAGAGGTTGGAGCAATGAGCGCTATCAGCAAAAGCTTTTTGCGATTTACAAAACATTAGTTGCCACAGGCGGATGGGAACTACCAGACCTGATTGCTTTAGCAGAAGTAGAAAACAATGAAGTTTTAAAGGACTTAATTGAGCGTACTCCACTCTTGAGAGGTGGCTACCAGATTATTCATCAGGAGTCTGAAGATCGTAGAGGAATAGATTTAGCCATTTTATACCGGGCATCTCAAATAGAGGTGTCCGATACCAGTTTTATTCGCTTATCTTTTCCGCAGGACCCAAACCGAAAAAGCAGAGATATTATTCATATTAAAGCTAATGCTAATCATAGCCAGAATTTCCATTTATTCACAAACCATTGGCCGTCTCGTTATGGAGGGGGCAAAGCTTCAGAAGGTAGAAGGATACACGCTGCTAAGGTTCTACGAATGTATGCAGACTCAATTTTAGTGGCTGAACCTGAGGCTGCTATAATTTTTACCGGAGATTTTAATGATACGCCTGCTGACCCTAGCTTGCAACACTTAACCAATGGCCCCAACGGTTTTGAGGTCATTAGCTTAAAAAGCTTTGAAGGTACCCATAAACATCAGGGACTTTGGAGTCATTTTGATCATGTCTGGGTTAATAAGAACTTAAGGCCTGTTAATGGGCCTAATATGTTGTATGCGGAAGCTGATATCTTTCATCCAGACTGGTTGCTAGAAGAGGATAGAACTTATGGTGGCTATAAACCAAAACGAACCTATGTGGGATACCGTTATCATGGTGGGTTCAGTGATCACCTTCCACTTATTATAAAGCTTAAAACGACAGCCTCGGTGCTTGCCGGGAAAGAAAATTAATATCATGCAGAGTATTAGTAAAAGTATTATTGTTCCGGCACGGCTGGTGATGTTTATGTGGGCAATTCTCTTATTTGAGTATTCTTATCAGGTAGACTTTGCCCTCTTTGGCATATGGCCACGAACTATCAGGGGGCTGGTAGGTATCGTTACAGCGCCACTCTTGCACGGAGGGCTCAAACATTTGGCTTCAAACACTTTTCCTCTCTTGTTTTTGGGTACTATGCTGTACATGTTTTATAGTAAAATAGCCAATCGCGTATTTCTGCAGTGCTACTTTCTTACCGGAGTACTGGTATGGCTGTTTGCCCGACCGGCTTTTCATATAGGGGCTAGTGGGTTAATTTATGGCCTAGCTTCATTCCTGATTTTCTTCGGTATCTTTCGTCAAGACTTTAAGTCTCTCCTTATTTCCTTGGTAATTATGTTCATTTATGGAGGACTATTTTATGGTATTCTGCCTACGCAAAATGGTATGTCCTGGGAGTCTCATTTATTAGGAGGGGTGGTTGGCTTCTATAATGCTGTAACTATTAGCAAAAGCCGTAAAGTAAGCTACTAGTTTTGCTATTACAAGCTCTAGGTATTGACCTTCTCAACCTACGAAAAGAGTGTTGATATTTATGAGTAAAACTTAAAAAATGCCAGGCTTACTATAAAACAAGCTAAAAGGGAGCTACCAATAAGCAATAATATTAGTGTTTAGGTGTGAGCAAAAGGCTCTCCCTTATTACATCTGCCCTTATAAATTAGCTCATAATTAATGGCTGAGCTTTGTCTAAAGATGTCAGGCCAGTAGTTCTTTAGCATTTTCAAAGGCAATGCTGGAAGGGTTACTACCTCCAATCATTTTAGCAATTTCCTCTATCCTTTCGTCAGAAGTTAGTCTCTTAATTTTACTGACAGCTTTGTTAGAGCTATTGTCTTTGTAGACAAAATAGTGAGCATCACCTTTAGCAGCTACCTGTGGCAAATGGCTAATTACAATCACCTGATGGTTTTGAGCCATTTCTTTCATCATATTTACCATCTTGATGGCAATTTCTCCTGAAACTCCGGTATCAATCTCATCAAAAATAATAGTCGGTAAAGAAATTTTATCGGCGAGTACATATTTGATACAAAACATCAAACGAGAGAATTCTCCACCAGAGGCTACTGCTTTAATATCCTGAGGAGCTATACCTTTGTTAGCACTAAAAAGGACATTAACTTCATCTATTCCATTACTATAAGGCTCAATATTTTTGCGTTCAATTTTTATAGAGGCATCCGGAATACCTAAATTTTTAAGCAGCTTAGATATGGTTTCAGAAAAACTCTGAAATACTTTTTGTCGGGATACGCTAAGGCTTTGGGCATGCACCATCATCTCATGGTAAGCCGCATCTTTTACTGATTTTAGGTGCTCAATATCATGATCCAGATTCATTACCCTTTCCAGTTTTCTTTCCAGATCAGCCTGTATTTCCAGCAGAGCACCTACAGAGTCTACCTGATGTTTCTGCTGAAGTTGATAAATCAGGTTTACACGCTCACGTACAGTCTTTACTTTCTCCATGTCAAAGTCAACTTCCAGCGCGGCACTTTCTGCTTCATTATTAATATCTCGGAGTTCAATCAGGCAACTTTCCAATCGCTGATAAAGCGATTCATACTTTTGCGAATAGCCTGATATTTTAGAGATTGCCTGTTTGGCCTGTACCATCATATCGTCAATGCTATGCGTATCATTGGCCAGTAGGGTATTTAAGAGGTTAAGCTGTTCTCTAATGTTACCTGCATTTTCCATCATCTGAAGCTCCTCTTCCAGCCTGTCCTGCTCTCCCTCTTGTAGTTTGGCTTTGTGAAGCTCGTCTAGCAGGAAGTTATGATAGTCCGCCTCACGTTTCATATCAGCTGCCTGCTTACGAAGCTGATCATACTCGCCCTGTGCTCTACGGTGTTTGTAGTAGCTCTGTTGATAGATTTTTAGACGGTTTTCATTATCAGCATACGCGTCAATAATTTCAAGCTGGTACTCATGGTTGGCTAAAAGTAAGCTATCGTGTTGGCTGTGGATATCAACCATAAACCTGCCTACGCCCTTCATCGTTTCCAGCCTTACCGGAGTATCGTTAATAAAGGCACGAGACTTACCACTGGGTGTAATTTCTCTACGAAGGATACAGACAGGATCATAATCCAGTTCTTCGCGATCAAATATAGATTCTAACTGATACTTATTGACCGTAAAGGTGCCTTCTATCACACATTTGCTTTCTTCATTGTAAAGGCTCTTTTTATCAGCACGATTGCCTAGCAGGAGGCCGATGGCACCAAGCATAATAGATTTACCAGCGCCAGTTTCACCGGTAATGATGTTGAGTGCAGAAGAGGGTTCCATCTCCAGCGACTCTAACAAGGCATAATTTTTTATTACTAAGTTTTTGAGCATACAAAACTGTGAAGTCTAGCCGTCAGCTAAGTCTAAAATACAATAATTATTGTTGTTTCAGCTTATCATTTAAACAGAGCCAGGTATACAATTTGTTTAATGTTGGCACAAAAGTTCTCTGGAGATATTAGCCATTTGCTACATGCTCCTTTTGCCCGGTCTGAAAAATGGATTAAAAGAACGTACTTAATTCAAGTATTGCAAAGCTACAATTTGGGATTATCAATAACAATAAGAATAGAGATACTTACAAAAAGTATTTTTAGTTATTGATGATAGGACTATAATCTTCTACTAGTGTAGGGTTAATTTCTACCAGAGCATTATAGGCATCTCTACGCACCTGAGTGTCTCCTTTGGAATAGGTACTGATAATTTCGTCATTTTTAGCATCAAAAAAAGAAACTAAAAGAATAGACTGAGGGAATATTTTGCTTACTTCCTGCATTTCATTTAGTGCAGAAAGCATATTTTTCCGGCTCTCTTCTTCATCTTCCATAAAAGTATCTAATCCAAGGCGATGGTATTGGTAAATGCCTCTACGCACGGGAGTCATTTGTGGGTTGATAAAGTTTTCTGCAAGCCAATACCTGTTTCTTCTTCTGCTGCTTCCAAACTGGTTCCACCCCTGACCTCCTTGCTGTTGAGCATTACTTACAATCAGTTGAGCTGTTTCAAAGTACTGCTGACCTCCCAGTTCACTGAAAGAGTCGTAATCTAAACCTAATATGATATTGGCATAGAAGGCCAGCAGGCTGCTGATATTGGTGGTAAAATTGTTAGGGTTAAACTCCAGGGGCTGAGATTCGGTGTATTGAAATTGCCAGTCACGATCAGCAAAATTGAGCATTAAAGACTCGTAATTGGTTCCGTAAATGGGACGCGAGGATTGTATCTGCACTGTAGCCTCAAAGTTACCTACGCTGGGCATCTGCTCAATATTAATTACAAAGTTGCAATTGATCCGCTCTTCGGGGGCAAAGCTATCATCCGTCCACTTTCTGTTGTTCAAAAACTGACGAAAGGCATTCTGCATGTCTTCAAAAACCCTGGTTTCGGTAGTTTGCACATTCTGGTAGTTTACTACCACATTGGCGTTAAGCTCCTGCGCCAGTAGGGGGGTAGCGTTCAAAACGCTAAAAAATAAGAGTAGTAGAATGCGTACTTTATCCATGATAATTTTCGGTAATGAGCTTTACAATATCACGTGCTACTTCTTGCTTGGACTTAAGAGGAAACGACTTAGGTTCCTGATTATTGGCTAAAATAACTTTAACCTTGTTGGTGTCATAACCAAATCCGGCTCCCTGATCGTTCAGGGAATTAAGCACAATCATGTTAAAGTTTTTCTCCCGGATTTTTTTGTAAGCATTAGCCTCTTCATCATGCGTTTCCAGTGCGAAACCTACCGTAAACTGTTTCTCACTTTTCTGAGTGCTTAAGGTACGAGCAATATCAATCGTTTTGGTCAGCTCAACCTGCAACTCTTCTTCTTTCTTTTTTATTTTTTTGCTGTACTTGATTTTTGGCGTGTAGTCAGAAACTGCGGCGGCAAATATGGCGATATCGCAGTTGGTAAAATGCTCGTGTGCAGCTTCATACATATCCTGCGCAGACTTTACCTGAATCAAGGTCAGGTGATGATGAGCAATAGTTTCGTGAGAAGGTCCGCTTATGAGTATGACTTCCGCTCCCTGTGCCAGTAAACTACGGGCAAGGGCGTAGCCCATTTTTCCTGATGAGGCATTACTAATATAGCGAACTGGGTCAATTGCTTCCTGTGTAGGGCCAGCAGTAAGTAGCACTTTCTTTCCCTCTAGTGCTAATGCCTGCTGAAAGTGCTGCTTTAAGTTGGTGACTATATTTTCAGGTTCTGCCATACGTCCTTGTCCGGAAAGTCCGCTGGCAAGCTCTCCCTCTTCCGCTTCAAGTATAATATTGCCGTATATTCTAAGTTTCTGAAGATTAGCCTGAGTAGATGGGTGAGCGTACATATCCAGGTCCATCGCTGGAGCTAATACTACCGGACAGCGGGCAGAAAGGTAAATAGCCGTAAGGAGGTCGTTGCAGATACCCTGAGCAAACTTAGCTAGCGTATTAGCGCTGGCGGGTGCAATTAGCATAAGGTCTGCCCAAAGCCCCAGTTCTACATGATTGTTCCATTGGCCTTGCCCTTTATCTGCTGTAAAAGTGGAAAGAACCGGTCTTTTAGATAAGGTAGCAAGGGTAAGAGGGGTAATAAAGTCCTGCGCAGCTTCAGTCATTACTACCTGAACTTCGGCTCCCTCTTTAACGAGGAGTCGAACGAGAAAAGCGGCCTTGTAAGCCGCTATACTCCCGCAAATTCCTAATATGATTTTTTTGCCTTGCAGCAAAATAACAAATTATTGTTCGTCTTCTTCTACACGTCTAAACTCTACTTCGCCATCTATAAACTCTTCTATAGCCATAGAAGTAGGTTTAGGCATTCTTTCGTAAAATCTAGAGATCTCAATTTGCTCTCTGTTTTCAAAAACCTCTTCCAGGTTATCTACGGTAGAAGCAAATTCAGCTAGCTTGCTGCTGAGTTCTTCTTTCATCGCAACAGATACCTGACGGGCTCTTTTAGAGATAATGGCTACTGACTCGTAGATATTACCAGTCTGATCAGCAATTTTGTCGGTATCGCGAGTTACGATAGATGCAGGAATGTTCGTTTTTTTTATCATTGTTTTATAGATGCGTTACTGTCACTAGTATCTTTTCCTATTTTCTCCACACAGGTTTCGTAGATGTTTTCAGCATCATCTACAAACTTGCTGTTAGGATATTTGTCTATGAAAGTTTGATAATACTCAATAGTGGTGTAATACCTTTCTTTCTGTTTTACAAGTATACTTTGTTCTGCCAATTTAAACTGTGCAGCTACCTTCCAGTAGCTAATTTCTTCGTTAAGCTCAGAGTCAGGAAAGTCCTTCTGAAAATTGTTGAAGGCAATAATCGCTGCTTTGTAGTTTTCAAGCTTGTAATACAAAATAGCATTATCATAAGCTTTAAGCTCCAACTTGGCCTGAAGTTCGTCCAGTATCTGCTCTGCTTTATCCTTATACTCACTATAAGGATATTTGTTAATAAAAAGTTGCATAGCCTCTATTGCTTCAAAAGTACTGCTCTGATCTAGGTTTGGTACCGGAGATTGCAGGTAAAGAGAGTAGGCATGCATATACAAAGATTCAGTTGCGTACTGGCTACGGGTATAGGTATCGTAGAAGTTTTTAAAGTAATGTGAGCTTAAGATATACTTGCGCTCATAGTAATGCGCATACGCATAATAGTACTGAGCTTCCTCTGCGGTTTTTGTACCCCTGATGATTGGTAGTACTTCTTCCAGCAAGACTATGGCCCGGTAGTAATCTTTATTTTGATAGTACTCCAGGGCAGCATCATATTTTACCTGCCAGTCTGAGCTCTTCTGAATTTTTCTAAAGTCGCTACATGCTGTAGTGAACAATAGCAAAACAAATGTTATAGCAAAGTATGTATTTTTCTGCAATGCTTATGTATTTATGTCATGCAAAGGTAACTGTATCTTAATGAAAATACAATGTATGTGATACAAACAAAGTTCCTGAGATACAGGCGTACAGAAATGTAAACGGGGCAGAGGCTAAAGTTATTTCCTGACCACCATTTTTTTGGTAGCCACATTTTTGCCGTTCAGATTAAGCGTATAGAAGTAAATTCCATTAGAAAGCTCATCAGCAGGTATTTTAAGGCTGTTTTCGGCAGGGGGTAAATCCTGAGCAAAAACCTGATTGCCTAATAAGTTAAGTACTACTATCTGGGCTTTATCATTCATATCGCTAATAGAGTAATCTATGGTTGCGGCACTCACAATGGGATTAGGATAGGCATTACTTACTTTAAGATTAGGCCTCTGATACATGATACCACCGGGAAACTCACCCTGCACATGAAAAGTAAAAGAGCGTTCCAATGCATTAGCGGGGGCATCGGTATCAAAAAAGAGTAAGCGAATGTTGCCCTGGATTTCTTTAAAACTAGCCTTAAGCTTAAAAGAAATATCGTCAAAAGTTTCGCCAGCTCTCAAAGTGTTAATCTCCAGTATGCCTTCTTTGTCAAGACAATCTTCTCCAATACAGAGAGAAGCAGGCAAATCTTCATTTGATTGGTCTGTGTCTAAAAATCTTACAGCTAAGCGTAAAGGTTTGTCAGATTGATTGTGAATGCTTAAAGGGAACTCCTGAAGCTTACCGGTGGGTACAAAATACTCTTCCTGTGAGTTTAGCAGCGTAAACTCCTGGGAATAAGCACTTAAGGTGCAGAGTAAAAAAAGTACCGGTAAGAAAAACTTCATAAACGGACTACTGGTATGTTTATTTCATAAAAATAACTTAAATTTTTGCTATAAATCAACTAATTTTTGTCATTTTATTACATCTACTTTCAGAGTCTACATATGTTATTTTACTGAGAAGAGGGAAGTTGCTGCTCAACTTTCTTGATGTCTACATCAGGAATTATACTGTTTTTATCCGTACCATTTCTTTGTTTTAATGCTGTTCTTTTGATCACCTGCTCTTTACTTGGGCGTTCATCAATTCGCCAGTCAAAGCCCTGAAGCTCTTTATCTGCCTTAGCCAGTTCATGCGGTGGAATTAACTGCCCATTTGGGTCTGTGTAAAAAGAAATGTTGTTTAAAGCACCTTGGGCAAATCTTAATACCATATCGCTACAGAGAATATGATTCATTCCTACTACGATGGAGTCCTGTTCCAGCACGAAGTAAATGCTTTCGCCATTACCGTTTACATCTATACTTTTAATCCTCCCCTGATCAAAATCTACTACCATATCTCGTCCTTTTACCTGGTTAAAATTGCTGGTAGTGTCTTTAGAGATTACAAAGGAATTTTGTATTACATTCATCTTACGTACCTGTCCATCAATAATTTCTAAATTTATAGTATCGGCAACGATCTGGCTTTCATTGTTCCATAAAATGGGGTCACGATATAAGTATAGGATAGAGTCTGTAATATGGTAAGAAAGCGAATCTGATAATGCCTGTAGGTCGCTACGGTAAACACGAACGTCATGATAGGCCAATATTCTTTCGTTTTCGGGTATGGAGTCTTCTACGCTAACCAACGTATCTGCAGAAAGAAAAAGGGTGTCCATTTCCATAGGGCGACGCATTACTGCCTTGCCGTAGACTTTGGTAATGCCTAAATTTCGCCGATATATAGCGCTATCTCCGGTAATAACTACATTCTCATCTTTGGAGACCATTTCTACATTAGAGGTAGCCCGATATAGTTTTTGCACATCGTCCAGAAAGAGCTGATCCGCACTAATAATATATTTTTCGGTTTCTACCGTACCCAGTCCAAAAATAGACTGCTGCTGTGTGGTTAGGTACTCACTACCGGCCTGTGCGGTAAGTTGGTTGCCATCTCTGGCGGTAATTAGTGTAGGCCCCTGGGTATAAGCTATTTTAGATTGGGTATTGTACTGTAAGGTATCAGATTCTAAGGTATAATCCGGATTAACCAATACTACACTATCTTTGAAAGAAGCCATGTGGCTTATGGTATGGTAAGATCCCTCTGTACTGGTGAGCACGTTGGTAGAGTCAACCAGCCGCCCTCCTTCATAATAGTAAGCCAGATTGGCAGGAAGGTTATAATCCAGATGATCAGAGTAGAGTGTCATGCTGGGGTCTTTATAGATAACGTCTTCTCTCATCTGAGCCACTCGGGTATTGCCATTATATATTAATTTTTTGCCGGTGACAGTGATGGTATCGCTTTCTACTACACGCACACGTTCACCAAATACTTCTGTCACGTTTTTTTGAGAATAGAGAATAACCGAGTCTCCAAAAATACGGGTATTACCCTGCCTCAGAATTACATCTCCAATAAGTTTACGGAAAGGTTCCCCATTTTCATTTGTACTTCCTTCAAATGAATCAGCCTGTTCAATATTGATCTTACCCTGCCCAAATACAGAAAAAGAGCAAACAAAAATTAAGAAGAGGGGTAAGAAGTTATATATGAATTTCATTTTTTTGATTCTGCTTATTTTTTAACAACGGATCATCCTAGATGATCTTGACGAATAACTTGAAAACATGGTTAATAAATTTGAAGCTTTTGTAAGCGAAACGCATCTATTTACCAAAGACACTCCTGTGTTACTTGCCGTTAGCGGCGGAGTAGACTCAGTAGTGATGAGCGATTTGTTTGCCAAAGCAAATATGAACTTTGCAATCGCGCATTGCAACTTCAATTTACGTGCAGAAGAGTCAGATGGTGATGAAACATTTGTTGCCCAACTGGCACAGCAATACAAAGTACAACATTATGCTAAGTCTTTTGACACCATTCAATATGCTGAAAAGTATAAAGTTTCAATAGAAATGGCTGCTCGTGAGCTACGCTATCAGTGGTTTAACGAACTTCTTGCTACCTACTCTTATGCATATGTTGCTACGGCTCACCATAAGAACGATGTGTTAGAAACTTTAATATTTAACCTGAGCAAAGGTACTGGTATTGCAGGACTGCACGGTATTCGTCCGAAAAATGGGCGGACTATTCGTCCTATTCTTTTTGCGGATCGCCGGCAGATAGAAGCGTATGCACAAGAAAACCAGCTTCAGTGGCGCGAAGATAGCTCTAACCTGGATGAGAAGCATCGCAGAAACATGATTCGCCAGAAGGTAATTCCTGTAATGGAAGAGATCAACCCCAATCTTTTGCAGACCTTAGAAATGAGCCTGGAGAGAATTTCCGGTGCAGAAGAAGTATTTAAAGCTGTAGTGAAAGACCTGAAAAATGTGTGTGTGCGAGCTGATGGCAGAGATGTTTATCTCAACATTAATATGCTCAAAAATCAGCCTGGGTTAAATGTAGTGCTGCATGAGTTGATCAAGGAGTATGGCTTTCAGTACCATCAATCCAGAGAGATAGCCGAGGCTATTCGCAAAGAAGAGGTACTTCAGGTAGGAAAAGTGTTTGACTCCTCCTCTCATCGTTTAAATATAGATCGTAAGGAGTTGATTATCAGTCTTATACATGAAGAGGGTGTAGGGGCTTATGTTATTGATGAGCAGGAACATGAGCTACATGCAGAAGATTTTGATCTCTCTATTTGTGTAAGGGATGCCTTAAAATACAAGCTGCTGCCACTGGCAAACATGGCCGCGCTGGATCATGAAAAACTAAAATTTCCCCTTACACTCAGAAAATGGAAAAAAGGAGATTTTTTCTATCCACTCGGCATGAATCGCAAAAAAAAGCTGAGCGATTTTATGATAGACCTCAAAATTCCGCTAAACTTGAAAAAGAGAGTGATGGTGCTTACTTCTGGCGATGATATTGTGTGGGTAGTAGGGCATAGGATAGATCATCGTTTTCGGATAACCGAAAATACCCGCCAGGTTTATGAGGTAAAGCAGGAGGTAAAATCACTTCCATAATCCTGCTTTCAGTAGGCTAAGCACCTGATAGGTGGCAATTATTTTTAGTTACATGAAAAATCCTTTTCAAAGATCATACTCTGCTGAAGAGAAGAGTATTCTGAGCTTTATGTCTGGTATTAAAATCTTTGAGTCGCTTACTGATGACGAAAAGGCTTTTTTTATTCCTTATCTCTATCCCCGCAAATACAAGCAGGATGAAGTAGTGTTTTTTAGAAAAGACCCCAGCCATGCCCTCTACATTATCAAACGGGGTAAGGTGTCTATATCTTTTGATATCGGTGAAGATCTGGAGGTACTGAACCAGATAGGAAGTGGACATTCTTTTGGAAATAACGCTTGTATAGCGGAAACTAACCGTTTCTACAATGCTATTGTCACTTCGCCAGATGCAGATCTGTATGTGATACCTCATGTAAATATTATGGATATCTTTTCGGCTCAGCCAAAGATAAAAGCAAAAGTGCTGGCATCACTTACGGAGATGTACGACGAGTATACCAAGCAGCTTTTTGCATCTTACAGATCATCCAAAGGCTTTTTTAGCCTGGATCTGCTATATACTACCTTCTGATGTTAAATATCTGTAGCGTAATTGAAGCAGTATTTTCTATCTTCTTTGCGCTACTTTATTAAATTTGTGACCTTCAGGACAATAAAAATTTTTTCACCAAACTATATAAATATCCATATACTATGAAAGTAACAGTAGTAGGAGCTGGAAACGTAGGAGCCACCTGCGCCGATGTTTTAGCTTATCGTGAGATAGCTAATGAAGTTGTACTGGTAGATATCAAGGAAGGGCTGGCCGAAGGAAAAGCGCTGGACATCTGGGAGAAGTCGCCTATCAACCTCTACGACACCCGCACCATAGGCTCTACCAATGACTATACAAAAACCGCTGGTTCTGATGTGGTAGTAATCACTTCAGGGCTTCCTCGTAAGCCTGGTATGTCTCGCGATGACCTTATCGAGACTAATGCCGGTATCGTAAAGACAGTGACAGAAAACGTAATTAAGCATTCACCTGAAGCTATCCTGATTATTGTGTCTAACCCGCTAGACGTAATGACCTATCAGGCACACCTGACTTCTAAAGCTCCTCGTACCAAAGTAATGGGTATGGCTGGTATACTGGATACCGCCCGATATCGTTCTTTCCTTGCAGAAGAGCTTAATGTGTCTCCTAAAGACATTCAGGCTGTGCTAATGGGTGGTCATGGTGATACTATGGTGCCTCTACCTCGTTATACTACTGTAGGTGGTATTCCGGTAACTGAAATGATTGATAGTGATAAGCTGGATGCTATTGTAGAACGTACCAAAAAAGGTGGTGGTGAACTGGTTAAGCTTATGGGTACTTCGGCCTGGTATGCGCCGGGTGCTGCGGCTGCTCAGATGGTAGAAGCTATCGTTAAAGATCAGCGTCGTGTATTCCCTGTATGTGTTAAACTGGAAGGCGAATACGGAATAGACAACTGCTACCTGGGAGCTCCTGTCATTTTAGGTAAAAATGGTATTGAAAAAATCATTGAGCTTGAGCTTACCGATGACGAGATGCAACTGCTGAAAACCTCAGAAGGTCACGTAAGAGAAGTAATGCAGGTACTGGACAAGATGTAATAAACTCCGTACTTCAATAATATCGAAAAGGCTTCATTTATGAAGTCTTTTTGCTTTTAAGCCCCTCTAAGCGTATTATTGTTAGTAGCAAAGTTCATCTCAGACTAATTTAGCCGACTTAATTTAAAGACAATCCTTATTAGCTTAACATAACTGCTATGATGAGAATGTTATGTCTTTTTGTATTGGTAGGCTTATACGCCTGTTCTCTGGATTCACAAGGTGAGCGCTCTCCACGCTCAGAACAACAGGCAGAGCAAGATACCCTCTACAAACAAATGATGGCCATACACGACGAAGTAATGCCGGAAATGGACCGTATTTTTAGGCTTCAGCGACTACTCATGGAGTCTGTAGATAGCCTGGAACTGATTAAAAAAAATAAAGAGCTCTTACAAAAAATTAATGACTGCAAACAGGCTAAAGGTGAGCTATTACAAGCAGAAGAAGCTATGATGGACTGGATGCGTTCCAATGATTTTGAGTTTGAAAACATGACCCAGCAGGAAATTATTTGTCTTTTGCAAACTGAAAAGGATAACATCATCGTTGTAAAAGAAAAAATGCTGAATAGTATACAAAAAGCAGAGCATCTACTTCAAAATATTTGAATACCATTCGTCTATCATATTGTGTCTTAGTTTTGTTTGTGTGTAGCTTATTGGCATGTGAGGAAGGAGAAGGGCAGGGTGAAGCGGTATATGATCCGACACCTTATGAACTCAGCCTACCTTGGTATTTTCCTGACAACATACGATTGCCGGAAGATAACCCACTAACTGAGGAGGGGGTAGCTCTTGGCAGAATGTTGTTTTATGAGACGCAGCTTTCAGAAGACGGTAGTATTTCCTGTGCCTCTTGCCATCAGCAGAATAAAGCATTTACAGATGGTAAACAGTTTCCAGTAGGGCTTAATGGGGGAGAGGTAGACAAAAATGCTATGTCTTTACACAATCTGTTATGGGTAAGCCGCTTTAATTGGGATGGGCGTGATGCAAGCCTGGAAGAGCAGGCGGTTGGACCACTGACCAATCCTCTGGAAATGGGACTTACAGACGTAAATGAAGCAGTTTTACGTCTGCAAGCTACTGATAATTACCCCAACAAATTTTTTGAAGCTTTTGGTAGTGATAGTATCACTGAGCAAAACCTATTAAAAGCCTTGGCGCAGTTTCAGCGCACCCTTATTAGTGATCAGACCAAGCTAGACCGTTATTGGCGTGATGAATACCAGCCTACCGAATTGGAGCTTAAGGGCATGACTTTATTTTATACTCACCCGGAACCATCTCAGGGCATCAGGGGCGCCAACTGTGGAGATTGCCATCTTGGGCCCTTTACAGGTGGAGCATACGAAGGCTTTAGTGGGTTTCATAACAATGGACTGGACACAGATGCCTCTTTAGCCGAAGGCTTAGCTTCACATAGCGGAAGTAATTTTGATCAAGGGAAGTTCCGGGCACCTTCGTTGAGAAATATCGCACTTACTGCTCCTTACATGCATGATGGCAGATTTAGCACACTAGAAGAAGTGCTGGAACATTATGATGAGCATATACAGATGAGCAATACGTTGGACCCACTTATTCTGGAAGCCAGCAATCAAGCTATAACCACCTCAGATAGTGTGAGGCTTTATCTGCTGCCAGAAGAAAAAGAAGCTGTATTAGCCTTCTTACATATGCTCACAGATAGCTCATTTATTCAGAACGAAAAATTTTCTAATCCCTTCAAATAGCAACTCAAATAGATAAAGCGAAGTGCTTACTTTTAATTTTATATCTTATCGCTTATTATCTGGTACTATAAGGAACTAGCTAATGGCAACAAAGATTATGTAAGTGGAGTATAACAGCAGCCAGAAAGAGCAATCTAAACGCTACACCTTCTACGTTTATTTAATGATGTTTTACTTTTCGCACTATAGTTGAAGGTAAAGGACATGAGTAGTTTTTGTAACAGTACTAGAACATATATTTAATATGAACCCTCACATCAGCAGAATAGAAAAAGGCCTGGCGCCTTTGAAAGATCAACTGATTAACCACACCTTGTATCAGAAAATTACTAAGCCAGGACATTTACATACATTTATGGAGGCTCATGTATTTGCTGTATGGGATTTTATGTCCTTGCTCAAGTTTTTACAGCGCGAGCTTAGCTGTGTACAGATACCCTGGGTGCCCGCTCCGCATAGCAGTGCTGCCCGCATGATAAACGAAATAGTGCTAGGGGAAGAAACTGATGTAGACCGCCATGGCAATCCTGCCAGTCATTTTGAGCTTTACCAACTTGCTATGCAAAAAGCAGGCGCGGATACTAGCCTTATTGATCAGTTTGTGCAGGGAATTCGCCAGTCGCAGTCGGTAGACCAACTGGCTGTTCAGCTTGCTTTACACAAAGAGATAAAAGCCTTTATGGATTTTACCTTTCAAACTATTGACAGGGGGCTGGTACACGAAGTAGCCGCTGTATTTACCTGGGGGCGCGAAGACCTTATTCCTGATATGTTTACTTCATTGGTAAAAGATATACAAAAGAATCAATCGGCTAATCTGGAAGATTTTATCTACTACCTGGATCGTCATATAGAATTGGATGCTGACGAGCACGGACCTTTGGCGATGCTGATGATGGAGTCGCTTTGTGAAGACGATCAACAAAAGTGGAATCAGAGCTATAAAGTGGCTCAAAAAGCGCTTAAAGCCAGAATTAGCCTTTGGGATAGTATTGAAAAGGCTTTGGCCTGATTATAAATAATATGCAAATGCTGAAAACCACAAAACTGGCTCTTCCTCTGCTCTTTTTGTGGTTTTTTTTGTGTTGTAGTGAGCAGAAGCCAGGTGCTGAAAATAATAGCGCCACTCCTTATACGCTTAAGATTCCTTCAAATCTTGGTGCTATGCCTATTCCTGAGCATAATCCACTCAGTAAAGAGGGGGTGGCGCTGGGCAAGATGCTCTTTCATGACCCACGACTCTCAGCTAACCATCAAATATCCTGTGCTAGCTGCCATCAACCTTCATTAGCCTTTTCTGATGGGCTGGCATTAAGCCATGCAGGGCAAAGCCAGCAAAGATTAACTCGGCATGTGCCTCAGCTCACGAACGTAGGATGGAACAAGAGTTTTTTCTGGGATGGAGGTGCCAAAAATCTGGAGTCTATGGTATTTGGCCCTCTTACACACCCCGATGAGATGGGGCAAAACCTGACAAGTTTAATCTCTCAATTGCAGCAAGATGAGCTGTACCTCCGGCTTTTTGCCCAAGCGTTTGGTACAGATTCTATACAGGCTGCTTACCTGGCGCGTTCGCTGGCACAGTATATGCGCACTTTGTTAAGTGCAAATAGTCCTTATGATCAGTATATCAGGGGCGAAAAACATGCTGCGCTTAGCAAAGAGGCGCTACTAGGCATGGCTTTGTTTGAAAAAAAGTGTGCTTCCTGCCATACTTTTGGCAAAGGTGAAAATGATTATTTTACTGATTTTTCCTTTCACAATATCGGGCTGGATACTGTTTATAGCGAAGATGAGGAAAGAGTTTTTATGGGTAGGTATCGCATTACATACGATAGTATGCACATTGGAGCGTTTAAAACACCCACTTTGCGCAATGTAGCTGTTACACCTCCTTATATGCATGACGGACGTTTTGCTACCTTGGAAGAAGTACTAGAGCATTACAGCAGCGGAGTAAAACTTTCCTATTCTCTGGATACACGCTTACGTGCTGGAGAAAATTTAGGTATCGCTCTGGAAGAAGATGAAAAGAAAGCTCTCATCTCATTTTTAAATACCCTTACGGATACCAGTTTTATTTCACAAACGACTCCCTGAGTATTAGTTAAGTAGAGTTAAACAATGTGAATAATTCACATCGTGGATGTTTGGGCCTGCGTAAAATCAGGAAGAATATTGGTAATTTTTACAAAATTTATGCAACCGATAATTGTATATGATGAAGTTGTGCTATAAGTATTTTGGTAAATAAGAGATATTTGAAAAATCATCAAAATAAATTATCAGATGTAAGTAATTTTTTATATATTAGTATTAAGAATTGAATCAATTATTGATAATTCAATTCTGTACTTCACTTTATCACTCTATTACAACAATCTATTACTATCATTTCAAGCTTCTGCCTTATGTTTATAGGGATGGAAGCTTTTTTTTTGAGTAAACGATTGGCTTGTAGATTGTCAGTTGATTAATAGCTCTATTATCCGGGTTCAATAACACTTTTAGTTACCCTTCTGCCTCTAAAATTTCCAATAAAAGACCGGCCTGAGCAAGAAACTGGCTGATAGCCATATCCTGCTGCTCAAGTTCTAGATTATCCCGAAAATTTTTAGCCATTTGTCTGAGGTTGCTCCTTTCCTGAGCCAGTTGCTCAGAATTGTTCAACTCAATTGATTGCATAACTCCCGAAATCATTTCAAAAGTATGGCTTACTGTAAGTGTTTTGTCAGTATCAGAGCTATGAGAAATTTTTTTGGATTGTTCCTGTAGTTGAACCAGAGTAGAGGGGTTAAGAGCGATTCTATGCTTTTGCCTAAGCTCTTCTAAAGCAAAAGTCAGGTAGTTAACTGCTCCGGAAATGTAGTCATCAGAAGCTTGCTGGTGCTGATAAGAACTGATGTAAGCTAAATACTTATCAATATCAGTGTCATATTCATATGTATCTATATGCTGAGGTACTGCTTGGCTACTTTGATTCTGATCGGTAGGCTTATTCGTAAACGAAAGTCTCAATAATTGAAAAACTACAAATGCAATTAGTAGGGCTATAATCAACAGTAGGTACCAACGTGAGTGTCTTCTACTAATCCTAGGCATGAGTAAGAAAGTAACAGCTAAAAAATGGCGTTTAAAAAATATAGAGTGAGTAGCTTAAAAATAAAGTAAAAAATTTTAAGCTCACTCTATATGTGCATACGTGATAAAATCAATTGGGGTACGCCATTAGGCCATTAATTCTCACTTTTTTTGAGAGCCGTAGTTTACTCTTCATTATTAGTAAGTAGTTTATCAAAACATAAATATTTAGTAGCCATGTTAAGAGTATATACGATTTCCTTTTAGAGAAAATACTTATACAATTTTGTAGTGATAGACACTTAAATATTTAGATTTTGTGTATACTTTTCTGCCCTTATAAGTTTTAGGCATTTATAGCTTTCTGTAGCATTTCTACACTCTTTCTCATGCCACTTTTGGCCTCTTCTTTACCTTCAAACTCAATAGATACGTAACCCTTATAACCTGCTTCTCTTAATATTTTAAAGATACGGTCATAGTCTAGGTCCAGTGTATACCACTCTCCGCCACCATAATAAGTTTTAGCCTGAATGAAATCTGCGTAAGGGGCTACCATTTCAAGTTTGTCGTAAGGGTTTTCCAGAAAATTACCGGTATCTAAAAGAATACCCATCCATTCAGAGTCTATTGCTTTACGAATGCGAAGGAGCCCTTCAGGAGTAGAGGTTAAGCCCCAATGGTTTTCCAGAGCTAGTATTACGCCTCGCTCTTCAGCTTTAGGTAGGCACTCCTGAATAGAGTTAATGCACCACTCAAAGGCATCATCGTTAGTATAGCCCTCTATGGGGTCTTCTACGCCTCGCTTTGCCATAAGTTCGTCAAAGGAAGGTACAGTACCCCAGCGTCCGGAATTTAATCGGATAGAAGGTATGCCCATTTGGTATGCTAACTCAATACAGTGTTTGGTATGCTCAATAGCAACTTCCCGTTCTTTTTTGTCAGGAGATACAAAATCCTGATGTATAGATAGAGATATCAGATCCACTCCTCTAGTAAAAGCATGCTTTTTTAGCTTGTTCATATACCTGATGTCTTCACTTTCCATTTGTCTATGTAGTATGTCTACACCAGAAAGACCAAGCTCTGCGGCTTCGTCAATTACCTGCTCAATAGGAAATTTAGCGGTACGAAAATGCCAGTATGAGTAAGTGGAAACAGCCAGCCTGATATCATGAGAAGCAGGTTTAGCAGAATGAAGTAAAGATGGCGAAGCACTACAGGCCAGGCCGCCGACCATACTTTTCTGAAGGAATTGTCTACGCGAGTTGCTCATAAGTTAGGTAGTGGATTGATGGTTTTTATTCCTATACTACTTAAAAGTGAGGTGCTATTCAAGTTTGCAGCAGCGTATTGAGCTTATGTAATTAATTAGATTAAATTTATACTTAAGAGTTTATGGTTTGTAATCTGTGAGCATTGATTATATACTCACATTAGCAACTCCATAGTTTTATGTATAATACACTTGTTGGTTGTAGCCTGAGCTTTGGCAACACTTTATAGTCGCAATTCTTATCTATTTGCTCTAAAGCTATTGCGGCAATACAAATAGCCAGATAGGCTTTGCTTTTGGGCCTTGCCAATAAGCTGGCTAAGTATGGTGGGTTGTTGTAAAGGAAAGTGTAGTTACAAAAATTTAGGAGGTTCGTATGGAATGTAACAAACCTCCTTCTTTATTGGGTTGCTATGACCCTATGGCACGATCCAGGTGAGTATAGCCTCCATCTGGAAACAGGTACTGCCCTGTAGTGTGCCCCGCCTGCTCTGAGGCAGTAAAAAGTACAGTAGCAGCAATTTCTTCGGGGGTGGTCATTCTTTGCCCCAAAGGTATTCTCTGCGTAATTTCTTTGAGTTTAGCTTCCGGATTATCGTAAGAGTTGAGCCAGCCTCGGTACATGGGAGTCATTACCTCTGCGGGTAGTACTGCATTTACGCGAATACCATATGGCAGTAGCTCTACCGCCCATTCGCGAGTGAGGCCTAGTTGCCCTGCTTTACTGGCAATATAGGCAGAAGAATTGCCCTGACCCGTAACAGCAGTCTTAGAGCTGATATTAATAATGTTTCCTTTACTTTTGATAAGGTGAGGGAGAGCATAATGAGCAAGCACGTAGTAATGGAATATGTTGTTTTGAATAGACTCCATAAACTGTTCAGGAGAACCGTTTTCCAAACCTATACTATCGTTATAGCCGGCATTGTTTATCAGTACATCAATTTTTGCAAATTTGCTTACTGTTTCATCAATTGCTTTTTTGCATGCCTCCTTTTTACTAAGGTCTGCTTGCACAAACAAACACTGATGCCCGGCATCAAGTAGTTCTTTTTCTAGTTCTTTTCCTTTGTCCTCACTTCTGTTTACAATAATGGGAACAGCCCCTTCATTTACAGCGCTACGCACAATTGCTTCACCAATACCGCTGGCACCGCCGGTAACAATAATAACTTTGTCTTTGAGTTTGAGGTCCATGCAGGAAAAATTTAGGTTGTTTGCTTATACTTTTAGTTGATAAAAATCTATTGCGTTCTGCCCTAATATCCGGGCTTGTTCGTCAGCTGAAAGTCTGCCGATGTAATCTTCTACCAGTCCCATTACCTCCTGATAGCTCGCTGCAAGTCGGCATACCGGCCAGTCTGAGCCTATCATTAATCTGTCGCTACCAAAAGCTTCCATTGCTACATCCAGGTAGGCGTGGAGGTCATCAGCTTTCCAGTTTTTCCAGTCGGCCTCGGTAAGCATACCAGAGAGTTTGCAGTAAACATTTGGGTACTCCGCCAGCGACCGCATATTGTCGTCCCATGGGGTGAGTACACCCGCGGCAATGCGAGGTTTAGCAATATGGTCTAGCACAAAGCGGCACTCGGGCATATAGCCTACAAATTGAAGTGCTACCGGCAAATGTTTTTCAAAAATGAGAATGTCGTAAGTCAGGTTGAATTCTGGCAGCATTTTAACGCCTTTCATAAAATCGGGACGCAGCAGAAAATAATCGTCGGGTTCGTCTTGCACTACATGCCTGATGCCGCAAAGCTTTTTTTCGTGGGCATAATGCTGTAGTCTGCTTCTTACATTGATATCACACAAATCTACCCAGCCCACTACACCTTTAATGTAATCGTATTCTGCTGCCAGTTTGAGCAAAAAGTCAGTCTCTTCTTCTGACTGGCTGGCCTGTACTGCTACACAACCATCAAAGCCGCTTTTATCCATCTCTTCTTTAAGGTCAGGGGGCAGAAAGTCTTGTTTGAGCACCGACATAGAATCATTAATCCATGCAAAGCGCTTGGGGTCGTACTTCCAGAAATGTTGATGTGCGTCTATTTTAATCATAAATGCTAGTTCACAAATGACAAAAAATATAAAATCTTAATCTAACGTTTCTTTTGCCTCTCTTTAATAAAATTTTGCGAAACTAAGGGCTAGTTAAAGCTGAAACACCTTCTTCATCTCCGTCCATTTCTCGCCATCATTTGCTTCAGGTAAAGCTTCCTGAAAACTTCTCATAAGGTTTTCCCATTCTTGGCACCTTTCGTTCAGTTCCAGATATTTAGGGAAGTCAACAGCAGGGTTAAAATCGTCTTCTGTCTGCATAAACATAAAAAGTCTGCGTCCAAGACGATAAATTTTCATGTCCAGTATGCCTACCTGTTTTAGAGATTTTACAACCTCTGGAAAGGGATGGGCGTGGTAGTGCTCATACTGCTTTATAGCCTCCTCACTGTCTATGAGGTTAACGGCCATGGCATAATCTTTCATACTAGATATATTAAAAAATTAGAGTGCAGGAGGAGGGCCTGTATGCTCCTTACCCTGCACTACAAATTTATTGGTAAGCTTTGGCGTGTTGCTTAGAGGAGCCCAGGCCTTCGATCCCCAGCTCAATTACATCACCCGCTTTAATAAACTCAGGAGGGTTAAAGCCTAAGCCTACTCCTGCAGGCGTACCTGTAGAAATAATATCGCCAGGCATAAGCGACATAAACTGGCTTAGATAGCTTACCAGATAAGGTACTTTAAATATCAGGTTAGAGGTGTTTCCATCTTGCTTGGTTTGGCCATTTACAGTAAGCCAAAGGCGTAGGTTGTGTACGTCTGCCACTTCGTCTTTTGTAACAACATAAGGGCCTAATGGCGCAAAGCTATCACAGCTTTTACCCTTTACCCACTGGCCGGAGCGCTCTAACTGAAACTCTCTCTCACTATAGTCGTTGTGCAGTACGTAACCCGCAACATAGTCCATAGCTTCTGCCTCACTTACATAACTGGCTTTTTTTCCTATCACTACCCCAAGCTCTACTTCCCAGTCAGTTTTTGTGCTGTTTTTAGGTATGATCAGGTCGTCATTTGGACCTACAATGGAGGATGTAGCCTTAAAGAAAATAATAGGCTCTTTGGGTAGATCCATTTTACTTTCTGCCGCATGGTCTTTGTAATTGAGGCCAATACAAACAATTTTACTAGGTTTATGAATAGGGGAGGCAAGTCTGCTACTTTCGCTTAGCTGAGGGCAGTCAGATATGTGATCATTAAGCCATTGATCTAGTCTGTTAAGTCCATCATTAGCAAAAAAATCTTCAGTAAAATCTTCTCCAAAAGCAGAAACATCCAGCATCTGCTCATTGTGTAGTACACCTGGCTTTTCGTTTCCAGGCTCACCAAAACGAAATAATTTCATATGTAGTGATAAGGTTATAGGTTAGTTTAATAATTAACTGTTTAGTGTGATGAAACCGCCATCTATAGGGTAATTGCAACCAGTGATAAAACCGGCTTCTTCTGAACACAGGTAGAGTGCCAGGTGGGCGATCTCTTCGGGTTTACCCATACGGCCTATGGGTTGGGTCTGAGAGAGCTTTTCAAACATTTCACTTTCCTTACCCGGATAATTTTTTTCCAGAAAACCATCTACAAAAGGGGTGTGTACTCTGCCGGGAGCTATGGCATTACAGCGGATACGAGCATTAATATAATCTTTTGCAACGGAGAGTGTCATACTAAGTACTGCTCCTTTACTCATTGAGTAAGCAAAGCGGTCTGAAATTCCTACCACAGAAGCTACCGAGGCCATATTAAGGATTACACCGCCACCCTGTTTTTTCATTTGCGGAATACAGGCGTGCAAACAATTGTAGATTCCTTTAATATTAATATTGTAAATACGGTCCAGATCTTCTTCAGAGGTGGTTTCTACATTGCCAATGTGGGCCACACCTGCGTTATTGACCAGTATATCTATTTTTTCGTGCTTCTCAATAATTTTTTCAACAACCTGATTTACCTCTGCATGTTTGGCTACATTACAGTTGAAGTAGTCCGCGCTAAAGCCTTCATCTTTAATTTGAGCTACAGCCTCTTCCCCGGCTTCATTATTGAGGTCTAAAACATATACATGGGAACCATGGCGCGCAAATACCTGGGCGATACTTCTGCCAATTCCACTTCCGGCACCACTGATAAGAGAGATTTTGCCAGATAAATCAAATGCTTGCATACTTAGATTGAGAGTTCAGGACAAAAAATTAATAGCTAGTATTTTGTCAAATCTACAAATAAACAGCAAAACTACAGCCCGGAGTACTTTAAATCACCTTCTCTAAGTTAGGAAACCTTTAGCAGAATTACAGTTTGGAAGTGCTTTTGCCAAAAGGATTTATCATTTATAAATCTAAGAATAGTATTTGTTGTAAGGATGATAAAAATATAACTATCTGTTTTTTAAGAAGTATATATAACAGATTAAAATTTTAAATTTATGTGGATACCAAAATAAAATATTGGTTATGGATATTGGATTAGAAGTTAAAACAGATGAACTAACTGAAGAGGCTAAAAAAGTTTTGTTGAAAAACATAGTAGGTGCATTTACAAAACCTGCTCCTGAGTTATATCCCCATCAATGGAATTGGGATGCTGGCTTTATTGCTATCGGTTATGCACACTTTAATATAGACCAGGCTGAGTCAGAACTGAGGCATTTATTTAGCGGACAGTGGGCTAATGGCATGCTGCCACATATAGTATTTAACCCGGCAGGTGACAATCAGTACTTCCCGGGTATAGATTTTTGGGAAACCTGGCGTTCTTTTGATGCTCCTGAGCAGGTACAAACTTCTGGTATCTCTAACCCTGCCGTACATGCTTTTGCACTACAGCGGATGTACGAACTGGCAGAAGACAAAGGCAGAGCGCTTAACTTTGTTCAGGAGATGTATCCTAAAATTAAAGCGTTCCATGCTTACCTGTATCGTGAGCGTGATCCTCAACAGGAAGGACTAGTCTACATAAGACATCCGTGGGAGTCAGGCAACGACAATTCTCCTACCTGGGACATCCCTCTTGAGAAAATAGACTTTAACAAAGTAAAAGTACCCCCTTTTACCAGAAAAGATCTAAATACCAGTGATGCAGATCACCGGCCTACTCACCTGGATTATGATAGGTACATCTATCTGATTGATGTTTTTAGGAAAGGTGATTATAAAGAAGATCAGATTTACAGGCTTACCCCTTTTGCAGTACAGGATCCTCTCTTTAACACTATTTTAATTCGCGCCAATGAAGCCATGATAGAATTAGGTGAAATGATAGGAGAGAACACTTCTGATTTTCGTGAGTGGAATACAAAAGCGGTGCTAGCTATGAATAGCAAGTTGTGGAACCCCTCCAACGCTTTGTATGATGCTTATGACCTGATTAGTAATGAAAGGATCCCAATGGAGGCCTCTTCGGGGCTGATGCCGCTCTTTGCCGGTATCCCCTCACAAACACAGGCTGATGCAATTGTAAAAGTACTTAAGGGTAAAATGTTTGCTGGAGCAGGAGGAGAGTCATATTATCTTTGCCCATCATTTACACCTACAAGCCCGAAGTTTGATACTAAAAAATACTGGAGAGGTCCGGTATGGATCAACATGAACTGGATGCTTTATCATGGTTTAAAAAGATATGGCTTTGATGAAGAGGCAGTTGCTATTAAAAATGATTCCATTGAGCTTTTAAGTAGGTATGGTTTTTACGAGTATTTTGAACCAAAAAGAAATGCAACTGGCCAGACACCAGGTTATGGTAGTCATCAATTCTCATGGTCTGCTGCTCTCTATCTTGACCTATTAAGTATATAATCTTAATAGGTTTAGGTATGTGCGACCTTGGAGCTATGGCTTCAAGGTTTTTTTTATAAATCTTACAAAGTAGAAAATGAAAGAATCTGGGATTATCACTCATTAAATGTATGAAAAACAATAGGTTATCCTCCCGAAAAATTGTCTATTCTAAAGGATTGTAAATCTTTAATAGAAAAATTTAGCGAAAAAATGTAATTTTTATTGCATGGTATATGAAAAAGTCACTACTTTGAGGTGTGTAAACTTAAATATTTAAAGATATTATGTAATATATATGATTTTGTATCACCCTGATTTCTACTCAAATATGTTGGTTTTTAGGTGGTTACATATTCTCATATTAAAATATTTGCACAAAAAAAAAGTTTTTTAGGCTTTTGGATATGATTATGTTTTTCTTAAGCAGAAATAGGGATATAAATTAAACCTTACATGATATGTTTAGTGAGCTTTTCACTCTTTTTGTGTCGAATAGCATTAACTAGTCATATAGAGGAAAAAGCCTGTGTGTATACTGATAATTTTGTCAAAAATATTTCATCCTATTAAGATTAAAAAAAATGAAATTTCTGCCCGACTAGTCTTTGCTAATTTGGCTTCTCATTTCATCCACATAATATTTAATACTTATGATTACTACAAGTAAAGCTATTTACTCAGACAGTTGTGCAGAAATTACTTTTGACGAGACTAACAAAATTGTTGTCGCTAAATGGTCAGGTTTTTTAAAACTTGATACTACAAAAAAAGCATGTGACGCGATGGTTAAGTTTGTGAAGGAAAATAGAGTGAACAAACACCTTAGTGATCAAAGTACGCTAAAGGTACTATCTAAAGAAGTGCAGGGTTATCTGGTAGGTGAAGCTTTTCCTGAGTTAGACAAAGCAGGTTTAAGAAGGTTAGCAGTTTTGGTATCTGAAGATGTATTTGCCAAAGCTACCGTTGATAATGTAAACAACGCTACTATGATGGGTAACATCAAGGTAAAAACCTGCAACTCTAAAAAAGAGTGCATTGAGTACTTAAACGAGTAGAATCTTAACAACCGGAAGGTTCAGCCTTCCGGTTTTCTTTTGATAACATCATAACCCCAATTATTAATCAATAACTACCCCAACTATTTTATTATGAACACAACGACTGAAGTACAAGTTGATCCTTTTAAAATCATTCAGGTTGGCCTAAGTTTCTGGTCATCAAAAACATTGCTTTCAGCCACAAAATTAGGCTTATTTACGTTATTAAGTGACAATAAAGCACTGACAGCCGAAGAAATCAGAGCGGAGCTTGGCCTTAATGAAAAGGGACTTTATGTCAGAGATTTCCTGGATGCTCTATTCTCAATGGGCTTCCTGCAAAGAAATGGAGTTGGGGTAGAAGCAACCTACCAGAATACGCTTAATACAGCTATGTTTCTTGATAAAAATCAGCCTAGTTATCTCGGTGGTTTTCTGGAAATGGCTAATGACCGTGAATATAAATTCTGGGGTGATCTGGAAGAAGGACTAATCACAGGAAAGCCTCAAAACGAAATAAAATATACAGGCAAGTCTTCTTTTGAAGCTATTTACGAAAAGCCTGAATCTTTAGCGCAATTTACCGAAGCCATGTCTAGCATCCAGAAATTGAGCTTCATGGGTTTTGCCGAACAGTTTGACTTCTCTTCCTATAAAGAAGTACTTGATGTAGGAGGTTCTGCAGGGCTACTATCTGCACTAATTGCTAATCAGCATGCTCATCTGCATTGTACTACTTTTGACCTTCCCAAGCTTGAGCCATTTGCTAAAAAAACAGCTGAGCAATACGGTGTAGCAGATAGAGTAACGGTAAAAAACGGTGATTTTTTCAGAGAAAGTTTTCCTGAAGCAGATGTAATTACTATGGGTAACATTCTTCATAGCTTTGATATGGAAACCAAAAGAATGCTTATCCGCAAAGCATATGAAGCACTACCTGAAGGAGGATGCCTGGCTGTTATTGAAATGATATTAGATAACGAGCGCAAAGAAAATACTTTCGGCTTACTTATGTCGTTGAATATGCTGATTGAGTCTGATAGTGGCTTTAACTACACTCAGGATCAGTTCAAACAATGGACTAGCGAAGCCGGGTTTAACCGAGTAGAGTTTTTTCCTTTAGGCGGACCGGTAAGTGCAGGTATAGCTTACAAATAAGGGGTGAATTAGATGAAAACATTAGCTTTTGATGTTCTCAAATCGCCCTCTCTGGAGGAGCAGCTTAAAGAGGATCATTATATTAGTGAATTAGATCCTCTTAATGCTGATGATCGTATGCCCCTGGTGGCTGCGTATAACAGAAATAAAGATACCATCGCCTTAGTTCTTCAGCTGGTAGATATGCTTCCTTCAGTAGAAGAGGCCGCAGATATGGACTATTTTCAGGCCTGTGCCGCTATGCGTGATATTGGTATCATGCTAGGCTCCATGAAAAGGCATGGCGTAGAACCGGTACATGTTATTCCTGAACTGGAAGAAAAGCTAAATCTACTGGGTAATACTAGTGACTTACCTCCCCGAGATACTCTAATCCATTATGTACGATGGAATCCGGAAGGTAAACGTGAAAGAACTTATACCGGTACTGACGATGAGCGTCAGCTTATCAAAAGTGTAAAAGTAGCAATACACCCTTTGTACAAGGCGATTCTATCTCTGGATGAGTTGTATCAGCTTTCTCTGGATGATCCTGAGTTTGTGCCTAAATGTGAAGAAGTAGCTACTTACTTTGATGGTATGATTAAAGGAGTGGTAAACGCAAAAAGAAATGTGAGCCCTCAATATTTTGCTGAAGAGCTTCGTTTCTATTTTGACCCTATTAAGCTCAATGAAAGAGAGTATTTAGGGCCTGGTGCAGTTGAAATGCCAGTGTTCATCTTTGACCATATTCTTTGGAACTGCGATCTTTCAGAAAAAGCATATAATGAATTTAAGCAGGCTTATGTTCCTTACAATCAGGCCTCTGTACGTGAGTTCTACTATGCTTACCGTCAACGTCCAAGTCTGGTAAACAAAGTGGTTAGGGAGTTGGATGAAAGTGTATCCTACTCTGAAACAAAAATGTATAGTGCAAAGTCACTTGTTAAGCTGTTTAACCTGCTAAAAAGTTTTAGAGCGCCACATAAGAAACTGGCTGATAAAGCTTATGAGCATGCTTCTAAAGATCAGTATCGTGAAAAGGGAAGTGGAGGTTATGAGCCTGGCGTGTTAAAGTATATTCTGGAGTTAAATCTACAGGCTTTGGACCGCCTTAAGCATAGTATGCAAAGTTACGAAAACAGATAAATCCACAATGGAGTAAAAGTAGCCTTCTGAATAAACTGAAGGCTATTTTTTTGTCTTTTCAAAAAAAAATATGCTATCCAGTGAATAGCATATTTAATATGGACTTTATTAACTATTTATCCCACCAGACACTCTTCTCTGGTTCGTCTTCACCACCAAAAGCACGCTGAACAGCTTCCTGATAGTTATCCTGATTATTTTGGAACTCCTGAGTAGGGTAGGCCTGGCGTAGTGGAATGTCTCTTCCGCTATTGTTTTCGGGCGGACTGAGTATAGGAAAGCCTGTTCTTCTCCATTCTGCCCAGGCCTCATAGCCATGCATAAAGAGATGCACCCACTTCTGGTAGGCGATTTTTTCTATGGCATCTTCAGCATTATATTGTACTTCTGCCTGAGCGAGAAAGCTTTCCAATCCGTCTGTATTACCATTCCACTGCTGCACAGAAGCTTCTATAGCGGTAGTATAATACTCTTCAGCGGCGGCATTGCCTCCTCCAATCCAGCCTCTTTTAGCAGCTTCTGCCTGTGCAAATAAAGCTTCTGCATAGGTTACCAGATATACCGGAGTAGTAGCCTGACGCAGGTTTGCTCCCAGAATAGAAATACTGTCTTTACTGTACTGGCCTGTATTTGCCACATCTCCTGGTAAACCATAAGCCAACCCTACATATTCCCCATCCACATTTGGTTCGGCAAATGTTGGCAGGCGGGGATCATTCAAAGGTTTCATATAATCAACCAGTGGTTTACTTACCGCATACCATTCTCTGTTCAGATTTTCAAAAACATTATACCAGTAATTCCAATTATCTGCATCGGCAAGATGCTGGTATACTAAATTATCATCATTTGAGGTAAAGGTTCCCGCATCCATCGCCTTATTAAACTCGGTGCTGGCAGTAGCAGGGTCAACTTCCGAAAGTCTTAGAGCCATCAGCATATGAATAGTATTGCCTAAGCGTCTCCATTTATCGGTATCTCCTCCGTACACAATATCATTCTCAATATCTCCATCTACTATTTGTGCGTTGGCTTCGTCCAGTAGAGAGAAAAGAGCATTGTAAATATCTTCCTGAGAGTCATACGCTGGTGTAAAATCCTCTTTCCCCTGCAATGCTTCACTATAGGGTAAATCGCCCCAACGGTCAGTCATAAACCAAAAAAAGTAAGCCTTCAGAATTTTGGCTACTGCCAACTGATTAGCAATAGGACCTTCATTAGCATTGAGTTCATCAGAATCCAGCACCTTCTGTATGTTCATTAGGGGGCCAGTATAATAGCTATAGAAATCAAAGTATATCGTATTATAGCGCGAAGCATCAGTATACTCTGTTTCTGATAAATGCTGAGGGTAAAGGGGGCCGTATGCTGACGAGCTTATCCCTGGAAGGTATCGCATGGCATTAGCCAAAAGTTGTGTGTTAGAAGCCTGACTTGGCTGATTAGGGTTTACATTTATGTCATCCTCAAAATCGTTGCAAGCGGCCAGTAAGCACAATGCTAAAATATAAATATATAATTTGTTCATGTGTTTTTAATGTTTGTTGTGAGATCAGAAAATGTCCTTTAAGATATTTCTGAATAACTTTTTAAAAAGTCACATTTACACTGATACCATAGGAGCGGGTAGTTACAAGTTGCCCGGTTTCCAGCCAGCTGACTGGAGAACCTCCGGTAGACAGTTCTGAAGGATCTACACCTTTAGGCGCTTCCTGGTAGATCATAAATGGATAGCGGGCAATTAAGCCGACACTAAGTGAGCTAAAAGGTAAGCTGGCTAAGCGTTCCTTACTGAATGCATAAGCAAGGCGCATTTCTCTCATCTTGATGTAAGAGGCATCATAGAGCCATTCCTCATAAATTTGAGTGCCTAGTCTGGTTCTAAAGTATGAGCGAGCATCTACATAAGCTGTTACCTCCTCGCCGGTTTCTTCAGAAATACCATGTACTTTTACTCCACCACCTTCATCCAAAGGGTCTCTTACATTGTTACCTCTATCGTTAGTGGCTGCGGTTTCTACTGCCTGGCCCGTTTTTACTGCGAGCATTTGTGTCCAGCTAAAAAACTGCCCACCAACCTGAAAGTCTATTAGAGCACTAAAACTGAAAGGCCCATAAGTGAAAGTATTCTGGAAACCTCCTGTAAAATCCGGTAGCACACTTCCAAAATTATGATTAGGCTCAAACAGAGGTAAATTATCTTCGTCCAGAAGTATCATCCCGCTGGCTTCATCTCGTGCATAAGCCTGACCTATAAGTGTACCGTAAGGCTCTCCAACCTGGGCATTTACAGAAGAGGTTACCCGAGAGTATGTATTGGAAGCAATCTCATAATTATTAATGTCGGTATTACCTTCGCTATACAGCTCTTTTACCATACTACGGTTACGGCTGATGTTAAAGTTGGTATTCCAGTTGAATTTACCGCTACGAATAGGGTCCGCACTTAGGGTGAGCTCAAATCCTTTATTTTCAATCAGGCCCGCGTTTATGATAGTAGAAGTATATCCGCTGGCTCCAGATACAGGTAAGGATAATATCTGGTTTCTATTTCGCTGCTGATAGAGGGTGAAATCAATGCCCAAGCGGTTTTGGAAAAACCTAAGGTCAATTCCTCCTTCTATGGAATGGCTAAACGAAGGTTTAATGTCTGGATTGTTGAGTTCGTCTGGTACGTATAATGTATTGATGGTGCGGGAGTCGGTAGCATACACATTTCCAATACCGTAATACTGTGCTGTCTGGTAAGGCGAAAGGTCTGAGCCTGCCTGAGCATAACTTAGCCTTAGTTTCCCCAGACTTAATGGTTCCCAGTCTAGCAGCTCACTAAAGAGCGCACTACCCGATACAGAAGGGTACCAGTAAGAATTGTTGTTTTCCGGGAGGGTAGAAGAGTTATCATTTCTTAAGGATGCATCTACAAACCAGATATCATTATAGCCTAATGATACCATCCCAAAAAGACTTCTGATCTCCTTTTTGCGCAGGTAAGATGTGGTGGATGGTCTGTCTACTGAAGCAGCTATATTGTAAAAGCCCGGTGTGGATAGCCCCCCTTCTGTTTGCTGGCGCAGGTAGGAGTACTCTTGAGTTAGCAGGTTAGCTCCCAGGTTTGCGTTAAGCGAAAATTTACCCCAATACTTAGTGTACTGTGCTAAAAATTCATAATTCACTTCCTGATTTTGGTATTTACCTACCCAATAACCTTCCAACTCTCTACCGCCGGCAGCAGTACGTTTGTCTATATTTTGGGTAAACATATCTGAGCGGATGTGTCCGCTTACACTCAGTTCGGGTAAGAGTTGGTAAGTAAGTCCTACATTACCAAAATAACGATCCCGGCTGTCCTGAGAGTAGCTTTCATAAGCGTCAAAATAGGGGTTGTTCCAGTATAAAGGGTCAGGGTTAATTACCCCATCACCAGAAGGGCTACGCAAATTCCAATGGAGGTAAGTACCATCGGGGTAGCGATAGTTCTTAAGTTTGTTCATGTCTACACTGCGCTGGAACCACTGTGTGAGGTAAGTAGAGCCATAGTCGTAGCCTTGTGGCGGACGTTGCGCCGCATTATTAGCGTAGTTGAGGCTGGTGGTAAGTTTCAGCTTTTCTACGATATCCAGCGAGCCATTAAAGCTTAAATTGTTACGCTTGAGCCAGGTATTAGGCTCTACCCCCTGGATATCAGTATGGTTATAGCTTAGACGGAAAGAAGAGCTTTCGCTACCACCGTTTACAGCTATAGTATTATTTAGTGTAGTGCCCAACTCGTAATAATCTTTAATATTATCAGGCTGAGGCAGGTAGGGAGTTAGCTTGCCATAGTCTGGATCCTGAGGGAAAAAACTGTAAAACTGACGTACCGGAGTACCATCCATTTTAGGGCCCCAGCTTTCGTCCACACTAGTATTAGCATAGGGAGTGCCATCATCTAAAGTGCTGAATGACTGTCGGCTACCCCCTCCATAAATATTTTGCAGAGGCATAAAGTTACCAGTTTTCTCTACGGAGAAAGCTCCGCTATATTCTACGCTCACCTTTTGGTCTCCCTGCTGTCCTTTTTTAGTGGTGATCATGATTACCCCATGTTGGCCGCGTAGACCATAAAGAGCAGATGCTGCTGGTCCTTTAAGCACATTAACAGATGCAATATCATCAGGGTTTATATCCTGAATAATATTACCATAATCTGCCCCGTTTCTGCCTGCAAAGTTACTGTTTGCCATAGGTGTACCGTCTAATACAATAAGAGGCTGATCATTGCCGCTCAGAGAATTTACCCCTCTTATCTTAATTTTTTGGGTACCTCCCATACTTGCGCCACTAGAACCAGTAACCTGTACTCCTGCTACTCTTCCTGCCAGGGAGCCAATCAGGTTTTGTTCCTTAGTATAAGTTAGGTTTTCACCTTTCACTTCCTGAGTAGCATAGCCCAAAGATCTTTCACTTCTGGTAATTCCAAGTGCGGTGACTACTACTTCGTTTAGGCTGGAAATATCTGACTGAAGGCGTACATCTATGGTAGACCTTCCGTTGACGGCAATTTCGCGGGTTTGCATCCCTACAAAACTAAAGACTAGTGTGCCGTTCTCCGGTGCGTCAAGGCTATAGTTTCCATCTATATCAGTTGTAGTGCCCCGCGTAGAGCCTTTTACCACTACAGATACTCCTGGCAGGGCTTGGTTGCTATCATCAGTAACTCTACCGCTTACTTTAATATCCGCAAGCACCGGAGCTTGTTCCACTGCTTCTTTTTTCTCAGGAGCTAGGGCTACATTGATACTTTTATTTACCTGACGAAATTTGAGTCCTTTTTGCTCGGATATATCCATCAAAATATCGTACAGGCTGGTTTTAGTGTATGTACCACTAAATGTACCTTTGTCTTCTACATCTTCTTCATTGTAGGCAAAACGAAAGTAGGTTTGCTTTTCAATGCGATTAAATACATGGCCCAGGGCCTCATCCTGAAAGTCAATTGTCAGGATAACTTTGGATACACTTTTAGCATCTTGAGCATTGCTCTCCGTAGCTATTGCAGTTAAGCTCATACAGAGCTGCATGCAAAAAGAAGCGAGCAATATCCGTGAAGCCCACAGTGCTTTACGTAGATATTTGTTTTTCATATGCATAAATTATAGGTTAGTTAGACTATGTGTAATTTTATAATGCGTTGGTAAACGGCGTTCTAAACTCTATTTCTGATATTCAATTTTTACTTTGGCATCTTGAATGCGGTAGGTGAAGTTCATGCTATAACTCATAGCAAAAAGCACATTCTCCAGGCTTTCCTTTTCAAATTCTGCTGAGTAGCTCCAGGGTTTTGGACTGCTATCAGCTTCTATCTCTACACCATACCATTTTTCCAGCCTGCTAAAAACCTCCCGCTCACTGGCTTGCTGAAAGTACAGTATTCCCTGCGTCCAGGCTGTCATGGCTTTTGTATTAAAAGTACTTTTGTTGAATTGAGCCTGCTGACTTTGGTAGGTAGCCATTTCTCCTGCCTGAAGAAATAAGCCTGACTCAGCTTCACCGTCATCCTTATTTTCCTTCTCAACTTTTACTTTACCTTCCAGTAAAGCGATATTAATCTCAGCATGCTCAGGGTAAGCAGAAATATTAAAAGTAGTGCCCAGCACCGTGGTGAGTGTATTGCCTGAGTGTACAGTAAAAGGGCGTGAAGGATCTTTTACCACCTCAAAATAAGCCTCACCCTGTAGGTATACTTTACGCTCCTTAAAGTCTTCAGGGTAGCTTAGCGTGCTTCCTGCATTGAGGACTACACGGGTGCCATCTTTTAGCGTAATATGTGACTTAACTCCCCATTCAGTTGATTTTTCAGTCATCACAATGGGTTGAGCTTGGTCGGTCTGAGGAGAGTTGTTAAGGTCTAATAAAAGTACTCCTCCAAGAGTAAATACAATGATTGCTGCAATCTTTAGCCACCAGTATGACTGAGTAGACGAATGGCTTTCCTCGTAGCGTTGTAGAACGCTTTCAGAGTGTATAGGAATGGTAGGTTTTTCCTGAGGTTGCGCTTCCTCATCAATTTGCTTGCTAATGCCTGCCCATAAGTTTTGCTTTTCTTTGCTACTGATTTCGTGTTCGTAGGTTGATAAATTAAGTAGCAGTTTTCGGGCTTCAATAAGATCTTTCCAGCGGTGGGGGTGACGGGCCAGCCAGTTTTCCCAAAAAAGGTTAATCTCAGGGTCTGGCTTTAAAACCCACTTTCTAAAGCGTGCATCCAGTATAAAATCTTCAACTGAGTAGTTGCGGTAGTCCATAGCTTGTCTCTTATACCTACATAAGAGAGCAAGGCTGATTTTTTATACGCCTGATGTTGTATTTTTTTTAAATTTTATGAAAAACTAAAAAAAATGCTTTTCCAGGCTATAATGCAGGTATCAACTCAGCAAAGTGTTTAGTTTAATAGGTGTAAATAGAAACATAGCTGTAGCCATGCAGTGCACTTCATGCTTTTCCTCAGCGAAGAAATGGCTTTCCAGGCTAACATATAGGCAGCCCGAATAGAAATGGACATCAGGTGAGAGGTTTCTTCGTAAGAGTACTTTTCAAAAAATAAGTAGTGGATGACTTCCTTTTGTCTTAGGGGCAATTTGTCTATAGATATTGCTAGCTTTTTCTGCAATTCCTGATCTCTTTGTGCATTAATAATTAACTGTTCATGAGAAGGGACTAATATGGTATCCGTAATGTAGTCATCACTAAGCTGTCGGTTTTCTAGTTTTAGGTTATGGTATATCCTGTTTCTTAAAGACTTAAAAAGATAAAGCTTGATGTTATTTGTAGGAGAGAGGCTGTGTCGGTACTTCCAGAGCTCTACAAAGACTTCTTGTATACAATCATTGATAAAACTCTTATTGGGCTTTAGTGCCATACCAAAGCGGAACATTTCGTCTATATGTTCTTCATAAATTTCGGCAAGGGCTTCACTCTTACCCCCTTTTAAAGAGAGCCATAAAGTAGTTGGTGTAGCTGCTTCCGAACGGACAGTGTTAGGGAGTAAATGCTGTTGTTTAGCCATGAGATTTTCTCAAAATAAAAAAATTGGCATTGAGCAACAAGCATAAAATATAATTTTGTTTTCATGAACATACCAAATGATATGCTGATATGAATGTGCCAGTACAGAGCAATTAGCTAGAAGAGTATGTCAAAAAAAAGAAAAACCCCGACCAGAGATCGGGGATAGGGATGCCTTACATAAAGGTAGCAGCTATTTTTTTCTTAAAGTCTGTATATGGGGCATATCGTAGAGGCGGGTCAAACCATGTTCCTGTTTTCATGATACTTTTTTTATGGCTAAAGGTATCGAAACTCTGTTTACCATGGTATGAGCCATGACCACTCGTGCCAATGCCACCAAATGGCAGGTTTGGTGTGCTAAGATGTACTATTGTATTATTAACGGCTCCTCCGCCAAACTGTACTCTTCTTCGGATAAAGCGCTCCTTGGTCTTGTCTGTAGTAAAATGATAGAGAGACAATGGATAAGGGTTTTTAGCAATGATATCCAGTACTTCATCATAAGCCCTGAATGTAATTAGGGGCATGATTGGCCCGAAAATCTCTTCCTGCATAATAGGGCTCTGCATATCTACCTCATCCATCAGGGTAGGAGCGATAAAAAGACGATCTCTGTCCACTTTACCTCCTAGCAATATTCTTCCCTGCGATAGGTAAGACGCCAGGGTGTCAAACCTTTTTTCATTGAGAATGTGAGCATAATTATCATTTTCAGGGCTAAGCTCGCCATAAAAATCATCCAGCGCCTGGCGATATAAGCTAACGAACTCATCTTTTATGCTTTCTTCTACCAGTACATAGTCAGGACTGACGCAGGTTTGCCCGGCATTAAAACACTTACCCCAGGCAATTCTGCGGGCTGCTACATGCAGATTGGCAGAACTGTCTACTATTGCGGGGCTTTTGCCGCCTAACTCCAGCGTAACCGGGCTTAGCTTCTCCGCGGCTTGCTTTCCTATTATTTTTCCTACAGCTACACTGCCGGTGAAAAAGATGTGGTCAAAACGGTAGCGGCTCATTAGTTCAGGTACTACTTCAGCACCATCGCCCTGCACTACGCTAATATAATTTTTGTCAAATGTACGGCTGATCATGTCCTCTATAACACGTGCAGTATTAGGAGTAAGCTCCGAAGGTTTTAGCACAATGGTGTTACCAGCAGCAATAGCTCCAATTAAAGGAGCGAGCAGAAGTTGAAAGGGATAGTTCCAGGGGCCTATAATCAGGTTTACGCCCAGCGGCTCTTTGTAAACTCTGCTGGTAGAAGGAAAGTGCACTAAAGGTGTAGTTACCCGATCCGGTTTCATCCATTTTTTTAGGTGTTTGAGCGTATGGTTAATTTCGCTGTAGAGCAGGGCTGCCTCACTGGTGTATGCCTCAAAATCGGGCTTATGCAAGTCTGCTCTAAGGGCTTGCTCAACTTCAAACTCATAGCCTACAATGGCTGCTTTAAGTTTGTTGAGCTGTTTTACACGGAACTCATAAGAGAGTGTAGCACCTGAATCAAAAAAAAATTTTTTCTCGTCCACAAAAGCATTATTCAAAAGCTTTTCTTGTGGTTTGTTTTCTAAAATGTCGTTCATGGCATTAATTATTTAGGTGCCTGTAAAGTACGTACAAGCTTAGTAACGAAATTTCTGGGTATAAAGGCAATACTTTTGGCTAAAATGCGGTTTTGCATACCATGTATTGCTACAGTTTTGCCTTTCATCATGGCTTGGTAGCCATAGCTGGCCACTGCTTCTGCGCTTGGCATGCTCTTGCCATTAACCAATTTAAAGTTCTCCATAGCTGCGGCATTCTGAAAACCTGAAGCGGTAGGGCCGGGGCAGAGGGCAGTTACGCTCACGCCAAAACCTTTAGCCTCATTAGCAATAGCTTCACTAAAAGCGAGTACATAATGTTTAGTGGCGTAGTACACAGACATTAGCGGCCCGGGCTGAAAAGCAGCGGTAGAAGCTATATTCATGATTTTACCTCTTCTGTTCTTAATCATCCCAGGCAAAAAGAGTTTGGTAAGATGTGTAAGCGATTTCATGTTAAGGTCTATCATTTGCTCTTCTTTCTTCCAGTCACTTTCGTGGAAAAAGCCATAATCTCCAAATCCAGCATTATTGATAAGGTATTCAATGGCAATATGCTGAGTTTGAATAGTATCAAAAATCTGCTTGGGTGCCTCCCTCTTTGCCAGGTCGGAGGCTATAACTAATACTTTAACCTGAAAATCTGCTTCCAGCTCATTTTTTAGAGCCTCTAACTTATCATTATTGCGAGCTACCAGCACCAGGTCTCTTCCTTTAGATGCATGTATGCGGGCAAGTGCTTTTCCTATACCACCAGATGCTCCTGTGATTAATGCTGTATGATTCATAATTCAATGAATTTAGATTGAATGTTCATTCAATATATATGTAAAATTTTTTTAATTGATTCTTACTCCATCCCAAGAGGATTGAATGACTTGTTGTAACAAATCTGCTTGTATATCAAATTCCTGATTAAGCTGAAGCTTAGCTGTGTTTACAATATGCCCATAGACTAGGTTTGCCATAAGCAGCACTGGCATAGGCCTTAATACCCCTACCTGCATCCCCTCTTCCATGAAGTTAAGAATTCCCTGATAGTGTGACTTATTCTCTTCTCGTACGCCCTTGTCTACCAAGGGTGAGTTAGCATACTGCTCCAAAAATTTAAACTCCTGAGGGTGCGATAAGAAAAAGCGATATAAATTTTCCCAAAATCTAAAAAAGCGGTCTTTAATGCTTTTGCTATTACTCTCTTTTTCTACGAGCACTTCTCCCATCTTGGCTTTAAGGCTACTGTAGAGCTCACTAATTAATTCTTCTTTACTATCAAAATAATGGTAAATAGTACCGGCAGCCACTCCAGCCTCTTTAGCTACCAATGACATAGGCGTATCATGAAATCCTCTTTCAGTGATAAGTTTTAGGGTAGTATCTAAAATTCTTTGTTTTTTATTTTCCATGACCGAATGTGTATTTGGTATTTTACAAGGAGTGTTCCACCTAAGAGTTTCAAACGCCTGAGTGCATGTAAATTATTTGAATCAGTTTCAAATTAAGGTTAAGCATTACATTCTTTTGTCGCTATGACTATATTCAGGAAAGAGTTCTTAATGAAAGCAAAACATAGCAGCAGACAGGAAGATCATTTTCATGGGAGCAATTCCTCCTGGGGGAAGCTACAAGAGTATCTGGGTGAATTTGTATATGGAGGTATAGATGGAAGTGTAACTACCTTTGCTGTAGTTGCGGGCGCTGCGGGAGCAGAACTTAGCGCTTCAATCGTGCTTATCTTAGGCTTTGCTAACCTGATCGCCGACGGATTTTCCATGTCGGTAGGTGCTTACCTTTCTACCCAGTCTGAACGTGATAATTACGAAAAGCATAAAAGAGTAGAGTACTGGGAGGTAGAAAATATGCCTAAAAGAGAGGAAGAAGAAGTACGGGAAATCTATGCCGCCAAAGGCTTTGAAGGTGAACTATTGGAGCAGGTGGTTGCTAAAATTACAGAAAACAAAGACCGCTGGGTAGATGTAATGATGAAAGAAGAGCTGGAAATGGTTCCTGAAACAAAATCGCCCTGGATGATGGGACTGCTTACTTTTATCTCATTTTTCGTAGTAGGGTTAATTCCTCTGCTCATCTATGTGTTCAATTACCTGAATGGTATAGTAGTAGCCAATACTTTCCTGATTGCCAGTGTGCTTACTTCAATGGCATTTGTCGGTATAGGTTGGCTAAAGAGTATGGTGACACAGACCAATCGTTTAAAAAGAGTATGGTGACACAGACCAATCGTTTAAGAAGTATTCTTGAAACGCTGTTTTTAGGTGCTTCAGCGGCTATGCTCGCCTATTTTGTAGGCCACCTCCTGGAAAAGATAGTGAGCTAAGTGTAACGCATTTCCATGTTATCAGTTATGCTATAGCAAGCCTGTTCCTTTAATTTTTATATACTTGCATCATGGAAAAGCTACCACTCTTTATTAATAACCATCCAGTCAATGGTACTGGAAAAGTATTTACCAACTATAACCCTGCAACTGGAGAAGCCATTCATGAGGTAACCAGCGCATCTACTGACGACTTTGCAAAATGTATAGCTTCTGCTAAAAAAGGTTTTAAGGTATGGTCAGCCATGTCGCCCACAGCGAGAGGCCGCATACTACATAGAGCTTCAGAACTACTTAGAGAGCGCAACGATGAACTGGCGCAGCTGGAGGTGATAGATACTGGCAAGCCGATAAAAGAGGCTCTGGCAGTAGACGTAATTTCTGGGGCTGACTGTCTGGAGTACTATGCCGGAATCGCGGCTAGTCTGCACGGAGAGCACATAGAACTAGGCGGAGACTTTGCTTTTACAAGAAGAGAGCCTCTTGGTATTTGTGCCGGTATAGGAGCCTGGAATTACCCGATACAAATCGCCTGTTGGAAAGCTGCCCCTGCACTGGCTTGTGGTAATGTAATGATTTTTAAGCCCGCTGAGCTAACACCTCTTACTGCCTTAAAAGTTGCGGAAATATTTGCAGAAGCAGGCATGCCCGAGGGAGTATTTAATGTAATACAAGGAGATGGAGAAGTAGGGCAGATGCTGACCGCTCATCCGGATATTGCAAAAGTATCTATTACCGGAGAAGTAGGTACAGGCAAAAAAGTAATGCAGGCAGCTGCTACCACGCTTAAGCACGTTACCCTTGAGCTGGGGGGTAAATCACCTATCCTGATTTTTGAAGATGCCGATATAGACGAGGCTGTTCATGGTGCTATGCTGGGTAATTTTTATACTCAGGGGGAAATTTGTAGTAACGGAACACGAGTGTTTGTTCATAGCTCAATTCGCGAAAAGTTTATTGAGCGTTTAGTAGAAAAAACCAAAAATCTGAAAGTTGGAAATCCTTCAGATCCTGAAACACAGGTGGGAGCCCTGATCAGTAAAGATCATTTTGAGAAGGTAATGCAGTACATTCATTTGGGCAAAGAGCAAAAAGCTGAACTACTGTATGGTGGAGAGCAGGTGCGAGTAGAAGGCTGCGAAGGAGGATACTTTGTTCAGCCTACTATTTTTGCCAGTGGTCAGGATGACTTACGGATAGTAGAAGAAGAAATATTCGGGCCAGTACTCTCGCTACTAACTTTTGAGGATGAAGCAGAAGTAGTAGAAAGGGCAAATAACTCTCCTTTTGGACTTGCCGCAGGGGTATTTACCAATGATATCAGGCGTGCGCATCGGGTAGTTGCTCAGTTGCAGGCAGGTATGTGCTGGGTAAATACCTTTAACATTAATCCGGTAGAAATACCATTTGGTGGATACAAACAGTCGGGCATAGGACGAGAAAATGGGCTGGCAGCCATAGAGCACTATACGCAGCTCAAAACAGTCTACATTGCCATGAATAAAATGGAAGATCCCTTCTAGGGTAGAAGTTTAATAATTTAAAAGAATACTCATTTTATCATAAATAGAAAGCTTACTCAGGTGTAAGCAACTCATACAAACATGCAAATGAAATACGATTATATAGTTGTAGGTGGGGGTACTGCCGGCGTGGTGACTGCATACCGATTAGCTGAAAAACAAAAAGGAGAAGTTTTGCTCATAGAGGCAGGGATATCGGATGAGCAAAGAGAGGATGTACTACAACTCAAGGAATGGCACACTTTATTAGAAGGCGATTTAGACTATGATTTTCCTATTGCCCCTCAGGCTACCGGAAATAGCAATATGCGCCATAGCAGGGCGAAAGTTATGGGCGGTTGTAGCTCACACAATTCAGCGATAGCTTTTCAGGCTCCAGACTACGATTTTGAGCAGTGGACCCAAAAGGGAATCAAAAACTGGACTCCCCAGGAGGTACGTCCTTTCTACAACAAAGTATTAGAGAAAGTAAATCTGGAGAAGTCCGACTCAGAAAACGATTGCGGAAAAGCTATGATAGATGCCTGCGAGGAGTATGGCATAGCCGCTCAGGACTTTGAAAATGGCAATTATCACGAAAGTGCAGGCTGGTTTTCTTTAAACAAAAAGGGTGGTATACGCCACTCCAGTTCTGTAGCTTACCTGCATCCATACGACAAAATTCCGGCTGGACTTACTGTAGTAACAGAGACTTTTGCGACAAAATTGTTGTTAGACGATGCAAAAAAAGTTGTTGCGGTAGAGACAAACAAAGGTACATTTGAAGCCAATAAAGAAGTTATTCTATCAGGGGGGGCATTTCATACACCACATTTGCTTATGCTTTCTGGCATTGGCCCAAAAGAACATCTGCAAGAGGTAGGTATACAAGTGATACAAGATCTGCCGGGAGTAGGGGAGCACCTGGTAGACCATCCCGAAGGAGTTATTATATGGGAAGCGGAGCAGCAAGTTCCTGAAAAAAGCGCTCAAAAGTATGAGATAGGTGTTTTTTGTAAAACTGATCCTCAGCTAGGTATGTCAGACCTGATGTTCCACTTTGGAACTGAAGCTTTTGATATGCATACGCTTCCTGCTGGGTATCCTACTTCTGATAACGCCTTTTCACTTACGCCCAACGTTATGCAGGCCAGGAGCGAAGGTACAGTTCGTTTACAGTCTAATCGTGCCGAAGATCCGCCCCTTATTGATCCAAAATATTTCTCTGATCCTGAGGGCCACGATGCCCGGGTAATGGTAGAGGGGATAAAAACTGCCAGAAAAATCGCGGCACAAGCTTCACTAAAGCCCTGGATAAAGAGAGAGTTAGCTCCCGGACCTGATGTGCAGACAGATGAGCAAATTTTAGACTACATATACAAGACGCATAATACAGTATATCATCCAGCAGGCACATGTAAGCTGGGTACAGATGATGACCCTAAAGCTGTGGTGAACACCCACCTTCAGGTAAAAGGGATACAAAACCTGAGAATAGCGGATGCCTCTGTTTTTCCGAGTATTACCAGTGTTAATCCTTGTATTACCTGTATGATGATTGGTGAACGTTGTGCTGATTTTATCCTTAACAGTTAATTTGTAATAGTCTGCTTCAGCTTGTGCAAAGGTTGAGGCGGACACTGTTTTTGACTAAGCCTGGACACTATAACCATAGTAAGCAAGCCGCTTAGCATAGCTGTTGTCCTGAACGGAAAGAGTACGTTACCATCTTCAATAAGGGGGTATGGTATTATGTTGGGGATGCCTAAAGTTGCTTCTCCACCACCAAAGCGTAGTATAAGAGAGACTAGCAGGCCGGCTATAGCTCCGTAGCGATTAGCTTTTTTGTCGAAGAGGGCACAAACCAACTGAGGAAAGAGAATGCAGTACACAAAGTCGCTGCACAAAAACCACAGCGCGTATACACTTTTTACCTGTAAAGCAATGAGTGTGGCAGCCACTCCGATAATCCATATTACCCGCTTTATCACCTTCGCCAGCGTCTTAGAATCTACTTTAGGTTTTAGTAAAGTTCTGTAGATATTCCATGAGGCCATAGAAGAAGCAGAAAGTATAGAAGAGTCTACCGAAGACATTACAGCGGCAGCTATGGCACCAAGGCCGATAGTAGCTACAAAAGGATTGGTGAGGTAACGTACTACATATGGTAAAGTTAGTGCTGCTTCTTGCGGAGGAGCTACGCCTAAAGCTTCCCAGGGCGCCACATGACCAATTACACCAATCATCACAGCTGGTATGGCAGCGGCCATACATACAAAACCTGCAATGATAGAAAGGCGCATAGCTACTTTTTCATTTTTAGAAGCCAGCACTCTCTGAAAATATACCTGCCAAGGAATACCCCCAAAAATCAGAAGTAGCGCCGAGTCCCACCAGTTCCAGTAGTAATTACCCCAGCTTTTGTGTTTCCAGCCATCTATAGGAGGGAGTGCGTTTGCTAATATTCCTTTATGTTCTACGTAAGTTTTCCAGGCCAGGTCCCAGCCTCCAACTTTATCCAGAGCAAAAGGAATTACTAAAACCAACCCAATAAGGAGTAATATCATCTGAATAACATCCGTAAAAGCTACTGCCCATAGTCCTCCTAATGCGGTATAAGCTATGGCAATTGCGGCTGATGCGATAATTGATGGCACAAAGTCCATTCCTAGTACGGTGCCAAAGGTGGTTCCCAGGGCGGTGAGTATAGCGGATGTCCAGAAGAGTTCTCCACAGATAGCTGGCAGTGAAAGCAGGGCAGCCACTTTCTTGCCAAAGCGTTGTTGCAAGGGATCTATCATGGTTTTAAACTCATAGCGCCGCATTTTTCTGGCGAAAAACAAGCCTCCAACAATTAAGCTGAGTGCATAGCCCCAGGGTGCTTGTACCCAGGCAATGCCAGAAGAGTTGGTGTATTCTGCTGTACCATTAATATAGCCTCCGCCAACCCAGGTCGCACTCATGGTAAATACCGCTACGCCTAATGGAATTGACCTGCCAGCAAGCATAATACTATTCTCATTTTCTTCTCCTTTCATAGAAGCGGCATAAGTACCTATATAAAAAATGACAGCGTAAAAACACATCATAGACGCAAACCCAGGCCAGTACACTGGGTGGCCCATCAGGTGAAGTACTCCACCCAGTAGTAGTAGTGCAGCCATGATGTATAAAGAGGGAAGGAGTTTTTTTATAAGAGGAGATTGCATGAAAATTCGGTTTGTATTCTGGAAAAGAACAGCAAGTATAAGGGGTATATACCTTTAAGCCAAGAAAAGATGGATATACCTATTTTGAGTAGAAATATGAGAATCTAGTTAGTGTATAATTTGGGATGCTAAGGTGTAAGATGTACCTTTGTGCTTCAAAATAAAGTTGGAGCTCATGCAACTCCTTTGTCTGTACTCACTTTTGAGAGTTGCTTTCTTTTACAATAACATACTGCCCGGGAATGTTACCTTTTGGGTACAAAAAGCTTAACATAAGCTTAATTTCCTAATAAATCCATTGTTGCAGGGCTTGTAGTATTTTTGCTGAGCCATTGTTTAATGCTGACCTACTTTGTCAGTCAAATTCATCATCATTAAATAGTTTACTATGAAGAAACTTTTACTGGTTTTTGTCCATCAATTTTGGTGGGTAAAATATATGTTTTTTACGCTTTTTGGTGTAAGTTTTAGTCTGTTTTTGCAAGCGCAGTCAACTCAGGTAAGTGGCACTGTAGTAGATACATCGGGAGAACCTGTACCCGGAGTAAATGTACTGGTCAAAAATACTACTCAAGGTACAGTTACCAACCTTGAAGGTCTCTACCGTATTGAGGTTTCCGAGGCAAATACATCATTGATTTTTTCTTTTGTAGGGTTTGAAACAAAAGAAGTTGCCATTAATGGTCGTAGCCAGATTAATATCACTTTAAACTCAGATGCAGAGCAGCTCTCCGAAGTAGTTGTTACCGCATTAGGTATAGAAAAGGAGAAAAAAGCCCTGGGATATGCAGTGCAGGAGGTAGCTGGAGAAGGGCTGCAAAAAGCCCGTGAGCCTAATGTCGCCCGCTCCCTTACTGGTAAAGTAGCTGGCCTGAATGTGTATAACCCTACCGGGCTCTTTGAAGACCCCAAGCTTGAACTAAGAGGTAGAGATCCTCTAATTGTTATAGACGGTATTCCTAACCCGGAAGCAGACCTTTGGAAAATAAGCTCTGACGACGTGGAAAGTATAGATGTGCTCAAAGGGCCTACCGCTTCTGCGCTCTATGGCTCTATTGGTAGAGATGGAGCTATCATGATTACGACCAAAAGAGGTAGCCAGGAAGGTGTAGAAGTGAGTGTAAATTCAAGTACCATGTTTCAGCCTAGTTATTTGCGTATACCTGATGTACAGAGCACTTACGGAAATGGTAATAATGGTACTTACGCCTACATCAATGGCTCTGGAAGTGGACCAGAAGGTGGCGGGTGGATATGGGGACCCAAGCTGAACCAGGCAGATGCAAGTACTGCCAGTGGATTTTTTGAAACAACTCAATATGATAGCCCGATAGACCCTGTTACCGGAGAACGCATACCTACTCCTTTTATATCACGAGGAGAAAACAATGTAGAGAACTTTTTCAGAACAGGTATGATCTCTACAAACAATGTTAGTATCAGCGGAGGTAATGAAAAAGGAAACTTTAGAGCATCCTTATCTCATATGTATCAGAAAGGTATGGTGCCTAATACAGGTCTAAATTCTACTACTTTTACAGTAGCAGGAGGCTATCAACTGGCTGAAAAACTTCGCGCAGATGCCTCACTGACATACAATAAGCAGTATAGCGACAATTTCCCTGAGAGAAGCTACGGTCCGCAAAACTATCTTTATAACCTGGTCTTGTGGACAGGCCCGGATATTGACGTGCGTGACCTTAGAAACTACTGGCAGGAAGGAAATGAAGGTGTACAGCAGCGCCATTACAATACCTCATGGTATAACAATCCTTACTTTCAGGCATACGAATTTTTGCAAGGGTATAACAAAGACAATAATTACGGCCAACTTAGTTTAACCTATGAGCCACTGGAAAACCTGGAAATTCTTGCACGTTCGGGCTTCAACTGGTACAATACAAATCGTAGTGTAAAAGAACCTTTGAGTTATATCCGGTATGGAGTAAAATCTCGTGGAAACCTGGAGCTTAGTAACGAATACAATTTTAATATCAATACTGATATTATCGCGACCTATCGTAAACAGCTGGCAGAGGAGTTAAACATTAGTGTTTCTGTGGGAGGCGCAAACCGCTATAATAACTTCCGTACACTTAATGCATATACCGACGGGCTCAATGTACCGGAGTATTACAATTTAAGCAACTCTACCAGTAACCTTACGGGAGGCAACCTATTGCAGGACCAAAAAGTAAACAGCCTCTACGGAACTCTGGATATTGAATTTTTGAACTCAGTATTTTTGACCGTAACCGGAAGAAATGACTGGATCTCTACCTTGCCGTTAGAGAACAACTCATACTTTTACCCATCTGTCTCTCTAAGTACTGTGGTGTCAGATATAATGCCTGTACCTGAAGCTTTTGAGTTTTTGAAATTACGAGGTTCATGGTCTCAGGTATCCTCCGGTTATATCAACTTTGACCTGACTGGCTTTGGCAGTGAATACCCCTACAACCAGGTTCAGGCCTATCTGCCAGGTATCAATTGGAACAACAACGCATCTGTCTATTTCCCTGAAACACAGATTTCTTCTGACATATCTCCGGAAACTACAGATTCTTATGAAATAGGCTTGGATGCCCGCTTCCTACAAGGTCGTTTGGGAATAGACGTAGCCTATTATAGCATGCGAGATTATAACAATATTACAACTATTCCTGTGTCTGAAGCCTCTGGCTTTACTTCTCGCCTTGTAAATGGCAACGAATACAAAAGACGTGGAATAGAAGTAGTGCTTAATGCTACACCCCTTAAACTTGACCTTTTTCAATGGGATGTCATGCTTAACTGGTCCAGACACCGTCGTGAGCTTACCCAGGTATATGGTGATGCAAATGAGCTAAATAATGTAAAAGTTGGTGAACGAGCTGACGCTTATTATACTTCGGTATGGCTGCGTTCTCCCGAAGGAGATATCATTTACGGAGACAATGGTTTTCCCCTTATTGATCCTTTTCAAAGACGAGTAGGCTACTCCGATCCTGATGGTGTGTTCGGTATTAACAATAGCTTCTCCTACAAAAACTTTACTCTGAGTGTACTTTTAGATGGACGCTACGGCGGCAGTTTCTACAGTACTACTAATTCTAAAATGTGGTGGGGGGGTACTCATCCTGGCTCAGTGAACCAGTATCGCGATGATGCCAACAACGGAGAATCTACCTATGTGGGTGATGGTGTGGTACTTCTGGATGGAGATGTGGAGTACGATAGTGACGGCAACATCCTGAGCGACAGCCGTACGTTCGCGCCTAATACCCAGGCTGTTAATTACATTTCCTGGACTAAAGATTTCTATGACGGATCTCCTTCAGAGCCGGGTATATATAAAGAAACATTTATGAAGCTAAGAGAAGTTACGCTTACCTATGCGTTACCTAACTCCGTGTTGGATAACACTTTTTTTGAACAGGCTTCAGTTTCTTTTGTAGGAAGAAACCTCTTTCTCTGGTCCGATGTCCCTAATATAGACCCAGATCAGGGAGAAGATAACCTTCAGACGCCCTCTGCACGAAGCTTAGGTTTCAACATTAATCTCACTTTTTAAGAACAATGTCTAAACCTTAGCGGAAATGCTTTAAGCAAAATCCAGCTATATTTTTAATGGCTTAACATGGATAACTCATGAAAAAGAACATAAAGTATATCATATTCACATTTATCATCCTGACTACCGGCGCCTGTCAGGATTTTGAAGAGCTACAAATTGACCCTAACCGTGCTACAGAAGTAGGTCCTGAGCTTCTGCTGACTAACCTACAGGTTGATATATTTAACAATGTGACGCTAGATGCCGCATTGGCTTCAAGATTTTTGGTTTACACACAGGGAGCCAGTCTTTCTCAATACTACGGATGGCAAAGAGCAGGCTTCGATGATTATAATCAACTACGCCAGGTGATCAAGATGGAGGAAGAGGCTATGCGTGTAGATAATGCAAACTACCTTGCTATTGCCAAGTTTTTGCGCTCTTATGTTATTCTGGAACTGACTAAGACATTTGGAGATGTGCCTTACTTACAGGCAGGTTCTGCTTTTGAAGGTGAATATATGCCTGAGTACACACCTCAGGAACAAATCTATCAGCAGGTGCTTCAGGAACTGGACGAAGCCAATGCCGAGCTAAGTGTAGAAAATGGCGAAATCAGAGGCGACCTTATATTTGATGGTGATGTTACCAAGTGGAAAAAACTGGTAAACTCCTTTAAGTTAAGAGTACTCATTAGTCTATCTCTTAAAGAGGGTACCAGCTTAGATATTGAAAGTCAGTTTCGTAACATTATTCAAAACCCGGATACCTATCCGCTGATGAGCAGCAATGAGGACAATGCAGCATTAGCATTTTTTGACAGAGAAAGTAATCGTTACCCTTACTTTAATGATAATAGTATACAAACCGACTATTACCTGGATGAATCGTTTGTCTCATTACTTAAAGAAAGAAACGATCCTCGCCTGTTCAGTGTAGGTGACCCGGACTTTGCCTCTCGTCAGGCTAACCTGGATCCTTCTAACTTTGATGCCTACACCGGCTTGGGAGGAAGTGCTACACTAACAGAAAACGTAAGCCGCTTGAATGAGGGAGAAGGATCTCCCATAAACTCTCGCTTCTATAATGATCCTGTTAATGAGCCAAGCGTATTGTTAAGCTATGCGGAGCTAGCATTTACTATTGCAGAAGCAGCCCAGAGAGGGTGGGTTAGCGTAAGCCCCGAAGAGTATTATATGCAGGGCATCCAGGCTTCTATGGAGTTTTACAACATTGAGGCTTCTGCTATTGACGCTTACCTGCAACAACCAGAAGTTGCGTTTGAAGCTGCTAAGGGCTTGGAAATGATACTAACACAAAAATACCTTTCGTTTTTTATGAATAGTGGGTGGGAGGCTTATTACAACCAGCGTCGTACAGGTATTCCTGAGTTTAGCACCGATGGGGGTGGTATACTCAACGGAGGTAAAATTCCTAAACGCTGGATGTATCCAGAAAGCGAGCTGGATCTTAACGAGTCGCATGTGTTACAGGCTATTGAACGCCAGTTTGGTACTGACGACATCAATGGTGAAATGTGGTTATTAAAGTAACCAGTTACTATAAATAATTCGTTCGGCCAGCTTTCTATTGAGAGTTGGCTGAATTTTTTTAGCATTACAATAAATCAAAAACTTATCGTGCATAAAAAAATCATCCTTTCAGTCATCAGCTTGTGTGCTTTGTCTATCGCTTTTGCGCAGGCACAGCAAAAGAAAGCCTTGTTTATTATAGTAGACGGTATTTCAGCCGATGTTATAGAAAAAGTATCTACCCCCCATCTGGACGATATTGCAAAAGCTGGAGGATACACCCACGCCTATGTGGGAGGTGAAAAAGGAGCATATTCTGAAACCCCAACTATTTCCGCAGTAGGCTATAACAGTTTATTGACTGGCACCTGGGTAAATAAGCATAATGTATGGGGGAATAGCATTAAAGCACCGAACTACCAGTACTGGACTATCTTTCGCTTTATGGAAGAGCAGTTTCCTGAAAAGAAAACGGCTATTTTTTCTACCTGGCTAGATAACCGTACCAAGCTAATAGGTGAGGGACTGTCCGCAACGGGTGGGCTTAAACTTGATTACCACTTTGATGGTTTTGAGCATGATACCCTGCGCTTCCCGCATGGGAGCGACAGAAAATTTATTTACCAGATAGATGAGCACGTAACCAATGAGGCTGCTCGCTATGTAAAGTCGGAAGGGCCTGACTTATCATGGGTTTATCTGGAGTACACGGATGATATGGGGCATAAATTTGGTGATAGCCCGCAGATGTACGAGGCTGTAGAAATTGCTGACGACCAGGTGGGGCGTATCTGGAAGGCAATTCAGTACAGAGAGCAGAACTATGACGAAGACTGGCTCATCGTTATTACAACAGACCACGGACGAGATGAAGACACCGGCAAACACCATGGCGGTCAGTCTGACAGAGAAAGGTCTACCTGGATAACTACCAATGCCCAAGACCTGAATACCTATTTTAAGAAACATAAGCCGGGAGTGGTCTCTATCTTTCCTACACTGGCGCGACATCTGGAGTTGAATATTGCTCGTGAGCAGGCCATGGAAATAGATGGTGTACCATTTACTGGAGATGTTTCTGTGGCTAAGTTGAAAGCAAAGAAAGAAAACAGCCAGCTACAGCTACAATGGACAGCCTTGGAGAAGAAAGGAAAAGCTAAAGTGTGGCTAAGTACAGAAAACCACTTTAAAGGTGGAGAAAAAGATGAGTATAAGCTGATGGGTGAAGTTGACCTACGCAAGGAAAAACATACAATTGATATTAGTGAAATGCCATCATCTTTTTACAAAGTAGTGCTGGAAGCTCCACACAATTTTGTAAACTATTGGGTAGTAGAAGAAGCCCCTTAAAGCTCCTTCTACTCAATCTTATCATTTATTGGGCGGCCACTATAAAAGACTCCCAGGACTCTAAATGGTGGCCCTTAAGCACGCGGGGAAACTTGTGCTGTCCACCTACCTTTCCCTGCGTTTCCATCCAGTTTATAAATACATCATGAGGGAGAATAGTAAGCTTTATCTCCTTGAGGGCAGCACTTCTTTCCGTGCGGTAGTCATCGTTGAGGTACTTAAGGTACTCATCCAGTTTCTGCCTCACGGTCTCTTCACTCATAGGTTTATCAATAGCCAGATACCAGTGGTGAGCGAATAAGTTATCATGCTTTGTGCCGGCCACAGTATATTCGTTAATCTCAATATTCATCTCTTCCGACAACATCTGCACAGCACGATTCATATTATCTACTGAAAGATGCTCCCCACAAAGACTAAGAAAGTGCTTGGTACGACCTGTAATAACAATCTGAGTATCTTGCACATCGGTAAATCTGATAACATCGCCAATTAGGTAGCGCCAGGCACCAGCACAGCTACTCAGCAGTAAAGCATAATCTTTACCTTCTTCAACCTGATGTATCATCAGCGTTTCAGGCTTTGACACCAGTTCACCATCAGCAGTAAAATTCCGCTCCGTAAAAGGGACAAATTCAAAGAAAATTCCACTATTGAGCATCATCTGCATAGACTTAAAATTTGCCTTGTTCTGAAAGGCGATAAAGCCTTCAGAGGCCAGGTATGTCTCTATGTAGGTCAGAGGCCGGGCGGTTAAGCGCTCAAAGCTCTTCATATATGGCGTGAGTGATACTCCACCATGAATAAAAATGCTCAGATTAGGCCAGATGTCATGAATGGTGTTAAGCCCATAGTGGTCAATAATCTTTTCAAGAAGCATCTGTAACCATGCTGGTACTCCTACAATAACTCCAATATCCCATTTATGAGCATTGAGCATAATTTCGTCTAGCTTTTTGGCCCAGTCTTTCTCGCGGGAGATTTTATGCCCTGGCTTATAGAAGCTATAAAACCAGTAAGGCATACGCTTGCAGGTAATACCGCTAAGGTCGCCTTCGTAGCCATACTTGTATCGGTTAAGATCGGTACTGCCGCCCAGCATCAATATACCCTTTTGGAAAAGGCTCTCGGGCAGGTCATATTGGTTTAGAGAGAGTATCTGCCTTACGCTCACTTTATTGATAGCTTTAAGCATATCCCTGGTGATAGGAATATACTTAGAAGAAGCCTCAGAAGTGCCGGAGCTTAACGCAAAATACTTGATCCGCTCCGGCCAGCTTACATTTTTTTGACCTTCGCGACAAAGGTGCCACCACTCGCGATGCATTTTGTTGTAATCGTGAATAGGTACCAGGCTTCGGTAGGCCTGATAAAAGGCTTCCGGGTCAGTAGAGTAAAAAGCCTGTAAGATTTGGTCAAAGTGGTAGTGCTGACCAAACTGAGTACCCTGAGCAGTAAACAACAAATGTTTGAGCTGCTCTTTTTGTAGGTTAAAAGGCTGTCGGTATTCGTGTTCAACAGCTTGCCTCAGTTGTAATCCTTTTTTAACCAGTTTTCCTAGTATTGGCATGGACTATTCGTTGTTTTCTTAAGCTATTTACACAATTTTACGACCGAAATAAATAGTTATTTGTTAACAATTTATTAATAATATCAGTGGATTTTGCGTAATTTTGCCAGTATCAAAAAAGGTGATAACTCTGCCCAGCAGAACAATCGGTGGCAGTATACTTGTATAAAATTTGAAACCTAAGCATTGTGTCTAACGTTTAGCGCAAAGTAAGCCTGTATATGATCAAAAAATTTCTTCATATAGCCTTAACTTTGATACTGTTGGTATCAACTACCGGAGTGGCGCTCAGCAAGCACTATTGTGGAGGAGAGCTTTCTGCTATGGAAGTAGGGCATGACCAAATACAGTGCTGCGAACAGCCCGAAGAAATGCCTGATGGTTGCTGTCAGGATGAAAAGCTTACTTTTCAGGTAGAAGAGAGCTATCAACTTTCTCACTTCCAGTTTGAGTCTGCCCTTTTTATTGCAGCCATTTTTCCAAACATAGACCTGTCCTGGCTTTTTGAAACCAGCAGCGAAGTACATACTTCATATAAACCTTACCATTCCCCTCCGATTGCACAAGACATACCCGTGCTCCTGCAATCATTTCTTATTTAGGTCTTTCCCTCATGATTAGTTTGCCGTGGAATATATCTGGTTCCGCAGCTTTTCTTTATAAATTATCATTGATGGGAAATGAAAGATGTTAAATCAACTTATTAAGTTTTTTCTTGATAACCGTTTAGTAACGGTACTTATACTACTATTGCTTATTGCTTGGGGTATAGTAACCTCTCCTTTTAATTTTGGAGTTAGCTTTTTGCCTAATGATCCTGTAGCAGTAGATGCCATACCCGACATAGGAGAAAACCAACAGATTGTGTTTACCGAATGGAAGGGTCGCTCACCTCAAGACGTAGAAGATCAGGTGACCTATCCGCTTACCACAGCGCTATTGGGCATGCCGGGCGTAAAAACGATACGTAGTTCTTCGGCCTTCGGGTTTTCCAGCATTTATATCATTTTTGATGAGGGCATAGAGTTTTACTGGAGCCGTTCTCGTATACTGGAAAAGCTCAATGCTTTACCTGCCGGAACCTTACCTGAAGGTGTGCAGCCTGCCCTGGGGCCTGATGCTACTGCTCTGGGGCAAATTTTTTGGTACACCCTGGAGGGTAGAGATGAAGAAGGAAATACTACAGGAGGCTGGGATTTACAGGAACTTCGCTCCGTGCAGGATTATCTGGTACGTTATGGACTGGCTTCGGCTGAGGGGGTTTCTGAGGTAGCCTCTATTGGTGGCTTTGTTAAAGAGTATCAGGTAGAAATTAATCCTGATGCCCTAAAAGCACACGGGGCCACGCTGGCACAGGTAGCACAAAGCGTGCGTGATAGTAACCTGGATGTGGGGGCGCGGACATTGGAAATTAACAATGCGGAATATTTTGTGCGTGGCCTGGGCTATATTAAAAACCTGGAAGACCTGGAAAACGCTGTTGTAAAGGTAGAAAACAATACACCTATACGAATAAAAGACGTTGCCAGAGTACAGTATGGGCCGGCCAACCGAAGGGGAGTGTTAGATAAAGCTGGTGCGGAGGTAGTAGGCGGGGTAGTAGTGGCCCGTTATGGAGCTAACCCTCTGGAGGTAATCAACAACGTAAAAGATAAAATCAAGGAGATAGAAGGGGGGCTGCCTGGTAAAACACTTGCTGATGGTACGCTGTCAAAAGTAACTATTGTGCCCTTTTACGATCGTACGCAGCTTATTCAGGAAACGCTTGGCACTCTGGAAGAAGCACTCTCACTTGAAATTCTGATTACAATCATTGTCATTATTGTGATGGTGGTCAATCTAAGGGCATCACTGCTGATATCTGCCCTCCTGCCTCTGGCAGTATTAATGTGCTTTATCGCCATGCGCTATACCGGAGTGGTGGCTAACATTGTATCCTTATCTGGTATTGCCATCGCAATAGGAACAGTAGTAGATGTGGGTATTATTCTTTCAGAAAATATTCTTAAGCATATAGAGGCCAACCGGAACAGCGGAAAATCCTATCTGGATATTGTCTATGAAGGAACAATAGAAGTGGCCTCAGCCATTGTAACCGCGGTTACTACCACCATCGTCAGCTTTATTCCCGTATTCAGTTTACAGGCAGCCGAAGGTAAGCTATTTACACCACTGGCATTTACCAAAACCTTTGTGTTGGCAGCAGCAGTGTTTATTACGCTGATTATTATGCCAACCTTTGCATACTGGTTCTTTTCAATCAAAATCAGTCAGAAGAAAGTAAAACTAGGGGTACAGTCTTTAATAATTGCTTTGGGTATAGTTACCATATGGTATGGCCTGTTCTGGGCTGGGTTTTTCCTGCTTGCCATAGGTGCTGTTAACCTTTTAGCGAGCCTGGACTACCCCAGACTTATTGCGCTTAAAACCTATCGCTTATGGATTAATCTGGTCATCACTTTAGGCTTAATTAGCTTCTGGCTTACTACCGAATGGTTACCCTTAGGGGCAGGCGTTAGCCTTCTGCTCAACTACTTATTTGTTATACTAGGTATAGCCCTGATATTGGGTGGCTTTCTGCTTTTTCATCATTACTATACCTTCATCTTGCGTAAGTGCCTGCAATACAAAGCTGTTTTTATTCTGATTCCCGGCACACTTATTTTGTTGGGACTTATGATCTGGCAAGGCTTTGACGGGGTATTTGGAGGATTAAGTCGCAGTCTGGAGAGAGTCAATATTAATTTGAGAAGTACATCTGCGTACTCAGATTTACAGCATACTTTTCCGGGTATAGGTGAGGAATTTATGCCAGCACTTGACGAAGGAGCCTTTCTGTTAATGCCTACGTCCATGCCCCATTCCGGCATAGAAGAAAACAAAGCTACATTACAAAAGCTGGATATGCTGGTGACAGCCATACCCGAAGTGTCTTCTGTAGTGGGTAAGCTGGGCAGAGCGGAGTCCGCGCTAGACCCGGCGCCGATCTCTATGTACGAAAATATAATTAACTACAAGAGTGAATATTTGACTGATGCAAATGGTCGCCGAAAACGTTTTCGTACCGACGATGAAGGCAGATTCCTGATCAGGAAAGGAGACAGCCTTCAGGCTATCAGACCAGAAGAAATGCCTTATATAAACAGTAACTTATTAGTAGCTGATGCCGATGGTAGCTACTTCCGCCAGTGGAGAGAAGGGATTCAATCTACTGACGACATCTGGGCGGAGGTAGTAAAAGCGACACGCCTGCCGGGCGTTACTTCTGCTCCCAAATTGCAGCCTATTGAAACCAGACTGGTTATGCTGCAAACTGGAATGCGAGCTCCTATGGGCATTAAAGTAAAGGGACCAGATCTGCAAACTATAGAGGCTTTTGGCCTGAAGTTAGAGAAGTACCTAAAAGATGTACCTGCCGTAAAAGGTGAGGCTGTTTTTGCGGAAAGAATTGTAGGTAAACCCTATCTGGAAATTCGGATAGATCGTGAAAAGATAGCCCGCTATGGCTTAAGCATACAGGACGTACAAAATTATATTGAAGTAGCCATTGGTGGTATTCGCCTGAGTACCAGTGTGGAGGGTAGAGAACGATATCCCATACGAGTTCGCTACCCAAGGGAGCTGAGAGACGAGCCAAATAAAATTGAAGACATACTGATACCCACTGCCACTGGTACGCAGATTCCTCTAGGCGAGTTAACGACAATAGCCTACGTGCAGGGGCCTCAGATGATCAAAAGTGAGGATACCTTCCTTATCGCTTATGTGCTATTTGATAAAAACGATGGCTACTCTGAAGTAGAAACAGTAGAAGCCGCACAAGTTTATTTGCAGGAGAAAATAGACAGCGGAGAACTAGAAGTGCCTGCGGGTATTAGTTACCGCTTTTCTGGTAGCTATGAAAATCAGATCAGGGCAGAGCAACGCCTGAGTATTGTCATACCAGTCTGTCTGCTAGTCATTTTTCTAATTCTCTATTTTCAGTTCCGCTCTGTTAGTACTTCTCTCATGGTGTTTAGCGGTATTGCCGTAGCATTTGCAGGGGGCTTTATTCTGATATGGCTCTATGGCTACGATAGCTTTCTGGACTTTTCGCTCCTGGGTACAAATATGAGAGAGTTGTTTCAGGTCAAAACTATTTACCTGAGCGTAGCGGTTTGGGTAGGGTTTATCGCCCTCTTTGGCATAGCTACCGATGATGGGGTACTGATCGCCACCTATCTGGATCAGTCGTTTGATAAAAACAGAACGAGTACCATAGCTGAAATCAGAGAGGCAGTAACAGAGGCGGGAGAAAAGCGAGTGCGCCCGGCACTGATGACTTCAGCTACTACCTTACTGGCCCTTTTGCCTGTGCTTACCTCCGCGGGAAGAGGTTCTGATATTATGATACCTATGGCTATACCTATTTTTGGAGGTATGTGTGTGGCCCTGATCACACTCTTTGTAGTACCAGTTTTGTACTGCTGGCGGGAAGAGTGGAAAGTAAAAAAACTAAATACCAAACCATGATGTGGCTATGCGAAAAATAAAATCTATAATAAGAATGAGATATTGGTATTTTTTGCTGGTATTAGTATTTAGTATGCTAAGCATACCATATAGCTTTGCTCAGTCACTGAATGAGTATCTGCAAATGGGAGGAGAAAGCAACCCTGACTTACAGGCACGTTATCAAAGCTATCTTTCGGCATTGCAGCAGCTACCCCAGCAGGGTGCACTCCCTGACCCAAAGTTAAGCTTTAGCTATTTTATCAGTCCGGTAGAGACCAGGCTGGGGCCTCAGCAGGCACGTATTTCTTTGCAACAGATGCTGCCCTGGTTTGGAAGTCTTACAGCCAGAGAAGATGTAGCCAGCCAGAGAGCAAAAGTAAGGTTTGAAGAGTTTGTACAAGCTCGTAATGCTTACTTTTACGAGCTAAAGAAAAATTACTTTCAGCTGTACGAACTGCAACAGAAAAGAACCTTACTGCAAGCTAACATAGATATACTACAGGTCTACGAAGAAGTGGCTACTCAAAAGTACGAGAATGATCTCAGCTCCATGGTAGATATTATTCGGGTACAGATGCAACTTCGCGAAGAAAAGAGTAAGCTACAGAACCTTCTTGAAGAAACTAAGGCCCAGCGCTCTAATTTCAATACGCTACTCAATCGGGCAACAGAGGCAGAAGTTAGCCTTCCCGATACACTGGAAATAGGTGAAGTAGCTGCCGATACCAGCCAAATAAGGGCAGAGATGCTCAAAAACTACCCATCTATCAGACTCTTGCAGGAAGAAGCTATACTGCTGGAAAAAAGCGAAAAGGTAGCTCAGCTTAGTGCTAAACCAGAACTTGGACTAGGACTGGATTACGTTCTGATTGGAGAGCGTACTGATATGGAAATGGCAGATAGCGGAAAAGATGCTTTGATGCTTATGGTAAATGTATCACTACCTTTATTCAATCAGCAAAAGTATAAGTCAGCAGTCAGAGAAATTCGGATAGAAAGCGAGGCTAATCAACTGGCAATAAGAAATGAAGAGAACAGAATACGCGATGAGCTACAACAGGCTTTGAGTCAGCTACAATCGGCAAAGAATGACATCTTACTTTACCATAAGCAGATAGAAAGCACACAGCAGGCTATTAGTATTCTCAATAGTGCCTATGAAGCCAATAGCAAAGGCTTTGAGGAAGTACTGGAATTTCAGCTGGAATTACTCAAATATCAGAACTTATTAAACGAATCTACCACCAGGCTTTATATCGCATTAGCTAAAATTGATGAACTTAGAGCCATAGAAATTATTGATACGAACGAACTAAAGTAAAATCATGATAAAGATAAACATCTATACTGCGGCATGGATAATGGCATTTTTGCTTTTAGTAGCCTGCAATGCTAACACACAGAAAGACGAAGGCAACACTGCCAAAAATACCCGACAGGAGCAAGCTAATCCTTTAGCACTAGTACAGTTGGAAGATTTGGAAGGCAATACCATCGCCCTGGATCACTACAAAGATAAAACTGTGGTGCTAAATTTCTGGGCTACCTGGTGCAAACCCTGTGTTGTAGAAATGCCATCAATGGAGCAGGCAAAAGAGCAGTTGGGTGATGACTTTGTATTTCTGCTAGCTTCAGATGAGGGGGTAGAAAAAATAAGCGCCTTTAAAGAAAAGATTGGAGTAGACCTGCCTTTTGTATCTCTGAAAATGAGTATGCAAAACCTGCCTATCACAGCTTTGCCCACTACATGGATAATTCGTAATGGAGAGATACTTGAGGAAATTGTAGGTAGCCGAGAGTGGGATGAAGCCGCTCACCTGGAGAACCTTAAGCAGCTTTAAGATGCATAAAGTATTAGTCTACCTATTATTGTCTTTTTTACCCTTTGCTTGTCAGGTACCCTCTGCTGAGCTGCCCGACGAGCAATGGCCTTTGCGGGAAGTAGCTTCTCCTGCCTCAACTCAAAGTGGCGAACCTAACTTATTTGTCTCAGAAGAGGGTAGAGTGTACCTCTCCTGGATTGATGCCCTGGAAAACGACGAATATGCCCTGCGATTTTCGGTATGGGAGGGGGAAAAGTGGGCAACTCCACAGACCATTGCTCAGGATTCTGGCTGGTTTGTAAACTGGGCAGATTTTCCTTCGGTAGTAGCTTCTGGCGACCATATGGCAGCGCACTGGCTTACAAAAAGCGGTAGCGGAACTTTTGAGTATGATGTTACCATAGCACTTTCTGATAACATGGGGGCAGACTGGAGTACACCTTTTGTCCTGCATCAGGATAGTTTACAGGCCGAACATGGTTTCGTAAGTATGCTACCCTATCAGGGAAAAACCTTCGCAGTATGGCTGGATGGGCGAAATACCAAACCTAAGAAGAAGCAAGGGCATGAGCACCACCATGAGGAAGGAGCTATGAGCCTGCGTACTGCAATATTTGATTCGGAGGGTAAAGTAGAGAAGCGGGAAGAACTGGACGGCCGTATTTGTGACTGCTGCCAGACCGATGCCATAAGCATAGGAGAAGATATTTATGTAGTATACCGCGATCGTTCTCAGCAGGAAATTCGCGATATCTACATTACTCGCTATCATCAGGGCAGGTGGAGTCAGCCCCGGCCAGTACATCAAGACCAATGGCAGATAAAGGGCTGCCCGGTCAATGGCCCGGCAATTTGTGGAAGGGGCAGCAATATAGCTGTGGCCTGGTTTACCGCTGCGCGAGATACTTCAAAAGTTCAGCTTGCCATCTCTACAGATGAGGCAGATAGCTTTATTAAGCCCATTCGGGTAGATCATGGAAATCCCTTGGGTCGTGTAGATGTGCTAATGCTAAACACTGAACATCTTGTGTTGAGCTGGATGGAACGAACCGATAACGGGGCCGAAATTCGGCTAGCTGTTTTTGATAAACAGCATCAACTGGTGGCCGACAAACGTATAGCTTATACCGGCTATGCCCGGGCAAATGGTTTTCCTATCATGGAAATGGACGATGAGAAAATATTTTTTACCTGGACACAAGCTTCCGAAGATAAAACCCAGGTAAAAACAGCGATGTTAGATATAGAAGAAGTAATAAAATGACGATAAAAACGAAAACGGCATTACGCTATCTGTTAATGTTGGGCTTAGGGATGTTGCTGGGCTGGCTGGTGTGGATGCCAGCGACCGAAGATCCGGAGGAACATGAGCATGAGTTTGTGCCTACCGAAACGGCCGAAGGTACCGTTTGGACCTGTTCTATGCACCCACAGGTGCGCCAGAGCGAAGCAGGTGACTGCCCCATTTGCGGTATGGACCTTATTCCTTTAGAAGAGGAAGAAGGTGAAGCTAACCCTTACCAGCTTACCATGAGTGCCGAAGCAGTAAGGCTCGCTAATGTACAGACCACCAAAGTAGGTAGCCCCGGCACATATGAGGAAGAATCTAAAGCGCTGCTACTTAATGGTAAGCTGGAGATTGATGAGACCAGAATCATTACTCAGACAGCTCATTTTTCTGGAAGGGTAGAGAAGATGTTCCTTACTTATGAAGGTGCTCAGGTAAGGCGTGGGCAAACCATCGCTACTATTTACTCTCCCGAACTGGTCACTGCGCAGCAGGAGTTGTTGCAGGCGCAGAAGTTTAAAGCAAGCAACCCTAATCTGCTGGCCTCTGCCACCCGAAAACTGAAAAACTGGAAGCTAACCGACAGCCAGATCATGCAGATATTAGAAAGAGACGAACCGATTACTTATTGGCCCCTAAAAGCTCATGCTTCGGGCATTGTTACCAATATCAATGTAGAGAGCGGAGAGCATGTGATGGAAGGTGCGGTAATCTACGAAGCAGCCGACCTCTCGCAGCTTTGGGCAGTTTTTGATGCTTATGAGAACAATCTGAGCTGGATAAAGAAAGGAGATATGATCAGCTTTGAGGTAGCGGCTTATCCTGGTAAACAGTTTGATGCAAAGGTGAGCTTTATTGATCCTTTTATTGATCCTCAGAGTCGTGTAGCAAAAGTGCGAACAGAAGTAAGTAATGAAGATGGTTTACTAAAACCTGCTATGTTTGCTCAGGGTAGGTTAAGCAGTAGAGAACAGACTTCGGTAGTAAGCTCTGACGCGGAATTGCTGGTACCCAAATCAGCGGTGATGTGGACAGGTACCCGCTCAGTAGTATATGTGGTGGTACAAAATACGAATATACCTACCTACGAAATGAGAGAGGTTACTCTTGGAGCATCGGTAGGCAATGCCTATCTGGTAGAAAGCGGACTCCGATCTGGAGAAGAGGTAGTAAGCCAGGGTACCTTTACTGTGGATGCTGCCGCGCAGCTTAACAACAAAGCCAGCATGATGAACCGTAATGTGCAGATAAAAGGTAGTGCCACTAAGGCGGAACAGATGCAGTTGAGCGTTCCTGATTATGTAAGCCAGACTTCGGAAACCTTTAAAAATCAATTCCAGAAAACTATAAATCAGTACCTTGAACTGAAGGATGCTCTGGTAAGTTCTGAAAAAGAGGCAGCGAACAAATACGCGCAGGCTATGATGAAGTCGGTAGCTGAGGTAGACATGAACCTGCTGGAAGATGAACCACATATATACTGGATGGAAAGAGAGGAAGGTATAAAAGATCATGTTCAGCTTTTGCTCCAATCCAAAAACATAGATATGCAGCGTAAACACTTTAAGCAGTTATCTCTGGAAATGATCAAAGCTACACAGGCTTTCGGTACTTCCGAGAAACTATATGTACAATACTGTCCTATGGCAGATAATGATGAAGGAGCCAACTGGCTGAGCGTATCAGAAGAAGTGATCAACCCGTACTACGGAGATATGATGCTGAACTGCGGAAATGTAAAAACTATTATTAACCCATAAATTCAAATTGTTTATCATGAAATACATGCATTCACCCCTAAAATTACTTAGTCTCTGTTTGGTGTTCTTATTTGCAGTAGCCTGTTCTGATTCCAAAACAAGCAATACTGAAGGAACTACTACTGAAGAGAGCAGCCAGACTACTGAGAGCGGAAGCAATACCATTCGGGTAGGCAGTGTAGTTGATGGTTACCTTAAGCTTAAAGATGCGCTGGTAGCCTCAAATGCTGAAGATGCAAAAAAATATGCTACCGGTATGATGGAGGTAGTTAATGCTGTGGAGCAGCCGGAAGTACAGCAGGCAATCAAAGAAATTGCTGCCGCTGAAGATATAGAAGCACAACGTGTGGCTTTTGAAGAGGTATCTGTACACTTGTATAATGATTTGAAGGCGTCTGGAGAAGTTGAGCAGACACTATACAAGCAGTACTGCCCTATGGCGTTTGACGATAAAGGTGCTTTCTGGCTGAGTGCCCAGGAAGAAATTCGTAATCCGTACTTTGGAGACCGTATGCTTAAATGCGGTAGAGTAGAAGAGGAGCTACCCATCAGCAACTAAACCCGCTACTAAATATTGCCAAAACTCCCTTTTGTCGTTCAGATGAGAGGGAGTTTTTTTAATGCTATAAATGGCAGAAACACAGTGTTTTATAAATAATCTTTAATATTGAATTAAAATTCATAATGATACTTTAATAATTATCGTACTTTTTTAACAAATCCATAAACAGAAGGATGAGGTGTTCCCCCTTCTGAACGCCTAAGTTTGGTTATAGGAAACTATGCATACCTATGACCACCAAAAGACTAAAACCTAACTTTCTTCTCTTTGCCAAGAGCTTCTTATTTCTTCTTATCTTATTTGTCAGCTTTCAATATTTTCAAATCAAATTCTACGACTATCCTGAGCCCGAACCTTTCAGTGGAGCAGGCTGGTATAACCCATACGAAGACCTGGGGCAGTATTGGTATAAATCAAATTTTCATACCCACGCCCATGCTTGGAATGGAATGACCAATGGCCACCAACCCGGAAATGAAGTATTAGAGGCTTACTATGAGTTAGGCTATGACATCCCCTGCATCTCCGACTATTTTTCTATCAACAGCCACCTGGATAGAAAAGACGAAAGTTTTATTCCTGTGTATGAGCACGGCATTAACATACATAAGTCACACCGGCAGGCTATCGGAAGCGAGAAAGTGTGTTTTTTTGATGTGATGCTTTTTCAAAATCAGGACATTCGTCAGTACCTGATAGAGAGGGTAAAGCAAACGGCACCGCTGCTTGCCATCAACCATCCTACCATGAAAAACAGCCATCCAGTTGAGATGATGCCCTACCTTAGTGGCTACGATCTGTTAGAAGTGATCAATAGCTTCAGACTGGCGACCGAACACTGGGATGCAGCCCTCTCTTCGGGCCATCCGGTATGGCTATTAGCAAATGACGATTGCCATGATGTAGAAAGGCATAACAAAATTGCGAAGGCCTGGACGATGGTGCATGCACCTAGCCGCAAAAGAGAAGATATACTGAATGCTCTGGGCAGTGGGCGCAGCTATGGGGTAAAAAGGGTGACAGATAAAAACAGTAGAGAAGAGTTGCTGAAAACGTTCTGGATCACTCGCCATAAACCTATTTTGCAGACGGTAAACATAAAAGCAGATACATTTTTGTTGCAGTTGAACCGCCCTGTAGATCATGTGCGACTGATTGGGCAGGGAGGTAAAACCTTAGCTGAGTTTGACGAAACAGATCAGGTGGCATACCTGATGCAGCCTGATGACACTTACGTAAGAGCGGAATTAGAAAGCGGAGAGTTACTTTATCTGCTAAACCCAATCGTGCGGCACGATGGCCAATTGCCTCCAGTCAATGATATGGAAGCCAAGATGCAGATATGGAAGACTTTTATCTGGCGGATAGGTATTGTTATGTTTAACCTTATCGTTTTTTACCTACTGTATCGTCCTCAGTTGGAGCGTTTGCTTTTATTAAGAAGAGCCAGAAGGTGGAGGCCTGCTACAGCTTAAGTAGCAGTCCCCACTCTATGTGCTCTGCTTTACCCAAGTAGGATTTTAAGCTGCCACTTACGGCTAACTGAGGGTGTACATAAACTCGTAGCCCATATTTTTGAAATAACTCTCCATACAATCCTTTGTAAGGCTGGTAGATGTGGCAGCCTAGCTGGGTAAGAAAAGCTACTTTATTAATCATAAGCTCATGCCCACCGCTAAGGGCTATAGTTTTGTAATCTACTTCATCGCCATCATGCATTTGAGCGATCCATTTTTTTCGGGCAATGTCCCAGTAAGCATCTAGCCCGAAGTTGAGCACACTAAGGTGAGATACCTGTTTGTTCAGATGCAAACTCAGATTGTATGAGGAGTGTAAAACTCCACCTCCTCGTCCCAGCTCTTTAAAGCTGATACTTGGTAATACAGTCAGATAGGTTTTTTTGGGCTGAAAAGCGGCGCGTTCGTTCTGAGGCTTATAAATTTCACATCTTTGAAACTCTTGTCTCAGGTAAAAGCCCCCCTGCACCAGGTTTAGGCCGGAGTTAGGCTTTTTAAGTCCTCCGTTAGAGTAATGATTCAGGTGAACAAAGGCCCCGGCTGCCAAGTCGGTAGACAAACGACGCTGATATTTTAGCGCAATGTTTAGCGCGAAAGACAAGGTGCTGCCTAACGCCAGGTTTTTGGTATTGTATGTACGATGGTAAGGATTGGTGTGGTAAGCTATTCCTACTCCCATATTGCCAAGAACAGAGGAGTAGCGCCCCCGATAAACATATAAGTTCAGGTTCGGAATTAGCGAAATGGATTTGCCTAAGCTAGGGTGGCGATAGTGTTGGTACTCAAGAGCTACGCCAAACTCCGGAAAACCATACAACTGATGCCAGGTTTTTAGCCCACTGGTGCGGAGAAGGTAGTTCAGCTTAGCTGCGCTTGGATGGCTCTGTACCAGGTGTCTGATTTTTTCATCGTGCATCAGTATCATTCCATGATAGAAGGAGAACTCCAGCAGGCTGCCCGCATATAATTTTTTTGCCGACAGCGGAGCCTGTGCCCACATAGTAGTGCTAGTGCCTAAGACTATAGCTAGTAGAAATAGTAGTTTCAGTCTCATAGAAGTGTGAGGCTTTCTGTGAGCAACCTTTGATACTTTTTTGAATATTATTTTAAGAAATTTTAATGAAAACACAACCTGGAGAGGGGAGTCTTTAGTATAAGCTTAACGAGTGCTAGCCATTTTTTTAACCTGATTATCATGCGAACAAGAGCCTGCATACTTTTAAGTTTAAGTGTACTGATTTTTTTTGCCAATTTGTGGGGTATCTCTATTTCTATCGTAGACGAAGCTAAAAACAGCAGCTGTGCCCGAGAGATGTTTGAAAGAGGTAGCCTGGTCGTTCCTACATTCAATTATGAATTGCGTACGGATAAGCCTCCACTGCATTATTTTGCCATGATGGCTGCCTACAGCAGCTTCGGGGTCAATGAGTTTTCCGCACGTTTTTTTTCAGCTATTTCCGGCATACTTACGGTCATGCTCAGCTACTTTTTTGCCCGCCGCTTTGTGGGAGAAAACGTAGCTTTTTTTACAGGTCTGGTATTGCTTTCTTCATTACAATGGCCGCTACAGTTCCATCTGGCAGTACCCGATCCTTACCTGATTTTATGTATTACGGTTAGTATTTTTGCGTTCCTTTATTTCTGGCATACTCAAAAAAATAAATGGCTGTATCTTATGTATGCGGCTATGGGGTTGGGAGTTTTAGCCAAAGGCCCGGTAGCCATTGCTTTACCAGGACTTGTTTTTCTGATTTATCTGATGACTACTGTCAGACTTAGCTGGGCTAATGTATGGCGCATGAGACCTCACCTAGGAACATTGATTGTGCTGGCTATCGCCTTACCCTGGTATATGGCAGTACATTTTCAAACAGATGGCGCCTGGACAGAAGGTTTTTTTCTTAAGCACAATGTAGGGCGTTTTACTTCAGAAATGGAAGGTCATGGTGGTTCTCCCTTCATAATTCCTCTAATTGTATTCATTGGGCTTCTTCCTTTCTCAATGTTTCTTCCTCAAGCTCTAATCAGCGCTTTTAAAGAGCGTAGAACTAACCCTTTGCTCTGGATTTCTACTATCACCGCTTTTATGTTTGTACTTTTCTTTAGTTTTTCTCAGACCAAACTTCCTAATTATCCGGCACCCTCTTATCCCTTTTTTGCTATTATAATAGGTTATTGGCTAAACAGGGCCTATCAACTGGCATCGGCAAAGCTAAGTACAGTAAAAGTTTCGGCATACCTGTATCTGATAATTATGATATGTCTGCCTATTGCTGTATATCTGGTGATGGAGCAGCATCCCGCATTGACAGACTTAAGCTACCTCTCCTGGTTTTTTGTTTTGCTACCATTAGGAGCAGTGCTTGCTATGGTTTGGCTGTACCATGAGCGTATGCAATATTTTATTTACAGTATTAGTGCATCATGGATGTTGTTTATGCTTTGCCTGTTCTACCTGATGCTACCAAAAGTAGACCGTCTTAACCCCTCTAAAATTGTGATGCAAAAGCTCCCTGAAGAAGTTACTTTAGCAAGCTATAAACGATTTAACCCTGCTCTGTCTTTTTACTACCAGAAAAAGATTATGCTTACGGATAATGTAGACACATTGCGCCAGTGGTTTGAGAAAGATAACTACTATGTAGTCAGTCGCAAGGATTATTACGAGGAGTTTGAAGGCTGGGCTGAACTAGAGGATATTTGGTATGAAAAAAGTGAGCTTTTTGAACCGCATACCATGCTTATCCTAAAAGAGAACTAAAGGGTACAAAAGAATTCAATGAAGAATACTTAATACTTTGGTAACTATTCTTTAACTGACTCTAAGCTTTGGCCTGTTACTTTTGTGTCATCAAGTAAACAACATAAGCACAGAAAGAGTAAAACAGTGGAAAACAGCTTTTTTGAAAGGATTGAACAGCACAAGGCTATACTGATTAAGTTAGACCCAAGGCAGCATCATTATGAAGCATTAACCTTTTATAGAGCTTCTTATTACGTCAACGAAAACGACCGTAAACCCAATTTGTACATCTCTGATGATGTGCATTGCGCTCATGAGGTGATAGCCCTTAAAGAGCAATCCTATGATGATTTCGTTTCGGCACTCTATAAAATGAATTTTAACCAGAGTAGCTCCGAACGTTATGAGTTAATGTCTGGAGGCCTGATGCTCTAGACCATGGTACCCCACTTAGATAATTGGTAATTTTTTTACTTTTAACTGCCATTGCCAAATGAAAAACACTGGATATGCAAATGCATTCCGGTGTTTCGTTTTACACCTATCTATTCACCTTATTAAGCTCTGTATATCTATAACTAATTATGTCAGAATAAAGTATATACACTTAATTTGTGTGTATAATACATAAATATTGTGTGAATGCAAATCAGAGTTCATTAAATTTTTTTTGTGTATAAGAATGTGTAGGAGTAATTTTTTTCAAAGTCCGCTGTTAGTTAGAATATGCAAAACTCCTTTATTTGTAAACCGTACAGAACACATACGCATATGGTTAAATTATTCATTTATGGGATAGCGTTTGTTTTTACGCTTAATGCATGTGCCGAGGCGAGAGAGAACAAGTACTCCGCCGAACAGTTACATAATAAAAATAATGACATGGAAATAGCGACATTTGGTAATGGATGCTTTTGGTGTACAGAAGCTATATTTCAGAATTTGAATGGTGTAGAAGAAGTAACCTCCGGATATTCGGGTGGTCATGTAGATAACCCAACTTACAAGCAGGTTTGCACGGGTACTACCGGGCATGCAGAAGTGATTCATATTAAGTATGATCCTGCTGTTATAAGTTACGATGAACTATTAGAAGTATTCTGGAAAACACACGACCCTACCACCCCTAACCGACAGGGGAATGACGTAGGTCCTCAGTACCGTTCGGCTGTATTTTATCATAACGAGGAGCAAAAGGAAAAAGCAGAAAAGTATAAGCAGGAGCTTAATGCAGCGGGTGCTTATGATGCTCCCATCGTAACAGAAATTACAGCTTTTGAAAAATTTTATCCTGCGGAAGATTACCATCAGAATTACTTTAACCTGAACGGTAGTCAGCCTTACTGCTCTTTTGTAATTCGTCCGAAAGTAGAAAAGTTTGAGCAGGTATTTAAAGACAAGCTTAAGAAAGTAAACAATTAATTTTAAGTGTATAAAATAATAAAGCCACTATCCGAGAGGGTAGTGGCTTTGTTTATTTTTAAGGACAGGATTTTATTCCATAGAAGCCTCCGCCATCAGGCGTACGCGTATGCCGTCCATGTCATCAGTTAGAGGCATCTGGCAAGCAAGCCGGCTACTATCGCTTACTACAGGTAGTGTATCCAACATGTCCATTTCAGCATCATTGGCTTCTTCATCATAAGTATTATCCAGAATTTCTACGTGGCAAGATGCACAAAGTGCCATACCTCCGCAGGTTGCCGCTACCGGATATTCAGAAGCTTTCAAAATTTCCATCAAGCTAAGGCCCATATCAGTAGGAGCTTCTATCGTATTAAACTGACCGTCTGCTTCCTCAACGTGAATTTTTATGTCCATCAATTAAAAGGTTTGAATTCCATTAACTGTTGTATATTTTAAACTGGCTTTTTTTCCACCGCTCACGACACGGTATGCACTCTGGGCCATTAGAGCTGCTTCATGAAAGCCGCTAAGGATAAGCTTAAGTTTGCCAGGGTACTGGTTAATATCTCCAATAGCATAAACGCCAGGCACGTTGGTAGAATAATCTTCAACATTAACCTCAATAGCGTTTTTGTCCAGATTAAGGTTCCAGTTAGCTATCGGCCCAAGTTTGGGGCTAAGGCCAAAGAGTGGAATGAAAAAGTCTGTACTTACAGTCTCGGTCTCACCGGCCTTGTTGGTAATGGTACACTCATTCAGAAGTTGCTCACCCTTGAGTTCGCTTACCTGGCTATTGAGCATAAGCTTTAGCTTTCCTTCTTCTGCCAGTTTTAGAACTTTTTCTGCAGAGTCTGGGGCTCCTCTAAAGCTGCTGCCGCGGTGTACCAGCGTAAGTTCTTCAACATGTTCTGCCAGGTAGATTGTCCAGTCTAGCGCGGAGTCTCCACCTCCGGCAATTACTACTTTTCGGTTAATATACTTTTCTGGATTGCGAACCATGTAGTCTACTCCTTTACCTTCAAAGCTTTCCAGCCTATCCAGGGCAGGCTTACGAGGTTCAAAACAACCTAATCCTCCGGCAATTACAACCGCTTTTGCATGGCACTGAGTACCCTCGTTGGTTTCTAGAATGAAGGATTCGTCTTCCTGACGTTCAATTTTTTCTACGCGTTCACCCAGCGTAAAGCTTGGATTAAATGGCTCAATTTGTTTGGCCAGGTTATCTACTAACTCCTGAGCCAGCACCACCGGGTAACCTGGTATGTCATATATCGGCTTCTTGGGATAGATTTCAGATAACTGACCACCAATTTGTGGAAGAACGTCCATCACATGACATCGCATTTTAAGTAATCCAGCTTCAAAGACTGCGAATAAGCCCACCGGGCCGGCACCAATAATGCAAAGGTCTGTGTGTATCATAGCTCTATTTTTTTTACTGAGTAACGAAGTAAAGCATAAAATAGTTGTTATGCTAATTATTTGTATGCGTTTTAATTTAGGAAAAAATTTTAGGGCTTAAGGTTATCGTAGATGGTATTCAGTATACGGACGAAGTGCTTAAAATCTTCTTCACTTAAATGCTTCCAGGCGTGCATTCGTATCTTTCTTACCTCAGGCAGCATTTTTTCCACAGTTTGCTCACCAGTCTTGGTAAGGCAGACACATATTCTACGGCGGTCTTCAACGTCATGTTGTCGCTCAATCATGTTTTTTTGGCTTAGCAAATCCAGTATGCGAGTAACGGTAGGCGTGTCTTTATGAATAAGCTGAGCTAGAGTAACCTGATTTAAAGTTTTATGCTCAGCCAGAATTTTTAGTACTGCCCATTGGTCTACAGTTACTTCAAAACCCAGCGCTCTAAACTGCTGTTTAGCATAGTGCTTAATCTTCTTGTTAGTTTTCTCCAGTAAAAAAGAATAGTTACTGAAGGTATCATCTGAGGGTATAGCCATAGCGGCTAAATTAGAATATTGTGTGGATTAATTAAAATGTGGAAAATTTGGGGAGGGAATTCCCCGTGACACGGGGAATATGTTAGACATTTTTTTACACAACTAGTCAAATATGGTAATTGTTTAATACTGGCACGATATTGACACTATGCTTAGCACATTCGATTACTTTTTAAACTAAGATTGATATTAGATTTTTTTAACTATACGTGGGGTTACATAAGCGTGAGGGCTGTTTTGCAGCCCTTTTGCTTTTTCTAGTCTTTCTGTTCTTCCCTTTCTTCTTTCTGCTCTTTCTGAATACCTTTTTTAATTGTCTTATCTACAGTATCTTCCTCTTTAGCAGTATTAGATTCCAGAGGCTCCTGTTCTTCTTTTTCCTGTGGGAGATAGCTAAGTGAAAAGTAAATAGGAAAGTGGTCAGAACCTACGTGAGGCAGCACTTCCAGAGTATTCAACTGAAAACTTTCTGAATGGAAAACATGGTCCAGAGACCAGCGCATAAGCGGAATATGTGCGTTAAAGGTATTGTAAAACCCCCTGCCTATACGCGGGTCAAGCATCTGGCTGGTCTTTAAGAACAGTCGGGTAGTTTTAGACCAGGCCACATCATTTAAATCTCCCATAACGATGGCTGGCTCTTTATTTTGCTGTACCATTTTACCGGCTAGTAGCAGTTCCGCATCTCTTTTTACACTACTCTCACTCTCAGGAGGAACCGGAGGCTTAGGATGCAAACAGTATAATTTAATACGATCGCCTGAGCGCAAGCGTACGTAAGCATGCATAGATGGAATACTATCCTCAATCAGGTACTTAACTTTTGCATCTTCCAGTTTTAGTTTTGAGTAGAGCATCATCCCATAAGTGTTATCCAAGGGTTCGCTCAAGGAGTAAGGGTACCAATTGAGTAGCGTATCGGTATGTTTTGCCCACCATTCATCCGTTTCAAGTAAAAGCACTAAATCGGGCTTCTTTTTCCTGATTACTTCAATCAGCTCACGATACTCCCGGTTCTTCATAAACACATTGGCAGAAACGGCACTTATGCTAGACAATGAGTCTGAAGCATCAGCTATTTTAGTCTGTGTAGGCGAAAAGTAAGTGTACGGATAAATACGATAAAACTGATAAAGTATGGATACACCTATCAGTGAAATAATGATTAGGTTAAGCTTCTGCCTGAGGCCAAAAAATATTAGCCAGAGCAAAGCCAGAAACAAAAGTATACATACAATCTGCAAACGAGGAAATACAAAAATCTGTACCCACCAGCTGTTGAGAGGTATAATTGGCAGTAAAGTGCTAACAATAAAAAATACGCTCATCACAACCAGAGCGACTCTAAAAATACGCATGAATTATAGCGCTTTGATAATATTAAAAAAATGAAGGTACGCAATAGAAAAAGCAATAAAGCATAGTGAATGTTTAAACTATGCTATTGCTTTAACGCTAGTTGTATAAGAAAGTGCTATCACGGCAATAAAAGCCAGCCCTGGCCACAGCTATGGATTGCACTAGGGGCGTACCGGAGTACCATCAGGCTTTCTCAGTTGTGTCCAGTTATAATCGTTTTTTTCTGGCAATGGATATTTAAGAGCTAGCTTTTCGTTAACCTCTACGCCAAGGCCGGGAGCTTCATTAATGTGCATATAACCATTTTTCATTTCTGGGCTGCCCGGAAATATTTCTCTTAATAGGTCAGAGAAATGTACAGACTCCTGTATTCCGAAGTTCCATACGGCCAGGTCTATGTGGGCATTGGCAGCATGCCCTACCGGAGATACATCACCGGGGCCATGCCAGGCAGTCTTTACATTAAACCACTCTGCAAGGCGTGCTACTTTTAGGGCAGGTGTAATACCCCCAATCTGGGAGATATGTATTCTGATGTAGTCTATCAGCCGATCTTTAATCAGATCCAGCCATTCGTGAGGGTTGTTATACAACTCACCCATAGCGATGGGTACTGTGGTATGCTGTCGTAATAATTTGAAGTAAGCGTTGTTTTCCGGTGAAAAAGGATCTTCTATAAAGAAAGGACGGAAAGCTTCCAGTTGCTCTATCAGGCGTATGGCTTCCATAGGTTGTATGCGCTCGTGTATATCGTGTAGCAACTCTACTCTTTCACCACATCTTTTACGAACTTCAGCAAACATATCTACCACACTTCTGGTGTAGGCTACAGAATCCATGACATTATCTTCCGGGCTACCAAAGCCTGCATCTTTAAAGTGAGGTTGCTGTTGTGCCGCCCCCTCGCCATATCCACCTAACAGCTGCGCTGCACCATAGCCTCCCATCTGAATTCGTACATGCCTGAAGCCCTGGTCTACAAATTTCTGGACACTTTCGGCCACCTCTTGCGGACTATTGCCGCTGGCATGAGCATAGCAGTCTACGGCAAAGCGAACTTTACCTCCCAGCATCTGGTAGACCGGCATGCCAGCTCTTTTTCCTTTAATATCCCAGAGTGCCTGATCCAGTCCGCTGAGCGCATTGTTGAGCACCGGTCCGTTACGCCAGTACGAGCTAACGTAGGCGGTCTGCCAAATGTCTTCAATATTATCTACATCTTTGCCCTGGCAAAAATCATTGAGATAGTCATTAACGGCTGATACTACGGCATGTGCTCTTTGCCGGAAGGTAGCACAACCCAGCCCGTAGAGTCCTGGTTCAGAGGTTTCTACTTTAACCACAATCAGCTCAAGTCCATGTGGGCAGGTTGGTATGGCTTTTACATTGGTAATTTTGACAGGAGGCATCCCATTTTTGTAAGGAGCTTCTGCCTGGGCCTGAGCAAGGGGGAGGGCTGGGCTAATTAGCCCGGCAGATAGCCCCATGCCCATACGTTGGAGCAAGGTTCTTCGGTTCATGTAGTTTAGGTTGTGTGAGTAAATGATCTTTCATAAGATAAATAAAAATGTACACAACTGTAGCTTCACATAAACACTGAACAGTAGGCAGTACATATTTGCCCGGGCTTACTTTCCATCCAACATGCTCCTCTAAAAAGTTTAAGTATATGGGCTGTAAAAGGGTGTTTTTATTCTGTAATCTCTATAGAGTTGCCCTCTGTATCCAGTACCACACTCTCATAGTAGCCATCTCCCGTAGTACGTGGCTCTCCGTAAATAATATATCCATCGGTACGCAAACGTTCGGTAAGGTGGTCTACCTCCTCTTTATTGCCTACCGAAAATGCCATATGGGTAAACCCAAAACATCTGGACTGGTCTCCGGCATCTTGAATATCGGGTCTGTGCATAAGTTCCAGTCTGCTGCCACTGTCAAAGTACAGAAAATAGGAAGTGAAATTTTTATCGGGGTTTTCGTATCGGGGGCCAGATTTCATGTGGAAGTACTTTTGATAAAATTCTTTTGCCTTTTCTAAATCGCGAACCCACATCGCAATATGTTCTATTCTCATCAGCTATATAAGTTTGTTGATATGCCAAAGTTGATAAGAAAGTGAGCCGCAAAATTGTATATTTTGTGCAGTTCAGCTGTTTTGCCCCTTATTGAACTAGCTAAGTCTGCTATTTGAATAGAAACAAAAAACTAGAATAGCCTGAAATTGTAGTTGATAAGTACGCTATCGTTAGGTGATGACTTAATTCTATTTTGGTAGGATGATGGTGTTTGAGACACAAACCATTTAAACTCTCTGATAAAGTGAGCCTGGTCAAAATATCCCGCTTCTGTACTAATCTGAGTCAGTTTTTCTGTAGAATCAGTGAGGCTGCAAAGCGATTTTCTGAATCGGAGCAAGCGTTCTAATTTTTTGGGAGATATGCCTGTGACTTTGCTTAGTTTTCTGTTGAGGGTACAGTAGTTGGAGCCTATTTGTGTGCAATAGTCTTCTATGCTCAGTTCTTCTTCGCCTGTACGGTAAAACTTGTAGAAGTTTTTGAGGAGGGCGATAGAAGCATCTCGCTTAGCGTTATGCAATTTGTCTAGCAGTTGATAAACCTCATGGATAGCTTTGGATGTATCAGTGATTGATTTAATTCGTGTAAGATTAGCCTCTTTTATAAAGAGCTCCGCCAGGCTGCTGCTATTAATGAGTAATTTTGGATGTAGCGGTACAAAAGGATACAACCCATATGGGTAAAAGCGTATGCCTAAAATACTGGTATGAGCCGGGTAACGAAGCTGATGGGTTTGTAACGATAGACCTTCAAGCTGTGGGTCGCTAACTAAAGTCTGGTTAAAATAGTAATGTGTATCGTTTAGGGGAAAGATTAGATTGAGATATGGGCTGGGCGGAACTATCACATCTATGCTTTGAGCCCCATTCTTTATTAGCCAAATATGCTCAATCAGATCTTTGTACCTCTCTGGGCGGTATGATTCTATATCTGGCATAGTCTGGTAAGCTTAGTAGATAAAGAGCTGATATCTCCTTCCGTATCAGGCTTTCTTGACAAATTTTGTCAGGATTACAATCTGCTGACCGTTTACACGCCCCTCTATCTGCTCTGGGTTATTCTGAACCAGATTGATATTGCGAACTGCTGTACCTCTTTTAGCGGTGAAGCTTGCTCCTTTTACGTTTAAATCTTTAGTTAAAACTACGGAGTCTCCACTTTCCAGAACTGCTCCATGGCTGTCTACATGCCTGGGCTCTTCCTCCTTCACATCTTTTACTTCGGTAGATTTTGCCCATGCCAGGGTATCGTCATCCAGCATTAGCATATTCAGTAGGTCCAGAGGCCAGCCTTCGGTTCGTAACCTGTTTAACATGCGCCATGACATTACCTGTACAGAAGGTACTAGGCTCCACATACTCTCATTGAGGCAGCGCCAGTGGTTAGCATCTACTTTATCTGGATTACTCACCTGCTTCCGGCAGGTAGAGCATAATAGTATACTTTGGTCGGCAGTAGCTTCTTCGGAGGTATAAGGCGGAACGGTAAATACCCGCAGGTCTTCGGTAGCACTACAGAGTTCACATTTTGCTTCGCTACGATCTATTAATTCTTGTTCTATACTCATATTTGCTTCTCTTTATGGTTAGATTCCAGCCTCACCAACCCCCAGTGTGCTGTGATAATTTCACACAAAGATAAAGCTTTTATAGAAACTGTAGGTTCTTCATAGACAGTGGTAGCATAATTGTTCTACCCAAAGCATGAGAGAACCGTAAATACATGGTGGTAAGCTACAATGGCACTTTGTTATACACCGACGGATTTGTTTCATCCGTACATGCCTGTGGTAAAGTCCAAAGTTTACTGCTCATTGTAATGAAGCTTGTATGAGCTCGTCTTAAAATAGCAATGGTAAACTTTGATGAAAAATATTAGAGCATCGAAGCTTTGCGAAGCAACCATCTCTTGCTTTATCTTTCAAATGCTGAGTTTAAACATTTCGCTTGTTCGTCTGGCAAGGGTATCTACTTGCCCAGCATAGGAAAGAGCTTTTTGATCATGGCCTCGGTGGGTTGAGTACCGTACTCACAAATCTCAAAAGCTTCAGCATGCTTTACCTGTGCAGCCTTCTCTTTTCCGTACCAGCGAACCAGAGAGGCGCGCATAGAAGGTGTAATTTCGGTAGTGCGGCTCTGGCGAAGCATGGCTTTACGATCTTCGGGGCTTTCTGGTACTTCTTGCTTGCCATAGATCCACGGTAGCCACTCATAAAACTGAGATTCGTGCGCATCTAAAGCATTAATTTTCTGTTCAAACACATCATCTATTGCTACTACTATATCAGGCTGAAAGGGGTAGGGCTTCAAAAAGTTATCTTTCAGGTACATAAAGACAGGGTTTTTCTCTAGTGGAGGAGTATCGGGCGTTACATTGGGCACCGCTACCAGGAAGGCAGCATCCTGCACCAGTACGCCGGTATATCTGTGGTCAGGATGATAGTCGTTTGTACGGTGAGTGATCACCAGGTCAGCATCCCACTTTCTTATTTCACGAATAATCTGTTTGCGAACATCCAGGCTGGGAACCAGTTCCGCGTCATGGTTGTCCAGCACAACATAGGCTGCAATGCCCATGCGCTTGGCAGACTCACGCGCTTCTTCCATACGACGGCGTGCCAATGCGCCTCCTCCTTCTGTCTGATGTCCGGCATCTCCATTGGTTACCGATACAAATTTAACTTCATGCCCCATCTTGGCCCAAAGTATAGCGCTGCCTCCCGCTTTTATGTCAGCATCATCGGGATGGCCGCCAATAACTACTATACGTAATATGCCAGAATCGGTCTGTGCGAAACTAAAATGGCAGCATAATACAAAGAGTATGGAGAAGAAAATTGTCTTGAACATGGCAGGCATGGTTTGTTGGTAGATTTGTAGTTGATGTATTATCATTTTAGTGTATTGGATTGAGAGGCGTATATCTTAAAATAAATATATATTTGCGAGTTTAATAAATAAACAGGCAGTGCCTGAAGTCATTATTTGCCATCTGCATACCTGACAACCTGATAAAAATCAAATTAAGCGTAAGCAATGCTGAACAAAATAGCGATGTTTGGGTATATGCAATAAAGCATGAATACTAATTATTCATGCACTAACGTTAAATGTATACTTTTTGAACCTAAATATAATTTTTTGCCTAAATAGTGATCATTATGGAAGATACGGAAACATTAACTGACAGAGTAGCTGACAACACTAAAGAAGAAGACAATCTCCGGATACTAAGAGATACAAATGACACGATAAAGTTTTATGCCAAACACCCTGAGTTTATAGACCGCAGGCTGCGAATGCTGAATAAAGAATGGGATATAGAAAGAACGCTAGAAACGAATGCATCTACCCTAAGTCTGTTAGGTATAGCTTTGAGTGTATTAGTGAACCGTAGGTTTATTATTTTACCTGCCCTTGTAGCTGCGTTTCTACTACAACATGGTTTGCAGGGCTGGTGCCCTCCACTAATATTCTTCCGGAAAAAGGGTATTCGTACCAAAGATGAAATCAACCGGGAGAAAAATATACTAAAAGCTATTCGCGGCGACTACGACACGCTCTGCGAAGCTAAGGATGCCGAACCTAAAGACCGACTGTCTGGTGCGCTAAGAGCATTTAAAGCATAATACTATAAAGGTATTGCATATCAGAAGCTAGATTTTACTAATTTCTGATATGCATTTTTTGTTAAAATTCATGCTGGTCCAGAAAAGCCTTAATCTCCTGCTGATTGGGCGCAGAAGGCTGAGCTCCTAATCGGGTAGTAGATAGAGCAGCAGCTGCATTCGCGTATTTGATAGCCTCCATCATTTTTTTGTTTTGTACAATCTGCGAAGCCAGCACTCCACAAAATACATCCCCGGCAGCAGTGGTATCTACCGGTTTTACCGGATAAGCTTCTACCATCTTTTGCTCTCTTTTAGTCAGATAAAAAACACCTCTAGAGCCTAGGGTAATCACTACCATTTCCGGGCCCATGCTTAGTAACTTTTTACCTGCTTCCATTACCTGTTCCGGACTGTCAACGGGCAGCCCACTGATCATGGCGGCTTCTGTTTCGTTAACAGTAAGGTTATAGAGTGCTTTCAGATGTTTGCGTTCCAGTTTTTGAGCAGGCGCAGGATTAAGCATAACCTTTTTTCCCAGGCTGGCAGCCAGGTCTATTACATATTCTACCGTTTCAAAGGGTATTTCCAGCTGAAGCAAAATTAGCTCTGCCCCAGAGATAAGTATTCTACATTCATCTATATAGTCTGGGCTTAACTTATAATTGGCGCCCGGAGCTACCGCTATACTATTTTCTCCCTGAGCATCTACCCAAATATAGGCTGTACCGGTAGGCGTATTCTTATGCTGTACAACATAGTCTGTATTGATACCGCTTCTCTTAAAGTCCTGGAGCATACTATCAGCGAAGGCATCGTCTCCCAGAGAAGTGATAAAACTGACAGCAGCCCCGGCACGTGCGGCAGCTACTGCCTGATTGGCTCCCTTGCCTCCGTGAGCCTGACTGGATTCGGCATTACCTACAGTTTCGCCGGGCTTGGGAAGGTGACTAAGCCGGGCAATCAAATCTATGTTGGAGCTCCCTATGACAACGACCTGATTGTGCATTTGAATTGTAATTTTATAGTTAAAGAGGGGGGTAAATTAAGAAAATCATATTAATCATTTAGTCCGTTCGTGAGTTTATTGCTTAATTGCAGCCTATGTCACAGGTTTTGCATGGAAATATTGCCAAATATATACTGAAACAATCGGGTGTGCTGCTGCTGGGAGTACTGATGATGGCTTCTTTTATGTTGATAGATGTGTACTTTATCAGCCAGTTGGGTAGCCATGCCCTTACCGCTATCAGTTATGCTACTCCGGTAATGACGCTGCTGGTGAGCATGCTGCTAGGGATAGGGGCAGGAATGGTAGTGGTGGTAGCCAATGCAGCAGGGAGAAACAAAATAAAAAAACTGCATTCGCTTATCGTTAGCTGTTTTAGCTTTGCTTTAGGGTTTGGCTTATTAATGTGGGGAGTGTTATCATTGGGAAGCAGAGCCCTTTTTGTGCAGTTGGGCGCCAGAAAAGATGTGCTCAGCGAGCTGATGGCCTATTTTGACATACTAGTACCCGGATTGTTCTTTCTCTGCCTGCTGGTGGCGGTAACGAGTCTGGCACGAGCACTGGGCAACCATAAACTGCTAACTTATACCATGTTGGTACTTGTAGCTATAAACGCGGTGCTAGATCCTTTGCTTATTTTCGGTTATGCTGGCTTTCCCAAACTAGGCATTGCCGGAGCAGCATGGGCTACTACTTTAGCCATCTTTGTAAGTATGTGGATACCCGTACCATACCTATGGAAAGAGCTTAAGCAAAACACTTCTATCAGTTGGGCGTCGGTAAACGCCTTCCGATGGCGTCCTATTGTAGTTATGGCTTTTCCTATAGCTCTTACCAATGTGATGGTACCTCTGGGCAATACCCTCTTTGTCAAACTGCTGAGCCATTTTGGTAATGCGGCTGTTTCTGCCTACGGGGCAGGGTCTCGTATAGATATGCTGGTCATACTTTCTTTTACTTCTCTTACTTCTGTAATGGCTCCATTTATTGGGCAAAACCTGGGTGCTCTGAAACATGAGCGTGCTCAGAAGGGGCTACAATATGGTATTTCATATGCTTTTGCATTAGGGGTAGTCGCAGCTTTCGTTATCAGTTTTTTCCGAGAAGATATCAGTGCCATATTTGCTACCGATGCTGCCACCTTTAAAGCGTTGAACAACTATTTAAGCATCGTGCCCTGGGGCTATGCTGTAAATGGTTTTGTAATGATTAGCCTGACTGTGCTTAATGTATACCTCCGACCCTGGTGGGCTACAGCATTAGGCTTGTGCCACCTGTTTTTATTTTACCTTCCATTTGCCTACGGTGCAGTCCTTTTAGACAGCTATGATGGTATACTTGCCGCCTACCCGTTATCGCATCTGTTAGCTGCTGTAATCTCCTATTTGCTGATTAGTAAGGTAAGCGAAGTAAAGATGGTAGAGGTGGAAGTTTCTCGCTAATCGGAAATAATGTAACTTGGTGAACTTTCTGTTCTATATTTGTAAACCTAACACCGCTCATACTTCCTCCGTAGAAGTATCTGTACTGAAGAGCTGAAAACTCATATGACACATAAATTAGTAAGACAAGCAGAAACGAAATTACCTACTCGCTTTGGTTCTTTTAAAATGATCGGATATTCCGGAGAGGCGGATAACCCCATGCCCCACCTGGCTATGGTGAGCGATAAGACAGATTTTAGCAAACCGGTATTGGTACGTATACATTCTGAGTGTATGACCGGCGATGTGTTTGGCTCTCTGCGTTGCGACTGTGGCGAGCAACTGGATCAATCTATGAAAATGACCGGAAAAGATGGCGGAGTAGTAATTTACCTGCGACAGGAAGGAAGAGGTATAGGCCTGATTAACAAGATGAAAGCGTATAACCTACAGGACAAAGGGCTGAATACCGCCGAAGCCAATGTGCACCTGGGTTTTGAAATAGACGAAAGAGACTACAGCATTGCAATTGATATACTCAGAGACCTTGAAGTAAGCTCTGTACTGCTAATGACTAACAATCCGGATAAGCTGGAAAGCTTAAAAGAGTCAGGTGTAGAAGTACTGGGCAGAGTACCGATAGAGATAAAGCCTCACGAAGAAAATTTAGATTATCTGCAAACCAAACAAAACCTGATGGGCCACCTCTTAGATATCAGTAAATAAGGCTAAACATTTACATAAAAGGGCTTATTGTAGATATATGGAGATAGAAGACTACTGGTCAGGATTATTACTTCTTGCAGATAATATTAAAAAATCTGAAGACAAAGTAGATTATTGCTTTTTGCAGTTAGGAGCATCACCCGAAGTCAGAATTAATCACTTACCTGTACCCTCAAAAGATAGCCTACTGCTTATGGTAGTGCTCAATCCCGAGCACATTACAGAGCATAAGCAGGCCAATATTTTTAAGCTCAATACTTATCAGCTGGAGGTAGTGCAAAATATAAACCTGACAGAAGATAAGCTCAGTTTTCTTAAAGCATACTTGCCCTACTGTTTCCTGAGCCTGCATGCCCGGCAAATGGGTAGGGCAGTAGGTGTAACCCACTTTGCCCAATCGCTAGACGGAAAAATTGCTACTCAAAGTGGCGACTCTAAATGGATAGGCAATCAGGAGAACCTGATACATGCTCACCGTATGCGTGCACTATGCGATAGCATACTGATTGGTGCTAATACACTCAATTATGATCATCCGGCCCTTACAGTACGCTTGGTAGAAGGTAGAAATCCACAGCGAATTGTAATATGCTCCAGCGATGCGGATTACAGCAGCCTGAAGAAGCACTGCAAAGATCATGTGCTGATTGTGGGTACTTGTAAAGACCCACAAATTCCTCAAACAGAATATGTAGCTTTTCAGGCAAATGCCAACGACCGAATAGACTGCCAGGAGTTGATGAAATTTTTGTATCAGAGAGGTATACATTCGGTATACATAGAAGGTGGGGCCACTACTACATCCGCCTTTATCGAAGAGCAAGCCACTGATATTGTGCAGTTACACATCTCACCTATGATTTTTGGCTCAGGCATCAGCAGCTTTAAGCTACCGGAAATCGGGCAGGTAGATCAGGCAGTTCACTTTGACCATTTTACTTTTTATCCCATGGGTAATACTTATATGTTTGTAGGTACCATGAATACTCAAAGCTATGAACGAAGCTGAAGCGGTATGGCATAGCTCAGCGCGAAAAACCGAAATTGCCCCGGTCTTAAGTCCTGCCGGCGCTGACTGTATGATTAAAGCTCATTACAGCCTGATCAGTACGGGAACCGAACGCCTGGTTGCTTCTGGTAAAGTGCCTGCAAGCCTACAGCAGCAAATGGCAGTACCCTATATGGAGGGTAATTTTGAATTGCCTATCAAATATGGTTACTCCCTGGTAGGCGAAGTTATAGAAGGGCCTGACGAATGGGTAGGAGAGATGGTTCATCTGCTTCATCCTCATCAAAATGTTTGCCTGGTACATGCCAGTGACTTAACGCTTATTCCCTCAGATATACCTCCTTTGCGTGCCGTTTTAGCTTCCAATCTGGAAACTGCTCTCAATGCGGTCTGGGACTCAGGAGTAAGTATTGGAGATGAAGTGCTTCTGATAGGCTTTGGCATAATTGGCTCACTTACTGCTCGTCTGCTTCAGGCAATAGCGGGTGTAAAAGTTTCAGTATTTGATACTGATGAAGTGCGTTGTGGCGTAGCAGAAGCTATGGGCTTTTCTCTGGTAGACCGTTTTAAAGAATACGATATAGCTTTTCATTGTAGCGGCAGCAGTGCCGGACTACAACATTGCATAGAGCATACAGGTATGGAAGGCAAAGTGGTAGAGCTAAGCTGGTATGGAGAGCAAGCTGTTAACATTTCTTTAGGAGGGAGCTTTCATTATCAGCGCAAGCAAATTCTAAGTTCGCAGGTATCACAGATTCCTGCCAACAAGAGTGCTCGCTGGAACTACCAAAGGCGAAAATCTACTATAATGGAGCTGTTGAAAGATGCCGCATTTGACCAACATATAGGGCAGACAATTGATTTTAAGGAAGTACCCTCACTTTTTGATAAAATAAGGAATGGAAACCTCAGCCAGTTGAGCTGGGCGATTGATTATACCTAAGCTAAACCGTTTATTATGTACACAGTCACCATTCGCGATCATATGATGATCGCGCATTCACTACCTGCCAAAGCTTTTGGCCCTGCGCAGCATATGCATGGTGCTACATATGTTGTGGATGCTGAGTTTAAATCTGAGCAACTGGATGAAAATAATATTGTCATAGATATTGATATTGCTACCAAAAAACTACAACAGGCCTTGGCTCCTCTCAAGTACCAGAATTTGGATGAGTTAGCGCAGTTCAAAGGTAAACTTACCACTACAGAATTTCTGGCCCACTACATCCATCAGCAGATAAGCGATGAGATAAAAGACAGCTTTACAGGAAGCCTCAAAATTACGCTGGGTGAGTCGCATGTAGCCTGGGCGTCTTATGAAGGCAAAGTGGCCTAATGCCATGAGTGGCCAGGTTCAGGTACTTCCGCAAACCATTAATTTTGTACTGCCAGACGACAGGCATTTGCCCTCAGGGGGTAATCTGTATAATGAAAAGCTGATACAGGCGCTACTTCAGTTAGGTCAGTCCGTAGAAATTATGAGTTTTCCTGAGTACCATAAGGTAATTCAGGCAGATAAGGCGGGCATCTATGGTGTAGATAGCCTTTTTGTAGAAGAGATGCATAAGCTGTTGAAATACAGCCCTAAAAAGGCTTTTTCGTTTTTTATTATGCATCATCTGCAAAGCCTGTTTCCACCAAAGGGGATAGATGCAGAGCAATACTTTTTGCAAGCTGAGGCTCCGGTACTGCGTTTTTTTGATGTATTCCTCCTGACCAGCGAGTTTTCAAAAGCTTACCTTCTGGAAAAGAAGATGGAAGGCCATATGATGGTAGTAGAGCCTGCCTATAGCGTGGTGGATGTACCTTCTTCAAGTTTGAGTAAACCCCTGAAAGCTATAATGGTAGCCAATGTAGTTGAGCGTAAAGGTATACTCAGCTTCCTTGAGCAGCTAGCCTATTTAAGTAAGGCAGAAGATGATTTTATGATCAATATTATCGGTCGTACCGATATGGAACCGGCTTATTACCAATCTTGCCAAAAGCTGGTACAAAGCAGTAGTTTAAAAAGTAAGGTGCACTTTAGCGGAGAGATGGAGCACCATGAAGTATTACAGCAATATAGTCTGCATCATCTGTTTGTGTCTGCTGCACAAATGGAGACTTTTGGTATGGCTATTCAAGAGGCAAAAAGCTGTGGTCTGCCGCTTTTGTTGTGCAAAGGGGGCTTCACGGAAAGGCATTTACTGAAAGGAAAAGGTCTGATAAGCCCAAATATTTTCAAATTAGCGGGAAATTTCATAGAATTATGTAGGAATGACAGGCTGATGCGTGAATATTGGCAATCAGCAAAAGTGGCACGTACCTCTTCCCAGCCCTACCAGTGGGAGCAGGCAGCTGCTTTTTTTTTAAACTTGTTTAGGGATTTTTATATCTAAAGTTATGCATATCAATTACGACGATCCTATCATGTGGTTAGATCATCGCTTCAACTGCGATGCCGAAGCAAGAAATGCCAATATTGAAAAGAAATTCCTTGAGTTTTTTGAGGATAGAGATTCTTTGACAGTGGTAGATGCAGGTTCTGGTACCGGATCTAACTTTCAGTATTACTTTGAAAAATTTCCTAATCAGCAGGAGTGGACATTTATAGACTGTGAAGGACCGCTACTGAATGCCTGCCGGGAAAAGCTATATCGTTTCGCTAAAAAGAAAAACTACGAGTTTATAGAACAGAATGGTTCGGTATGCATAAAAGATGGAGCAAAGCAGGCCCTGGTAAAGATGAGCCAGGGTAAGTTAGAAAACGTAGAACACCTTACCGACCTTAAACAAACTGATGTGGTGACGGCCAATGCATTGTTTGACTTACTAAGCTACGATCAGTTTGATAGCTTTGCCTGCAAGCTTTCTGCCTATAATGTGTGCCTGATGGCCACACTAAATTATTACGAAACTTCATTTCTGCCTTATGATGAGGAAGATGGCCGTTTTGTAAGGTACTTCCATACCCATATGACAAGACCACAGGATTTTGGTTCGGCTATGGGGCCTAACTGCACCGAAGAAATGCTTGATCTTCTTACTGAGCACCAAATGTTAGTAGAGCAGGAGGGGAGTCAGTGGCATCTAAAACGATATGATACTACTATGCATCATTATCTGCTGCACTTTTTTGAACACGCGCTTCGCGATCTAAATTTGAGTCCGGCAGAGATTATAGATCTGGAAGAATGGCTGGAGGCCAAGAAGAAAATGTCGCATGACCATAAACTGGAGATCATTGTAGACCATAGCGATATTTTTGCTTACCCCTGATCTGATTTAAGTTTTAACATCAGAAAAGTATCTTTCATAAAAGAATAAGCTAGCATAGCTGTAGCGAAAATCATCCCTGCGGTATAAACAGGTCTGGGCAGCACAAAACAGGCCATGATAGTACCCATAAACCACATGCCTATAAACTGCCTGCGAAAAGAGTAGGACAAAACTATATGTTGTATACGGAAGGTGTGAAGTACCAATACAAAGATGTAGCGTAGTAGGGCAGGCCAAACTACCCACATACCTATCAGCTCTTTTTTGATCAGGATAATACAAAAAGCCAGTACAAAGAAAGCGTCAGTTTCTTTATCAAATAAATCTCCGAAGGCAGATACTGTATTATATTTGCGGGCATAATAACCGTCTAGTCCGTCGGCGATTAGTATCAGTATTCCTACAACAAAAAATGCTGCCGGAGGCAACTCTGCCTGAAAAAACAGCAACAGCAGTATGCCTAAAGTTCTGAGTGCAGTAATTGCATTAGCCGCACCACCCCAAGTGCCTAATGGTTTCCATAAGCACCTCCCGGTATAAATAAAAGCAGAAAAAAAAAGAGTAAATAAAGTGCTTAAAAGTAAGCTGGAAGGCAAAAGCAGAAATATTCCGATAAAGATACAGGAGGCTACCGCAAAAAAGCGTGGCCAGCGACTTAAAAATATTGCTTCGGAATGATTGCTCGTAGTATTCACCTTCATATATATGAAATAATTCAACTACGAGCAATCAAGTAAAAAAAAGCTTAAGGAGTAAGCATAAACTATAGTTATACTTTTCATATTATGCCTGTCCGTTTTTTGTTAAATGTTGGGCAATGAGCTTAAGACTGTTAGAAATATCATTCATTTTTTCTACCGCCGGGCCTACACCATTACCATAAGCCTTGGTTTGCTGCGCTTTTGCGAAAATACTTTTAATCTCCTCCCAGCGTTTGGCTTCTGCATCACTAAGTTGATTGCTCATCTTTTTAAATTTGAGAAGATTGGCTTCTGCGCCATTTGTTAAGGTCTGGGCCTCATTTTCGTAATGCGACATAATTAAGGTTTGCAGCTCTTTCTCATTCATAATAGGCTGTACTTTTTCTGCCATTTTGTTCATATCACGGTAAGAGCCCTGTAGCTTAAAGGCAGGTTCGGTTCTGTACTCATCTGACTGAGCTGCGGAGCGTATATATTCCGTATTTACACGAAGCACAGCATCTCTGACAGTTATCATTTTTTTCAGCACCTCTACATATTCGTTAACTTCTTCAACTGCATGTGAAGCTTCAAAGCTTATTCCCTCGCGACTTCCACTTTCAGCGATACGGATCATAGCATAAATATCTTTTTGACTTTTGCTGGAGAGCTTATGAAGGACAGGGTTTGAGGTAAGACTGTTCTCAATATAGCTCAGCTTAAAATCATCGGCAGAGTCTCCAATAATATCACCCAGATTATAAATATCTGCACGATTAGAAAGCATGTCGGGTATCTGAAATTTTTCTCCACTTTCAGTATAGGGGTTTCCGGCCATAACTACACACACCTTCTTTCCACGGAAGTCGTAGGTTTTGCTTTTACCTTTGTATACCCCTTCAATTTTTCGCTGAGCATCACAAAGGGAGATAAATTTTTGCAAAAATTCTGTGTGGCAATGTTGAATGTCATCCAGGTAAATCATAACGTTATCGCCCATTTCAAAGGCCAGGTTGAGCTTATGTAGCTCTTCTCTGGCTGCTGCATTAGGCGCTGCTTCCGGGTCTACTGAAGTGACGGTATGTCCGATAGCGGGCCCGTTGATTTTCATGAAAATGATACCCAGGCGGTTGGCTACGTATTCCATCAATGTCGTTTTACCATAGCCAGGGGGCGAAATCAGAAGTAGCATGCCCATACGGTCAGTGCGTTTATCAGCACCAGCTGCGCCAATTTGTTTGGCTAAGTTAGCCCCGATGAGAGGAAAGTAGACTTTGTCAATTAGTCGGTTGCGGACAAAAGCGCTCATGACTTTAGGTTTAAAGCTATCTAGCTTCAGTTCTGCTTCAAACTGCTGCGTCAACTCCTTTTTCAACTGCTGAAAAGCTTTAAAGTCAGGTACGGCTTCTTCTGCAAAAACCCTTAGTTTCTGCATAAACGCGACGTAGTCAAGCTGATAGTTGCCTTCATTGAGTAAGGAGTGATTGCCTTGTAAGCCGCTAAGTGCTATGCTAAGTTCTGTGTTATGTGTCTGATAAGTGTCATGATCGCTAAACAGTAGGAAGGCTACTTCATCTACTGCTACACCCTCATGGCCATACTCCTGTGTCCAGGATGATACCCACTTTTTGATTAGCTCAAACTGAGTAAAAGGATGTGCCTTCAGGCTCTGTACTGATTGTTCATATGCTTTGCGATTTTTGTTGTTGTCCAGGTATTTCTCAAATGCTTCTTGTTTTGTCTTTGCCTGTTGAGAGAATATGAAGTCATCATCACTACTTAATTCCTCAAAGAGGTACAGAGCCGCTTCTTTTGAAAGAGATTCTGTAAATAGGGGGTAGGCTTTAAGAAATTGAGATATTTCTGATTGCAATAACTCAAGTAGCTCAGAAAAAACAGCGCTGTTTGGAAAAACTTTGAGAATAGCGCCGGCACCCTTAAGCTGATGGTTGATAAAGTCCTTTTGTTCTTTTTTCAGGAAATATTTCCAACAGAGTGCGGCACATACTCTGGCAGCCGAATGAAACCTTAAAAGGCCAGCCGACTGGTATATTTGCAATAGGTTTTTTAGAATATGCATAGCATCATGGTCATGCACACCTTTTACATAAGCCTCTTCGTATCGGCCAGCCATAAACTCCTGCACTACTGTAAGGAGTGATTTTTCGTCTAGATCGGCCAGTTGGTGTAGGGGGGCAGTTTCTCTGCGCTCAGAAGCTTTAAAAAGTAAGTAAGCCAAATATTCAGCGCGATATACCTCCTCGTTTTCAGATAGTATGGCCTGTTCCCAGTAGGGCTTATAAGCAGAAAGCTCACTATTTAAGATTGGCTCATAAAAGTTGGTGCCACTAAGGTGATAATACAGCTGTCCGTTTTTGACGAGGATAGTAAGAGCCAAGCTAGAGGTAGTTACTAGAAAACTATGGTTGCCAAGGCGGATAGTATTACCTCCTTCAGCATAAATCTCCGAACGGTCGCGGATCTGGCGAACAGTATCTTCTTTCAGGCTTTTGAGTTGGCTCAATACATCATCTGCTTTGGTAGTATCCTGTAGTGTTTTGAGCTCAGCTACTATACGATTGACCTTTTCAACCATGAGGTCACTGGCAAAGTAGCCGTTCAGTTCACTTATCTCACTGATGCTTTTAACACGGTTTTGTATGGCCTTGAGTATTCGTTCAGCTGACTGTGCCAGAGTGTTTGACCGTTTATTTCTAGCTTCTACCAGCTGTACTTTTCTGGCTTCAAAGGCATTGTACAAGTCCTCCCGCAGGTCATTGATCTGACTAACAAACTCATCAAATTCAGCAAATCTAGCTTCCAGTTCTTCCAGCTGTACCATCAGCTTGTTCAGGTATTCATCACATCTGTCGGGGGTATCTGCAACATCCAGATAGTTGAGCATGGCCTGATTGACCAGCTTTTTTTGTGCTTCAAACTCTGCTTTTCCCTCTTTGCCTAATAATTCTTTGCGTTTTCGCTTATGTGCGGCTTTAATCTTATTGAATTCCGCAAACAGCACCGAAATACGATCAATAATTTGAGTAGTGAGTGTGGCATCCTCAATTTTAAGGTTACTTACTATTTCAACCAGCATTTCCAGGTCAGCCGAGCTTTGTTTAATATCTGCTTCCACCTTTTCTGCATCTACCACTTTCTTCAGCTGGTCTATTTCTGCCTGTATTTTTTCAATTTTATTTTGGTAAGGATCCAGAGACGCTTCTTGTGACAAAAAGCGAATACAATGATGGGCCAGCTTTTCGTTTCTTTCCTCTACCTGCTGCTCTAAATCTTCTACTTTCTGTTTGTTGATATAACGTAGCTCATGAAGCGATACAATCTCACCTCTAAGTTTTCTAAGTTCAGAAAGGTGGTCTACAAACTCCTGAATGTGAGCGTAACGAGCGGTGCGTATACTTTTGAGGAGTACCTCACTACTTTTGCTAACATTGGATAATTGCTCGTGTGTCTGCTTACGAATACTTACAACCTTCTCATACTCATCTATCGCGGAAGCCGCAGTATCACAAATTTGCTGTATTGGTTCGTTAATGTGAAAAGCATCAGCTCTATCCAGCCAGTAATACGCTTCCAGTATGGTAGAAGATTGTTTTTTTAATTCCAGGTAGAGGTTTTCGTAGTTTTCTCCCTTATCAATAAGCTTAATAAGTAACTGGCTTTCGGCCATAAGACGTACAATATCCTTATTACCAACTTTATACAGATAAGAGTCACTTTGCTGTGCAAGGGTATAATTAGGTCCTACAAAAGGAGTTTGCCAGATACGAATGGCGTGGTGTTTTTTAGGTTCCTGGTCCGCATTAAAATAGCAGAGTTCGCCATTATCAAAAATAGCGTAACCATGACATACGATAGGAGTACCCATCTGCTGAGTGATCAGGTTATAAAAAAGTAGCTGATATACACCTTGCTCACGATTGTAAAATACATATAGAAAATCTTCTCCATTTGGAGAGAGCACCTTCTTTTCAAACTTCAGGTCAGGTAGTTCATTTTCAAACAGTTTGGTGGCTCCGGTCTGAAGATAATAGCCGTTTGGAAACAATACTCCCTGGTCGTCGGGTAGGAGCAGGCAGGCTTCTTCTATTGCATCTATTCGTCGGGCCTCCTGTAGTCTTGTATTGAAGATGAGGTAGCGGAACTGCTTCTCCTGATACGGACGAATTTTTAGGAGTACCAGGTTTTCTAACACACTGTAGTAGATTTCAACGTCGTCCAGGGTTTGATCTGGATCATCTACAGGCTCCTCATATATACCATGACCAGAATCAGTATTGTCTTCTATTTTTATGGTGAGCTTTCCGTTTAGTGTCTCAACGAAGACTTTATCTTCAACTGAAATGTGTGGATGTTTTCCTTTGCGGTGTGCGTCTCTGGAGACTCTTTGCCAGCGAAACTCATGCTGAATAGCCTGTTTTATTTCCAGCTCGCTTCGGTCATCCAGGTAGACTAATTTATCCCCCTGAACCTGCCACTTAAATGCTTTAATGTCATCCAAACCTTTGCTGATTCTGAAAACCATGTAGAGGTAAGGCCCCGAGCTGACAAAGCGGGTAAAAATGGTGTCTTTATAATATTTGTATAGCTTCTGAAAATCATTGACAAAAGTTTCATCTTCAACTAACGCCAGGCTTTGCTCATGAAAGCTGTGCTCATGATATGTGTAGATGCTAAAAACATCGGAGAGTTCTATCTGATTTTTGAGTCCGAGGTGCACATTATAGCCAAAAATAAACTGTCCTCCGAGCGAGACCATGTCATATGGGATACAGTTATTTGCTGTGTGTATCCTCTCGGTGGTAAGTAAATTGGTTTCCAATGAACCAAAAACCGATTTGCGAGCTTCGTTTAGAGAGTTAAGCTTTTCGGTAAGTAGCTGCCGGCTTTGGGCTAATCTCTTTTGAAGCACTTCATAGGTGCCGCTTTCTATATTGATGTTTTCAGGCTGTACTATAGGGTTTTGCATGGTCTGAAATTAAGGAGCTATACAATGGAAGGGTCAGTAGGAGAAAGCAAGAGAGCGGAAAACTCCGCCCTTATGCCTCTCAGTTCATCATCATGGTAATCATGCTTAAAGTTTGATATTCTGGACAGGTTCGTCTGCCATTCCGGCGGTACGTGCTACTGCCAAAAGTTTGTTTAGCTCATCTTTAAGCGAAGGTTGCTCAGTTTTGCCCATCATTTTCATGAGTAGTGCAGAGACCGTAAGGTTCTTCAGGTCTTCTGAGTTCATTCCAAATTGGCCTATAAACTTCTTAAGGTTATCTCCAAAAGAGGCACTACCATTTCCGTTGCCCAGCAGATTGTTTTTCAGACCAGTAAGTGCCTGGCTGTTTCCGATCATACCATCTATTGCTTTACCTTTGGCAATTGAGCCCATAATCTGATCAAACAGCATGGTTTCACCGCCAATAATGTCTATTCTGGCAGATTTCAGTGCATCACCTATTACCTGAGCCTGCGCATCGGCTATATCTTTCTGAATGTTGATTTTTGCCATTTCCAGCACTTTCTCGGTTTCTAGTCTGAGTCTGAACTCTTCATGATCTTTACCTGCACCATCCAGTGCCTGCATTGCCTGAGCTTTTTCGCGTATACCTTTAGCTTCAGCAGTCATCTTCTCTTCCAGTACGCGTGCCTGTGCCATACCTTGCTTTTCTTCGGCAGTAGCTCTGTCCTGAATTACTTCAGCTTCTGCTTTACCTTTCTCTCTGTTTACTTTTGCCGCTACCAGCCCCAGCTTTTCGTCAGCCTGAGCCTGAGCTTCGGCACGCATGCTAATTCCTTTAGCATCCGCTTCTGCCTGTGCTTCAATGACACCTGCTTCGGCTTCGCCTTCTTTTTCGCGGGCAGCTGCTTTAGCCTCCATAACCTGTGCTTCTGACAGACCAATAGCAGCTTTTTGAGCAGCTTCAGCTTCGGCCATAGTTTTGATAGCATTGGCGCGATGTGCTGCAGAATCCTCTTCTGCCTGGGCATCTATCATCAGCTGTTTCGCTCTATGTTCAGAAGCCTGTTTGGCGGCTTCGGCAGACTTAATTTCTTTAACCAAAGCTTCCTGAGCATCACGTTCAGCATTTTTAATGGCCACCTGCTTGTTTCGTTCAGCTTCAGCCATTGCCCTGGTGTCTTTAATTTTCTCTTCTTCCTCTACCGTAGATTTCTCTACCACTACTCGCTCACGTATCACTTCCTGTATATTTCTACGTTCCTCTTCCAGTGATTTTTCCTTCTCTATTCTGGCCAGCTCAACTACGCGCTCCCTCTCGGTAGCTTCCAGCATACGAGCTTGCTCTACTCTTTCTACTTCTATGGCGTCTGCACGCTCCTTATTACGCTGAGCTACCAGTACCTGACGATCTTTGTTCTGTTCGGCAATACCAATTTCTTCTTCGGTAAGAATACGTGCCTGTTCCGCTTTTTTGTGTTCTTCCTGTCGTACCTTTTCTCTCTCAGCAGCCTCACGAGAACGTATGTTAGATACCTCACGTTGCTGACGCTCCTGCTTTTCTATAAGTTGGCGCTCTAGCTCAAGTATGGTTTCTTCAGCTTCTACATCCTGCTTTTTTAAGGTCTTTTTCTTTTCATTTTCAATCAGGTTAGATTGAATTTTTTGCTGGGCAGTAAGATCAATAATTTTTTTGATACCCTCTGAGTCCAGTATGTTTTCTGTGTTGAGGTGCTCAATAGGCGTTTGTTCCAGATAGTCTATGGCACAGTCATCCAGGATATAACCATTAAGGTCGGTACCTATTTCTTCTAGAATTTTTTCTTTAAATTTAGCTCTTGAGTTGTACAATTCTACAAACTCAAAATGCTTTCCTACAGTCTTAAGCGCTTCAGAAAATTTAGCATCAAATAGCATTTGTAGCTGCTCCTTATCAGAGGCACGAGCACAGCCTATTGATTGTGCCACATGCACCACATCTTCGGTAGTTTTATTTACCCTGATAAAGAATGACACTTTGATATCTGCCCTTAAGTTGTCACGACAGATAAGGCCATCCTTACCCATACGGTTAATTTCCATGGACTTTAAAGTGATGTCCATGACTTCCAGCTTATGCAAGACTGGGACTACGAAAATTCCTGAAAAAGAAACCTTTACATCGCCTAGTCCGGTACGAACCAGTGCTTCTCCCTGCACAGCCTTGTTGTACATTTTGATAACGAAGGCTATTAAGCCCACGAAAAATACTGCGCCGATCACTAGCAGCGCAATGAGCATCTGTTTTTCCATGATGATTTATTTTAGGGTGTTAAGAATGCGTTATGCAATGTAAGGCTCTATGAGGTAGACATTTCTATCTGCCAAATACTCCAGTACTATGGCGGTGTCGCCACTGAACATGCTGGTGCCTTCGTCAGTAATTACGTTGAGTAGGAGCGGAGCCCCACCGGTATCAACTTTAGCTTGCCCGGCTCTGGCATCATCTGCTGAGGTAATAAGCGTGCATATTTTACCGATTTGTCTTTCTCCACCATCAATGCTGTTTTCCAGATGGTTGAAAAGCTTCGTAAAAGGCTGAGTAGCAACCTTAGCTATAAATGCACTTAATATAAGAAGAGGAACAAGGATTAGTAATCCAAGTAGCAGAGATTGATTGTTCAGATAATAATTGGTCATGACCGAGCCTGACCATAAGGGGACTACCAGAAAGGTCATGAAAATCATGAAAGGTACCTGGCCTAAATTAAAAAACGACAATAAATTATTAAGCCAGGATACCGAAATCTCTCCATCAACGTCCGTGTCCATATCCACATCTATGTCTATGGCATCTACATCAACAGCACCAATGATTACAATTATCCAGTATACCATTACAAAAATAAGTAAGGCAGTAGGTAATAAGTTAGGTGCGGCAATGGCGGCGTTGAAAAGATCATTCATGACTATGGAGTGTTAGGGTTAATACCTAGTTTTTGTTTAAGGTCCTGTAGCTTTTGAGAGGAGGAAGCCTGCTCGCTCTCCAATGCCTGGTCAATTTCATCGTCCAGTGACTTAGGTTCAGCAGCTATTTCTCCGTATGACTGTGCTAAAGCTTCTTCCTGCTCTACTTTATTTTTCATGCGCTCCAGCATAGAAACGGTACTGGAAGTATCAATTTTAGCCAACTGCTTATTCATTGTTTTAGTGGCAGTACTTACCTTCATGCGAGCTTTGAGTGTGCGAAGTTCATTTTCCCACTGGCTAATATTTGATTTTAGCGTATTAATATTATGTTCCAATTTTAACACGGATTCATCATATTTTTTCTTTTCTGTAGCCAGATTCCTTACTTGTTGATCAGCATGCTCTTTTTTATTTAAAGCTTCTGCTGCTAGACGATCAGCCTCCGTGGCATCTAACTCATTTTTCTGAGCTTTCTGAAGCAGCAATATTGCCTTCTGCTCATATTGTTTGCTTACATCTTGCTGTTGGTTAAGTTCACGTTGTGTGCGTATAGCTAGTGCTTTCACTTCAGCCAGAGCGTGTAAGGCTTTATCAAGATCGCCTCGCATATCGCGAATTCCCTGTTCAGTAAGTTTAATAGGGTCTTCCAGGTGGTTGATGGCAGAATGTGCTTCTGCTTGTCCTACTTTGAGTATTCTTCTGAAAATGTTCATGTCAATGATTTATTAATGTGTATAATTTTGAGTTAATTTTCACTAGATATTTCAATAATTTGTTGAGTAAACTCACTCAATAGCAGCCCTAAGGAATTGAAAGTTGATTCCAGTTCATCAAGGTCCAGTGTGTCTAGTACCAGGGTATCTCTAAAGATGAGCTTAGTACCAGACTGATCCAGGGCAAAGGCCCCATGAATAATATCCCGGTTTTTTTGTAGTAGTAAGCGATAAGTCTCCAGGCTTACCTGCTTAATTTCGCAGAGATACTGCTCAATAATTAATATGGGCTCGGCACAGCATAGTACCATATGGCTTACGCCGGTCTCTTCATTATCTATGATGAGTATGCCCTCAGCTTCGTTTTCCTCAACTATTTCGTAATTGAGTTCGGTAAGGTAGTTTTTAACTTTAGTGTAGTAGGTGTTCATTGTATTTGTCATTTATACATAGTTTACGTATAATTGCTAATAAAGTTAGCATATCTAATAAAATTTGCAAATAAATATGTCTACAATCGGAAAAAACATTAAGAAAATAAGAGCAGTGAAGAAGATTAGTCAGGCTGCTTTTGCAGAAATGTTTAATCTATCCAGAGGAACAGTAGGTTCTTATGAAGAAGAGCGGGCCGAACCCAAGATTGAAACTATCATACAGATTGCTCAAAAGTTTGGCTTATCTATAGACATATTGTTAACTAAAGAACTGACGGTAAATGAGCTGTTCAAATTTGATCTCTTCAAACATGAGAAGAGTGCCAAGCCTGCTGAGGCAGATGTAGATAAAGATAGTCGGGAAGATGCCACACCTTTAGTAAGAAGTTCGCAGTATATTGAGTATGTCGTAAACCATCAGAATAAGGATTTTATCAACCGTCTGCCTTTTGTTCGTTTGCCGGACACTACTCAAAAAAAGTCTCGGGCTTTTGAGGTACAGGACGATAGCATGCGATGGCTGGATACAGGCCTGCATGTTGGCGATGTGCTCTCATGCTGCCCCCTAGAAGTAGATTTTAAAGATAAGCTGAAAGAAGGGCAAGTGTATGTGCTGGTGGTACAGGAAGGAATTTATGTTCGCCGATACAAACACACGAAAGAACAGTTATATTTTGTAGCAGATAATTCGCAGCACCCCCCTATAGTAGTAGACAGTACAGAGGTATCAGAGTTGTGGAAAGTAGAAGGTTTCTATAGTACTTATCTCAACCCACCACTATTAATTGAAGAGAGAGTATCCAAGCTAGAACAAAAAATGGCTGAAATTGAAAAGAGACTGACCGAACGCTAATTCACCGCTTTTTTAAATTTTTACTTTTTTACTGAATATTAGCACTGAAATAAGAAGTGTTTGATTTTAACTGTACTTTTTGTTCTATTACAATAAGATATTAAGCGGAGCAGAATAAATCATACATGAGCTTTGTTATATAGGTAACAATATTTTTGATGATTTATGAAATAATATTACCATTGCAGGCAAACTATCCGTACTACTTACCTAGCAAGAATTTGGGTTTGTAAAGTATTGAATGTCAATTTCTTAATGGGTATGTTTATTGGTGTAAATATGGTAAATGATTGTCATGGTGGATAGCCGCTTTGATTATCTTATAAGAATGTAACATCCACAAGTAGCCTATAGCTAAAACTTTCCTCTGCCAAAATCAATCTTAGTCTCACCAACATGATCTCATTATATGAGAAACCTGGAACTGGAATCCAATTACGAGCAATTAAATCAACTAAGTAAAGAAGAGCTGATAGACATCATTCAGCAACGCTCACCCTTTTACAGTGCTGATAAGGAACAAGCGGTTTATTCTTTCTATCAACAAATCTTTGAAGCTTCACCAGATGCCCTCCTGCTCATTCATCAGGATAGTAAGCAGGTTCTCATGTGTAATGAGGAGGCAAAGGTTATGTTTGAGCTAAATGATAAGTCAGAGCTAGTTGGCCGGCATGAGTACCAATTTCATAAAGCCTCAGCCAATCATGATAAGTGGAAAAGGTTTAGGGATAACTCATCCGAAGTAGCCTATGTAAGCTTAAAGAACAGAATTTTCTGGGGGTTAAGGGAGGCCCGACAGGTACAGATAGAAGGCGAAACCTACGAGCTTGTTAGAATTACTGATATTACGGCTCGTAAAGAGACTGAGCGTAGGCTTGCTTTTGACAAGGCACGGCTAAAAATGTTGGTAGAGTATACTGATGATCTGGTTTGGTCTATAGATAAACATCATTACGTTACGGAATTTAACGCAAAGGCGCAGAGGGAGGCAACTAAGTTTGCCGGAGTACAGATTGAGTTAAACAAGCAATTTTTTCCGGCATATGGAGCCTCCAGGTCTAGTGTAGAGTCTAATTGGCGTAATTATTTTAGCAGAGTACTTGCCGGTGAGAAGTTTACAGTACAGTACTTTTTCCATTTTGCCGGGCAAGACTTTTATTATGAGTTTCATTTTCACCCAATACTAAACCGGCAGAAGGTAGCTGGTGCTACTATTTTTGGTAGAGATATATCTGAGCGCAAATTGCAGGAAGAGAAGCTTCGCTATACTGAGAATCTTTACCGTAGTGTAATTAACACTCAGCATGAGATGATTTGCCGCTTTCAGCCTGATAGTACTATCAGCTTTGCTAATCATGCCTGTGTGAGGTTTCTGGGTAAACCTATAGATCAACTTTTAGGGAAGCGCTTTCTGGATATTATACCTGTTAATGATCAGCCACGCTTTATTAAAAAGCTAAGGCAGATTGCTAAAGATGGCAAACCATCTGCTGATAAGTATATGCTGGAAACGCTTGAAGGGCAGAGGTATTGGCATCATTGGACTATTATACCAGTATACAATCAGGATGGAATATTAGAAGAGTTTCAGGCAGCAGGTCTGGATATTACTTCTAAAACCATAGCTGAAAACAAACTCAAGACCAGCGAAGAAAGGTTCCGTACACTGGTAATGGCAGCCCCCGTAGGTATTTTTCTGACAGACAAAGAAGGCTTTTGCACCTGGACCAACAAAAAGCTACAGGAGATTGGTCATATAACTCATGAAGAAGCTCTAGGAGAAGGTATTTTCCAGAACTTACACCCGGAAGACAAAAGCAGATTGTTTAAATCATGGCAACTTGCCAGAGAGAAAGGAGAGCTGTTTCACAAGACAATAGATTGCCGCTATCTTCTTAAATCTGGCGCTACCAAATGGTTTTATGTAACCTTTACGCCGCTGATGGTAGAAGATCAGAGAGCTATCGGCTTCGTAGGTATTGTAGAGGACTTTACAGATCGTAAAGAGTCGGTCATTAAACTGAAAGAGAGCGAAGAAAAATACAAATATCTTTTTACCAACAACCCTAACCCGCTCATATTACTAGATTCTGCTACCGATGCCATACTTGACGTCAACGAGGCTGCTATCAACAAATATGGTTATAGCAGAGAGGAGTTTATAGGCATGCCTTCGCTTACTTTGTTAGGAGATGGAGAAACCAAACACGACTGGCAGTTTTCTGAGCGGCTAGATAACATTTCATCTTCATTTCATAAAGTAAGCAGGCATAAGACTAAAAATGGAGCTACCATCTATGCCAATGTGCAGACGCATATCTTCCAACAGGATGGCGGCACCAAAGAGCTGATTCTTATTGAAGACGTTACTGAAAGAAAGCAGTACGAAGATGAGCTGATAGCCACCAAAATAGAACTGGAGAAAGCTTTAAAAGCTAAAGACGAGTTTCTGTCAGTGATGAGCCATGAGATTAGGACTCCGCTAAATGTGATAGTTGGGTTGTCTACCTTACTGCAGCAACAGGCGCACCTACCAGCTCAGGATGAAACCATCAGCACTTTAAGTTTTTCTGCCGAGCATCTTTTAAGTCTTGTCAATGACATACTGGATTTCTCAAAGCTACAGGCAGGAAAAATATTGCTTGAAAATATTGCCTACGATATGGTAGAGCTCTCGCGCCGTACCATTCGTATGTTTAAAGCCCAGGCCGAAAGTAAAGGCATTAAATTACAACTGGAGATTGATGATCAGTTCCCTCAATGTCTGATGGGAGACCCTACCAGAGTAAGCCAGGTGCTGAACAACCTCTTGAGTAATGCGGTCAAATTTACTCATAAGGGTACTGTAAAGCTGATACTTAAACCAAACAAAGCCGATAGGTTTAGTATTATTATAAAAGATAGTGGTATAGGTATGTCTGCCGAAGAGCAGCAGCAGGTCTTTAAAGCCTTTACACAAGCTAACTCTTCTACCAACAGAAAATATGGAGGAACCGGCCTGGGGCTTACAATTACCAAAAAGCTGATTGCCCTGCAAAACGGTTCATTACAGCTGGAAAGTAAAGAGGGAGAGGGAACTACCTTTACCGTAGATTTACCGCTTCAGGAAGTTCAAGGTTCTGTATGTATGAATAGTTTTGTCCAGTTTGATAAAAACACACTTAGGGGATTGCATGTGCTCTATGTAGAAGATATGGAGCCTAACCAATTTTTAATGAAAGGTTTTTGCGAATATTGGGGAATACAGCTCCAGATCGCTACGAATGGGCAGGAAGCACTAGATATCCTTCAAAGTACTCAAAAGTTTGACGTCATTCTTATGGACATTATGATGCCGGTAATGGATGGCTATGAAACGGCTAGTAATATTAGAAGCATAAGGGGAGAGTACTTTAAGAAGGTTCCCATTATTGCTGTTACTGCGTCTGTATCTAACAAAGAGCAGCGCAAATATCTGAAGTATGGCATGAATGACTTCGTAGAAAAACCCATAGACTCTGAAGAACTGGCTGAGAAACTCTGCAAAAACGTGGCTAAAGCATCATTTCACAAAAAAGAAACTTCAAAAGCAAGCAAAGTAGGGCAGAAGAATATGTTTGCTCTGCTGGAAGAGTACCATCAAAAGAACCCTAATGCCTATAAAGATTTGTTGTTAACTTCTTCTGAGCAAATTAAAGAGTATCGCACGGCTCTTATGGTTGCACTTGAAGATAACAACATTAACTCTTTTAGGGAACAGGCTCATAATCTGGTCAATGTATTGTCGCATATTAAACAGAATGAGTGTATTCGTTTGCTGAAGCAAAGTAAAGATAGATTTGAATCTGATAAGGAGCGTTTGAGAGAGGATTTAGACGAAGCCTTTTCTCAGGTCTTCGCTTATATTGATGAGGAAGGCTATAAAAAGTAAAAACCTGTTCAAGCGAACAGGTCTTACTCCTAAACTACCTAAACTATGAGAAACAATTCTATGTACTCTGTTCATTTGAGTGATGAACTAAGTACATTACAAATGTGGCTTTGTTTTTCTTCTTTTCACATCGCCTAATAAAGATAACCTCACTGATGTAAGGCAAGCTACTCAAAGAATGCTTTTTCTAAGCTAGTTTGTCTCAACCACTCTAATACACTTGCTTATTAGTAACTACCCAATGTGCTTCCCAAATAGTAAATACGAAATTTCAGCCTTGGTATTTTGAATATTTTTAAGTGGGTGTTGTACTTAAGCTCTGCTATTCATTGCTTTTTAGTAGACTTATCTATTCCAAAAAATTTCTGCTCAAAAAATTCTCAAAAACACTTTTTCTTTTCAGAGGGTTAACTGGATGTAATTTTTAAATATGAAGTTGAACTGGCAGTAATCATTTTTTTCAAAGCGGCAGATAAGGCTTACCAAGAGCAACACAAAGCATAGCTTACCATGCACGAATTTGAGCAGATATTTAGACTGTCACTAATTTTTTTCACTAACCAGATTATACAATAAAATCAAATGAACAACTCTCCCGAAGTTAAGATACATCAATCTGTGGCCATACTTGTAGACGGCAACAACATAGAAATAAGCCTGCATAACCTTTTTAATAGCGACGATATCATGATTAACTTTGATACGCTTATCCCCAAACTACTGGATGGTAGAGGGCTCAACCGTCTTATCTATTTTAGGGAAGGAGAGAGCATTTCACATAAACTCGCCGATCGTTTACACAAATATTATTATGGTTCTGTAGTACCCTGCTACAAAGGAGCAGACATACCATTAAGCATTAAAGCTACCCAACTAGCCCATAAAGTGGACACTATTATTATCCTCTCCGGTGATGCTGACTACGTAGAATTGGTAAGGCACCTAAAATCTGAAGGAGTGCGGGTAGAAATAGCTGCAGTGGAACAAACCACCGCCGACATATTGGTAGAAGAAGCAGATTATTTTACTGCTATCGTTAAAGATGATTGCTTTGAGTACAAGCCCGTCGGTAAAAAGTAAGAATCAGGATAAACTTCCCAATATTTCATTTCTAAAAGTCAAATAATTTATACGCTCAACATACGTTCAAACAAATGTTTTCGGTTTGTATATATTTGATAATAAGTATTTTAACATAATTTTTTTGCTTTTAGTATTGGCTAGGGATCTTTAAATATTAAGGTGTTTACCCTCTGGTATATTTTGTGTATAAAATTGGAGGGGTGTAAGGTTTTTGGAAAAAAAATCATAATATTGGAGTACGTACCCTTCTCTCATGTCAGCTAATAAATGGTTAGCATTATATCCATTTGTACGCTATTGGTCTTAATTAATTAAACAGTCATGAAAAAACACATCAACTTTAACCTATTGAGTCTGTGTATACTTCTCAGTCTTTTGTTTGGCTATGCCCATGCTCAGGATACCGAAAATGTTACTGGCGAGGCTCTTCCCTCTGACCTAAGTACAGAAATACCGCTGGACTCCAAGATTATCAAAGGAAAACTTGATAATGGCCTGACTTACTATATTCGTCAAAACTCAAGACCCGAGAATAGGGTAGAACTTAGGCTAGCGCTAAATGCAGGTTCACTTATGGAAGATGATGACCAGCTTGGTTTGGCCCACTTTACTGAGCATATGGCATTTAACGGAACCAAAAGTTTTGAAAAGAATGAGTTGATAAATGTGCTGCAAATGGCAGGGGTTAAGTTTGGCGCACACTTAAATGCTTATACAAGCTTTGATGAAACTGTGTATATGCTTACTGTACCTACCGCAGATACCACATTAGAAAAATCTTTGCAGATATTGGAAGATTGGGCAGACGGGATCTCATTTGAAGATGAAGAAATTGACAAAGAAAGAGGAGTAGTGATAGAAGAGTGGCGTTTGGGGCAAGGTGCACAACGCAGAATGCTGGATGAGTTTTTACCGGTACTACTGGCGGATTCTCGCTACGAAAGTCGCCTGCCCATTGGTACTAAAGATATTCTTGAAAATTTTGACTATCAGACACTCAAGCGTTTCTATACAGATTGGTACCGTCCTGACCTGATGGCAGTAGTAGTAGTAGGAGACATTGACCCTTCTGCTATGGAAAAAGAGATTAAAGCCAGATTTGGCGACCTGAAAGCTCCTGCAAAACCTAAAGAAAGGCAATTGTATGATGTGCCTGCGCATCAGGACAGTAAGGTGGTGGTAGTGACTGATAAAGAAGCGACTTTCAATCAGATACAGCTTTTCTTTAAAGAAGAGCAGATGCCTAAGACTGAAGAGACTTATAATGACTACCTGAAGATGACAAAGCATAACCTTTTTACGGGTATGCTGAGTCAGCGTCTAAATGAGCTAACCCAGGCCGCTGACCCTCCCTTTATGAATGTGGGAGCTTATTATGGTAGTGTGGTGAGAGCTGTAAATGCTTTTCAGCAATATGCTATAGTTCCAGAAAATGGAATAGAAAGAGGGCTGCGAGTGATGCTGGAAGAAAACGAAAAAGTTAAACGATACGGATTTACCGAGACTGAGCTGGAGCGCTACAAAAAACGTATGCTTAGCAATTACGAAAAAGCATACAAAGAACGCGAAAAGACAGAGTCTTCTAGCTATGCTGGAGAGTATGTAAGAAACTTTTTAGAGCAAGAACCGGTGCCGGGTATTGCTTTTGAGTATCAGTTCGTACAGCAGTTTCTGGATAAAATCAGTCTGGAAGATGTAAATGCTTTAGCTGGTGAGTGGATGACGGACAAAAATATGGTAGCTGTAGTGATGGCTCCTGAGAAAGAGGGCGTTTCGGTGCCTAGCCAGGATGAGGTGAAAAGTATTATTGAAAGCATGGAAGGGATTGAGGTAGAAGCTTACAAAGATGAAGAAATAGCCTCTTCACTTATTGAAGATGTACCTGCACCTGCTAAAATTACAAATGAAAAAAACATAGATGAGATAGGGGTTACAGAACTAACTTTTGCTAATGGAGTAAAAGCTGTACTAAAACCGACCGACTTCAAGGATGATGAAATACTGATGACAGCTTACAGCCCAGGAGGACATTCTGTGTATAGTGATGATGTGTATTTTTCTGCTGCTAATGCTGACGGTATCGTGCAGCAGAGTGGAGTGGGAGACTTCTCTAATGTGGCATTACAAAAATTTCTATCAGATAAAAATGCTAATGCCAGTCCATACATTGGTTCATTAAAAGAAGGTTTTTCAGGTAGCGCCACTCCCAAAGATTTTGAGACGATGTTGCAGTTAATACATTTATATTTTACTGCTCCTCGTAGTGATGAGGCCTCATTTCAGTCATATATAAGCAAGTACAAAGCAATCTATCAAAATCTGCTCTCAAATCCACAGTATTTTTATCAGGATAAGGTGATGCGTATTATGTCTCAAAACCATCCGAGAGGAGGAGGTTTTCCTAGCGAGGAAGACTGGAATAGTGTAGGTTTTGATGAGGCGATGAAAATGTACAAAGAGAGGTTCTCAAATGCGGCTGACTTTACCTTTTTCTTTGTTGGTAATATTGATGTAGATAAAATTAAGCCACAGCTTGCTACTTATTTAGGAGCCTTACCTGCAACAAACCAACAAGAGAGCTGGAAAGATGTAGGTATCCGTCCTCCCGAAGGCGTAGTTGAAGAAAAAGTCATGAAAGGCACTGACCCTAAAAGTATGGTGCGCATATCCTTTACCGGAGAGATGGCTTATAGCAAAGAGGAAGCCTACGAAGTAAACTCATTAGTGCAGGCGCTTAACATCAAATTGATAGAAGAGATTAGAGAAAAGAAAAGTGGAGTATATGGTATCGGTGCCAATGCTAGTGTATCAAAATACCCTTATGAACATTATACAATCACAATCTCCTTCCCCTGTGCTCCAGAAAATGTAGAAGATCTGAGCAAAGCAGTCTTTGACGAAATACAAAAAATTAAAGACAATGGCCCTACTCAGGCAGATCTTATGAAAGTAAAAGAGACTCAGAGAAGAGAAATGGAAGTTAACCTTAAACAAAACAACTATTGGTTAAGTGCTCTGGAAGCGGCATATTTTACAGGGGCAGATCCTGTAAATATTGTTCAGTATGAAGATAAAATAGAAGGGCTTAACATCAAGAGCCTTAAAGAAACTGCAAATAAATATTTCAACTTTGATCAATACGTCAAGATAGTGCTTTATCCTGAAGAAGGTGCTGCTGAAGAATCTGGTCAATAGTTTAAAATATATATACCGTTCTTATTGAGCCTTGTACAATCTGTACAGGGCTTTTTTTTGGCTTTAGGTGTAATGTTGGTTACAAAATTTCAGAAAAATGTTAAGCTTTAAAAAAAAGCCTGCTCTCTCAGCAGGCTTTTTAAAATCACTTAGAAAAACTAGTCCTGTAGAAATTAATTTTTTCTAGGAGGAGTTTTAATCTGGTCTTTTGGAGGCATTGCGCTAGGATCTACAACGTCTTCGCTGCAACTGCTGAACATGATTGAGGCTGGAATCAGTAAAGCCAGAGACAATTTCGACAATCCTCTTAAAGAAATTCTCATAGTAAAGGTAGTTTGGTAGTTAAGAAAACAAATAATACAAACGATTAATCAAGGAATAGTGCATATGTAATATTCGCTAGAATTAATACTTTTCCAATATATAACAAAATGTATATTATATCAATTTTTTGTGATGTATTGGTGTATAGCGTATATTTCTTGTGTAAAAATTACACCTACACCAGTGCGATTATTATAAAATCAAATAAAAAAAGCGATGTGTAAAATGAGTCTATAATTAAACTATTCTAATAAGGCTAGAGTGTTAGTGTAAAAAATGTGAAGAAACAATAGCAACCAGATGATGTACAAATAACAGCGAGTCTATGAGAATTAATTATTGTGTAGGTTGAAAATGAGCAAACAAGCGTGTTTTTATGAAAATAATATTATGAAAATATTTAGTCGTTATTATTTACTAATTATCATTAATAGAATTGCACTAATACAATAAAGTATATTTACTCAAAAAAATTAGATGTCTTTTTTTGGAAAATATCTTACATGTGCAAAATGGCGTAAGATTTTTTTTGCTTAAGGAAGTTTTTTTGATGGTGAAAAGTGTTTTAATTTGTTAAATTAGAAAGCTTTACCCCTGAATAGTAAACGCTATACCTCTTTAATTGTAATTTCTAAACACAGCCGACACCTGGTAAAGAGTCAATATTGTCGGATAATAAATACTATTGCTATATTTGAAAACTGGCAGTTAAGCAAAGTATGTATACAAAAATAATTCAGTCTCCTTTTGTAGAACTTACGGTGAAGGGAATTCAGTTTACCTTTCGTGATGGAAGAAAGTTAGCTAGCCTGATTATCGTAGTCTTGCTGCCTTTTATTGGCAAGCTTTGGGAAATGGTTCCTCAGAATATTGAGTTTCCTTATTACGGTTATTTACACCTCTTTTTATACCCTTTTTCTATAAACTTTATTTGTGTGCTGATTTCGGTAGCTTGGTTTTTAACTATTCACCGAAAAGACTTTGCGCTACAGATCATCGCGCTTGCCTCTATTTTCTACTCTGTGTTTATGACTTATGATACACTGCCATTTACACAGAGTTCACCTATCTGGGTAGACCTTTCCGCTATTTTTTGCATATTCAATGGTGTTGCGATATATCTCTTTTATATACACCGTAACTATCTTAATCGCTTCTCAGATTATAAAGTGCTTCATGATGGAATTATTCACGATTTGCACCATCAACGTTTTCTGAGCGATATCAGTAGGATAGAAGGTCTAATAGAAATTGCGGAAATGGAAGAGCCCTACCGAAGCATGTGCAAAAAAGAAATTAATAAACTTAAAGAGTCCGTTACCTACATTGCTGATAAGTATAGTGAACTCAAATAAGCTTATTCTTTTAAGCTTTTGATGTAACTCCTAAGGTCGCTGATGCTTTTTATATCTAATTCTTCTGCTTTTTCTTCTCGCATCATTAAGGCTGTAGTATTGTTAAACCCTAAAGGCTGTAGCCAACTCAGTCCAAAGTCTTCCTGAGACTTTTGCTGTACATAATGATAAACCTTTTCCTTACTTTTAATAAGACTATCTACTACATGTGTAGGAGGTTGTATCATTACCAGCAATGCGGTGCCAGTGTACTCAGGGTATATATCTACGGCGCCAGATCTTATAGCATCAATTAACAGTTTGGTGCCTCCAAAACCCTGTCTGAGCTCTACAGTTAAATCAGTTTGGCTCTCTACCAGCGCAGCGAACATTTCCGCAAGTATAAAATTTTCGGTAAAGTTTTTTGACCCAATGACCAGATCAGCTTCTCCTTTCTTCTTAGGCTTAAGCTCAAAACCTTTGCCCTCTAGAAATTGCCGGGCAACTATTTCCGGAGATTTCTTTTCCTGATCTACCTCATAGTTCATTTGCATCATTTCTTTCTCAGAAATTGCTCCTTCCAACTTGTCAAAGGTTTCTTTTAAGCCAGGGTACTTTTTTAGTGTAGCGGTCCGGATAAGCGGTGCTGCATAATAAGGCGGAAAGTAATTTTTATCATCTTCCAGTACTCTTAACTGATAAGCTGCAATTCTTCCATCAGTAGAAAAACCGCTGATGACATCTACTTTTTTACTTCTCAAGGCTTCATACATCAGGCCTATCTCCATCTCCATCGCGTTCATAGAAAACCCATAGGTTTCCTGTAAGCCAGGGTAGCCATCTTCTCTTTCCATAAACTCAGAATTAAAACCAGCAATAAACTTATCTGCTTCGGAAGAGAAGTAGGGTAGAACTGCCTGATATATTAACAGGGCAGAAATGATTGCTGAAGTGACAAACAATAGTGGTCGCAGGAGCTTTTGTATATGCTTTTGAAGTACACCAAGGATAGTATCAAAGAAGATAGCGAGAAGAGAAGCAGGAATAGCACCTGCGAGTATCATATTAACATTATTAACAGCTATACCTCGGAAAATATACTCGCCTAATCCTCCTGCTGCAATCAGAGCGCAGAGCGTAGCTACCCCTATATTAATTACCATGGCGGTACGTACACCAGCAAAAATTACAGGAGTTGCCAGAGGCAATTCAACGCGCATTAGAATCTGTTTATTGCTCATGCCTAAACCCCGGGCAGCTTCTATGATAGCAGGTTCTACACCATCTATACCTGCATACGTATTCCTGACAATAGGCAAAAGAGCATATAGGAAAAGGGCAATTATGGCAGGAGTGACACCTATACCGAAAAAAGGTAGTAAAAAACCTAATAAGGCAATACTCGGAATGGTTTGAATGATGTTTACAAAACTTAGTACTCCTCTGGAAGCTTTTTGGTAACGCGAGATTAGTATACCCACAGAGATACCCACTGCAGAAGCCAGGGCTAAGGATACCAGTGTAATCCAAATGTGTTCAAGAGTTTGTTCTAATATCTCTTTCTGATGATTTAAAACAAAGGAGTAAAAGTCTTTCAGCAAAATACTATGGTTTAGCAGTCAGTAGCGGCAATATAAAAAAACGGTAGATGATGTTTCACCTACCGTTCACAAGCTTATCTTTATGCATGTCTCTTTTAGGAAACAGCGTAATTCATAATTGTACTGTCAATAATGTCGCAGCAGGCGTGAAGCTGTTCTTCAGTAATGACTAATGGTGGAGCAAACCTAATAATGTTTCCGTGTGTAGGTTTGGCCAGTAGTCCGTTTTCCTTAAGCTGCATACAAATATTCCATGCCGTATCACTATCCTCGCTATCATTAATGACGATTGCATTCAGTAGGCCTTTTCCTCTTACCAGAGTTACTAAATCGCTTTTTTCTACAAGTTGCTGCATTCGCTGTCGGAATACCTGCCCCAGCGCTTCTGCATTTTCGGAGAGCTTTTCGTCTTCTACTACCTGTAGTGCTGCCATGGCAACAGCACATGCCAAAGGGTTTCCTCCGAATGTGGAACCATGCTCGCCTGGCTTAATACTAAGCATAACCTCATCATCTGCCAGTATAGCGGAAACAGGCATAACACCTCCAGAGAGAGCTTTACCTAAAATTAATATGTCTGGGCGAAAACCTTCGTGCTGGCAGGCAAACAGTTTACCGGTACGCGCAATGCCAGTTTGTACTTCATCAGCGATAAAAAGCACGTTTTTCTTTTTGCAAAGCTCGTAAGCTTTTTTCAGGTAGCCCTCATCCGGCACTACTACTCCAGCTTCTCCCTGAATAGGCTCTACCATGAATCCCGCTACGTTAGGGTCTTCCAGTGCTTGTTCCAAAGCAGCATAATCATTATAAGGGATAAGCTCATAACCCGGCATGTAAGGCCCAAATCCACCTTTGCTTTGCGGGTCAGTAGATGATGAGATGGCTGCCAGTGTTCTTCCCCAGAAGTTACCATTTACAAATATAATTTTGGCTTGATTATCGGGTACCCCTTTAACTGTGTATGCCCACTTTCTACATAGTTTTACTGCCGTTTCTCCTCCTTCTACTCCCGTATTCATAGGAAGTACTTTGTCATAGCCAAAAAGCTCGGTAATAAACTTTTCGTAAGGGCCAAGCACATCATTATGAAATGCCCGAGAAGTAAGGGTTAGCTTTTGTGCCTGCTCTTGCAGAGCGTTAAGTATGCGAGGGTGGCAGTGGCCCTGGTTTACAGCACTGTAGGCAGAAAGGAAGTCGTAATATTTTTTTCCTTCCACATCCCACAAAAAGATGCCTTCTCCTTTAGCAAGAACTACGGGTAGTGGGTGGTAATTGTGTGCGCCGTATTTATCCTCGAGGGTTATTGCCTCCTGGCTTGAAGTAATGTGCTCAGTCATTCACTCTAGAGTTTCTGTTGATAAAAATGTGTAAATAAGCTATTTAAAGTAGTGCAATGCTTATTATGTTCTTTTAAGATGCCAAAATCTAGTCAGATTAGTATGAATTCCAAAATGAAGTGATAAATTCTGAATTATAAGTATAACAACAGGCTTTGTATCGTGTTTTCTGAACTGTATTTTTGTAAAAGCGGTTATGAGGTATGCTTCTGCCGATATGAGCTGTATGATAATGTAAAAAAGGAGGAGTAAGTTTTTTGAATGTGGAATATTTTATAGATATTTGCAACCTTAAATATCAGGAAGAAGAAATATTGAGATAAAATGGCTAAAGTTTGTCAGATCACCGGTAAGAGACCACGTGTAGGAAATAACGTTTCCAAAGCAAATAATAAGACTAAGCGTAAATTTTACCCTAATCTTCAGAAGAAGCGCTTTTACCTTCCAGAAGAGGATCGCTGGGTAACGCTTAAAGTATCTACTTCTGTGTTGAGAACTATCAACAAAAGAGGAATTACCTCTGTACTAAAAGAAGCTAGAGAAAAAGGTACAGCTTTAGTATAAATAGATTTAAAAGTCAGTTACATCTGATTATCAAAAATATTATTTGAACAATGGCTAAGAAAAGTAAAGGTAATCGTGTGCAGGTAATTCTAGAGTGTACCGAACACAAAGAAAGTGGTCAGGCTGGTACCTCTCGCTACATTACCACCAAAAATCGTAAAAACACGACTGAAAGATTGGAGCGTAAAAAGTACAATCCTATTTTAAAGAAACATACTGTTCACAGAGAAATTAAATAACCATGGCAAAGAAATCAGTTGCTTCAATGCGTAAAGAAGGTGGTAAAACCGTTGCTAAGGTAATCAAAGCGGTTAAGTCACCTAAAACTGGAGCCTATACTTTCAGAGAAGAAATGGTGCCAGTAGATTCGGTTAAAGATTATTTGGCCAAGAAATAAGAAATTTTATTTCGCAAAGTTTTATTAAAGCCCGCTATGGGCTTTTTTTGTATATTATCATTTTACTTTTTTATCCAATAGGTCTATGGCACTGTTTGGTTTCTTCTCTAAAGACAAAAAAGAATCGCTGGACAAAGGGCTTGAAAAATCAAAAGATAGCTTCTTTTCCAAAATGGGTAAGGCTATTGCCGGTAAGGCTACGGTAGACGATGAAGTCCTGGATGAACTTGAGGGTATACTGGCTACCAGCGATGTAGGAGTAGATACGATTATCAAAATTATTGATCGTATAGAAGCCAGAGTTGCTAGAGACAAATATCTCAGCACCTCCGAGCTTGATAAAATACTACGCGAAGAAATTGCCGGCTTGTTGGCCGAAAATGAGGATCAGGCGGCTGATGTAGATGCCGATGATTTTCATGTCCCCAACACCCATAAACCTCATGTAATACTGGTAGTAGGCGTTAATGGGGTAGGCAAAACAACTACCATAGGTAAATTGGCTTACCAGTTTAAAAAACGCGGACATAGCGTTTTATTAGGTGCTGCCGATACTTTTAGAGCTGCAGCCGTAGATCAGATTAAGCTGTGGGGAGAAAGAGTAGGTGTGCCTGTTGTTTCTCATGGTATGAATACTGATCCTGCCTCCGTTGCTTTTGATACTGCCAAGCAGGGCAAAGAAATGGGAGCTGACGTAGTGATTATAGACACTGCGGGAAGGTTACATAATAAAGTAAATCTGATGAATGAGCTTTCAAAGATTAAGAGAGTAGTTCAAAAGTTTATTCCTGAAGCTCCCCACGAGGTATTACTGGTACTAGATGGTAGCACTGGACAAAATGCTTTTTTACAAGCTAAAGAGTTTACCCGCGCTACTGAAGTGAGCGCTCTCGCCATTACTAAACTAGACGGAACGGCTAAAGGCGGTGTGGTAATTGGTATCTCAGATCAGTTTAATATTCCGGTTAAATATATCGGAGTAGGAGAGCAGATGGACGATTTGCAGGTGTTTAATAAGATGGAGTTTGTAGATTCTCTCTTTAAGAAATAAGCTTTTTCTGTCACATAAAAAATAAGACTGAGCTAATACTAACTCCCAGGCCCAGTATACTTCCAATCAGAATTTCTACAGGTCGGTGCGTGTCCAGATAAAGGCGCGCCGACATTGCCATTCCTCCCAATACTAAAACAGCTAGCAGAGGCCATAGCAAATTTTCTTCAGGATAAGCTTGCCCTAACCCTATAAGAAAACCAGTAAAGGCTGAAGCACTGGCGCTGTGTGCACTTACTTTAATAAAAAGCGTAAGGAAGCTAAGTAGTAAAATGATTAAGGTTATAGCTGCTAGAATTACTACCAACACCTGGCTTACTTTAAACTTAGAGAAGAACATATAAGTAGTGATGATGTAAAAAATGGTAGTAAAGAAAAATGGTAATACCCTGTCCTGTCGTTGAGGTATGCTCAGGGCAGTAATTTTACCTTTGTTCATAAAGTCAGAAAAGCGGAGGGCAGTAATACTTACCATAGGTAGTAAAAAGGTGGTAATAAATACTGCCAGCAACAGATAGTTTGCTGCTTTAGCATTAATAGGTTGCGTAATAACCGGAGCATAATAAAAAAGTAAAGCAAACAAAAGCGTTGGCATAAGCAACGGATGCATAAGAACGGATATGGTAATAGACAGTTTTCTTACCATTTACAATTCCTTTCTTAGCCTTGCCACAGGTATTTGTAACTGCTCTCTGTATTTAGCAACAGTACGCCTGGCAATATTATACCCTTTTTCTTTAAGCAGTTTTTCAAGTTTGTCGTCAGACAAAGGCTTTCTTTTGTCCTCATTATCTACCAGGCCTTTAAGGTAGTTTTTCACTTCGCGGCTACTTACATCTTCGCCCGATTCAGTGGCAATACCTTCTGAGAAAAAGTATTTAAGAGGGTAAACTCCAAACTCAGTTTGTACCGATTTGCTGTTAGCTACTCTGGATACTGTTGAAATATCCATACCTATCTCATTAGCAATATCTTTCAGAATCATGGGTTTTAGTTTGCTCTCGTCGCCAGTTAAGAAAAAGTCGTACTGATACTTAATAATGGTTTCCATTGTTGTTAGCAGCGTTTGCTGACGCTGACGTATGGCGTCTATAAACCATTTGGCAGAGTCTAGCTTCTGCTTTACAAAAGTAACGGTTTCTTTTAACTTCTTGTCCTTTTTGTTCTTATCATAAGCCTGAAGCATATCAGAGTACGAGCGACTGATTTTAAGCTCTGGCGCGTTTCTGGAGTTAAGAGAAAGCTCTAGTTTGCTATTGTTGTTGTTAAGAATAAAGTCAGGAATAATGTATTGTGTACGGGCAGTACTGTCTACAAACCCACCAGGCTTGGGATTAAGCTTAGTAATAATACTGATAGCTTCGCGTAAAGAGTTTTCATCTATGCCCTGCTTACGGCAAATCTTGTCAAAGTGCTTTTTAGTAAATTCTTTAAAGTGATCTTTAAGAATATCTATAGCTAGCTTATGGTATTTATCAGGGTCAGCTTTTCTTTCCAGTTGTAAAACTAAGCATTCCTGTAGGTCTCTTGCTGCAATACCCGCAGGGTCAAACTGTTGGATTTGAGTAAGAATCTCTTCCACCTCATCCAGGTCAGTATCTATATTCTGCGAAAAAGCTAGATCGTTAATGATTGCTTCCAGCTCTCTGCGTATGTAGCCATCGCTTTCAATACTTCCTATAAGTTGAAGGCCAATCTGGTGCCTTCTATCATCCAACGCTAAAAAATTGAGCTGAGAGATAAGCTGCTCGCTCAAAGTAGTATTGGTAGGTATGGGCATATCACGGTCTTCCTCGTCGGAGTAGTTTCCGTCGCCGTACATTTTATAACCACCAAATTCATCTTCAGACAGATAATCTTCAATACTTAACTCATCGTTAAGATCGTCTCTCTCAGCATCACTATCAAAGTCGTCTTCGCTACTCGTAATTCCCTCGTCTTCATCACGTCCTTCTTCTAAAGCAGGGTTGACTTCCAGTTCCTGCTCAATCCTGGCTTCTAACTCGGCCGTAGGAATTTGTAAGAGCTTAATAAACTGTATTTGCTGAGGAGAAAGTTTCTGACTTAAGGTCTGGCTTAAACCAAGCTTCTGCATGTATATTCTCCTTTAATCTACTTTACCAAACTGTGTCCAAATTTATTATATTCTATCAAATCTTTGATAAAAAGAGCAAAATATCGTTGCTTTGCAAACACCTTTTAGTACACTAGTAAGATAATATTTCATTAATTCAAAAGTTATTCACAGCAATTTGTTTTGGATTTTTTTAATCTAAAAATTGTTGGCACGAGCTATGCGTCTAACGAGAGCCAAAATCAGTTTATTATTGAAGGAAATGCCTCTGGATCAGGAGGTATTGGTCAAAGGTTGGGTGAGAACAAAACGAGGCAGCAAAAATGTTGCATTTATTGCGCTCAACGACGGTTCTACCATTCATAATTTGCAGATTGTAGCAGATCCGAATACTATTGGTGAAGAAACTCTGAAAAAAGTTACAAGCGGTGCGTGCATAGCAGTAAAAGGTAAGCTGGCTGCCTCTCAGGGGCATGGTCAAAAAATAGAATTACCCGCAGACGAAATAGAAATATTAGGAGAGGCTGATCCGGAGACCTATCCTTTGCAGCCAAAAAAACATTCCTTTGAATTTCTTAGAGAGATCGCCCACCTACGTCCTCGTACTTCTACTTTCGGTGCAATCTATCGTATCCGCCATGCGATGACTTTTGCGATCCATCAGTTCTTTAACGAGCGAGGATTCTACAATGTGCATACGCCTATCATTACTGCTTCCGATGCTGAAGGGGCAGGTGAGATGTTTCAGGTAACTACTTTAGACCTTAACCAACCGCCCCGCAATGAAGAAGGAGAGATAGATTTTAAGCAGGACTTTTTTGCTAAGCCTACCAACCTGACTGTTTCTGGACAGCTGGAAGGTGAACTTGCAGCAATGGGCCTTGGTGAAATCTATACGTTTGGTCCTACATTCCGTGCAGAAAATTCCAATACCTCACGCCACCTGGCTGAGTTCTGGATGGTAGAGCCAGAGATGGCCTTCTACGAGCTGAAAGATAATATGGATCTGGCTGAGTCTTTTCTGAAGTATCTGGTACAGTATGCGCTTGACCACTGTGCAGATGATCTGGAGTTTCTTAACAATAGAGCTCTGGATGAAGAAAAGAATAAAAAGAAAGAAGAAAAAAGTGAGATGACGCTGCTGGAAAGGCTAAACTTCATAGTTAGCAATGACTTTGCGCGTGTCACTTATACGGAGGCTATTAACGTTTTAAGAAACTCTAAGCCTAATAAAAAGAAAAAATTTCAGTATCTGATAGAAGATTGGGGGGCAGACCTCCAGTCTGAACATGAGCGTTTTCTGGTAGAAAAGCACTTTAAACGCCCGGTAATCCTGTATAATTATCCTAAGTCTATCAAGGCTTTTTATATGCGACAAAACGACGGAGAAGAGCCCGGAAAAGAGACAGTGGCTGCTATGGATGTGCTTTTCCCCGGTATAGGAGAGATTATCGGTGGCTCTCAACGCGAAGAGCGTCATGACCGACTAATTGCACGTATGGAGGAAGCCGATATTCCTCAGGAAGAGATGTGGTGGTATCTGGATACCCGAAAGTTCGGTACTACGCCCCACAGTGGCTTTGGTCTGGGCTTTGAAAGGCTACTACTATTTGTAACAGGTATGGGTAATATCCGTGATGTTATACCTTTCCCTAGAACACCTGAGAACGCTGAATTTTAAAACGCAGGCTAACAGCATCAGCTTTGCCTAAACCTTCCCAAATCATTCAGAAGAAGTTTCCTTTTAGCCCTACCGAAGGGCAGAGGAAACTTTTTTTACTTTTTGATCACTTCCTGACCAGGCATGACCAACTACGGATGACGCTCATGTTGAGAGGTTATGCGGGTACCGGAAAAACGAGTGTATTGATCGCTTTAGTAAAAGCACTGCCGGAGTTTGATTTCCGTTCAGTATTACTGGCTCCTACAGGTAGAGCCGCTAAAGTAATGGCTAATTATACAAAGCGTAATGCCTACACCATTCACAAAATTATATATCAGCGCACAGCCGACCCCCAAAGTGGAAAAATACAGTTCAGAAGAAGGCGTAACTATTACAAACAAACGCTTTTTGTCATAGATGAAGCCTCTATGCTTTCTGATGAACCTGGTATGGATGGCAGGAGCCTGCTTGCAGATCTGGTAGACTATGTATTTGAAGATCCTACAAATAAGTTAATGCTCATAGGGGATGCCGCACAGCTGCCTCCTGTTGGGCAAAACCTAAGCCGGGGTTTAGATGCCGAATATCTTTCTTCAGTTTATCGCTTATCGTTGCAGGAGATTGAACTTACAGAAGTAAAACGGCAAGAGCTGGTTTCAGGTATACTGTATAACGCCACTTATATCCGTAATGAGTTAGTAAAGGATAAATTCAAAATCGCTTTTCAGACCAGGAAGTTTACCGATATTTTTAGAATGCCTGGCGAACGTTTAGAAGATGGTCTTAGGTACGCTTATGATAAGTTTGGAAAAGAGAACACTACTATCATCTGTCGTTCTAATCGCGAAAGTGTATCCTACAACGAGTATATCCGGCGAAATATATTTTTTTACGAAAGCGAAGTAGAAGCAGGAGACTACCTTATGATCGTAAAAAATAACTACTATTTTCTGGATGAGGATTCACCTGCGGGCTTTTTGGCTAATGGAGATTTTGTAGAAATTCGTAGGGTGGTAGATTTTGAAGAAAAGTATGACTTAAGGTTTGCAACCCTTGAGCTTCAGCTTCTGGACTATCCTGACCAACCTGCTTTTGAAGCAAAAGTTATTCTTGATACCCTTCATGCGCCTACACCAGCTCTGGCTGAAGATAAATATCATGAGTTATATGAGCAGGTGTTTGAAGAGTACAAAGAAGTAGGCAATCGGCAGGAGCAGATAGAAGCCGTACGTAGCGATATGTATTTGAATGCTTTGCAAATTAAGTTTGCGTATGCCTTAACCTGCCATAAGTCTCAGGGTGGTCAGTGGGATGCTGTGTTTGTAAGTCAGGGATATCTGAAAGATGAAATGATCAATCATGAGTACTTACGATGGTTGTACACAGCTGTCACCAGAGCCAAATCAGAACTGTATCTGATGAACTTTAATCCAGATTTTTTTGAATAAAAAAAGGCTGACAAGTACTGTCAGCCTTTTACCTTATTAATGAGCTTAGCTATTAGTTTACCTTCGTTACTTCTACATCAAAGATGAGGGTCTGAAATGGAGGCATATTCCTGATCTGATATTTCTCCAGAAAGTCTTTTCTGATAAGACCAGGGATTACTTGAGTACCCTGATTATAGGCATGCTTGGAAGGGATAAATATTCGGCCTTTTTCACCTTTCTTCATTAGCTTGATTCCTTCATCAAAGCCAGCTATAAGGTTATTATACCCTACCACGAAGCTAAGAGGGGTATCGCTCTTTGACTCATCAAAAACTTCACCGTTAGGGAAGTAGCCTTTGTACTGTACCTCTACAGACTGACCGGCTTTTAGTACAGAGCCAGATCCTTCTTCAAGTACCTGATAATATACCCCTGAAGATTGTTTTTTAACATTTTCCAGTTCATTTTCCGCTATATAGTCTTTAATTCCCTGATCTTCCCTGGCCGCCATATCTGAGGCTGATAAAACATCTACTACTTCAACATCTACAACAAGAATACTCTCGGAAGGTATCAGTGTCTTATAAGAGTAGTTTTTAAAGCCATAATAAGAAGGTATATAAAAACGGAATTTTTCTCCTTCATTCATTAGTCTTACTCCCCAGTTAATTCCTTCCGGATAGATTGCGCCAGTAACATGCTGAAAAATTACAGCAGAATCCGCTTCGGTACTCATGCTAAGGCTATCAATAAACTTTCCCCCCAAAGTTTTCATGACATAACGTATAGAAACTACATCTTCTTCTTCTACCGGGGTGCCCCCTGTATTTTTTTCCAGTACCTGATAGTACATTCCGCTGTTGTCACGTGTAGCTGTAATGTTGTTTGATTCAAGGTGGTCTGTAATGAGCTTTTCCTCAAATTTTACCTGTTTCTCAAAATCAGTATCTCCAGTATCCAAACATCCACTAAGAAACACCACAGTAGTCATCATATACAGGTAGTGTTTAATTGAGAAATTCATTTTCATAGATAGTTAATTTTTAAATTTGGTTGTGTTGCTTTGTTATTACTGATGACACTAAGAGGAAAACTTTGGTTGGAATAAACCTATAATTTTGAGTGGCGATAAAAGAAAAAAGCGCTAATTCGTGGCATTTTTTTACAAGCCCGAACTTAATGTATAATATTTGTGCTTCTTATGCAGGAATGGTTTTTGTACAAGCATCAATAAATTTGAAATAGTGTTATGAAAAAATTCTTTTTACTTTCAGCGGTAGTACTTCTCTCTGTGCAGCTTTTTGCTCAGAACTCACAGCAGGCCGAAGCAGTAGATGGCCCGCAAATTACTTTTGCCAAGAGCTCACATGATTTTGGAGATATTGAGCAGGGTGATAAAGTAAGCTATGTATTTGAGTTTGAGAATAGTGGTACTGAACCCTTAATACTTTCAAATGTGCTAACTACATGCGGGTGTACAGCTACTTCATGGCCTCGCGAGCCTCTTGCTCCTGGGGAAGGAGGAGAAATTGCAGTATCATTCAATAGTGCTGGTAAAATGGGTAAACAAAACAAAGTGGTTACTGTAGTATCCAATGCGGTAAATGCCCAGGAAAGAGTAAAAATTATTACTAATGTGCTACCTAAAAAGGACAGTGCTCAGTAAAAGTTTGATGTAAACAGGTATGTATATATAGGCGCTCCGGAAGGGGCGCTTTTTTTATGCCTGTACAGTAAAGCAATGTTCTATAACTATTGGTGCTGCATAAGGTCCAGTATACAGTGTGAGATAAGCTAATACTTAAGTTGCTGTATATCATTAGGGACGGGACTGAGCTAATGAGTCGTTACTATTACGAGCTGCTGCGAGCAGAAGATAAGGTAGATGTTTAAGTTACCGGAGAATACTGAAGAGCCCTTTTGTGCTAATACGAGTGAGTCTCTCAGGTAACAGAATACAAATGAGGAGGTGTTATAGTTAAGAGAATAAAGCACATAAAAAAAGCCGGAACACTAAATGAACCGGCTTTCTTGCTAATAATCAATATTAACATCTAAATCAAAATCACATTATCCTAGTTTGAATGTGATAGGTAGTACCATTCTTACTCTTACTGGTCTACCACGCTGCTTACCAGGTTTCCACTTGGGTGCGTTTTGTAGTACGCGAACAGCTTCTTCGTCACATCCTGCTCCAATACCTTTAATTGCTTGTACCTGGCTGATAGAACCATCTTTGTCTACCACAAACTGTACAAACACTTTACCTTCTACACCCATTCTACGTGCTTGAGAAGGATACTTCAGGTTTTTACTAACGTACTGGTAGAAAGCGGCCATACCTCCCTGAGGTTCAGGCTGATCTTCCACTACCATAAAAATTTCATCAGATACCTCTTCTTCAGGTGCTTCTTCAAACACCATCTCTTCAATCTGGGTATCTTCAGTGATCTCTACGTCAAGATCAATTTCAATTTCTTCTTCAATTTCTTCTTCATCAGGAACCTCTACAATTTCAGGCTGCTGAATTTTTGGGGGAGGTGGAGGTGGTTGCTCGGTTGGTGGTATATCCATCACATCCTCAAAATCATCTTCCACAACACCTAAGTCTACTAAGGTTTGCTCGTCGTAAGACTTCCATTCAAAAGCCAAAGTTACAACAGCCAAACTTATCACTAAACCTATACTCAGGTGAAGTCCGGTCTTTTTGCTAAGATCGGCTCTGGGCGTTTTCTTAGATTCCATAAATAAGTTTTTAATATAATTACCATGTAATATTAGCACATAAATTACAAAATTGAAACCGGATGTACAAGAAAAATGATATGCTAACTTTTTATAGTCTGTATATCAGCAAAAAAAGTAGCCACCCGGAGATACAACCTGCAATGTTAGCTCCTGCATCCAGAAGCTCTACCATTCTGGCTGAGCTTAATAATTGCATTATTTCCAGAATGAGTCCGTATGATATTGATATTACTAACGAATAGGTAACGGCCTTAGTTCGGAGTATGGGAAAGCGGTGCTGTTTAATAAAGCCCACAATCATTAGTAAAACCAATATGCAAAAAACGAATGCGTGGGCTAATTTGTCTATGCTCAGTAGATAATCTCCACTTATTTTAGGCATCTGTTGCCCGGGCATTAGCACCAAAAAAAGTATAACTATGGCCCATACTATAGTGAAGAAATTAAATCTGAAAAACATAAAAAATCTGTGCTGAAGGCTAGCAAAAAAAACCGGAAATTAATTTCCGGTTTCTTCCTGATAGCTTTGTGCATCCAATAAGTCGTCAAGCTGAGAGGTATCAGCAATACTGATTTTAATCATCCATCCTTTCTCGTAAGGGTCTTCATTTACCACCTCAGGAGACGATTCCAACTCAGTATTAAATTCAAGGATTTTACCATCTAGGGGCATAAACAGGTCAGATACGGTTTTTACAGCTTCTACTGTGCCGAATACTTCGCCCTGACTCATTTCTTCTCCTTCAGTTTCTACTTCTACAAAAACGATATCACCTAATTCACTTTGAGCAAAGTCTGTGATGCCCACGTAAGCTACATCACCTTCTATTCTTACCCATTCGTGATCTTTAGTGTATTTAAGATTTTCAGGTAGGTTCATAATTATTATTTTTTTGGCCAAATGTAAGGGCTTTTTTACCAAAGCGCAAAACCCAATACTACTATTAATGTAGCTCCTTTGTCTTTTGTTTTCACAAATTATTGCGCAAGGTTAAAGCGAGCCTGAACCCCAAATTCTGTAGTTACTCTCTTAAACGAACTTGTTACCCTTGGGTCATTGATGGTACGGGCAAAATACAGCTGAATATTTAGCTTTTCGTTGATGTTATAATCCATAGTTGGACGGAACTGGAAGTTGATATTTCCATTAGTAACAGTGCTTTCTTCATCCAGTTTGCGCTGTACCGTTTTGGTGTCTTTAAAAGTCATCCCCAGATTAAAAGTAAGGTCGTTTTCTAAAGTGATACTTCTGCCTTCTACCTTAAAAGGAAGTCTAAGCTCAGATTTTACGAAGCCAAAATTAACATTGATGGATTTGCTGTTGAGCTCAGTTACCTGGGTGTTTGACATATTAAGAGCGAGGCTTCTTTCTACATCATAAGAAATTCTACCTGTGAGCCTGCTACGGGTTCTGATATTGAGTCCGATTAGTGGAGAAAATCTTTCGGTAATAGTTACCTGCTGAATGATATAAACAGGAGCAAAAGTATTGTCTCCGTTTTCGCTTAGCTCACTGGCCATAGGGTAGTCTTCTACATTGCGGCTGAGCAAAAGTAAATTTTCGTCTCCGTACAGCAGGTTACTGGTGTAATTGCTTACAGAGTAGTTGGAAATATAACCATGTGTAATGTTAAACGACATAAACACATCGCTTAGCTCAGGTATCAGGCGTGGAAGGCCAGCATAGTCTATTCTCCAGTTGGGCAGAGGTATTCTGGGGAAAGGGCTAAGTTTTACGTCATTGGCATCTTGCCCGCTGTAGGCTGCCAAAAACGCAGGTATCAATACATCCTGAGAGTTTCGGTCGTATGTTCCGGGGTTTGGGTTAAGTCCTTCCAACCTGGCTTTAATAATATCGCGATTGTTTTCAAACTCTCTGAAAATCTCAGAATTATTCTCTGCATCATCTTTAGAGAATGCGGTTCGCATAGTAAAGTACGTAAGGTCGTAATTCCCTATTCTTGCGGGGTTCTGAGCATTATACTGGTAGCTTACTCTGCCAGTCTGCTGATCTACCACTGAGTCTAGCCGATAAATTTCCTGATAGGTGCCAGTCTTGGTCTTTTTAAAGTCCAGCTGAATGCGGAAATCCTTGAAAGGCTCAATATCAGCTCGTATGTTAAAATTCTCTACCTGCGACTGCTGGAAAGGCATACTTAGGGCACTACTGGTAGTGAGCCAGCCATTTCGTACCGCTTGGTTTCGTATTTCAGGATCCTGACTACCTAGTAGAAAAGGAAGGCCGGGAGCACTAAATGTACTATCCATACCAAAGAAGCGGGCTTCTGGCATAAAGCCTGGTAGCAGAGTTCCTTCGCTCATATTGTAGTTGGCATTAATAGAACGCAAAGACATAAGCAGGCGTAAAAAGCCTTTGGCAAATTTGCCTTCACCCTTTGGCTTCTCTTGCTGTAGCGAGTCAGCATTATTTTGTGGTGCGCTGGGGCGTGCTCTGCTGGCCCTACCCCGCGATGGGGTGTTTATATTTTTAAGAAAACCTACCTTGTTGTAAAGGCTCACAAAATCTACTCTACCATTAAGGCTGCGGTCACGGCTGTTTTCTATGGTATTTCCCAAGGTATCGGCAAAGCCAATGGCTCCGGCAGTCCAGGTATAGCCAGCATTGTACCTGATATCAGCACTTACCCAGTCTGTGATTGGCAGTTTGTCGAAAGGCACAGTATAGGTAGCACTAAGGTTTTGATCAAAATTTTTCATACGACCAAAGCGCTTCAGGTTGTTGATTACCGTGTCAATTTCAGCCTGAGTTTCCAGGTCACCTTCAGGCTCATCTATAATAGCGTAAGCACGCGCACCGTAGTCCAGCGCCAGGTTCTGAGACAGGTTCCAGCGCATATCGTAAATTCTGTTAAAGGTAAATGCTTTCTCATACAGTGGGTCTGACAAAGGATTGAGGTCTTCGCCACGGTATACCGTTTTTACAAAGCTACGGTTCAGGTCTCCTCTTATACTGATGGTTGAAGGAATAGGAGAGAAGTTGAAATCTCTGATCAGGGCCAGCCAGGGAGAACTAAATATGCCTACATTGGCAAAGGGCTGCACATTAAGCTCAGGGAAGCTGTAGTTATAGCCAATACCTCCTCTCATAATTCTTTGGTAGTAAAGCGCTGTATTAAAATTAGTGCGCTCTACATCGCTATAAGCGTATGAGAATGTAAAGTTTGACAGATCAAAAAAGTGCGATCTGGCATTTTCGTTGAGCTTGATCTTGCGTACATTGGTAAAGTTCAGGCTACGTCGTGTTACCTGGTCAGTCACAATCTGGCGATAGGCCGCACGCTCATCTGCCGGTAAAGCAGCCAGGGCGGCATCCAGAGGGATATCCGGATCGCGAGGGTCAAACTGAGGCTCAATCATTCCTTTCTCATAACTCACAAACATTGGAATTCTTAAGCCCAGCTTCTGTGGTAGAAATTTGTCTACAGTTACATTGGCAGACACATCATATTCGGTGGCTTCTTCACGAGAGCGCTCCGATATACGGGACTGTACGCCTCCAAAACCAAAAGTCATATGGCGGGCTGAAGCCGTTATGTTTGCTACATCAGCTAGCTGAGTATTGATTCTTGCATTGGCTGCCCAGCCGCTGGTTCGGTCAAAATCACCTACTCTTAACTCGTTAGCCCAGATACACACATCTTTTGGCGCTCGGTCAGGAGTTTGTGGATTGCGTATACCAATCATCACCGTCTGTACTGTACTTAGTTCAGGGCGACCTACCACCGTTATCAGGTGTTTGCCTATCTTTTCTGTATAGGGTAGGTTGATAGCCAGGTCAGCGTTGTTTCTTCTGGACTTAATCGCATAGAGGTCGTTCAGGTCTATTTCCAGTTCGTTCTCTTCTGGCCACACTACTCGCTCATCCAAGATACCAGCTTCGGACATTACCAGAGGAATGGCTACCTCATAATAGTTTTCGGTAAAGTCTGTACCTAACCTTAAGAAAGCATGTACAGAGCTGTCTTCTGCCGTCTGGCTTTCAGCATGCAGAAACATTCTGATCTTACCATAATTGATTAGGTCCAGTGTCATGTTTTTATATGCAGCTCTTGCGTCTCCATCTTTAAGGTCTTCCACACACAGCTGAAGAGATTGCTCGTTGACAAGGCGGTCAATAGGAGAGGTATTATCACGATCACGGTTGATGCCGGGAGGAACCATGTAAGGAGAGCCTTCGCCGTCATTAGCGGAATTTTCTTCAATGTTTACTACCGAAATAGTAAAGTTGGGGTCGTTAGGTTCAGTATACTCGTTTAAGCCTTTTTTGTAGAGCTCTTCGTTATACCTTCTCCACTGGCTACCTACAAACTGAAACTTAACAAAACGAAGGGCTGCGTTTTGTCTCCATCCTGTTAAATAAGATCTGATGTAGCGAATAGATTTGAAGCCCTGAATGTTACCTACAATTTTGTCTGGCTGTCGCACAGGGATTCTAAACAGGTACCAGTCTACACCTGTATTTTGGCCGGTAGTTTTATCTACAATGTAGTTTTGCCCAACTTGTAGCTGACCCGGACGGAGATTTATTCGGTACTCATAATATTCTTCCAGATCACTCAGAGTATTGTCACGGTTTAAATCTTCATTGTCGGGGCTCTGGCTTCCCGAGGGAGTATACCTTTCGTTACCCGACAGAATAGGGGTGTTACCATCCTGGCCGTTAAAGTTCTTGTAGCGCTCAATAATTTGTGCGTTACGGGCATCCAACTCATCTCCCAGATAGTACTGAAAGTTATCTCCTGAAGGGTCGTCCTGAATAGCAGCCTGAGCTTGTGGAGACATTCGGCTGATGAGATCACTGTAGAAATTGGACTCATCATCGTTACGCACTCCATCAAAACCAACATCCTGGTTGTTTCTAACCTCAGCAGAACTATTATTGAAAAAATCAGTCAAAAACTGATCTGCTGGAGCTCGTCCCCAATCGGTTGGAGTAACATCATCGCTTTCATAATCTTCTGGCAGACCATTTTCAAAGAAATGTCGGTCATCTGGAATTACATCTTCAGAAATGCTACCCAGGTTAAACACAAGTTCACCACCAGTTGTATTATTTTCGCCTGCTATGGTACCGTTCTCCCCCTGAATAAAGGGGTCCATTAGCCAGAATTCTATGTATTCAATATTTGTTTTATCAAAATCTACTTCAGAGGTAATAGCTCTGGTAATACCTCCCCAGTTATCTTCAGGGTTCGGTAGCTTACCTTCAGGTGTGAGGTTAGGGTTGAAGTTATAGGGACCTCGCTCATCGGGAAAGTACACCATATCAAAAACGGGTAGCGGAGGGTTTACTACCTGCTCATCCTGATTGATAAATACTTCCTGAGGATAAACTTCACGTTCATAATGGTTTTCAACATCATCAGGAATATTGTCAGGTTTTAGTAAACCGCTATTGACATAAAAAGCGCTGTTATCTACTACGTACCAGGCTAGCTTTGCTCTACGGTAGCCTTCTCCTAACTGATCAGCAACTATAAATCTGTCATCATCTGTGGTAGGAGTAGCAGCCAGTTGCCAGTTTTGCCAGCCGCCCAGGTTAAAGGGAGTAATAGTATTTTCAAAGTCGTCTATGTATGAGGTGCCATCGCCATCCACCACATTGGAAGTGCCAGGTAGCAATTGGGCAAATTCAGCATTAATGGTGATGCTGGAAGGCTCTTTGGTCTGAACTATCGGTAGTAAATCTACCATTTTTGTCAGGAAGCGAGACTCTTTACGGTAGTTAAAGTCAAAACCATATTTGGTGTTTTGAGTAGGTTCGCTACCGATGGCCACACGGGTAACTACGGGGCGCTCGTTTAGGTGGAGAACGGTAGCACCAAGGTTAATGTCGTCATTAAAACGATAGTCCAGGCGAGTGCCTAAAAGAGTACGCTGCTGGAAGTTGAAAAGATCTGCTTTCTCAAATTGTATCTGAATACGTTTGCCAGAGCTAAGCACCCCTTCGTTAATGATATTAACTTTTCCCAGATTATAATCTACCGTAAAGTCAACCCCTTCTACCAGTGGGGTGTTACCCGCCAGTACCTGTACTGAACCTTCTGCTATGTTAAAGCCCGGCAGCATGATTTCGTTGGCTGAGCCTGCCTGAAAGCTACCAGTTAAGAAGTATTTGTTCTTAGTGGTAATCAGCTCAGCGTCTGCCTTGGTGGTTTCGTAGAGTGCATTATAGACGTATTTGTTAACCAGGTCCTCTTCAGGGCTACCTTCCTGTATAGCATCTTGCAGATGATCGCCAAAAGGCTGTATTACTGGAAAGATAATAATACCCAGATCGGTGTTGATAGTAATACCTTCTACGAAGTCAAAATTTCCATCGGGCTGGGGGTCGTTGTTCTGGTTGAGCTGGTCTAGCCCTAGCAGCCTGATTAATGGCTCATTGGCAATCTCTCCTTCCTGCAAACTAGGGTTATCAATACCAGTACGGTCATCGCGATATATTACTCTGAACTGAAAACCAAGCGGGTCAATCTGAGTCGCATTCAACGAATAGATATTTTTCATCATCAGATCCCAGGTTGGCACTTCGGGATTGATCTTGCTGGGGCGTAGCAGCTTTAAGAAGATTACTTCATCATCGCCTTTATTCTGGTAGTCTTCGGTAAGCTCACCTACTTTATAGCGTTGTCCCTGGTAAGTGTACTCAAATGAAACAGCCAAAACTTCATCGTTCTGGAGGCGTCGGTTCAGGGAAATATAGCCTAGCTGGCTGTTGAAAGTAAATTCGCGATCTGTAAGCTTACGGGCAGAGGTAATAACTTCAAAATCTGTCGCTTTAGTGAGGCCAAAGTCTTCGGTTAATGTGCTATTAACATCATTAATGCTTCTTGCTCCAGGAGAGTTAGCTAAACTGCTAAATAACTGGTTTGCACCATTACGTGTAGGTCCTGCACCTTCACCTCCTCCAATATTGGGGTTGTCTTCTCTGTAAATGGTTTCTCCTTCACCCAGATCCATAAAACCAGCAATATTTCTAAGGGTTTCCGTATTGTTGTTACGGTTGAGCACATATACTTCAACACGGGTAACATTTAGCCCAGAGGTGATTTGAGGCAGGCGGTTGAGCCACTGCTCATAATTTTTTCTAAAGAAGTGCCCTAAAAAAAAGTGACGGTTTTCGTCGTATTCGGAGGCGCGTATTTCAAACTCACGGTTTTGTGAGCCACTTTCTATGGTGATGGCATCAGTCTGTCCTCTTTGTACGGAGGCTACGCTGGTTACATATAGCTTGCCAAACTGAAGTTGAGTTTTGAGTCCAAACAAGCTCTGCGAGCCTGTGATCAGGCTATTACTTACGGGTAAGCTTACATTCCCCAGCTCAATTTTCTGAATAATTTCTTCTTCGTAGCCGGTGTATTCAACTTTTACGTTGTTTTGAAAATCAAAAGAGTTGTTATTGTCAAAATTAGCCGTAACTGCCAACTTATCTCCAATTTTACCAACTACGTTCAGGCTGATCTGCTGATCAAACTCAAAATTGCCATTTCGCTGTTGTCTTAGAGGTACATTGGGGTTATCTATCCGCTGAAAGCGTCCTCCAAAGTCAAGCGTAACAAATCCGTTGGGACGTATATCTACGAAAGACCCGCCAAACAAACGATCAAATACCGGAGTGGTATAGATAGGAGGTATGAGTCGTTTACCACTTACGGCGCTTTCTCCGTCCAGCCCGATTGAGCGTGACTTCCAGTACTCTTTTTTCAGCTGCTGGTTCTGAAAACTGGAGTATTCATCAAAACTTAAGTTGGTTGGTGCTCTAAAATCTAATCCGTTAATTCTTTCGTACAAAGAATAGTTGATGGTGCTATCAACCTGTATGTCATAGTCAAGCTGGGCGGGGGTAGACAGCTGAAAAGGAGTAGGAGAGGAGGGATTAGCAAAAGGATTGCCGTAGCGGTCCCTCAGTCGGTAAGCAGGGCGTGTGTCAGACTTATAGGGTCTGTTCTGAGGAGTTGTAGTCTGAACAGTATCTGATTCAGGCTCAGTATCCTGCGCCTGGGTGGGTGCAGAAAAAAGGCAGCCTATCAAAATCAGGCAGCCTAACAAAGCCTTTGGGTATCGTATACTGTCCTTGTTTCTGTAGGCCAGCAGGAATTTACAGAGGTTGATCAAGGTTGACTTATGATTGATGTAAATATACTATGTGGTTTTAAGCGCTAGCTTAATCAGTTCTTCCAGGCGAATATCTGTTCCCTGAGCGGCATTAGACTTTTGCCATTCACTCAGGGCTTTGTCAATACTTTTTTCAGCAGCAGCACGGCTCACTCCCAAGGTTATCAATGCTGATAACGCTTCGCTTCTTACAGTATTGTATTTAAGGGAAGAGGTGCCGGCAAGCTTGCCTGCTGGAGATGTACCAATTTGTTCTTTTTTAATTTTATCCTGCAACTCCAGAACCAGCCTCTGGGCAGTTTTAGCTCCTATCCCTTTCACACTTTGAATCTTTTTCACTTCTCCATGGGCTATAGCCATTTTGATTTCTTCAACTTGCATAGAGGATAGCAGCATTAGTGCCAAACTAGGCCCAACTCCGGATATTGAAAGAAGATCAAGGAATAGTCTCTTTTCTTCTACTTTCGCAAAGCCAAACAAAATCTGGGCGTCCTCTCTAACATGTAAGTAGGTATGAAGCTTAAACTGAGACTTGTCTTCCAGGGCATCAAAAGTGTTGAGCGATATTTTGATTTCGTAGCCCACACCCTGAACATCCAGGACTACGTACGTAGGATCTTTGTATGTAACTTTTCCCTCAATATATGCAAACATAGAAATAGTTTAGGTAGATGAACTGAGCATGCTGTCATATTTACAAATACAAAATATAACACATACTATCATTTGCCGAAATTGTTTTTTATCAAATAGATACCAGATATTTGAACTTTGAAAAAATACTCCGGCTTAAAGCTAAGATATAAGATAAATGGTTAGCAAAGCTACAAAATCATTTACTCACTTCGCAAGATAGTTTTGGCTGTTTACAGGTATCATTTAAAAGGCTTTTGGGGCCTCCAAAAAGATTAGCAAAAATAAATATGTTGAAAAAAGTATTCGTCATTGGGCTACCCCTAATTATCATTTTGATATTTGTGTATTACCTACTGGGTGGTTTTAATGAGGTTAATATTCAAAAAACAGATACTTCTTCCTATATTATTATGGGAAGGCTCTACGAAGGAGAATACAAGGCAGATACTCTAAAGAATACCTTCAGAGAGATGCAGCGCTACGTAGAGAAGCATCAAGGAATTGGTACAGTCAGTGTCATCAGTTATAATCCTGAACAGGAAAGTAAAGACAGCCTCAAACAGTTAATTGGTATTAAATTAAGCTCAAAGCCTGCTCAACTGATAGAAAAAACAAATATAGATACCCTGGAAGCCCGGCAGGCAGTACGAGCCATCATAAAAGCACATCCTATAGTGATGCCCAGCCCGATAGATGTGGCTCAGGAAATAAGAGCGTACGCAAAAAGAGAAGGATTAACACTGCAAAAATATGCTATAGAGCAGTACATCTCAGAAAGGGAAATTTGGGTAGATATACCCGTAGCTATTGCTGCACAATAAGCCATGATTTTCTTACCTTGCTGGTAGCGAAAGGGTATATTGAAGATTGTTAGATTAGTTTGAAGGTTTATCATGACTATGATAGGGGCAAAATTCTATATGAAAAGTGGAAAGTCATTTGGGTTTAAGAGGATAAGTCCTGGCAGTATTGTAATCCTCTTTTTCTTGATGAGCAGCCATCAGATGTATGCGCAACTGGATAGCCTGAATATGGCCTTTGAGCAGGCACAAAGCCTGGAGGAGCGCTCCGATGCTCTGGGCGAGCTATTTTATTATTACGAACACCGCCGCCCCGATACCGCCAAATATATTGCCCAGCAAGAGCTGGAAACAGCCCAAAAAGCCAGCTACGATAAAGGGATTGCCCGAGCCTACCTTCATATGGCTGAATATTATTGCCATAACGCATATTACATTTTTGATAGTGTTGACCATTACCTAAAAAAGAGCATTGCTATTCATCAGGCGAGTAAGGATTCCTTGGGTATGGCCAGGGCCTACTTTAATATTGGTCAAAGCTGCTACCGTAACGATAATTACAATCTGGCTGAAGAGTATTGCCAGACTTCTGCTGACCTGTATGAGGCTATAGGGGATAAGCTTAATCTGGCGCATGTCCTCTCCATGCTCTGCGAAATCCATAATTATATGGGTAATAATGAGTTGGCTACCAAAAAGTGTATGCGTTCTTTTAGCCTCTACAATGAGCTCAATATTGAAGAATACAAACCGGCATTGCTCAATACTATGGGCAGCATTAATTATGATATGCGCTCATTTGATAAAGCCAAAGAGTTTCTACTGCATGCCATTGAGCTATCCAGAGAGTATAATAAGGATTTCGAGCTGTCTTCTGCCTATCTCAGTATGGGCGAAGTTTTACTTGAAATTGAAGATTTTGAAGGTGCATTGGAGTACTTCAGGCGTGCATTGGCTTTAGACCGTGCCAATGAAGATGACAGGGGCATGAGCTATGCTTATTATAATATTGGCAAAACCAGAGTTAAGCAAAAAGAAAGTGAGCGAGCTATCAGCCTCTTAGAGGGATCGTTAGAGATTGCCGAAGATTACGGAGATTTAATGCTGCAAACCAAATCCTCTCTAGAGTTAGGAAAAGCTTTCTTGCAGCTTAATCAGTTTGAGAAAGCTTATGAGTATCTGCAGAGCAGTGTAAGCCATGCTAAAAAGATAGGAGCAAGCCCTATCCTGAGAGATTGCTATTTCCAGATGGCCAATTACTATTATAAAGTTGGCGATTTAGAGAATGCCCTGATCAATTTTAGCATTTACGATCTGGAGCAGAAAAGCATGTACGAGAACGAAAGTGCTAAGCGTATTGCAGAAATGGAGGCTATGTATGAGTTGGAAGAAAAGCAGAAAGAAATAGAACAGTACCAGAAAGAGAAGGAAATTCAGGAGTTGCAGGCCAACGAGCGCAAAATGGTTAACTACGGCCTGATTATAGGAATAGTACTCTTAGGAATTTTAGGTATGGTGCTTTACAGCAAGTACCAATTGAAAAATAAAGCTAACCTGGAGTTGGAACGTCAAAAAGCTGCGATAAATCTGCAAAAAGCCAAAATAGAGAAGCAGAGAGACGAGATTAGCAGTAAAAGCAAGCTTTTGGAAGAAAGCAAGCAGGATATTACCGATAGTATTATGTATGCCAAACGGATACAAATTTCGCTATTGCCTGAGAAAAACCAGCTCAAACATCTTTTTCCTGACTCTTTTGTTTTCTTTCGACCTAAAGACATTGTCTCAGGTGATTTTTACTGGATACATGAGATAGGAGAAAAAGTGATAGTAGCAGTACTGGACTGTACTGGTCATGGAGTACCCGGTGCTTTTATGACAGTACTATCTAACTCAGTGCTGAATGAGCTTGTGCTGGAAAACTGTATCAACAGCCCTAATGTAATCCTTTCCATGATGGACACTAAGATCAGGGAGGCGCTACATCAACATCAGAATCATGAAGATGCTACCAGCGATGGACTGGATATGGCAGTCTGTATTATAGATAGGCAAAAGCTAGAGCTTAGCTATAGCGGAGCCCAGATGCCAATCTATATCACGGAAGGAGAGGACTTGGCACAGCTTAAGCCTAACCGTTTTTCTTTAGGAGGATCGCTTTATGTAGAAAAAAACTTTTCTAACCAGCATATCAAACTTAAGCAGGGAGATATGATCTATATGGCAACTGATGGCTTTCAGGACCAGTTTGGCGGAGAAAGAGATAAAAAGTTTATGCGTAAAAACTTTAAGGGTCTGCTTGGAAGCATACAAAACGAACCTGTGCAAAACCAAAGTCTGATGATTAAAGAAGCTTTTGACCGATGGAAAGGTGGTCAAACGCAAACTGATGATGTTTTGGTGCTGGGGCTTAAAATTTAATGCACTTAAGTTCCTGCTTTTCAATTGTTATCTACCTCTTTCCTTTTACACTGTTTTTCCCTCTTATTTTTTCAGATATTCTTACATCTGACTCATACCCTTGTAGCCATACAATTACCTACTACATGCGTGAAATTGAACTATTTCACTTAAAATTTATAATATTTTGATAATATTCTTGTGCTAATATTACATTAGTAGTATTATTGTGTTAAATAATTATGTTTAACCAATAATTTAGTATGAAAAAGCTAATATTCTATTGTTTTAGTTTATTCGTGCTGTCATTTACTTTCTTTTCATGTGAGCAACAGGAATTGGATCCTACCGCTGGCGCTGCTAAATCAGAAGCTACTCTGGCTGAAGCAGAAGTTCCGGAGGGTTTCAATTACAGTACCACCAAGAAAGTAGACTTACAGCTAGAGCTGGTGTACAACGACCTACCTATGAAATCAGAAGCATTTGAACTGTATTCTGATAAGGAATTGACCAATTTGTTGTTAACTGCCACCACAGATGATGAGGGTATGTTTACACAGGAGCTTAACCTACCCCAACATATCAGCACGCTTTATATGAAGCAACTTACTGAAGAGGGTACAGAAAATGGACGAGTAGCCTCTTTTGGCAGAATATTCACCATTTTGCTTCAAAGTTTTACTTTCAAGCGTTGCGACTTTTCTGAAGACTTGCAGCTCACTTCTATGTGCTCTGATGATCCTGATGTAGAACGCAGATGGAGGGTAAGGAATCCTAACGACTTTGCTCTTAGGTTTAGCTGGAAGCTGGCCAAGTGGAGAGGGTACCGCAGAACCAGGAGACAGCTTCTTTACAACGACTACCGAAGAGGGGGCTAACACGCTGATATTGAAGTGGAGGGGTAACTATCAGGAGGAAAAGTCTACTACAAAAGCTTCTGGCGGTGCTGCGTGCAATTCTGAAAACTTACAGCTTACTTCAATGTGTTCAGAAACTCCAGATGTGCGCAACTGGCGAATCCGAAATCCTAATAATGAAAGCTTTACTGTAAGCTGGAAAGTATATGGCACTGAGCATGTAGGGACTATTGAAGTGCCAGAAGGTGATGTGTACTTTACGACTCCCGCGGTACAGGGAAATAACACTGTAAAAATATTTTGGCAAGACCGCCTGGGTAACAACAAGAGCACGACCAAAGCCTCTATGAATAGACTGTGCAAAGTTGAAAAATTAAAACTTACTTCTGTTTGCTCAGACGATGCTCAGGTTCGTCGCTGGCGAATTCGTAACCCTAACGGCTTTGAAGTTAGCGTAAACTGGCAATTGTACGGAGCGGGTGTAAGTGGAAGTCTTCAGGCTCCCGCGGGAGATTCTTTCTTTACTACACCTGCCAATTCCGGAGTTAATACAGTAAAAATCTTCTGGAAAGATGAGGAAGGAAACATTAAACAGAAGACTAAAGCTTCTAGTAATAAATTGTGTAGCACTGTATATTATTTCCCTGGAGAAAATAAATATGGTTCTTTAGCTTACGAAGACCTTTGGCCTAACCGGGGTGATTATGACTTTAATGATGTGGTGGTAGACTTTAACATTATGGCTGTCTACAAAGGCCAGTTTATAGATCACCTAAAACTTTCATTTAAGTTAAAAACTAATGGTACCATTTATAAAAATGGTTTTGGTATCCATATGCCAGTGCCAGCGGAAAGTATAGAAAATGTAAGTGGTACAGTCAGGAGCAGCAATACAATTCAAGATATGGGCAATGGAGTAGAAGGGGGGCATAATGCAGATGGTACTTCAACGATCGTTATTTTTGATGATGCATCCGCTCTTGTAGTGCCTTTTACACACCCTGCAAGTCCTTACGAGATTAATGTGATGATTGATTTTAAAGAGGAAGTTGGTTTTGATCTGGTAGAAGATTTTGTAGGAGGATTGAATCCATTCATTTTTGTTAACAATAGAGGAAAAGAAGTTCACCTTGCTAATATGTTGCCTACTAGTTTGGCCGATGAGAGTCTGCTGGGTACTCGTGCAGATGTTACTCAGCTTCCAAACACCAGCTATGTAACCTCAAATGGCTTGCCTTGGGCAATTTATACTCCTGTTAGTTTTAGCTATCCTAAAGAAGAAGTTGAAATTACCAAAGCATACCCGGCTTTCCAGACCTGGGCAGAGAGTGGAGGTACTTCAAATGTAAGTTGGTATCTGTCGCCACTGACTAGTGAGATAGAGGATTAGACATTATAAAAAAAGGTGCGTACTCAAGTACGCACCTTTTTTATTTTATACCAGACTATCTTAGATTTTTACTTCGTCCAGGTTAATAAAGTTGATGTTTTTATTATCATCCAATTCAATCCCCACTACAGAGTCTTTACTGATCTTGTTAGCTAAAATCTCCTTAGAAAGCTTATTGAGCACCTCTCTTTGCAAGACTCTCTTTAATGGTCTGGCACCAAACTGCGGATCGTAGCCCAGATTGCCCAGGTATTGTAATACCTCCTGAGTGGCTTCCAGTTTGATACCGTTCTCTTCCAGACGATCCTGCACCAGCTTAAACTGTATGTCCACGATCTTCCGCATATCTTTTTTGGATAGAGGACGGAACATAATCGTTTCGTCAATACGGTTTAAAAATTCTGGTCTTACTGACTTCTTCAGCATCTCAAATACCTGCTGCTTGGTCTCCTCAATAACTTCATCTTCGTTGCTTTCGCTAATATTCAGAAAACGTTCCTGAATTAAGCCAGAGCCAATATTTGTGGTCATGATGATGATGGTGTTCTTAAAGTTAGCTACTCGCCCTTTGTTATCTGTCAGGCGGCCATCATCCAATACCTGAAGCAAGATATTAAATACATCGGGGTGAGCCTTTTCTATTTCATCCAGTAGAATTACTGAGTAGGGCTTGCGACGTACGGCTTCGGTCAGTTGTCCTCCTTCATCGTACCCAACATATCCGGGAGGGGCACCAATAAGCCTGCTTACTGCATGTCTTTCCTGGTACTCCGACATATCTATACGCACCATGTTGTTTTCATCGTCAAAGAGAAATTCCGCAAGGGCCTTGGCCAGCTCTGTTTTACCCACACCGGTGGTACCCAAAAAGATAAACGAACCTATGGGGCGCTTGGGATCCTGCAAGCCAGCTCGGCTTCTGCGTACAGCATCAGAAAGAGCTTCTATCGCTTCTGCCTGCCCGGCTACCCGCTTGCCTAGTTCAGTTTCCAGATGCAAAAGCTTTTCTCTTTCTGTCTGAAGCATTTTAGAGACCGGTATACCCGTCCATTTGGCAACCACATCAGCAATATCCTCGGCATCCACTTCTTCTTTTAGAAGGGGGCTGCCGCTCTGCATCTCGCTAAGCTGCTGCTGTAGCTCTTTGAGTTTTTGTTCGGTCTGGCCAATTTTTCCGTATCGGATTTCAGCCACACGACCGTAATCTCCAGAACGCTCCGCCTGTTCCGCTTCTACTTTAAGATGATCAATTGCCTCTTTTTGCTCGCGTATGCCTTTAATTACGGCTTTCTCATTCTCCCATTTCGCCTTTAGGTCATTACGCTTTTCAGATAAATCAGAAATATCCTTATTAAGCAGAGTTTCTTTCTCTTTATCTTTCTCTCGGCGAATGGCTTCACGTTCAATCTCTAACTGCATAATGCGGCGGTTAAGCTCGTCTAGTTCTTCCGGAAGAGAGTCAATTTCTATCCGAAGTTTAGAGGCCGCCTCATCCATAAGGTCAATAGCTTTATCGGGCAAAAAACGGTCAGCGATATAGCGGTTAGATAATTCAACCGCGGCTATTACCGCATCGTCTTTAATTCGCACACCGTGGTGCAACTCATACCGATCTTTGATACCCCGAAGAATAGAGATGGAATCCTGCGTATCAGGTTCGCCCACCATTACTGCCTGGAAGCGTCTTTCCAGCGCCTTATCTTTCTCTATATACTTTTGATACTCCTTAAGGGTGGTAGCCCCTATTGCGTGTAGCTCACCTCTGGCCAGGGCTGGTTTCAGCAGGTTAGCAGCATCCATAGCGCCTTCGCCACCTCCCCCAGCACCAATCAGTGTATGTATTTCGTCAATAAAGAGGATAATTTCACCCTCAGAGTCTGTTACCTCTTTGATTACTGACTTCAGTCTTTCTTCAAACTCACCTTTATACTTGGCGCCTGCTACCAGTAAACCCATATCTAATGCAATAATAGTTTTGCTTTTAAGGTTTTCCGGTACGTCACCATCTACAATTCGCTGTGCCATACCCTCAACTATGGCTGTTTTTCCAACTCCGGGCTCACCCAGCAAAATCGGGTTGTTCTTAGTTCTTCTGGCCAGTATTTGCAGTACTCTGCGTATTTCATCGTCACGGCCAATTACCGGATCTATCTTACCTGCCTTAGCCAGTTGGTTCAGGTTTTTAGAGTATCTTTCTAATGACTGATATTTAGCCTCAGCATTCTGGTCCGTTACTCTGTCATTACCTCTCAACTCTTTAATAGCCTGTTTCAGTTCTTTTTCAGCAATGCCTTGTTGCTTCATCAGCTTGGCAGCCTTATCGCTTCCGGCAAGCAGACCTAGTAGCATATGTTCTATCGTAATAAATTCGTCATCAAACTCTTTCAGGTAACTTTCTGCCTTACGTAAAGCGGCAGCCGCATCATTTGCCAGATAGGGCTGCTGTCCACTCACTTTAGGGTAAGAAGAGATGATTTCTTCAGCACCCTGCTCCAGCGCCATTCTGTTTACACTCAGTTTATTGAGAATAAACGAAATAATATTTTCATCGGATTGAAGCACAGCCTTTAGCAGGTGGGCAGGCTCAATGGCTTGCTGATTTGCACTGGCAGCAATTTCAGTAGCCTTTTGCAGAGCCTCCTGTGCTTTGATAGTATAATTATTAAAGTTCATATAGCTTAGATGATTTTGGTTCTTACTTATAACTATCCAGTACTCATCAAATCTAGAACCAATAGCAAAAATCATCTATTTTACGACAAAGTGTCTTAAAATATAGGTTTTTACTTTAATTTACTGACAAAATGTCTGTTTTTTGTTTATCCGAGATGTTAGTTGTATGCTTAATTATAGTTTGGTTTTAATGTAAATTATTAGAATATTATATTGGCCAAATATTTAATATTAGAATAATAGTTTGTTTATTTGTGGTATATGGTAATTAAAGTTGTGTATTAATTCATTAACTAAACTTATGAGAAGAAAAGCCTACCTATTTGTACTGACCTTACTTACTTTTTCTTGCATTTTTTCTTTGAATGCTCAGGATATGGGCTCTCGTGGTATGACTGCCGAAGAATATAAACTGGCTAAAAGCACTACTGTAGAAAATCTGGACGAGGACACCTATGTTAAGGTGGGAGAAGGAGATTATGTGCTGGATCGTTATGAGATGAAGCCCCCTTATTTTATTACTGGTGACAGCGGTATCAAAAAAAGGATTGATACTTATAAGTTCATTGAGCGGGAAAATATGGATGAGTTAGGCCTGGTGGTCTATTTTACCAATACTGAAGCAAAAGAAACCTTTAATCTGGTTATTCCGAATATGGCTACTGCAGGTGAGGTTTGGAATATGTACTTTGATGACATCCACCAGCATGACCGGGAAGAAGGGGATGTCGCTCTTAAAATGTCCTATGTACTCTCAAAAGAGGTGGCTTACTTACTACAAAAAAGTAGTGGAGCCGATATGAGCGCTATGGACCAGAACAATTCCGATTACGATTTCTGTTTTACCGCAGATGCCTTAGTAAATATGGCCGATGGCAGCAAAGCGCGTATGGAAGAAGTGAAAGTTGGAGATGTAGTATTGGGCTTTAGGAATGGCGTGTTTGAAGCAGTAAAAGTAGAAGGGGTTTCTATTCATGCTAAACAAGAGATCGCATTAACTAAAATTTTACTAATACCTACAGAGCAAGTGAGTGCTTCTCTAGAAAATACTTTTAGCTCTGAAGCACAGGCTTTGGTAGCCACGCCTAACCATCCGGTTTGGACTGCGAAAGGCGCAAAAGCATTGGGAGAGTTAAGCCATGGAGATCAGCTCTACTATTACGACGCGCAAACTCATTCTCAAAAATCTTATCAGGTTTATGCAGTTTGGAACAATTATTCAGCTACAGAAAGAGTATACAGCCTGAGTGTTGAAGGTGATGCCTATCTGGTGGATAATTTTGTGGTGATGGAAAAATAATAAAAACAGTATTGTGTTAAGTGTAATCTAAGTTTCTGTCCCTGCTAGTTTTGTGACATATAGAAAAACCTTGCCACAGTGCGGCAAGGTTTTTCATTTGTGGATGTTGGTATTTTATTGACCAGTATCGTACCAGTTGGTATATTCTTCTGCCTGAATAAATCCGTCTCCATCAGTATCCCAGGTGGTAAAAACTCCTTTAGCAAATTCTTTTTCGCTTAGTTCACCATTGCCATCCTTATCCCACTCATCAAAGTAGTCTGTTTTGCTTAAAGATGACCTTACCTCTTGGGTAGAAAGGTTGCCGTCACTGTCTCCGTCCCAGTCGCTGTATTCGTTATCTGGCTGATACTCGTAACCGGTAAAGTATGAGTTTACGGCCTGGTCCCATTCTGTATTACTAATGGCACCATTATTATCTCTGTCCATCATTTTAGCATAACCTTCGTAAAACTCTTCCTTGCTAATGAAGGAGTTATTGTCTTCGTTCCAGTCACCAAAGTGAGAAGAGGTAGTAAAGGCCTGGTCAAACTCATTATTATCAATAATTTCGTTACGATCAGCATCCCATGCGCCAAAACCAGCGCCGCCTGAGCTATCGCAGGAAGCCAGGGCCATAGTGCCTGCCATTGCGCCTGCAAAAAGTAATGTTTTATTCATTTTCATTTTCTTGTTCTTAAGGTTAAAAAGTAAATCTTCTAGTCATAAACTAAAGTTAACTAAGCTTGTTCAGTAGCACTCAAAAATCTCGGGAAAATGATGCCTTGCCTTTTCGTGAAAGGATTTGTACAGGCCGGGTGAACTCTAGGTGGTAGCCTTCGTATTAGTGTAAGAACAATGAGGCCTAAACCTTCTGTAAAGAAGTTTGAGAAAAGTACTAGGCTGAGTAGCTGCTTATCAAAAGGCAGTGCCAGTGCTCGTTTAAATCATAATTTTCTTTTAAGTTAGGTTGTCATTTAAGAATACATTTTTTCACTTCAAACAAAAAAACATGGAACTCAAACTAGGAGATACTGCTCCTGACTTTAGCGCTGAAACTACTGAAGGTACTATTAACTTTCATGAGTGGTTAGGTGATAACTGGGGAATGATTTTTTCTCACCCTGCAGACTATACACCTGTATGTACTACCGAACTGGGAAGAACAGCCCAGCTTAGAGAGGAGTTTGAAAAAAGAGGAGTAAAGGTAATCGCTGTAAGTGTGGATGATCTGGAGTCTCATAAAGGCTGGATCAACGACATAAACGAAACTCAGAACACTACGGTGAACTTTCCTATCATAGCTGATCAGGACAAAAAAGTGGCTGAGCTATATGGTATGATGCACCCCAATGCTTCTGATAGCATGACAGTACGCTCTGTTTTTATCATTAGCCCGGACAAAAAGATTAAGCTTACGCTTACTTATCCTGCGTCTACCGGACGTAATTTCCATGAGCTGCTTCGCGTAATAGACTCGCTACAGCTTACGGCAAACTACAGCGTAGCCACACCTGCCGACTGGAAAGATGGTGAAGATGTAGTAATTGCTCCGGCAATTCCTAATGAAGATATACCAGAGCGCTTCCCTAAAGGGCACAAAGTAATAAAGCCCTACTTAAGGACTACACCACAGCCCAACCGATAAAAAATTTTGTTTTGAGCCTGCGACTTCAATTGCAGGCTTTTTTTTGTGCTTTTTGGGAAATTATTACTATCCAAAAAAGTGATTATTGTGAATGCTTAATAGGTATAAGACATTGTTTACAAAAGCTTAATGAACTTTACCCTGTTTCTTTTGTGTAATATTGGTAAATTACATGATTTTAAGTTTTGCATAGAATATTTTGTATAAGTCTATGTAAGCCTAATCTATAGTAGTTAAAAAGATATATGATAAAAGACACAGCCATTAACATTAGACGTGCTCAACCTGAAGACTTGGAAGCTATAACCCATCTCTTTAAGGAGACAGTACTTAACATCAACACCAAAGATTATAGCGAAAAGCAAGTAGAGGCCTGGGCGGCCCGGTATGAGAAAACCCAACGCTGGTCAGACAGAATAAAACATCAGTACTTTTTGCTGGCAGAGTATGACGATGAAATTGTAGGTTTTGGGTCTATTACCTCTGACGGTTACCTGGATACACTGTTTGCGCATAAGGCTCATCAGAAAGAAGGTATAGGTTCAAGCTTATTGGAAAAACTGCTGGAGTATGTAAAAGAAATAGGCAGGAGCAAGGTGCATCTGGATGCAAGCCTGACAGCCCGTTCTTTTTTTGAAAGAAAAGGTTTTCGCATGATCAAGCCTCAGCAAAAAGTGATAGATGGCGTGGTCTTCGTCAACTTTATGATGGTGAGAACTTTAGACGAATAGGCGGGGTGCTGCCAAACTCAACTTTTTGATGTAAAACTATGCAGAAAGTGGTATCTTCAGTAAGTGCTAAGCCTGTTCTTATGAGAAGATATATAAGTACACTTGCCCTGCTATTGTTGAGCATTAGTTTTGGGTGTGCTCCCCATCCCGTACAATTATTTAATGCAGAAAGTTATGTGCGCCCTTATCAAACTGATCTGGGAGATACCCTGACTATTGTACTTGGTAAGGAGATTTCTGATCAATTTTTTATGCAGGATATTGGCTTGCGTAAGATGCAGGTGAATAGTTTTCGCAAATCTTTAAGCCTTTCTCTGTACTATACATTTGAACATAGCTTTGCCCATGTAAATGTTGTGTCAGAAGCCGGGTCAGGGTTAAAGGGTACGGTGTTAGAGCTTTATAGGGTTCGTCCTTTCTGGAAGCTGCAAAGTATAGCTTCAGACTCTTATAGTATTGAAGGAGGTGTTTATACTTCAACAACCTTTTATCTCTCTTCTCTTTTTCGCTACGATGGCATAGTACTGCGCCATGGAGAAAAATGGCTTACACTTGATGCAGAGGTACTAGGTGAAAAAGTAGTATCTGACAAAGATGAGTGGCACCTGGCTTTTGAAGATGGCATCAGGGAAATGTGTGAACACCTGTACAAGACGCTGGCTGAAGGGCAGAGAGCCCTCAGCCAAAAATAGTCTTGGTTTTGTTTAGTCAGCAATACTCACATTTACGCTACCTATGCCAGCTTTTACATTCAACTCAATCTCTACCTCACTTTGCCCGTAGAGCGCATTAAAGTACACATCATTATCTTTGCTCAGGCCCGGTGCATTGATAGAACCAAGAGCACCATTAACTTCCAGACGAATGCCAACTCCCTTTGGTAGCAATAGATTTAACTCTCCAATACCACCATTAATATCAGCATACAAGTTATTTTTTCGTTCGCCACTTAGGTCCACAGATACTTCGCCCACCCCCGCGTTGATCTGAAGGTCTGGCACCGAAGAGCCTGAGAGGTTAATCTCGTGCTCGCCTACACCGGCATCTATTTTTAAGCGTTCCAGGTTAAGCTGGCGAAGATCAAGCTCAGATTCACCTGCCCCCATAGTTACTTCCAGATCATAAGGAACTGTATTATTAAGCTGTATATTCCACATATTCTCATCTTCGTCACCAAAATTAAAATTAAGCCCACGCAACTCTTCCTGCTCAATTCTTAACCTGCCGGTTGTGCCATTATTGGTGTATTCTATCCTAGGCTCCCAGCTTTCTCTGGTAAAGGATATGTCAGTGTCTACCAGATTTTTAGCCCCTCCCATCACTCTCAAACGGCCAGCGCCCATTTTTATGCTTGCCTTTATTCTTTCTGCATTATCTAGCTTAACAGTCTGGTTGAGCTGACGTAAGCTAGTACTTTCCTGATCGGAGCTACTACGGCTATCACAGGCGATACATATGAGCAAAGATAAGAGGGCTGGAAAAAATCTTTTTAGTAACATGATTTTTGGGGTTATGTATGGTTTATTTTCCTGCAGGGGCTAATTGAGTGGCAGCAGGAGGCGAAGGATGCTCAGCGTATCGTTCAAAAAACTCTACAATACGGTTAAGCCTGTCCAAGCGCCTTAAGGGATTACCAGAGCGTGATAACTCGTGACCTTCCCCTGGGTAGCGCACATATTCTACCGGACGCTTGAGCACTTTTAAGCTTTTGTACAAGAGTTCAGACTGGCGAACACCAGTTCTTAGATCGGTATCTGCATGCATGATAAGTAAAGGAGTCTGTATGTTAGCTACAAAATTCTGGGGGGAGTTGGCATCCATAGCTTGTTTTGCTTCAGCCTCCCAGGGGTAGCCTCCAAAATGATCAGGAACGAGTCGCCATGCATTTCCTTCACCAAAGAAAAAAGCCAACTCATATACTCCTCTTTGTGCAACCGCCGCATTAAAGCGTTGGTTTTGAGAGACTATCCATGCAGTAAGGTAGCCGGCATAGCTGCCTCCGGTAATAAATTGCTGGCTCTGGTCCAGCCAGGAGTTTTGTTGGAGCGCATCATCCAGGGCTGCCAGCACATCACCTGCCGGACCTTCTCCCCAGTTCTGGTAATTTGCTCTGCGAAACTCGTCTCCGTAGCCGCTACTGCCTATAGGGTTAGCATATACAACCGCATAGCCCCAACTACACAACAACTGAAACTCATGCCACATGCTAAACTCGCCTGGGCCCCACATGGAAGAAGGGCCACCGTGCATTTCTAATACTACAGGATACTTAACATTTTTCTGTCGCCTTACTGGCTCCATAAGCCAGTATTCTACTTCGTGCCCCTCATTTTTAATAGTGTGGCGCTGTGCTTGCGCTATAGATTTATTCGCAAGCCAGTCTGTATTAAGAGTGCTGAGTTTCTGTATATCTCTGCCGTTTGTATTGGCTACATAAAGTTCGTAAGGTGCATTAAGCTCAGTAGCAGCATAAACAATAATCTCTTCGTGAACATCATAATCATGCACCCCCTGTTTTTCTCCCAGAAGCAGATCTGTTTTACCATTTCGTATATTTATGCTGTAGAGTGGGGTATAACCTTCGTTAGAGGCAGTAAATAACAAACTTTTTCCATCTTGAGACCAGCTAATGTTACCAATACGGCGATCAAAATTCTGGCTTAATATCTCTGCTTTACTTCCATCTGCAAGGGCTATGCCTAGCTCTGTTTGAGCATAAGTAATATCTTTGGAACTGGCTGCTGTAAAAGCTATTCGTTCTCCATCGGGTGAGTAGCTAGGATTGTATAGTCGTGTATCTGCCATACGTAGCAGGACTTTAGCACTGCTATCAGCTAGTTGTATTTCCCATATTTCACTGCCTGATTCCCGATCGGGCAACTGCTGATAGGCTACAGAGCTACAGACTATCGTACTGCCATCAGGAGACCATGCTGGAGAGCGGTAGTTTTGAAAACCCTGCGTAAGCTTTCTGGCTTTGGCCTCTTTATGAGCTTCAACAATAAATAAGTGCTGAAAAGTAAAGTGGTTATCCAGCCCTAATTCTCCTTGAAAATCTAATCGGTTAATGACCACAGGGTTCTCCTGACGAGCGTTTTTCGCTAGCCATGCACGCAGAGCGTTCAGGTCTCCATCAGGGCTTAAATGGGATTCAGCAGTGCTGTCCTTTTTAAAGTTAGGAGTATCTCCAAAAGTACGACCAGGACGTTCCATATTCCAGGAGGGAGAGCCTCTTATGTCTTCCAGAGGTATATTTGAGCTAAATAATATCAGCTTGCCATCGGGAGACCATTGTGGTTGCGATGCTCCATACTTGGTAGTTGTTAGTAAATAGGCTTCTCCGCCGCTGAGAGGAAGTATCCAAATCTGGTTTTTATCTTGATGCTTTCGCACAAAAGCGATTTTAGAACCGTCTGGCGACCAGGAAGGCTGGCTATCATATCTATCTCCAAAAGTAAGTTGCTGTACAGCAGGATTATCTTTATTAAGATCGGCCATCCACAGATGCTGATGATACTTATAGTTTTGTTCTTCATCCTGAGCAATACTGCGTACTACATATACCGCACGATTACCGTATGGGGATATGCTAAGCTGCTGTGCAGTCTTTATTTTAAGAAGGTCTGAGGTAACTATCGGCTGTTTTTCCTGCGCATAGAGTAAAAGTGGGCATAGAACAAAAAAAACATACAAATACATCTGCTGCTTCATAGTGTTAAGTGTGTAGTCCTTAAAAGTTAAGTTAGTTGATTTTTGCTAAAATAAGTAAGTTAGGGGTCAGATGATATGGCTTTAGCCCTCTTGTAATTTGATAACAGTAGCCAGAAAAAGAAACAAAGTACCGGGTTTGTGCTCCTGGTTATTAATAAATGCCTGTAAGTGAGGAGAATGTAAGTGAAATAATTTGTGATTAATTCACTTTAGTATTTTGCTTTTCCAATTAAAATACAAAAATTGAGTGCTGTATTATGGTGTTTTAGCCAATCTATTTACCTGAAGATGCATCTAACCTATCACCTCTCTTGGGGGCTGGTTTTTTCAGTCCTGTTATGCTCATCCTGCTCCTCTAAAACCGACGGACTCAGCGAAAGGTCTCAGAAAAATTATACTGAGTGGAGTAGCTATTTAGGAGACCCCTCACGTTCTCATTATTCGCTACTAGACCAGATCAACAAAAGTAATATAGGTCAACTGGAGGTAGCCTGGACATACCATGCAGGTCAGCAGGGAAAAGGTAACGACAACTATATACAGGCCAATCCCCTTATTATTGGTAATGTGTTGTACGGCATATCTCCAGGGCTTAAAATCTTTGCTGTAAATGCTACAAATGGAGCGCGCATATGGGAGTTCAACCCTTACGAAGGAACAGATAATAGCAGTTTTAGCCGTGGTTTAGTATACTGGGAGAGTGGTAGCGAACAAAGAATATTGTTTACTGCAGATCAGTACCTATATGCTTTAGATGCCAATGAGGGTAGTCTTATCAGTACGTTTGGCGAAGGGGGAAGAGTAGACCTCATGCAGGGTTTGGGAAGAGATATTGCAGGTTTAAACTACCGTTACCACACGCCGGGAACCGTATATCAGGATTTACTAATTATGGGTGCGCTAAATGCGGAAAGGCTTCCTGCCGCTCCTGGACATATTCGTGCTTTTGATATCCGAACAGGAGATCAAAAATGGATGTTTCGTACGATTCCTCAGCCCGATGAATATGGCTACGACAGCTGGGAAGACCCAAATGCTTACCTAACGGCAGGTGGTGCCAATAACTGGGCAGGTATGAGTATAGATGAAGAAAGAGGGATAGTCTACGTGCCTACCGGTTCTGCTGCTTTTGATTTTTACGGCGGCAACCGCAAAGGTCAAAACCTTTTTGCTAATAGCATACTGGCACTGGATGCCAATACCGGCAAAAGAATATGGCACTTCCAGACCGTTCACCACGATCTCTGGGACCGCGACCTGCCGGCACCTCCTAACCTGGTAAGCTTACAAAAAGAAGGTAAAACCATAGATGCCCTGGCGCAAATTACCAAGTCTGGACATATTTACGTATTGGATAGAGTAACCGGAGAGCCCTTCTTTCCGGTAGAAGAAAAGCACTACCCTGAATCTGATCTGACAGGAGAAAAAACATGGCCTACTCAACCACTGCCTTTACTGCCTCCACCTTTTGCCCGCCAGGAGTTTACTGAGGCAGACATTAACCCTTATTCTAAAGATAAAGATTCTCTACTGGCAGTATTCAAGCGTCTTCGCTCCAATGGGCAGTTTGTGCCACCCAGCACTGAAGGTACTATGATTTTTCCTGGCTTTGATGGCGGAGGGGAGTGGGGAGGTGCGGCTTATGACCCCGCTAGCGGTATCCTTTATGTCAATGCTAACGAAATGCCCTTTGTGCTTACCATGCGAGAAGTAAAAGACGCAGGTGTAGAAGATATGCTGGCGCTGGGCAAAAGTGTATACCAGGCGAATTGCATGGGATGTCATGGTGCTGAGTTGCAGGGAAGTAATTTTCATGGAAGTGCCCCTGAACTGAAAAACGTGAAGAAAAGGCTGAGCCATGAGGAGTTTAAAGCGGTAGTCTCTAACGGAAGGGGGGCTATGCCTTCATTCGCGTTCTTACAGGATAGCCAGATTGAAGCCCTCTCGCAATACCTTATTGGTAAAAAGGATGGTGAGCAGATGCAACTTAAAAAAACGGCTATGAAAAAACAGCAACAAAAACCGAATGTTGCGAACATGCGCTACAACCATACAGGCTACAATCGTTTTGTAGATTCAGAAGGTTACCCTGCGGTAAAGCCTCCCTGGGGCACACTCAACGCTATTGATCTTAATGAAGGTGAAATACTTTGGTCGGTTCCGCTAGGTGAGTTTGAAGAACTGACGAAGAAAGGTATACCTAAGACTGGTACAGAAAATTACGGAGGTCCTATTGTAACTGCAGGAGGCTTGGTTTTTATTGGAGCTACCAAAGACGAATACATACGTGCTTTTGATAAAGATAACGGCAAAGAGCTTTGGAAGTACAAGTTGCCGGCAGCAGGAATGGCAACGCCCGCAACCTACGAAGTGGATGGAAAACAGTATATTGTGATAGCTGCCGGTGGCGGTAAAGTCACAGATAAGCGATCTGACACTTATATAGCTTTTGCATTACCAGAAATGTAGACACAATTTTTTCAATCATACACAACAACCTATGGAAAAAGAATTCCACAACAGCAGAAGAAACTTTTTAGGAATACTGGCAACAGGTAGTGCGGCCCTGGCACTACCGACACCTTCAGTAGCAGCAATAGCCAGACCCCAAAAAAAGCAGGAGCCTATCAGCTTACATGTGTTTTCTAAGCATCTTCAGTTTTTAGACTACGATCATGCAGCGGAGGCAGTGGCAGAAATAGGTTTTGATGGAGTAGATCTGGCTGTTCGTCCTAAGGGGCATGTGTTGCCAGAAAATGTAGCCACAGACCTACCCAGAGCAGTGGAAGCAATCAAAAAGCAGGGGCTACAGGCAAAAATGATGACTACCGCATTGGTTGATCCCGATGTAGGGCACAACAAAAAACTGCTACAAACTGCCAGTGAGCTAGGCATACAATACTACAGGACAAATTGGTTAAAATACCCAGATCAGGTTAATATTCCGGATTTTTTGAACGACTGTAAAAAGAAACTGGACAAACTGGCTCACTTTAACCAAAAGCTGGGGCTTTATGGGTCTTACCAGAACCACTCTGGCAGGCATTATATGGGTGCGCCTATCTGGGATTTGGCTAAAGTGTTAACAGAAATAAATTCGCCCCATCTTGGCAATCAGTATGATATCAGGCATGCGACTGTAGAAGGAGGACAGGCCTGGCCAATAAGTTTGCAGTTTATACAACCCCATATTAATACTTTGGTGATCAAAGATTTTCGTTGGGAGAAAGTAAATGGAAAATGGAGTGTTTATAATACGCCAATAGGAGAGGGTATGGTTGATTTTAAGACATTCTTTAGTTTGCTCAAACAAATGAATATAAGTGGCCCGATGTCAGTGCATTACGAGTATCCGATGCCGGAAGAAAATCGCCAGCTAAGTGAAAAAGAAAAACTTTCTCGTACCAAAGAGGTAATGAAAAAAGATTTGGATGAGATTAGAAAACTTTTAAAAGAGGCTGGTCTGAGTTAAAATATTTGTAAATACATCACATTTATTTTCCTCATTTCGCCAATACTTTTTAGTATTGTAGACTCAATATTCGTGGTTTGAAATCCCTTTTGGGTCAGGGAGTTCTCTGAGCTCCCTGTTTTTTCGCTCCCGTAAGAGATCAGATCATAGCAATCAAGCTTAGCATGGATTTAGTAAAGTATAGCACCAGCCTTTTCTTTCTTCTTATATCTTCTTTGATTTTTGCTCAGGAAAGACAGCCTAATGTAGTTCTCATATATACCGATGATCAGGGAAGCATAGACATGAACTGTTATGGTGCTACTGATCTTACCACTCCACATATGGATGCCCTGGCTGCTTCTGGTATTCGCTTTACCCAGTTTTATGCGGCTGCTCCTGTATGCTCTCCCTCTCGTGCCGGATTACTTACCGGTAAGGTACCTCAGAGAGCGGGGCTTCCCGGAAATGCATCTTCTCAGGAAGGTCATGCCGGCATGCCTACTGAACAGATTACTATGGCTGAAATGTTGAAAAAGGCTGGGTACGCAACCGCTCATATTGGTAAATGGCATTTAGGTTACACTGAAGAAACCATGCCTAATGCTCAGGGCTTCGACTACTCCTTTGGGCATATGGGAGGCTGTATAGATAATTATTCGCATTACTTCTACTGGAACGGGCCTAACCGCCACGATCTCTGGAAAAATGGAGAAGAAGTGTTTCATGATGGTACTTTTTTTCCTGACCTGATGGTAGATGAGGCTGCTAAGTTTATAGAAAAGCACCAAGAAAAGCCCTTTTTTATGTATTGGGCTATCAATACGCCGCATTACCCCCTACAGGGACAGCAAAAGTGGAGAGATCATTACCAGCACTTACCTTCACCCCGAAGAGAGTATGCTGCTTTCGTTTCTACTACTGATGAAAAAATAGGACAAGTAGTAGCTAAAATAGATGAACTGGGGCTAAGAGAAAATACCATCATTATCCTCATGTCAGATCATGGGCACTCTACTGAACAGCGTACTTTTGGCGGAGGTGGTAGTGCCGGACCCTATCGTGGCGCTAAATTTAGCTTGTTTGAAGGTGGAATCAGAGTGCCTGCGATTATCAGCTGGCCTGGAAACCTACCTGAAGGAGAGGTGCGTGATCATATGGGTGTGGGCGTAGACTGGTACCCAACTATTGCGGAGCTTTGTCAGGTCCCCCTTACTCAGCCAGACCTGGATGGCAAGAGTATAGTGCCCATCTTAAAGTCTAAAGAGGCCAAAGCTGTACGCGATACATTCTACTGGGCTTCTGGAAAGCAATGGCTGGTAAGACAGGGAGACTGGAAATTAATTGGCAATCCACATGATACCAGTGAAAAAGGGCCTATTGCAGAGGGGCAAAAGTATTTTCTAAGCAATTTGTCTGAAGATGTAGGAGAGATGAAAAATCTGGAAGATCAATACCCGGATAAAGTGAAGAAACTAGAGCAAATGTACCAGCAATGGATCCAACAGTTTGAACATTAGAAATCTACCAAAGGAATAAAATAGTAGATAAATACAAAGCTGTTGTCATTTTATTCTATTCAGCGAATCTTTACATTTGGCAGATTGTTAGCAGAGTGAACCCATAACCTATCATGAAAAAGTATTTCCCCTACTTCATATATCTTTTAATACTTCTTGCCTCATGCTCTCAAGGCTTATCTGAGAAAAAAATTATTCTACTACTTCCGAAGGACAATGTACAGGCTGATTTTTTAAGTAAAGTACTGTCAGTTGCTGAAAAGGAGGCGATTAAAGTAGATACCACTACTCAGATACAACTGATTAAAGAAGACACTTTACAGCATTACAGCAGTATTGCGTTTTTAGATATCAATGGAAAAAAGCTTTCCCACAGACATCAAAATGCGATTGAACGCTATGTGCAGGCTGGAGGAGGTTTAATTTGCTTGGGGACTGATATTGCTCCTGAGTACCAGTGGCCCTGGCATACTATTTTACTTAGTCATTGGCAGGAGAGCGATCATGCTCAGCAAATGCAGGTAGCTAAGGCAAGCACAAATTCAGCTCCTAAAAAAATACAGCAGCAGGCTTATGATGGTGGACACCTTAGCTTTGCCAGTACCTATACTGAACTTAGCGAGACCGAGCTCACAGAAATATTCAATTATGCAATTGCTGATAACAAAGTAGACTTTGCAAGAGCCAGAAGTAAAAAGGTGCCTGAAGAAAGTCGCTTTACCCGAATAGTGCTGGACGATCAGCTGAATGAGCCTATGGAGATGGATATAATGCCTGATGGTAAAGTCATTTACATTGAGCGTAGAGGTAATGTAAAACAGTACAATCCAGAAACCCGCGAGGTAAAACTTCTAGCCAATTTTGATGTAAGCACTGAAGGAAACTATGAAGATGGCATGCTGGGCATTGCTGTAGATCCCAGGTTTCATCATAATCGCAGAGTGTTTATTTATTACTCGCCTGCCGGTACAGATTCTGTACAGCGCCTTTCTCGCTTTTATATGTCAGAGGATAGCCTCATTATGGCTAGCGAAAAAAAGATTCTTGATGTAGCAGTACAGCGTGAAACCTGCTGCCACTCAGGAGGTTCTATTCAGTTTGGTCCCGATGGTTTACTTTGGCTTTCTACCGGAGATAACACCAGCTCTAAGGCTTCCAATGGTTACTCTCCTTTGGATGAGCGTCCGGGCCGTAGTCCCTGGGATGCACAAAAATCTTCTGGAAATACACACGACCTGAGAGGTAAAATACTAAGGATCAGAGTAAATGATGATGGGAGTTACGATATCCCAACGGGTAACCTTTTTCCTAAAGATGGCTCTAAAGGCCGTCCGGAAATCTTTGTGATGGGAGCGCGTAATCCCTTCCGTATTTCGGTAGACTGGAAGTATGGCTGGGTATACTGGGGAGATGTAGGGCCGGACGTGGGGAAAGATGGTATACAGGGCCCACAAAGTTATGACGAATGGAACAGAGCAAAGAAAGCTGGCAATTATGGCTGGCCATACTTTGTGGCAGACAATAAAGCTTATCCCGACTGGGACTTTACTACAGATACACCAGGCGAGTACTTTAAGGCAGAAATGCCAATCAATGAGTCGCCCAATAACTATGGAAGCCGCATTCTTCCTCCCGCACAGTCAGCCATGATCTGGTACCCATATGGCGAGTCAGAACAATGGCCTAATCTGGGAACAGGCTCCAGAAGTGCTATGGCCGGGCCGGTCTATTATGCTGACCGTTACCCTCACTCCACTGTTAAATTTCCTGATTACTACGATGGCAAGCTATTTATTTATGAATGGGCACGTAGCTGGATTAAAGTGGTAAGCTTTGACGAAAATCATGAGCCCATCAAAATTGAGCCTTTTATGGAGGATATGCCCCTGTCCAAGCCTATTGATATGGAGTTTGGCCCAGATGGTGCGCTCTACTTATTAGAGTACGGAGCTAACTATTTTGCCGACAATGACGAAGCTCGCCTCGTAAAGATAGAATATGCTGAAGGCAACCGTAAACCAGTTGCCGACATACAGGCTGATAAAAAAGCAGGTGCTTCCCCGTTAGAGGTTCATTTTTCTGCTAGTCAGTCATTTGATTATGATAAAGATGATGAGCTAACTTATGAATGGTCATTTACTGAAGACGAGGTGCAGGCAAGTGGTGCTGAAGCTTCATATACCTTTGAAAACACAGGAGTATACCACCCAACTTTAAAAGTTATGGATAAGGCCGGTAAAAGTGCTACTACGCAGCTGGAGATACGTGTCGGCAATGCTCGTCCCGAAATTGATATAGAAGTGAGTGGTAACAGAAGCTTTTTCTATGATGACGAAACCTTAAACTACAAGGTAGTGGTTTCAGACGCAGAAGATGGTACAAGTGCTAATGGTAGCATAGCACCGGAAAATGTGCGTGTTCATTTTGACTACCTCCAGGAAAGTAAAGACCTGGCCCTGTTAGGGGCTAACGCTATAGTGTCGCCTCTACTCAAAGGCAAAAACCTGATTGATGGAAGTGATTGTAAGTCTTGCCACGCTTTAGAAGAAGAGTCTATCGGGCCAAGCTATCAGGCTATTGCAGAACGCTATCATAAAGAGGCAGGAGCAATAGATAGGCTGGCTATGAAAATTATTACCGGTGGAAATGGTAACTGGGGGCACAGCCTGATGGCAGCTCACCCTCAGCATACTAAAGAAGAAACAACAGAAATGGTAAAGTACATACTCTCTCTAGCCGATGGTGATCAGCAAGTGAGTGGTAGCGTAGGCATAGAAGGAAACCTGAAGCTTAACCTCCACCAGGGTACAGGGGAAGATGGGAGCTATTTCTTAATCGTCAATTATACTGACCGCGGTGCTAACGATATGCCCCCACTCTCTGCACGAAAAATGATTAGTCTACGTCATCCCCGAGTGCAGGCCGAAGCTTACGAAGACTTTAATCAGGTAGCAAGGCTGAGACCGAATGGCGGTGACTTTGCGTATGTAAGTGGTATACAGCAAGGCTCTTATATGGGCTACAGCAATATAGACCTGACAAATATTTCGGCCATAGATTTTTATGCTGAAGTCGCAAATGCAGGAACGATAGAAATTCATCTGGATAAAGCCGATGGACCAAAAATAGGAGAAGTAAATGTAAGGCCGCAGGGCAATGGCAAAGGATATTCTTCGTTTACAGCAACAGTGAAGCCTAGCCAGGGAGAGCATAAACTCTATCTGGTATTTAAAGGGCCAGAGGGAGCCCGCCTCATGAACCTAGACTGGATGTATTTCAGGAAAAAAGAGAACAGCTAAACTAGTTTAGGTGATACTTAAGGAAATAATTTATATTTGATAAAATATTAAAAGCCTCTATGGAGATTGGGCGTGTACATACACGCTCAAGGATTTTTGTATTCTAACCTTATCATTGAATTGCAAATGCAAACACAACAATTTGATTATTTCAGACGATGTCTGCAGCGTATTGCGTCAGGTGTTATGACAGTAATGTTGATCACGCATATCGCTTTTGGGCAGACAGAAGAGCTTGAGCTAAACGATTTGTCGGCTTTCAAAGATCCGGCTAAAACCTGGTCTGTAGCAGGAAGCGTTTCTGCAAATCTGGAGGAGAAAAACAGTCTGGAGACTACTAAAGGGACAGGCGTATTAGTAAACCAGCCTACCAAGCGTAGACATGGTAAAGACCTTTATACTAATTTTGAGCACGGGGATATAGATCTAGAGTTTGACTATATGATGGCCCAGGGCTCTAACTCTGGACTATACCTACAAGGTATGTACGAGATACAGCTTCTGGATAGCTGGGGTAAAAAGTATCCTTCTTCAGGAGATAATGGTGGTATCTATGAGCGTTGGGATGATAGCAAGCCTGAAGGCCAGAAAGGATATCAGGGATTTCCGCCACGCCAGAATGTGAGTAAAGCTCCCGGGCTATGGCAGCATATGAAAATTTCATTTCAGGCACCCCGCTTTGATGCGCAAGGCAACAAAACTGAAAATGCCAAGATTCTTTCTATAAAACTGAATGGCGTAACCATACACGAAAATGTAGAGCTGCAGGGGCCTACTCGTGGGGCTATGGCTGCTAAAGAAGTTGCTAAAGGACCCATCCGTATCCAGGGAGACCACGGTGCGGTAGCTTTCAAAAATATTAAGTATACCCTTATAGATGAAAACTACCCTACACTTTCTGACCTAAAGTACAGCATCTACGAAGGTGAGTTTGAAGAAGAGCCAGACTACAACTCTTTAAAAGCAGATGTTTCAGGTACTTCAGCTATCCTAACTTCTAACCTGCCTTCTAAAGCCAATCAGTTACTGATTCGCTACATTGGTAAAATGGAAGTGAAGAAAGCTAATGAGTATACCTTCAATCTGACTGTACCCGGAGGAGTTGGTACTTTTAAAGTAGATGGGAAAGAAATCATCAGCAAAGTAAATAACGATGGCGAGGCTACTGTAAAACTGAGCGAAGGTAGTGTGCCTTTTGAGCTGCTTTACTACAAGCATGTAAGCTGGGTAAATCCTGCTTTAGGATTAACAGTATCTTCTCCTTCTTTACGTCAGACCATCATTAGTGACGAAGAAGATTTTAAGAAGAGCAATTCTACCAACCCCATCCTCAAAGAAGCTCCGGTGAATACCACACTTAGAAGCTTTATGAGATTGCCCAACAATGAAGTTGTAACTCATGCTATTTCCGTAGGAAGCCCTGAGCAGATTCATTACACCTACGATTTAAATCATGGTACTATTGTGCAGGCTTGGAGAGGCAAATTTTTAGATGCTACCCCAATGTGGTACAACAGGGGTAACGGAACCAGCCGTCCTATGGGAGCCGTGCAGCACCTGAGTAGCCCGGTGGTTACTTTAGCCAATCTTGCTTCTTCTAGTGAGAGCTGGAAAAACGACACTACTCAGCTTCGTCCAAAAGGCTATACAATGGATCAGGAAAACCAGCCAACTTTCCGTTACCTATTAAACGGCGTGATGGTAAATGACGAGATTCGCGTAGCTGAGGGAGGCAAAGGTCTGCGTCGTGAACTTAGCCTGGAAGGTTCGGCCAATAACCTCTTTGTACGCCTGGCAGAAGGTAACAATATAGAAGCTATGGAAAATGGTATGTACGCGGTAGATGATAAGGCTTATTACCTCAAAGTTGAGAGTGCAGGTGAAGCAGAGCCTGTAGTTCGTGAGGCTAATGGCAAGCAGCAGCTTATCATGCCTATTCAGAATAAGTTAAGCTACTCTATCATTTTCTAAATCTGTATTGAGCTTAATTGAAGCTTTGAGAAAAAAATTAAATACTAACATGATATCTAAGCATATAAAGTTATTTCAGGCTTGCATGTCTTTGGTTCTTCTGGGCCTGCTTGCTATTCCTTATGCTTCCCAAGCGCAGGAATCTCCTAAAGAAGAAGATTACTTCAGCATCATGAATGTGCCGGTGCCAGAAGGTGTGTTATTAGAAGTAGGCGGTTTAACAGTGCTGCCTAATGGTGACCTGGGAATATCTACTCGAAGAGGTGATGTGTATATCATTGAAAATCCAACCAGCAGTCAGCCTTTTTTCCGTCTGTTTGCTTCAGGTTTGCATGAAATACTAGGTCTGAGCTACAAAGATGGCTCTTTCTACTGTGCTCAGCGTGGCGAGCTTACTCGCCTGGAAGATACCAACAAAGATGGTAAAGCAGATGTATACGAAACTGTATACTCCTGGCCTTTGTCTGCCCACTACCATGAGTACAGCTTTGGTCCTAAAATTACTTCAGACGGATCATTCTTCGTTTCCGCCAATGTTGCATTTGGCTCAGAGGAATGGTGGAGAGGTGAAAGTAGAGTGCCATGGAGAGGTTGGGTTATGAAAATTGACCCTGAAGGAAATATGGAGCCTTTTGCTACTGGTATGCGTTCACCTGCTGGTCTTGGCCTTATTGATGGTGAGCTTTTCTATACCGATAACCAAGGTGACTGGATGGGTTCTGGTGGTGTATGGCATGTAGAAAAAGGAGACTTTGTAGGTCACCCCGCCGGACTTCGCTGGACAGATATGCCTAATACACCTCTTGACCTGAAAGCAGAGGATTTGTATGCGAAAGTAGATCCTCGCAAGGTGAAAAATGAGAATGGCAGATATATTAAGCCAGAAAACGTACAAAACGAAGATTACACAGCTCTATACGAACTAAAGGATGATTTTCCTGAACTGAAGTTACCAGCAGTATGGTTGCCTCATGGTATTTTGGGTATCTCTAACTCGGAGATTCTTCCAATACCTGACGATCACTTTGGTCCTTTTGAAGGTCAACTGTTAGTAGGAGACCAGGGACAGAGTAAAATTATGCGTGTGGTGCTGGAGGAAGTTAATGGCGAATACCAGGGAGTAGCTTTTGATTTCAGAAGCGGTTTCCAGTCTGGTGTGCTACGTATGGCATGGGGAAATGATAAGTCTTTGTTTGTGGGTGAAACCAACCGTGGATGGGGATCTGCTGGTACAGCGAATGAAGGACTACAGAGATTGGTATGGAATACACAGGTACCTTTTGAAATGAAAACCGTAAAGGCTATGCCTGATGGGTTTGAAGTAGAGTTTACTCGCCCGGTAGACCGCAAGTCTGCTGAAGATATTGCATCGTACGATGTATACAGCTATATCTACAAGTATCATCCGGTATACGGTAGCCCGCCTGTAGATAATAACGAAGCTATTGTAAAAGGAGTAAAAGTTTCTAAAGACGGAATGAAAGTCCGTATAGTAGTGGATGGACTTAAGCGTCATTATGTACACACAATTCGCCTGGCAGGGGTAAGAGAAAAAGACAATTTCTACTCTCTGGTACACCCTACAGCATATTATACGCTTAATAACATTCCTGAAGGAGAAAAACTCCAGATGAGTGAGCTAAGTACACGTAATTCTGCGGCGCAAACTTCTAAGCCTAAGCCTAGAAAAGAAGCGCCTAAGAATCTGGTTTCTCCAGATGGTCCCGGACAAAAGGCCGCGGCTCAAAAAGCAGCAGCTCCTACTTTTGCCGAGATTGAGCCTTTATTAACCAGCAATACCTGTACTGCTTGCCATAACAGAGACAGTCGTCAGGTAGGACCTGCTTTTAAAGAAATTGCCAAGCGTAATTATTCTGATGAAGAGATTGTAGACCTGATCTACAATCCTAAGCCTGAAAACTGGAGCGATTACTCTACTGAGATGCCTCCTATGCCTCAGGTACCTAGAGATGAAGCCCTGAAAATTGCTTCATGGATCAACTCTCTGAACGACTAACAGGAAATTTTTAGTCCTGATAATGAGCCTTCCTACTTAGTAGGAAGGCTTTTTTTTGCCAAAAATAAAAACTTCTGCTTAAAAGCAGGAACGCTAAAATAGCATCTAACTACTTAATTTACAGGCAGAAAGGATTCTAATGATTTAGTAAATTAAATTTTGTTTGAGATACTTTTTCCGCTTTATTTTGTAGAAGCATTTTTTATACCTTCCTTTGCATTAAGAAAAGAATAGATTTTTTTGATCAAGGGAACCACCTTGGAGATTTAATTGTGTATATAACAACATCAGCAACAAAAGCTGTAAAAATATTAATGCGCTGTTTTAGAGAATAAGATCCCGTCTCACTGACCCTCTTGTATTTAGGCCAGCCTTACTATAATACTTACGAATGACATTTAAAGAATTGAACCTGATCGCGCCTATCTTAAAGGCCTTAGATCAGGAGGGTTATGATAAACCCACGCCTATTCAGGCACAATCCATACCCGCTATATTACAAGGAAAAGATCTTTTAGGCTGTGCACAAACCGGTACCGGGAAAACTGCGGCTTTCGCAATTCCTATACTGCAACTTTTAGACAAACAGCCAAGAGGAAAGCATAAAAACCCTATCCGCTCACTAATTTTAACCCCAACAAGGGAATTAGCGATCCAGATTGGAGAAAGCTTTAGTGCTTATGGACGTCATCTGCCTTTAAGACATACCGTTATCTTTGGAGGAGTATCGCAGAAGGCTCAGCAAGACGCTCTCAGAAAAGGTCCTGATACCCTGATTGCTACTCCTGGCCGCCTTCTGGATCTGATGCAGCAAGGCTTTATAGATCTTCGTAGCCTGGAACTCTTCGTATTAGACGAAGCCGACCGTATGCTGGATATGGGTTTTGTACACGATGTAAAAAGAGTAATTGCTCGCCTGCCTAAAAACAGGCAAACCCTTTTCTTCTCGGCAACCATGCCCCCAGATATAGTGGAACTAGCCGATACCATACTTGATAGTCCGGTAAAGGTAGAAGTTACCCCGGTATCTTCCACTGCCGAAACAATTCAGCAGTCGGTATACTATGTAGACAAGGGGCATAAAAAAGCGTTGCTTAACCATATATTGCTGCAGGACGATAGCATTGCCAGTGCCCTGGTATTTACCCGCACCAAACATGGAGCTAATAAGGTAACCAAAGACCTGATGAAGAAAGGTATTACGGCTGAAGCTATTCATGGCAATAAGTCGCAAAATGCCAGACAAAATGCACTGAAAAATTTTAAAAATCGCCGTACGCGAGTATTAGTAGCGACTGATATTGCTGCCAGGGGTATTGATGTGGATGAGCTCTCTCATGTAATCAATTATGAGCTGCCTAATGTTCCTGAGACCTATGTGCACCGAATTGGGAGAACTGGTAGAGCTGGTGCAGAAGGAGTAGCCTACTCTTTTTGCGATCAGGAGGAGAAAGCATATCTTAGAAGTATACATAAACTTATCGACCAGAGGATAGCGGTGGTAGAAGATCACCCTTATCCATTGGGTACTATTAATCCCTCTGAGCAGCAGCAACAGCAACAAAGCACAGCAGGCAGAGAACAGAAAAAGAAGTTTAATTTTAGAAAAAGAAATAATAGTTCGTCCGCTCCAAAAAGAAAGTTTCGTAGTTAGCAGCCTGTATGCAAAAGAAAATTAAAGCAGGGCATTCCGCTCAGTACTTCAACAATTATCGGGATCATTGGTGGAACCAAAGCTTTTTGGAAACACTTGCCTCACGACTATCACTACAGCAGTGTAATGATATGTTAGATGTAGGCTGTGGTCTTTGCCATTGGAGTAAGTTGCTTTGTCCTTTTCTTGCAGATGGCGCTAAAGTCTTTGCTGTAGACAACGACCCAAACTGGGCGGAATATGCTCAGGATCATGAGCGTTATTTCTCGGAAAGAGGAGGGAGTTTTCAGTTTGACTGTGCTTCAGCTGATCGTTTGCCCTATGGCGATAATAGTTTTGACCTGGTTAGCTGCCAGACAGTACTGATACATGTAAGGGAGCCTGAGATGGTGATTGCAGAAATGCAAAGAGTACTTAAGCCGGGTGGCACTCTATTGTGTGCAGAACCCAACAATCAGGTGCAACACCTTATACGTAGCTCTCTTTCTGCTGATGCCAGCATAGAAGAGACCATGGAGCATGTGAAGTACGCGCTGATTTACGAGAAAGGAAAGAAGAAGTACGGTCATGGAGATAACTCTTTAGGAGACCTTTTGCCTGGCTTATTGGCGCAGGCAGGACTCAAAGATATTGAAGTAAGAATATCTGATAAAGCAATAGCAATGTATCCACCCTACGATAAAGGAGAACAGCAAGCTACGCTACAACAGTGGGCACAGTCTAGTCATTCTACCCCATCAGGAGTAGATACCAAAAGCTATTTTTCTATAATGGGAAAGGATTACCTGGAGTTTTATGAGAATTATCACAAAAAATACGTAAATAAGTTAGATCAAATACTGGAGGCTCTTGAAGACGAAGTATATCATGCTGCCGGAGGAGCGCTGATGTATGTAGTTTCAGCCATAAAAAATGAAAAAAAAACGAACTAATGAATTACTCATTTGTTCAACCTTTTGAGTACTCCAAAATTAATTAGTACCAATTATCACAAATCAATTTATATCATGAATCACGGAACAGTAAAGTTTTTTAATGAGTCTAAAGGTTATGGATTCGTAAAAGACGATGAAACAGGCAAGGAGTACTTTGTACATGTATCTGGTTTAGTAGACGAAATCAGAGAAAATGACGAAGTTACTTACGAACTTGAAGAAGGAAGAAAAGGACTTAATGCAGTGAATGTAAAACTTGCATAGTTTACATATAGCTAATTAATAATTCTTCTGGGCTGTTTTAGTTGTGCAAGCAATTAACTCAGCCCTTCTTTTTTTTATTGCTATTTGCTTTATTGATTAAGTTCTTTACCATTAGTAGATGGAGTTGTCTTGCCCAAATCTTATGCCTGCTGCCCATTACTATCCTTTTGCTTCGGGTAGCTACAGTACTGCTCCCGGTCTTCATAAACTGGAAACGGATTTTGGCAATGGAACTCTTGATCGGCAGCTTTTTCAGCTAGATCAGAATTGGTACCACTACCACCACAATAAGCTGGCTTGCAGAGAAGAGAGCATCCACAAATATTATCAGGAACATAAACTTTCCCCCGAAGCTGGCTTCCTGGCAGCGGAATTCATACTTAGGCATTTACTTCAAGATCATCCTCGTTGCTTTGTTTTAGACAACCATCAGCATGAGGCTCATCTCAAGAATATTCTTAGCGGAGAAATTATTGTTTTTAACAGGCATAACCACACAATGGTAAGTTCAGGTTACATCAATCTGCTGGACGCTCTGGTCAGTCAGATACAGGAAGATGTAGCCATTTGGCAATTAGAAGATGACTGTGACTTTATGTCTCTGATTCACCTTTGCGCACCTAACCATTGGGCTGCAGAAGATAAGATAGGCAAAGCGTTTTCTACAGTGCATGCACCAGTAGCGGACATGAGCAGGATGAAAGAGCGTTATCAGCCTATGCTTCATAGTCTGACACGAGCGGCTACTTTTGTACGATTCGCCTGGGGGTTAGCTACAGACAGGCGTTTAAACCATCACCCACATTCTCCTGAAGGGGTAAAACCTGAACTTTGGCAGGGGCGGCAATTTGACCCTGAACATCCGCAATTATGGGTGAGAGTAGAAAGGCAAACACTTAGTGGGTTGCTTGAAGGTAAGGCAGTGTTTTTTACCATACGAACCTACTTTGAGAAGGTAGCAGAGCTTTCTAAAGCACAGCAAACCGCATTAGTTAGGGCTTTACATTCTATGTCTGCTGAGAGTCTAAAATATAAAGGGCTTACGGCTCAGCTTGACATGATTAATCAATACCTGAACGGTCTCTGAGTAGCTTAAACTGTACTTCTCCAGAATAATTATTATATTCAGAGTTGATCACTAAAATTCAGCCTCGCTGAAAAACTACCCTGTCTATTATGATACAACAACTGAAAAGGAAGCTACTGAACCAGCTAGCCTATTACATCTCTTATGTAAAACTTTACTCCTTAATTAAACAGGACCTGAGTAACACTATTATCCTGGACTGTGGAGCCAACCAAGGCAGTATCTCTGCTTTATTTGCCAGAACCGGTGCTCAGATTTTTGCTTTTGAACCCGATCCTTTAGCATTTTCGGTACTGGAAAAGAAGTTTCTACAATATCCTATGGTAGAGTGTGTTCAGAAGGCGGTATGGATAAATGAAGGTACAGTTACCCTTTATCTCCATATGAGTCAGGAAGGAAAAAATGTAGATTTTACAGTCAGTTCATCTATTATCAAAGAAAAAGTTAATGTTTGCGAGTCAAATGCGGTGGAGGTAGCAACCATCAATCTACTTGAGTTTATCCGTCAGTCTGATACTCGTATTTCTGTGCTCAAAATGGATATAGAAGGGGCAGAAGTTGAGTTGTTAAACAAAATTTTTGATGAAAATCTTCATCAAAAAATAGACCTCATGCTGGTAGAAACTCATGAAAACAAAATTCCAGCACATGTAAAGCCTATACAAGAACTAAAGCAACGTTTGCAAGAAGAACGTATTGAAAATGTAAAGCTCAACTGGATTTAAGCCAAATATTTGGCTAAGAAATTTCAGCCTCAGTTTTATCAAACTGGGGTTGTTCTGCTTTAATAAAAGCACCACCCAGCGAAGAGACTACGGTAATCAGAAAAAACAGTAAGCTCAAGGTAACCGAAGTATCTTCAGAAATACTGGAACCAATAAGAGGGGGGAGGTAAACAAACACGGCCTCTCGAGCACCAATTCCTCCTATAGTTAACGGAAGCATGGCAGCAAAGGTAGACAACATAAATAGCGCACTATATTCGGCAAATAGTGTATCTACATGTAGTGCCAGCAAAATCATAATCACACTGCCCAACTGTATCGTCTGCACTAGTATGGAATAGATGTTACTACTATTGAAAATGGGTAGAAAGCTTTTAAAAAAATACCGGAGCAAAATATAATAAAGAGGATAAGCCAGAAGAATGCCTGCCCATATCAGCCAGCGCCAGGCTTCCAGATACTCATAAATATTACTGAAGTATACTGAGAAGAACATCAGTACTCCCAGTGCTACTACACCACTGATACGGTCTAGTAAAGAGGCAGTAATAAGATCACGGGTTTTTACTCCTTTGGCTTTACGTAGCAACAGTACTTTGTACCCATCTCCACCAATTCCTCCCGGCAAAAACAGATTGTAAAACATGCCTACCAGATAAAGCTTTAGGTTATAGGTAGTATCCAGGTGTAAACCTACATAGCGAAAAAACTCCTGTAGCCTGAGCGCATTAAAATATTTAGAAAGTAGGAAAAGGAATAGTGCAGGCACAAGCCATAAATAGTCTGCCGTGCGGAGAATAGTCCCCACCTGCTGTAAGTCTACCTTTCTGAATACCAGAAAAAGGGCCAGAGATGTGAGCCCAATCTTTAGTAACAGATTGAGGTATCGCTTATACGCTGGTTTTTGCGGAGCTGGCTGATTTTCCAATAAAGACTTCTTTGACCCGATAAGGTGTTTTGTTTTGAGATTCAAAATAAGTACGCATAATTAGCTCAGCCATAAAACCAAAAGTAATCAGCTGTATACCCCCTATAACCAGTACTACTCCTAACAACAAGAGGGGGCGCCCCCAGATATCATTACCCAATAATTTCTCTATTAATAGATAGAAATTGATAAGTCCTCCTACTACAAAAGAAATAATGCCCATAGTACCAAAGAGGTGCATAGGTTTTTGCACATACTTCTGGAAGAATAGCATTAACATCAGGTCGCTGATCACCCTGAATGTACGCCCTAGCCCATACTTAGATTGCCCATGAATACGCGGATGGTGCCGCACGCCCATTTCGGTAATACTGGCTCCCTGAAGCTTTGCCAGGACAGGAATAAAGCGATGAAGTTCGCCATACAAACCCAGGTTATGTGCAATATCGCTACGGAAAATTTTTAGTGAGCAACCATAATCGCTGATGTATACACCGGTAAGCTTACGAATCATAGAGTTAGCGATTCTGCTGGGCAGCTTCCTCAAGATAAAACCATCTTTACGCTTTTCGCGTCGGCCGGCCACTAAGCCCCAGCCTTCGGTCTCTATCTTTTCCAGCATACTGGGTATATCTAGCGGGTCGTTCTGTAAGTCACCATCCATGGTTACGATATACTCACCTTTAGCATAGTGAATACCCGCTGCCATAGCTGTAGTCTGGCCATGATTTCTATTGAAAATAACCAGGCGCACATGTTCGCCGGCATACTTTTTCACCATAAACACCGTACGATCGCTAGAGCCATCGTCTACCAAAATGACTTCGTATTCATAGCCGCTTAGTGCCTCCTCTATACGTTCCAGAAGGGGTTGTACATTATCCTCTTCATTGTATAGCGTAATTACCAGCGATAGCTTCATATTATTTAAATTTGATAAGGAAGACACTGTCATCCTTGTACTTAAAACGGTAAATTATATCGTAGGCCTTATTTTGCTGTTTTAGCTCCTCTTCATAGGCCATATAATAATGATCAGGCAGTATCTTCCCCTCAAAGTTGAGCACCTGCTCACGCTGCCTTTCAATATAAAAGATGGTAGTTCTGGAAATCATAGAGCCTTCCAGTACATGTAGTGGGCTACCATCTGTCAGGTTTACGATTTTTTGAGCATCTCGTTTCCCCTGAGCCTCTGAGCTATCAGCCGCCCTAACAGGTATTACCGTCAAATTGAAGATAATACGCACCCAAACCAGCAGTAAGAGGAGGCTTAGTGTACGAACTGCCTTTACCTTGAGGTGAAGCCAAAGTATAGCCAATGCGCCACCTGTAGTAAGAGCGGCTACCACAATAGGGCTGGCGGTATGCGTAGCTAGTGGCGGAATAAAAGGAATAGCTATGCCGGCAGCAGCTACCAATATTATAAGTACGACTATTAGCCGATGCAAAATATTAGTCTTTTTCTCCTTTAGATGCTCTCCGGGAAGTAGATAATAGTACACAAAAAACATAACCGGAAAAGGATAGAGCATATAGACATAGCGTGCTTTTGCTCCCGGAGATATCCAATATAGTAGAATATTGGCTGCAAAGATAAGAGCGATAAAGGTAATAAACGGCTGTTCTCTAAGCCTGCGTACTGCATCCTTTCTGAACACGAAAGGTAAGAGTAGCGTGGCTGGCATAATGTTCAGAAGATTAGTAAGCGGAAAATTAAAAAGATGACTTACTAAATCTATAAAACCATTGTTCTCGTCTACAGCTGTACGTTGGCTAGATTCAAAAACTAAACGATTAAGAAAAGGTGTAGGGTCCTCGTACCAGCTATATACCCAAAAGTAACCAGCTACTATTCCGGCAAACAGAAAGAAGCTGACAAAGTGCGCGGGTAAAAAAAGCTTTTTAAATTCTCTTTGAAAAACAAACCAGCTCAGGAGGCTAATTCCTACAAATGCGATGGAGGGCAGGCCTTTAGTAAGTGTGCCCACAGCAGCTAAAAGGTAAACGAATAGAAAAAGTGGCCAGTAGCGTTTTTGCTTATGATAGTGATAGATAACAAAGAAACTGCTCAGTGTGATCAGGGAGTAAAAAAGATCAATTTCTCCGGTAAGCGAGAAGTAGTACAAAATATCTACCGATACCATAAAAAAAAGAGCCGCATAGGCCCCAAACCTTAAGCTCACGTACTTTTTACCATTGAAAAATACCAGTAGCCCCATTCCAATAAAAGATAACACAGAGAAGAAACGTACTGCCAATTCGGAATAGCTGCCAAAAATCTTGTAAGATAAAATAATGAGCCAGTTGTAGACTGGAGGCTTATTGTAATAAAGGGCACCTACCTCTGTAGGCACAATCCAGTTGCCTCTAAACAGCATTTCCAGCGCTACTAAAGCACGACGCGGCTCTTCATGCCTCAGGGGGTGTAAGCCTATCTGAAAAAAAAGTGCGAATAAGAGTAGTGCTGCTATACCCATTACCATATAGCTCTCCTCTTTGCTTAAAGAAGAACTGATCTTTTGTTTAGATAAGGCTGAAGGCTGGGACATTTGCAGATAAATAATACGTTTTTAATCAGCTGTTTAATTTTTCGCAAAGCTATAAAATTTATCTCGGAGAGGAAGGTGTTTTCCTGCTTATTTATGAGCTTCAGGTAAGAGAGTAAACAATTGTCTGTATTACAATAAAAGCTGTCCTGTGTACCAGAGGATAACAGTTGAGTGCATCTTGCAAATACACATCTAAGAATAAGGCTTCCATATGTAATTTTGCTTTTTGATTGGCTTAATAAGAAAAAACCATTTGCTGATTTTAAAATTTATTAAATAGTACTGGTTTTTTTATTAGTAATTTGTCAAATTATTAATATCGTGTTTCGCTTGTGCATGCCTTGTTTTTCTCCTGAAAAGCCCGACATGAGTCACCAGGACAATTGGCATACTGCCATTCATTTGTTCACCCGCTAAGATTCCCTTCTTTTTTGCACACCCTTAAGTTTTGAAGTATGAAAACGATAAGCAATTATTTAACCCTCTTTCTAATTTGCTGCACTACGATGGTAATTGCGCAGGAAAGTACTATAATGGGCTCGTTCCCTGTAACCTCCCGCTCACAGCTTGCATTAGATAAGTATAACGAGGCGGCAGAAAAGTATTTAAACCTGCAATATATTGATAGCGAAAAGCTATTTAACGAAGCTATCGCGGAAGACCCCGAATTTGCAGTCGCCTTAGCTACTAAAGCCTGGACCACCTATAGTAAAGATACCTTAAAAGCCAAGGCACTTATGTCTAGAGCTAATGTACGCTACTATGCTCTAACTTATCCTGAGCAGACTTATCTTGAAGGTATAAATGCACTGATTCACAAAAGACATGCTTTACCTTATTTTGAGATACTGGCAGAAAAATACCCTGACTGTGAGTTTTTAAACGCTGCATTGGCCAATCTGTATTTTAAGGCAGGTAATGAAGAAAAAATGTATGCTACGCTGAGCGCCATTCTGGACAAAAACGAAAGCTTTGCCTGGGCATATAATCTAAAGGGTTATTATTATATGCAGCAGGAAGATTTTGAAAGCGCCCGGCTAGCTTTTGATAAATATCTTGAATTGGCTCCTGAACTGGCTAATCCATACGACTCTAAAGGAGATTACTTTATGGCGGTCAAAAAATTTGATAAAGCCAGAGAGCATTTTACTAAAGCATACGAAATGGATCCCTTAAACTTCCAGTTTTCTCAGACAAAAGCCATAGAGGCGGAAGAAGCACTGGCATCCAACTACTAACATATAGCACTATTTTCAGCAACTGAATATAGAGTGAACAAAGAAGAGGCTGATAGAACGGGTACCTGCCTGCTGGCGGGTATTCGTTTCAGCCTTTTTTTATGAGCACTAAACCTTCCTGTAAGTATATTATTAAAAACGAACTTTCTGAGGTGTGCTTTTAAGCATTAGTCAGTTTGTTATATCCAAGTTATTGTACTGTTTTTAAAATTATAGGGATGTATTATTATATTAATAATATGTGGTGTTTATTGATGTTTACCACATAAAATTTTATATAAAATACAATGGTGTGATTATATAAAAGTATACTAATAGTAGATTTATTTGTGTGTTACTAAACAATAATAGGGATATAATACTAATTTACATTTGAATATAAATTAAAAGTTATAAATTTATATGTAAGATTTGTGTTGGTTTCTTACAATATAAATTTATGTTCTTATGCGAAGACTTGTAAATCAGTTTTTTGAAAAACAGCTTAGATACAGCCCTTACTTTTATAAGAGGCTTAGAGTTATTCAGAACCTAAACAAGTATTCAGCATCGGAGCTAAAAGCTGAGCAGGAGAAAAGGCTAATAGCCCTGGTTCATAAGGCTTATCACAAATCTCAGTTTTACGCTCACCTGTATCAAAAACATCGTGTTAATGTAGATAAGATTAAATCTGTACGCGATCTACAGTACCTTCCTGTAATTACTAAGCACGATGTGGTGCCCAATCGTGAGCATATCTTTATAGGAAGCAAGCTCAACAGGTTTAAAGCAAATACCAGCGGTACCTCCGGTTATACTGTACGGGTATATCGCAACTATGAATCTATCGTTGAGGAGGGAGCCTACCTGTGGACCCATAGAATGCAATATGGCCATAAGCCAGGGATGAAAACATTGGTAATGCGGGCGAATCTTAACTTTTTTGAAAAGGAGCGCTACGATCCATTTACCAAAACACTATATCTTTCCAGCTACCAACTTAAATTACAAAATGCAGAGTGGTATTATAACAGAATTAAGGAATTTAAACCCAATGCCATCTTTGCTTATCCCAGTTCAGTAGAATCTTTGGCAAACTTCTTTACTCTCTTAAACAAACAGCTTCATATACCTGCCGTTTTCACTTCTTCCGAGACGCTCTATAGTTATCAGCGAGAAAAGGTAGAAAGAGTCTTTAATACAAAAATAGCAGACTGGTACGGTAATGCTGAACGTACCATAGCTCTACAACAAAATAGCGAAGGCTCATACGATCAGCTTTCGCTTTATTCTGTCAATGAGTTTGAGAAAGAACATGTAATTACTACCGGCCTGATTAACGATAGCTTCCCTCTTATTCGCTACAAGGTAGATGATATACTGCTTACCGATCAGGCACAGCAGGGTTATGCTCCAGATGCTAGTATTACTGAAATTCAGGGTAGGAGCGATGATGTTTTGCTGCTACCTGATGGAACAAGGGTGGGGCTTATCTGCGGAGCTTTTGACGGGGTCAATCATGTGCTATTTAGTCAGATCGTGCAGGAAGATGCTTATACCTTTTATATCAATATGGTAGTAAACAAAGAATACGGAGCTCCGGATGAGGCACTTCTTAAAAAGCAAGTTGAAGATTTTGTAGGTAATCAAATAAACTATACTATCAGATATGTGCAGGAGAGTGACATCATCAAGTCTAAATCAGGTAAGTTTAAGCTTATCGTTAATAAAATGAGTAAGAAAGAGCAGGAAACTCTTATTAGCTAGCCATAGATGCCTTCTCTGAATTGTTAACATCTGCCGGCATACACTCATATTTCAACGCACTGTCTAGGATAAATTAGCTGGTCTGGCTAATTTATAAGTAAGAATACTGTTACCTAGCCAAAAGCTATGAGATGGTGCCAATACATATCTCTTTACTTACTTTCCTTTTGGACGTTTCCCCCTCTAGCTGCTCAGGAACTGGACCCAAACAAATACAAGCAGTGGAGTAATATAGATACGCTTCAATGGTCAGACTTTCAGTTGTCAGTATTTGATCATCATATCAAATATGGCCTGAAAGCAAAGGCAAAAACTTCGCTGGTATATTTTTACCGCCCTGCGATCTGGCATCAGGATTCATGCATGAATGTACTTACAGCCGTGTTTAGAAAGGCATCTTATACCAGAGATACTACCGATATCAACCTCCTTTTGCATGAAAAGCTCCATTTTGATATCGCAGAACTCTGCGCCCGTAAATTGAGAAAAGCGCTACTACACTTGAAAGAAAGTCAGGCTAACAGCCTGGAAAACTATTTAGCGCTCAGAGATAGCATATTTACCGTTAGCAATGAGTACCACGATCTTTACGATCAGGAAACCCTTTACGGTTTAAACTTAGTCAGGCAGTCATCATGGAAAAGCTACATCAAGTTGGAGCTTAATAGGTATAAAGATTATACTTTTAAAGAAATGATGAATTGTAATAGTAGTGCTTGTTCAAAACAACACAAGCCGTACTAAACCGTTACATCACTTCATACTACATTATAACCACAAACTGAGATGAGAACTTTTGCTATTAGTGATATTCACGGATGCAACCGCACCCTGAGTGCTCTCTTAGCACAAATTGACCTGCAAAAGAAAGATGAACTGTTTTTACTGGGAGATTATATAGACCGTGGCTCTGGAAGCAAAGGGGTGTTAGACCAGATATTAAGAATGCGGGCGCAAGGCTATCAGGTGCATTGCCTTTTAGGAAACCACGAAGCTATGTTACTACATGCCTACCAACAGCCCGAGTCATTGGAAGCCAGAAGTTGGGTATACTACAATGGGGGAGAAAATACACTAAATAGCTTTGGCGTTCAGTCAGTTAAAGATATACCCATAAAATACATAGAGCTGATTCAGTCCATGGATCATTACTTACTTAAAGACAAGTTCATCTTTGTGCATGCCGGACTTAATTTTGACAAAATAAACCCTTTGAGCGATCGTGAAACTATGTTGTGGTCTTTTGAAGACTCGCCAAGAATCAACAGAGAGTGGCTAAAAGATAGGTTAATTGTGCATGGACACAGGATACGCACCCGCACTCAGATTAAAGCAAATATAGAACGACTGGAGTCTTTTCCTATGCTAGGTATAGACAATGGCTGTGTGTATCAGAAGAGGGGCTACCACCAGCTATGTGCATTAGAGCTAAACAGTATGGAGCTCAGTTTTCACGAAAATATAGATGTGTAAGACTCTAAACTTTAAGGCATAAAAAAATCACGACCTGTTTTACCAGATCGTGATTCATATTTAAGTTGAAAGAAAGAATAAACTATCCTGCTAACTATTCTTCTACTTTAGCAGTAGTGTTTTCTATAGTTGTATACCTCTCAGTAGGAGGGGTATTTTTAGCTTTTGGTCCTTTAAGGCGAGGAGTACTGCTTAAGTCTACTGCCTGTGCAGATTGAATAGTAGCGGGGTTGTTTCTCCAGACTTTCTGATTCTTGGCTGCCGGACCTTTTTTAGTTTCTTCTTCAGCGGTAAAAAGTAATGCACTACTGCTGTCATCATGTTTCCAGTGCTTATAATTTTTAGCCTTAGGCCCTTTAAGGTCATTTTTGCTCTGGGCCAGGCCTAAACTACTGATGAATACAAAAACGGGTAAAATAAAAATTATCTTCTTCATAGCGTATTTAAGTCTACATTATAGTCTACTTATATATACGCTAATTGAATGAATTGTTAGCTCCCAAAAATTTTTGAAATTTTTATCCGAAAAAATACGGATGTTATACCATTTTAAGATGAGCAGCCTTCTTGATAAGTTCTGCGGTATTCTGCACCTTCAGTTTTTTCATCATATTAACTCTGTGAGTCTCAACGGTGCGGGTACTTACAAATAATTCTTCAGCAATCTCTTTGGTTGTTTTGCCATTAGAGACCAGCTTAAGAACTTCCATCTCTCTTTTAGATAGCTTCTTGTCACTTTCCCCCTCCAGAGCCATATTATCTACCATAAGCAGAGAAACATCTTCGCTAAAGTACTTCTTATCCTCAAATACAGTGTGTATGGCATCAGAAAGGGCCTTGCCATCAGTGTTTTTTAGTAAGAAGCCATGTGCCCCGTGTCGGGCAGCTTTTACTACATACTGCCCCTCTGCATGCATAGTAATTACGATAAACTTTATTTTGGGATAGCTCACTTTGGCCTTGCGAATAGCTTCCAGTCCATCCATTTCTCCCATACTAATGTCAATAAGCACGATATGCGGATGTGTAGATTTGAGATTGCTCAGCATCTCTTCGGCAGAAGAAGCTACACCGATCACCTCAATATCCCCATCATCTGCCAGAAGAGAAACTATGCCTTCTCTAAACAACTGATGATCGTCCACTATCATAATATCAATAAGAGCCATCTATAAAGGAATTTCTACTTCTACAATGGTACCGTTCTTACCAGAACGAATGTCTATAGTACCATTTACCAGTTTGATGCGTTCCCGCATATTTCGTAGTCCGCTACCCGAAAATACACTTTTTGTGTCAAACCCTGAACCATTATCGCGGATAAATAGCCCTACATGATCTTCAAACTCTGTAAACGAGATCTTTATTTCACTGGCTTCGGCATGCTTAATCACATTATTAATAGCTTCCTGGGCTACCCGGTACAGCGCAATATTGACCATTTTGGGAATGCGGGTATGTAATTCCGTCTCTTTATCGTAGAGGATATGAACTGGTGTGCTTTGGTTAAGTTGATTTACCAGGTTAGCTATAGCCTCTCCGGCTCCAAAATCTTCCAAAACGCTAGGCATCAGATTATTAGACATGCGGCGGATTTCTCTAATGGTTTCATCCAGTGTATGTAAAAGTTCCTGCTGCTGCTTTTCGTTTATACTTTTCTGTGCCTGAATCCTGAAGCGAAGGCTGGTTAGTAAGGGGCCAAGTCCATCATGAATCTCCTTGGAAAGACGAGAGCGTTCCTTCTCCTCTCCCTGTATAATGGCCTGACGGTTTTCCCGAATTAACTTAGCCTCTGTCTCCTGATAATTTTTGAGCTGCTTTTGCATTTGAAGCAATGCGGCCCCCAGTTTATCATTATTGCTTAATAACTTGTACTCTGCCTCAAAGTTACCTTTGCCAATGTTGCCTGCGAAAGCAATCACTTCTTTCTGAACATGGGTTAGTTGATGGAGCGCGCTAAACATTCTTCCGATTTCATCCTTTCTGCTTACCGCCTTAGTTTCTACCAGCTGCCCTTTAGCCATAGCATTCAGGTATGTCTCCATTCTTATAAAAGGGCGAACCACTACCCTTGCCAACTGATAAGAAGCTATCAGGATCACCGCGAACAAAACCAAAAGCATCCAGTAAAAATTGGTACGAAGGCTGTGTAAGGGAAAAAGGGCTTCCTGATAATCCATTTCAGAAAGTATGACCCATATTAGCCCGTAAAGAGCAATTCTTTCATATGCACTAAATACCCGTACGTGGCGATAATCTTCTATAATTGCCTCTCCTGTTTGTCCGTCCAGGGCTCTGATTACTCCACTAGTTTTGGCCACAATATCTGTGGGAGCTTTTTGTGGATAAAAACGGGAACGGCTCCTCATTTTAAAATCCTGACCTACCAGATAGGACTCTCCACTTTGCCCCAGCCCGGTTCTTTCCATAAGTATAGACTGTATCTCCGGTAAACTGGTAATACAGACCAGTGCTTGTTCACCCAAAGGGGCAATAAAAGCCAGCGTAATAACTGAAGCAGGATGTTGGGTACTTAAATCCTGGATTACAATATCTTCCTGAGGCCATACTGAAGGCATTTCTAGCTTGTAATTTTCAAGCTGTAAAGAACTACCCGACGCGACTATATGAATGCTATCAAATAGACGATGTTCATACTCCTGACGGCTGCTATCCAAGCCTTGCGCCTTAATGTTTTGTATGCCTTCCACTCTCTCTTTTATCATATTTTTTACCTGCATCACCTTAAGCTGCTTTACTGAAGAAAGCTGAAGTAATACACGCTCTTCCAGTGCAGACTCAAACTGGTAATAAAAGAGAGTGCCTAACAAACCGATAGCAAGGCAGGACAAGCCTAGCATTACTAAAGTCAGTTTTTCTCTGATCTTTATATGCCGAAACATGCAAGTTTATTCAGGTGGAGGATAAGCGAACAGCTCAGTAAAAGGCTGTTTGCCGGGTACAAAACTAATAAATAAGTATCAATTATAAGGTATAAATACATAAAACAGTAATGAATTTATGAGTAATTCATCCTTAAAAATATGCCTATGCATTGAAATAAGAATATGGCTATTATTTTTGCCAGCTTGTATAAAGTACCTACTATCTACACTAAGATTATGTTTATCAGAATCACACTCCTTTTTCTAATAGTTAGCATTTTTTCTTCAGCGGCTTCGGCACAGTCTCGCATACCGAACTTTGCCCCCAAGCACTACATCTGTTACCAGAGCGAGGCTCCACTACAGATAGATGGCAAACTGGATGAAGCCTCCTGGGAGAAAGCACCCTGGACCGACGAATTTATTGATATAGAGGGCGAGCATATGCCTAAGCCCCGCTTTGCTACCCGGGCCAAAATGCTTTGGGATTCCCAATACCTGTACATTGCCGCGGACATGGAAGAGCCACACGTGTGGGGCACTCTAACCGAAAGAGATGCTGTTATTTTTTATGACAATGATTTTGAGGTTTTTATAGATCCGGATGGGGATTCTCATTTTTATTATGAGTTTGAAATGAACGCCCTGAATACCATCTGGGACCTGATGCTTACTGCTCCTTATCGTGATGACAGAAATGTAGTGCTAAACTCCTGGGATATCAGAGGAATCAAAACTGCAGTAAATGTCAGAGGCACACTTAACAATCCAGAAGATGAGGATCAGGGCTGGTCTGTAGAAATAGCTATGCCCTGGAAAGTGCTGAAAGAAAAGTCAGCCACCGGTAAGATGCCCGGCAATGGAGAGTACTGGCGCATCAATTTTTCCAGGGTAGAGTGGCAAACCGAAGTGGTAGATGATAACTACAAAAAGAAAATTAACCCTGAAACCAATAAGTCTTATCCGGAAGATAACTGGGTATGGACTGCCCAGAGCTATATTAATATGCACCGACCCGAAACCTGGGGCTTTCTGGTGTTTGATACTGCCATTGTTGGCGAAGGAGATGCCAGCTTTAGCATACCGGAATCAGAGTACATTAAATGGGAGCTCAGAAAAGTGTACTATCGTCAGAACGATTACTTCAGAGAGCATGGTAAGTATGCTCATGAGGTAAAAGAGCTTGGCATGAGTGAGTCAAAATACACAATAGAGATGGTTGCCGGAGAAACCTTTTACAATGCAACTATATGTCAGACTGGCAACATCTGTTGGCAGATCAACGAAAAGGGTAGGGTAGATCGTAGCAAATAACTATTGAAAAGGTATCTAATTATTGAGTTGTAATTTAGAGTAAAAGGCTCTGTCTGTAAGCGGTATTCAATTCATAACCATAAGTGTATGCTCCCTGAAATCAACTTTGTGTGTTATTATAAAATATTGAATATCAGTAGTTAATAGCAATATAAGGCTCTCTTTGGTTTTCCAAAGACAAAACTGAAGAGAGCCTTACTTTCTATAAATAAGTAGTGTTTATCCTATTTGTTTTGGTGATAATATTACAATAAAACTTTACGCTATCTTCATACTCTTAGCTACTACTCAGGTAGCAAAATCAGTGAAAACAATAGGCTAAGGGTTACTCCCGAAAGAAAAACCAGAGCTGACTTTTTCTACCTTGTTGCTTCTCACTTACAAAATACCAGAGCCTTATGCTTGATTGACTAACTACTAAGCTGCGCGTGACTATCCATTATTTTCGGGAAAAAGATGATTGCATAAGCGCGGAATTACTCTCATATTCATACGAGATGTTTAACTTAGATAAACAATGATTTTTTTGCTTCGTTAGGCAAAGGTATAATTCATATTAATTAACATTACACAATGGCTAACATTACATTAAAAGGCAATCCTATTCACACCCTGGGCGACCTACCGGCGGTAGGAGAAAAGGCTCCTGACTTTGAACTGGTTAAGAACGACCTTTCTCGTGTATCTCTTAAAGATTTTCATGGGTCTAAAGTAGTACTGAATATTTTTCCTAGCGTAGACACTTCTACCTGTGCCGCATCGGTAAGGGAGTTCAACAAAAGAATTGATGAGCTGGATAACACAGTGGTGCTTTGTATATCCAAAGATTTACCCTTTGCTCAGGCACGTTTCTGCGGTGCGGAAGGTATAGAAAGCGCGGTGATGCTATCGGACTTTGCCAAAGGAGAATTCGGTAAAAACTACCACCTGGAAATTACCGATGGTCCGCTTGCCGGATTGCACTCTCGTGCGGTAGTAGTGCTGGATGAAGAAGGCAGAGTGGTGTACAAAGAGCAGGTAGACGAAATTGTAAACGAACCCAAGTACGAAGAAGCCCTGGCAGCTCTTAAATAAATATTTTTTAGCCTGCGCTTATTAAAGTGCAGGCTTATTTTTTTTGTCTGTACGATAGTGCATACTACATTTTTTTAGCTGTAAATTCCCACAGATTGACCCAGCAAAATACTTCTATGAAAATAGCCGCTATAGATATTGGTACCAACTCCATCCATATGGTAATCGCCAAGGTGAGCCACAATCATAACATTCAGATCATTGACCGCGAAAAGGAAATGGTAAAGTTGGGAGTAGGAGTGTTTGCGACTAATCGTCTCAGTGAGCGAGCCTTTCAGCAGGGACTGGAAACTATTAAGCGATATGTGCAGCTGGCCGACCAGAGAGGGGCTGATGAGATAATTACCGCTGCCACCAGTGCCATCAGAGAGGCACATAATGGAGGGGAATTCCTGCACGAACTGGTAAGTGCTACCGGAATCTCTCCCGAAACAATCTCCGGAAGCAAGGAAGCCCGGCTAATCTTTAAAGCAGTACGCAATGAGATTGCCCTCAAGGGTAAAAACGCTATGGTGATAGATATCGGAGGAGGAAGCACCGAGATCACAGTAGGGAACGAGCAGGATATACTTATGGGCAAGAGCATGAAGCTAGGCGTGCTGCGTCTGCTGGATATGTTTAATGGTGAAGATAAAGTAGGAGGAGAAGCCCTGGGAGTTCTGGAGGCTCATATTCGTTTTGTAGCCAGGCAGATTATTGCCGAAGCCAAAGAACTGGGCTTTAGCCGTATCATAGGAACTTCAGGGACCATACGTACATTAGGCGAGGCAGCACATATTGCAGCCGGTGGCAAGCCTATGAAATCCGTCAATGCGGAGGTGGTTAAAAGAGAAGACCTGGAAAGCCTGACCAAACAGCTGCTTAAAATGAACGTAGAGAAGCGTGCTGCGGTCAATGGGATAGGAGATAAAAGGGCAGATGCTATACATCTGGGTGGTGTGCTTCTGGTACAACTCTTGCAAATGGCTGATGCCAAAGAGATTACTCTATGCGATGCTTCGCTGCGCGAAGGCCTGATACTGGACTATCTGGACCACCATGCGCAGGCTATCAGCGAGTTTCCTGAAGCCCCGGACCTCCGACACAGGAGCGCCTTCCAGCTGGCTCATCAGTTTAATGTAGACTGGGAGCAGAAAAACCATGTGGCCTATCTGGCCTTACAGCTCTTTAGGCAAACAAAAAAAATACATAAGCTGGGAGACTTTGAGCAGGACATCCTGGAATATGCTGCCCTGCTGCACAGTGTAGGTCAGTACATACGTTTTGAGCGTTACCATAAGCACTCTCGTTATATCATTGCCCATGCCGGACTCAGAGGCTTCAACGATGAAGAAATACTGCTGATCAGTCAGGTGGCACGCTACCATCGGAAGGCAGAGCCTAAAAAGAAGCATAAAAAGTTCAGGCGCCTTAGCAAAGAGCAGCGCCATACCGTAAAAGTGCTATCTGGCATATTGCGGGTAGCAGTAAGTCTGGATCGTACCAAGAACCAATTAGTTAAACAGTTGCATTGCAAACTAAGCAAGGGCAAGCTGGAGATACAGCTGGCCGGGCAGGCCGATAATATGAAGCTGGAACTCTGGGCAACACGGCGCCATCTGGACCCTCTGGCCAAAGTCCTTCACAAGGATATTAGCATAGAAGCCGTACCGGTACAGGAATAATTTTTTTTAACACACATATTATTTTTGTCTGCAAATACGATTAGTATTGTGTGATGCTTAGCCTGATACGACAAAGCAAATACCTGAGACTTATGAGTGCCGCCCTGGCACTTTATATGTTCAACCTTTGTGTAGATACCACCGACCTCAAGCCCCGTCATCTGCCTGAAGACCTCAGCATCAATGATCAGGAAAGTGTTATAGAGCTGATAGTTGAGAAAGTGCTGGGTTACGAAGAAGCTATAGCAGAATATGATGAGCACGATGCGGAAGATCATAACCTGAAGAAGCACAGCTTTCTGGATTTTTTATATTTTCAGGAGACAGCCCCCATGTCTCTAAAGCCCTGGCATGCCGCAGAGCTTAAGTTCAAAGACCTAAGCAATCTGCCCAGCCGTGGTTTCTATCAGATACTCATTCCCCCACCACGAATCTGATTTGTTTATCCACACTATGCTTACGCCCTCATAAGAAGTAAGCCTGTTTTTTTATTTACCATAAATAAATCATCATGAATATTAGAATAATATTGCTAATGGTGGCATTGGCATTATATCAGACTTTGTATGCCCAGTCTGAAATGCTGGCGAGCGATAGCCTTTCTCTAGCCCCGCAGGAACAGGCCGAGCTGCTACCAGATAAAGTTTTGCACGCCGAACCTCTCTACATTGACCTGATTCGGGATCTGGGTGCCCGAAAAGGAGAAAAAGAGTGGAATATAGGTTTGGGGCTAACCGATAACCTTCGCTACGACAGCTATGAAGCTTTGGTAGAGTACGAATTTGCTCCGATAGACCGCCTGGGACTGGAAGTAGAGCTGCCTTTTAGCTTTCATTCATCGCTACGGGGCACGCCAAGAGATTCTATAGATGCCAACCGGCTGGAGAGTTTGAAAGTGGCGGCTCAATGGACTTTTCTGGTCAAAAAAGAATGGGCAACCTCTATGGCCTTGGGCTATATCCATGAGTTTGAGCTTTCAGACTTCAGGAGTTTTGCCAGGCCCCTCCTGACAGGTAATAAGTACAATCCCTTTTTAGTAGTAGCTAAACGCTGGGGTACTAATTTTCACTCTCTAATCTATACGGGGCCACAGATTACAGATCATTTTCATGAAGATAAAATGCTGTTTAGCTACGATCTTAACACCAGTGTCCATTACATGATTAGCCATAGCAGAAACTTTATAGGAATAGAGTTTAACAAAACTTTTCGTGAGCATGATTTTGATATGACAATCAGACCACAAATGCGATTGGCGATCATGGATAACCTGATGATTGGCATAGTAGGGGGCATTCCTATCTTCAGAGAGAACGAGAGGATGAGCTCCTTCGTACGCCTGATTTGGGAACCTGGACACCGCAAACATTAGTATGTAACCCCAAACTTTAAAGAGTAGCTCTAGTCAGCTATTGATCTGCATGAGCTACTCTTTTTAATAGTATACAGCTACTTGCAAATGGATACTTATTTAAACCTATAGGTTTAAAATAAGCTGATAGTAGGCTTTTGTCATCCGCTGATTTATGGTACTGTGATGCTTGCAAACATAAAATTCAGAGAACCGGCTTATTATTTCTCTACTCAAAAGCCTTATATACAGACCGCTGCATTACTCTATGGCCCTGCGGTAAGGCTAAAGCTATGCCTCTACTTATCTTTGGTAGCTTCAAAAGCGACTAATTGACCTTATCTCTTATCCAGTTCTTGTTATTAGCAAGAGACAACGCTAGCCATTCATCAGGGGCCTGCACATCAGCAAAAAGCAGGATAAGTCTACACCAGGCAAAGCACACCTGCTTGTAGGCAAAGACAAGAGTGCCCACTATAATGCGGTACTGATAAGCAAAAAATCGGTAGGTAGGTACAACAAATCAGAGCTGATATAAAGTTTGGGCAGGCTGCCGGAATATATATCATTGCAACTTTTCTAAAAGTAAGCCTGACTCATTAACATTTCAATAGCTATAAGCCTTCGGGACGTAAGGACGAAGTAATAAGGAGCATTACTTTATCATCGGGATGTAAGGTCCATGTACTATGCACTATTGCTTTACACTCGGGGCAACCGGATATAGTATTGAGGAGCAGTGCAAAAGAGTAAATACGGGCAACAAGCCTATAAAAGCAGGCATAAAAAAAATGAAACAGGGCAAGGCTACATAACAGAATTGTCGTAACTTTTAAAAGCTATGCTGTTCTGATGAGCTGTTTTTTTGTATCAAACCAAAATATGTAGGCCACTTTAGCCACTCCGTTTTTTATTTTATTACCTCAATTTATAATACACTACCCACAAACAGTATTAGCTATGGAAAACAATGAGCCAAAAGTAACAGGAATTGGCGGAATCTTCTTCCGGTCTAAAGACCCCAGTTCTACGAGAGCGTGGTATGCACAGCATCTGGGCTTGGCCATGACAGACTACGGTTCCTCCTTTGAGTTTAGAAATGCCCATCGGCCAGATGAGATCAACTATTTACAATGGAGCGCCTTTGAGGAAACTACCGACTATTTTGATCCTTCTGAGAAAGAGTTTATGATAAACTACAGAGTGCAAAATATAGAAGCGCTGGTAGCAAAGTTAAAAGAAGAAGGCGTAAATGTGGTAGATGATATAGTTGAATATGATTACGGTAAGTTTGTTCACCTCATGGACCCCGAAGGCAATAAGATTGAACTGTGGGAGCCTAAAGATAGTGTCTTCACCAAAATGGGTGGGCCTACCACCAAGTAAAAATAAGCCTATGAAGCAAGCTCACTGCCCTGGTGTTGGTGAGCTTGTCTTAACCCACCTTCTATAAAATAAGAAAACTATGCGGATAGCAGCGAGCAGGAAACTACCAACATATCCCCAACTCATAGAAGTGCTAAGAAAAGAGTTCTCTCAGGAGTACAACTATTATCTTACGAGCTTGGCTAAGAAAGAAGTGATGGTGCGGAAGTCAATCTTTGTAGGCGTACAGGTATCTGTTTATCGCAACGAAATCAATATCAACGCCAGTATACCTAGCCTGGCAGATTCTGCTTTGTTCCTGTTCATCAGCATATATCTGGATGCCTTTTTGTTTTTTTTCTATAAAGGGCAATGGGAAAAGCTGGAAAAGGAAGTTGCCTGCTTTCTTCAGCGTAAATATACCTGAACTGCCAGTCCATTAACTTTAGCCCCATGCGTATTTCATAAAAAAATAGTGTCATTTGCCTGTAACTTATGCTGCCCTGAATTGTCTTTGCCATAATTAGGGACAAAATCAGTGTGTCCTCTCATTACATTTTCAAGCTCTGATCTGGTAAATCGCTGAAACTGCTCATGCCTGAGCCTATCCTCCTGGCTCAGCATCATGTATTATACCACCTATAAACCCCATGCCTTATGAAAACGGCAGAACAGACACTTCCTACCATAGCTAACAGTAGAAGCTACATGCAAGCCATGTGTTATGATAAGTATAAGGGAATAGAGGCGCTAGAACTAAGGAAGGTAGAGCAGCCTCAGCCTAAAGCTCACGAAGTACTCATAAGGGTGCATGCCACATCTATTAACTCCTGGGACTGGGACTTACTCAGAGGCTCCCCATTTATAGTGCGTATGGATGGACTCTTTAAGCCGGGGCATAAAGTTTTGGGTGCGGATGTAGCAGGCAGGGTAGAGGCAGTAGGGAGTCAGGTGAAAAGCTTTAGCCCCGGAGATGAGGTCTACGGTGATCTTTCTTCCTACCATTGGGGCGGCTTCGCTGAATACGTGTGTGCCGATGCAAGCCTGCTGGCTCTTAAGTCTAAAGTAATGAGCTTTGAAGAAGCGGCGGCTATTCCGCAAGCCGGAGTGCTTGCCCTACAGGGTTTACGAGACTTTGGAGAGATTAAAGCAGGGCAGCAGGTACTTATTAATGGCGCCGGTGGAGGTGTAGGTACCTTTGCTGTGCAGCTTGCCAGGTATTATGAGGTAGAGGTAATCGCTGTAGATAATGGTGCTAAACTGAACCTGGCCCGTCGGCTGGGTGCGGATATGGTCATGGATGGTGAACACCTTGACTACTGCCGTATAGGCAAACCCTACGACCTTATTTTAGACCCTGTAGCAAATAAACATATGCGGGCCTATGCTGCTGCTTTAAAAGCAAAAGGAATATTTGTGTTGGTAGGAGGTGCCAGCAATACTATTCTACAAGCTTTTAGCCTGGGCCAGTGGATCTCCTGGCAAGGTAGCAAAAAGATCAGGCTGCTCATGCACAAACCAAAAGCACAGGACTTAGAATACATGAATGTGCTATATGAGGCAGGTGTTGTAAAACCAGTAATTGATCGTGTGTACCCACTACACCAGCTCAGAGAAGCCTTTCGGTATTATGTGTCGGGTAGGGTAATGGGCAAAATTGGGATCCGTGTGCAATAGCTTAGCTCAGTAACTGATGTATGGGAGAGCGTTCACCGCTTGCTTTGCATAGGCATTAGAAAAATTTTATCTTATCATTACTCTTCACTCAAGCCTGTTGTTTACCTTGGCCAGACTATTTTGTAGGTTCAAACGACTGAGGTAATAGGCGAAACTTATAGTGGAGAGATACTGGAAATGGCTACAACAGATAAAATTCAGCAATTTTTTGATACGGATTATCCGCTCAACCACGAGGGGGTAAGTGAACTAATCGCTTCATTTGAGCTTAAACACATACCTAAGCATAGCATTCTGCTGTCGCAAGGTGCGTACGACCAAAAGTTGCGTTTTCTGAACGAAGGCGTGGTAAGAGACTATTACGCAGGCAGTAGAAAAGAAACGAACATCAACTTTTATACCCGCCCACAGTTTATTACCGATTTTTCGTCATTTATCAATCAGGTTCCTACCCAAAAGAACCAGGAAAGCCTGACGGATATAGAAGTATTGGAGCTGGGTAATGACCGTTTTGGTGAACTGATGGAGAAGTACAGCTGCGGACGTAACTTTATCACTCTCACCTTTCAAAGGTTGTTGCGTACCAAAGAGCTTTTTGAGTACAACCGTATGACAAAAGAGCCGGAAGAGCTGTATCGGGAACTGCTGATCTATAAAGCACATTGGTTGCAGGAGCTTCCCCAGTATCATATTGCTTCTTATTTAGGCATTACTCCCGAAACTCTTAGCCGTATCCGCAAGCGGATTTCTTGATCTGGATCAATGGAAATACTCCTGCGCTGGCTTTGCTTTGTGGTTTAGAAAATTATCAAAAGCAAAAGCTTATGAGAATACATCATTTCAGAAATGCGAGCATGCTCCTGGATGCGGGAAAACATCAGATACTGATAGACCCTATGCTGGGGCCAAAGGGAAGCATGCCTACTTTTACTTTTTTTCGCTTCAAAGCACAAAAGAACCCTATTGTTCCTTTTCCTGAAGGTGCGCGCCCTTTGCTAAATCGGGTAACTCACTGCCTGATTACCCACCTCCACCCAGATCATCTGGATGCAGAAGGTGAGCAGTTTCTACGGGAGAGGCAGATTCCTGTTTACTGTAGTGTAAAAGATGAAAGTGCCCTTCGTAAAAAAGGGTTGCATGTGGTGCAGACCATAGATTACTGGAAGAAATCGGACTTTCTGGGAGGTAAGATAGAAGGTATACCTGCCAGGCATGGGTATGGTTTTATTGCGAAGCCCATGGGCAATGTGATGGGCTACTATCTGGAACTACCGGAACAACCCAGCCTTTACCTGAGTGCCGATACTATCTATACCGAAGCAGTCAAAAAAGTGCTAAGCGACTATCAGCCCAAGCTTAGCGTAGTGGCCTGTGGCAGTGCCCGGCTGGATGTGTTTAAGCCACTACTAATGACAGTAGAAGATATTGTCCGTTTTGTAAGAGATGCTCCTCATCAGGTGCTGGCAAACCACCTGGAAGCGCTTAACCATTGCCCTACCAGCCGTCAGCAGCTAAAACAAAGACTAGAGCAGGAGGGACTGGTTTCTAAGGTGTATATTCCTGCCGATGGGGAGTCTATCAGCTTGGCCTAGCGACAGATTTTGGCAGGAGATGGCGCTGTTCATTTAAAAAATCTCTGAAAATTAAGTAGTTTAGTAAAGGCCGCAACAAATGGATGTTGTAGCCTTTACAATGAATTACTCACATACAGCCAACAACCTAATGAATTATTTTCCTAAAGAGATTGTCTTCGGTCTCTTCTCCAGCTTTCTTTTGTTTGCGTGCAGCCCCTCCTCCGAAAAAAGTATTGCTCAGGAGGAAGAGCGCCCTAATATCATCCTGATCAGTGCGGATGACCTCGGGTGGTCAGACCTGGGCTGCTACGGCAGCGAAGTGCATACCCCTCATCTGGACTCCCTGGCGCAAAACGGTATGCGTTTTACCAGCTTCTACAATACTTCTAAATGTTTTCCATCAAGGGCTAGCTTGCTTACTGGCGTATACGCGCAAGATTGCGGTTACAGTAAAACACATACTAACAAGATAAGTAATGCGGTAACTCTGGGCGAGGTTTTGCAGGAGGCTGGCTACCGTACTTACTGGTCGGGCAAACATCATGGTAAAGAAAACCCTTATGAGCGAGGTTTTCATCATTACTATGGCCTGAAGGATGGTGCCTGTAATCATTTTAACCCTGGTTTGCAGCGTGAAGGTGAGCCAGCACCCGCTCAGAAAAGAAACGATCGTGCCTGGTGTATTGATAGTGCTATGTATCAGCCTTACACCCCGGAAGCTCAGGACTTTTACACCACAGATTACTTTACCAATTATGCACTTACTTATCTGGATGAGGCTAAAGACCAGCAACAACCCTTTTTTCTATACCTGGCTTATACTGCTCCGCATGATCCTCTGATGGCCTGGCCGGAAGACATCAAAAAGTATGAGGGTAAATATGATGAGGGCTATGAAGCTATAAGAAAAAAGAGATACCAAAAGCAGCAGGAGCTGGGCCTGATCAGCGATAGACATACCTTGTCACAACCCAGCTTTGATGCCTGGAGTAGTTTAAGTGAAGAGGAGAAAAAGGAAGAAAGCAGAAAAATGGAAGTTTATGCTGCTATGATTGATCGCATGGACCAGAATATTGGCAGATTGCTGAGCAGGCTCCGAGCGCATGAACTGGATAAAAATACGATCATCTTCTTTGTGTCGGACAATGGAGCTTCAGCAGAAGTAGTAAACCTTCAGTCGGATGATGATGAGGCGGAAATAGGAACAATGGCTCGTTGGGTATCTTTGGGTGAAAACTGGGCAAATGTGAGCAATACGCCCTTTCGTTATTACAAAAACTATAGCTATGAGGGCGGCATTAACACTCCTTTTATTGCTTACTGGCCGGAGCAAATAGAGTCTGGAAGCTTTTCTGATCAGCCCGGACATCTGGTAGATTTTATGGCTACCCTGGTGGATGTAGCCCAGGCCGAATATCCGGCAAGCTATCAAGGTGAGCAGATAACTCCCATGAGAGGACAAAGTCTGCTGCCAGCACTGGCAGGACAAACTATTGAACGAAAGGCTCCTATTTACTGGCAGTGGAGCAGGGGGCGGGCTATGCGATGGAATGAGTGGAAACTAGTAAAGCAGGGGTTGGATCGGGAGTGGGACCTTTATCATATCGAGAACGACCCTACCGAAACGAATAATATGGCTGAAACCTATCCTGAAATTGTTCATGAGCTAGATAGTATGTATCAGCAATGGTGGTCGCAATACGAAGAGCTAGCACAAGCATCAAAATAAATATGTAAAGCAAAGCAGGCTTCTAATGAGTTTGCTTTGCTAATTTTATAAGCTATTAACTTGAGTAGTCGGTTGATGCTCAACCTCAAAAATTTGTTCTGCTTCCAACTCTTCTGCTTTCCGATAGGGCTGAAAGGGAATGCCTAACAGATTGCCAAGCCTGTCGTTTTCTTCTGCCTTCATGTGGGTATCTATGCCGTAGGTAAGAGTTTTGCTGTCTTCAACCTGTCTAAAAGTTCCGAACATTTTATCCCAGAAGGCAAAGATATTACCGTAGTTAGAGTCGGTAAGCGGCTGCTTATAGTGGTGGTGCACTTTATGCATATTAGGTGTAATAAAGACATATGACAAAGCCCGGTCTACACCTTTAGGCATATTTACGTTAGCATGGGTAAGGTGAGCGAAGAGCACCGACAGGCTTTGGTAGAGCATCACTATTCCGATAGGTGCACCAATAACGAGTACTGCGAGAATAGTGAACGCAATCCGAAATACTGTTTCGCCGGGGTGATGACGTAGGCCAGTAGTTACATCTACTGTAGTATCGCTATGGTGTATCAGATGAAACTTCCACATCCACCTGACCTTATGCTCCAGCCAGTGAATAAAGTAAGCTCCTATTAAGTCTAGCAACAATATTCCCAAAACTACCTGAGCCCAGAGAGGCAACTGCCATATATGTAAAAGGCCTATTTGTTGCGATGAGCTATAGTCTGCTGCCCACAATAGAGCACCTGCCAGCCCAAACCCAATAATCATAGTAGTTAGTGTAAAAAAGAGATTGATGCCGGCATGTTTTACCTTTTGGTATTGGAAACGGTATAGTGGGAGCACACCTTCCAGTATCCAGAAGAATACAATGCCGCCAATGAGTAGTGAGGCGCGAAATGAGGTAGGGACATTGGTGAAATATTCAATAAGGGCTTCCATAGGGTTTAGGTTGTTACAAATTATGGAGAATTACAGGTATAAGTCTAAAGCGAGAGACTCCCCACCATTTAAAATAAGAATTTGTACACATAAATCCACTATAGGTAAGTTCTATGAATTGGCTTTTACTTTATTCAGATTACAGAGACCTTGGGTTCCGAACTATTCGTACTTAAACCTGAGCTTTTCCAGCATCTCTGGGGAAATGCTCTCCGCATAAGTTCCGTAGGCATCTACCAAAATACCTTTGTCGCCCACGCTGGTTACGATAGCGTAAAGCACCTCATTATCGTCGGGATTCGTCATGCCCTCAAAGCGATAGGTTTCTACCACCTCAAACTCTTTGGGTTTGTAGAACATATTAAGGTTCTTGCAGTAAATTTTGTCTTTTTCCAGGTTGAAGTCGTGGGCAAAACCATCTTCCTTCAGTCCTTTGATGGCTTCCTGTAATGTGTCATAGCTTTTCATAGTTATATAATTTGTTTATGGTATCCTATAGCTTTAATTTGCATAATAAAATGTAGGTGTTTTGCGAGAAAGAAGAGAGAATTTTTGCTCTATAGTGAAGCATAAGTATGAATCTTTTGCTAACTTTTCTAGAGCTAACCTAACCGAAATGCGATTGTTTAGAAGAGCTGTATTTGTTACAGCATTATTTCTGGTATTGCTGTTTACGTACTATACCGTTATAGTACTTAAGGCAAGAGATGAAACACCTCGTATCGTACAGAAGGTGCTGGATTCTGAACGTATCAAATTGCAGCTTGCTGACTTTTCTGAACGACAGATGGCCATACTGCTCTCTGTACAGGATCCTAATTTTTATGAGCACAAAGGTATAGACCTGCAAACCCCTGGTGCAGGAAAAACTACATTGGCGCAGGGCCTCTGCAAATTCTATTATTTTGATGAGTTTAAGAGGGGGTGGGATAAAGTCAAGCTTATGCTCATTACCCGCTTTGCTTTTGACCCACTAGTACCTAAAGATACTCAGATGCTCCTTTTCATCAATGAAGTTTATTTGGGGAGCTATAAAGGACGTAGCATCAAAGGTTTTGAAGAGGCCGCACATGTTTACTTTGACAAAACTTTTTCTGAGCTCAACGAAGAAGAATACATCTCACTGGTAGCCATGATTAGGCGACCGGATGGTCATCACATCAAAAAGAAACCCCAGGCGCACGAATTAAGAGTAACTCGTGTTCACAAATTTCTGCGGGGCGAATATATTCCTCAGGACAATAGCGATCAGTTTTATGATCGTAACTGAAAAGCAGTAGTCATTTTCAGGAATACAATTTTGAACCTACCTTTGCAGCTAAGTAGTAAACATTAAGTTTTGAGTAAAAAAGTAATCGTGTGTGGGGGAGGGGCTGCTGGCTTTTTCGCTGCCATTAATATTGCCGAAAAGCACCCTGACTATCAGGTTAGCCTACTGGAAAAAAGCAGCAAAGTCCTTAGCAAAGTAAAAATCTCCGGAGGGGGAAGGTGCAATGTAACCAACGCTCGCCATCAGGCTTCTGAGCTGGTAAAGTTTTATCCTCGTGGCCAAAAAAAGCTACATCGGCTCTTTAAAAGTTTTACCACAAAAGATATGGTAGACTGGCTGGATGCTCATGGTGTAGCTACCCATACTGAGGAAGACCTGCGAATGTTTCCTCGCAGTAACAATTCTCAAACTATCATTGATTGTTTTATGCAGGCGGCACAACAGTCGCGAGTACAACTAAAAACAAATTGTGGACTAAGTACTTTTGAACAAAGCAAAGAGGGTTGGACGGTGCATACTACACAGAATGAGTCATTATTTGCTGATGTACTGGTAATTGCTACCGGCTCGGCTGCGTCGGTCTGGAAAAAGCTGGGTGCACTCGGGCTTCTGGTAGAAAGAGCAGTACCTTCTCTGTTTACTTTCAACATACAGGACCCGCGACTGGAAGGACTCTCCGGTATGAGCTTCTCTGAGGTGAGTGCCAGGGTAAGTGGAACCAAACTGGAAGATCAGGGGCCGCTTTTGATCACGCACTGGGGACTGAGCGGTTCGGCAGTACTCAAGCTATCAGCCTGGGGTGCCCGGTGGATGGAAGAGCAAAAATATCGGTTTAGCGTACAGATCAATTTTCTGCCCGACTACAATTTTGATCAGTTTAGGGCATATCTGGACCGCTATAAGGCAGAGCACCCTAAACGTATGGTCAAGAATTTTAGTCTGGAGGCTGTGCCCAATCGTTATTGGGAAAGGCTTCTAAAGTACCTGGAAATACAGCCTGAAATGCCATTTGCTGAGCTACCCAAAAAGCAGTTGAACAAACTATGTGTAGAGCTTACCCAGGCTACTTTTGATGTAAAAGGAAAAAGCACTTTTAAAGAAGAGTTTGTGACCTGCGGAGGCGTTGCACTTTCGGAGGTTGACCTCAAAAAAATGGAAGCAAAGTCTTATCCTAATCTGTTTTTTTGTGGAGAAGTACTTGATATTGATGCCCTCACCGGAGGCTTCAACTTTCAGTCATGCTGGTCTACTGCCTGGCAGGTCTCTTCATCGGTATAGCCTTAATTGCTCAACTTCTTCCAACTATGTTTTAAACTGGCTTTAAGAAGGGGGGCAGGGAAAGAGCATCGCTACATGTAGTAAAGCCGACAAAACAGTATATACAGACCTTTTGCTGCTTAAAAATCATGCTGCGCATATATATTGATATTGCCACCTACTGTGCTAATAATAATGCCGCCTGGCAGCAAGTCAAAAATAGTGTGCCTGCCAGGCTTTTTTGTGCCTCCTGCAGAAGCAAATACTATGTTTAAACCATAATGTACTAAGCAGATTGGTCCGTCAGGTAATCCCATAATGTAGACGTATTTGGAGCTATTGTCCTTTTTTGAGTCTAAAAATTTCCCTGGCAAATTGGGCGTCTTTTGGATAATTCCGAGCTGATAAAGAGAGATAATAATGAAGACAAACATTCCTATCGCTGAAAGTAGCGCTGTTTTGCGTCTGTTTGGTAGATTTGGGGAATCTCCCTACAGAAGTTGCTGGCGAATAGGATTGGCATGTTGTAGAAAAATAGTTTGGCTCATAAACTAACCATTAGTAAGAAACTTAATGCCAGGGAGCATTTTAGCTTAACACCTTCCGGTTAAAATCACTCACCCCAAATGGGGGAAATTTGGCCTAAAAAGCTTATTTTGGGGGCATAGAAGCAGCATATGCCCTTTTCAGAATGGCAGCTAACGCAGGAATCCATATCTTAGTACATTATTCGCTTTTCTATAGCTGCTTATGAGGTACCTATTACTTCTTTATTTTTGCTTCATCAGCATAAGAGCTTGGTCACAAAGCTACAGCTTCTCTCAGTACGAGGTTGAAGATGGCCTGATACAGTCCTCGGTACATAGTTTCCATCAGGATCAGTATGGAAATTTATGGGTAGGCACATCAGGAGGAGTAAGTATTTTTGATGGGCAGGAATTTATCAACTATGGTGTTCAGGATGGGCTTGCTGGCAATGATGTTCGGGATATTGCGCAACTGGGAGATTCAATACTGATAGCTACCCATCAGGGGCTGTCCGTTTTTGATGGTGCCCGTTTTCACAACTATTATGTGACAGACAGCGCAGGTCTTACTTTACCAATTACTCATATTTTTCGGGATCAGAGACAGCAGACCCGCTTAATAGTTGCAGAACAGTTTCTGGCTACCTTTACGGGTGATAGCATTCTCTTACAAAACCAACTGACCGAAGACTATATTACCGCCATAAGCTACGATGCAGAGGGAAGGCCCTGGTGTACTACCTATTATGGTGGGCTATTTACCATTGAGGAGGATAAACTGCAAATAGTAGATACTACATTCTCTACCCGCTACCATTTTGCTGACTTGTTTTTTGATGATGAACAAAACTTATGGCTGGCGAGCATGCATAAGGGGGTAATCAAATACAACATCAAAACCAGAAAAGTAGAACATCTTTTTGATCAGCTGTCCGATACCGAGAAAACCTTTGACATCACTCAGGACCATGAAGGAATGATATGGGTAGGCACCTCCAGTGGTACTTACTGCTTTGATCCTCATCGTATGGAACTGGATCGTAAAAGCATTGCTTTTGAAGGTTCTCTTATCAGAAAAATTCACAAAGATAGTGAAGGTAATTTGTGGTTTGGCTCTTTTGGGGATGGGTTTTATAAGTTTAAAGGCAGGCTTTTTACCAAGCTAAGACATGAGGAGGGGCTAAAGGGCAAGACCTTTATGGCTGTAACCAAAGATAGCAGGGGGCACTACTGGTTTGGCTCATATGGAGGTGGGGTAGATGTATTAAAGGGGCAGAAGCTGAGCCATTTTGATGTAGAGAATGGTCTAAGCAACAACTTCGTGTCCAGCATTCAGGAAGACAGGCATGGTGGTATGTGGATAGCTACCTTCTATGGGCTTAATTATTACAATGGTCAGAGCTTCGTACACTACAGCACTCAAGATGGACTACCTTCTTCCAATGTATACACTATGTTCAGGGCACCTGACCAGCGTATCTGGTTTGCTACCAAAGCCGGACCAGTGTACCGAGAAAATGGTCAGTTCCACAGAATTTATGATGAAGACGGCCAGCCCTTCTCAGCCTATATTATGCATATGCGAAACTGGAAGGATAGCACTTACCTGTTTGCCTGTAGCAAAAACATTTATACCATAGCAAACAATACAGCCCGGCTACTACTCACAGCAGACCAACTTGAGCAGGGGCATATAATCGCCCTGGATGAAGACCCCTCTGGCCACCTGTGGATTGCTACGGTAAACGGGCAGCTATTTCGCTATAAGCCTGAAAGCCAGGAACTACAACACCTCAACAAAATATATGATATCCCTAACTGCCTGATCTACTCTATGATTTTCGCGAATGATGGTAGCCTGCTACTGGGGTCGCAAAAAGGTGTTTTTCGTCTGTTCTTCTACGATGATGGCAGCCTGGAGAGCGTTAGGCATTACGATAAAGATGATGGTTTTTTGGGGGTAGAAGCTAATGCCAATGCTATTCTGAAGGAAGAAGATGGTAGTGTGTGGTTTGGTACTGTCAATGGTATGTACCGCTTTCATCTGCAGCAGGAAGAGAAGAGCCAGAAGCAGGTAATACCGCACCTGAGGGCAGTACGCCTTTTTTATGAGGATACCGACTGGAACAGGTTTACCGATTCCGTAAGCAGATGGTACAATATCCCCCAGGCACTGGAGTTGCCTCAGCAGCATAACCACCTGATGTTTGCGTTTAAAGCCATTAGCCTTAGTAAACCTGCGCAGGTAATGTACAGCTTTATGCTGGAAGGTTACGAAGAAGAGTGGTCCCCGGTAACTACACGTACCGAAGCTGTGTATCCTAATTTGCCCCCCGGAGAGTATACCTTTAAGGTAAAGGCCCGTAGCCCTGATGGGGTGTGGTCTGAGGTACCGGTAGCTTATGCTTTTTCTATTGCTCCACCTTATTGGCAGACCTGGTGGTTTTATCTGCTGTGTTTCTTTCTGGTAGCAATGCTCATTCGTCTGTATATTTTCTGGAACCTGCGAAGAGAGCGAGAGCAGCGTCTACAGTTGGAGTTTGAAGTCAAAGGTAGAACTCGCGAAATACAGGCGCTGAACAGCTCTCTGGAAAAAAGAGTGAGTGAGCGCACTGCCGAGTTAGAGCTCAGTAACAAAAAATTTGAAGTTGAATTTGAGCTACGCAAGCTGGATCAGGAGAAACTTGCTCAGCGCGAAAGAGAGTATCGGCAGTTGTTAAATAATTTGCGAGAAATCATTTTTAAAACTAACACTAAAGGGGAGCTTACTTTCCTCAACGACCGTTGGCAAGAGTATATGGGCTATGCTTCTACCGAGTCTATAGGTAAGCACTTTACCTGCTTTCTCTTTGAGTCTGCCCACGAGATTAACCGCTATATCAAAGTTTTTGAATCAATTATAGCTCGTGAAATGCCTTTTTTTGAAGGTGAGCTGCGCATGATGCGCAAAGATGGAGATAAGTTCTGGGCTAAGGTCTCCGTTAGAATAGAGTATAATGAAAATGGAGAAATTATAGGCACTAATGGCAGTCTGGTAGATATTGACCAGCGAAAAAAAGCTGAGTTTGCACTAAAGGCTAGTGAAGACCGCTATAAGTTTTTGATTGAGAACACCCAGGATATCATTACACTACAGTCTTTAGACCTTAAATATTTTTATGCTTCCCCTCGTATTCATGAGGTGGCAGGTCATGCGCCCTCAGACCTTGTTGGCAAATCCTCTCTGGACTATCTGCATGACGATGACATAAAAGGCTATCTGAAGCTACGTGAAGAAGTTATACGTGAGCGTGCCAGCAAAGGACTGATAGTACGCTTTAAAGCAGGGAGTGGCGGCTATCGCTGGTACGAGACCTTTCTGAAGCCGATCTTTGATGAAAATGGCGAGCTACGCAACTTTATTTCGTCTAGCCGCGACGTAACCGATAAGGTAGAACTTTCCAAAGAAATAGAAAAGGTGCGCAAAAAGGTAGCACAGGATTTTCATGATGAAATGGGTAATAACCTGGCGAGTATTTCGGTGCTCTCCCAGATCATTCAAAACAAGCTGGGCTATCAGGATAATGGAGTGGAGTCTCTACTGAATAAAATAGATGTGGCTGCCAAAAATCTTTTTAGCGGAACCCGTGATTTTATTTGGGCAATTGACCCTAAAAATGATAATTTAAGAGAAGTATACTTTAATCTTAAAGATTTTGCCGAGGAGCTTTTTGACAATACCGGCACAAACTTCTATGCCAGTTTTGATCAGGAAGAAAGCCTGGATGCGTCGGAGGTCTCCCTTAAACTTCCATCAGGTTGGAGTCGTCAGTTAGTACTTATTTTTAAAGAAGCTTTTACCAATGCGCTTAAGTATGCGAAAGCAGACTGTGTAAGCATGAGCTTTTATGCAGATCGTCAGTCTTTTTGTATACAGATAAAAGACAATGGGCAGGGCTTCTCCCTTAAAGAGAAGCAAAAAAGCTTCAGAGGTATCAATAACATGCGGGACAGAGCTGCTAAAATAAAAAGCTCTTTTGACATACAATCTGAGAAAAACGAGGGGACAACAGTCGTTTTAAAGAAGAAAATCACCCAGTTTGGGTTAGTGAACCTGGAGGCTAAATAGCCCTCTATTACGTTAAAGCTGTAGGACTACCAAGTATTATGACTGAGCAGAAAAATAGAATCACCATAGTAGAAGATAATGAAGTGGTGAGGGATGGCTTTGCCTTACTTATTGATAGTGTTAGCGAACATCAGGTAGTTAGCACTTATGATAATTGCGAAGACGCCCTGAAAAACCTGAAAAAAGACCGCCCCGAGGTAATCCTGATGGATTTGGAGCTACCCGGTATGCATGGTGTAGAAGGCACCCGGCGTATTAAAAAACTGCTGCCTGAGGTAAATATTATCGTGATTACTGTGCATGCTAACAGTGAGCTTGTTTTTCAGGCACTTTGTGCCGGTGCCTCTGGCTACATTACCAAAAATGCCGGGCACAACAAATTACTGGATGCTATTGCCGAAGTACAGAAGGGTGGTGCGCCTATGAGCAGTCAGATTGCCCGAATGGTTGTACAATCATTCCAAAAAAATACGGACTCTCCACTTACTGCTCGCGAAACAGAAGTACTGGAACTGCTAGCCAAAGGCAAAAGTTATACGGTAATCGCTGACGAGCTTTTTGTTCATAAAGAAACCATTAAGTCGCACATCAAAAACATATATACCAAGCTGCAGGTAAACAGTAAGGCAGATGCTATAGAAAAAGCGCTTAGAGACAGACTTATCTAAGCGCCGGTAGTTCACAACTCGTCAGCCAGTATGCTTAGCCCTTTAGAAAGCCCCTTATCAACCACCATCATAGGGCTTTCGCGGAGTGGTTTGCGTATTAATAACCTTCTTTGTGCGTAGTCTAGTACAATACAGTAGTCTTTGAGTAATGCATTGCCGATAATTCCATCCCTGTAAGAGGTGGTAGTCTCATCTGCTTTGTAAGCCTGGTAAGAGGGGAAGAATGTAGGAATTTCGGTTATCATTTGATTGCCAAAGCGTAAGCTTGGTACAGAGCTGACAGTACCCATAATTTTTCCGCTATAGCCATACCCAAGTGTTTCAAATTTAGGACCTAAGCTACTAAAAGAAGCCTGAGCATAAATGAGTAGCTTGTCATTAAAGCCGGTGTCTAGCATCAGTCTTAGTTTATGAATACCATCATCCCATTCTACCTCAGTCTCAAGTATGGGTCTGCTCATGACAATCTTTAGGGGGTAGGCATCATAGATTTTGTCATTGTCGTAGCTGTAATTGTCATAGAGGCGAAGTTTACGTGCCGGATAGTCTATCTCTACAGCAAAGCTGCGGAAAAGAGATGCACCCAGAACGCCATGAATAGTGACACCTTTCAGCTTTATGTGGCTCAGTACATTCTGTTGAAGTACCACTGCTCCTAATTGCGCGGCATAGGCGCCCGCTATTTGTAAACTCATCTGGTTGATTACTGTAGCTTTTACTGCCTTGCCTCTTCCGGCTCCCTGAAAGTTGATTTCGCGCCCCAAAGGTAAGTTGAGTCCTTTGATGTAGCGTCGGTGAAGAATTACTGGCGAAGCCGTTCCTGTATCCATCAGAAAGTTAAGTTCCCTTTGATCATTCACCTTTACAGTAACTACAATGAGGTTATCAATTAGCTGAAAAGGAATTTCCGTATAGCTCTTTCCTGATCGTATCTTAAATATTTTGGAGTGTAATTCCGGTGGGGATGCACTACTTAAGCTGACAATTGTGGTGCTTAGCCAAAGTAGAATCCAGCACTTCAGTGGGGTTAATATTGCTGTATTCATAACTACAGGGTTTTGATGAACAAATTACTGGAGTCATGGCTGCTAAGCTATCGCTACGAATTAGGGGAATTTGTCGGGAACGCTCTACCCTTGTAGGGGGGAGGTTTAACAACAAAATGGCTGCTGAAGGTAATTTTAGAAGGCTTTTGTCACCCTTAATGGGTTAGAAGAATGCAAAGTGCTCTACCCCAAAAGCCGTGAGTGGTCCTTTGTTCTGTATGGCAGATGCAAAACTAAGCTAAGCTTGTAAAATGCATAGCAAAATTAGACGAAAAGCATATAACCTTAATTGGGGGAGTAATAGAAGGAGAATCAGCTATAATTAGGCTCCGCTATGTCTCATATGCGCTCATAAAGTCAACATTCTTCATAAAAATTCAACTTCTCAGGTTTCACCCATCAGCCCAAAAATTACACCCAGAATATTATTGTAAAGTTATTGACAGTCAATGAGATAGGTGAGTAAAGTAGTTTTTTAACTTATAAAATATACTTCTCACACAGACGCCCAAAAAACCCTAAAAATGGGGTATGGGCAAGGCTATATTATTTCGTAAGATTTGTAAAATCTTGAAGTCCATTATTCAAAAATCCTGAATGTGCTATGTGGAGCCCAACCCCTCTTACTTCCTGAACTCATTATCCTCAATGGCTTTTTTCACCACAAACTCAATAGTATATGAATGTAAAATTCTACAAAATGATGATACCGCTGGTTTTGCTGGCCTGTTGTGCTTTGTCGCTACAGGCACAAACCTCTGTATCCGGTAAAGTGACTTCTGCCGAAGATGGTAACCCTCTGCCCGGAGTAAATATCATTGTAAAAGGCACCACCATAGGTACAGTCACTGACATTGATGGCAATTATCGCATTAGTGTGCCCGAAGGAGAAAATGTACTTGCTTTCTCATTTATAGGTTATATCTCTCAGGATGTAGAAGTTAATGGTAGAAGTACCGTAGATATTACTTTAAATTCTGATGCCAGGCAGCTTTCAGAAGTAGTAGTGACTGCTGTAAATATTGAGCGGGAGAAGCGCGCTTTGGGTTATGCAGTTTCCAATCTGGATGGAGAAAAGATAGCCCAAAAAGCTGAACCCGATCCAGTCAGAGCTTTGCAGGGCAAAGTGCCAGGTGTTAATATCATAGGAGCAGGGGGAGCAGTAGCAGCAGGTACCAACATTACCATTCGTGGTAACTCCTCGCTGCTCGGCAACAACCAACCTTTGTTTGTAGTAGATGGGGTACCCTTTGATAACTCTACCTTTCAGACAGGTAGCTTCGCCCAGGGAGGTACCACCTCTTCTAACCGCTCGTTTGATCTGGATCCCAACAATATAGAGTCTATGACCGTCCTCAAGGGAGCAGCAGCCTCTGCACTGTACGGCTCTCGTGCGGCCAATGGGGTAATCGTTATTACGACAAAAGCAGGACGCAAAGGTACACGCAAGGGCCTGGAGGTAGCTTACAGTGGCTCATATACGGTAGAGCAGGTATCTAACCTTCCTGACTATCAGTTTAGATATACCCAGGGTAATAATTTTAAGTATGTAGATACTAATTTCGGTACCTGGGGAGCCCCTTTTGATACTGACCATCCTGCCTGGCAAAACCCCTTGAATGCAGAGCTGATCCTCGGTTTTGACGATCAGGGAAGGCCGCTAGTCGCTCACCCTTACGACCGCTACCCAACGCGTTTTCCTGAGCTGGTAAATGCTACCATCCCTTTGCAGGCTTATAATACGCCAAAAGCCTTTTTTAGAGAGGGCTATGTGTTTGAAAATGCAGTTACGGTTTCTGCAGGTAATGAAAAAGCTAACTTTACCGCCGGAGCTTCACGCACAACCAACGAAGGTATAGTGCCCAATAATGAAGTGACACGTACCAGCGTAAATGTTGGTGGTAATGCCACATTGGAAAACGGTATTTTTATAAACGGTAGCATCAGCTATGTCAACACTGACCTAAGCTCGCCGCCCATTACAGGTCTGGGTACTGCCGGTACCAGCGTAACTGAGCGCTTGCTGTTTACTCCTCCCAACGTAAATGTGGCAGGTTTTCCTATAGAAGATGCGGAGGGCAATAGCGCTTTTTATCGTCCAGACAATGACAACCCTTACTGGCTGGCCAGGTATGCCCCCCATACTTCCCAGGTAGATCGATACTATGGAAAAATATCGGTAGGCTACGACCTGTTTGAGTGGCTTACAGTTCAGTACCAGGCTGGTTTTAATGCTTATACCGACAGGCGCCTCAATGTTATTCCTGCAGGTAGTGGCATCTGGCCCAGCGGCCTGATGACCTCAGACGATATTGCCCGTTCAGAAATTGATGGTAACCTGCTGCTGACTGTAAACAAAGACCTAAGCCCAGACATCGGGCTAAAAGTAATTGCCGGTCATAATGCCAACCAAAGAACTATTGAACGGCAGTCGTTTCAGGGTACGGGCATTATTGTGAGGGGTATTGATGATATGGACAACTTACAGACTGTGATCCCTAATGGAGGAGACTTTTCCAGGGTACGCTATCAGGCAGTTTTCGCTGATGTTGGCTTGTCATATAAAGATTATGCTTTTCTGAACCTTGTCGGCCGTAACGATTGGCACTCTGGTTTGCCTAAAGATGAGCGCAGCTTCTTTTATCCGGGCGTAAGCGGTTCCTTTGTACTAACCGACGCCCTGGGTATGGAGTCTAATATCCTCAACTTTGCCAAAGTGAGAGCTGGTATTGCCAATTCAGGTAACGACCTGAATGCGTATCTTACCCAAACGGTTTTCCTGACTAACTCAGGCCTGGGAAACAACATCGCGTCTTTTGATTTTCCGGTCAATAACAACAATGTGCAGGGGCTTAGCAATACTATAGGCAATGCAGATCTAAGGCCAGAGTTTACTACTGAGTTTGAAGTAGGTACTGAGCTCAGGTTGTTTAACGATAGAATTGGCATTGACTTCACCTATTACGATCGCTGGACCAAAGACCAGATAGTACCCATAGATGTGGCTCCCTCTAGCGGCTACTGGAATGCTATCGCCAACATTGGGCAGGTAAGCAATACGGGTATAGAACTGGGGCTTGATCTTACGCCTATTCGTACATCCAGTGGCATTGTCTGGAATATTTACTCTGCTTTCTCCAGAAACAGAAATACCGTAGATAAGATTGGCAATGGACTCACCGAAATTTTTGTGGGAGGCTATGGCAACTCCGTCCGTATAGTGCATCGTGAAGGCGAAGCCTACGGGCAGATACTGGGCTCAGTTGCCGCTCGCCATACTGACGGCCAACTGTTGGTAGACCCAAATACCGGAAAACTGATTGAAAAGTCAGAGTTTGAAATTATTGGTGACCCCAACCCGGATTTTACTCTGGGAGTAACCAATACGCTAAGCTGGAAAGGACTTTCGTTAGATGTGTTGATAGACTGGCGCAAAGGTGGAGATATGTATTCAGATACTTACTCACAGGTATTTGGCCGCGGCTTAACCACCGAAACAATTACCAATAACCCCAGAGGGAGAGAAGTTACACTCGTAATACCTGGTGTGTTAGGCAGCCCGAGTACACAGCAGGCCATCACCGACGAGAATGGGCAGGTTATCCCTAATGGCACTCAGCTTACAGTAAACGACTGGTTCTTCATCAATACTTTTGGAAGTGCAGGCCCCGATGAGTTTCTGGTGTTTGATGCTTCTACAATAAGGCTGCGGGAAGTAACTCTTTCTTATCAGCTTCCTGAAAGTTTGCTGGAGGTTACCCCCTTTGGTTCGGCAAGTATTGCGCTTACGGGACGTAATCTGTGGTACGAAGCTTACAACTTCCCCAATAGCCTCAACTTTGATCCTGAAACTAACTCCCTCGGTGCAGGAAATGTGCAAAACCTTGGCGCGGAGTCAGATGGCTCAGGTAATGCCCAGGGGATAGACTTTGGCGTGATCCCTACCACCCGACGTTTTGGTGTTAATCTTCGCTTAACTTTCTAATCCATAGCACCATGAAAACAACAAGAAAAATTATCATATATACACTGGCTACCTTAGTATTTACTGCCTGTGGAGAAGATTGGCTAAACATCAATGAAGACCCCAATAACCCACAGGAAGGTACGCTAAGCCTGATACTGCCCGGAGCCCAAACCTCTAAAGGCTTCCGTATGGGTAGAGATATCAACAAAAACACTATGGTATTTACCCGGCAGATGTACGACCTTTCCGAAAGTCAGTACACGCAGGACCCTACCACTTATTCTAATGATTATGATGCGCTCTTCGCTAATTCCCTGAAAGAAACACAGGAAATTATAGAGCAGGGAACAGAGTTGGAAGCCTGGAACTTCGTAGGTATTGCTAAAGTGATGAAGGCCCATACTTACCTGGTCATGGTAGACCTATGGGGAGATTTGCCATTTACAAACGCTCTCAATGGAGAAGAAACCCTGTCTCCTGAGTTTACAACTGCCGCCACCATTTACGACGAATTGCTGCTCTTACTGGATGAGGCGATTGCAGACATGGATAAAGAGTCTTCTCTTAATGTAGAAGGAGACCTGATATATGCCGGAGATCTGGACAAATGGAAAACGACTGCCAATACCCTGAAGCTACGTATATTTCTCAACCTTCGTCTGGTAGATGCCAGCCGGGCCAGTTCGGGTATAAATGCACTCATAGCGGCTAACCAGCTCATCAATGACAATAGTGATGACTATGAATTTACTTTCGGTAGCACTCTAACTCCTAATAACCGCCACCCCCTTTACCAGATAGAATATGTAGATGGTGATAAAGATTACTACATGAGCAATTACTTTATGTATAATCTGATCAAAAAAGAGGACCCCCGCCTGCCGTTCTATATTTACCGCCAGGGTACAGATGATGAGCTGGATTTTGAGACCACGCCCTGTAGCAGCCGTACCGACTGCGTGTATGGTCTTTTGAGTACTACCGACCTAGGGGAGGCGGGTGAAGGCTACATAGGCAGAGATCATGGCGACCCTTCGGGGCTACCCGGTGATGATGAGCTAAGGGCCACTTTCGGTGTATACCCAGTAGGTGGTGAGTATGATAATAACACACGTTCTGGCGCTGGCCAGGGCGATGGAGGGCAGGGCGCAGGAGTATTGCCCTACCTAACTAATGCCATGCGGGCTTTTATGCTGGCAGAAGCCAAGCTTATGTTAACAGGGGTTAGCGAGGGGGCATCGGTAGAAGAATATCTGGAAGAAGGGATAAGAGCATCTATGGATAAAGTAGAAAGGCTGGGACTGGCCTTAGATGAAGATGCGGAAGCGATGGATGATGAAGCGGTAGATGCCTATGTAGCTGACCGCCTTCAGGAATATGCAGATGCCTCTTCAGATGATCTTAAGCTCAATGTGATCATTAAAGAGAAGTACTACGCACAGTTTGGCAATGGTATGGAAGTTTTTACGGATTTGAGAAGAACCGGCTATCCGGCAGATTTACCTGCAAGCTTAGCCCCTGCGGCACCCTTTCCGTTGCGTCTACCTTACTCTATCACGGAGCTGAACACCAATGCCAATGCGCCCTCTCCACCACCGGCACTGGATTCACCCATATTCTGGGATGTCAACTAAAGGGCCATACTCTTTCACTTAAAACGAATGATCATGAAATATAAAGTTTTTTTGCTCTGTATAGGGCTACTAATTGCGCTAAATGCCTGTGAGGAAGAGCGCTGGGGCAATATTCCTAATCTGAATGACCATATAGGAGCCATCACTCTTATTGATGTTAACGAAGACAAATCATTCTATAATGCTCTGAACGACCTTAGCGGGCAGGAGGTAGAATTTGAAATCAATGTAGATGGCTTTGACGTAACTGAAGTTAGCTCGGTAGATATACTGCTTACATTTACGGAAAAAGATGCTACAACCGATGCGGAAGGTAATCCGGCTGATCTTAGCTATGATCCTGTGGAACTAAAAGAAGTAAGTACTTTTCCTTCTATGGTAACTGTAAGCGTAGAAGAAGTAATTAGCGCAATACAGAGTTTTAAGCCTGACTTTACCAAAGACAGCCTGGAAGTAGGGGATAATTTTAACCTCACTTTCCCTATTAATACCGCAGATGGCAGAAGGTTAACTACAGCACTGAACTCTGATCTCTGTCAGGAGCCAGTGCAGCCATCTTTTGGAGGATGTAACGTAGCCTGGAGTATTTCCTGTCCGTCAGATATTCCGGAAGGGACTTATGTAGCAGTTACTGACGGGCAATCTACTGACCCCTGCTGCGCCGCTGCTCTGGAAGACTACACTTATGAAGTAAGCCTGACCGAAGTTGCTCCGGGGCAATACTCATTAAGCGATATTTATAATGGAGTCTATCTGGAATGGTACGATGTATACGGTATCAGTAGTGAGGAAGAGCGTAGCCTCACTGATGTATGCAATACGATTACTGCCAGCTTCTCCGATCCTTTTGGAGGGGCGGTGTCAATTAGCGGTACCTATGATCCTGCTACTGGAATTATACAACTGGAAAGTAGTAATTCCTTTGGCGATATCTGGACGAGTACGCTAACACCTCAGTAGAGGCAAGGTACACTTTAGAGGTTGGTTTGTAAGTATGAGAATTACCAGGTAAAGTATTTACTAAAGTAAAGCCACAACTTATAAGGCAGCCTCTTTACTTTCTTTCATATGAAGTGTTATTTATTTTTGCTGGTGCTGCTATGGCTTCCATTGCTACTGTATGCCCAAAATGCTCCCGGCATTGAATCTGGTTTGTTCAGGCTGGAAAATGGTACTTTTAATAGTACTCAGCTGATGATCGGGAGAAAAATGCCCCCGCCCGAGGTAAAGGGCAATTATTATCTTTATTCAACTTGGCAAAACGGACAGTTTACTCTGAAAGATGGGCGTAGTTCCGAGATTTACCCTTTGCGCTACGATCTGGAGAATGCCCTGCTGGAAATTCAATGGCAACCAACTCAGGTAAAAGTGGCTGGTGAAAATGTACTTAAATCCTTCATCTGGAATAACGAAAAGCTAGGCCAAACCCAGACTTTTATACTGGCGAATACATTTACGCTGAATGGCACACCTCTGGCAGCGTATGTAGAATTGTTGCATGCTGCGGCAGATAGCCTACTGCTTAAAACGGAAGCCTACATCAAAAAGCCAGATTATGTAGTAGGTCTGGATATGGGAAGAAGAGGTGCGGAGATAAAAAAGCGTGAACGGTATTTTCTGTGTAGCCAGTCTAAACTATATGAAATTAAAAAGAGGAAAGACCTGCTTTCTCTGGTAGAAATTCAGTTCCGTAAAGCTCTAAACAAATATATGAAATCAGAAAGGCTTAGGCCTGACAGTAGAGAAGAGCTGCTCAAAATCTGGCAATACTACTTAAAGCTGAATAAAAGCTAAGTTTTCTGACTTCATGGTTCGTGTGCGTAGCCTTTCAGTGTACAGCAAGTGTTTGTTTTGGTGCGGAAGCTCTGGTAGTAAAATATTCTGATAGAACTACAGTATTAGCAGAAGCTGATTTTGTAACTTTTTCTGATTATTTAAACCTAAGAGTCCAAAGGTATGGTCAAATGGTCAGGTTAAAACGAATGAAGTATTGCAAAATCGTTAGAGAATCACCCATATTATTAGCATTTCGGGCAAAATTTACCACAAAGTAGGGGATAGTACTTTGGCTAAGGAATGGCAATATTTGTATAGCAACTTAACCTGTTAAGTCGCTTTTTTTTGAACTTTCTTCAAAACCCAAACACTACCACCAATGATCAGAATCAAGTTTAATGAGGAGGAAACGGAAGCGCTAAGGTTTGAGCGCTACCATAATGCGAGTGCTCGCGTGCAGCAGAAAATGGAAGCTTTGTATCTAAAAAGCAAAGGACTGCCCCACAGTGAAATTTGCCGGATTTGTGAAATTTCCAAAACTACGCTGATAACCTATCTAAGAGAATACCAAAAAGGAGGAATAGAAATGCTGAAATCTGAAACCAAGTACAAAGGCCGCCTCAAAGAGGTTAAGCCTACTCGTATGGGTTATAAGCATATCTCAGAAGAAGTTTTTGCTTAGTTTTATTTGTGGCTATTCTACTGAGGCAGGCATTTCTGATGTCTGCCTTTTGTATTTCCAGCGGTTATGCGACCATAGCCATTCGGCAGGGCGCTCCTGAATAGCCTCTTCTATCAGCCTGGCAAACTGTTTTGTGATGTAGTTAGGCTCTTTGTTAAATGGAGGTTTATCAATCACATGAAAGTGGATGCTATAATACCCCCTCCGCTCTCGCTTCATATCTACAATAAAAGCTGGTCTTTTAAGCTTGTGGGCGATCCTTTCCGGACCTTCATAAAAGCCGGTTTCCTGGTTCAGAAAAGTCGTATAATACTGATACTGGCTTTTTTGTGCCCGCTGGTCAGCTACCATTGCCGTAATACTTACTTTCTTTTGCAGCATCATACTACGAAAAGAGGTGCGCTTTTCTATAGGAGTTGCCCCAAACCGGCCTCTTATTTTCTGCATCACACCATCAAAAAAGTTGTTTTTGAGCTGCATGTATACTGCATCTATATGAAAAGGTAGTTGTGAACTGCATGATACCAGCATCCATTCCCAGTTACCCTGATGGGACGAAAGGCCAATAACAGACTGTCCCTGATCATAAAAAGTAGTGATGACTTCAGGGTTTATCAGCTTTACCCTTTGGTTGAGCTCCGCTTCAGAAATAGTAAGTGTTTTTATGCTTTCTACTATTACATCTCCCAAGTGACGGTAAAATCGGTTTTTAATATATATAAGCTCTTTCTCGCTTTTTTCAGGAAAGGAATTGCGAAGGTTTTTCATAATTACTCTCTTGCGATATGCTGTTACAAAGCGCAACAGAAAATACAGAAAATCCGAAAACAAATAGAGTACGGATAAGGGAAGACGTGATATAAGCTTAATAACGATCATAAAAAGCGGTCAAAATTATAGGTAATAAGCGGAAAATGCTGAACTTTACGCCACAAATTTATTACTGAAAGAGAACAAGAAAGAGGATAAACCATTGAAAATTTCTGCTTCATTATACTCGAACAAAGCAAAGTCTCTGGAACAATTAGTAAAAGAGCTGGATGCTCTGAATATAGATTCCTTCCATATTGACTGTAATGACAATCCTGCTGTATTTGATGATATCGCTCAGATTCGTAAAATTAGCAATACTCCAATTGATCTGCATATTATTTCTTCTGAACCGGAAAAATATCTGGATCAGATAGTACAGCATGACATAGAGTACGTGCAATTTCAGTATGAGGATATGGAAGGCCGTAATTTTACTTTGCCGAACAATGGTACACAGTATGGCCTGGCAGTAGTCTCGGATACTCCATTAGAGGTGTTTGAGCAGTTTCAGGATCAGTATTCTTTTATACTGCTAATGACAACTACCCCCGGGCAAAGTGGAGGGGTTTTTCGTAAAGATAACTTTAACCGTATTCGCAGGTTTACAAAGATGTTTCCTGCTAAGAAAATTCACGTAGATGGAGGTGTAAACGATGAGGTGTCTTTTATTCTGCGCAGTATGGGGGTAGACTCAGCGGTATCAGGTTCTTTTCTAGTGAACCATACCTCTATGGGAGCTGCCCTGATGGGATTGAAGTTGCAGGAAGTAAACTCACACTATCAGGTAAAAGATATAGTGATAGATAAGGCAGACCTGCCGGTACTCAATATGGATCATTGCTCTTTTAAAGAAGTACTGCAAGCCATAGAAAAATACGATCTGGGCTTTGCCCTTTTTACAGACCAGAACCAACAGCTTAAAGGGTTGGCCAGTAATGCAGACGTAAGGCGTGGACTGCTAAGAAATATTGAAGATCTAAACCAGACCCGGGTAGCTGATGTAGTGAACACCACTCCTGTAAAAATTCAGGAAGAGGCTACGATTACCGATCTGCTGGCATTAGTCACCAGTAAATCATTTCCAATTTTGTTTTTACCGGTAGTAAACGCTAACAATGAGCTTACCGGTGCTGTAACGTTTAACAACTTAATCAGAGGAGAAGTATGATCATTCATCTGAAAAAAAGTATAGAAGAGATACAGGCTGTAAAACTGGCTGAACAAACCAAAGCAGCTTATTTTAAAAATAATGAACAGTATGTACTGATCACCAGCTCTGGCGATAAAGAGCTGCCAGAGGCTTTGGCTTCTGCTGCAGATGAGTATTTTGTTATGGATAGCGATATTCAGCTGGCCAGCAAAAAATATAGAAAAGATGTTCGTGAAATACAGGTGGGCAAGAATGTACAGCTGGGTGGCAATCACAACAACACCCTGCTAATTACCGGGCCCTGCTCTATAGAGTCTAAAGAGCAGATTACCCAAAGTGCTAACCTGCTAAAAGAACTAAATATTACTACTCTGCGTGCGGGTTGTTTTAAGCCACGTACATCACCGTACTCTTTTCAGGGTTTGGGTATGGAAGGCTTAAGAATGCTTGCGGAAGTACGCGAAGAGTATGGCCTTAATATTATTACCGAAGTTAGAGATGCTACCCACGTAGACGCTGTAATTGAGTACGCTGATATTGTGCAGGTAGGTTCCAAGGCTATGTACGACCAGGGAATTTTAAGAAGATGTGGTAAAGCCAATAAGCCAGTATTATTAAAAAGGCATTTTGGAGCCACATTACAGGAGTTTGTGCAGGCAGCCGAATTTATCCTGTCAGGAGGCAATGAGCAGGTTATGCTCTGCGAAAGAGGTATACGTACCTTTGAAACCAAGACTCGCTTTTCTCTGGACTTATGTGGTGTGTCTTACCTTAAAGAGCACACCAACCTGCCGGTAGTTCTTGACCCCAGTCATGCGATGGGTATAGCTTACGGTATTCCTGACCTTACGCGCGCCAGCGTAGCTATGGGAGTAGATGGTTTGCTGATAGAAACCCATCCTACACCTAAGCAGGCTAAGTCTGATGCCGCACAGCAGTTAAACCACGATGAGTTCCGTACAATGTATCGTAGCCTGGAACCTATCGCAGCTGCTATTGGCAGAAAAATCGTATAAGCACCTATAGAAGATTAGCTTTTGTGCTCATTTTGAGTAACTTATAAATTTTGTTGCGAGCATTTTTTTTGGTGCAAAAGCTAATATCTTTTTTATCCTATTTTACTACCTAAGCAACCCCATATTAAATGAGCCTGGATCTGAGCCATATCAAGCTTATCGTATTAGACATAGATGGAACCCTTACCGATGGTGGTGTATACATTACCGAAAATGGAGATGAATTTAAAAAATACAATACCAAAGACGGTATGGCTATCAAGCGCCTTTTGAAGAAGGGTATGAATATAGCTTTTTTAAGTGCCAGCAGTAGTTTGCGTACCGTTACCAAGCGTGCAGAAATGTTGGGGGTAAAATATTGCTATGTAGGTAATGACCCCAAAACCCAAGTGCTTAACACCTGGATAAAAGAGTTGGGTATCACCCCTGAGCAGGTGCTATTTATGGGCGATGACATTAACGATCTGGAAATTATGCGTAAGGTAGGTATGTCTGCCTGTCCGGCGGATGCAGTGCCTCATATCAGAGAAGAGGCTAAAATTGTGTTGTCACGTAAAGGAGGAGACGCCTGCTTCCGCGAATTGGCCGATCTTTATTTTCCACTGTTGGATTAGCATTTTTTTGTATCTTATCAACTGATATTAATTTTTTCAGTTGTATACAATAAGCTGAAGTTTTCACGCTTTTTTAGAGTAGACCGTCTCTCTTAAGCCCGGAGGCGAAGCTTAATCGCTAATTTATCGCTAATGAGTTTTGTATATCCGCAGTTTTTATGGGGGCTCCTGGCATTGAGCATTCCCATTATTATACATTTATTTAATTTTAGAAGAACCAAGAAAGTATACTTTAGTAATAACCTTTTTCTTAAAAATGTAAAGGAAGCTACTACCTCTAAACTTAAGGTTAAACACTTATTAATTTTACTGGCTCGCCTGCTTTTTATCACTTTTCTGGTCATTACTTTTGCTCAGCCCTTTCTTCCTGGTAAGGAAAGCGCCGACGATGGAAATAACGCGGAAAAGCTGGTGTATATCTATCTGGACAACTCTCTAAGCATGTCGTCGGAGCTCAGCTCTAACATCAGGGGTATTGATCAGGGAGTAAATTATATAGAAGAAATCCTGGCCTTATACCCTCGTAATACACAATATAAATTTCTAACGAATGAGTTTGCCAACTTCTCACGCGTGCCTAAAAGTAGCGATGAGCTAAGTGAACTGATAGCGGAGGTGGAACTGAGCGGCGTAGTACGTACGGCAGAAGAGGTAGAAAGCAAAATACGAAGCGATATTGATGATGCTGCTTTTGGTAGTGCTGGCAACAGACGTGCAGATATCTATGTGATCTCCGATTTTCAACGTTCTACTTTTGGTAGTCCGGAAGTGTTTACCGAAGATAGCCTAAACAACATCAAACTGGTGCCAATTAGCAGTAGCTTTGAACAGAACGTATATGTTGATTCTATCTACCTGGCTAACCCCTTTGTACTGGCAGATGAGGCCAATGAACTGGCGGCAGTACTAAAAAATGATGGGAGCGAAGATATCAGTGATCAAATTGTACGCCTGCTAATTAACGAGGAGCAAGTAGCCAGTGCTAGCCTCAATATACCTGCTCATACCAGCGGTATGGTAGAGTTTACCCTAAACTTTCCTCTGGCACGCAACAACCGCTGTCAGCTTGTATTTGAAGATTATCCGGTCACTTTTGACAATGAGTTTTTCTTTACGTTAAACCTCGGCGATAAAATTTCTGTGCTGGAGATTAAGTCTGAGCAGCTTGGTCGTCAGGATAGCACTGCGGTGGCGAAGGTATATGCCAACCGTAACATTTTTGATCTGCAATCTTATAGTGTAAGTAACCTGGATTACAGCCTCATAGAAAGCTCCGATCTGGTGATACTCAATGAAATTGGTAGTTCCGGAGGGCAGTCGGGCACTGCCGTTACGCCTTACCTGCGGGAGTATTTGGCTAATGGTGGACATATCCTGTTTATTCCTCCGGCGAGTGCGGACCTCTCCCTTCTGGCGGAAGTGACAGGCAATTCAGGTATCAGTGCTGAACGTATAGACCTACCTGACTCAATACAAGCCGATCGTCAGGCTCTGGCCAATCTGGATATGGCAAACCCTTTCTTTGAGGGTATGTTTGAAGGAGAAACAGAAAATTTTGTAATGCCGCCAGCCGAGAAAATTATGGAGCATAATCTGCAAGGCGAGCCACTGCTAAGATATCGAACAGGTGAGCCTTACCTACTGATGCTAAGCAGCCGTTACATTATGTCCGAAAATGCTTCTTCTGAGCAGCTTGCTTTCTTCGCCAGCCCCCTTCGTGATGCGTTCACTGGTATTCATAGACACGCGATCTTTGTTCCGGTAATGTATCGCCTGGCTTCGCGTAGTAAATCTATGAATAACCAGCTCTACTATTATGTGGATAATCCGGTGATAGCACTGGAAACTGCCAGTTTTAATGATACACTCTCTGAGAGTAATACCGAAGATAGCCGGTATCTGTACAAGCTTGGCAGGGGAGAGGAAGAGGTGATACCCAGTCAACGAATGCTAAGTGGCAGATTATTGATGGAAGTGCCTCAGGGGGTAATCAAGGCGGGCTTTTATGATCTGGTAAGGGCAGAAGAGACAAGTAGCGCCAGTAGCTCAAATCCTTTGCTCAATCTCTCATTTAATATTGATAAAAGTGAATCCTTAATTGAGCAGTATCAGCTTAGCGAACTGGAGCAGCTGGCAGAAAACGCGGCTAATGTCAATATTTATGAAGCAGAAGATGTAGAAGCTTTTGCGGGGATGATTCGCAGCGAGCAGACCAATATTGCATTATGGAAGTACGCACTGCTGCTTTCCCTTTTGTTTCTGCTGATAGAGATATTGCTGATCAGATTCTTATGAGTCTGATGGTAAATTTGTACGTAAAAAAAGGACTGTTAATATAAAAAGCATTAGTCTGTACAGCTCACTAACAGTTCTGCTTGTACTGCAATCAGATTATCCGTAAAATTGCCCCAATTCTGGCAATCATAAAGCACTGATCTATTTATCATGAAAGTACTGCTTCGCTCTGCAAGACTTATCCATAAATCATCTTCATTTCATAAAAAAGAGATTGACCTCCTCATTGAGGATGGCAAAATAAGTAAAATCTCTGCTGCCAATAGCCTGTCGGCAGATGGCGCCAGGCTAATAGATGCTCAGGGAAAACTGCTCTCTCTGGGCTGGTTTGATATGCAGGCGCACTTTAGCGATCCCGGTGAAGAGCATAAAGAAGATTTGAATACCGGTGCAGAAGCGGCTATTGCCGGAGGCTTTACAGAGGTAGCGCTGCTGCCTAATACCTCCCCCGTAGTACAATCTAAAAGCGATATACGTTATTTAAGCGAAGCAATGGACAAGCCAATCAGGCTGCACCCCATAGCTGCGGTAACGCGCGATGCCAAAGGAGAGGAGCTTACTGAAATGATAGATCTCTACCATGCAGGTGCAGTTGCTTTTTCTGATGGCCTTCATGCCTTATGGCATACACAGGTGATGCTGAAAGCCCTTCAGTATATGCAGAAAATGGATAGCCTGCTTATCAATCGCCCCGAAGACCAGCACCTTACCCAGTATGGAGATATGCATGAAGGCATACAAAGTACGATGCTGGGCATGAAAGGTATTCCCGTACTCTCTGAAAGCCTCTCTATTGAGCGCGACCTGCATTTGCTGGAGTATGTGTCTGAGCTATCAGTGGGTGCTCCTCCACGACTTCACTTCAGCAATATTTCATCTAAAGCAGGTATAGAAATGATTAAAGCAGCCAAGCAAAAAGGACTCTCAGTAAGCTGCGATGTAGCTGCCCACCAGTTAATCTTTACTGATGAAGACCTTGCTGATTTTGATACAAACCTAAGAGTAAACCCACCTTTACGTACCGAAGAAGATCGTCTGGCACTTATCAGTGGTGTATTGGATGGTACAGTGGATGCTATTGTCTCTTCTCACCAACCGCAGGATGAGGAAAATAAGAAATGTGAATTTAACCTGGCTGCCTTTGGAATGACTGGCCTGCAAACCGTATTGCCTATTGTTGCCAGTGTATTTAGCGAAGATGAATTGTACGACTATGTGCTGGAGAAGCTGACAGTAAGCCCTCGTATACTGCTCGGCCTGGAAGCCCATCTTGAAGAAGGTGCAAATGCCAACCTCTGCCTTTTTGATTTGGACAGCCTCTGGACACTAGATAGCCAAAGCAATCGCTCAAAATCAAAAAACTCTCCATTTTGGCAAAAGGAACTAAAAGCTAAGGTTTGGGGTACATTTTATCACAAACGCTTTAGAACTGATCTTTAGTAAAGCATGGCCGATCAACAAAACCTGTTTAAAAACCCTTACGTGCTGGTACCTTTCAAATATGGAGTAGTAGGTGGAGGACTATCTGTACTCCTGTTTTTTGTGTTACACTGGTTTGGTAAGAACCCTCTCATCAGTGGTAACCTATTCAGCTTTTTCTTTGTGCCAATATTTGTTTTCTTTAGTATCAAAGAGTTTAAAAAATACTATAACGATGGTTTGCTCCACTTCTGGCAAGGAATGAGTATTGGCTTCTTCACTTATATAATTTTGGCAATAGTCTCTGCTTCATTTATATGGCTGTATCTGGAAGTAGCCAACCCAGAAATGCTGGTAGATTATGTTACCAACAGGACAGAGCTTATAGAAAGCTCTAAAGATAATCTGGTAGATCAGCTCGGCGAGGCTACCTATGAGCAGTCATTATTGGATGTGAAGGCTGCCACCTCTTTTGATCTGGCACTGGATGACTTTATCCGTAAAATTCTAGTCGGTTTCTTTATTACTACCATTATAGCGGTGATCTTAAGACAACAACCCACCTCACTTAAATCAAACAAACTATGAACCACGACCTTAAATATGGTTTGATACTGGGAATAATCAGTATTGTAATATCTGCCTCAATCATTATTATTGACTATAGCCTGCTTGCAAGCGCCTGGTGGGTAGGTTTTATCAATTTTGGTATTACCATCGCTATACTCATCTACGCTGGCTACCAGCTACGTGCAGAAATGGGAGGTACACTTACTTTTAAAGAAGGATTTATGTCTACCTGGCTTATCATCGTTATAGCCGGAGCTATCGCTACGCTGTATAGTATTTTACAATATCATGTGCTTACTCCTGAGCTGCCCGCGCAGATTCAGGAAGCAATTATTAACCAGTCTGCATCTATGATGGAGCGCTTTGGTGCAGATGACCAGACCATAGACGAGATGGTGGCTGAACTGGAATCTGACAACTCATTTAGCGTAAACAATTTACTGCTCAGTTTCTTTTATACCAGTATTTTAGGAGGAGCTGTTTTAGCCCTGATCATCGCGCTTATTGTAAAAAAGAAAGAGACAGCAGACTTTAGATAATGGAATTAGAAGTGAAGAAAGACATATCGGTCGTCATTCCTCTCCTTAACGAAGAGGAGTCTCTTCCTGAATTATGTGCATGGATAGAAAGGGTGATGCATGAGCACAAATTTAAGTACGAGATATTACTGATTGACGATGGAAGTCGCGATCGTTCGTGGGAGGTAATTAGTGAGATAGCCAAAAACAACCCCAATATTGAGGGAATCCGCTTTAACAGGAATTATGGTAAGTCTGCTGCCCTGCATACCGGCTTTGAGCATGTACAGGGAGATGTAGTTATTACCATGGATGCCGACTTACAGGATAGTCCCGACGAAATTCCTGAACTTTATCGTATGATTAAAGAAGAAGGGTACGATCTGGTATCTGGCTGGAAAAAGAAACGCCATGACCCTATCAGTAAAACTATTCCTTCTTTATTCTTCAACTTTGTTACCCGTAAAATTTCAGGTATCAACCTTCACGATTTTAATTGTGGCCTTAAATCCTACCACAAGGATGTAGTAAAAAGTATTGAACTATATGGAGAGATGCACCGCTACATCCCTATGATTACCAAACGGCATGGTTTTGATCGCATAGGAGAGAAGGTGGTGGAGCACCGCGCTCGTAAGTATGGTAGCTCAAAATTTGGGCTGGAGCGCTTCATTTATGGTTTTCTGGATCTGCTGTCTATCACTTTTGTATCTAAATTTAAAAAGAGACCCATGCACTTTTTTGGTACTATGGGTACATTAAGCTTTTTCTTTGGAATTATAGTTACAATCGGGCTTATTATAGACAAGCTGTACAAACTACACTTTAAACTGCCAGTGAGAGAAGTAACAGAGCAGCCACTTTTCTTTCTGGCGCTTGTAGCCGTTATCGTGGGTGTACAGCTATTTATGGCCGGTTTTGTTGCCGAAATGCTTACCATGAACTCCCAGAAAAAAAATGACTACATCATCTCTGAGAAAATAAGTTATCCCCGAAAAAAAGTATTCTAGTATGTTTTTCTCACTCATTATTCCTGTATACAATCGCCCGGAAGATATACAGGAGGTGCTGGAAGGATTGTGCGAGCAGACTTATACTCACTTTGAAGTACTGGTAGTAGAGAGTGGATCGGAAATTAAGTCTGACAAAGTAGTGGAGACATATAAAGACCGACTGGATATTCACTACCACCTCAAGGGTAATGATGGACAGGGCTACTCCCGAAATTATGGACTAGCCCGGGCAAAAGGAGATTACCTGATCATTCTTGATTCTGACATTATCATTCCTACACACTATATGCAAAGTGTGCACGACTATCTGCGTAAAGATTTTCTGGATGCGTACGGTGGGCCAGACAAGGCGCATACATCATTTACCTCTAAGCAAAAGGCCGCGGATTTTGCTCTTACCTCTTACCTGACTACCGGGGGCACACGTGGACGTAAGAAAGCCGCTGGCACCTATTACCCCAGAAGCTTTAATATGGGCATGTCGCGAGAGGTCTATGAAAAAACCAAAGGTTATACACTGCCCAATTGCGGGGAAGATATAGAGCTAAGCATTCGTATACAGAAATGGGGCTTTAAAACAGGGCTTATTCCTGATGCTTATGTCTATCATAAACGAAAGCCTACCCTTAGAGGCTTTCTCAAGCAAATGGAGTGGTTTGGCAAATCTCGTATCAACTTATACAGAATTTACCCCGAAAGCCTGAAGCTCATGCACCTGCTCCCCTTAGGCTTTTACTTTTATCTTTTAGCTATGCTTGTACTCTCACTAATTTCTCCAGCACTTAGCGGTTTAATGTTGGCAGCATTGCTATTATATTTTGTTGCGGTATTCGCAGAAGCTTTTTTTCGTTACGGCTCTCTTAAGGTAGGCTTTTATAGCATTTTTACCTCAGCAAGTGTATTTCTGGGGTATGGCTATGGACTAATCAAATATTTCTTTTTACAGAAAGAAGCCTACACTAACAAACCTGATTTAAGCAGCTTGCCGAAAGGAAACATTTGAGTCTAAGTGCTGTTTAGCATTTAGACAATAAAAATTTTTTTAACTATGAAAAAGACAATATTTGTTTATATTTTCAACTACATTTTAGTAATTTTCCTCATAAGCGCCTGTGATACTAATAAGAATGGTGCTACGAGTGAAAATACTGCTTCTACAGAATCTGATACTATACTTGTAGAGCAGGGAGAGGAAGAGACTGAAGATGCTGATGCGGTTGATTTGGTACTGCTAACTTTTATGAATAACAGACTGCAATACCATATGAGCGAAATAGCGGCGGAGAAGGCTAGTAGCACTTCGGTAAAAGAACTGGCAGAGGCAATAATGAAGGCAACTGAAGAGGTTAGGGTAGACATTGAGCAGTTAGCACAAACTACCAATACTGATTTGCCTGAGGCTATAGGCGCAGACCAGAGAATGATACTGGATAGTATTCAGAACCTTTCTCAGTCTGAGTTTGATAAGGCCTACCTAGCAGGGGTAGTAGCTGAGCTTGAAGAAAATACAGATAGGCTAAACAGGATGTTGGAAAAGGACGACAACCCTATTACTGCTGGTTTAGCTGCTGAAATAAAAGAAACTCAGGATGAGCATCAGGAAAAAGCTGAAGCTCTACTGGAAGAATTAAGTTAATTTTGGTTTTACTCTTTTTGTGGTTTAAAGCCGGCCTTCAGGTGAAGGCTGGCTTTTTCTATTTTATGGCTGAAAGTCTGGGTGATTCTGATCCTTGTCTGATACTATGGGGTATTCAGTAGGCCAGTCAATCTTAAAGTGTGGATCATTCCAACGTATACCCTTTTCTTTGCCTGGTGCGTAAAAGTTAGATACCAGGTAATACACCTCCGAATGTTCTTCTAAGGTGATAAAAGAGTGGGCAAAATGCTCTGGTACATATAAGGCTCTGTGATTCGTCTCGGACAGCTCTACAGCAATATGCTGGCAGTATGTGGGAGAGTCTTTGCGAAGATCAATGATGACATCCAGTATCTTCCCTTTGATACAGCGAACAGTTTTGGCTTCCTCAGCGCCTTCCACCTGATAGTGGAAGCCTCTCAGTGTATATTTTTTCTCTGATCGGGATAAATTAGCCTGAGCTACTGTAGGGTTAAGGCCATGCTCTTTGTATTCTTCGGCACAAAATGCTCTGGAAAAAAAGCCGCGCTCATCTTCAATTTTTTTCAAATCTATAATAAAAGCGCCTGCTAGTTTGGTCTCAGTAAAAATCATGATGTCTGCTTTATGAAGATTGAATTAGGTTCAAGCGTTTTGCCAAAGTTCTCAGTCTCACAAACTGGTCTCCATCAAAATCATCTGCTGAGAATTTATGTTCCAAAAGTTTATCGTATAGTTCCTGCATTCCTTTTTTAAGGTCATACTCCAGCTTAAAATCGGGTAGTAGAGAGTAAAGCAAGTCAAAATTTACCTTATAGTTACGAGGGTCTTCTCCAACTTCGCCGGTATACACAATTTCTGCTTCGGGCAATAGCTTTTGTACCTGGTCCGCTACATCTCTTACCTGGTAGTTTTCGCTATTTGCTCCGATGTTAATAATCTTGTTATGCATTTTGTCTTGTGGGGCTTCTGCCAGCGCCACAAAAGCATGCGCAATGTCTTTGCAATGTATCAGTGGCCTCCAGGGAGAACCATCACTTTTGATAGCGATATTTCCTTTTGATACTGCACATGCCAGAAGATTGTTGACAACCAAATCTATGCGTAGCATAGGAGAGTAGCCGTAGGCTGTAGCATTACGCAAAAAGACAGGAGAGAAGTGTTCATCAGCCAAAGCTCCAATTCTCTTTTCAGACTCAATTTTTGAGGTAGCATAAGCAGTAAGTGGATTAACCGGATCGTTCTCATCCATATCCAGTTTAGCCCCTTTACCATAAATAGAGCAGCTGCTGGCAAAAAGAAAGCGACTTACGCCCGCTTTTTTCGCAAGCTCGGCCAGTCTTACACTACCTTCCAGGTTAATCTGATAAGTAAGCTCCTCATTAATATCCCCCATAGGGTCGTTTGAGAGGGCTGCCAGATGCATCACAGCATCATGCCCCTTCAGGTCTTCTTCACTTATTTCCCTGACATCTTTGATAAGCTCATGATCTGGTTTTTTGTAATCCTCCCAGGCACAACCCTCATAGAGATTGATATCGCAGCCACTGACTTCGTAGCCTTTTGCTTTGAGCAGGCCTATCAGGTGGGCGCCTATGTAACCATTATGTCCGGTAACAAATATTTTCATGGGTAATTTGTTGTTGATTGTAAGTTGATGGTTTGAGCGATTTTTATACAATAAGCTCTAGGATACCTATTTTTGCTCAAGCATTTTAAAAATATTTTTGGCTTCTTCTTTAAAGCGAACTTCCACTTCATACTCGTAGCAGCTTTGGAGTTTTTCTGCACTTACCTTAAGATCGTCGGGGTAGACAGTAGTATCTGCCTCATTGGTTTGTATAGGCAATAGCTCTCCGTACATCTCCTGATAGGCTTCCTGTACATACTGAGCGATATCCAGCATGGTGTAAGTCTGCTCTCCAGCGATATTGAATGTATTGTGGGGGGCAGGCCTTTTTAGGGCTTCATCTACAATCTGGCATACATTGCCCATCCATATAAAATCGCGAGTAGCTTTACCATTAGATTTGAGCACAATCTTTTTATCTTCTGCTGCCATACGCGATAAATCATTCAATATTAGGTACCACTTAGACGATTCATGATCTTTAGGACAGCCGTAGCTATTTGTAAGCCTGAAAGTAGTGTAAGGAATGTGATGCGTACTATGAAACTGCTTAAGGTAGTACTCAGCAAACAGGTGAGTAGTGCCGTAATCGTTTTTGGGTACAGTAGCAGTTTCTTCAGTAATTAACCCACTACGTTGCCCATACACCTGGAAGGTGGAGAAATACACAAAGTTATCCAGCTGCTTGTCTTTGAAGTAGTCCAAAAGATTACGGGTACCCAATGCATTCACCATTAGCGCATCTTTGGCAAAATTATCTTTAAAAAAGTCGTTTATACTAGCTGTATGAATGACATAATCAAAATGATAGGGACTAAGCTGCTGCTGACATGAGTCCGCATCGGAGATGTCGCAGGCTATAAATGTAAAGTTTAGCTCTTTGAGTATAGGGCGTTTACGGCTGGCGAGCACGTGCACATTCATATCCGTATTTCTACAAAAATAGTCTGTCAACCAGCTTCCGAGGTTGCCAAGTCCTCCGGTGATCAATAGGTTTTTACTCATATTAAAAAGTTTCTTTTACCAGATTTTCCAACGAGGATTTTCCTCTTCCCACATACTTTCCAGCGTTCGTTTATCGCGCAAGGTATCCATACATTGCCAGAATCCCTTGTGTTTGTAGGCTACCAGTTGTCTGTCACGTACCAACATGTTCAAGGGTTCTCTCTCAAACATAATTTCATCTCCCTTTATATAATCCAGCACTTTGGGTTGGCATACAAAAAAGCCACCGTTGATCCAGCCACCTTCGCCTTCCGGCTTTTCTTCAAAACTGCTTACAGCCATATCGTCTCCAATTTTCATGGCACCAAATCTACCTTCCGGTTGCACGGCTGTCATGGTAATGAGCTTATCATGATTTTTATGAAAATCTACCAGCGCGCCAATATCTACATTGCTTACACCATCACCATAGGTAAACATAAAAGGCTCGTCGTTGAGATAGGGGAGAGCGCGCTTTAGTCGCCCTCCAGTCATGGTATTGAGGCCAGTATTGACTAGTGTTACTTTCCATGGCTCCTCATTATTGCTGCTGTGGGTTTCAATTTTATTATTAGCAATGTCTATCGTAACATCGTTCTGGTGAAGAAAGTAGTTGGCGAAGTATTCTTTAATAACATAGCCCTTATAGCCCAGCAAAATTACGAAGTCATTAAAACCATAGCTGGAGTATATTTTCATGATATGCCATAAGATGGGGCGTCCACCAATCTCCACCATAGGTTTGGGGATTAGGTGGGTTTCTTCGCTAAGTCTGGTGCCAAATCCTCCGGCAAGTATAAGTACTTTCATAGATTTCTCAGGTTTTCGTCTTGTTATAATGTTTCGGCAGCCTGCTCTTTGTTGCCGTCAAATTGTTTGGCGGTAGTTTTTTGGCAGAAATAAATGATTTCACTATCCATAAGTGCATACCATTTTACTTTTTCTGGAGGTAGCTGCTTCACATAATCGTCTTCGGTTACCGTAAATCCGGCTTTTCGCAGTCGGTCGCCATAGTCCTGACCATACATACGCACATGGTCTCGCTGGCCAAATGCTTTCTCACGCTCCACAGGGTCAGTAATGCTTGGATCTTCTTTGGTATGGGCGAAATTATACACAGGAGATTGTATGATAGCCCAGCCTCCGGGCTTTAGCACCCTGTAGAGTTCCTGCATACATTGTATGTCGTTTTCTACGTGCTCCATCACATGATTACAGAAAACAACATCAAACGAATTATCAGCAAAAGGTACATTATGTAGATCCATTTTAACTTTAGCCCAGGGAGATTCCAGGTCAGCCGTAGTATAGTCCAGGTTGGGCATCTCTTCAAAACGATGTATAAAACAAATTTCCGGAGCTACATGTAAGACTTTGTGCTGTGCGGTAAAAAAATCTGTTTTATTTTTTAAATACAGCCACATCAGGCGATGTCTTTCCAGGGTTAAAGAGCTGGGGCATAGGGCGTTGGAGCGGGTTTCTATCCTCCCATAAGGCAAAAACTTGCTGTACTTTTTACCATCTACAGGGCACTGAACGTTGTTTCCCCGATAAAAAAACGCTATAATGTTTAAAAGTTGCTGCCCAAAGAGCTGTAAATACTTGCGAGGTACATATCTAATGGCCCAACGGATCATTTTTTTCATAGCACAAATATAAGCCTGTTTACCTACTAATGAAGGGCTAAGAATGATTTGTAAGGATAAGTTTTAACTAAGGAACTATTATTGTTCAGATTCTATTCTCTATACTTGTAATTCTTTATATAGAAAGAATATGCTTATGAAAACCTATAAGTTTAAGACAAACATCAATTGTGGCGGTTGTGTAGAAACTGTTGCTTCGTATCTAGACAATTCTCAGGACATTTTACAGTGGGAGGTGGATACACAACACGAAGACAAGGTGCTAAGTGTGATGGGTAAGGAATCACTAGAACCCAAAGATGTCGTAGACATTATTAATCTGGCAGGTTTCTCTGCCAAACCTTTGAAAAAAGGAATTTTAACCAAGCTTTTCGGAAGCTGATTGATAAGCAACTGAACATTAAGTACAAAGGACAGTCATATGGCTGTCCTTTTTTGTTATTGATATATCTCTGGTTTGCTTTTAAATAGGTCTTTATCTTTCTCCTCCTCGTCGCTTTTACAAAGCGTTTTTAGTAAGCTAATATCACTGTTCCACTTGCTACCATCAAAGAACTCGGCACCTTTGTGGTCTCTTACTTTGTAGAGAGAGCGCTCTTTATAGCAGGTTCCTATATATACATGGGCAAGTTCCTGTTCATGCGCCCAGTCAATGACTTTCCACATCATCCATTTACCTAAAGAGTGTGAGCGCATGTATTCAGTATCATAAAAAGAGAACCAATAATGCAGCATATCACCCTCCATCACTACGAAAACATAACCAAATTCCTGATCTTCGTTGTAAAACTTAAAGATATGGGTAAGCATTTCTCTATCCAGCACATATTGTAAACGTGCTGCCTCCATAGAGCCACCAGAGAAACGCTCTTCGGCATAGCTGGAGCAAAATTCTCTAAAAGATTCGTTATTCAGGTTAAAATCCTCTTTTTTATAAACCTCCATTTGTATAGCCAAAGGCTCTATTTTACGATCAACTCTACGGTTTTCGGAGCTGCTTTTGAAATTTTGTAAGTTTATGCGTAGGCTCCGGGCCATATAAAAAGTGTCGTCAGCAAGAGAGGTGTTACCTGTATAAGGGAGAAAGCCCTGATCGTAAATTTGAGGCAGCTCTTCCTGAGCTTCTTTTACACAATAGGCAGCATATGAAAAAGTATAGGAGGAGTAGTCCGTTTTGTATTCGGATAAAAATGTTCTCATGTTATAATGTGTCTCTTTTATAGTAAATATAATCAGATACAGGAGCTGTAAAGCCTTTTTCCCGAATAATAGAGGCTATTTGCCCTCTATGATAGCTGGAGTGATTAACTACATGCAAGAGAATATCCTGTATGCTGTTTTTAAAAGATGCTCCCTTTGTATTATTGTAGGAGATAATTCTGCTCAAATCGGGTTCTTCGTTTAGTAACTGAATACTGTCTGTAAAATTTTGCTTATTTAATTGCGTAAAACTATTGGCAATATGGATATCCCACACCCCAAAAGTGGCACTCACATCGCGTACCCTTGAAAGCCAGATATGATGGGCGTTAAGGATGTGGCTAAAAAGCTTAATGCCTCTTTCGTCAGCAAACCCATCTACCTGAAAGCTGCGAATAAATTGTAAGTTAGCCTGCTGGTTGTATTCCAAAAAATCTTTGATGAAAGCACTCATAGCATTCAAAATTTGTCAAACAAAGATAATAGCCTCTGCCTGCGGGCAAAATTAATTGAACTCACGATTTTATTTTTCGTAACTATGAGTTATATATTTGTTATCAGTTTTCTGAATTTTCAGACACACAACCAAGGAGCATATTGTGAAATTTGAACAGATTAAGCAGCAACTGGAAAAATATAAAGCGGAGGGCAAAGCCATGTTTACCTCATCCTCTTTCCAGACCCACAGCCTTGTATTACTTCATATACTTAGCCGCGTAGACAAAAATATTCCTATTTTCTTTTTAAATACTGGTTATCATTTTCCTGAATCAGTTGCCTTTGCTGAAGAAGTGGCTGATCGCTTTGGGCTCAACCTTAGCCGGCTAAACCCTCAGGTGCCTAAGCATCAGCAGAGAGATGCGGAAGGTAACTTACTGTTTACTTCGGACCCTGACTATTGCTGCTACCTGAACAAAACGCAACCTATGGATGCGGTACTTCGCGAGTACGATATCTGGATTAATGGTATACGTGCCGACCAAAGTCGGGTGCGTCAGGCTATGAAGGTGGAGCAGGCGGCACCACACGATGTTACTCGTTTTCACCCGATGCTAGACTGGAGTATACAGGAAATATTTGCTTACATCAGAGAGTACGACCTACCTCGCCACCCCCTTGATGCTCAAGGCTATGCCAGCATAGGATGTGAGCCCTGTACCAAAAAGCCTGATCCCGATATGCAGGAGCGCGAAGCACGCTGGTATGGCATGAACAAAACTGAATGTGGACTCAATACTGACCTGGTAAAATCTTAACCTATGACTATTTTAGTAACCGGTGGGGCCGGATACGTGGGTACCCAATTGGTAACCCAATTAATAAACGACCCATCTGTTTCTCGTATTATTGTATACGATAACTTATCACGTGATAACTACCACCTCTTTTTAGGTCATTCTTTTGTAGATAAAAAAGATAAGAGAGAACTAAAAATAGACTTTGTACACGGCGAACTGCTAGATACACGTAAGCTACGCTCTGTAGTAAAAGAGGCTGATGCGGTTTATCATCTGGCAGCAAAAGTGGTAACTCCTTTTGCCACTACAGACGGCCATGCTTACGAGCAGACCAACCACTGGGGTACTGCTGAGCTGGTTTATGCAATAGAGGACGCTCCTAAAGTACAAAAGCTGGTATATTTGAGTAGTACTTCTGTTTACGGCTCTTCTACTGAGCTAGTAGACGAAAACACTACGCCCAACCCACAAACGATTTATGGTATTTCTAAGCTTAGAGCGGAGGATCATGTACGTCGTATGTTTGCTAAGATACCTACCTACATTATCCGTTGTGGTAATGTCTATGGCTACAATAAGAGCTTGCGATTTGATGCGGTGATTAACCGTTTCATGTTTGAAGCTAACTTTAAACGCCGCATTTCTATTCATGGTGACGGCAAGCAGAGGAGAGCTTTTATCAATGTGCAGCGTGTAGGGGAAGTGTTAGCTTCTCTTATGCATACTGATATGCCTTCAGATACTTACAATCTGGTTGATAAAAACTTTCAGATTCTGGACATAGTAGATGTGGTAAAAGCCATCTATTTTGACCTGGAGTTTATCTTTGTAAACCGACATTTAGGATTGCGAGAACTATCTGTAAATACAGACCTTAAGTTGTTTAAATATCTGCCTTCCTGGGATGAAGATTCGCTGCTGGATGAAATGGAAGAGTTTAGAACTCGCTTTTCTTTCTAGACATTATTTATAGTGCAAAGCATAAAAAAGGAGAGCATCGCTCTCCTTTAGCCTTTTTTGTGAAGGTATTACTATTTATTTAGCAATACTCATCAAAAACCTGTACGAGGTGCTCTGCGATCATTTCTGCAGGACGCCCCTCAATATGGTGTCTTTCTACAAAGTGTACCAACTCACCATCTTTAAACAAAGCAATAGAAGGAGAAGAAGGTGGATAGGGTAGGGTGAACTCGCGTGCTTTGTCCACCGCTTCTTTGTCAACTCCGGCAAATACCGTAGTCAGGTGGTCGGGTTTCTTCTGGCTATGCTGAATGGCATATTTAACACCAGGGCGAGCCGCTCCTGCAGCACAACCACACACTGAATTAATAACCATAAGTGTAGTGCCTTTATGTTCATTCAGATGCGTCTCTACCTCTTCTGCGGTCTTAAACTCCTGAAATCCAACAGAAGTCAGGTCTTCGCGCATAGGTGCAACTAATTGTTCTGGATACATATCTATATGTTTTTATAATATATAATTGATTTTACATGAAGCCAAGCTCAAGCTTAGCCGCATCAGACATCATGTCCTGAGAAAAAGGAGGGTCAAAAGTGAGTTCTACTTTTACATCATTAATGCCCTCAATTGCTTTTACCTTTTGTTCTACCTCTGCAGGAATTGTTTCCGCTGCCGGACAGGCCGGAGAAGTTAATGTCATCAAAATGTAAGCATTGTTTACCGGATAAACATTGATCTCGTAGATGAGTCCCAATTCATAAATATCTACCGGAATTTCCGGGTCGTATACTGTTTTGATGGCGTTAACAACCTTCTCTCTAAGGTTTTCTATGTTAGATGATTTTTCTGTACTCATAAGATGATTACTTAGTAGCTTCAATTCGGTCTTTTTGTACCAGCGCGAATAGCTTAATTTGCTTAATCATTGCTGCAAAGCCATTGGAGCGTTGAGTGCCAATGAAGCGGTTCATGCCAATTTTATCAATAAAATAGAGGTCTGCATCCAATATGTTCTGAGCCTTTTGGTCGTTGAAAATACGAACCAGCAAACTTACTAAACCTTTGGTTATTGCTGAATTACTGTCTGCTTTGAACTGCAAACGCTCGCCATCAGCTACTGGTACCACCCATACTTTAGATTGGCAACCCTTAATGATATTGTCTTCAGTTTTGTACTCTTCTTCCAGCTCTGGCAGTTTCTGACCTAATTCCATAATATAGAAATTGGTCATCTCCTGGTCACCATCCAAAAGGGCAAACTCATCAATTATTTCGTCCTGTATTTCGTTGATCGTATCGGCCATATTATTTGCGCATCATTTTTACGATTTTGGCAATGCCCTCCACCATATTATCAATCTCTTCCTTAGTATTATAAACAGAAAAAGAGGCTCTGGCTGTTCCTTCAATTCCATAACGATCCATTAGGGGTTGGGTGCAATGATGACCTGTACGTATGGCTACGCCTCTTGCATCCAGCATCTGTCCCAGATCAAAATGAAATATATCGTCAATTACGAAAGAAACGACACTTACCTTGTTTGCGGCTTTACCAATAATCGTCAGGCCTTCAATTTTTTCTAGTTCCTGATGGGCGTAAGTTAACAGCTCCTGCTCATAAGCATGAATATGGTTTTTGCCAACTTCCTGCACAAAATCTATAGCCTGCTTAAAGGCTACCACATCTGCTATATTTGGTGTGCCCGCCTCAAACTTGTACGGAATGTCATTATAAGTAGTTTTTTCAAAGGTGACGTTGCTTATCATTTCTCCACCTGCCTGATAAGGTGTCATTTTTTCCAGCAGCCTTCTTTTTCCATAGAGTGCGCCTACTCCTGTAGGGCCATACATCTTATGTGCGGATAAAGCGTAGAAGTCGCAATTCAGTTTTTGCACATCAACCTCAAGGTGGGCTGAAGCCTGCGCGCCATCCAGTACAACTACGGCACCTTTTTCGTGAGCTAACTCAATAATTTGCTCTACGGGGTTGATAGTTCCCAGGCTATTAGAAGCATATACAACGCTCACAATTCTGGTTTTTTCAGAAAGTAGTTTGCGGTATTCTTCTACTTCAATTTCGCCCTGCTCATTTACTGGAATCACCTTAAGGGTAGCTCCTTTTTCTTCGCACAAAATCTGCCAGGGAACGATATTGGAGTGGTGCTCCATAGCAGAGATGATCACCTCGTCACCTTCATTAACAAAGCTTCGGCCATACGCATGAGCTACCAGATTAATGCTGTCTGTTGTGCCTTTGGTAAATATTACTTCTTCTGCTTCGGCAGCACCTAAAAAGGACTGTAAAGATTTACGGGTTTCTTCAAAAGCAGAAGTAGCACGCTCTGCCAGGGTATGTATTCCCCGGTGAATATTAGCATTATCTGATTGATAGTAATGCGTAAGTGCATCAATAACCCGCTGAGGCTTTTGAGTAGTGGCAGCATTGTCAAAATATACCAATGGCTTGCCGTTAACTTCTTGATGTAGGATAGGAAATTGTTGGCGAATGGCCTCTACGTCTAGCGTAGGGTCCATTGCCGTATGTGTATGTTGAGGCGATAGATCGCTCATATTTTATAGCTCTTTTTCCAGACGCTGGCTGATTACCTGCTCAATTACTTCGCGTAACGCATCAATTTTGATATGTTGAATAACGTCGCCAGCAAAAGCTTTAAGTAGTACAGCACGAGCCTGAACTTTGCTCAAACCACGCGCCCGGAGATAAAACATTTGTTCTGAATCCAATTGACCGGTGGTAGCACCGTGCGAGCATTTTACATCATCTGCCCAAATCTCTAACTGGGGCTTAGTATCAATAGAAGCCTCGTCAGTAAGTAAGATATTGGCATTAGACTGAAAAGCATTGGTCTTTTGGGCGTTAGGACGTACAAATATTTTTCCATTGAATACACCCTTAGATTGTCCGTCCATAATGCCTTTGTAAAGCTCATTACTAAAAGCATTAGGTTTTTTGTGGTCTACCGAAGTATGGTTGTCTACATGAGTTTCTCCATCCAGCATATACAGTCCATACATATGAGATTCACAATACTCATCGTTTAGGGCTGCATTAAGGTTGTTACGAATCATACTTCCTTTTAGAGCTACTGTAGTTCCATGGAAATGGCTGTTCTTTTCCTGACTTACTTCAGTAGTTCCGGTATGGTATGCCTGCTCACTTTCGTCTTCATACTTACAATAATATGCCTGTGCAGCCTGCTCTACTACAATTTCGCTTACCGCATTGCTGTAGCTAACATCCGAACCTATCGTTTTGAAGGTCTCTGCAATCTGCACCTGTGCATTTTCTTCAATTACAAAGAAGTTGCGAGTGTGTGTGACCACTTTACCAGCAGCGGTATCGCTAAAGAAATAGATGAGCACTGGCTTTTCTACAACTTTGCTTTTTGGCACATGAATATATATGCCTTGTTGGGACATAGCAGTATTTAGAGCGACAAAAGGGTCACTCTCAATTTTTGCCAGCTGACCAAAGTGTGTATCTGTTCCCTGTCTGCCTTCAGTTAAAGCCTGTTCTATTGGTAGTATGGTGATTTCTTCAGCAGGAGAAACGACAGTGGATAAAGATTCTACAAAATGTCCGTTTACAAAAACCAGCTGATTAGCTTCAGTATTTACCATCAGGTTTTTAATCTGCTGCTCCAACTCGGCTGAAATTTCAGGAGTCGGAGTGACAGTGAGGTCAATACTGTTAAAGTGCTTCTCTAAACGACGGGTAATTGGTGTGTATTTATATTCTTCTGCTTTATTAGCAGGTAGTCCTTGCTCAGCAAAGCTATCAATTGCAGCCTGGCGTAAAGCGGATTGGCCTCCGTCGGCTAGCTTTTGAGAGAAAAGACTATACTGCTCAATAAAGGCAGCGGTTAAATCGGTTTTGTTGCTTTTTGTTACCTGACTCATTGCTATGCTTTAGTGCGTTCAAAAAAATTAAGCAGTAGCCTTATCGGCAGTTTCTTTGATCCAGTCGTACCCTTTCTCCTCCAGCTCCATAGCCAGCTCTTTAGTACCAGACTTCACGATTCTACCATTGTACAACACGTGTACATAGTCAGGGATGATGTAATCCAGCAGGCGCTGATAGTGAGTTACTACAATAGTAGCATTGTCTTTGTTTTTCAGCTTGTTTACACCATTTGCCACAATTCTTAGGGCATCAATATCAAGACCGGAGTCAGTCTCATCCAGAATAGAAAGTTTAGGCTCAAGCATGGCCATCTGGAATATTTCGTTTCTCTTCTTTTCACCACCCGAGAATCCTTCATTAAGAGAACGGCTCAATAAAGACTGGTCAATTTCTACCAGCTTCATTTTCTCTTTCATCATTTTTAAGAATGATACTGCATCCAATGGGTCTTGCCCTTTATGTTGGCGGATCTGGTTGATAGCAGTTTTCAAAAAATTGGTAGTACTTACTCCGGGGATCTCAACCGGATATTGAAAAGCCAGAAAAATACCCTCACGAGCGCGCTCCTCAGGATCCATATCCAAAAGGTCGTTGCCCAGGTACTCTACATTTCCATCGGTAACTTCATACTCCTCACGTCCTGCAAGTACTGAGGCAAGCGTACTTTTTCCTGAACCATTAGGTCCCATGATAGCATGTACCTCACCAGGCTTCACTTCCAGGTTAATTCCTTTCAGAATATCTTTATCTTCTATTTTTGCTTTAAGGTTATTTATCTTCAGCATCTTCCGACTAGTATTTATTTAATATAGAAAATCAGAAGGATATGCTCCTTCTGATTGGTATGTAGAAAGTTATAATATATAAGATTAGCCTACGCTTCCTTCAAGAGTAAGGGCAAGTAATTTCTGCGCTTCAACGGCAAATTCCATAGGAAGCTGGTTTAGTACTTCTTTACAGTACCCATTTACAATCAGAGCAACTGCATCTTCCTCACCTATGCCTCGCTGGTTGCAGTAGAAAATCTGATCTTCACCAATTTTAGAAGTAGTAGCTTCATGTTCAATTTGAGCCGTATTATTATCAGACTCAATATAAGGGAAGGTATGCGCTCCGCATTTGTCTCCCATCAATAGTGAGTCGCACTGCGAGAAGTTTCGAGAATTCTCAGCACGTTTCATTACCTTCACTAAACCACGGTAGCTGTTTTGGCTACGTCCTGCCGAAACTCCTTTAGAAACGATACGGCTACGGGTATTTTTACCAATGTGAATCATCTTGGTACCGGTATCGGCCTGCTGGTAGTTATTGGTAACAGCTACAGAGTAAAACTCTCCAATAGAGTTGTCACCTTTAAGAATACAGCTAGGGTACTTCCAGGTTACAGAAGATCCTGTTTCTACCTGTGTCCACGATATTTTAGAATTATCGCCTGCACAAATACCTCTTTTAGTCACAAAATTGTAAATACCACCTTTACCATTTTTGTCACCAGGGTACCAGTTCTGTACGGTAGAGTACTTTACTTCTGCGTCTTTAGCGGCATAGATTTCAACAACCGCTGCATGAAGCTGGTTTTCATCACGTTGAGGGGCAGTACAACCTTCCAGATAACTCACATAAGAGCCTTCTTCAGCTACAATTAAAGTACGTTCAAACTGACCGGTATTAGCCGCATTGATACGGAAGTAGGTAGAAAGCTCCATAGGGCACCTTACGCCTTTAGGAATATAGCAGAAAGAGCCATCACTAAATACTGCGGAATTCAGTGCTGCAAAGTAGTTGTCATTCTGAGGTACTACTGAACCTATGTATTTCTTTATTAACTCAGGATGGTTATGTACTGCTTCACTAAAAGAGCAGAATATAATCCCCAAATCAGCTAATTTATCTTTAAAGGTAGTAGCTACAGATACGCTGTCCATTACAGCATCTACTGCTACACCAGTTAATCTTTTTTGTTCTTCAAGAGAAATTCCTAATCTTTTAAAAGTGTCCAGCAATTCAGGATCAACTTCATCCAGACTTTTAGGTTTTACCTTCTGTTTAGGTGCAGCATAATATATAATGTCCTGATAATCAATTTCAGGATACTGTACATTATGCCATTTAGGTTCTTTTAGGGTTAGCCAGTGGCGATAAGCTTTCAGGCGCCACTCAAGTAACCACTCAGGTTCTTCTTTTTTAGCAGAAATGAACCTAACAATATCTTCATTCAGTCCTTTAGGAGCTGAGTCCGATTCAATTTTAGATTCAAATCCATATTTATAGTCAGAGTTGGTAAACTCTTCAAGAATCTGGTTGTCCTTGCTCATATTGGTATATTGGTAAACAAATAATTCTAACGAATAGCGTACATATGAGTAACATGTCGTAGTGCTAAACGTTCCTTCACATGCTTATAAATTTCAGACAAAGTTAGTAAAAACGCTTAGGAATGCGTAATTACTTATTTGGAACGAATTTAAAGAAGCAGTGTTACAGTTCAAAATTTATTATTTACTCACCTAATTGGATATGGCGGTTCAGGCTTTCTTCCAGAGAAATAAGCGTTTCTGTCCTTACAATACCGTCAATTTTCTGAATTTTGTCGTGGAGCACTTCTCTCAGGTGCTTGGTGTCTCGGCAATGGATTTTAATAAAGATACTATAGTTACCAGTAGTATAATGAATTTTTACTACCTCTGGTACTTTCTTTAACTCATCCACTACTTCATTATATAAAGAACTTTTCTCTAAGTAGATTCCCAAAAAAGCAGTGATATCATACCCCAGTTTGGAGTAATCCATATTAAGAGTAGTACCTCTTACTATTCCCATTTCTTCCATTTTACGCATGCGAACGTGCACAGTACCGCCAGAAACGTATACTTTTTTGGCAATTTCAGTGTAAGGAATTTTGGCATCTTCGGAGAGTAGCGCAAGGATTTTGAGGTCGATGTTATCAATTTCTAAATTTTTGCTCATTTTGATGGGGCAAATTAGGTTTGGTTTAATTTTATCAGCCGAAAATTACGACATATATAAATTTTATTCAAATTTATTAAATTTTTTTTAAGTTAAAATATAAAATATTAATTTAGCAAATGAACTAAGGGCAAAGAACAACAAATTTCATAATGCGCTTAGTTATCTATCACTGTAGGGTGATGAAATTGGCAGACATGCCCTCCCGTCTCGAGGGTGGAGACAACGGAATAAATCAGTTTCGGCTGACTAACCGCTCCGTGGAGGTTCGAGTCCTTCCCCTACAGCACTTCATTTTTTGGGTTAATGTTGTTTTCAAAAAAGGCCATGAGTTTTCATGGCCTTTTTTGGTTTTTTAGTGTTTACATTCAGAAACCCCCTGAAATAGCCTGTTATTTGCAATTCTTCCGAATTATAACAATTATGTTAGAAAATTTTAAATAATATTCATAATATTAGCATGGCATTTTAATTATTTAAAATAATTAAGTTACTCACATGAAAGTTAAAGAAGAGTTACCTTGGTTGAAAAACTATCCTGAGAGTGTACCAAAAGAAATTGATCCACACGCATACGAATCTCTAGCTGACCTCTTTGAGGAAAGCTTTCAGAAATACAATGAGCAGACTGCCTTTGAGTGCATGGGCAAGGGCATTAGCTTTAATGAACTTAACAGGCAATCAGCTCAGTTTGCTGCTTTTTTACAACATGAGCTAGGTATGAAGAAAGGAGACAGGCTTGCTATTCAGATGCCTAACCTTTTGCAATATCCAATAGTAGCGTTTGGAGCAATTCGTGCGGGTATAGTGATTGTAAATACCAATCCGCTATATACCTCTCGTGAAATGGAGCATCAGTTTAAAGATGCCGGCGTAAAGGCGGTGGTCATACTGGCCAACTTTGCCTGTAATCTGGAGAAAATTATTCAGCATACTAGTATAGAGCATGTCATAGTTACTGAAATAGGTGACCGCCTCGGAGGGCTCAAAAAAGGCGTGGTCAATTTTGTGGTCAAGCATGTTAAAAAAATGGTGCCTTCCTATAATTTGCATAAAGCCATCAAACTGAATGATGCTCTGAATAAAGGAAGCAAGCATCAGTTTGTAAAGCCAGATATTAAAGGAAGTGATATTGCCTGCTTGCAGTATACTGGTGGAACTACCGGTGTATCAAAAGGTGCTATACTTTCTCACACCAATCTGGTAGCTAATGTTGAGCAGATGACCATCTGGATGAAGGTCAAACTGGATGAAGGGAAAGAGGTAATTATTACTGCCCTACCTTTATATCATATCTATGCTTTTACAGTAAATTGTCTGGGTATGCTAAAACTGGGGGCGAAGAATATATTAATTACTAACCCCAGGGATATGAAGGCTTTTCTTAAAGACCTTAAAAAGTATCCTTTTACTGTAATGACGGGGGTTAATACCCTTTATAACGCTCTGCTCAATCAGGAAGACTTTTCTAATATTGACTTTAGTGCCTTTAAAGTGGCTAGCGCCGGAGGTATGGCTGTGCAGAAAGTAGTAGCTGAAAGATTCAAATCAGTCACTGGTGTTCCTATTGCCGAAGGGTATGGACTTACAGAAACTTCTCCGGTTTTGTCTACCAACAGAATAGATGGTCAGGAGAAAATAGGTACGATAGGTCTTCCAGTGCCTAGCACTCATCTGATTATAGCTGACGATAATGAACAGGAGGTACCTATAGGTGAGGCTGGTGAAATTTACGCAAAAGGTCCACAGGTAATGTCGGGCTACTGGCAAAAAGAGGAAGAAAGTAAGCATGCCTTTAGCCAGGATGGTTGGTTTAAGACCGGTGACATTGGGGTAATGGATAGTGAGGGTTACATCAAAATTATTGACCGTAAAAAGGAAATGATCAATGTGTCTGGATTTAATGTTTACCCTAATGATATAGAAGATGTAGTAGCCTCTCACCCTAAAGTAATGGAGGTTGGAGCTATAGGAGTTCCTGACGAAAAATCTACTGAAGTGGTTAAGATTTGCGTTGTTAAAAAAGACGCCAGCCTTACTGCTGAAGAGCTTACTGCCTATTGTAAAGAAAATATGACGGCATATAAGGTCCCTAAAATTATAGAGTTCAGAGACGAGCTTCCGAAATCTAATGTGGGTAAAATCCTGAGGAGACTACTCAAAGAGGGAGAAACAAAAGTATAGTTAAGTATACAAGCATGAATTAGAGCATGGAGGTTTTCTTTCATGCTCTTTTTTGTTTACAGACTAACCTACATATGCATGCTAGGACTTTTGCTGGTACTTCCTATTTTTACAAAAAGTAAAATATTATGAGTACTAGCAGAACCAGACTATGTTCAGATGGGCCAGAATTTTCCAGACTTGTAATGGGAACCTGGCGTTTGGTAGACGAACCTGCCCTGAATGCTAAAGAAACATTAAGATTGATAGAAGAATGTGTAGATCTGGGTATCACCACCTTTGATGAGGCTGATATCTACGGAAACTACGGTAGCGAGGAAGTTTTTGGCAAGGCACTAAATTTAAACCCTTCGCTAAAGCACAAAATTGAAGTAGTAACCAAATGCGGCATCAAACTTATTTCTGATAAGCGTCTGGCCCATAAGGTGAAGCACTATGATACTACCAAAGAGCATATTATTGCTTCTGTAGAAAACTCCCTGAAAGTAATGGATCTGGATCATATAGATCTACTCCTTATCCATCGCCCTGATCCACTGATGAATCCTGATGAGATTGCCGAAGCCTTTATGCTGCTCAATGAGGGTGGTAAAGTGTTTCATTTTGGAGTATCTAACTTTACGGTGCGTCAGTTTGAGCTTTTACAGTCCAGAATGTCTTTGCCTTTGGTAACTAACCAGGTTGAGGCCTCATTGCTTTATCGTGAGTTGATGCTGGATGGCACAATAGACTATTTATTTCAGCATAAAATATCACCAATGGCTTGGTCTCCATTTGGAGGGGGGGCACTTTTTAGCAAAGACAGCCAATATCAAGACCTGCATCAGGTTTTAGCAGAACTGAGTCAGAAGTACGATGGTGCAGGCTACGATCAGCTTGCACTAGCCTGGTTATATTATCATCCGGCCAACCTGATACCAATATTAGGTACAAAAAAAATAGAGCGCATAAAAGCAGCAGCTGCCGCTGAGGAGATTAAATTGAGCCGCGAAGAATGGTTTAAGCTTTGGTCAGCAGCCGGAGGGCAGATTCCGTAAAGTAGGCCCAGATATTCTTATTTAGTAAGCAGCTTCAATTCAGGGGCTGCTTTTTTTGTTTCCTTCATATTTTGTTGACAACTTTTGTTTAATGATTACGTGTAGAATATTAAACATATTTTACCTACTATAGTCAACTTTATTTCATCTTTTGCAGTTAATAAAGCATGGAAAATTCAGCAACAAAGAAAAACAACAAGGCTGATACAGATAAATCGGCCACGATAAAAGAAGCTTACGTAGACTATCTGCTAGAGCATGGACATGAGCCTGCGTCAGTTTATCAGTTTATGAAAATGCTGAAAATGAAAGAAGGTGTTTTCTACGATTATTATAACTCTTTTTCAGCTATAGATAAGGAAATATGGAAAGGCTATTTTGATGAGACACTGGAGCGGATACAAAGTGAAAGTGTTTATAACGAATACATGGTAAGGGAAAAGTTACTAGCCTTCTACTATACCTGGATAGAGGTACTTAAGGATAACAGAAGCTATGTTACTTATTCTGTAGGTCAGATTAAAAGAAAAGGATTAAGATGGACAAACACCGACTTTTTAAGTGCGTTTAAATCATCCTTTCTGGAATATGGAAACGAACTGATTGCAGAAGGAAAAGAAACGGAAGAAATAGTGGATCGTCCTATTGTAGGAAATCGCTACAATGATGGCCTTTGGCAACAGTTATTATTTGTGCTCAAATTCTGGATTAATGATGATACCAGAGGATTTGAAAGAACAGATGCTGCCATTGAGAAAGCTGTAAACCTATCTTTTGACTTAATGAGCAGAAGCGCGATAGATGCCGCTTTCGACTTCGCCAAATTTCTTTATCAGGGACGGAAGTAGCGTAAAGCATTATCTATGTCCCGATATTATTCACCATTAGGAAAGAAAACATGAAGGAGCAATCAAGAATACCCACCTCAAAAGTGCAGAGGGCTAGCAGATTTGTGCGTACCGGAGCAAAAGTAGGTGGTAACTATGTTAAATATTATGCTAAAAAAGCTTTTAACCCAGAGCATACCCGGGAGACCTTACATTCCGACAATGCTGAAGACATCTACGAAGGACTAAGTGAGCTGAAAGGGAGTGCTCTTAAGGTATTGCAAATGATGAGCATGGACAAAAATCTTTTGCCAACTGCCTATGGTGATCGTTTTGCGATGGCTCAATATAGTGCGCCCCCTTTGTCATATCCTTTAGTGGTTAAAACCTTTATCAAACATTTTGGCAAATCTCCAGAGAAGCTATACGATACTTTTAGTAAAAACGCTAAGAACGCTGCTTCTATCGGACAAGTTCATGAGGCTACGCTAAATGGCAGGACTCTGGCCGTCAAAATTCAGTACCCAGGAGTAGCAGATAGTGTTAGCTCCGATCTTAAGATTGTAAAACCTTTTGCCATCAGATTGTTTAATATTAATGAGAGAGATTTAGATCATTATATGGAAGAGGTGGAGTCTAAGCTTTTGGAAGAAACTGATTATGAGCTGGAACTTAGTAGATCAGTAGAGATTTCTCAGCAGTGCACACATATAGATAATCTGTACTTTCCTAAATATTACCCAGAACTGTCTAGCGATAAAATTATTACGATGGACTGGCTGGAAGGAAAGCACATGAAGGAGTTCTTACAGACAAATCCTTCTCAGGAAGTAAGAGATATGATAGGTCAGGCTCTATGGGATTTCTATGATTTTCAAATTCATAGCTTGCATCAGGTGCATGCAGATCCTCATCCTGGGAACTTTCTAATGCGCAAGGATGGTACCTTGGGAATTATAGATTTTGGATGTGTAAAAGTGATCCCGGAAGATTTTTATCAGAAGTACTTCAAGCTGATACGAAAAGACATGTTGGTAAACGACAACGAACTGGATGAAATATTTTATGATCTGAAGTTTATCAATGACCAGGACAGTGAGCAGGACAAGAAGTTGTTTAAGGGAATATTTATTGAAATGATACAGTTGCTTGGTAAACCATTTCACCATGATGAGTTTGACTTCGCAGATGACACCTACTTTCAGCAGATATTTGCTTTAAGTGAGAAAGTATCTAATATGAAAGAAGTGAGAGAGTCCCGTACTGCCAGAGGCCCACGAGACGCTTTATACATCAATCGTACTTATTTTGGATTGTACAATTTGCTTAATGCGCTGCAAGCCAAAGTGGTTACTCGTAAACCGGAGTGGTTGCAAGTACAGAAAGCATAATTATTACAGCTATTTTTTATGCATAAGCACGTTATTAACGTTATTTTTTTAGCTTTTTTTATGGGTTCATCACCAACAGGAGTAGCGCAAAAGCTACTCTATATTGATCATACTGGTGATAAAGAAACTCAATTAGATGTCAGGATCAGTCAGAAGGCAGATACCAGGGAAGTGATGTTTACTGATCCTGAAACCTATTCTCTTCATGTGTTTGAACCTCAAAGCTATACCAAAAGGTGGGATCATAAAGACTATGAGCATAATCATAATTTTACTGCACTAAGAGAAGGTAATCGTATTCGTATTAAGGGTACTTTTAAAGGAGAGCCAGTAGAAAAGGTAGTGGAAATAGATGAGAAGCGCTGGATTAATAAGCTGGATCATGGACTTAGTGCCTGGGTTACCAGCAAAGAAGAAGAAGTAGTGTTCTGGGCACTGAAACTATCTTCTGACCTGGACCCTATAGAATTTAGAGCAGAAAAAATACAGGAAGAAAAACTCAACCTTGCTTCTAAAACTTATGATGCTGTTAAAGTTAAGTTGAGTCTGAACGGCATGGTGCTTTCCAGGTTATGGTCGGCATACTGCTGGTATGATAAAAAAACTGGTCTTTTCCTTAAGTTTGAAGGTACGCAGGGGCCAGGTTCTCCACTAACTACTATTACTCTCAATACTTCGCCAAATCCTTAGTTTTTACTTCTGGCATAGAAAAACAAGCGAGGCGTAATGCCAAATCGCTTTTCGCTTAGTGTATAAAAACCACTATCATTCTTTCCAAAAGTTATAGCCTCACCTTGAGGCTCAGGATTATAAGGGATAATCTCAGGTGTAGTTTGTAAGAGTTCCGCAATACTAGTTTGTGAGTCTTTTCTCTTCCAGTAGTAAATAAAGCCATAGGTTTTTACCAAAACTTCTAGTCCATCACTGCTAATATCGGCTGCGGTAATTAAGTCAGTAGGCCCTTTTGAAGGTATATTGAGGATACTTAACCTTTCCAGGGTAATGGTATCGTCATTCTGAGTTTCGGCATATGCCAGACGATAAATCGCTGGATCATCCAGGTTTTTAGCAATAATATAAAGGTCTTTAGTAAGCGGATCTATCATCAGGGCCTCGGCATTCTGGGTTTTCTGAGGATATCGGAAGGCAATACTCGTTACGTCCTCAATAGTATCTGCGGTAGAGTAATGCTTAGGTTCTGGCATACAGTAGATATACTTTATATCATACTTAAAATCATTATCACCAATTTCTGCCAGATACAAATAGCTTGTGTTATCCTGAGGGCCAGGTCCTAAAGTTATATCCTCCCAATCCCGGTTTTTTATACCTTTTACAAAAAAGGTAGACTCAGTTTCTCCATTTTTATTTATCAAAAAAAGTTGCGGCTTATTGCCGCTATCATTGTGTACCCAGATTAACGCTTCACCAATGGTACTTTGCTCTATACCCGAAGCCTCATTAATACTATTGTCCTTTAACTTTCCTAAATCTTCAGCCTTTCCAAAAGTAACCGGGTTACCTTCATTAGGCGTAATACTATCCTCAGAATCCTGACTACAGGCTAAAGTTGAAATACAAAATGCGGATAAAAAAAGTATAGACTTAAGTTTCATATAGCTGGATGGAAAATATCTGTGATTGAAATACTATCTGTTCAATAAAACTGTGGTAAAATTAAAAAATTTGTGGTCTTAACGACAGCAAATATTTCTATCGTTCAAAAAAATCACGAGCCAGACTTAAAAGCTAAAAAGTGCATAAACAACTGTATATTTGTGACCGTTTTAGGTTCAGTGCTATCACCAGAATCTATTAAAATATACCTCAGCAGGCATAAATAAGCTTTTTTTGAATTAATGACCAATAATGCTTGTTGGCTCATTGGCTGTAGGGAAATACAGTAGTTTAGCTAAGAACAAACAAAATAAACATGAATACGATCAAAGTGATGAAAGTAAAAGTACTGGCTGTGCTTTTTCTTTTTGCCACCTTTTCTGGCTTTGCCCAGCAGGCGCAAGATTCTATTGCTCTTAAATTTGGCAATACGATTACCTCTGACGATCTGCGCGAACACCTTTACATTGTGGCTTCAGACTCATTCGGAGGGAGAAACACTGGTTCTAAAGAGTTGGAAATGGCTGCCAATTACCTTATTAAAGAGTATAAGTCTAACAACTTAGAAGGAATAGTAGATGGCGGACACCAGCAGTATTTTCCTGTGCTGGAGTCTCGTTGGGATCAGCCGAGCATAGATATCAACGGACAGACCTTCAATTTTATGGAAGATTTCTATGGTTTTCCCCGTATGAATCAGTCTATGGAGGAAAAAATTAGTGAAGTTACTTTTGTCGGCTACGGTATTGAGAGTGAGAAATACAATGATTACAAAAAAGAGGAGGTAGAAGGGAAGGCTTTGCTAATACTGGCAGGTGAGCCTATGTCTGCAGATAGCACATATTTTGTAACTGGCACTACCGACAAATCTCGTTTTACTTCCAACTTTTCTGCTAGCATGCGTACCAAGCAGGAAATTGCTGCTCAAAAAGGAGCCAGCCTGGTTTTAATGGTAGATGATAATTTTGCCTCTAACTCTCGCCGCTATGGAGCATATATGAAAATGCCCAGCATGATGTTGCCAGATAATGCCCCAGACATTCAGGCTAATTTTATTTTTATCTCGCCGAAAATGGCTAATGCGCTATTAAGCAATAAAGACCTGGAAAAACTGAAAGCAAAGATCAACAAAAAAGGTAAATCTAAACCCTTTACTATTAAAGCTGATATAAGCTTAGGCCTGGTAAAAAACAATGAAGAGATACAAACTTCTAATGTACTGGGATTTATTGAAGGTTCTGACCTAAAAGATGAAGTGATTGTAATTACTTCTCACTATGACCATGTTGGTACTACCGATGGGCAGGTTTACAATGGTGCAGATGATGATGGCAGTGGTACAGTTGCAGTTTTAGAAATTGCTGAAGCTTTTGCTCAGGCCAAAGCAGAAGGTAAAGGACCTCGTCGTAGTCTCCTTTTTATGAATGTGTCTGGTGAAGAAAAAGGGCTATTGGGCTCTGAGTATTATACTAGCAACCCTGTTATTCCTCTTGAGAATACAGTAGCTAACCTTAATATTGACATGATAGGGCGTACCGATAACGAACATAACAAAGACGACCAATACGTATATGTAATTGGTTCTAACCGATTAAGCACAGAACTGCATCAGATTAATGAAGAAGCTAACGCTACTTATACCAATCTGGTACTAGATTATAAGTATAATGCTTTTGATGATCCTAACAGGTTTTACTATCGTTCAGACCATTATAACTTCGCTAAGCATCAGATTCCTATCATATTTTACTTCAATGGCGTTCACGAGGATTATCATCAGCCGGGAGACACCCCAGATAAAATAAATTACGAACTGCTGGAGAAGCGTGCCAGACTGGTATTTTATACTGCATGGCAATTGGCTAATCAGGATAAAAGAATAGAAGTAGATGTTCGTGGAAAATAACAGTCAGAAGCTATATCAACTGGGCTTCTTCTGTATACTGTGCTTTTTAGCAGCTTGTGGAGATAGCGAAAAGCGAGAAAGAGACTCTTTTTTTGTCAAAGGAAATGTAAAGCTGAATGAAGGTGAACATATGGAGGCTATTCGTTACTACAACGAAGCCATAAATAAAGATTCTGCCTTTGCCGATGCTTATAACAACAGAGGAATAGCATATTACGAAGAAGGCAAATACGGGCAGGCAGTACTGGATTATACGGAAGCGATTCGTCATAGAGATAAGTACGCCGATGCATTTTATAATCGTGCAAATGCTTACTATCAATTAGGAGATTTTGACAAAAGTCTAGAGGATTTGGATAGTGTGGCCCAATACTATCCAGACTCCGCCTACGTATACTTCACCCGAGGACTTGCACTAAGCGAATCTGGCAAATACATAGAAGCGATAGAAGCTATGGGGCAGGCTATAGCGCTGGACTCCACCAATGCTGAGGCTTTTGTAAATAGGGGCACAGTCTACTATTATCAGCAAGACTATAAGAATGCACAGTCAGACATAGCCAAGGCCATTGCTTTAGATGAAAAAGAAGCAAATGCTTATAATGTGAAAGGGCTGGTGCTTACCGAGCAGGGAGCCCTGAAGGAAGCCCTTCAGGCTTTCAATAATGCACTAGAGCTTTCTCCTTATCAACCTTATTTTTTAAATAATAGAGGCTACTTGTATCTGCAAATGGATAGCTTGTTATTAGCCAGAACGGATATTAACCAAAGCATTAAGCTGGATTCAAGAAATGCTTATGCCTACCGCAACAAAGGCTTGTATTATCAAAAAAATGGTCAGCCTCAGGAAGCATTACGTGCGCTCAAGCAGTCTATCAGGCTAAACGAGCGAACCGATAAGGTACACTACTATCTGGCCTTGGTATATCTAGATCTGAATCAAAAAAAAGAAGCCTGCCGATATTTACAGCAGGCTCAATCCAATAAGGTACAGGAAGCAGCGGAATTACTGCAGGAGGTATGCTTATAATTGTATTACTCTAACCTCCACTCTGCGGTTCTTCTGACGTGCTTCCGCGCTTTCTTCAGTAGTGATGGGGCGGCTTCCGCCGAAAGCTTTAAGCTTAATACGCTTTTTGTCAATCCCCATCACTTCTACCATATAGTCTTTAACTTCTCTTACCCGGTTTTCTGACAAGTTGAAAAGTGATTTTAGAGAGCCACGATCCGTATGGCCTTCCAGTCTTATTCTCATTTTAGGGTGGTCTCTCATAATCTCTGCTAAAGCCTGAAGGCTTGGAAGGGATTCCTCACTAATAGTATAAGCTCCTCTGTCAAAATATATTTTATTGGATAGCTCAAATACCTCACCTTTGGAGGGTATCTTATGAAGATGAAAGTCATTCTCAATCTGGGCATTACCATCGGTTCGGAGCTCAATTTCTAATGGCTGATAATCCTCAGAACTTACTTCTATCGTATAGGTATGGTGCTGTTGCAATTGTACTACATAGGCACCATTATTATTGTCAAACATTCTGATGCCCGTAACTCTGCCCGAAGGCTTTATTTTGTAGGTAAGTTTTGCTGCAATAGGCTCTAAAGTAGAGGCATCTAATATCTTTCCTTCTAATTTTACTAAAATCTCATCATCTCCCCCCGAAGCTATACCTGGGGAAATACTTAGTAGGTTTGTGGTAACCCATACTAAGAAATACAACTGAATACCGCGCATAATAACACTTATTGAATTGTTATTAAATTATCATTATGGCAGTAAAATTATCAAAATAGTAAAATATTATATTTGTTAATTTATAAATAACGGTACATAAACAAAAAAGCCCTCAAGAAAGAGGGCTATAGATTGGAAAGTGACTGCTTTATTCTATCACTGAGAATTCTACTCTTCGGTTAACTCTCCTATTAGATTCACTAGTATTACTAACTAGGGGGTCACGTTCTCCATAACCTCTTACTTCCAGACGGATAGGAGAAATGCCCTGCTTCTTCAGATAGTCTGCTACAGATTGTGCTCTACGCTGAGATAGCTTTAAATTATGTTGGCTGGTACCACGATTACAGGTATGTCCTTCAATCTTTAGGTTAACGGACTGGTTTTCTTTCAGAAAGTCAGCAACTCTTTGTAATTGGGAGTAAGCACGTTTGTCTAATGCAGCTTTATTAAGGTCAAAAAGAATTTCTTCAGCCGCAATTGCTACCTTATTGCTAAGCAACTGTTCTTTTATATCTACTTTGCTAAAGTCATCTATTAAATAAAGATCTGTATTGATGATTCTGTCACCATCTTCATCCATCTGTTCCAGATTAAAAGCCTGCTGATCTACCTGAGCAAAGCCATCCTTTTTCACTTGCATCTGGTACTGTCCCGGAGGCAGGTTTATTGTAAAAGTACCATCAGCGGTACTCTCACCCTGTAGAGCTTCAGCCGTTTGCCCTACAGCCTGAGCGACAATTTTAGCATCAACCGGCATATTGTTTCTTACATTATACACCTGTCCGCGAACAATGTACATATTGGGTGGCACCACAGGCGTACTAAAGATAGGCATGCTTACCTGATAGAGATCTGCCTGGTCTACTTTGCCACGTGTAAAGTATGCATACTCTTCGTTGCTGCCTATGTTAAAGAAAGTATCGTCACGAGAAGAGTTGATGGCAGGGCCCAGGTTTTTGGGCTCAGACCACTTTTGCCAGCTGTCATCCAGACGGTAAGACACGTACACATCTTCACCTCCAAATCCACTGTAGCCTCGCGAAGAGAAGTACAGAGTGGAGTCGTCAGATGCGATATAGGGTGAAGATTCAATATCCGGGGTGTTAATTTGTGCGCCCAGGTTGACAGGCTCCGACCATGAGTTACTTCCCTGCTTAAAACTAATGTATAGGTCTTGCTCTCCATATGAATCGTCTCTTTCTACAGCCATAAGCAGGTAACGCTCATCATTAGAAAGGTAGTAACTAGCCGTCATGGCATAGTTGTAGAAGTTTTCAATATTCAACGGCATGGGCTTAGACCATCCACCTTCCATTTGTCTGCTGGTAGATACGCCCGAGGTCATCCTATTATCTTCATGATACGCATTACCTAATAACAGCACGTATTTATCGTTTTCATCCATATTAACAGCACTCACAAAATTGCTTCCGCGATTATTTAGAGGTCTGCCAATATTTTTTGGGCTGGTCCAGGCATTTGTATTAGCAATTTTATTGATGTACCAGATATCTTCTGGATCAGCCTCTCCACCTACATTTCTGGGAGACCTGCGGCTGAAGAAAAGCATATTGCCATCAGGAGCCATAATTGGTTTCAGGCTGATATAAGTCTCATCAGGATTAAAGTCCAGCACCTCTGCACTTAATTCTGGGTTAATACCATCAGCTATATCAATATCTGCGTTTACCGGAATGGGGGAAGAGGAGATGGCGATACCATCAATAGCGTTATAGCCCGGAACTTTAGCACCATCCAGTACCAGCTTGATCGCGTAAACCTCATAGTCTGTAGGGTCTATAAATACATTATACAATCTACCTTCGGTATTGACAGGCGCTGCTTCCAGCTCAGCCACCAGGCGCTCGTTTCCTGCCAAATCATAGGTGTAGATCTCAGAAACTGCTCCAGGGTTTCTGGATTCCGCAATAGCGATCTGCTGAATTTTGATAGGATACTCAAATCCAACTTTGATAAACTCTTCGCGATCAGCTCTCTGAGGTACCCAGGCATTCGGGCTGTCGCCGAAGTTACCAGGAAGTACATCTGGGTGGCCGGTTACTCTTTTTGCCGGATATTTATTATATCTCAAATCTTCTTTAAACAAAATCCCCTGTTTATAAGAAGAGGAAACTTCTATCACTTTATCTGCCCACAGGGTAATGGTATTTTCCTGAGCTCTTACAGGCAATGTAAGTGAGGTACTTAAGAGTAGTAAGCTTATTATCAGGTAAAGTCTATTCATTGTCGTCTAATTCTTCTGGTTTAGTTAAGCAAGTAGGGTTATTAGTTTATTGGTATTATAGTAAATATTACCTAAATCAGAACAATTGTTGTCATTCACACCAGTTTATATAATTCAATATTGAAATATTTAAACTTTTTGTTATTTAAGTTATGTAAATTGCTGTTTCTCAGTACTATCTCCTAATTTACAGAATTAGTGAATGAAGGGATACGAATATTCTATTTATTTTATGTAGCCACTACTTACTATTTACTCCCGTATTAAGTACTTAAAGATTGAATTATTGCTGTTACTTTTTGTTACTTAGCCATTGTTTGCCTACTAGTGCCCGGAATGAAAAAATATGTCTGTCTCTTTATCGTACTTTTGGCAATACCTGCGTACGGACAGGAGTGGAAGCAAAAGCATGATGCTATCAAAGAGCTTTACCTTGCCTATCAGTTTGAAGAGGCCTTTGCCCAGGGCCTCAGGTATCTGGCATATCTAAAACAGAAAGAAAGCCACTCATCTCCGGCTGCTGTAGACATCACCCGACTGATGGTCCTCATCTCTTATTCTGCTGGAATGTATGAGCAGGGAGAAAAGTATGCCCGCCAGGAACTAGCCCTACGCAGGGCTCTAAGTTTGCAGGCATCGCCCGAGTATGCCGAGGCATTGTATCACCTGGCACTACTCAAAATTAAGGAGCACGACTATACCGCAGCCATTCCTTTGCTAGAACAGGCTCAGCAGCACTACCCTCAGGCTTCCCCTGCCAGAGATACGCCTCAACTGTTGAGTTTATACCTTGCCCAATCCTACATTTACGAAGCACAGTACACACAGGCAGATAGCGTATTAAATACCCTGAAAAATAATACTGTGGGTAGCTCTGATACCGAAGCACAGGCACTAAGGTACTACCTATCTTTCCGCTTGGCGCAGGCGAAAGGTGATGAGACTGCTAAAGAACAACTGGAACAGGCAGTACGCTACTTTGAGCAGACTGAGCAATCAGATATTCTGCCGCTTAAAGCGGAAGCCTTATACAGCTTGGCATATGAACATCTGAAATCGGACAGCCTGGCAAAGGCGCTTTCCTGCTATCAGGTGCTACATCAACTCTATCAGGAGCAGCCTTTGTCCGATACCCTGCAATGGGGCTCGGTGCTTAACAATCTTGGGCAGCTTAGCCTGAAGCTTGAACCTGAGCTGGCTCAAAGCTATTTAAATGAAGCCTATCAGTTTCACACTAAGTATGCATTACCGCAAAGTGAAGGGTACTGGGCCAGTATAGACAATTATGCCATGTCGCTATACGAGCGGGCTTACACCGATAGTGCTTTATCTATCTACAAAAAGCACCGTGCTTTAGTACAGCAAAATGAGCGACCTGCAAACAAGGCATATGCCTCTGCTCTGAACAATCAGGCACTGATTTATAAAGAACTGGGCGAGACAGATAAAGCCATATACTGTTTTACTACTGCTGAAGAAGTTCTTAACAGCTTACAAAAAAATACCCGGGAAGAAAGACTACAGCTATCTACTGTATATTACAACCTGGCACGAACGCATCAGGAGCTTACACAATACGATAGTGCCATTTTCTTCTATAAGCGCTCTACAGAAATGAGCAAACTGGCAAAAGCGAACCTAAGCTCAGAATACCTGGCGGCTATTACAGGTATGGCAGGTCTATATCAGGATATTGGGTACTTTACCGAATCAGAAATTTTTTATCAGGAAGCATTACGCATACAGGAGCAGGTAGGGGGTGAGGAGTCTAATGTCTATGCCAGCATCTTAAGCAATTACGCTTTGTTATACCAGGAAATTGGGGCATTTGAAGAGGCCAAAGAGACATTTGAAAAAGCGCTGCAACTCAAACGGAAGTTGGTAGGCATAGACCATCCCGAATATATTGCCGTACTTTCTAACCTGGGCTTGCTGGCGCTGGAGCAGGCTAATTATGAACAGGCCAGGCGAATGCTGGAAACGGTACTGATTAAAAATGAAAACTTATATGGCAACCGCCATCCTCAGGTAGCACAGAGCCTGACCAACCTGGCTCGTTTGGAGATAGCGCTGGGCAGTTACCCTGAAGCTGAGCCTTTGCTCAAACAGGCATTAGAAATACAGGCTGGTATCTATAGTGAAAACCATCCGGCCTATGCGATTACAGCAATAGAAATGGCCAATTTTTATATGCAGCTGGGCAATTACGAGGCGGCTGAACCTCTGCTTATTCAAAGTCGTGATGTACTCAAGAGAAGCTATGGTACCTACCATCCCGACTATGCTACTGCTACGCAGAACCTGGCAGTACTGTATGAAGCTAAAGGGAATAAGGAGCTAACCGAGAGTTACCTGCTGGAAACCCTGACTATAGATGAGCAAACCTTAGGAAAACAGCACCCATCTTATGCTATAGCACTTAACAATCTGGCTTCTTTTTATCAGAATAATGACAGCCTCAGCAAGGCCATGCCTTTGTTAGAAGATGCGCTTAAAATATGTCAGAATGGTCTGGGAAAAGAACATCCTCTCTATACATCTACACTTCTTAATCTGGCGCTGCTCTATCAGGATCTGCAAGATTATCAGAAGGCTGCTCCGCTGCTGGATGAAGTGGTGGCGCTCAGGAAAAAGCTACTGGGCGACAGGCATCCCGACTATGCCTATGCCCTATACGGCAAGGCGGTAAACAGTTATCGCCTCCAACGCTATGATGAGGTAGAACCTATTTTTAACGAAGTCATAGATCTATACTCCTGGCAGCTAAGGGAGTATTTTCCGGCGCTAAGCGAAAAAGAAAAAAGCGCCTTCTACCAGCGGATAGAGCCTGTGCTAAACTCGTATCGGGATTATGTAATGAACATGAATCTGAGAGAAAACCTGATACCTGTAGCAAGACAGCAACAACTTCTGGCTAATCTATACAATTTGCAACTGGTCACTAAAGCAATGCTGCTAGACGCTTCCAGCAAGATCCGTCGTAGTATTTTTCAGAGTGGAGACGAGAGCCTGATAGAGCTCTACGAACAATGGCTGTTTCTAAAAGAGCAACTTGCCAAGTATTATACCCTTTCTGCTCAGGAACTGAATGCAAGAGCGCTTAACCTCAGAAAGATTGAGCGAGAAGCCAATGATCTGGAAAAACAGCTTTCTGCCAGCTCCCGTATCTTTGCCCGAAGCCTGGAAACCCGCGAACTAAGCTGGAAAGATATTCAGCAGCAACTCAAGCCGGAGGAAGCAGCCATTGAGATATTACGAATCAGTAAGAATCAGGAGCAGCCAACGGTATATATCGCGCTAATTGTAGAGCCCAATACATCAGCCCCCCGGCTGGCAGTTATGCCCGATGGTCTGGCGATGGAAACCAAAAACTTTAATTACTACAAAAATGCCATCGCTTACCGCATAGAAGATGAGCTTTCATACAATATGTATTGGCGCAATATTGCGAACCTGCTTTCAGCAGATGTACAAACGGTTTATGTAGCCCCTGATGGTATCTACAATAAAATAAGCCTGCAAAGTTTGTACAATCCGGTTGAGGGGCGTTTTCTGCTGGACGAGATCAATGTACGTATGCTAAGTAGTACGCGTGAGCTTACAGAAGATATAGAGGCGGCACCTACTGATAAACGGAATGAAGCCCTGGTGCTGGGTTTTCCTGAATATCAGATGAGCTTTACAAACTTAACCGCAAGCGAACAGGAGCCTGGAGCAATACAGGCAGCTACCGAGGCCAATCCCAATCTGGAAGGGGCGCGCCCTCTGGAGTACAGCCTGGAACCTCTGCCCGGTACCCGTACCGAGATCAATGCAGTAGGCAAAATGATGGAAGCCAAAAACTGGAATGTTACCAAGCTGATGCGAGACCAGGCCAATGAAGAAACCATAAAGAAGGTGCTGATGCCGGATGTGCTACACTTTGCTACGCATGGTTACTTCCTGAGCGATCTGCCAGCAGATATGGGGCAGCGTGCCTTTGGTATTCATATGCAAAATATTACCGCTAACCCGCTGCTAAGGTCAGGTCTTCTTTTGGCCGGAGCGGCAAGTACTCTACGCAATACCGACAGCCTTAATCTGGAAACCGAAGATGGAGTGTTAACCGCTTATGAGGCTATGAACCTTAACCTGAGTGGTACCGATCTGGTAGTTTTGAGTGCCTGCGAAACCGGACTTGGTGAGGTAAAGAATGGTGAGGGAGTGTATGGATTGCAGCGTGCTTTTCTGGTGGCCGGAGCGCGAAGCGTGCTTATGAGCCTCTGGAAGGTTAATGATGAGTCTACTACCGAACTTATCAGGCTCTTCTACGAAAACTGGTTGAGCGGACAGAGCAAAGCAGAAGCATTACTGAACGCACAGCGGCAGATGCGAGAAAAGTACGAAGAACCCTACCACTGGGCACCCTTCGTACTCATTGGGCGATAAGCCCTAGCTTCGGGTAAACTCTTTTACCGCATCCCTAATTCTACTGAAGGTCTCAACGAGAATCTCTTCATTATTTTCCAGCAAGGTTACTCTAAAGCCTTGCAAGTCTGAGCAGAAAGAGGAGATAGGTACCACACATACACCTTTGGCTGCCAGCAGAGAGTACACAAAGCGCTTATCCAGTGGCATATCTGGCTCAGAATCCAGCCATTGTTTGAGCAAATCCGCCGCCGCAGGGTCATCAATCTGTAGCTTTTGCTGTGGCTTAAGCGCCCCGTCTTTAAAGATGATAGTATTATAAAAAGCTCCGTAAGTAGGGTTAAAGGTAAGCTCAGGGATATCCTGCAACATATCGGTAATAATGGCGCTACGCCTGCCTATTGCCTGATTAAAGCCTTTGCGATACTCCAGGTAATCTGGATGGCCCATAATACGGGGGATAGCCATCTGAGGCAGTTTGGTAGAGCAGACCTCTATCATTTTGGCGTTTTCCAGTGTGGTGCAATAGCGATTAAATTCAGGCGACTTATCACGATTGTAAAACTCCATCCAGCCACAGCGAGAGCCGGGCCAGGGTAGTTCCTTAGAAATACCTTTCATGGCAATGCCGGGCACATCTTCAATAATATCTGCCAGAGCTATAGCCTTGGCGCCATTATACGTAATGTTAAGGTAGATTTCATCGGCCACCAGAAAGAGATCAAACTCCCTGGCAATCTCCACCATACGTTTTAATATTTCCTGAGGGTATACCACTCCAGTAGGGTTATCCGGATTAATCACCAGTATACCAACAATATTAGGATTGTATTTTACCTTCATATAAAGGTCATCCATGTCTGGGTACCAGTTGTTGTTAGGATCCAGCTGGTAGGTTAGGGGATGGTGGTTGGCATGTGAGGCTTCCGCAGATGAGTGCGTAGAGTAGGAGGGAGAAGGCCCAATGACTCTGGAAGTAGGTACCAGGTACTGATAAAGTTTGGATATACCATCACCCAGTCCATTAAAGAAAAGTACATCATCAGATGTGATCTGTGCGCCACCTCGCTGGTTGTTCAGCCTGGCCAGAAACTCACGAGTCTCCAGTACCCCTTTAGAGTCGCAATATCCGTAGGTAGTATTTTCTTTAAGCAGCGAAGCAATAATATCTTTAATCCATTCTGGAATCTGATAATTCTTTTGAATAGGATCGCCAATGTTCTCCCAAAAAATGGTCTTGCCTATCTTCTGTAACTGCTGTGCTTTTCTAACGATGCCCCGAATCTCATAACTCAACTCATTAGCACCTTCGCTCAATAACCTTTGTCTCATGGTCCGCCCTTGCTATAATTACTGTGTTTAGTGTAAGTCAGATATAAAATTGGTAAAAATTATCGGACTTTATAATGAACAAGCAATAAATAGGCAGTATTTAATAGATAGGAAGCAAAACTCTTCGCTAAAGTGCAAGAATATAGTCAATAAGTATACTTACCTTCAGCCTATAACCTGGTCTGCCTGTATTTATTATTGCTGGCTTTACATATTTGAGTAGTATAGTGTCATCTTTTGTATACCTTCTCTCGCTCTACCTATCTATGAATAAATACAAACAATGCTCCGACAGTAAGTTTGCTGCCTTGAAGCAATGCTATAGCACTCCGCTTCAATCAGCTTACGTTTATTCTTTTGTTTTAGCCTGCTTTTCTCCTTTGCCTAAATCCTGATGCATTGCTACAGCAAAATCTACAGTCTGCCGCAAGGCTATAGCATTGCTATAGGTATAAGCCTACTGCTTCTTACTATTATTTCAATGAAATAATAATCCGCTACTTTCTTTATTACCTGATAGTCAGGGTAATAACAATACTGCTTTTCAAGTAATAGCCTTGTTTGGCTCTATTAAATGCAATTTTTTAGTTTATCATCTTTGGTAAATCCTCCCAGCCTCACAAAATTATTACAGTCATATGTACTCAGGTAAATATTATTATAATTTTTAAAAGTCTGTATATAATTTTGATGAGTTATTTATCTGTAAAATTAAATTCTGAGACATGAAAAAGATTAGTTTGTTTATGAAAGACACTTATATAGCCTTACAGAATGCGCTATATACCCCTGAAATTCTTAATGCTCTAAGTAGGTACGGGTACTCAGAGAAGAAGATCAAGGGGGCAATGGAACGTTTGCAGCATGTAAAGCAAGTGGGTATAGCCCGGGATGAAGCTTCACGCTACGCTCGTGCAGCTACCCGTAACCTGCAACTTGCTAAAGCTAGCCTAAAGGAGCTATTTCAGATTCATATAGAAACTGCTCGCCTGGCTTTTAAAAGAGAGGCTGATTATAGTGATGATCTGCATATCTGTGTACGAATAAAAGGTGGGACTATGGAGTGGCTGGCGCAGGTAGAACGCTTCTATGCCAATGTGCCTATAGAGATGATGGAGAAGTACCATGTGCCTAAAGAGGAACTGGAACAGGTTGCTGTTATGCAATCGCGGGTAATGGAGCTTATGGCAAGTCAGTCGGCAAACAAGAGTAAAGAGCAGGAACTGACACAGCAGCGCAATGCCGAGATCAAAGCGCTTGAATTATGGATGCGCCACTTCATGAAAATTGCGGAAGTAGCCCTTAACGATTCGCCACAGCAGTTGGAAGCTCTTAACAAAGTAGTAAGATAATATGCTTCATATCAAAAAGTCCTGTGCCTCAGATACAGGAAGCACAGGCTTAAGGTATGCACTAAAGCCAACTTATCTTTATGCCAAGGTATCTCATTGATCTGGATAGCTAACTAGAACTGAAAGCGTAGCTTCAGTGCCAGCCATATTCCAAGGAAGAAGACCAGCGTGGCAAGGGCCAAGTAGTTTACTGCATTAAAGAAAACAATTCATCCTGTTAAAAAGCCAGCACCGCATACAATACCGTATTGAGCACCTATACTTACCGCAGCCGAAAACTTCTGGTGACTATCAGGTGGGGGGCTTCTGCTCCTCAATCCTGTACTCAGATAGGCAATAGATTGCAAGCCATGAAAAAAAGTAACAATCATAGCTATCAGGCCTACTACTGACGAAGCTTGTTCAGCAGGGATATATCTGGCAAAATATAGTGAGAAGCAAAACACAATCAGAAAGAAGATATGATGGTAATAGCTTTTCATTCCATGATCGGTCTTAGCATAGAATATAAAGAATTTTTCTTAGACCACCGTAAGAACAAATTATTCTGTACTATAACTAAGACAACTAATTTTGCTTAACGCGTATTTGCTCTTCTCAATTGAGGGTATAGCTATAGCAAAGCTATATTAATCAGCATCAAAATCATATTGTATACCCTCAGGTAAAGGTTCTACAGCTAGCTTCATCCACTGTCCATCCACTTTAATAACTACTATATGATTGTCTTTATCATAGAAGATTGTACCATTCTCGCTTCCGTCTAAAGCTTTATAGTTGACATGCTTTGCACTCTCCTCATAGTTTTGCTCATCATCTCCTTCCGGTGGGTCTTTTCTTATGTTATCTTTTCCTATACGGCCCAGGCTCAAAGTATTACTAAGCTGTAGCGAACCATAAAAAATGGCCCTGTCCCGACTAAACATAAAAGAGTGCTGCCTGACATCCGACCCTATACGGAACCAGTTATAGGCCGGCGCTGAATGATTGTATACTGTGCCGTAGTAGTACATTTCAGCAACGGCTTTCTCTTCCTCCACATGCTTATTGACCAGAAGAGTAATTCTGGATTTGTCATCACGGGCATAGCCTTCAAACACATGATAGCCCCAGCGTTTTTTGTTTCTTTCCTCTTCATTACCTCTTACCTGTATCATATAGGGGGTGCTGATGATGCCATCTATTTGAGTATACATAGGCGTCTTTTGGGTATCAAAACCAAAGTTGTAGCCTCTTTCCTGCCACTTAATCCAACTGCTATCAACATCTGAGAACAGAGAAGTCCGGTAGAGACCGGATTGTTCAGAGCCTTCCAGCAAACGAAAATAGTGAGCCCGGTCTATGCCTTTAGTTTGCGATTGAGCAATCACAAAGGTGCAGCAGCAAAGAAGCGCATAGCTAAGGATAATTTTTAGCATAGTGTTTTTAGTTTTAGGTGTTTAGGAGTTGTAATAGCCTTAAGATACCCAATTATTTAGCAGCATTAGACTAAGGTTTGTTGTTGAGCAGCTCAATTTAAGCTATGCAGTAAAGCGTATAGGTATCTGCCTTAAATTATAGTGGTATTTGGCATTCAGTCTCAGGCATTGCTTAGTTCAACTTTCTTTTTTGCTTACATACTGCTAGATTACCGCATAATAATTAACCTGTTTTTAGAAATGAGCATTAACGTATCCTTATTAAAAGATATTTGTGAAATTGCCGGAGCTCCCGGTTTTGAGTCACGTATTAGAAATCTGGTCATTAAAGAAGTGGAGCCACTGGTTGATAGCCTGGAAGTAGATAACATGGGTAGCGTCATTGCTATTAAAAAGGGAAGCAATAACCCCGATGGTAAGAAGGTTATGGTAGCGGCCCATATGGATGAGATTGGTTTTATTGTAACCCATGTTGACGATAAGGGCTTTGTGCGCTTCCATACCCTGGGAGGCTTTGACCCTAAAACACTGACCGCACAGAGAGTGATCGTGCATGGTAAAAAAGATCTGGTAGGGGTGATGGGTAGCAAGCCAATACATGTGATGAGTCCTGAGGAGCGTAACAAAAACCCTAAGATCACAGACTACTTTATAGATCTGGGTATGAGTGCCGATGAGGTAAAAGAAATTGTGAGTATAGGCGATCCCATTACTCGTGAGCGTGAGCTGATAGAGATGGGGAGCTGCGTTAACTGTAAGTCTATAGACAATAGAGTTTCAGTTTTTATCCTTATAGAGACACTACGTCAGCTCAAAAATGTTCCCTATGATGTATATGGAGTGTTTACTGTGCAGGAAGAGGTAGGCCTGAGAGGAGCGAATGTGGCTGCCCACAATATTAATCCTGACTTTGGTATTGGTCTGGATACTACTATCGCATTTGACCTGCCGGGAGCTCAGCCTCATGAGAAAATTACCAGCCTGGGCGAAGGTGCTGCAATTAAAGTGATGGATGCTTCAGCTATTGCGGACTATCGTATGGTAGATTATCTGAAGAAGACTGCTGATAAGCACAGCATTAAGTGGCAACCGGAAATACTTACCGCCGGGGGTACTGACACTGCCGGAATTCAGCGTATGGGTAAGCAGGGAGCTGTGGCCGGAGCTATCTCTATTCCTACACGCCACCTGCATCAGGTAATAGAAATGGCAAACAAAGAAGATATTGCTGCCTGTATTCGTCTGTTACAAACTTCTCTGGAAGATATTAATAGCTACAACTGGGAGCACAGATAGTCTAAACACTGAAAGTCCAGACCTTAGGAGGCTGGACTTTTTTTATACTTTTAACAGGCAGGCTCAGGAGCTTGTCTCTCAAATTACTAAAAGACCCATACCAGCTTAAACATCTGTGGCCCCTGAGGGTATAGCTGAAGGGTACTGACATTTCCTTCCTCAGTATTTTCGTCTCTTTCGTGTAGTCGGGGAATAAAATAGCCTAGCGCAGCACCTACAACATAGCCGGTAAGTACATCTGTTACATAATGTTTACCCGCTTTGTAACGGAAGTAGCCGGTAGCGGCAGGCCAGGCAATAGCTCCTGCCCAAATCAGGTTGCGGGTTGTCGGATTATCTATATACTGCGACAAAATCTGCGCAGAAAAGAACGAGATGGCTGCGGTATAAGAGGTATGGCCAGAGAAAAATGACAGATTGTTATCTTCAGCTGTACGATCCATAAAATCCACATCACCATTATGCGTAAAAGGTCTTGGGCGGCTGACCAGCACCTTGCTTAAACCGGTAAAAGTTTCATTAAGCAGTAGAGTTTCTAGAAACATCAGGCTGATGGCTCCGTATTCCGCCCGTGCCTCAGAAAGCAGGAGAGGGGTGAGAGGGAATAGGTAAGATACATTTAGAAATACATCGCTGGCGATGCGAGCCTTACGGCTGTAATTTTCGGTGGCTGGTAGGTCTATGCCTAAGAGGCGATCAGTTTTCAGGTCAATAATCTGGGTAGAGTCCAGAGGTACCTGGTTTCTGCGGAGCAGAAGACTGCTAATGGTGCCGGTAGCGCCCGCAGCAAGCAGGGGTACCTCTTTTTGAGTAGATAAATAGTAAGCTTTGGACTGGCTAAAAGACTGAGGTGTAGCGAACGATAAAAAAATAGTGAGAGCACACCAAAAAATGATGTAGCATTTACGAAAGTGCATAGATATTTGAATAAGAGCTTGTAGATTTGGTAAAAAATGATAATATCATTAATAAGTATTAAGACTACCTAACTGTTTGCCTAAACTATAGAATAATTCATGTTTAAAAGATTTATGCTGCTGATTTTCTTTTGTATTGTACTCTTCGTATTAGCTAACACTGTGGCACATGCCCAACTGATAGAACCCTCTGCTTACCAGATGTTACCTCAGAACCTCGGAGCCATGCTGGCAAGCTCCTAATTGGGGAGCCCATAAAGATATTTGTGAGTAGAGTGTTTGCCCTCTAATCTTTTAAAAGACTCTTTTAAAAGTTTTTGTACATTAATTTCAATAATTAGTAGAAAGTTGCGTTTGCAAAGTGGATAAGTTCTTAATTTTTCATAAGTTAGATAACTAAAAGATTAGTTATAAACCTTAGGGGTGAGTGCTTTTCTATTATCTATTGTATTGCGTTTTATCACTCAGCCTTAAACTACTTAGCCTAGCCATCATGAGACCAATTATTGAAACTAACGCGATTGCCAAACTTTATCGCATGGGCGAAGAAGAGATTCATGCCCTTGAGTCTATTTCCATTCAGGTAAAGCGAGGGGAGTATGTAGCTTTTATGGGGCCTTCTGGCTCCGGTAAGTCTACCCTCATGAATATTATTGGCTGCCTGGACACTCCAACCTCAGGCGATTACTTCCTTAACGATCAGAATGTCAGTGATATGAGTGAGAATGAGCTGGCTACTGTACGTAATAAGGAGATCGGATTTGTATTTCAGACATTTAACCTTCTTCCTCGCTCATCTTCATTAGACAATGTGGCGCTTCCGCTTATCTATGCCGGAACCAATAAGTCAGAAAGGCAAGACAGAGCTATGCAGGCTCTGGAAAACGTAGGGTTGGGCAGCAGGGCATATCACAAACCTAATGAACTCTCAGGAGGGCAGCGCCAGCGTGTAGCTATTGCCCGTGCTTTGGTAAATAACCCCAGTATTATACTTGCCGATGAGCCTACAGGTAACCTGGATACCAAAACCTCTTATGATGTGATGGATCTGTTTCAGGATCTGCATGACCAGGGAAATACCATTATTATGGTAACACACGAAGACGATATCGCGCACTACTCACACAGAATTGTACGGTTAAAGGATGGCTTGATTGAGAAAGATGAAGTTAATACCGAGATTCGGCGAAGCAGTAGCTTACAGCAACCTATGTAAACATATATATTTTTCTTTTCCTCACTACCCTCAACTATTCAATCATGACCAAAAAAATTATTATTCCGATCGCTGCATTGGTCGTAGCCGCATTGGCGTATTTTTACTTTAGCGACCAGGGAAACGAAACTGAACAGGACATCCTTACCAAAGTGAAGAAGACAGATCTTCAGCTAGATGTAGCTGTTTCAGGAGAGCTTCAGGCTAAAAACTCTGTGAGTGTGATGGGGCCAATTGGCCTGCGTAATGCCCGAATCTATCAGGTAAAAATTGATGATATCGTGCCTGAAGGTACAATAGTAGAAAAAGGCGGTTATGTAGCCCGACTGGATAACTCTGAGCTGAGCAACAAGATTCGGGAAGAGGAACTGGATGTGCAGGAGAGTATGAACAAGTACGAGCAGACCCAGATAGATACCGCCATCAATTTGAGAGAAAAGCGCGATAAACTGATCAATCTGGAGTATGATCTGCAAAAAAGGAAACTGGAGTTAGAACAGTCTCAGTATGAGCCACCTGCCACTATCAAACAGGCAGAGTTGGAGCTTGAAAAAGCTACTCGTGCACTAGAGCAGGCCAAAGAAGAGTATCAGCTTACCCTGCAAAAAAGCCGCTCGCAAATGGCTCAGGCCAGTGCCAAACTACAAGATGACCAGATTGATCTAACTCAACTACAGGAATTGGCGAAAAAGTTTATCATTAAAGCTCCTGAAAATGGTATGGTGATCTATGCCCGAGAGTGGAATGGCAAAAAGAAAGGAGAAGGCTCGCAAATTCATGCCTGGGAGCCTGAAGTTGCTACGCTCCCAGACCTGACTACCATGATTTCTAAGACCTATGTCAATGAAGTAGACATCAGTCGCGTACAGACAGGGCAGGAGGTAGAGATAGGCCTGGATGCCTTTCCAGAGAAAAGACTTACCGGCGTAGTTACGGAAGTGGCTAATGTGGGTGAGCAGCGTCCTAATTCTGATGCTAAGGTATTTGAGATAACCGTGCTGATTAACGAAAGCGATACGACGCTTCGCCCAGCCATGACAACCAGCAACACCATTATCACTGATTATATAGAAAATGTGCTGGTAGTGCCTATGGAAGCAGTCTATAGCCAGGGCGACAGCCTTACCTATGTCTTTAAAAAGAACGGACTATCTACCGTAAAACAGGAAATAGCTCTGGGTGCCAAAGGTAATGATATGGTGGTCATTGAGAGGGGCCTGGAAGAAGACGATATAATTTATTTGTCTACCCCGGCTAACCCTGACCAGAAGCAAATTGCTTATCTGGAAGAAGAGCCTCAACCGCTAACTGACAAGGGGAATGACTGAGAAAATCTTTGGGAACTTTAATATAGCTCTGGAGGCGATATTAGCAAATAAGTTGCGTTCTCTCCTTACTGCACTGGGTATCATTTTTGGGGTAGCAGCAGTGATTGCGATGCTGGGTATTGGTGCAGGGGCTCAGCAAGAGATACTGGAACAGATAAAACTGGTAGGGGTAAATAATATTATCATTAAACCAGTAATAGAGCAGACCGAAGAAGATCTTACTTCTGACTCACCCAGTGAGAAGAAACCAAAGTTTTCTCCCGGACTGACGATGCACGATGTCAGTAGTATAGAAGCTGTGATACCGGGAGTACAGACAGTAAGCCCGGAGATTATCATGGATAAATATATTATTAAGAATGGTATTCGCAGGTCTGCCAAGCTGGTAGGTGTAAAGAACGACTATTTTGATGTAGCTAACTTTAGGATAGGCTACGGAGAGTCTTTTAGCGAGGAACAGATACGTGAGGGTGAGCCGGTATGCATTATTGGTAAGTCTATAGAAGACCGGTTTTTCAGTGAAGAAGACGCCTTGGGTAAGCCTATTAAAGTAGGAGACCAGTGGCTGACTATTGTGGGAGTACTTGACAAAAGGCTCATTACCGATGAGAATATCAATAAGCTGGGCATCCGTAATTATAACATGGATGTGTATGTGCCCATTAATACCATGCTAATCCGTTATCGCGATCGCTCTCTTGTAACTAAGCGGATGATAGAAATGGCAAATAGCCAGATGGTTTCACGAAGTGATGATACTGAAAGTGGTGAGGAATTTAAAGAGAAGAAAAATTACCATCAGCTAGACCGCCTCGTGATAAGTATTGATGAAAGCTACTCGCTCAACAAAGTATCCGAAATTCTGTCACGCATGCTGGAGCGCAAGCATTATGGAGTGATAGATTACGAAATTGAAATACCTGAGCTTCTTATTAAGCAGCAACAAAGAACCAACCAGATTTTTAATATCGTATTGGGAGCACTGGCAGGTATCTCATTACTGGTAGGAGGTATAGGCATTATGAATATCATGCTAGCCTCTGTGATGGAACGGATAAAAGAGATTGGTTTGAGGCTGGCTGTGGGAGCGCAGAAGGCTGACATTATCTGGCAGTTTCTTTTTGAAGCCATGTTAATTAGTATTGCTGGTGGTTTAATTGGAATCATCACCGGGGTATTGATCGCTACTGGTATTTCTAAAATAGCGGAGATTCCTACCGTCATTACTTTTACTTCCATCATTCTCTCCTTTGGTGTAGCTGCTACTGTAGGCCTTATTTTTGGAATAGCCCCGGCCCGTAAAGCAGCGAACCAGGATCCTATAACCTCACTCAGATATGAATAAACTACTCTGTATTGGCCTATTTTTCTTTTTCTTTTGTACAGCGAGCTATGCCCAAAATGATAGCCTGCTTTATCTGAAGCAATATACCTTAAATGATATTGTGTCATTGGCCAGAAACCAGTCACCACAGGCTCTATTGGCAGATACCCGTCGGCAAAACTTTTACTGGCGCTACCGTACTTATCTGTCAGATTACCGTCCGGAGGTGTATATTGAAGGTACGCTACCTGGCTATCTACGAAGCAATGACGCCATTCGTCAGCCGGATGGTAGCTATGAGTTTAGGAGGGTAAACCAAAACCTGGTACAGCTTAATTTAGGAGTTAGCCAGCAGCTTGGTTTTTCCGGTGGAGAGATTTTCGTACAGTCTGAGCTTCAGCGATTTGACAATTTTGAAGTAGACGAAACCAGCTATAGTGGTAACCCGGCAGTTATAGGCCTGCGCCAGCCGCTATTTGGGTTCAATGAACTCAAGTGGAATAAAGAGGTAGAGCCACTCCGCTACGAGGCTTCTAAAAAGAACTACGTTGAGGAGATGGAGCAGATAGCTGTAGAGGCTACAGATCTATATTTTGATGTGCTTTTGCAGCAGATTAACCTGAATATGGCGCAGCAGAACCTGGCAAATAACGATACCATTTACCAAATTTCTGAAGGGAGGTACAACCTTGGTAAAATCGGTGAAAACGATCTGTTACAGGTAGAGTATAATGTTATGCGTTCACGTCAGGATGTTGCTCAGGCACAATTAGATCTGGAAACAAGTACCTTGCGTTTGCGCTCCTACCTTGGTTTAAATGACAGCGAACCTATAGTTTTGGGGCTACCGAATGTAATACCAAACTTTGATGTTAATGAGCAGACAGCAATAAGCCAGGCGCTGCAAAACCATCCTAATCCGGTTGAATATGTGAGGAGGGTAAAAGAAGCTGAACGAGAAGTTGCCCGTGCCAAAGGTAATAGCGGGCTACAGGCAAATTTATATGCTACCTACGGACTTACAAATAGAGGAGATGAGTTTACAGGATTGTACGATACTCCTGAAAACCAGCAACGTTTGCAAATAGGATTTAACATACCTATTGTGAATTGGGGAAGGCAGAAAGCCAGAGTGAAAACTGCTGAAGCAGATTACAAACTTACCCAGTACAGCATAGAACAGGAGCGTATTAATTTTGAGCAGTTGGTATATACTCAGGTTAAAACTTTTAAGATGCTGAGAGATCAGGTAGAGATTACCAGAGTCGCGGATGATATTGCTAACCGTAGGTTTGAAATTGCCAAACAACGTTACCTGATTGGTAAAATCAGTATTACAGATCTGAATATTGCACTTCAGGAAAAAGATCAGGCTCGTCGTCAGTATGTGCAGTCTTTGAGAGATTTCTGGACAGATTTTTATAATTTAAGAAGCCTTACTTTATACGACTTTTCCAAAGATCAGACATTGCTCACTAAAGAAATGATGGAAGGGTATATAGATTAGAATGACTTGACTAAAAAAAAGCCGGAGCAATATTCTGGCTTTTTTTGTAAGATATTATGTTGAATTATTGATTTGTGGATATAGAATGCGAGATTTTGTACTATTAATATTAAGCTAATACGTATTATAAAGTTCACAAATCCATTTTAGGACTGTTTGTAGTATAAAATTACTTTACTAAAATAATATCTTTCTAAAGTACTATAGTTGGTATAACTGAAAGGTGCAGGCAATAGATTCATCGTACTTTGTGCAAAAAAAATGAAGATATGGTGATCTATAATGTAGATACGTTGCTACTTAGAGCAAATTCAATGATTGAGAGAGCCTTAGGCCAACCAGACATTCAAAAAAAACTTGAAGCCTGCCACTATGATGCAAACCAGCTAGCTATCGGAAAAAATCTGCTTGAAGAACTGAAGCGCCAGCAGAAACAATATAACTTGGAATTTGACAATAAGAATGAGTTTCTGGAAGTAATTCAGAAAGACCAAAAAGTGGCTTATGCAGCCTACATACAACATCAAAAAACTATAAAAGAAGCCCTGAACGATACACCTGGTTTAGAAAAAGCCTTAAATCTGGATGGTAGTAAAAGTCTACAATCTGACGGTTGGCTGGATCAGGCCATTCTTTTTTATAAAAACATTGATCTTATTGTAAAAGATCTTAATGCTTATGGCCTTGGTAAGGCTGAGCTTGCTCAGAGCAAAGCTATGATAGAGGCACTAAAAGATGCGCAGCAGATGCAGAAAAAGCTACAGAAAAAAGCGCATGAGGCTACTATGAAGCGCGATAAAGCCCTTAATGAGTTACAACAGTGGATGTATAGGTTTAATACGATAGCACAGATTGCTATGCATGATGATGTACAAACACTGGAAGTTCTTGGTATAGAATTAGAATCTTAAAGATGCCAATGTGCATATATTTTGTTACATGAACATGAAAAGGGCCTGGATTTCCAGGCCTTTTTATTATTAAGTAAGCCTTATAGCTGGTCTCTACTCAGGCCGAACTTTTCATCAACCTCATAATTGCCTTTGGGTTCAATATGTATCATGATGTCATACACATTGTCCAGTCGGTCTTTAATCTCCTGCTCTACTGCCACACCTATCTTATGTGAATCGGATACACTCATCTGCCCATCTACTTCAATATCCAGGTCAATAAGATAAAGATTAGACATTTTCCGGATGCGAGCTCGGTGCGGATTGTATGCTCCTTTGACAGCATCCGCAGCCTCAAAAACCCTTTCGTAAGCCGATGTGTCATCTACTCCATCCATAAGCTCGGTGTTAGACTCCATGAATACCTTAAAACCTATTCTTAAAATCCACAAACTTACAACGATGGCAAGGAGTGTATCTATCAGTGGCATCTGAAAGTAGAGGGTAGCTGCGGTACCTATTAGCACTGATATAGATAGCACCACATCTGCGCGCATATTTTTGGCATTGGCGATTAGCATTCGGCTGTTGGTTTTCTTCCCAATATAGAATTGCCAATAGGCCAGTAGAAATTTTCCTACTATAGATACAGCTGTAACATAAAGAGCCAGGGCTTCGGGTAGTGCTCTTTCTTTACCACTGATTAGCGTAGAAAGGTTAGCATAAAGGAGTTGAGCACCCGCAAAAAAAATAAAAAAAGATAAAAATTTGCTGGCTATAGTTTCTGCTCGCAGATAGCCATAAGGATATTTGACACTGGGAGGTTTCTGGCTAATACGAGCAGTAAACAAAATGATAACATAAGTAAGTATATCTGAAAATGTATCTATACCATCACCTATAACTGACTGGCTATGAGCAGTAAAGCCTACATACATTTTTACAAATGCGAGTAGTGTGTTACCCGCTATTCCTACCCAGGAAGCTTGTATGATTAATTTTATCCTATTTGACACTGAATTTGCTTTAAATTCTACACTTACTTATATACTAAGCGAATTATACAATCGCTAAGTTTTGATTAGAAACAATGAATTTGAATACTCGTTTATGTAAATTGCATTGATCAAAATCATTTTGATATGATTTTTTAAGTATTTTTTTAAACCTTAAATAAACAAACCAATGGCATTCGAATTACCTGATTTACCTTATTCTTTTGATGCACTTGAACCTCATATTGATGCCAAAACTATGGAAATTCATCATGGTAAACACCATGGTGGGTACGTGAGCAAACTGAATGCAGCCATAGAAGGTACGCCTCAGGCTGACTCATCTCTGGATGATCTCATGAAAAATATGGGTAGCCTTTCTACAGCAGTACGTAATAATGGTGGAGGACACTACAATCATTCACTTTTTTGGTCTGTACTTTCTCCTAATGGAGGCGGGCAGCCAAGTGGAGATTTAGCAAGTGCTATTGACACCGCTTTTGGTTCTTTTGATAAGTTCAAGGAAGAATTTAACAATGCAGCCGCTACTCGTTTTGGTTCAGGATGGGCATGGCTTATTGTTGATGCTAATGGTGCATTAAAAGTAACGTCTACTCCTAACCAGGATAATCCTGCAATGGAAATTGCTGAAGTAAAAGGTACTCCTATCTTGGGTCTTGACGTATGGGAACATGCTTACTACCTGAACTATCAGAACAAACGTCCTGATTATATATCTGCATTCTGGAATGTAGTAAACTGGGAAGAAGTAAGTAAGCGCTACGAAGCTGCAAAATAAACACAGCTCACCTTAAAAATACAGCACCCTTACCATTTAGTAAGGGTGTTTTTTTAGCTAATGGCTACATTTAAATACCTGACGAAGGGTTCCATTGCACCGAACATTTCCAGCGCGCGCTCTTTAAAATCAGGTGTCGTAAGCTCTTCATCGCTGAGTTTATGAATGACTATATAATCTTTCAGCTTAAGCAACTCTATGTTTGGGTGGTCTGTAGGGTAGCCTTTCGGAGCTTTCTTTAGCATATCGCCCTGTATACTGCTATAATACTTTTTAAAATGTTCTCCAGAGACAATATTCTTGAGCTCAGCAGCATTGTAGTCAATTTCCTGCCTTACCTTTGCAAGGGTTTCGGAGTCAGGGTGATACATTCCGCCACCAATAAAAGACTTTCCATGGGGCTGAACATGAAGGTAATAACCAGCATTAGGAGATTTTTTGCCCCCTTCTGACATATAGGCTCCAAAGTTATTTTTATAAGGAGATTTATCTTTTGAAAAACGTATATCCCGGTTAACTCGGAAAATACAATCTTTTGGAGAAAGCCCCTGTAAGCCTTCGTCTATAAAAGTAAGTTCACCCAAAAGGTGAGATATTAATTGCTTGAACTCTCCCTTAGCCTCTTCATATTGCCCCCGATGGGCATCCATCCATTCTTTGTTATTGTTGACAGAAAGTTCGTCCAGAAAGTCTAACACTAATTTTAGGCTCATAAATAGTCAAGTATTGTTTCCAGGGCTATGCCTCTAGAGGCTTTTAGTAAAAAAGTAGCATTGTTGTACGATTGGCTTTGCAGGTAGTTTACCAGTTCCTCTTTCTTTTCAAAATGTCTTGCTTGAGGAAAAGCTTCCAGCGTATCTTTTGTAAGAGTTCCACAGAGTAAGACTTCATCAATCTTTGTTTGAGAAAGTAAAGCTCCTATAGCTCTGTGCTCTGCGGAGCTATCCACTCCCAACTCATACATATCTCCAAGTATGGCTACCTTTCGGTCTACCCTCATTGCATCAAGGTTTTTAATAGCAGCCTGCATAGAGTCAGGATTAGCATTATAAGCATCCATAATGATAGTATTAGACCCTTTCTCAATCAACTGCGAACGTTTATTGGAAGGCTGGTAAGTGCTCACTGCTTCATTGGCAATCTCTGCGGGCACCTCAAAAAATTTGCCTATGCAGAGTGCAGCGGCAATATTTTCAAAATTATAAGCTCCAATAAGTTGGGTCTTTACTTCCTGCCCATTCTCATGCTTGTATACAATAAATGGGTCAGCGCTGATAAATTTACAGCTGAAGTAATCTCCTTGTGCGGGATAGAAGTAAGGAGACTTAAAGCGTTTAGCCATATTGCTCAAAATATGGTTCTGAGAATTGATAAATACTTTGCCTTTTGTCTGAATGAGGTAGTGATATTGCTCACTCTCACCTCTGATGGCTCCTTCATAACCACCAAAACCTTCCATATGTGCTTTGCCAATATTTGTGGTAAGTCCGTGAGTAGGTTCAGCAATCTGGCAGAGTAACATAATCTCTCCTATGCTATTTGCTCCCAATTCAATGATCGCTATTTCATGTTCTGGCTGAAGCTGCAATAACGTAAGTGGCACTCCGATATGGTTGTTTAGGTTTCCCTGTGTGGCCAGCGTTTTATACTTTTTGCTCAGTACTCTGTTAACCAGTTCTTTGGTTGTAGTTTTGCCATTAGTACCATTAATACCCAACACAGGAATATTAAGCTGACGACGATGGTGTCTGGCCAGATCCTGTAGGGCTTTAAGGCTATCTTCTACTAATATGTATCGATCTCCAGTTTTGTAATTGGCTTCGTCTATAATGGCATAGCGGGCACCTTTTTCCAGAGCGTCCGCAGCAAATTGGTTGGCATTAAATTTATCTCCTTTGAGAGCTATAAAAAGACTGCCTGCTTCAATCTTGCGGGTATCGGTAGAAACATGTCCGCATTTCAGAAATTTCTCGTAAATATCTTCTATCATTGTAATTTCATTGTTTCGTGAGTATGTAGGCAGAAAAGGTTGCTAGTTAAAAATGTGCTAAATTTGCTATTATGAGTAACATGCTGCGCTAAGATACCCGTAAACTCAAAATAAAGAATTATAACACTAAGCTAAAAATAAATAATTATGAGCTACATCCTGAGCCTGGAAACTGCCACCAAAACATGCTCTGTAGCTCTGCACCGTAACCAGCAACTGCTGGCCATGCAGGACTTCCATCTGGACAAATCTCATTCATCTATTCTACATCCACTGCTAAGCGATATGCTCAGTTATTGTGAGGTTGATAAAGCACAGCTGCATGCAGTAGCTCTTTCAATGGGCCCTGGCTCATATACCGGATTAAGGATAGGTACCTCTGCCGCTAAGGGCTTGTGCTATGCTTTGGATATTCCACTTATTGCAATTAATACACTAGAGGCAATGGCCTATGGTCTACAGCCATATAACTTTCATAAGGCTATACTTTGCCCCATGCTTGATGCCCGCAGGATGGAAGTTTACTATCAGTTAAGAGATGCTAGCGGGCAGCAAATTCAGGAAACCACACCACTTGTTTTAGAGAAAGACAGCTTTGATAGATATTTGCAGTCGCAGGAGATATGGTTTTTTGGTGATGGAAGCGATAAATACCAGCCTCTGTTGCAAGGAGTGGAAAATGCTCGTTTTATCGCGGGTATACAGCCCTCGGCGGCAAATATTGGTATGCTGGCTCAAAAAAAATTAGAACAGCAGCTTTTTGAAGATGTTGCCTACTTTGAGCCCTTCTATCTTAAAGAGTTCCGTACTACTAAACCTAAAAAGAAATAGATACGTTGCCCTATTAAGCAGTAAGAGATAAGATTATGTCACAAGGAGAAATAGTTAATAAAGTTGCGAACAGCGCATTGGTCACTTTTAATCTGGAAGATTATTATCCTCAAGGCGAGCGCGTGGTATATGATATTAAAGATAACCTCTTTCAGGAAGCTATACTTAAGGAGAAAGATTTTAGAGCATTTGTAAAAGAGCATGACTGGTCGCAGTATCAGGATAAGTATGTTTCACTTACCTGTACCGTTGAAGCTATTGTACCTACCTGGGCTTATATGCTCCTGACTTCAAAGTTAGAGCCATATGCCAAGATGGTAGTTTTTGGTGGGCCGGATGTGTTAGAAGCAGCCATTTTTCAGCAACTCCTCTCTCAGGTAGACCTTGAAGCTTTCAGGGATGCGAAAGTAGTGGTAAAAGGATGTGGCAATTTACCCGTGCCTACCTATGCCTATACAGAGATTACCCGCTTGCTAAGACCTTATGTAAGTAGCATTATGTACGGAGAACCTTGTAGTACTGTGCCCTTGTATAAAAAGCCCCGAAAGTAAAGACTAATCTTTACATTTTTATATGTAGAGACTCAGTTAGAGGAAGAGGTAAACAGCTTAGATATTTTCTTTTAAAGAAATCAAAATTTTTCATTTTTGATGTACTTAGCTATTACTTTGGGCAAGTCACTGATAGTCTAGTATTTGTACAAAATTCTGAGCTTTTACTCATGATTTAGTTCCTCTACTGAGTAAAATTCACTTTTTTTGCAAAGATATATGCTTAAATTCGTAAGCTCATTACTACGCTTTACACCATAAAAAATACAACCTGTCTCATGATACAAACCGAAAGGTTGCTTAATACGCTGATCGGAGCGGCGAGTCTCGGAATATGCGTCGTGGATGATAGAAACAAGATTGTAGAAGTCAATGATTTTTTCTGTCAGATTTATGGATATAAGCGTGAGGAACTGATCAACAAACCCCACTCCATCCTCCAGCCCGAAAACTATAGGGAAAGGGCAAGTCTATATTATCAGAGCTATATTAAAGGTCATCAGAATACCGGTATCCGCCAGATTATTACCAAAACCGGCGAGCGCAGAACGGTATACACATTTACTGCCACTACCGAAGATGATTTGGGCCAGACTCTAAAAGTCTATAATGTGATAGACGCCTCAGAAATAGAGATAAAAGAAGATAAAAAAGAGGCGCGCTCTATGCAGGAAACAACTATAGGGCATCACGTAAAAACCGGAATATTGCGTTGTAACCCGGAGGGTAAAATCCTCTATGCCAATCCTCAGGCGAGAGGTCTATTATATCTGCCTGCTGGCTCCAGAAGATTAGCTAATGAGGTAATTGTATATAAAGGTCAGCGGTCTCAAAAACTGACTTTGGTAAAGCTTTTAAACGACGAGCAGTTTATTGACAACCAGGCAGTACGTATTGAAAGAATGAACCATCCGGCATGCTGGGCCTTGCTTAGCGCCTCTACCGCGATAGACGATAGAGGGCAGGTTTGTTTTGACCTGACTATTGTAAGCCTGGAAGAGCAGAAACTAATGGAGCGCAAGCTCAATAAAAAGATTGACGAGCTTAAAGATATTAATAAAAGCCTGGACCACTTCGTGTATGGTGCTACCCATGACCTTAAAGCCCCTTTGGCCTCTCTCTCTGGCCTGATTAATATTTTGAGGAGAGAGCAGGATGATAGCCAGAAAGAAATATACCTTCAGATGATGGAGAAAAGTATCCACAGGCTAAACGAGTTTATTAAAGAGATTGTGGATTACTCGCGAAATGCAAACCAGGAGGTAAAAAAGGATAGCATTGCCTTTAAGCCGCTGATTGAGGATATTTTTGAGAACATGGCTCATATGGATAATGCTTCAGGCATCAAAAAAATTATTAATATAGAGCAAAACTATCCTTTTCAGGCTGATGCTCACCGGCTTAAAGTGGTGTTGAACAATTTAATCAGTAACGCATATAAATACAGTAGTCCACATAGAAGAGATAGTTTTATTGAAGTGATTGTGAAAGCTAATGCCCAGAAGGCTACCATACAGGTTAAAGACAATGGGCAGGGTATTGGTGAAGCCCATATAGAGAAGATTTTTGAAATGTTTTTCCGTGCCTCTGAAGGTAAGGGTGGTACAGGCCTGGGACTTTACATTGTAAAAGAGACACTAGACAAAATGCAGGGTTCTATCCATGTAGTTTCAGAACTGGGGCAGGGGACATGCTTCACGGTGACCGTTCCTTCGGCACTAGCCAAAAGTGCAGGCCAAAGTCAGATGAAGCTAGATATTTGAGAATAGAACAGGTAAAAAAAATCCCGGACTAGGCAGTCTGGGATATTGTTTTTTCTTTGATGCTTTCCAGATTTTCGGTGGAAAGGGGCTTTACTATATAGTCTGTAACCTGCTGATAGTTTTTCGCTTTGTTAATATCTGACTGTTCGGATGAAGAAGTAAGCATGTAAATAGCGGTATTATCAAAATAGCCATTGGTATTCATCGCTTCCAGCCTTTCCAGAAATTCCCAACCGTTTACAATTGGCATCCTGATGTCCAGAAATATCATATCTGGTGCAGGAGCTTCTGCCTGCTGTAGCTGTTGCAGATGATCCAGACTATCTACTGCGCTTAAGAAAGATACGATCTCTTCTGCAAAATCTACGAACTCTGATAATTTCTGAAAAATGATGTTGTTAATAGGGTCATCATCTATTAGTATTACCTGCTTTATTTTTTCCATTTTCGCTTGCACTATAGGTCAACACTCTGTATCTCATTGGGTAGCACCACCTCAAAACTACTGCCTTCTTTCAGCTTAGATTTTACATCAATACTGCCATTTAGCTTGTTTATGGTTTCTTTGACAATGAATAAACCTAAGCCGGAACCTGTAGATTCGCGTGCCGCCTGGAAAAACATACCGAAGATTTTGTCCAGATGCTTTTCCTCAATACCGATACCATTATCTTCTACCAAAATATGTGCCTTCTCCTCTGTTATGCTTACTTTGATATTAATGTAGGGGTTAGATTCTTCGTATTTATGATACTTTATCGCATTGGATATTAAGTTGATTAGTATGACATACAAGCGAATCTTATCCGTATAAAATTTGTCTGCTCCCTCTATGCTAGTACTAATATTCACATTATCTATGTGTTCCAGATATTTTAAGCGCTGTAGTACATCTGCAATCATACTCTCAAAATGTATCTCTTCACACTCAATTTCCAGCCTGGCATTACGAGAGTAGTCTGTAATGTCCTGAATAATTTTATCCATTTTATTCAGGCTCTTTTCCATCATGTCCAGGTACTTGAGAAGTTCATCTCTTTCTGGAGTAAAACGAGAAATGTTAATCAGGCCAAGAGTAGAGGCTAAAGGAGCTCTTAAGTCATGAGAGGCACTGTAGACAAATCTGTCTAACTCCTCATTCGTTTTTAGTAATGCCTTATTCTTTTCCTGAAGAATACGCTCAGATTCTTTTCTTTCGGTAATGTCACGAATAGCTCCATCATAGTACTTCTTGCCATTGTCCTCGTTGATGATGAAGCTGGTAAGTCCCCAGAAAGTGCTGCCGTCTTTACGTTTAAACTGAAAAGAACGGTTGTTAATCATTCCCTCTTTCAGTTCGTTAAAGAATACTTTAACAGTTTCTGGTGTAGCGAAAAGCTCACTGAGCTTTACTTCGTCTTCGGCGTAGCCAAATAGATCGCGGAAAGATTGATTGGTATACTGTAGTTGTTCCTGTTTGTTTGTTCTAAGAACAGCCTCCTTTATGTTTTTGTCTATGGAGTCTAAAAATAGCTTATGGTGGCGGATAGTTTCTTCCGCTTTTTTACGCTCCGAAATATCCCGATGAATAGAAATCCAGTGTGTGACTTCTCCATCATCATCTTTTAGAGGAACTACCGCAAAATCTACCCAGAAGTGGGTGCCGTCTTTTTTATAGTTGATAACTTCCGCTTTTGCATTTTCTCCTCTGGCCACTGCTTCATTTATCTTTTCAAGTTCTTCTGCCGAAGTAAGCTCACCGGTTAGTAAGTGGTGGCTATAGCCTAGTACTTCATCTTCCTCGTAGCCGGTTAGTTTTGTAAACGAACGGTTTACATAAATAACATTGCCATGCTGAAAATCATTAGATTTAACCTCTGTGATCAAGATAGCGTCGTTTGTATGTACTATGGCCGAATTAAGCAGTCGGAATAGGGCTTCTTCCTGTTGCTTTTGAGTAAGGTCCTGAATAAAGCAGGAGATGCCTTTTACTGTACTATCTCTAAAAATTGGGAAGAGGCGAACGTTTAGAATGGTACTTTTACCTTTGGAGGTCAGTATCTCAGAAAACTGAGTGTGCTCTCCCTTTATACTTTGGTTAAAATGTTGTTTCCAGTTTTGCTGAAAGGGGGACTTCTCATTCAGCTTCAGAACTTTATCTCCTGTTTCTAACTCTTCTTCAAAAAAGTCTTCAAAAAACGAAGCAAAGCGTTGGTTACAGTCCAGCAGCTTACCTTCTTCATCCAGTAAGCCCACACACATATCGGTGCTTTCAATTACAGCATGTAGGTTAGCTGTTTTGCGGTTGAGCGTCTCTTCTTTTTCCTGAAGCTGTTGGAGAACATCATGCTCAAAACTGTTAAGCAAAGACTTAATTTCATGTAGCGAGGAAGCCTGTGTGCCTTCCTGAACCTTTACATTTATTTCGTCTTTAATTCTGCTGATGGTATCATGGGTGTTTCCAGAAGAAGACATCATAAAGTTGATCATCGCCTCCTGCTGTAGGTTCTGGGCCTGTATAATGTTGATGAGCTCTTCCTTTTCTAACTGCTCCAATTGCTGATGTTCACTTATATTTTGTTTGAACTTATGCTTCATACACAGCTTGTATGCCTCTTCAGAAGAACTAACTATCATTATCGGATTGCCCTCAGTGGTTTTAGATAGTAGATCTTTTGCCGACTCCTGATCCTCCTTAATTACATAAAATATATAGCAGCTCTCGTTAAAAAGCTCATGTGAACGTTTACGCAAAAGCTCAGCAGTAGCCTCAGTCAGATTTAGTACCGAGCTCAAATCACAGATGTAGTAAGCGTAGGGTTCCTTTTGAATCACCTGCCTTAGTGCATGCTTAGAAAAAAAGAAAGTTTGTTCATCAAGTTTACCCTGATCCTCAGAGTAAATCATACCAGGAAGAAACTGCTGTACGTGTAGGCTGTATTCAGCTACTGAATGAAAAAAAGAGTAATTATTAGAAGGCGCATTCAACGCATGGTATGATGAGGAATGATGAGCATTTTTTGGTTTTTCTTTTGAGTTTCGGTACGAGTGATTCATAAAAAATTACGGGCTTGTTCACACACTTTTCTTCATCAGCTAGTGAAATTATAGAAAAACCCCCTCTTCCAGAAATTTGAAAATTATCGCCCTGTTTTTAACAGGTAACAAAATGGAAATATTTTAAAAATTAGTAAGACAAGCTAACTAATATTCAGGAGTAAAAGAGTATTATTTAAATAAAAACTTAAGAATAGAATTTTGGCTGCAAAGCTTGTAAGTAAGCGTAGCTATAACCTGTGAAAATTACTTAAGTCTGAGGGTAAATTAAAAAATTATATAAGTATTAACATATACATATATTGTATAAATAATCTAATAATTAGTTAGAATAAATCTGATTTTGTCTATTAGAAAATTTATAGTTTTAATTGAATTCTGAAATATTGAGAAAGGTCAAACTGTTGTTGATTCTAATAATTTTAAAGAATGCTTATAGTTTTCTCAAAAGAATAGCGAATTCACTGATAAGTAGCTGATAGAAATGTGATTTTTTGCTAACAAAAGAGATGTAAGTTATTTGAGCAAAAAAAAATGAGGTAGGCTGGCTAAGCCTGTTCCCTCAGCGTAAGTAATGCCACACTTTCCACATGATGAGTATGAGGAAACATATCAACTGGCTGAAGTTTTACAAGCTCATATTTTTCACTTAGGGCGGAAATGTCACGTGCCTGGGTGGCAGGGTTGCAGCTCACATAGACAATACGTCTAGCAGCTACTTCCAATAGCTTTTGTACCACATCGGGGTGCATGCCGCTCCTGGGTGGGTCAGTGATAATGACATCAGGTCTTTGATGCTCAGCCAAAAACTGATCGTTGAGTGTATCTTTAATATCTCCGGCATAAAAGAGAGTATTGTCCATCTGGTTGAGCTGAGCATTTACTTTAGCGTCTTGTATGGCATCCTCTATATATTCTATACCAACCACCTGTTTGGCCTGCTTAGCAACAAAGTTTGCAATAGTACCTGTACCAGTGTAGAGATCATAAACTACTTCATCACCTTTGAGGTCAGCAAAACTTCTGGCTACCTTGTACAGCTCATATGCCTGCTTAGCATTAGTTTGGTAAAATGCTTTTGGGCTAATTCTGAAAGTCAGGTCTTCCATCTTTTCAGTAATGTAATCGTTGCCCGAATACAAATTTACCTCTAAATCAAAATAAGTATCGTTCTTTTTAGGATTGATAATGTATTGCAGCGAAGTGATCTCAGGAAAATGCTCTTTCAAAAAGCTCATCACCTTTTCAACGGTCTCTGGTGCCTGCTGGGCATCGCCTCCAAACTGCACGATGACCATAAGCTCACCTGCATTGCTAGTGCGTATGATAAGGTTCCGAAGTATACCTTTATGCTTTACATGATCATAAAAGCTTATGTCATGGGTTTTGGCAAACTCATCCAGGGCCAGTCGCACCGAATTAGAAGGCTCTGGCTGAAGGTAGCAGTGCTCAATAGGAAGAATCTTCTCAAAGCTCTGGGGTATATGAAAACCTAATGCCCGACGGTCAAAATCTTCTCTGGTACTAATTTCTTCTCTTGTTAACCAGCGGTTGATAGAGAAGGTATACTCCAGCTTGTTTCGGTAATACTGGGTTTCTTCAGAAGGTACAATAGGAAGAACCTGACCAATTTGTAGTTTGCCAATACGTTCAAAATTATCTATAACCTGCTGTTGCTTATACTCTAATTGCAGGCTGTAGGGGATATGCTGCCATTTGCATCCACCGCATATACCAAAGTGTTGGCAAAAAGGCTCAGTCCTCAACTCAGAAAGTTTATGAAAATGTAGTGGGCGAGCCTCCATAAATGACTTTTTATGCTTGGTCACCTTAAGGTCTACTACATCTCCAGGAGCTACATCTTTCACAAAAACCACCATGTCATCATGGTGAGCTATACATTTCCCTTCTGCAGCCATTCTTTCAATGGTTACCTGCTCCAACTTTATGTTCTTCCTTTTTCCCATAGCGCGCAAAGGTATGATATTTGAAAATTTTCCGAAAAGCTTTTATTTCTAAAAAGCTGCTTAATTTCTGAGTGGGTATTAAATGAATATTTGCCTGAAGCCATTACTTCAATAGGCTTTTATAAGAATATTGTTAAATTTAGAATTAGCCTCCAACGCTTTGCAAGTAACCTCTGTCTTCTCTTTAGGAAGCCAGCGTATAGATAAACGATGAAACGACTCTTCACCATCTTGCTATTCTTTGTTCCGGGTTTCGTATGTGCAACCCATATTGTAGGAGGTGAGTTCAGGCTGATTCACAAACAGGGCTTTCTTTATGAACTAAGGCTGATACAGTATTTTGACGAAGTAAATGGAGACCCCGAAGCTGAAGATGATTTTGCTTCGGTGTATATTTTTCGTAAGAGTGATGATGTAAACCTTGAAATATTGAACGTCAACCAGGTTTCTTCTTCCTTTGTACCCTATACCAACCCTTCATGTACCGACGATAGTATACTTTTCCGGCAGATTGTTTATTCAGCAGAAGTAACACTGCCACCCTCACAATTTTCTGATCCTGAAGGCTATTATGCCGTTTTTGAGCGCTGCTGCCGTAATAATATTGTAAACAACATAGTAGAGCCTGAGTCTACCGGGCAGACTTATTATATGGAGTTTCCGCCGGTAAGTATCAACAATACAGCTTTTGTTAATTCATCTCCTGAGCTTTCGAGCCCTATTAGCGACTATGCCTGTATCAATCAAAACTTTACCTACAACTTTGGAGCAACAGATGCCGATGGAGACTCATTAGTTTACAGCATGGCTGCGCCTCTTAATAGCTCACGGTTTCAACCTGTACCTACTCCCTCACCGGCTCCACATCAGCCAGTTATCTTTAGCGAAGGTATTGGAGTAAACAATATGGTGCCCGGTCAGCCTCCCCTGAGCATAGACCAGAAGGGTAGGCTTACAGTAGTTCCTGATGAGTTGGGCGTATTTGTGTTCGGTATTAAAGTAGAAGAATACAGAGGAGGCATAAAGATAGGAGAAGTTAGGAGAGATTATCAGTTGCTGGTGGTGGATTGTAATCCGGGGGCATCTCCCGAAGTTCTGCTTAAGCATGATGGAAAGATTTACGATCAGACCACAACTCTTAATATCCCTAAGAGTAGCGACCGTTGCCTGGAAGTATTGGTGACAGATCGAGACCCGAATGAGCTTTTAAGAATAGAAGCTGAAGGTATCAATTTTAATGCTGACTTAAGTGAATTAATCAGTCCCTCACTACAGCTAAAAGAAGATGCAGGAGATACTATTCGTTTTAGTCTGTGCCTGCCTGAGTGCCCCTACACAAAGGAGGCAATGCAAATTAACATTATTGCTTATGACAATGCCTGTAGTCAGCCTCTCACAGACACGATAAGAGTAAATATAAGCCTGGAAGGTGCCGCAGGTAATGCGCCATTTATTGAGAGAAACCCCAATGTGGTGGAAGTAGTGCTACAGGAGGGAGAGAGTTATTCTTACGTTCTTCGTGGTCTTGATGAAGACAAAGATCTATTACAGCTTAATCTGGAAGCAGACAACTTTTCTCCGGCAGAATACGGTATGGTGCTGGAAGAGCGGCTTTTGATTCCCGGAGAGGTGCAAAAAGTACTAAAGTGGACGCCAAAATGTGAGCTACTGGATTTAAGCAATAGCAACGAGTTTGAGGTAGAAGCAGTGCTTACAGAAAACAGAGACTGCCCTAGTTCCCTATCCGATAAGCTTAAGTTTCGTTTTACAGTAATTCCTGCTGACAATGAACGCCCTAAGATTTCTTTAATTGGCCAGCAGGAAAGAGAAATTTCTATTCGTATAGATGAAACTCTATCCTTTGATGTGCTTGCTGAAGATTTTGATAATGACCTGATTAACCTGACAGCAGTAGGAGATGGTTTTGAGTTTGATGCTTACAATATTTATTTTCCTGATAACCAGGGGATAAAGGAGGTGAGAAGTCCCTTTAGCTGGCGTTTATCATGTAATTCTATTGACTTAGAAGAAAAGAGCAGCTTCAAAATTACTTTTCTGGCAGAAGACGGAAAAAGTTGTGGGCAGACTTCAGTAGATAGCCTAAGCCTGGTGGTGAATGTACTCCCTCCTTTAAATGAAGCCCCTGAACTATTTATCAGAGATACTGAGGCAGGAGATACTTTGACTTCCATTGTTAATCGCAATATCTTTTTTGATGTTATTAGTAATGACAGGGATAATGACATTATTACACTAAGGTTAGCAAAGGCAGTATTTAATGATAGCATTGTAGATACTGAAGTGGTTAATTTCAACTTTTTTCCGGTAGTGGGTAGGGGTAATGTTGGTCGTCAGTTCAGGTGGCGCCCCCCCTGCGAAACGGTTCGGGGCAGAGGCCAGGAGTCTTACCTAGAGCTGTACTTTACAGCTGTAGATAGCAAGTGTTTTAACAATAAGAACGATACTATTAGCATTGTACTGCATATCGTAGATGAGCCACTCAATCTGGAAGCTTACCAACCTCATAATGCTATAACTCCAAATGGTGATCAGCAGGGAGATTATTTCTTTTTACGGTTTTGCAACCAGCCTGATGGTGAGTGCGACCTGCCGATAGGAAATTGCAACAATATATTTCAACGGATAGATATTTTTAATCGCTGGGGCAAAGAGGTTTTTAGCTCTAACGATCCGGAGTTCAAGTGGTATGCTGAAGGCATGCCGGCAGGCGTATATTACTACACTTTATACTACAACAACTACAGCTACAAAGGGCAGATTTATGTGTTTCTTCAGCTACCAGATTGAGGTTATTCGTATCGCAACGACTCTATAGGGTCAAGTTTGGAAGCCTTAAAAGCAGGGTAATAACCAGAAAATAAGCCTACCGCGATACAGATAAACAGTGCTGAAATAATCCATACCCAGGGTACTAAAAACCGGCCTACATCCATAAAGCTGGCAACCACATTACCAATACCCATGCCCATAATTACTCCTGCCAGTCCTCCAATCTGGCAAATGACGATAGCCTCTATCAAAAACTGCTGGCGAATTCGTTTGGGCGTAGCTCCTAAAGCTTTGCGAATACCAATTTCGCGAGTCCTTTCCGTTACCGAAACCATCATGATGTTCATTAGTGCTACGGATGCGCCTAAGAGAGTAATAAGCCCAATGGCGAAGCCTCCAATTCTCAGGTAGCCGGTAATCTCTCCCAACTGCTCACTCAATGATTTTTTTTCCTGTATTTCAAATGAAAGTTCTGCTCCTATAGGGTCTTGCCGGATGGCACGCATCAGGCTAGTAGCCTCTCCCATAGCGGCTTCTACATTTCCACTATTATTTACCAACACATCTATACGATAATCTAACTCCTGGTTAGAGCCGAGCTGTCTACCCTTTGCGAGAGGAATCAAAATTTTTCTGTCAGCATTGCCTCCGCCTCCAACCGACCCCATTTTTTCCATAAGACCAATTACTCTAAAAATATTGCCGTAAAGAGAGATTTCCTGATCTATGGGATTAAGGTTATTTCCAAAAAGAGATTCGTAAGTCTCATACCCGATGATGGCTACATTAGTCCCTTTTTCCAGGTCAAAATTACTGAAATTACGTCCGGCCTCCAGGTTGTAGCCTTCAGTAACGATATAGCTATCGTCCGTACCGTAAAGCCTGATGTTTGGGTTGGTTTTTTCTGAGCCTTTTTTAACTTCTGCATTATTGGTGATGCGCGTGTTCACCGATATCTTTGCTGGGTAGTCGTAGCGTTTTTTAAATTCTCTTACATCGCTGTAGCGTATGGGCGGGTAATTTTTTACGGAGCGTCCTTGCTGAGTTCTACCGCTCCCTCTTTTTTCGTCTATAGAGAAGGTGTTTACGCCAAGCCCGGCAAAACTATCATCTACGGATGCCTGTATACCGTCAATTGCTGTAAGAATACCCACCAATGCGGTAATACCTATTGCAATTATGAGGGCAGTTAGCGTAGTCCTCAGCAAATTATCGCGGATAGACTTCAGGCTTTCTTCTACATTATTGAGTATATTCATGTAATATCCTACATAGGTAAAACATTTCCCGGAAGGGCGATGTAATTAATGTACATTGCTCAGAACTTTTCGCTAGTTTCAATAATAGCCAGTCTGAAGTTGATAAGTAAATTCTTTTGCAATAAATTAAATATCTGGCCATTTTAATATAAACAGCAAGTTTATTATGCGAATAAAATATCTATTACTTTCCTGTATTGCAGGATTAGTATCTCTACAGTTGCAGGCATCGCAGATACTTATGCCTATGGATCAGGCACAGGCCAATCACCTTAAAGCTTATGGTATTGCGTATTGGGTTTTACAGAATGAAGGTACAGTGGACTGGCTGCTCAATTACAGGGGAGGAAGCTTTGCTGTTGAATATTCTCAGAAACTGGAGAATGAATGTGTTATTCGTGGGGTAAGCTATGAGGTAATCTCTGATGCCCAGTACAATCAGGTAATTAGTACGATTGCCAGCCCTTCGTCAAATAAAGACATGATGAAGCTGGAAAAGCATCCTAAAATTGCGGTTTACTCTCCTAAAAGCAAACAGCCCTGGGACGATGCCGTTACCCTGGCTTTAACCTATGCTGAAATTCCCTACGATGTGGTTTTTGACGATGAGGTTATGTACGACAAACTACCGGAGTACGATTGGCTGCACCTTCACCACGAGGATTTCACAGGTCAGTATGGTAAATTTTACAGAATTTACAGAAATACTCCCTGGTATATAGAAAGACAACAAAAGTATGAAGAAACTGCTCGTGAGCATGGTTTCGGCAAAGTGTCTGAGCTTAAACTGGCTGTTGTTCAGAAGATCAGAGACTTTGTTTCGGGGGGGGGCTTTATGTTTGCCATGTGCTCTGCTACAGATACTTACGATATTGCTCTTGCGGCGGATGGCGTTGATATAGTAGAGTCTATGTACGATGGTGACCGTGCTGACCCGGCAGCACAGGAAAAGCTAAACTATAGCAATACCTTTGCTTTTCAGGATTTTAAACTGGTACGTAATCCTTACGAATACGAATATTCAAATATAGATGTAGATCCTCGCTCTCGGGGTTTAAGCCAGGATAACGATTATTTTAACCTTTTTGAGTTTTCTGCTAAATGGGACCCTATCCCTACTATGCTTACTCAAAATCATGAACGTATAGTAAAGGGGTTTATGGGGCAGACTACTGCTTTTAATAAAGCATTGATACGTCCGGATGTGGTAGTTCTAGGCGAAAATAAAGCAGCTGGAGAAGCGAAGTATATTCACGGGATATTCGGTAAAGGCTTCTGGACTTTCTACGGAGGGCATGACCCAGAAGATTATCAGCATAGAGTGGGGGAGGCTCCTACCGATTTAAATCTCTACCCAAACTCGCCAGGTTACCGCCTGATTTTGAACAACATCCTGTTTCCTGCTGCCAAGAAGAAGAAGCAAAAAACCTGATAAGCTATTGAAGTTTAGTCATAAAAGCCGGGTGAAATTAGTTCATCCGGCTTTTTTTGTAATCTATAACAACTTCTGCCTTAAGGTATATCTGTGCTCTTACTACAAAGGAGCATATAAAACGTATTTTTCCTGATAATACTCTTCCTGAAAATAATCGTTTACCGGATAGAGGGCATAATTTAAGTTAACGGCTTCCAGTTCAGCACTGAGGTCTCCTCCTTTCAGGCAGATCAGTCCATTGTACAAATCGTGTTGAGATTTTGGCTTAATCTTGTTTCTGGACCAGTTATAAAGCATTTTTAAAGGTGCTACGGCACGGGTTACTGCAAAATCATATCTGCCTTTCACTTTTTCTGCCCGCATATGCTCAGCTTTCACGTTTTTCAAACCTAAAGCTTCTGCTACAGCATTGACTACTTTAATCTTTTTGCCAATAGAGTCTACCAGGTGAAACTGAGTTTTAGGAAACATAATAGCCAGGGGGATGCCCGGAAAGCCACCACCTGTGCCTATATCCAGTATATTGGTGCCTGGGTTAAAAGGAGCCACTTTAGCGATTGTCAATGAATGTAGTACATGGTGTAAATAAATATGAGCAATATCTTTACGGGAAATCACATTAATTTTTGCGTTCCATTCTTCGTAAAGGCCATAGAGTGCTTCTAATTGCTGTATCTGCTTTTCGCTCAAATCAGGAAAGTAAGTCGTGATTTTCGCAAACTCTTCTTGTACTATTGGCTCAGGGTGCATAGCTAATGTTTTCTTGAGATAAGTGATTAATTACGGACTGTAGTTCACGGTAAATGACAGGTGCTGTTTCAGGCCCTACCGAATTAGTTTCTCCGTATGGACTTCTTTCCGCGCCATAAAGGTAAGGTGGATTTTCGTCCCATTCACTTTTTGGAATAATATATCCAATCTGATCGTTGGCTAAGCCCAGCACAAACTGATAGCCTGCTGGCATGAGTGAGCGTAGGGCAGGCGTCTCCACTGCTTCTATATCAAAATCCTGACCTTCTGGTTTTTCTATACCGCCGTTAACGATCTCAGGATAAATCTCTCCCGGAACCGTAATAATGCTCAGCGGGCCCAGTTGTATGGCTGCCACTTCTGTACGAATATTCATCCAGCTACTGTACCCACGATCCAGCAAGCCTATGACTGAAGCCAGCCTGAAGTTAGGGTTATCCAAAGGTATTTCAAACGTATGTGCACTAAGTTTGATATGCGTAGGCTGTAGCCATTCTGAAGAGTCTTGTAAAGCTTGTAGCGCGATATTCGCTAACTGAAGCCCTTGTGATTTAGCTTTGTCAAAAGTAGGTTCAAGGTAGGTAGTATCTAGCCATGGATCTTTGATAGGCCAGTCAGGGTCGGTAGTCATCAACCCCCCAATAGCGCCGCTCATGTATACGCAAATGCCTCCCAGCCCTTGTACGTATAAGCTATCTTGAATTACTATGCCTTTTTCTATACCCTGTCTCACATAATGAGGAAAGTCTGAGGTAATCTCCAGATTCCTACTCCATAACGTTTCCGGGTGATTTCCCCAGCTCAAGAGTGTGCCCAGCGTCTTGCTACTGTCAGCAGAAACTGCTTCTACTATACGTAAGCCCGGGTCAAGTACATAAGGTTGGCGGGAGTCAGTTACTAAAGAGGTAGCAGTGCTTAAATCCTGAGCTACTCTTAGGTGGGCAACTTCTCTTTGCTGGTAAGCCTCAATAATTGAGCGTGCAGCCTGGTGCTGTACATAACGCATATAGGCAGTGTCTACCCCACTTTTATACCTATTTGGTCCCCATATACCTTGTAGGTCAGGGGCCTCGTGGGTATGTGTACTGCTAACGATGGGGAGGTCTACATCTACCTGATTGGCAATAAGCTTTCTTACATCCAGCACATCATCATGGCCAAAGCCGATAGCATCTAAGGATGTAAAAGAAATAATGGTACTACCATCATCAATAAGCATGGTTCTAGCCCAAAGCGTATCATGAATAGCCTGGGCAGGTCTTGACTGATGGAAACCAGCCATCCATACGGCATCAAATTTTCCATTGCCATTGCTATCTTCAAATGTATCGCCTTTGCTGGCGTCGTAGCGGGCATCTCCATCTAAATCTGTCCAGGTTTCAGTAATAGTGGGGTTAATCGGAAAAGCAGAAAAGCCCACTTTTAGCTGAGCAGGCTTTTGAGGATTATTAATAATAAGGTCTAGTTGATAATCGGGGTGTCTGTCTTTTACATGGGTGTACACCCAAAAAAAGAGGCTAAGAACAAACAACATAAACATGGCTCCCAGGCCCAGAAACCATCTTTTCATAGTATCATAGTTTAGTAGTGGGCTATGAAGGTAAGAAAAGCAGCGATTTCTGCCTATGCCTGATGGAGATATTTAGATATGCTCCTTTTTGTTTTTCACAAGATCGTACATTAGCTCTCTGGCGCGGTGTAGCTGTGCTTTTACTGTTCCCAAAGGAGCATCCAGCTCTTTGGCTATTTCGTCGTACGAGTATTCCTGAAAATAACGAAGCTTAACCAGACGCTGATACTTAGGGGGCAGTTTGGTGACAAACACCCTTACCAACTCTTTTTTCTGGCTTTTAATGGCTTCTTCCTGTGGATCCAGATTATTATCCTCTACATCAATATTTACAGCATCGCCATTATCATCTTTAAAAGAGGTATTCAGGCTGAGCGTTTCCAGCTTCTTTTTACGGATAAAATCTATCGTATTATTGGTTGCGATACGAAACAGCCAGGTACTAAAAGTGTAGTCTTTCTTAAAACGGTGGAGGCTACGAAATGCTTTGGCAAATGCTTCTATGGTCAAGTCTTCGGCATCATCAACATTACGGACCATTTTCAGAATCATATGGTATACGGGCTTTTTATATCGCCGCATCAGTTCCGCATATGCCTGCTGATCTTTGTTGTCTGTTGCTTCGTCAATAAGTCTGAAATCTTCTAAGGCCTTTTTAGAAAATTGTTTTTTTACTTCCATCTGGTATTTTTTGAGGAGAGTGCGCTAATCCCTAGAACTACATAGTAAATAACGTACAAAAAATCTAATATTGGTAGCAGAGCTAAATTAATAGAATCATTTAACTTACGACTGGCAGTTTTTAGAAAAGTAAACTGCAAAAATCCTTTCAATAAGAAACCTAGTAAAATTAAGTAAGGTTCAATTCCTGCTAAAATAAGCCCAATTAGCCCTATCCAGAATACTATATATGATATGGATAATGGGCCAAGCCACCTATGATCAGTTTTCTTATAATATTTACCTACACTTAGATGTCGGGTTTTCTGCCGATAATATTCTATCAGTTTATGTTTTGGTACTGAAAAAACTTTTGTCTTATCATCCAGACTAATTGCTACGTTATTAGCGCTGGCATGTTCGTTCACAAAAAGGTCGTCGTCGCCTCCGGCAACGCGAATGTGCTTATAAAATCCTTTTTTCTCCATAAAAAAAGATTTGCGATAGGCCAGGTTACGCCCCACCCCCATGTAGGCTCTTCCGGCCAAAGCAGCTGAAAAATACAGTGCTGCTGTCATCAGGGTTTCGTAGCGAATAAAAAGATTTAGTAGCCCTTTATGCTGTTGGTAAGGGGAGTAGCCCAGTACAAAATCTTTGTTTTCTTTAAGCGCAGCGTTCATCCCTCTAATCCATTCCGTGGAGTTTGGCAGACAGTCGGCATCGGTAAAGAGAAGTTTTTCGTAGCTGGCGGCACGTATGCCCAGGGTTAATGCGTATTTTTTCCCTTTAATATATTCCGGACGATGCCTTACCCATACTACCTTAAGTTGGGAGTGCTTCTTTTTTTCTTCCAGTAAAAAGTCAATAGTACCATCAGTAGAGCGATCATCTACAATGATGATTTCGTAACGTCGATAGTTTTGTTCGTACAGTAAGGGTAATAGGCGCTTAAGGTTAGGTAATTCGTTATGGGCACATACTATAACAGACACAGCATCTGGCAGCTGCTGATTTTTGTAAAGATAAGCCGACTGGTCTTCTTCATAGGTTTGCAGCAGGCGCCGCCCATACCAAAAAATAGAAGCCTGATACATGATACAAATCATCCAGAACGCCCAGAGTAGCCCTAGGTACATATGATAATGTCTTGTTGGGTATAAATCAAAAGTTCAAAACTAATAATAATATGAGGGCAAATATTGTGAGTACTCAAAAAAATAGATTAATTCTTTTTACCTTTATTAGTAATGAATCTTGGGATAAGATCGAATTTTTTATCTTAGTTTTTACGTTCTTCAAAAAAACAATCAAGCGCCGTGGCAGACTTAGACTTTTTTATTCTCGCAATATTTGTACTATTCTTCCAATACCTGGCAGTTTACCTTTTTATTCGTCTGGGTGGCAAATGGCAGCCTAAGAACCCACTTACTTTTTATGCATTGGCAGCGCTGGTAGGTACTATCGGCTTCAGCCTGATCTTCAGTATTTTTAAATGGTACTTTAACTACACTTTTGTAAGTATAAATTTTGAGTTTGCCAGAAACTGCATGGGCTTTGCCATGTTTCTTATGATTGGTAAAATTTATGGACTCATGCCCATGGAATTTATGGTTCGTCACCTGGAAAGGTAAATTTTCCTCTTTCGTTTGTATTGCACTAAGGCTTGGTATATTTGCATCGTTTCATTTGCAGCCAAGCCTTAATTCGTTATGGAGCAGACATCTACACCATCTCAGTGGGAGCAATTAAAGAAAATTATAGAACTAGGCGATAAGCAACGCCTGGAAGCACATATAGAGAACATAAGCGCGAGTGAGTTGGTACATGCTATGGCTCACCTGGACAAAGATGATCAACTCCGCTTGCTTAACTTTCTTTCGCCAGACTACTCTGCCTACCTATTTAACGAAATACCAGATGCACAGGCAACTGGCTTGCTGGAACAACTACCCGCAGATAAAGCAGCTACTATTATACAGGAGATGTGGAGCAACGATCAGGCTGACCTGATCAACAGCCTGGAAGAGGAAGATGCTGAGGCAATACTGGCCGAAATGAACCCCAAAGAGGCTGAAGAGGTAAGAAGGTTGGCGCGTTATGCAGATGATACCGCCGGTGGACTCATGATTACTGAGTTTCTGGTTTTTCCGGAGTCAGATACAGTAGGCAATGTGGTAGAAAATATGAACCAGCATGCCGAAGAGTACTCAGATTATAATGTGCAGTATGTCTATGTCAAATCAGTGAAGGGCAGGCTTATAGGCGTATTGCGACTTAGAGATTTACTGCTATCTCCGGCTACCACTCCCATACGAAAGATCATGCTTAAAACTATACTCTCTGTAAGTGTGGATCAAAAACTGGATCAGCTACTGGAGTTTTTTGAAGAACATGATTTTGTTGGTGCGCCGGTAGTAGACCAGGAGCACAAACTGGTAGGAGTGGTACTTAGAAAAGATGTAATGGAAGCCGCCGCAGAGCGTAGTGATGCCGAACTAATGCGTACCCGTGGTATTATCGGTGGTGAAGAACTACGTAGTATGCCGCTTTTGCTTCGTTCGCGCCGCAGACTTTCGTGGTTAAGTGTAAATATTGTACTTAATATCATAGCTGCCAGTGTTATTGCCATTTATCAGGATACTCTAAGTTCAGTAATTGCTCTGGCAGTTTTCTTACCCATTATCTCCGATATGAGCGGTTGCTCAGGAAATCAGGCGGTAGCTGTAAGTATGCGTGAGCTATCGCTTAATATTCTTAAGCCACACGAAGTGCTGAGAGTAGTTTGGCAAGAATTATCGGTAGGTATTATTAACGGGCTCATTTTGGGGGTGCTGATAGGATTGGCTGCCTGGGTGTGGAAGGGAAACCCTTACCTGGGGCTGGTAGTAGGGAGCGCCTTAACAATCAACACTTTAGTAGCTGTAGGTTTAGGAGGCTCTATTCCGCTATTTCTTAAAAGAGTAGGTATGGATCCGGCACTGGCTTCCAGCCCTATACTTACTACAGTCACCGATATGTTTGGCTTTTTTCTGGTGCTGAGCCTGGCTTCTCTAATGCTCCCATTTCTTACTTAGCACCTAAAGATTTAAACCATTTCTTCTCATAATGATTATATAAAGACAGGAAAACGATTTGTATCCTGTCTTATTTTTTAAACCTATATGCATGAGTCGTGTAAAAGAAGAAACTTCTACGGCTACCGACAAAGAGAAGAAAAAAAATAAAATAGATTATTTGCCAGAGGGGGTACAGGATGGACTAGAGACTGCCTCAGGACTTTTTCAGTTTGCCGTTAATTTTTTTAAAGAGTTATTTCAAAGGCCCTACGAATTTAAAGAAGTATTAAACCAGGCATACCGTCTGGGTTATGGTTCGCTACTGTTGGTGGGCATTTCCAGCTTTATTATGGGTATGGTATTTACCTTGCAGACGCGGCCTACGCTGGTAGAGTTTGGCGCAGAATCTTATATCCCTTCTATGGTTTCGGTGGCCATAATCAGAGAGATTGGTCCGGTAATTACGGCTATGATTTGTGCCGGAAAGGTAGGTTCGGGTATAGGAGCAGAGCTAGGCTCTATGAAGGTTACCGAGCAAATAGATGCAATGGCAGTATCGGGTACTAACCCTTTCAAATATATTGTAGTTACTCGCATACTAGCCATGACTGTTGCACTACCCGTGCTCGTATTCTACGCTGATTTTGTAGGTATGGTGGGTTCCTATCTGGGAGCTAATATTGAAGGTAATATTTCTCTTCCTTTATTTTTTATAGAAAGCATTGCGGCTATCAATTTTATAGATATCGTACCTGCTACTATAAAGTCATTCTTTTTTGGCTTCGCAATCGCTCTGGTAGGTTGTTATAAAGGGTATACTACCAGTAAAGGTACTGTGGGGGTAGGCATGTCTGCAAATTCTGCGGTTGTAGTAGCTTCGCTGATGGTATTTATTATTGACCTCATTGCTGTGCAGGTGACACAATTTTTTAATTGATATGGAGCGAGAGAATGTACACTTATGGACCAGAGAGCAGGCTGAGAAAGATCAAGACAAAGTATTGGTAAAAGCTCGCCACTTCAGGAAAGGATTTGGGGATACGGAAATACTCAGCGATGTCAGTTTTGACCTAAAAGAAGGAGAAAACATGGTAGTGCTGGGTAAATCTGGTACCGGCAAATCAGTACTCATCAAAAGTATGGTAGGCTTGCATAAGCCTGATGGAGGCGAACTGAATGTGCTGGGGCAGGACCTGAAAGATATGGAAGGGGAGGACCTCAGAGAATTGAGAAGAAAAGTAGGCTATCTTTTTCAGGGTGGAGCCTTGTACGACTCTATGACCGTGCGAGATAACATGCGTTTTCCGCTAGAGCGACAAGTAGAGCGCAAACCTGAAGATGAAATAGAAGAGCTGGTAGAAGAAGGTCTTAAAAGCGTAGGATTATTAGATGCTATTGATAAAATGCCGGCTGAACTTTCAGGAGGAATGCAGAAAAGAATAGCCCTGGCAAGGACACTGATACTTCGTCCTAAAATTATGCTCTACGATGAACCTACTACAGGTTTGGACCCGGTTACTTCTAAAGAAATCAGTAAGCTGCTGATGGAAATGAGAGATCGGTACAATATCACTTCTATCATTGTAACGCACGATATCAGTAGTGCTCAGCTTACAGCCGACAGAATCCATATTCTCCGAGATGGAACCCTGGATATACAAGGAAGCTTTGACGAACTAGCCAATTCCGATGATGAGTGGGTTCGTGCATTTTTTGAATGATTTAACACATTAAGCTATGGATGATAGCAAAAGAAAAAATATAAAATTAGGAATATTCGTAATCCTTGGGTTACTCATATTTGTGGCTGCCATATTTTTTATTGGTGCCCGACAAAATTTATTTGGCTCTAACATTCGTATAACTGCTACTTTTAACAATGTAGAAGGTCTGCAAATTGGTAGTCAGGTACGTTTTTCAGGTATTAACATTGGTACTGTGGAGAACGTAGTTCTGGAGAATGATTCTGCTGTTAAAACAACTCTTCTTCTTGAAGAAAGAGCTAGCCGTTTTGTAAAGAAAGATGCTGTAGCCGCTATATCTACGGCTGGGCTGATGGGTAATAAGATTGTTACAATTAGTTCGGGCTCGCAGGGAGAAAGCAGCGTTAGTGATGGAGATCAGCTCAATACTACTTCTCCGGCTAGCATAGAAGATATTATGGCAAACCTCAATAAGACGAGTGAGAGCGCCATGGAAATAGCAGATAACCTTGCGAAAATTAGTGGAAGAATAGAGCAGGGGAAAGGCGTACTTGGAAACCTGGTTGCTGATACGGTTAATGCCGAACAGGTAGAGAGTATCATTACCTCTTTTGAAATGGCGAGTAATAATGTTCAGAGCATATTGCAGGATGTTGATGCTCTTGCATCACGTACCAGAAATGGTGAGGGTGTACTGGGTAAGCTCATGGCCGATCGTGAAACGGCTAGAAAAGTAGAAATTCTGATTGACTCTCTTTCTAAAGTAGGAACTATTTCTACTGCTGTAGCACGTAATGCTTTGGAGTTTAGTGAAAAGCTAAATAATGATAAAGGAGCAGTAGATAAAATTCTGACCGACTCTACGTTGGCCAAAGATATAGGTGAAACTGTTAATCAGGTAAAGCAGACTTCCGCGAGTATAGACAAGACTACAGATAAGATTAACAATAGCTGGATTCTAAATCTGTTTGGAGGGAAAGATAAGAAAAAGAAAAAAGAAGAGGAAAAGAACTCAACCAGCGGAGGAGAATAAGGCTGGTTGAGTTAAAATATACTATTTGCTCTCTTTAATACTTTCCAGTAGTACATCTACGGTAGTATTAAGCTCATCCATGTTAATTACCAGAGGAGGAACGAATCTTACTATGTTTTCTCCTATGGCATTGGCAATTACACCTTTTTCCATCATTTTCATAACTACGGGGCGAGAGGCTATACTAAGTTCTATACCTATCATTAGTCCTTTGCCTCTTACATCTTTAATAGCCTCTTCAGATTTTGCCTCTTTGCGCAAACGCTCCATAATGGCAGTACCATTTTCACTAGCTTTCTGACGAAGCCCTTCTTCTTCTATAGCTTCAATAGTAGCCAAGGCAGCAGCACACCCCAGTGGGTTACCTCCAAAGGTAGTACCATGGTCGCCAAAGTCCAGAGCTTCGGCTACATGCTCGCGAGCCAGCAATGCCCCAATAGGAAAACCACCTCCTAAAGACTTGGCCAAAGACATGATATCAGGCATGACACCGTAGCCCTGAAAAGCAAAGAACTCTCCGGTACGGCCCATTCCCGTTTGTATTTCATCAAATACTAAAGCGATGCTATGCTCATCGCAAAGAGCTCTCAGCTCTTTTAAGAAGGCTGCGTCAGCTGGGTGTATACCACCTTCGCCCTGTATAGGCTCCACCATGATAGCGGCGGTTTGCTCAGTTATCGCTTCTTTAACAGCATTAATGTCATTAAAATCTATCAGCTTAAAGCCAGATGGTATAGGTTCAAAGCCTTTTTGATACTTAGGGCGACCAGCGGCAATAGTAGCTAGTGTACGCCCATGAAAACAGCCATCCATGGTAATAATTTCGCCACCGCGACCTTTGGTGTGTCCATATTTGCGGGCCAGCTTAATCGCCAACTCGTTAGACTCAGCCCCAGAGTTAGTAAAAAATACGCGGTCTAGCCCGGAAATCTCTACTAGCTTTTGCGCCAGCTTCATTTGGGGCTCACTGATAAACAGGTTGGAGATATGCATTAGCTTGCCAGCCTGCTGCTGTACAGCTTCAACCACTTTAGGGTGGCAGTGTCCTACTCCGTTTACTGCAATTCCTGCCAGGGCATCTATATATTCTTTGCCAGAGGTATCCCATACTTTTGCTCCTTCACCATGAGATAAAACCAGTGGGTAGCGTTTAAAAACCTTAAGGTAATAGGCTTCATCAAGTTCTTTAGGCGTAGCAGATGTATTCGTATTTGCTTGCGTGGATTGCATAAGTTGTAAAAATTTTAGATGTCGATAAATGCGAATTTACCAATAATATCGTCATGGTGCTAGTCTTTCTATCTTCCAGCCCTTATCCGCAATTTTAGAATAGCGAATTCGGTCATGCAGGCGGCTGGGGCGTCCCTGCCAGAATTCTATTGTCTGAGGTATTACTGCATAGCCTCCCCAATGTTCGGGGCGTGGTACTTCTTTGCCTTCAAACTGCCGCTCCAGCTCTAGTTTTCGCTTTTCCAAAAAGTCTCTGTCCGCGATTACCTCACTCTGTGGCGATACCCAGGCTCCAATCTGGCTGCCCCTGGGGCGGCTATGGAAATATTGGGTTGAAGTATCCGCAGCCACTTTTTCTACGCTACCTTCTATTCGGACCTGCCTTTCCAACTCTATCCAGAAAAAAGTAAGGGATGCCCAGGGTGTATGCGCCAGGTTTTTGCCCTTGCTGCTCTGGTAGTTAGTATAAAACACAAAAGCTTCTTTTTCTATGCCTTTTAACAATACTACTCTTCCTGATGGCTTACCTTCAGCGCTTACCGTAGAAAGGTGCATAGCGTTAGGTTCAGGCAATTCCGACTGTCGGGCTTCGTTAAACCACTTTTCAAACTGTTGTATAGGATGGCTTAGTACATCACTCACATCCAGTGACTGACGGGAATAATCTTGTCGCATATCTGCGATGGAGATACTCATATGCTTATAGATTAAAAACAAAAAAACAGCTCATAAAAGAGCTGTAAGTTAATAATTGCTTGCTAAAAAGGTGCTCCTTCATCAGGATCATCAGGCTTAAATGAGTCATCAGAAGGCTTAAAACGGTTATTGGCCTTGCTTGAAAAAGTCATGATACCGGGATCGTTAAAAGCCTCAGAATTACCGGCGCTTACCAATTGATTGCCATAAGTATTTCCATCAAAAGAGGTGTCATCTAAGTCGGTAAACTTAGTGTATTTTCCAATAAATTTGAGACGTACAGTTTCCAGCGAACCATTACGGTGCTTGGCTATAATTACCTCACCGGTGCCTTGTACTGGCTGATTGTCCTCATCTTCAGTAATACCATAGTATTCTGGGCGATAGAGGAACATTACCATATCGGCATCCTGCTCAATTGATCCGGATTCCCTTAAGTCGGATAACTGAGGTCGCTTATCGCCACCACGAGTTTCTACTGCACGGCTAAGCTGAGACAGGGCCAGTACTGGAACATCTAGTTCTTTAGCGATATTTTTCATCGCTCGAGAAATGGAGGCGATCTCCTGTTCACGGTTACCCTGGTTGCCCTTACTGCTATCTCCAGACATAAGCTGCAAGTAGTCAATAATGATAAGCTCAATATTGTGCTGTGCTTTAAGCCTTCTACATTTAGAGCGCAGCTCCCGAATAGAGAGAGCAGGGGTATCATCTATAAAGATAGGAGCTTCCGTAAGGTCAGCTGTTTTGTGATACAATTGCTCCCATTCAAAATCTGCCAGGTTTCCTTTCTTAATTTTTTCACTTTCCAATTGTGCCTCGGCTGAGATAAGACGATTAACGAGCTGTACGGACGACATCTCCAGAGAGAAGATGGCTACCGGGTGCCCAAAATCAACAGCTGCGTTTCGCAGGGCAGAAAGTACAAATGCGGTTTTACCCATACCCGGACGAGCTGCAATAATTACCAGGTCAGATTTTTGCCAGCCAGAGGTAACTCTGTCCAGAGCAGTAAAGCCGGTAGGTACTCCGGTTAGTCCATCTTTTCGGTGTTTCTTGGCTTCCAGTTCGTTAATAGCATTTCGCATGATAGAGCGCATATCCGCATAATTTTTACGAATATTAGATTCGGATACGCCAAAAATCTTTTGTTCTACTTTGTCTAGCAGGCTAAAAGTATCGGTAGTGTCTTCATAAGCTTCCTGCTCTATTTCAGAAGCAATAGTGATGAGCTCACGCTTAATGGCCATCTCGGAAATAATACGGGCATGAAACTCAACGTTAGCTGCCGAGTTTACCTTCTGGGTAAGGCCACTCACATAAAAGGCTCCACCAGCAAACTCTAAAGTGCCCAGCTTACGAAGCTGGTTGGTTACTGTAAGTATATCTATAGGCTCTGAATTGTCAAAGAGCTGAAGTATGGCTTTATAAATTTCCTTATGACTGTCTTTGTAGAAGCTGTCTACCTGTAAAATCTCAAGTACGGTAGTCAGAGCCTCTTTTTCCAGCATAAGTGCTCCCAACACGGCTTCTTCTAAATCGGTGGCCTGAGGAGGAAGTTTCCCCATACCGCTATTGATGCCGGCTTTATTGAGGTAGCCTTCAATCCTGTTTCTTCTGTTTTTCTGGTTAGTCGCTCTACTGCCTGGATTATCGCTGCTCATAGCCATGTTAGTGGTTGTGTTGGGTTTCTCGCTTTGAAGTGATTTATAATTTACGAAAATTTGTGTCTTAGTCGCAACGCCTTACGAATGCATGCCCCAAAATTTGATCTAACTCACTGACATTCATTCTATAAATATTTTTGCGTTGCTAATTATGACAGCCCTTCCCGAAAAAAGGGAGGCAATATTAAATAATTTTCTTCAGAGTAGTAAGCAGTTTTATGAGAGATTTTAGTTCGCTTACTCCTTATATTTTTTTGCTTTTTTCTTTGGACGAGCTACCATAATTGTGCTCTACATATCTGGGGTCGTCAGGGGTTTCTTTAGCTTCAATATAATCGTCCAGATTTGTCTTGTTCCAGAAAGGAACACGTACCAGGCTGGCAGCTTTAGCTATTACATGAGCCGATATAGGAGAGCTGAGTACAATAAATAAAGAGATAGATATCGTCTTGATAATTGTTTCTAAGGTATTAAAGTAAATTCCTACGCCGGTAAGTAAAAGTCCCAGGCCGATGGTAGAAGCTTTAGTAACTACCGACATACGAATGTAGAAATCAGGAAAGCGAATAATACCTATTGCGGCGATCATCATAAAAGCGATTCCCGACAGTATAAATATAGCTGCTACAATATTGATCATGGTTTACTTTGATTGATAAGGTAATACGCAAAAGCCAGGGTACCCAGAAAAGCAATAAGCGAAAGTACCACGGCAGCATCTATCAGCAAGGTATCCTCGCTAAGTGCAGCGTAGAGCGCTATAATGGCTATCAGGTTATAAGACATCAGGTCCAGAGCCGTAAGGCGGTCTACAATACTGGGGCCTTTAACAAAACGGTAGCTTATCAGTATGGAGGCCACTACCATCATGAGTAAGCTTATGGTAAATATAGTTTCCATTTATAGTTGGTTAATTGCTAGTATCTTTTTCTCAAATCCCTGCTTTATATTTTTACGGAAAACTTCCCGGCTTTCGTCACTGTACAGGGTATGTACATAAAGCTTCTTCTTATCTTCTGACACATCCAGACTCAATGTGCCGGGTGTTAGGGTAATCATATTGGCAAGTAGCATAATCTCCAGGTCAGTGCTTAAGTCAAGAGGCACAGTAATTACTGCCGGGTGTAGGTTACTGCCCGGGCTTAGTACTTCGTAGCTTACTTTAAGATTTGCTACTACCAGCTCTTTCAAAAAAAACAGAAAAAGCCCACTGGAGAGGTAAATCTGTGTGATGTATTTTTTTCTGAAAATGCCTGCTATTACGCACAAAAGAATAAAACTGACAACAAATAAGGCCAGTGAGAGTAGTCCCGACTTCTGAAAAAACCCTGACTCCTCATGAAGTATTTTAGTGATAGCCCCGGCAAGGATAATGTTTATAAGATATACCCACATATCAGTTTAATTAGATGCATGCTCATTTGTTTGATCTATTGTCCCTAAGACTTCTTCAATATACAGTTCGCGGTTTAGCAGATGCTGAGCAGCCGTTTCTGACCACTGTACAAATGGCTCAGGGTAAAAGCTCATCGCTAGTACCAATAGCATCAGCAAAAGAACAGTGCTGTACATACCTGGGTGCTGGGCAGAGAAGTATCTTTCGCTCATCTGGGGTTCTACAGTTTTACTTTCAGCCGACTTTAAAAACATTTTGAGCCATACCCTTCCTACAGAGAGAAGCGTAAGCAGACCAGTAAGTAAGGCAACACCCACTATCCAGTAGTCTTGCTGCTCCAGACCAGCTCTGGCTAGCACATACTTTCCCCAGAAGCCGCTGAGTGGGGGAATTCCTGATAATGACATGGCAGAGATAAAAAAGCAGCTAGATAAGATAGGCAGCTTCTTGTACAAGCCTCCTGCTTTTGTCAGGTCAAATGTTTTGCTGAACTTCCCGATGAGCCCGCCCATAAAAAAGAGGTTAGACTTTACAATAATGCTGTGTAGAATATAAAATACTGCTCCGCTAATGGCTAGTTGTGTGCCTATGCCCAGTCCCATTACCATGTAGCCCATATGGCTTATGATAAGGTAGGAGAGTATTTTGCGGTAATCCTGCTGTGCTAAAGCGCCCATCATTCCGCTAAGCATTGTTAGTCCGGCAAGCCACAAAATCAGATTCTGAAAGATGGGCATATCCGAAGGGAAGATAAATATAGCTGTCCGAAAGAGGGCGTAGATTCCTACCTTGGTTAGTAGCCCTGCTATTATCGCAGAGATAGCAATAGGCGGAGTATGATAGGAAGCCGGTAGCCAGAAAAAGAGGGGGAAAAGTGCGGCTTTGATCCCGAAACTGATGAGAAAAAAGAGAAAGCCCACATATACTATGGGAGAAATATCCTCTGCATGCAGATATACAGATAGCTGAGCCATATTAGTACTTCCGCTAATGCCATAAAGTATACCTATGCCTGCCAGAAACAGGCTGGAAGCAATAAAATTGATCGTCACATATTTAACCGCCCCTTCCAGTTGTCCTTCTTCTCCGCCCAGAGTAAGCAGTACAAAAGAGGAAATCAGCATAACCTCAAACCATACATAAAGATTAAATATATCGCCGGTTATCAGGGCACCATGAATACCAAACAGCATCAGGAGCAAGGCAGGATAGTAGCCGAAATGCTTACGTTCTAGCGTTACGCTGGTATGTGATAAGGAAAAAAAGTGGATGACCATGCCCAACAGGGCACTGGCACTTAGCATAAGCGCACTCAACATATCTACGACCAAAGTAATACCAAAGGGCGCTTCCCAGTTACCAGCCTGAAGAGAAATAATACCTTGCTCATCTACTCTCTGCAGCAGAGCCAGACCCATAAGTAGGGTAAAGCTTGTTGCCAGCAGATAAATAGTTTGTTGAACTTTAAGGTTTTTCCAGAAAAAAATACAGAACACACCTCCGAGTAAAGGGGCTAGTAAAGGGGCAAGTATCAGAATATGATCAGGCATGCTCCTCCTCCCGGTCAGTTGTTCTTAATTTATCCAGATCGCTGGTACCCGTAACATGGTATACACGTTTGAGTAGTACAATCGCAAATGCCTGAATACCTAAGCCAATTACGATAGCCGTAAGTATCAGGGCCTGTGGTAATGGGTCTGCCAGTTTCTCTACATCCGGCTGCCCGTTGTGCACAAAGGCTGGCATAGCTCTGGTAATGCCTCCGGCAGTAAACAGGAAAAAGTTGCTGGCATGCGCAAAAAGTATAATCCCGATGACCAGCTTAATAAAGCTGCGTTGCATGAGCAGGTAAACTCCCGCAGCATACAGTACACCAGTGATTATCGTCATGATAATTTCCATCAGTCTGTTTCTTCAAATAGGTTAGTAGCAATTTTTAAGGTAATTCCTATAACAAGCAGGTAAACACCCAAATCAAAAAGGGTGGGTGTACCCACTTTTCCGATAAGGGGTATTTTGAAGGGAAACCACAGCCCTTCCAGAAAATGTGCTCCCAATAGTAAGGGTAATATGCTGGCAGAAAAAGCGAATAATAAACCACTGCCTATAAGGGCAAAAGCATTGATGTGATATTTTTTATAAGTGGTTTGTACCCCAAAAGCCATCATGTGTAGAATAAAACCTATAGCAGCAATAAGTGCGGCAATAAAGCCCCCGCCGGGCTGAGCATGTCCCCTAAAAAATACATAAATGGAGACAAGTATGAAGACAGGTAAGAGCAAGCTAATAGCTTTGGAGAGGATTATCGTTCTCATTTTTCTTCTTCTTTTAGGTTAAGGCTGCTCAATGCCAGTATACCAATTGCTGTAATGGCCAGTACGGTAATCTCTCCCATGGTGTCCAGTGCCCTAAAGTCTATCAGGATAACGTTTACCACATTTTCACCTTTAGCTTTAGGGTAACTTTGAGATAGGTAGTACTCTTTTAAGGGAGATGCCAGAGGTACCTCATTTATACTGAGCAGAATCAGGCTCATCAGCCCTCCGAATAGTACAGAAAGGATAATCTGCCCTGCCTTCCTTCTTCTCTTACCAGTATCCAGCAGTTTACGAGGCAAACGGTTAAGGATAAGCATGAAAAATACCAGGGTAATTGTTTCTACCAGAAACTGAGTCATAGATACATCTGGCGCACTAAAAAAAGCGAAGATGGTGGCAACTCCAAAACCCAGCATGCTGGCAGCCAGCAATAAGTTTAAGCGAGAGCGTGTAGTAAAAATGATATACATGCCCATTAAAATGAGTAGGTATGGCACAAACTCGTAGACCCCGGAAAAACTTAAAGGGAGCGTAATTGAGGTTTCTTCTGGAAACAGGCCCAGACCTATGTATGTAGTACCCACCACCAATACCAAAAAGCTAAAAATAGTAAACAGGTAGTTTCTCAAATAACCATTCTGTAGTACCATATTCACCTTGACAGCAAAGGATTGCAGGCTGTTCAGGCCTTTAAAGTAAAGCTGCTCCGGGGCATAAGCATATTCATGACGGGCAAAATGGAGGCCTTTACCAAGTTTAGTTCGTAGGACATAGATGGTAAAGCCAACGGCAAAGGTCAGTAGACTCAAAGCCAATACCCAGTTGAATCCATGCCATAGGCCCAGTTCAATTTCTGTAGCTTTACCTATAATTACACTTGCCGCCGGGCTCAGCAGGTCAATTGAGAGCATATGGTTAAGAAAACCAAAGCTCAGGCCAGCCCCTGCCATGAGTATTGGTGGAAAAAACATACTAAATGGGGCAGGGTGAGGGTTTTTAGGAGAAGCTTCATCTTTATTACCAAAGAATAGTCCCCAGCCTATAATTACTGCTATGGCTACGTATAGCGCGCTGGTTAGAAAGGCTGCGATGGTTAACAATACAGAAAAGCTTGGAGCGTGGAGTGTGCTTTCGTAGAGTTTTTCTTTACCGATAAAGCCTAGGGCAGGAGGAAGTCCTGCCATGGCTATGCTGGCCATAGCCGCTGCGGCAGCTGTCCAGGGCATATGCCGGGCTAAGTCTCCAAGCTTCCGTATATCTTTAGTGCCCGCCTCGTGGTCTACATTGCCAGCTACCAGAAAAAGAGCACCTTTATATAGCGCATGCACTAACAGGTAGACCAGAGCGGCTTTAAGTGCCTCTTCGGTCCCAATTCCAATGGCTGCTACCATCAGACCAAGGGCACTAACGGTAATGTAGGCTAATATCTTTTTGATATCGTACTGCACAAATGACATTACTGCTGCAAAAAGCATAGTAGTACTACCTACCAGCATAAGCGAATCTGACCATAATGCAGAAACTGCTAATACTTCCTGAAAACGGAATAGTAAAAATATACCTGCCTTTACCATAGTGGCAGAGTGTAAATAGGCGCTTACCGGTGTAGGAGCTGCCATAGCGTTAGGCAACCAGAAGTGAAAGGGAAACTGTGCGGATTTGGTAAAGCTGCCCAGTAGTACCAGTAGTATGATAGCAGTAATATAGGGACTCTGCTGTAAGTCAGTACTAAGTACATCGGCTATACTAAATGATTCTGCCGATACCCCTATGAGAATAAGGCCGGCGAGCAGTGCAAGCCCTCCACCAGCGGTTACCAGAAGAGCCTGCATTGCAGAGCTTTGGGCTTCAGCGTCTTCATGTTTATAGCTGATGAGCAGAAAAGAACTGATACTGGTTAGCTCCCAGAAAATATACAGCTGAATTAAATTACCGGAAAGCACCAGCCCCAACATAGATGCCATAAAGGTGAGCATATAGGCAAAAAAGCGGTTGGCATGGGCCTCGCCTTCCATATAGGCGGTGCTGTAAAGTAAGATAAGTGCCCCAAAAACAGTGATAAGCAGCGTGAAAAACAGGCTTAATCCGTCTAGATAAAAACTAAGGTTGAGGTCCAGGCTAGGTACCCAGGCATATGAAAAATCCAGCGCGGACTGCTCATGTATTTTTCCCCAGAATGAAAAGAAATAGACTGCCAGGCAGGCTACCCCGGCAGCAGATACATATCCTATTATTTTGGGTTGCTGCTTATAAAAAATGGCACATATTAAGGCTAGAAAATAACCTATAAGAACTGCTGTAAGCATGAAGTTAAAAAATAAGGCTTAGCTCAAAATTTAAGTATTCAACTACAGCAGTTGTAAGTTGTTTGCGCTATGCCTAAATCTTGAGCAAGGCTTCAAAAAAGCTCATATTATCGTTCTTCTTCTTGACGATAAAAACAGGGATATTGTTTTCGTAATGCAAAATCTGCTCAGCTACGCTACCCAGAAGTATAGAAGCCGCGGCTGTTCTTCCCTGAGAACCAATCATAATCATATCTGCGTTTTTGTCTACCGCAAAGTCATTTAGCTCATCATGGATTTTATCATCTTCGCTTAGGGTATAGTGCGTTTCGCAAACATTCTCATCTAACTCATGCTTTTTAAAGAACTTATGAGAGTCGTTTTCTGCATGTCCTTTCATAATCTCTGCAAACTCCTCGTAGCTTTTTCCGGTTTTGTGGTAGCCGTGAGGTACCGTATACACATGGTGACTGTAAATGGTAACGTCCTTCTTCTTTTCTTTGATATGAATTGCCTGCTCCATAGCCCGCTTGGCATTATCCGAGAAGTCAGCGGCTACCATAATACTATGTACCTGAATATCCGCACCTTTAGGCACAAAAAGTACAGAGCAGTGGCTAAGCTCAGCTATTTTGCCCTGATTTATTTTTGGTTTGCCTTTGCTGGTATGTTTACCTAATACAATCAGGTCTACGTTTTTTCTTTTGGCAAATTTAAGTACCGTATCGGTAGGTTTGCCTTCCAGAATATCTATTTCAATATCGGTTCCGTTTTGCTTACTGAAGTATTTATCTACCGTATCCTGCACCTGATGTTTCAGCGTTTCGTCTACAGGTGCCAGTACGTCCTGATATTTGTCTGCAAGTTCTTCGGGTAGGTTGAGGTCTTTGGCGGCATGTAAAAAATAAACGCTGTCGGCCTCAGTGATCTTAGCCATCTCTGCGGCATAGCGGATGACATCTTCATCCATAGCGCTGAGGTCAACACACACCAAAATTCTTTTAAGCTGGTACATAAATATTATGTTACAATGATAAAAAGGAAAATTCTTCTACTATCAGCCAGTCGCACTCCTGAGCAAATGGCTTATTTATTTATACGGTTGCAGCAGTTGCAGGTAGACTAAATATACCGCTTCTCTTTACAAAAAATAGTGCCTGCGCTAAGTGCCCTGCTATCTAGCCGCAATAGTATCCGGCATAACTTCTTACAGTACGTCGGAAATTTATGGGTCTATTTTAATAAAAAAATAATCATTCCTGAATCTAAAGCTTACATTTCTCACTTAGACTTATTTACCGTATTATGCTATCCTAAACCCAATCAGTGATTTGTCGCTAAGGGTTTTTGTCTTAATTTTGAAACACTAATTAGGAATTGAGGAGGTATAATCAATATTAATTTTATGCAGAACAACATTTCCCGGGTACATTTTATCGCCATTGGTGGTAGTGTTATGCACGATTTAGCGTTGCATCTGGCCAAAAAAGGTATAGTAGTTAGCGGATCTGATGACGAAATTTATGATCCGGCAAAGTCAGCATTAGAGGCGCAGGGCATTCTTCCCGAGCAGTTTGGCTGGTTTCCTGAAAAAATAACTGAAGATCTGGATGCTATTGTGTTGGGTATGCATGCCCGACCTGATAACCCTGAGCTAAAAAAAGCCCAGGAAATGGGGCTGAAGGTGTACTCTTACCCTGAATACATTTACGAGCAAAGCAAAGACAAGCAGCGTATTGTAATAGCGGGTAGCCATGGTAAAACGACAATCACATCTATTATACTGCACGTGCTACAGCATCTGGGGCGTGAGTTTGACTATGTACTAGGAGCCAGAACGGCTACCGTTGATGGGTTGGTAAGCCTGAGTGACGCACCAATTATCGTGATAGAGGGAGACGAGTATCTGACCTCTCCTCTGGACCTTTCTCCTAAGTGCCTGAAATACCAGCATCACATTGGCCTGATCAGCGGTATTGCCTGGGACCACTACAACGTATTTCCCACACTGGATGATTATGTACGTCAGTTTGAGCTCTTTGCAGATGCCTCACCCAAAGCTGGTTCGCTGGTTTATTGCGAAGAAGATGATCTGGCAACCATGATTGGTAGAAAAGAAAGAGCCGATGTAAACCGAATAGAATATAAAGCTCACCCTCATAAAGTAAAAGATGGGGTTACCTATCTGAAAACCGACGATGGAGAACTGGCTATACAACTTTTTGGGTATCATAATATGCAAAATATTAGTGGCGCACTGGAGGTTTGTATGCGTATAGGAGTTCAAAAAAGCGATTTTTACCAGGCTATACCCAGCTTTACCGGGGCTAGCAAGCGACTGGAACTAATAGCTTCTGACGAGACTACTTCGGTGTATAAAGATTTTGCCCATGCACCATCAAAACTACAGGCCACAACTAAAGCAGTAAAGCAGCAGTACCCTAAACGTGAGCTGGTGGCCTGTATGGAACTGCACACCTTTAGCAGCTTGAATAAAGAGTTTATAGGACAGTACCAGGATACCCTTTCAGATGCCGACCTGGGTGTGGTATACCATAATCCGGAAGTATCGCGCCATAAAAAGCTGGAGCCTCTTACCGACGAGCTAATACAGGAAGCGTTTAATAGAAAAGACATTAAAGTGTTTACTGATAGCCAAAGCCTTCAGGAGTTTTTACTGAGCCAGAAGTGGAACAACAAAAACCTACTGCTCATGAGCTCCGGAAACTACGGAGGTCTAGACCTTAATGCCTTTGGGCAGTCTATCATAGAAAATAAATCTTAAAAGAGGATAGTAATAATCTTATGAAATTAAAGCTGAAGAACCCGCTGGCATTTTTTGACCTGGAGACTACCGGTACCAATGTATCTAACGACCGAATTATTGAAATTCATATTATTAAGATACTGCCGAATGGTGAATCAGAAGAAAAGAACGTTCGTGTTAATCCGCAGATGCCGATACCAGCTGAGTCTAGCATGATCCACGGCATTTATGATGAGGATGTAAAAGACCTGCCACCTTTTAAGTCGGTGGCAAAAGAGCTGGCAAAATTTTTAGAGGGCTGCGACCTTTCGGGATTCAATATAATTCGCTTTGATGTTCCCCTGCTGGTAGAAGAGTTTTTGAGAGAAAACATTGAATTTGATGTTAGCAACCGTAAGCTGGTAGATTCACAAAAGATCTTCCATCTGATGGAGAAAAGGACACTTGCCGCTGCTTATGAGTTTTATTGCAAAAAGTCATTGGAAGATGCACACAGTGCCGAAGCAGACACTCGAGCATCTATGGAAGTGCTATTCGCTCAGGTAGAACGTTATCTGAATAAACCCGTCGTAGATGCCAAAGGAAATCAGGTAGGTATTATACAGGATAACGTAAAGTCTTTGCACGATATCTCCAGCACTAAAATGGTAGATCTGGCTGGTCGCTTTGTCATGAATGATCAGGGGGTAGAAGTATTTAATTTTGGTAAATTTAAGAATCGCCCTATCTTGGATGTACTGCAATCCGAACCTGCTTATTACGATTGGATGATGAGAGGTGATTTTCCTTTGGACACCAAAAGAAAGTTAACAGAAATCAGGTTGAGGAGTTTTAAGTTTAAGCATTAATACTTCATTGCCTCTTGTAGCAGAACTTAATGCCTATTTTTATCAGTGATACGATTCGCAATTTTTATATACTATTGACCTAACAAGCTGCAACTCATGGCAAAAACCATAATTGTTTCTAATCGCTTGCCGATTAAAATTCAGAGAAATGAGAAAAAACAACTAGAATACCATACCAGTGCCGGAGGATTAGCCACCGGCTTAGGCTCTATCTACAAAGAAGGAAACAATCTTTGGATAGGTTGGCCCGGACTGGTGTCTACCCGCAAAGACGAAAAAGCCGAGATTACAGAGGCTATTGCCAAAGAAAGTATGATACCCGTCTTCCTTACCGAAGACGACATCAAAGATTTTTATGAAGGCTTCAGTAATGAAACCCTCTGGCCTAATTTCCACTATTTTATCCAATATGCTATTTACGATCCTAAGCTGTGGGAGGCTTACAAACGTGTAAATCGTAAGTTTGCGGATGAGATTGCCAAAAAATGTGATCCTGACGATACCCTATGGATTCACGATTATCAGCTAATGTTAGTGCCGGGCATGCTACGTGAGCGCTTTCCCGATGCCAGCATTGGTTTTTTTCTGCATATACCTTTTCCTTCTTACGAGATATTCCGACTGCTACCCTGGCGTCGCGAAATTTTAAATGGTGTATTGGGTGCCGACTTAATCGGATTCCATACCTATGATGATATGCGTCACTTCCTGAGTTCGGTGAGCAGGCTGGCAGGTCTGAGCAATACCCAGGGGCAGGTGGTAGTAGGCAATCGTACGGTGATGGTAGACTCTTTCCCTATGGGAATTGATTATGACAAATATGCAGAAGCCGCAGCCTCACCTGAAGCGCTGGAGCGCGAAGTGCACTATCGTATTTCTTTAGGAGATCAGAAGCTTATCCTGTCTATAGACCGTCTGGATTATTCTAAAGGTATTCCTCAGCGACTGAGAGCTTTTGAGTTGTTCTTTGAACGCTACCCTCAGTATCGTGACAAAGTTTCCCTGATTATGGTTGTAGTGCCTTCTCGCGATCAGGTGGGCAAGTATAAAGAGCTTAAAGAAGAGGTGGATCGCCTGGTGGGTAGAATTAACGGGCGATTTGGTAAAATCAACTGGACGCCGGTACATTTCTTCTACCGTTCATTCCCGCTGGAAGAGCTCTCTGCATTCTACCGTATGGCTGATGTTGCTTTGGTTACTCCTATGCGTGATGGTATGAACCTGGTGTGTAAAGAATTTATCGCCAGCAAAATCAACAAGAAGGGAGTGCTTATTTTGAGTGAGATGTGTGGTGCTTCCAAAGAGCTTTCAGATGCTATACTTATTAACCCTAATGATATAGACCAGATTGTAGATGCCATACATAAGGCCCTGACCATGCCTGAGTCTGAGCAGATTATGCATAACACTATTATGCAAAACTCGCTTAAGCGCTACAATATTTCGCATTGGGTAGACCTCTTTATGACCAGCCTTAATAATATTAAGAATGCGCAGCGAGGTATGCAGACACGTAAAATGGATGAGCTGTCGCTGGAGAAAATGCTGATGAGCTTCTCTAAAGCTGATGAACGGCTGATCTTTCTGGATTATGATGGTACACTTTCCGGTTTTCATCCCGATCCTAAAGATGCCAAACCCGATGAGGAATTAATTGGTATTATTAAAAAGCTTACCAAAGAAGAGAAGAACAGGGTGATAATTATTAGTGGCAGAGACAAAGACACCTTAGAAGAATGGCTGGGGCATCAGCAGGTAGACCTGATTGCTGAGCATGGCGTATGGATGCGAGAGCATGATTCTGAGTGGCGTACCATTGCGGCTATGAAAAACAATTGGAAGAAAGAAATACTGCCGGTGCTGGAACTGTACGTAAACCGTACACCTGGTTCATTTATAGAAGAAAAAGATTATTCTTTAGTCTGGCATTACCGTAAAGTAGAGACCGGGCTGGGAGAATTACGTACCCGTGAGCTTACCAGCCATTTGAAGTATCTCTCATCTAATAGCAACCTTCAGGTATTGGAAGGCGATATGGTAGTAGAAATTAAGGATAGAGAAGTAAACAAAGGACGTACGGCAGCCCAGTGGCTGGAGAATTATCCTTATGACTTTGTAGTAGCGATTGGTGATGATTTTACTGATGAAGATACCTTCCGTGCCATGCCTAAAGATGCCTATACCATCAAAGTAGGTAGTAAAACCTCAGCAGCAAGGTTTAGTGTCAATACTTTTCATGATGTGAGAGACCTGCTAAAGGCATTAATCGCATATTAGTTTTTAGGACGAGACAGATAATAATAAGAAAGCCGGCTCTTATGAACCGGCTTTTTCTATGTTGAAGAGCTATACAGTCTATTCCAAAAAGTCTGGAGCATCTAGTTTCGTAGCAATTCTGTAAGCCGCATTTACCAGGCCTACATGGCTATAAGCCTGAGGGAAATTACCCCACTGGCTACCAGTAGCTGCATCCACATCTTCGCTAAACAAGCCCAGATGATTACTGTATTGCATAATGTTTTCAAATGTTTCGGTAGCTTCATCTACACGCCCCACACAGGCCAGAGCTTCTACATACCAGAAAGCACAGATCAAAAATGTAGTTTCGGGCATACCAAAATCGTCCATATGGAGGTAACGGTAGAATAGCCCGTCTTCTGACTTAAGCTCCTTCTCCAGGCTTTTTAGGTGATTTTTAGCCCTGTCGGAGTTGCCGTCCAGATAATTCATCATAATGAGTTGTAGGGTGCTGGCATCCAGGTTTTTGGTACCAATGGCCTGAGTGTATACCTTACGTTCTGGATCGTAGCATTCTTCAATTTTATCAACAGCGGCCTGTTTCAGTTTAGAAGCCTTAATCTCTAACTCTTTATCGCCAAGGCGTTTGGCAATTTTTATTGCGGCAGAGCTACCCGCCCAGTGGAAGAGGTAAGTATAGCAATGGTACTGGCTCAGGTCTCTGAACTCCCAAAGTCCGGCATCTGGCTCATACATCACTTCCTCAATTTTTTGAAGCACGTCGTACACTAGATTCTGGGAGCCTGCTCGCTCGTCGTTGATAAAACGGTGGTCTACATAAAGTGGGAGTAGAGATAACAATACCTGTCCGTATACGTCATTTTGAATATGCTCATAAGCCTGGTTACCCACACGTACGGGCTGGTTTCCTAAATACCCTTTAAGGTCCATGATCTTCTCTATCAGCTGATCGCTGCCGCTAATTGAGTAGAGTGGCTGATAGCGACTTTTCTGGCTGGCAGATATATTGGCAATGTAGTAGAAATACCGCTCTAGCTCTTCAAAGTGGCCAATATGGTTAAAGGCTGTAAGTGTATAATACGTATCGCGAAGCCAGCAATAGCGATAGTCCCAGTTTCTGCCACTTCCGGGGGCTTCCGGTAAGCTGGTAGTAGTAGAAGCTATAATACCGCCAGTATCTTCAAACTGATGAATTTTGAGAACTAAAGCAGAGCGAATAACCTGCTGCTGGTAAAAATCACTAATACTGGTACTCTTTACCCAGTGCTGCCAGTAGTTTACTGTTTTTTGTTGAAAGTTTTCGGAAGTGCTTTCTACAGGTGCTTCCAGCGGTGCGCCATAAGTAAGTACAAGATAACGCGTATCATTAAGTACAAAATGCTGCTCTTCCAGTATGTAGGTTAGCGAGATATTGGTAGTCAGCCTAATTTCGCTTTGCAGACCCAGAAACTTAATGTGGTTACTGGCCTGGTTCATGGATGGTTTTAAGCTCCCATACTCACCCACTGGGTCGCACTTCACTTTTACGCGTGGCGTGCCCGAAAGGGGCTCAATCTTACGAATGAGCATAAGTGGTTTAAAGTAACGGTCATATTGGAAGAAGCGGGGAGCAAAATCGGTTACTCTGTACTTGCCATCTTCATTCTCTATTTCGGTGCAAAGCACGTTGGTATTTTCTATATAATACTGATGAGAATTAAAGTTGTCGGTAGAAGGTAGAATGCTAAACTCGCCTCCTTTTTCATCGTCCAGCAAACCTCCAAAGACGAAGCTGCTGTCGAAGCGAGGCCAGCATAGCCAGTTGATGTTAGTGTTTTTGTGTACAAGAGCCAAAAAAGCGCAGTTTCCTATTACGCCAAAGTCGTAAGTGTGTTTATTCATGCTATCTTCTCGATTTTGCGAATTAGCCCATTCCTGAAAAAGTTATGCAGTGGAATAAGGCAAAAGTTAAGTTTGGTTAAGTTTAGCTATCAAACAGTCAATGCCTGATGCTGTTTAAAAATACACAGAAAGATTATAAATTAAGCCTTTTAGTACTTTTCTTAAACAAATTCCTAATTAGTATCAGCTTTTGCTCTTCGTTCAAACTCTTTTTCAAAGGCATCTACAAACGCATTTCTTAAGATATTCCAGACCGTTTTAGAGATGTCCGGATCCATTTTATCTAAGGATCCCTGAATTGGAATACGGGTAGCCACCTGGTCCTGTGGCTGATTTTCCAGGCTTTCCGCTCCCAGGCCTACCAGTGCTTCCCATGCTTTCCCAAAGAATCCTTTGTCATCTTTAAGGTCTTCTTCCAGTGAAAAGACATCCAGATTATCAAAAAATGGTTTGATGTAGCCATCTAGTTGTCCATCAGTAAGCTGTAATTCTGTAATAGTTGTGAAAGTGCCGGCATGAACATCAAAATTCGCGTAGGCTTTAATGAAATCATTAAGAGATGTCAAATCCAGGTTTTTCAATTCAAAATTAGCATTGAGGTCAGGCATTTCTTTCAAAACGTTCATCTGCATATCCAGACTTATCTCTCCATTTCCTACTGTGACTGCACTTGCCTTTAAAGAGGAGGGGAGTTTATCTGTACTATCATTTACATTACTAATATTTTCTATCAGTAAGTTGAGTTCATGCAGGTAAATATCTACTTCAGGATTAACATTAGGGTCAAAGTAGGAGAGACGCCCGCTTTTAATTTCAAACCTGTTAATGGTTAAAGGAATCAGGTTCTGAACAGTTTGTGTCCAGTCCTCCTCTGCACCGGTCTGTTCGCTGGTGCTGTCATCTTCCACTGTAGGAGTGACCACCATATTTACTTTAGGGTTTATAACTAATATCTCACCGACAATACTACCTTTGAGCAGGGCATCCCACTGTACCGATAAATCCATAGTATCAATACTGACAAAAGGTTTTTCTACTTCATTGCTGATTTTGTTAATCTCTATACCTTTTATTTTGTATGCGCCACGGTACAGGCGAATATCCACATCAGCTATACTTCCTGAGTAATGTTCCAGTTTATTGAGTTCTCGGTTGACGTAATGTTCGGCTACAGGCTCCAGCAGTAAGCGAATAAGAATAATTATTCCTACAATAATAAGCAGGGTGATCCATCTTTTCTTCAT